>NZ_CADFGI010000136.1:0-126 GCF_902833695.1 Paraburkholderia sp. BCC1876 | reverse complement strand
GGGGGGGGGGGGGGGGGGGGGGGGGGGGGGGGGGGGGGGGGGGGGGGGGGGGGGGGGGGGGGGGGGGGGGGGGGGGGGGGGGGGGGGGGGGGGGGGGGGGGGGGGGGGGGGGGGGGGGGGGGGGGG
>NZ_CADFGI010000135.1:0-131 GCF_902833695.1 Paraburkholderia sp. BCC1876 | reverse complement strand
GTGCTTGTGCTTGTGCTTGTGCTTGTGCTTGTGCTTGTGCTTGTGCTTGTGCTTGTGCTTGTGCTTGTGCTTGTGCTTGTGCTTGTGCTTGTGCTTGTGCTTGTGCTTGTGCTTGTGCTTGTGCTTGTGCT
>NZ_CADFGI010000134.1:0-134 GCF_902833695.1 Paraburkholderia sp. BCC1876 | reverse complement strand
CCCGAAGTACCCGAAGTACCCGAAGTACCCGAAGTACCCGAAGTACCCGAAGTACCCGAAGTACCCGAAGTACCCGAAGTACCCGAAGTACCCGAAGTACCCGAAGTACCCGAAGTACCCGAAGTACCCGAAGT
>NZ_CADFGI010000133.1:0-154 GCF_902833695.1 Paraburkholderia sp. BCC1876 | reverse complement strand
TTGCTACCGGCTGCGCCCGATAACGCACCCGTGACAGTCCCGATGGCGCCCGTTACTGGCGCGAGCGGATTACCACCAGCAGCGCCGGAAAGTGCACCGGTCACCGAGTTGATTGCACCCGTCACCGGCGCCAACGGATTCGTGCCGCCCACTC
>NZ_CADFGI010000132.1:0-182 GCF_902833695.1 Paraburkholderia sp. BCC1876 | reverse complement strand
TAAGCAAAGAAAGCGGGCTCACACCGCTAATTCTTAAGCGGGTCTCCCGCACAGCCACGGTAGTGGCTCATCTGGAATCTGGGCTCTCGCGCATTCCGCGTTCGTGACACAGCAGTCATTCATCCCGCCTCGCGCTGCGCGCTCGCCGGAACGGTCCGCTGGAATAGTGGCCACGCTTGCGT
>NZ_CADFGI010000131.1:0-197 GCF_902833695.1 Paraburkholderia sp. BCC1876 | reverse complement strand
CGGTTATCAGTTGCTCCGCTAACGCGGCGGCAGGCACCGGCTTCAGAGTTTGCAGTATGTGAACAACCGCCCCGGCGCGCGCAGCGCCGCCGGAAGAATGACTGCTATGTCACCAACGTGGAGTGTGCGAGAGCACAGATTCCAGATGAGCCACTACCCGAACTGTGCGAGAGACCCGCTTATGAGCTAGCGGTGTG
>NZ_CADFGI010000130.1:0-207 GCF_902833695.1 Paraburkholderia sp. BCC1876 | reverse complement strand
AAACTTCCCAGAAACGCTTGACAGGCCTGAATCGGTCGCTATAATGGCGTTCTTTGCAGTTCATCACCTGCCCAGGTGGCGAAATTGGTAGACGCACTAGGTTCAGGTCCTAGCGGTGGCAACACCGTGGAGGTTCGAGTCCTCTCCTGGGCACCACAAGTTGTTCCGGCTTAAGCCGAAAGTAGTTCGAGAAACCCCGTAAGATTA
>NZ_CADFGI010000129.1:0-210 GCF_902833695.1 Paraburkholderia sp. BCC1876 | reverse complement strand
ATGTCAGGCAGTTTGGACGTGCCATCGGACACCATCTGGTCGAGCCCGCCTTGCGCTGCCCACTGGAAGTTGCCCACGCCGGACTTGCCGTCCGCGCCGGACACGTCGTGCGTTTCGATCTGCTGATAGACATCCGGATTCTGCAGCATGTACGACGCCGCCGACGACACCTCGGGCGGCGTGCCGGCCGGCGGATTATTCGCGAGCTGA
>NZ_CADFGI010000128.1:0-230 GCF_902833695.1 Paraburkholderia sp. BCC1876 | reverse complement strand
ACGCTGGACGACGAACGTCAGGCGCGCGAAAAGTTGATCGCGGTGGTGTCGGGCAAAGACGCCGAGATCGCTCGCGTCACGCAGGAACGCGACCACGCGCAGCAACAGGTCGCCACGTTGGACGAGGCGTTGCGGGCGAAGTCGGAAGAGGCGGACAAGTGGTCGCTGGACGCCGCCGCGGCGACGACACGCGCACATACCGCCGAGGCGCGTATCGAGGAACTGGAGCA
>NZ_CADFGI010000127.1:0-241 GCF_902833695.1 Paraburkholderia sp. BCC1876 | reverse complement strand
GAACGGATCAGCGTCACTCATTCGCCGCGACGGGTACATGAAGTACCTTGACGACGCGCGCGGTGCCACCGGAAGAATGACTGCTGTGTCACGAACGCGGAGTGTGCGAGAGCACAGATTCCAGATGCACCACTACCGTGGCTGCGCGGGGGACCCGCTTATGAGCTGGCGGTGTGAGCCGCTTTCTTTTGCTTACTTTGCTTTGCGGCAGGCAAAGAAAAGTGAGTGCCGCCCCGCACAG
>NZ_CADFGI010000126.1:0-245 GCF_902833695.1 Paraburkholderia sp. BCC1876 | reverse complement strand
CCTCGGCCACCGCCAGAATCGCCGCCGCCTGACCTTGCGCCTGATTGATCGCCGCCTGCCGCTCGCCTTCGGACTTCTGGATCGACGCTTCGCGGCTACCGGATGCGATATTGATCTGCTCCTGCATGGCGTGGAGAATCTCCTTGGGCGGCGTCAGGTCCTTGATCTCGTAGCGCAGCACCTTCACGCCCCAGTTCGATGCCGCTTCGTCGAGCGACGACACGATGCTGTGGTTGATGAAGTCG
>NZ_CADFGI010000125.1:0-250 GCF_902833695.1 Paraburkholderia sp. BCC1876 | reverse complement strand
GGCGAGCGATGTGGACACGTAACGAACCGGCGGGGATTGAGACGCCGTTTGAGCCTGTCAGGAGACAATGTGACGGATTACCTGCCCGCGCTACGCGTTGACGGCAGGTATATCTGCGATTTTCCGCGGCCGTAAACGACAGAAACCCCACCTTTTTGGGTGGGGTTTCTGCTTTCTGCTAGGGAGCCTGACGATTACCTACTTTCACACGGGCAATCCGCACTATCATCGGCGTGGAGTCGTTTCACGG
>NZ_CADFGI010000124.1:0-302 GCF_902833695.1 Paraburkholderia sp. BCC1876 | reverse complement strand
GCTAAGAAACCCGCAGCCAAGAAGGTTGTAGCAAAGAAGGCTGCGCCGGCTAAGAAGGCTGCTCCGGCGAAGAAAGTCGCTGTTAAGAAAGTCGCAGTGAAGAAGGTTGCAGCGAAGAAGGCAGCGCCGGCCAAGAAGGCCGCAGCGAAGAAGGCTGCACCGGCTAAGAAGGCTGCTGCGAAGAAGGCTGCGCCTGCCAAGAAGGCTGCCGCGAAGAAGGCAGCGCCTGCTGCGAAGAAGGCTGTTGCCAAGAAGGCTGCGCCTGCTGCGAAGAAGGCTGCTCCCGCTGCCAAGAAGGCCGC
>NZ_CADFGI010000123.1:0-308 GCF_902833695.1 Paraburkholderia sp. BCC1876 | reverse complement strand
ACCGGACGGTCGCCACGTGCGCCGCCTTCGGACGGACGGTCTGCGCCCGGACGTGCACCGCTGAACGGGCGGCGTTCGCCGTCGTCGCGACGCGGGGGGCGGTCGCCGAAGCTGCGCGGTGCGCGCTCGCCACGGTCGCCAGCGCCTTCAAACTTGCGCGGGGGGCGGTCGCCACGGTCACCGGCGCCTTCAAACTTGCGCGGTGCGCGGTCGCCACGATCACCGGCGCCTTCGAAACGGCGCGGTGCGCTGTCGCTGCGCGGGCCGCGCTCGCCACCGAAGCGCGGACGATCTCCGCCTTCGCGATC
>NZ_CADFGI010000122.1:0-312 GCF_902833695.1 Paraburkholderia sp. BCC1876 | reverse complement strand
ACACCCATCTCTAGATATGCTTTCGTGAATCTCTTTACTACTTCTTCCTGATTGTTAAAGAACGACAGCCGATATCGCGGTTGCTATAACCACGTATCACTCTGACTGGCTCAATCGCCAATGCAAAGTACTCTGCGCATTACCTGCTCGCAGAACACTATGCACTGAAGATTGTCCATTCAGAATCACAGCCGATAAGCGTGAGCGCTCAACGTTCGACACGTTCAGCTCTAGAAAGGAGGTGATCCAGCCGCACCTTCCGATACGGCTACCTTGTTACGACTTCACCCCAGTCATGAATCCCACCGTGGT
>NZ_CADFGI010000121.1:0-418 GCF_902833695.1 Paraburkholderia sp. BCC1876 | reverse complement strand
ATACCAGGCGATCCTGCCGCTGCGCGGCAAGGTGCTCAACACCTGGGAAACCGAGCGCGACCGCCTGTTCGCCAACAACGAGGTGCACGACATCTCGGTGGCGATCGGCGTCGATCCGCATGCGCCGGATGACCACGTCGACCTGTCGAACCTGCGCTACGGCAAGATCTGCATCCTGTCGGACGCGGACGTCGACGGCGCGCACATCCAGGTGCTGCTGCTGACGCTGTTCTTCAAGCACTTCCCGCAGCTGATCGAGCGCGGCCACGTGTTCGTGGCGCGTCCGCCGCTGTTCCGCGTCGACGCGCCCGCGCGCGGCAAGAAGCCGGCGCAGAAGCTCTACGCGCTCGACGACGGCGAGCTCGAGGCGATCCTCGACAAGCTGCGCAAGGACGGCGTGCGCGAGACGCAATGGTCG
>NZ_CADFGI010000120.1:0-419 GCF_902833695.1 Paraburkholderia sp. BCC1876 | reverse complement strand
GCTGCATCGCGTAGTCGTGCGCATCCTGCGAGGTGCCGCCCGATGCGTCCGCCACCATGTAGATCTCGTAGCCGCCTTCGAGCATCGCGCACAGCGCGAAGGTGGTGTTGCAGACCTCGGTCCACAGGCCCGACACGACCACCTTCTTGCGGCCGTTCGCGGCCAGCGCGTCGCGCACCTTCTGGTCGTCCCAGGAATTCATCGAGGTGCGTTCGAGCACCTTCTGGCCCGGGAACACGTCGAGCAGCTCGGGATAGGTGTAGCCGGAGAAGCTTTCGCTCTCGACGGTGGTGATGGTGGTGGGCACCTTGAAGACCTTGGCGGCCTTGGCCAGCGCGACGACGTTGTTCTTCAGCGTCTGGCGGTCGATCGACTGGACGCCGAAGGCCATTTGCGGCTGCTGGTCGATGATGATCAGT
>NZ_CADFGI010000119.1:0-419 GCF_902833695.1 Paraburkholderia sp. BCC1876 | reverse complement strand
GCGATCGACGGCAAGGTCTGGACCATCGGCGACGCGGGCGTGGTGCGCGTCGACGGCGTGGAGCATGCGAACACGCACAGCCTCTGCAACTTCCTGACGGTGGCGGGCGACGTGGTGTTGAGCGGTGGCCAGCTCGGCAAGCTGTTCGACGCGCGCAGCGGGCGCGAGCTCTACCAGCACCGCTCGCCGCTCAACTGCGCGGCCAGCTTCGAGCACGAGGGGGTGACGCATGCGATCGTCGGCGCCTATACCGGCGAGGGCATCGTGCTGCGCATCGAGGGCGACAAGGTGCGGCACGTGCGCGACCTGCCGCTGCATCCGAACGCGGTGAAGGGCGTGGCGCGCTCGGGCGACCTGCTGTTCTCGGTGGCGGCCGATGCCTCGGCGACCTGGGTGCGCTGCTCGACGCTGGAGATCGT
>NZ_CADFGI010000118.1:0-421 GCF_902833695.1 Paraburkholderia sp. BCC1876 | reverse complement strand
GACCGCGATCACCGCCAGCACCGGCCCGAAGATCTCCTCGCTATAGATGCGCATGTCGGTCTTCACGTCGGCGAACAGCGTCGGCCCGATGAAGTTGCCGGCCTCGTAGCCGCCGAACAGTTCGCGCAGCAAGGGAAACTGCACCGATTTCCAGATCGCGAGCCCCGACAGCACCAGCACGACCAGGTCGAGCACCACCACCAGGTAGGCGAGCTTCTGGACCGCGTTGTAGTGCGTCAGGTCCGCGTGCGAGAGCTTGCCGCGCAGGGCCGCGAACAGCTCGCGCAACACCGTGCCGGGCGACAGCGGGAAGAAGCGCGCCGTGAAGCGTCCGCTGGCGAGGTTGATCGCCAGGTAAACCAGCCCGTTGAGCACCAGCAGCCACATCGCCGCGAAATGCCATTGCAGCGCGCCGCCGAGC
>NZ_CADFGI010000117.1:0-421 GCF_902833695.1 Paraburkholderia sp. BCC1876 | reverse complement strand
CGCGTCGAAGCAGCTTGCTTAGTTGACCTTCAGCGTACCGCCGCGGCCCAGGCCGCCGCTGACGTCCTGCGCCTTGTAGCTGCGCAGTGCCACCACCATCTTGTTCCAGGCGTCGATGAAGGCGACCACGGTGGCCTTGCCTTCCGGCGTCGACGAGAAGCCGCCGAGCGCGCCGCCCACGCCACCGCCGAAGCCGCCCAGCGCGGTGCCCCAGTTGGTGGCCGTCGAGCTGCCCTCGGCCGCCGCGATCTGCACCGCCGAGCGCACGTCGAACAGCGTGAGCGTGACCACCGAGGCCTTGCTCTTGAGGCTGCCGGCCAGCGCCTAGATCGCGCCGTTGCCGATCAGCCCGCCGATCGCGCCGCCGATGCCGCCGATCGCCGAATCGTTGACCACGATGGTCGGCTCCATGTAGTAGTCG
>NZ_CADFGI010000116.1:0-422 GCF_902833695.1 Paraburkholderia sp. BCC1876 | reverse complement strand
AGGACACCCCGAACTTCATCGCCAACCGCGTCGGCATCTTCTCGATCCTCGCGGTGATCACCCAGGCCGCCAAGTTCGGCCTGCGCTTCGACGAAGTGGACGACCTGACCGGCGTGCGGCTGGGCCGCGCGAAGTCGGCGACCTTCCGCACCGCCGACGTGGTGGGCCTCGACACCATGGCCCACGTGATCAAGACGATGCAGGACAACCTCGCCGACGATCCGTACTTCCCCGTCTATGAAACCCCGCCCGTGCTCGCCGAGCTGGTGAAGCAGGGCGCGCTCGGCCAGAAGACGGGCGCCGGCTTCTACAAGAAGGAAGGCAAGGCGATCAAGGTGCTCGACGCGAAGACGGGCAGCTACGTCGATTCGGGTGCGAAGGCCGACGAAACGGTCGCGCGCATCCTGAAGCGTCCGCCGGCC
>NZ_CADFGI010000115.1:0-423 GCF_902833695.1 Paraburkholderia sp. BCC1876 | reverse complement strand
GCGCCCCAGACGCCGCCAAGCGAGGCGCGTCCGCCCGACACCGAGGTGCCGCCGATCACCACCACCGCCACCGTCAGCAGCAGGTATTCGTTGCCCTGGTCCAGCGAATTGCCGCCCGAGAAGGTCGCGATCAGGCAGCCGGTCAGCCCGGCCAGCGCGCCGCAGATCACGTAGGTCAGCCAGACGTGGAAATCGGTCCTGACGCCGGCCAGCCGCGCGGCATTGGTGTTCTGGCCGAGCGCGGCGAGCGCGCGGCCGTACAGCGTGCGCGTGAGCAGCAGCCAGACCAGCAGCGTGAGCGCGATCGCGAAGATCGAGAACAGCGGCAGCCAGCCGACACGCACCACCATCATCTGCGCCAGCAGCGCGGGTGGCGGCGTGCGAACGCCGCGCCCGTAGGCGATCGCGCAGGACAGTACGATC
>NZ_CADFGI010000114.1:0-425 GCF_902833695.1 Paraburkholderia sp. BCC1876 | reverse complement strand
GTCGGCCATCACTACTGGACCATGACGGGCGCCGAACAGTACGTCAACCTGATCAATTTCTACAAGAACATCAGCATCGTGGGCGGCCTGCTGGTGCTGGCCGTCTCGGGCCCGGGGCGGTTCTCGATCGACCGCCACTGAGGCGCTGAGGGTTCGTCAAGGCAAAACGCCTGCTCGATGCACGAGCGGGCGTTTTTTTCTGCCTGCGTGCGGCGTGGCCGGGTCCGATTCAGCGGGCCGCCGCTGCGTCGACCGTCGGCGCCCTGCGCACCTCGGACAGGTAGATCAGGATCAGCGAGACCCAGACGATGCCGTACAGGAACATGAAGCAGGTGGTGCGCACCTGCAGCAGGTCGAGCAGCATGCCGAACAGGATAGGCAGCAGGAAGCCGCCCAGGCAGCCCGCCAGGCAGACGATGCAGGTC
>NZ_CADFGI010000113.1:0-425 GCF_902833695.1 Paraburkholderia sp. BCC1876 | reverse complement strand
CGAGAAGGCCCGCGAGGTCCGTACCAAGTTCGGCCCGCGCGCGGTGCGCAACTACATCATCTCGCACACGGAAACGGTATCGGAAATGGTCGATGTGCTGCTGCTGCAGAAGGAAACCGGCCTGCTGGAAGGCAGCTTCGGCGCGCACGGCCATGCCCGGCACGGCCTGATGGTGATCCCGCTGTTCGAGACCATCGCCGACCTGCAGAACGCGCCCGAGATCATGCGCGACTACTTCGCGCTGCCCGGCATGCAGGCGCTGGTCGCCCACCAGGGCGGCGAGCAGGAAGTCATGCTCGGCTACTCGGACAGCAACAAGGACGGCGGCTTCCTGACCTCGAACTGGGAGCTGTATCGCGCCGAGCTGTCCCTGGTCGAGCTGTTCAGTGCCCACGGCATCAAGCTGCGCCTGTTCCACGGCCGCG
>NZ_CADFGI010000112.1:0-425 GCF_902833695.1 Paraburkholderia sp. BCC1876 | reverse complement strand
CGTTCGAATGGATCACGTTATCGCGCCAGTGCGGCGCGTCGCGATGGGCGTCGAAGCTCTTGCCGTCGACGTCGACGCAACTGTCGGAGGCGCCCATGTTGGCGTTGTCGAGCGTCGCGATGCGGCTTGCCGCGCGACGCACCGGATCGCCGTGCTCGAGCAGCGCATAACGCGCGCGGTCGATCGGCGGCAGCCCGGTCGGCATCTTCGCGGCGATCCGCTCGGGCGTGAGCCTGCGATCGGCCGCCGCCGGCTTGCCGGCTGCTTCGGTTTCCGAATGATTCTGTTCCATCGTCTCCTCCAGGTCGAAACACCGGGCGGGCGCCGGGCACGAAGCCCGGCGCTCGCCAATCGAACCGCCCGACGCGCGAGGACGCGGCCGGACTAGAACTGGTAATTGATCGACAGCTCGAACGTGGCGTTTG
>NZ_CADFGI010000111.1:0-426 GCF_902833695.1 Paraburkholderia sp. BCC1876 | reverse complement strand
GCAGCCCTTGCAGACATCGTCGAACAGGGTCGAGCAGACGCCGATGCAGGGGCTGTCGGGCTTGTCGTGAAGATTGGAACTCATGATGCGTCGTTGGGTCCGGGCTGGTGCGGCAGTGCGTAATGGTAAAGCATCAGCGCGCGATGCTCACGCCCACCCGCGCGATCCAGTGCTGGCGCTGGTTGTAGTCGAGCAGGTCCTCGCCGTAACCGTTGAAATAGCCGATCCAGACATAACCACCCCAGGCATTGCCGAACAGCTTGGCGAGCGGGTAGGAGAGTTGGGTGTCGACGCTGCCGTACCAGTGGTGGGTGCCCTTGCGCAGCGTGGTAGACAGTTGCCAGCCGTCGGGGCTGCCGTACTTGACGACCAGGTCCATGTAGCCGCGGTAGTCGGCGATATCGCGGTTGTCGCTGATGCCCAGGT
>NZ_CADFGI010000110.1:0-427 GCF_902833695.1 Paraburkholderia sp. BCC1876 | reverse complement strand
GGGCGGCACCGACCAGCTCAAGGCCTTCATCGCCCAGGTCAAGACCGCCAAGGGCGGCTTCACCCAGCAGATCGTCAAGGCCCCTTCCAAGGGGGCGAGCGGCGCGATGCCGACCGTCAAGCCGACCGACAATTCAAGCGACACCTTCGTGTTATCGCGCCCCGGCCGGTTCGTCTGGTCCTACGAGAAGCCCTACCAGCAACTGCTGCAGGCCGACGGCGACACGCTCTACGTCTACGACAAGGACCTGAACCAGGTCACCGAGCGCAAGCTCTCGGGCGCGCTCGGCGCGAGCCCGGCCGCGATCCTGTTCGGCAGCAACGACATCGAGAAGAACTACACGCTGCGCGACGCCGGCGAGAAGGGCGGCATCGAGTGGGTCGAGATGCAGCCGAAGTCCCAGGACACGCAGTTCCAGCGCATCGGC
>NZ_CADFGI010000109.1:0-427 GCF_902833695.1 Paraburkholderia sp. BCC1876 | reverse complement strand
GACGTGTTCATCACCGCCGGCATCCGCCATTCGCTCGACCTGGTGATGCGGGCGATCGAGGTGCGTGGGCGGCGCGTGGCGATCGAGGATCCCGGCTATCCGATGACGGAGCGGCTGGCCGCGCTGAACGGCGCCGCCGTCGCGCAGGTGCCGGTCGATCCGCAGGGGCTGGTGGTCGAGCGGCTGGCCGCGCTGCCGGGCATCGTGGCGGCCTGCGTGACGCCCGCGCACCAGTCGCCGCTGGGCGTGACGATGTCGGTTTCGCGGCGCCTGGAACTGCTCGACTGGGCGCGTCGCGAGCAGGCCTGGATCGTCGAGGACGACTACGACGGCGAGTTCAGCTACCAGGCCGCGCCGTTGCCGGCGCTGAAGGCGCTCGACCGGCACGATCGCGCGATCTATTGCGGCTCCTTCAACAAGACCCTGT
>NZ_CADFGI010000108.1:0-428 GCF_902833695.1 Paraburkholderia sp. BCC1876 | reverse complement strand
AGGAGGTCGTCGGCCAGCATGACCGCGAAGGGTTGGTTGCCGACCAGCTTTTCCGCGCACAGCACCGCGTGACCGAGTCCTAATGCCTCCGCCTGGCGCACGTAGAAGCAATCGACATGACTCGGCTTGATGCTGCGAACCAGCGACAGCAGCTTTTCCTTCCCGCGCGCTTCGAGCTCCGCCTCGATTTCGTAGGACCTGTCGAAGAGATCCTCGATGGCGCGCTTGCTGCGACTGCTCACGAAAATCATCTCCGTGATACCCGCGTTGATCGCTTCCTCGACCGCATATTGAACCAGCGGCTTGTCCACGACCGGCAGCATTTCCTTCGGGCTGGCCTTGGTGGCCGGCAGGAAGCGCGTGCCGAGACCGGCCACGGGAAACACGGCTTTGGTGACTTCCAGCATGGCAGGCATGTCCTCGGATTC
>NZ_CADFGI010000107.1:0-431 GCF_902833695.1 Paraburkholderia sp. BCC1876 | reverse complement strand
ACCAGCCCGCTCCAGAAGATGCTGAAGGCCGCGAACATCAGCAGGCCGATCGTGCCGCGTACCTGGAGCACACGCTCGCGCAGCAGCAGGTCGAGCATCGATCGCAGCAACTGCGGGTAGCCGAGCCGCGGCCTTGGCGCGGTCGGCCGCGGCAGGCGGGCCGAGAGCACGGCCAGCATCACCAGCGCGATGCCGCCCGAGCCCAGGTAGACCGCGCGCCAGCCCGCGATATCGGTGAGCAGGCCCGCCACGGAGCGGGCCAGCAGCAGGCCGATCACGACGCCGCCTTGTGCCGCGCCGACCACCTGCCCGCGCTCGCCTTCACTGGCGAGGGCCGCCGCGCAGGCGATCAGGCCCTGCGTCATGGCCGTGCCCAGCAGGCCGACGCCTGCCATGCCGGCGAGCAGCATGAGCGGGCTGCGCGAGGCGGC
>NZ_CADFGI010000106.1:0-431 GCF_902833695.1 Paraburkholderia sp. BCC1876 | reverse complement strand
GCGGATCGCCCGCGCCTGGTGGAAATATTCCGGGCATACAAGCAATTCGGCTTTCAGACGGCGATCGACGACTTCGGCGCAGGCTACGCCGGGCTTTCGCTACTGGCCGACTTCCAGCCCGACCTGATCAAGCTGGACATCGAACTGGTGCGCCGCGTCGACGCCGACCCCGTTCGTCAGCACATCGTGCGCGGCGTCCTGGCGATTTGCCGCGATCTGGGCATCCGCGTCATCGCGGAAGGCGTGGAGACGCCCCTGGAACGGGACTTCCTGCTGGCCGAGGATGTGGTCCTGATGCAAGGCTATCTTTTCGCCCGGCCCGGCCTCGAGTCGCTCCCGCAACCGTCACGGTCGTCCTGAGCCCAGGTCCGGCGGGACCTGCGCACTCGCGGCGAGATGCCGAACCCGGCGCGCAGTGGCGAGCTACTGCA
>NZ_CADFGI010000105.1:0-431 GCF_902833695.1 Paraburkholderia sp. BCC1876 | reverse complement strand
GAACTACCTCTATTACGACGTGCTGTACGGCGCTTATCCGCTGATCCACAATTCGCCGATGCTGGGCGACGCCGGCTACTACTATCCGGAGTTCGATTCGGCCACGGGCGGGCGCGTGCTGAACCAGGCCTGGCGCGAGCACGACGCCAACCTCGACAGCTACCGCGCGAAGGCAAACGCCCTGCTGCAGCGCGTGTCGATCGATAATCCGGCGAACCTCGACGCCTACGTCGAGCGCCTCCTGGCCTGACCGATTTCCGCGGGAGAACCTGCATGTCCGATATTCCCGTCCGTGATCTTCCGAACGGCGGCAAGCGTCTCGTCGTGGGCGTCTCGCTCTATGTGCGCGGCGCAGGCCAGTCGCTGTGGGTAAACGGGATTTTCCAGAATTGCCTGCTGCTGGTGCTGCTGCTGCGCCAGTCGCCGCTGGT
>NZ_CADFGI010000104.1:0-433 GCF_902833695.1 Paraburkholderia sp. BCC1876 | reverse complement strand
TGCCGGCGCATCCTCGACGACATCGCGGAAACCGAGCGCGCCGCCACCGGCGAATACGCGGCGCCGCGCGGCGAGCTGATCGTCACCGCGCCGATCGTGTTCGGGCGCCTGCACATCGTGCCGGCGGTGGCGGCCTTCCTCGCCCACTATCCCGAGATCGACGTGCGCCTGGTGCTGACCGATCGCGTCGCCCACCTGATGGAGGAGCAGATCGACGTGGCGCTGCGGATCGGCGAGCTGCCCGACAGCAGCCTGATGGCCGTCCGCGTGGGCAGCGTGCGCCGCGTGATCTGCGCGAGCCCGGCCTATCTGGCCGCGCACGGCGCGCCGGCCGAACCCGCCGACCTGGCGAATCACCCCTGCATCAGCTTCGAGGTGCTGGCCTCGCGGCGCGCCTGGGTGTTCGAGGCAGGCAAGGGCGAGCTGACGGTGC
>NZ_CADFGI010000103.1:0-435 GCF_902833695.1 Paraburkholderia sp. BCC1876 | reverse complement strand
GGGCCGCTCGACCAGGCGCAGCCCGAGCCGGTTGCCGAGCAGGTCGCGCCGCGTGGCATCGAGCCCGGCCGCCTCGCGCAGCCTCAGCAGGTTCTCGTTCTGCAGCAGCACCAGCGCGCGCGAAGCGCCGCGCCGGTCGGCCGGGATCGCCACGGTCGCGCCGGGGCGCAGTTGGTTCAGGCCTTGCAGCCGTCGCGAATAGAGCGCGAGCGGCAAGCTCACGGTGGTCGCGACGCTGCTCAGCGCGTAACCGTGCGCGCGGCGCGTGGCCGCGAGCTGGCGCGCGTCCTCGAAGCTCGCCGCATCGAGCCGGCCGGCCGCGAGGGCCGCGTCGATACGCGCCGGATCGTCGAAGCGCCGCACCTCGATGGCCAGCCCGCGCGCGGCCGCGATGCGACGCACTTCCTCGGCGATCTCGGCATGCGGGCCCGGCGT
>NZ_CADFGI010000102.1:0-435 GCF_902833695.1 Paraburkholderia sp. BCC1876 | reverse complement strand
GCGGCAGCATCAATACGACGGCCGACGGCAAGCTGGTGCTGCAGGCGCCGGCCGGCAGCCAGCGGCTGCGCCTGCACGTCGAGGCGCTGACCGGCGAGACGCCGCTCTCGGCGATCGGCCACGACGATCTGTTCGAGGCCTCGGTGGGCGCCGATCCGGTCAGCCAGGAGGTGGTCGAGTTCCTGAGCTTCAACGACAAGCTGCTGGCCGGCTCCTGGCAATACGACACCTACTTCGGCCGCGACACGCTGATCTCGGTGCAGATGCTGATGCCGGTGCTCAAGGCGCCGGCCATCGAGGCCGGCCTGCGCTCGGTGCTGAACCGGCTCTCGCCGGACGGCAAGGTGGCGCACGAGGAGGGCATCGGCGAATTCGCGCTGATCGACAACGCGAAGAACGGCCGGCCCAACGATGCGACGCCCACCTACGACTACA
>NZ_CADFGI010000101.1:0-439 GCF_902833695.1 Paraburkholderia sp. BCC1876 | reverse complement strand
CTGGCGCAGGCGCGCATCGTCACGCTGCCGACCCACGCCCCGGGGCTGGATGTCGAGGCGCTGGCCGAGCTGCTCGATTCGGGGCGCGTGGCGCGGCCCAAGCTGCTCTACACGGTGCCGACCTTCGCCAACCCGACCGGCGCCGCGCTCGCGCGACTGGGTGGTGCATTTCGCCAGCCTGTCGAAGATCGTCGCGCCGGGGCTGCGGGTGGGCTGGACCGTCGCGCCGGCCGAGATCGCCCGGCGCTGCACCATCGCCAAGCAGACCGTCGACCTGTGCAGCTCGCCGTGGACCCACGCGATCGCCGCCGAGTACCTGGCCGAGGGCGCGCTGGAGCGGCATCTGCCGGTGATCGCCGCGGCCTATCGCGACAAGTGCGATGCGCTCTGCGACGGGCTGGAGGCCGCGCTGGGCGACGCGATCGATTTCCATCGGCCG
>NZ_CADFGI010000100.1:0-441 GCF_902833695.1 Paraburkholderia sp. BCC1876 | reverse complement strand
GGACGGCACGCCTGGACGGCTGGAGACGATGTAGGCCGTGCTACCGATCAGGCAGACATCGCCGGCGTTCAGACGCTCGCCGGCGCGGCCGGGGCGTTCGATCCAGCATGCTCCCTTCAGGACGGCGACAAATTTCAAGCGTACTCGTTCGGGAAACGCGAGTGCCCAATCACCCGAGGCTTCGAGCCGAGTCGGACGAGTGGCCCGTGCATCGAGTAACGCAAGCACGTCGGAGAGTGGATCCCGGCGCGAGGTGGAACTGGCTAGCCTGGCGGCCGAGATCGACCATGCCGTGGGGCGGGCATGCCATCTCGTCACCGACGTGACCCGGCGCGCCGATCTGGAAGCCCTGGTTGCACATGCGGTGACCCACTTCGGGCGTCTCGACGTGATGGTGAACAACGCCGGCATCGGCCCGATCTCCCGCTTCGACGCGCTGCG
>NZ_CADFGI010000099.1:0-442 GCF_902833695.1 Paraburkholderia sp. BCC1876 | reverse complement strand
CGGAAACGATATGCGCGATGCGCGGCCCTGGATAAGCAGGATCGATCGGCACATAAGCCCCGCCCGCCTTGAGGATGCCAAGCAGCGAAACAACCATTGCCGTGCTGCGTTCGAGACAAACAGCAACAAGCGCATCGGGACCAACGCCCAGATCGACAAGGTACCGAGCAAACCGATTCGCGCGCGCATCGAGCTCCGCATAAGACAGCCGCTCATCACCGGCAATCAACGCGGCAGCCTCGGGCGTGCGCCGAACCTGCGCCTCGAAAAGCCCATGCAGATACTGATTCCGATCGTAAGGCGCATCCGTCGCGTTCAACGTATCGATCAGCAGCGCTCGCTCATCCTCGGGCACCACCTGCAGATGATCGAGCGAGCCGGATCCCGCATCGAGTGCATCCGCCAATTGCTCCAACGCATGGTGCATATACGCGCATATCCA
>NZ_CADFGI010000098.1:0-443 GCF_902833695.1 Paraburkholderia sp. BCC1876 | reverse complement strand
GGTCGATGGTGGCGAGTTCCATGTTGCCGTATTCGCGAACCTGCACCTCCTGGCGGCCGGGATCGCTGTCGGCCTCGGCGAGCTTGCCGCTCCAGCCGAACCAGATGCCGCCGCGCTGCTGCAGGCTGTCGTTGAGCGCGACGGCCAGGCCTCCCGGGGCCGAACTGTCCGGATCGGATGTCCGGTTCGATACCACGACGAGACGACTCACTTTAGCCTCCTGTATTTGATTTGAGCGTTCGGGCTTGGAATCTGATGAGCAATGCGAAGCATTCGCCGGGCCTTGCCGGCAAGTGCCTTGTCGAAGCGGGGCACGGCCCGTCAACCCATGGGGCCAGCCGCGCGGCGAACGGGCTGCCGCTAATCCGACAGATAGCGCAGCAGCAGCGCCGGGTCCGCGATGTCGAGTATCACCTTGCGCAGGATGCGGGCTCGCATGTGCT
>NZ_CADFGI010000097.1:0-444 GCF_902833695.1 Paraburkholderia sp. BCC1876 | reverse complement strand
GCCGGTCGGCAGGCCTTCCGGCGTCGGATGCGCAAAGGGGACGCGCACGCTGAGCAGCGACGTGCGCGGATCGCCTTCCGCGATTTCCGCAAAGTCGTGGTTGAAGCTGATGAAAGCCTGATGGTCGCCCATTCTGGCAGGGAAGGTTCCCCAGGCGTCGGTCATGTGTTTCTCCCGTGCACGATTGTCTGTTGACGGTTGCAAAGCGTCCCAATGTATCATCGAAAATCGCGTTGACCGGAGGGGCGCACATGATCGCGAGTCTGGGCATCCTGGTGCCGGTCGAAGACGATCGCTTTCGGGCGGTGGTGGATTTCTACCGTCTGGCGCTTGCGCTGCCGGTTCACTCCGAAGGCGTGTCGGCTGCGGGGAATCCGTGGCACCGCTTTGTGATGGGCGGAGCAACGCTGACCGTTCACACCGGCAGCGGCGGCAGGTTTCCGT
>NZ_CADFGI010000096.1:0-444 GCF_902833695.1 Paraburkholderia sp. BCC1876 | reverse complement strand
GCCGGATCCACACCGGCGATGCCCGAGACCAGGAAGTAGGTGCGGCGCAGGTCGAACTTCGGCGAGAAGCTCAGCGCCATGATGGTGGCCGCCGCGTTCGCGTAACCCATGCCGGTGGTCACCACGCAGACGTCCTGGCGGTTGCACTGCACGTTTGGATAATCGGGCGAGAGGCCTTCCACCTTGACCGGCGTCCAGGGGCCGATCCGATCGGTCCAGGCCTGCCCTTCCGGCCCGAACATGGTGATGATTATCACCTTGGGGGCGCGCGTGCCGCCCGCGTGGGCGGCGCCGTCCTGCGCGTCCTGGGTGGTGGCGGAGTTCTGCGCGACGGAAGGCACCGTGGCGCAGGCGGCCAGCGAGAACACGGCCGCGGAAATCATCGAGCGAGTCAGCATCGTCGTTCCTTATGAATGGAGTGGTGAGAACGGCTATCGACATGCG
>NZ_CADFGI010000095.1:0-445 GCF_902833695.1 Paraburkholderia sp. BCC1876 | reverse complement strand
CCGACCTCGGGAAATAGGCCTTCACCGTGGTGCCGTAGCCCACCTCGCTGTAGATGCGGATATGGCCGCCGCTCTGCTTGACGAAGCCATAGGCCATGCTCAGGCCGAGCCCCGTGCCGGCGCCTTCCGACTTGGTGCTGAAGAACGGATCGAAGGCGCGGGCCAGGATCTCGGCGGGCATGCCCACGCCGTTGTCGGTGACGGCCAGCATCACGTACTGCCCCGGCGGCACGTCCGATTCGGCCGCCACGTAACGCTCGTCGAGCGCCTCGTTCTCCAGCTCGAGCGTCAGCTTCCCGCCTTCGGGCATCGCCTCGCGGGCATTCACCGCGAGATTGAGCACGGCGTTCTCGAACTGATGCGGGTCGATCATGGTGTGCCAGAGCCCCGGCGCCACCAGCGTCTCGATGTCGATCGACTGGCCGAGCGTGCGCCTGAGCAGGTC
>NZ_CADFGI010000094.1:0-445 GCF_902833695.1 Paraburkholderia sp. BCC1876 | reverse complement strand
CGTGATCTCCTCCGAGCCGATCTTCACCTGCGGCGCCTTCAGCTCGACGATCAGATGCGACAGGCCATTCGCGCGATGCGACCGGGTCGCCTTCGACAGCATCAGATCGACGATCCGGCTCGTGCCGATGATCGACGACAGCGAGGTATCGCGCAGCAGATGGGCGAGCTCGTCGCGCTGCGACTTCGGCAGGCGCAGCACCTCGTCGAGGATGAGCTGCAGCGACGCGGGGCTGGTCTCGATCGCCTGCCTCAACATGCGAAGCTGGAACGCCTTGCTGCGGCGCTGGATCGCGTCGAAGCCGGGGAGATGGCGGGCGATATGCACCGCCACGATGTCGAACACCTGCCGCTCGATCTGCTCGATCGAGGTGCCCGGCTCATCTGGAAACGGATAGACCTGCTCGTACTTCCATTCCTCCACCACGGCCCGCGCCTGCGCAACC
>NZ_CADFGI010000093.1:0-445 GCF_902833695.1 Paraburkholderia sp. BCC1876 | reverse complement strand
CCTCGACAAGAAGATCCGCGGCTACGGCGAGGCGCGCGACCGGCCCGACCGGCCGGCGACCAGCCGCCTGTCGCCCTACTTGCGCTTCGGCCAGTTGTCGGCGCGGCAGGTCTGGCACGCGGCGATGGCGGCGGCGCGCGAGGGCGGGGCGGCGGTGGCGGCCGACATCGAGAAATTCGTCAGCGAGCTGGGCTGGCGCGAGTTCGACACCAGCCTGCTCTACCACTTCCCCGAACTGCCGACGCGCAACTACCGCGAGCGTTTCGACGCGATGCCCTGGCGCGACGACGAGGCCGGCTTCACCGCCTGGTGCCGCGGCCGCACCGGTTATCCGCTGGTCGACGCCGTCATGCGCGAGCTGTGGACCTCGGGCTGGATGCACAACCGCGTGCGGATGGTGGTCGCCTCCTTCCTGATCAAGCACCTGCTGATCGACTGGCGCGCG
>NZ_CADFGI010000092.1:0-447 GCF_902833695.1 Paraburkholderia sp. BCC1876 | reverse complement strand
TCCCGGTTGCGCGAGCGGGTGGTGTTCGCCGACCACAGCCTCGCGACCGACGAGGTGTTCCTCGAGGCGCATCTGGTGTCGTGCCGCAACGTGCTGATCTACTTCGAGCGCGAGCTGCGGGAGCGCGCGCTGGCCCTGTTCGAGCGGACCCTGGTGCGGCGAGGTTTCCTGGGCCTGGGGATCAAGGAGAGCCTGCGTTTCTCGGGCCAGCATCCGGCCTTCGAGGATTTCAGCCGGCGTGAACGCATCTACCGGAAACGCTGACGGCCATGTCGCTACCTGCTTCGTCTCCACCCGGCGCGCTGCCTGCTCCCGCCCGGCCGCCCTACGAGGCGGTCGCGATCGGCGCGTCGGCCGGCGGCATCGAAGTGCTGGCCGTCCTGCTCGGCGCGCTGCCCGCCGCGTTTCCCGCGATCGTGATGGTGGTGGTGCACCTGCCCACCGATG
>NZ_CADFGI010000091.1:0-448 GCF_902833695.1 Paraburkholderia sp. BCC1876 | reverse complement strand
CCCTGCAGGATCGCCTCGCGCAGCGCATCGGCGATGCGATCCTGCTTCGAGGCGCCGCCTCGCGAGGAGAGGCCCGGCGGCCTCGGCAGATCGAGCGGAATCGCGGCCTTGCCTCGCGTCATAGTGGTCCAGTCCGGTAAGCGTGGAATCAATCCCGGCTTATACCACATCGATCCTGGCGGCAGTCTCGCGGTCCTGCCCGCCGCGGCCCTTCGCCGAGCGCGGCGATCAGGTTGTCGGCGGCGAGGTTCGCCATCGCGCGGCGCGTCTTTTCGGTCGCGCTCGCGATGTGCGGCGTCAGCACGACGTTCGGCACCTCGAGCAGCGCCGGATGCACGCTCGGCTCGCCCTCATACACGTCGAGGCCGGCCGCGGCGATCGTCCCGTTGCGCAGCGCAACGGCCAGCGCCGCGTCGTCGACGATGCCGCCGCGCCGCGCGTGTCGTCC
>NZ_CADFGI010000090.1:0-448 GCF_902833695.1 Paraburkholderia sp. BCC1876 | reverse complement strand
CGCGGCCGGCGCGCGCGGCTGCAGGTCGAGGCGGTCGTGGCTGATGCCTTCGGCGCTGAACCAGCCGAGCAGCATGTCGACGCCGCCGTCGCGCGGGATCGAGCCGATCCGCATCCGCGAGCCCGGCACGGCGTGCAGGATGCGCGCCCAGACCGCGATCACGTCGTGGCGCAGCTTGTTCAGGCGGTTGAAGCTGCCGAAGGTCACGTAGCCGTTGTGCAGCGCCGGCAGCAGGTTGACGGGCGGCGCGTTCTCGGCGGGCTTGAAGGTGCCGCCGGCCGGCAGGTGGACGGTCTTCTCGCTGTACTGGCGCTCCATCTCGCCGAACGGCACGCCGAAGCGGTCCGCGAAGTGATAGTCGATCGCGTCCAGCCCGGTGGTGCCCGGGTAGCCGAGCCAGGTGACCTCCACCGGCGCCGGCTTGCGCGCGAGCGCGGGCAGCCGGTTG
>NZ_CADFGI010000089.1:0-451 GCF_902833695.1 Paraburkholderia sp. BCC1876 | reverse complement strand
GGCGCGAATCGTCGCGAGCGTATCCGGGCCCACCGTGTGCGGGGCGTTGATCGCACGCGAGACCGTGGCGATCGAAAAGCCGGACAAGGCTGCAACATCCTTGATGGTCGACGTCATGGGCACTCGCGATGTAAACGTTTACGTCGACGATTATCGGCAGTGCGTGTGACGCTTCGATGACGCGGGCCGGATGAGATGGGGCAAGGCGCCGGCGGGGATGGTCAGGGTGGTTTCCCCGACGATGGCGAAACCCTCGCCGCCAATCCGCAGGCGAGCCTGCTTACCGAACTGAAGTCGTGCCGGACCAGTGGTAGAATGCGGTCCGCCCTTTAGCCGGGGTGATGAAATTGGTAAACATAGCGGACTTAAATGATTTGAGTGCCCGGTCGGAAACGTCCGGTGCAGAACCCTTCAAATTCGGTGAAACCCCTGGCGCGCAGCGCGACGAGGC
>NZ_CADFGI010000088.1:0-452 GCF_902833695.1 Paraburkholderia sp. BCC1876 | reverse complement strand
AGGCGGTTCCAGCGCAGCTCCGGCTTCGGATCGCCGGCGAAGGTGACGCTGCCCACGCCGACATCGCCGTCCACCGCCAGCGTGCCCTGCCATGACTGCAGCGCGTGGGCCTGGTCGTAGTCGGCCGACATCGAATCGACGTCGAAGGAGAAGCCCTTGGCGCGCTCGACCTGCGAGAACGTGCCGCGATACCAGAGCAGCGACCAGCCGCGCGAATCGGCGGCGCGCGTGACCACCGTGGCGGGCGGCCAGGCGATGTCGGTGACGGCCGCGCAGGGCCAGCCGTCGATGCTCTGTTCATAGGCCAGCGCGACATCGAAGGTGCTGTCGTCGTCGCTGTCGCGATGCTCGATGCCGCGGATCGACAGCGTGCCGAGCGCGACCGGCTGGTCGCTGCTGATGGCGCTGGGCTGCGAGGCCTCGCCGTGATCGTCGACCGGCGCGTACTGTAC
>NZ_CADFGI010000087.1:0-452 GCF_902833695.1 Paraburkholderia sp. BCC1876 | reverse complement strand
GGGGCCTGCCCTGGTTCCGCAACGAGGTCGGCCCGCGCCTGGTCGATCGCATCGAGTTCGAGCGACGCTGGCGCGCCGAGCAGGGGCACCACGCGGGCCGGCAGTCGCTGGCCCTGGCGCGCGCCTTCCTGGCGGCCGGCACCACGCGGCTGCGCACCCATGTCGACATCGATACCGAGGCGCTGCTCGACGCGGCGCTGGGCGCCGGCGCGGACCTGGTCGGCGGGCTCGATCCCTGCGCGATCGAGGGCGACCCGGTGGCGGCCGTCGACCTGATGTTCCGGCTCGCCGAGCGGCACGGCAGCGGCATCGACCTGCATCTGCACGAGCGCGGCGAGATGGGCGCGGCCTCGCTGGGGCTGGTCCTCGATCGCACCGCCGCGCTCGGCATGAGCGGCCGGGTGGCGATCAGCCATGGCTTTTGCCTGGGCGGGGCGGAGCCGCGCGTGCGC
>NZ_CADFGI010000086.1:0-453 GCF_902833695.1 Paraburkholderia sp. BCC1876 | reverse complement strand
ACCGAGAACAGGGTCGGCTGGATCAGCCCGAAACCCTCGAGCGCGCAGGTCACGTAGGCATCGGAATCGTTGACCGTGACGATCGAGGTCATGCGCATCTCCTGCAGCTTGCCGTCGATCAGGAAGATCCACGGCATCGGCCGGCCCAGCGCGTAGGCGAAGTTCACCGCGCGGTGCTGCTCGAGTTCCTCGATACTGCGCGGCTCGCCGAACTTCTCCAGGTAGGCGGGCGAGGCGCAGCTCACGCGGTTCATCACCCCCACGCGCCGCCCCAGCAGCGACGGCATGTGCACGCGCAGCGCGCCGTGCGGCTTGCGGTTGCCGACCTGGAAGCTCGCGTCGGCCTCCGAGATCTCCGTCAGGATCCGGATGCAATGCTCGTAATAACCGGCGCCCTCGGGCGTCAGCGAGAGCCGGCGCGTGGTCCGGTGCAGCAGGCGCACGCCGAGCAAG
>NZ_CADFGI010000085.1:0-453 GCF_902833695.1 Paraburkholderia sp. BCC1876 | reverse complement strand
CGGCACGATCATCGGCCCGAACGCCGTGCCCGTCAGCTTCCCGGCAAGCGGCATCAGGTTCTGGCTGAAGAAACCGCCGAGATTGCCGATCGAGTTGATCGCCGCCACGCTGGCCGCGGCCCGGGCACCGGTGAAATACCGCGGCGGCATCGACCAGAAGCACGGATAGATCAAGGGGATGCAGGCACCGCCGAGCACCAGCGCAACGAAGCGCAGCGGCGTGGTCGGCAGCACGAGGCTCAGCACGAAGCCGATCGCCCCCAGCACCGCCACGATGCCGATGGTCCGCAGCAGGCTCTTCGCGCGCTTGAGTTTCGGGGGCAGCCAGATCAGCAGCACGACGGCCAGCGCCCAGGGCAGCATGCTCAGGAAACCGTTCGTGGTGCTCGATACGCCAAACGACTTGACGATGGTCGGCAGCCAGTAGGTCACGCCGTACAGCGAGGTCGACAT
>NZ_CADFGI010000084.1:0-454 GCF_902833695.1 Paraburkholderia sp. BCC1876 | reverse complement strand
GGGCCTGATCCTCGGCGCCGACTACGTCGTCAGCAAGTCGCTCGTCACCGAATACGCGCCGCGTCGTTATCGCGGCCGGCTGCTCAGCATCCTCGCGGCGGCCTGGGCGGCCGGTTATGTGGGCGCCTATCTGGCTGGCTTCGCGCTGCGCGATATCGGCCCGGATGCCTGGCGCATCATGCTCGCCGCCAGCGGCGTGCCGGCGCTGCTGATCCTGCCGTTCCGCCTGACGGTGCCGGAATCGCCGATGTGGCTGATGAAGCGCGGACGCGGCGAGGAGGCGCTGGCCATCGTGCGCCGCAAGTTCGGCCCCGACGTCACGCTGGCCGCGCCGTCCCCGTCCCTGGTCGCGCGCCGCGCCGGTGCCTGGGCCGAGCTGTTCTCCCCGCGCTGGCGCCGCAACACCTGGGTGGGCTGCGTGTTCTACGCGGCCCAGGTGATCCCGTATTTCGCG
>NZ_CADFGI010000083.1:0-458 GCF_902833695.1 Paraburkholderia sp. BCC1876 | reverse complement strand
CAGACGCGCACCGTCGAGCTCGTCGCGCTGGCCGGCGAGCGCGTCGTCTACGGTTTTCAGGGCAAGGTGATGGGGCCGCTGTAAGCGCCCCGCTCTTCAGGAACAGCAACATGACACTACGCTTGAGCCGCCGCGCGTACGCGGAAATGTTCGGCCCGACCACCGGCGACCGCATCCGCCTCGCCGACACCGAACTGCTGGTCGAGGTCGAGCGCGACTGCACGATCTACGGCGAGGAAGTGAAGTTCGGCGGCGGCAAGGTGATCCGCGACGGCATGGGCCAGTCGCAGCGCGGGGCCGCCGAGGTGGCCGACACGGTGGTGACCAATGCGGTGATTCTCGATCACTGGGGCATCGTCAAGGCCGACATCGCCATCAAGGACGGCCGTATCCAGTCGATCGGCAAGGCCGGCAACCCCGACATCCAGCCCGGCGTGACCATCGCGATCGGCGCGGGC
>NZ_CADFGI010000082.1:0-459 GCF_902833695.1 Paraburkholderia sp. BCC1876 | reverse complement strand
GCGGGCCTGCCCTTCCCGCCGGTCGAGGAACTGGTCGCCGGCATCGAATCGCTGCCCGAGGCGGTGCGCGGCGCGGTGCGCAACAACGGCGGCGGCCATGCCAACCACAGCCTGTTCTGGAGCGTGATGACGCCCGGCGGCGGCGGCCAGCCGCAAGGCCGGCTCGGCACCGCGATCGACGCCGACCTGGGCAGCTTCGATTCGTTCAAGGACGCCTTCACCAAGGCCGCGCTGACGCGCTTCGGCAGCGGCTGGGCCTGGCTCAGCGTGACCCCGCAGAAGAAGCTGGTGGTGGAGAGCAGCGGCAACCAGGACAGCCCGCTGATGCACGGCAATACGTCGATCCTCGGCCGCGACGTCTGGGAGCATGCCTACTACCTGAAGTACCAGAACCGCCGGCCGGAATACATCGCGGCCTTCTACCAGGTGATCAACTGGCCCGAGGTCGCGCGCCGCCAC
>NZ_CADFGI010000081.1:0-459 GCF_902833695.1 Paraburkholderia sp. BCC1876 | reverse complement strand
AACATGAAGCCGCGCGCCGAGTTCACCCAGTCCGCGCCGATCGCCAGCGTGCGCGCCACGTCGAAGGCGGTGATGATCTTGCCGCTCGCGCCGATCTTCACGCGCTCGCGCAGGCCGATCCCCACCAGGGTGTTGTGCACCAGCAGCAGGCCTTCCTGCAGGGGCACGCCCACGTGGTCGGTGAATTCGAGCGGTGCCGCGCCGGTGCCGCCCTCGGCGCCGTCCACCACGATGAAGTCGGGCACGATGCCGGTCTCGAGCATCGCCTTGGCGATGCCGAAGAATTCCCAGGGATGGCCGATGCAGAGCTTGAAGCCGGTCGGCTTGCCGCCCGAGAGCGTGCGCAGCCGCTCGACGAATTCGAGCAGGCCGCGCGGCGTCGAGAACTCCGAATGGGTGGCCGGCGAGATGCAGTCCTTGCCCATCGGCACGCCGCGCGTCTCGGCGATCTCGGGGGTG
>NZ_CADFGI010000080.1:0-463 GCF_902833695.1 Paraburkholderia sp. BCC1876 | reverse complement strand
GTCGTTGTCGAAGGGATGGGCGAAGGCGGTGCCGCCCGTGCCGCCGGTCAGCGTGAACGGCGCGGCGTAGTCGTGGATCAGGTCGTATTGATGGCCGAGCGTGAGCGTGCCGAGTCGATCCGATTTCAGGCCGACATAGCTCGGGTGATCGTTCAACTGGCTGCCGGCGGTGACGGTGAAGCCGCGCTCCAGCCGGAACAGCGCCTTGGCGCCGCCGCCGAGATCCTCGCTGCCCTGCAGGCCCCAGAAGCTGCCGTCGATCAGGCCGGAGGTGGCAAGGTACTGCGCATGGCCGCCGACGTTGCTGAGATAGGCCAGGCCGCTGTCGAGCTCGCCGTAAAGGGACAGGCTCTGGGCCGAGGCGGCGCTGCCCAGGCCGGCGAGCAGGCAGGCGGCGAGGACGCGCGAGGCGGCGAGCGGCATGGCGATGCCGGAAATCGGGCGCACGTCGGGCGCCCGGTTT
>NZ_CADFGI010000079.1:0-464 GCF_902833695.1 Paraburkholderia sp. BCC1876 | reverse complement strand
CCTTGCCCTGCCGCACCCAGATCACCGCGTTCATGATCTCGGGCAGCTCGGTGGCGATCGGGCTGAACAGCAGCGCCGTGAGCTGCGGGCTCAGGCCGAGCCAGGGGCCGACCGCCTCGATCTGGCCGACGAACAGGTGCGAGGCGGCGAAGATCACCACCAGCGCGCCCACCGTCTGCAGGACCACCCAGCCCATCGCCGAATTGTCGGAGCGCGGACGCAGCATCAAGGGCTCGAGATCGCCGTGTTCGCTGCCGTCGCCGTCGGCCGTCAGCTCGCGCCAGCAATACAGCGCGTAGGCCGCCAGGAAGGCGATGCCGAGCAGCGGCTTGTACTGGAACACCACCAGGCCGAGGCCGATCTTGGCCACGAAGATGGCCAGGAACCAGAGCTGGTCGCGGCGCAGTTGCGCGGTGTTGGCATCCACCTCGCGCGCTCGGCCGAGCTTCCTGGCCACCGCCAGC
>NZ_CADFGI010000078.1:0-467 GCF_902833695.1 Paraburkholderia sp. BCC1876 | reverse complement strand
GGCGGTGGCCTGCTGCGCGCGCGAGGTGGCGGCAATCTCGGCCACCGAGGTGGAGACCTGCAGCGAGGACTGCTGGGCCTGCGCGACCAGCGAGGTGATCTCGTCGGCCATGCGGTTGAAGCCGGTCTCGAGCGTGCCGAACTCGTCGCGCCGGCCGAGCTGCAGGCGCCGGGTCAGGTCGCCGGTGCGCATCACGTCGTGCACGCCGACCAGTTCCGCCATCGGCCGCATCACCGCGCGGTACAGCAGCCAGCCCATCACCAGCGCGGCCACCAGTTCGACGGCCACTACCGTGGCCAGCGTGATCTGCGTGCTCGACACCGATTCGCGGATCGACTGCGCCGACTGATCGGCGAAGCTGCGATTCTCGGTAACCAGGATATTGGCATTGCGGATCACGTCCTCCCACACCGGCGTGCAGCGCGCGTAGGCGCTCACCGCGTCGGCATGCGAGCCGCTGCGTGCCT
>NZ_CADFGI010000077.1:0-477 GCF_902833695.1 Paraburkholderia sp. BCC1876 | reverse complement strand
CATCACGTTGTGCTCGCCGTCGGTGATCGCGGCGCCGATCAGGAAAGCGCCCTCGTCGAGGCCGACCGCGATGATGCCCTTCTTCAGCGGCCGGCTGGAGGCCTCGGGCGGGGTCTTCTTCACGGTGCCGAGCGAGGTGCCCATGAACACGTACTTGTCGGCCGAGAACTCCTTGACCGGCAGCACCACGTTGATCTTCTCGCCGTCCTGCAGCGGGAACATGTTGACGATCGGCCGGCCGCGCGAGTTGCGCGAACCCTGCGGCACCTCGTAGACCTTGACCCAGTAGACACGGCCGCGGTTCGAGAAGCACAGGATGTAGTCGTGCGTGTTGGCGATGAAGAGCGTCTCGATCCAGTCGTCTTCCTTCATCTGCGTGGCCTGCTTGCCGCGCCCGCCGCCTTGCCGTTCAACCCTGCGCGTTTCGCGCCGCACTTTCTGCCATCAGCCTGAATCGATCATGCCTCTGTCACCCCA
>NZ_CADFGI010000076.1:0-478 GCF_902833695.1 Paraburkholderia sp. BCC1876 | reverse complement strand
GCGAAGTGTAGATCTTGGCACCGGCCGAATATCAGAGCAGCACGTCGCATTCGCTGAGCCTGCACGAGCCGCTGCGCGTGCATCGCGAGGGCGAGCGCCGCTTCGCCGTGCGCGGCACGCCGGGCGACTGCGTGGCCGTCGCGGCCGGCCATCTGATGCGCGAGGCGCCGCCCGAGCTGGTGCTCTCGGGCATCAATCGCGGCGCCAACCTCGGCACCGAGATGGTGTCGCGCACCGATCCGCGCGAGCTCGACTATCACTGGCTGCGGCTCAACCGCGGCCCGCGCGACGATGCGCCCGACTCGGAAACCGCCTCGCTGCGCGCCGGCCATGTGACGGTCACGCCGCTCAAGTTCGAGCGCACCCACGATACGGCCCGCGCGCGGCTCGCGCAGAAGCTGGCGGGCTGAGCGGCGCGGCCACGCTCATCGGCGCTCGCGACATGCTCGCCCGCCGGCGAGCGTCACGGGCCGGCCGC
>NZ_CADFGI010000075.1:0-481 GCF_902833695.1 Paraburkholderia sp. BCC1876 | reverse complement strand
GCTGGGCGCGCTTCGTGTTCCGCGGGCAGAAGCCGGAAAACTGGTCGAGCGTGCGCGAGATGCTGGCCGGCTGGGGCGTGAAGGCCTTCTTCCTGCCGCTGATGTTCGTCTACGTGTCGAGCAACGCCGACCACCTGACCGCCTCGCTGACGGCCCTGCAGAGTGCGCCCTACTCGCTGGCGACCTTCCGCTTCCTGTACGAGCTGGCCTTCACCATGGACCTGCTGTTCGGCTCGGTCGGTTATCTCTGCACCTTCCGCATCCTCGACAGCCACGTGCGCACCGTCGAGCCGACCACGCTCGGTTGGGTCGCCGCGCTGATGTGCTATCAGCCGTTCTGGTCGCTGATCTCGAACAACTACATCCGCTACGAAGGCACGCTGTTCTGGGACAACTGGCTGCTGTCCGCGCCGACGCTGCGCGTGATCTGGGGCAGCGCGATCATCCTGTTGCTGATGACCTACGCGCTGTCGACGATCTC
>NZ_CADFGI010000074.1:0-482 GCF_902833695.1 Paraburkholderia sp. BCC1876 | reverse complement strand
CCGAGCGCAAAGAAGTTGTCGTGCCGGCCGACACGTTCAATGCCGAGGAATGCCTGCCAGAGAGTGGCCAGCATGGTTTCGATCTCACCTTGCGGCGCGGCGTACTGCTGCAGGCTGAACGCGTCGTCCAGCGGCGCAGGCAGCGCCTTGCGGTCGAGCTTGCCGTTCGGCGTGAGCGGCAAGCGCTCGAGGTGAACGAAGGCGGAAGGGACCATGTAGTCCGGCAGCCGGCGCTCGAGGTGGGCACGCAGCACGCCCGGCAGTCCGGCGCCGGCTGTCGCGCCATCGTGCAGCGTGACGTAGCCGACGAGGCGCGCTTCGCCGGGTTGATCGACCCGCGCGAGCACGACCGCCTCCCGCACCTCGGGATGAGTCGCAAGCTGGACCTCGATCTCCCCGGGTTCGATCCGGAAACCCCGGATCTTCACCTGCTCGTCATTGCGCCCAAGGAACACCAGGTTGCCATCGGGCAGATAGCGGGC
>NZ_CADFGI010000073.1:0-482 GCF_902833695.1 Paraburkholderia sp. BCC1876 | reverse complement strand
GGTGACGGTGTGGTCGGGCTTCTCGCTGAAGTGGTACAGCGCGCTGCTGGACGACGACGAGCTGCTGACCGCCGCGTGGCTGTCGCTGAAGATCGGCCTGCTGACGGCCACCGCGTCGGTCGTGATCGGCACGTGGGCGGGTTTCGTGCTCGCGCGCTTCGGCCGCTTCAAGGGCTTCACGCTGTACACGGGGATGATCAACGCGCCGCTGGTGATTCCGGAAGTGATCCAGGGCATCTCGCTGTTGTTGCTGTTCGTTGCGCTGGAGCAGATGTTCGGCTGGCCGAAGGGGCGCGGGATGGTGACGATCTGGATCGGGCACGTGATGCTGTGCGTGTCGTACGTGGCGATCATCGTGCAGTCGCGCGTGAAGGAGATGAACAAGTCGCTGGAGGAGGCGGCGCTCGATCTGGGCGCGACGCCGCTGAAGGTGTTCTTCGTGGTGACGCTGCCGCTGATCTCGCAGGCGCTGCTGTCGGGGT
>NZ_CADFGI010000072.1:0-484 GCF_902833695.1 Paraburkholderia sp. BCC1876 | reverse complement strand
GCTCGAAGGGCTTGAACGCCAGGCCCGCCGAATAGGTGTTGTCGATCGCGGTGATCACGCCGCGCTCGCGCGCCACCGCCGCGATGGCCCGCACGTCGGGCACTTCCATGGTCACCGAGCCCGGCGCCTCCAGCCACAGCAGGCGGGTTTCGGGGCGGATCAGCTCGGCGATGCCGGCGCCGATCAGCGGATCGTAGAAGCGCAAGCTGATGCCGAAATCGCGCGCCAGCCAGTTGCCGAGATCGGCGTTGGGGCTGTAGGCGTTGTGCGGGACCAGCACGTCGTCGCCGCTCTTCACGATGCCGAAATAGACGTTCATGATCGACGCCAGCCCCGAGGGCTGCAGCAGCGCGTGCGCGCCGCCCTCGATCACGGCCAGTTGGCGCGCCAGTTCGAGCGCGGTGGGCGTGGCGTGCAGGCCGTAGCGCCACTTGTCGTCCTCGCGCCAGTCGAGCGCGCGCATCGTCGCCAGATCGGGGAACAC
>NZ_CADFGI010000071.1:0-485 GCF_902833695.1 Paraburkholderia sp. BCC1876 | reverse complement strand
CGGGCACCAAGCTGGCCTCGATGAAGGCGCTCGAGACCATCATCAAGGCGGTGCTGGCGCAGCCGGTCACGCCGGTGTTCGCGTCCGATTACGCGCGCGAGGTGCTCGACTCGCTGGACATGAGCATCGCGCGCGACGGCGATGCCTGGGTGATCCGCGATGCCGGCCGCCTGCGCACGGTGCGCCTGCCGGCCGGCAAGGTGCCGGACCTGCGCGGCGCCACCGGCGTGGCCGGCTACGCGCCGGGCCCGGGCGGCACCTACGTGCACCTGAGCGGCAGCCAGGCGCGCTTCGCCGTGATCGACGCCGCCCAGGCGCCGCGCATCCCCTACCTGGCCGACGCGAACGGCTCGCTCGAGAACTTCGAGCGCAATGCGCGCGGTTTCTCCTTCGACCTGCATTCGCTGATCGTGCCGCAGTTCCGCCTGGCCAATGCCGGCGCCTGCCGCGTCACCCGCCATCCGCTTGCCTCCTCCCCTTCGAGC
>NZ_CADFGI010000070.1:0-488 GCF_902833695.1 Paraburkholderia sp. BCC1876 | reverse complement strand
CCGGATGCCATGCGTGCTTCCGCGAGCGATGCGTCAAGCCGCGGGGAAGCCAGATGAAAACATGTGGAATGCGAAGCATCGTGCGCCGGCAGGGCGGCCAGGCGATGGTCGAGATGGTGGCCGGGCTCGCGTTGGTGTTCGTCATCGGGTTCCTGGCGATGGCGATGTTCGGCCGGCTCAACGACGTCCGCAACAAGGTGCTGATCGGTTCGCGCTACGTCGCCTGGGAGCGCACGGTGTGGATCAACCCCGACGACACCGGCACCGGCACCGATGGCTGGTGGTACGAAAAATTCGGCGCGGGGGCACAAACCGTGACGAAAACGGACGAGGTGCTCAGGCGTGAATTCCTGGCCCGTGTCGTGGCGCCGCGTCGAACCTCGATTTCCGGCACGGATGCCGATATGCCGCTTTCGGCCGCCTTGCCGCCTTCATGGCGTGATCCCGGCGGCACGGCCTTTGTCCGGGATCGCCGCGACGTGATGGTG
>NZ_CADFGI010000069.1:0-489 GCF_902833695.1 Paraburkholderia sp. BCC1876 | reverse complement strand
GGCGAGCCGCGTCGTGCACCAGCACCCAGTCCGCGTCGGTCGCGCCGAATTCGACGAGTTGCATCAGCCCGGTGAGCACCGAGGCCTGTCGCGAGGCGCCGCCGCAGCGGCTGACCGCGAAGCGCAGGCCGGAAAAGCGACGCGCATCGAAGTGCGGGTCGTCGGGAGAGATCACCACCAGGGTCTGCGCGAACTCGCTGAGCGCATCGAAGGCGGCCAGCGTATAGTGCAGCAGCGCGCGACCGGCGAGCGTGCGGTACTGCTTGGGCAGCGCCGAGCCGGAGCGGCTGCCGGTGCCGGCGCAGGGAATCAGGGCGAAAAGTCGGCGAGTCACAAGAGCGAACGCCGGTAATAGGGAAATCGAAGCACGGATTTTATAATAGGTCTTTCGCCTCGGCCGCCGTGCCGCTCGCCGCGCCCCGGCGCACGCCATTCCAGCCTCGTCCATGCCAGAAAACGCCAGCACCCCGTCGTCCCCCGTCGCACTCG
>NZ_CADFGI010000068.1:0-491 GCF_902833695.1 Paraburkholderia sp. BCC1876 | reverse complement strand
CAGGCCACCATCGTAGATCTCCACCTTGGCGCCCACCTCGGCCCGGCCCTGCAGGGTCGGCGTGGCGTCGTCCGTGAAGTCGTGACTGGCAAGCGCGCCTTGCTCCTCGCCCACGTCGTCGAAGACCAGGTCGATGGTCGGATGCCCCGGCGGCACTGCCGGCGAGATAGCTGGTGCTGGTCGCGCCGCCTTCGCTCAGCACCGGGCTCTGGTCGACCGCCGTGACCGTCACGTTGCGCGTGGCGATGTTGCTGACGAAGGTGCCGTCGTTGAACGAGAACGAGACGGTGCGCGTGGTGGTCGAGAGATTGGGCGAGGTCAGAGAGCTCGAGAACGTCACCGATTCGAGCGCGGCCTGCCATTGCGCGATGGTCGCCGTGCCGGAGCCGGTGCTCAGCGTCAGCGTGCCGGTGGACGTATCGTAGACGCTGCTGATGCCGTTCTGCGCCACGAAGTTGAGCATGTCGCCGGCCTGGAAATTGGTGATCTTG
>NZ_CADFGI010000067.1:0-492 GCF_902833695.1 Paraburkholderia sp. BCC1876 | reverse complement strand
TGGCGGTGATCTCGGCCAGGTAGGGCTCGGCCATCGATACCCAGAAGCCGACCTGCCGGCGTCGCGCCGCGAGCGCGGCCTTGAAGCGGTTCAATCCATAAGGGGAACTGGCGTTCATCGGTGAAGGTTCCTCGTCGTGCGTGGTTCGATCGGAAGCATCGCGGCGCCCTGCCCGGCATCGCCGCGCCCCCGCCATGATCGCATCGGTCGCGCGAATGCGCCGCGAACCGTGCCCGACGCGGCCCGGCACAGGCGTCTGCCGACCCTCCTCCAAACCGCTCCGCTTTCCGGCTTTGCGTCCATCCATTGTTCTGACGATTAGCAGCCCCCGAGCCAATCCCCAGCGACTTTCATAAATCTTTTCCGGTTTTCCCGGTTTTTCTCCATGGCCTCGAATCCCTTGAGTAGCGGGGTCTTTGCAGTCCTTTTCAAAAGATCGAGGCCAATCCTTTCATGCATTTCCCGGATTGCGTTCCGGCCCTGGAATAGCGC
>NZ_CADFGI010000066.1:0-493 GCF_902833695.1 Paraburkholderia sp. BCC1876 | reverse complement strand
AAGGCCCGCGCCAAGGAGCGCATCTTCTCGTTCCGCGACGAGTTCGGCCAATGGGATCCGAAGGCCCAGCGCCCGGAACTCTGGAGCCTCTACAACGCGCGCCTGCACAAGGGCGAGCACCTGCGCGTGTTCCCGATCTCGAACTGGACCGAGCTCGACGTCTGGCAATACATCGCGCGCGAGCAGCTCGAACTGCCCTCGATCTACTACGCGCACCAGCGCGAGATCGTGCGCCGCAACGGTCTGCTGGTGCCGGTCACGCCGCTCACGCCGATGCGCGAGGGCGAGGTCAGCGAAACCGCCCAGGTGCGTTTCCGCACGGTCGGCGACATCTCCTGCACCTGCCCGGTGGAGAGCGATGCCGACGACGTCGAGAAGATCATCGCCGAGACCGCGGTGACCGAGATCACCGAGCGCGGCGCCACGCGGATGGACGACCAGACCTCCGAGGCCGCGATGGAACAGCGCAAGAAGCAAGGTTATTTCTGAAGCA
>NZ_CADFGI010000065.1:0-495 GCF_902833695.1 Paraburkholderia sp. BCC1876 | reverse complement strand
GGCATCATCGACCAGGGCATCGCGATCAACACCAACGCGGCCGGCAGCCGCCAGTACGCGCTGACGAGCGGCAACGAATCGGGCAGCCGCTGGGGGCTGCGCGGCCGCGAGGAACTCGGCGGCGGCCTGTTTTCGCTGTTCGTGCTGGAAGGCGGCTTCAACGGCTCGACCGGCGCGCTCGGGCAGAACGGCGACCTGTTCGGCCGCCAGGTCTATGTGGGCCTGGGCTCCTCGCGCCTGGGCACGCTGACGGCGGGGCGCCAGTACCTTCCGAATGCGGAGATGGTCGGCATCTTCGAGGCGGGCGAGGACTGGGCGCTGTCGGGGGCCGGCTACGGCGCGCATCCGGGCGATCTCGACGACCTCGACGGCTCGTTTCGCGTCAACAACGCACTGAAGTACAGCTCGCCGACGTGGGCCGGCTTCAATGCCGAGGCGCTCTACAGTTTCGGCGGCGTGGCCGGCAGCAGCTCGCGCAACCAGATCTACGGCTTC
>NZ_CADFGI010000064.1:0-495 GCF_902833695.1 Paraburkholderia sp. BCC1876 | reverse complement strand
GCGCACATGTCCGCGACCGACTTCATGGCCCTCCCGGCGCATCAGGCGATGCCTGCGTCCGTGCCCCGGCGAACGGAAACGCCATGTGCAGTTCGTCGATTCGCCGCATCAGCAACTGATCCGCCTCGGGCCTTGCCAAGCGCTCCGGACAAAAAAATCATTTCCCAGCGTCAACTGACCTATCTTCGCGTGCAGAGCCTTCAGGTCTACCGGCGGCTCGCTCGTGGGCCTGCCTGCTGCACCGAACACATCGGCTGCACGCTGCTGCAGTTGCCGCTTCCCTTCCGTGATCCGGTTCGGATGCGCATCGAACCGCTGTGCCAGTTCGGCCAGCGTGCGCTCGCACCTGACCGCCGCCAGCGCCACTTTCGCCTTGAACGCCGCTGAGTGCGTCCGGCGGGCTCCCTTCGTTCTCTTTTCGGTTCCTTTGCCCGCGTTGTCGCTGGCTCTGGCCCCGCGCATTCCACTTACCCGATTGTCCGAATTTGCGCGGCC
>NZ_CADFGI010000063.1:0-499 GCF_902833695.1 Paraburkholderia sp. BCC1876 | reverse complement strand
CAACGGCGACTTTCCCGAACTGGACGACGCACAGTTGCTGCTGGCGGGCGCCGCCGGCATCGCCGTCACCACGCCGGGAACGACTCATGTCGCGGCGGGGCGGCACGTGGCGATAACGGCCGGCGACACGATGGCCGTTGCCGCCGGCAAATCGCTCCTGGCGAGTGTTTCGGACAGGTTCTCGGTGTTCGTCCATCGCATGGGCATGAGGCTGGTCGCCGCCAGCGGCCAGGTACGGATCGAGGCGCAGGACGACGATCTCGAGTTGCTGGCCAGGAAGGTGGTCGCGATCGTCAGCACGACGGACTGGATCACCCTCACCGCGAAGCAGGGCATTCGGTTGACGGCGGGAGGTAGCCAGCTGGAAGTCAGCGCGAAGGGGATAGTCGGTTATACGGCCGGCGAGAACCTGATCCACGCAAGCAGCCACGATACGGCCGCCGGGCAAAACATCCCGACGCGGTTTCCCGGCAAGGACCTGTGCGCGCATCTCGCCGTT
>NZ_CADFGI010000062.1:0-506 GCF_902833695.1 Paraburkholderia sp. BCC1876 | reverse complement strand
GTTCAGTTGCGCGTAGGTGACGGTGAACATCGGCGCGTGGAAGGAGCGGGAATGGCCAAGGGAGCGGGCAGGGCGGCCAACGCGCTCAGCTGGTGCCGAGCGTGGCCACGTGCATCAGGATGTCGCGCATGTAGTCGAGCATGGTCGACAGCATCCAGGGGCCGGCGATCACCATCGTCACCACGATCGCGAGCAGCTTGGGGATGAACGACAGGGTCGACTCGTTGATCTGCGTGGCGGCCTGGAACAGGCTCACCACCAGGCCCACCACCAGCACGAACAGCATCAGCTTGAAGGGCAGCGAGATGGTGGTCGGCGAGACCATCATCATCCCCATCGACATCAGCACGCTCGCCACCACCAGGTCGATGATCAGGAACGGGATGAAGATCGTGAAGCCGATCTGGAAGCCGGTCTTCAGCTCGCTGGTCAGGAAGGCCGGCACCAGCAGCGGCAGCGGCACGTCCTCGGGGCCCTGCATCGGCGGCGCCTTGGCGATGCGCGCG
>NZ_CADFGI010000061.1:0-507 GCF_902833695.1 Paraburkholderia sp. BCC1876 | reverse complement strand
CTTCGAGTCGTTGAAGCTGTCGGGGTTGATGCTGTAGAACAGGTAGCCCTTGCGGCCAGCGCCGAGCACCGCCTGGCGCAGCGCGTCGCGCATCTTCGCGAATACCGGCACCTGGGCCGGCGCCGCGGTCGAGCCCTTGGTGCACCAGTCGTATTTCAGGTAGTCGACGCCCCATTGCACGAAGGTGGCCGCGTCGAGCGCCTCGTGGCCCTGGCTGCCGGTATTGCCATTGGCCTCGTTGCCGGGCGCGCCGGGGGCGAGTTCGTTCTGCAGATTGTTGAGCTGGGCACAGGTACGCAGGCCCGGCGTCGCGTAAATCCCATATTTCAATCCCTTGGAATGGATGTAATCGCCGAGCGCGCTCATTCCGCTTGGAAACGATACATGATTTCCATTCAATTTCCCTTGTGAATCGCGAGTCAATTCCGACCAGCAATCATCGACGTTCACATAGACATAGCCGGCACTTTTCAGGCCGCTGCTGACCAGGTAATCGGCCGCGTCGTG
>NZ_CADFGI010000060.1:0-508 GCF_902833695.1 Paraburkholderia sp. BCC1876 | reverse complement strand
GGCGGCTGGCACGGCGGCAACGGCTGGCGCGGCAATGGCGGCGGCTGGCATGGCAACGGCGGCGGTTGGCACGGCGGCGGCGGTGGCTGGCATGGCGGCGGCGGGCGGGGCGGCAACGGTTGGAGCGGCGGAGGCGGCGGTGGCCACGGCGGTGGCGGCGGTCACGGCCACTGAGGTCGGCGCGCGCAACTTGCAACCAGATGTATCAGTGAATCGGCCGGCCTTGCCGGCCGATCTCGTATCCGGCGGCGCCTGCTCGACGGGCGATCACCGCCCCGCCAACGAAGCAGCGCCCGCCCCGGAAACCCGGAGCGGGCGCTGCGTATTCCCCGCTACTGAATGAAGACCGGCGGCGCCCTGCAGGACGCGCGCCGTCTCGTGCCGTTCAGCGGCTTACCAACCCGGCTGCTGGTAATAGCCTGGCGCCGGCTGCGGACCGCAAGCCACATAGACATTGCGGTAGCGATCGAAGCAGGTGCCCGGGGGCGGGCCGGCATAAGCCTGCTGG
>NZ_CADFGI010000059.1:0-509 GCF_902833695.1 Paraburkholderia sp. BCC1876 | reverse complement strand
CGCGCAGCCGAGCCAGACGAAGGACATGCCGAGCGTCACCACGATCGCCGACAGCCGGCGCAGCTCGATCAGCGCGCCGCACAGCGCGTAGGCGGCGATCGCCAGCAGGTAGAGCAGGATCGCGAGCCAGGGCGAGGACGGCAGCACGATCGCGCCGATCGCCGCGTTCATCGACACGAAGGGGCCGATCGACAGGTCCAGGTCGCCGATCGAGATGAACATCATCTGCGCGAGCGTGGCGAAGATCAGCGGGATCGCCGAGCCGAGCAGCAGGGTCAACCCCATGTAGGACAGCGACATCGGCTGGTTCCTGACGATCAGCGCCAGCAGCACCACGAAGGTCAGGGCCGACAGCAGCCGCGACGCGGGAAAGTGAATGCGTTTCATGCGGCCGCCTTGAAGGAAAGACGCAGCACCTCGGCCTCGCTCAGCTCGTCGGCCGAGATCTCGCCGACGATTTCGCCCTCGTTCATCACGTAGATGCGGTCGCAGTGGTACAGCTCCTCGAA
>NZ_CADFGI010000058.1:0-510 GCF_902833695.1 Paraburkholderia sp. BCC1876 | reverse complement strand
CAAAAGCTTGATCACGCTCATGTGAATGCCCTGGGATACGAAACAGAGGAGAAGGCCATGCAAAAAGACGCCCCGAGCATCCGAACCGGCTTGCGATTCGAACGCTCGGGGCGTCGTGCCTCCGCTTACATCAGATGCGTGGTCACACCATGCTGGACCAGCAATTCAGCGTTCTGCGCGCTGTTTTCGTAGACCGTGTAGGCCACGCCGTCGACGGTGGCCGCGCCATGCTCGACCCAGGCATCGCCATCGCCGCCGGAGGTGCCGGACAAATCGACCGTGTCGTGGGCGCCGCCCTTCACCATCAGTTGCGTGCGGCCGTCGTCCATGAACAGGTCCTTGCCGCCGTGTTGCAGCACGTCGTCGAGCGACAGCTTCAGCGGGCTGCCCGCCGATGCGTCCAGGCCGATCGCGCCACCAGCGGCATGGGCTCCGTCTGCCGACAGCCTCGACAGGTCAAGCGCCCAGGCGTCGCCGGCTTCGGGTTCGCCATGCGGCTCGGCGGACGGG
>NZ_CADFGI010000057.1:0-511 GCF_902833695.1 Paraburkholderia sp. BCC1876 | reverse complement strand
GCGCAAGGCGCTGCGCTTCGTGGATGCCGACAAGCTCTATCCCTGCACCAACTGCGGCATGGCACCCTTGTCTCGCCAGGTGGCGAGAGGCAAGCTGAACGCGCTCAGCGCAGGCGCGGAAATCGTCCGCGGAGAACTGTCTGCCTGATCTCGCGCTGACGTCACCTCCGGCTCCCGAGCGGCCAGCGAAGCGCTCGCCCGGGAGCCGTCCTCCTCCTCAGGCCGTGAAGCCCGCCACCCGGTGCGGCACGTAAGGCGCCTCCAGCGTGGCAATCTCCTCCTCGCTCAGCTTCAGCTCGAGAGCGGCCACCGCGTCGCTCAGATGATGCGGCTTCGAGATGCCCACGATCGGCGCCGTCACCGTGCTCTTGTGCGCCACCCAGGCCAGCGCGACCTGGGCACGCGGCAGCTTGCGCGCCTCGGCCACCTTGGCGACCGCCTCCACCACGGCCTTGTCCGCATCGGCGGTGGCCTGGTATAGCCGCGTGCCGACGTTGTCGCTTTCCTGGCG
>NZ_CADFGI010000056.1:0-515 GCF_902833695.1 Paraburkholderia sp. BCC1876 | reverse complement strand
TTCGTGACCGCGCAGTATTCGCAGCTGGCCACCTACGCGCCGACCTTCTTCTTCGCCGGCAGCCCGCTGGTGCCGAACCCGACCTTCCCCGACAACAACACCTTGTCGCAATGGTCGACGCAGACCAACATGTCGGTCGCCTCGCTGAACGCCTACTTCGGCAACGACTACTACGGCACCAACCTGGTACCGGGCTCGACCATCGGCCGTTACGACGGCCGCGTGATCCTGCCGATCAGCTACCCGCGCCTGCAGCAGGATTCGGATCCCTCCGACATCCTGATCACCCAGCCCTTCACCAATGCGCTGGCCACGCAGTTGCCGAACGAGCTCGGCTTCGAGGCGCCGAACGCGACCTATGCCACCCTCAACAACGACATCATCGGCGCCTGGGACTTCAGCCACGCGGGCCAGGCGGTGCCGGACACGATCCCGGACCTGCTCGCGGCGCTGCAGCTCAACCCGCAGCTGAAGGTGCTGTCGGCCAACGGCTATCACGACCTGGCCACGCCGTT
>NZ_CADFGI010000055.1:0-518 GCF_902833695.1 Paraburkholderia sp. BCC1876 | reverse complement strand
GACGGCACAAGCCAGCGCGGCAACCCAGATGATCTCGCAGATCAACGCCGTGAACGCGCCGCCGACCGTCTCGAACCTGTCGATCAGCAGCGCCACGGGCGCCAACCAGACGATCTTCTCGGTCGCCAACGCGCTGTCCACCATCAACAACCTGCAAGCCACGCTGGGCGCCACGCAGAACCGTCTGCAGGCCGTCGCGCAAACGCAGCAGGCCAACTCGACCAACCTGTCGTCGGCCCAGTCGCAGATCCAGAGCGCGGACTTCGCGCAGGAAACCGCGAACCTGAGCCGTGCGCAAGTGCTGCAGCAAGCCGGCATCTCGGTGCTCGCGCAAGCGAACTCGCTGCCGCAGCAGGTCCTGAAGCTCCTGCAGTAAGGCTGTCGCGGTACTGCTTTGAAAACCCGGGCCGCGCCTTCATGGGCGGTCCGTTCGTGCGACGGCGCAACCTTCCTCGTGGCCGTCGCGCGCTTTTTGCTTTTACGGGGCTATGTTTTTCGCCGTACCGTTTTCCCGCGGG
>NZ_CADFGI010000054.1:0-519 GCF_902833695.1 Paraburkholderia sp. BCC1876 | reverse complement strand
GACGGCCAGGCCTTCGAGCCGAACCCGGTCGGCACGCCTTGGCGCTACCGCTTCGATCTCGACGCCGGCACGGTCGAGGAAGGAGCGCTGTCGGACCTGGCGCTGGAGCTGCCGCGCATCGACGAGCGTCGCACCGGCCGCGCCTATCGCTATTGCTACGCGGTCGAGCAGCCGGGCCTGGACGAGATGCGCGGCATCGTTCGCCTCGATGTCCTCACAGGCGAGGTGATGCGCCACGCGGTGCCGCCCGGCGACCAGAACAGCGAACCGGTGTTCGTGCCGCGCGCGGGATCGAGCGAGGACGACGACGGCTGGGTGCTCGCCTGCGTGTACCGCGCGGCCACCGACACCAGCGACGTGGTGGTGCTCGACGCGCGCCGGCTCGATGCCGAGCCGGTGGCGACCGTGCATCTGCCGGTGCGGATCCCGGCGGGCTTTCACGGCGCCTGGCTGCCGCGCGACTGAAGCCGCGGCGCCGCGCAAGCAAAAAAGGCACGTCGGGCGGCGTGCTTGCACACA
>NZ_CADFGI010000053.1:0-520 GCF_902833695.1 Paraburkholderia sp. BCC1876 | reverse complement strand
GGATGGCTCGGCACCAGGTAGTGCGCGCTGACCTCGTTGTGGGTCAGCACGAACAGCGCGCGCTGGTCGTCCGACTCCGTGTAGTGCAGCACCAGGAAGCGCACGCGCGAATCGGTGCCGCGCGCCGGATGGCTCGTATCGGCGACGTAACCATCGCGATCGACCAGCGTCGGCGAGGCGCAGGCGGCGAGCAAGGCCGCCGCGCAGCCGAACACCAGCACCCGCGAGGCGAACGCGGCCCGCGCGCCGGCCACGCGAGCGAGCCGCGCCACCGTGACGTTCAGGCTCTCGACGCTGCCGGCCATCGGGATGTTCATCACGTCGTCGCAGGTGTCGCGCGTGAGGCGGCGCATGCCCTCGCCCTCGGCGCCCATCACCAGCGCGACCGGGCCGTCCAGCTTGGTCTCGTAGAGGCTCGCGCCGGCGTCGTCGGCGGTGCCGATCACCCACACGCCGGCATCCTTGAGCTCGCGCAGCGCACGCGCCAGGTTGGTGACGGTGATGTAGGGCACCGTGTCGG
>NZ_CADFGI010000052.1:0-523 GCF_902833695.1 Paraburkholderia sp. BCC1876 | reverse complement strand
ACACCCATCTCTAGATATGCTTTCGTGAATCTCTTTACTACTTCTTCCTGATTGTTAAAGAACGACAGCCGATATCGCGGTTGCTATAACCACGTATCACTCTGACTGGCTCAATCGCCAATGCACAACCCTCTGCCCGACCTGCCGCAGAACGCTATGCATTGATGATTGGTGGAGGATGACGGGATCGAACCGACGACCCCCTGCTTGCAAAGCAGGTGCTCTCCCAGCTGAGCTAATCCCCCAGTCACACATGAACTTCAGGGTGCCTTCAACCGGTTAGCACAGCCACCGCAGAAACAGTGGTGGGTCTGGATGGATTCGAACCATCGACCCCCGCCTTATCAAGACGGTGCTCTAACCGACTGAGCTACAGACCCCTGAGTCTGTCTGAATTTACAGCCGATAAGCGTGAGCGCTCAACGTTCGACACGTTCAGCTCTAGAAAGGAGGTGATCCAGCCGCACCTTCCGATACGGCTACCTTGTTACGACTTCACCCCAGTCATGAATCCCACCGTGGT
>NZ_CADFGI010000051.1:0-524 GCF_902833695.1 Paraburkholderia sp. BCC1876 | reverse complement strand
CCGAGGTGCTGGCGGCAGAGGGCGCAAGCGTGGCGGATACGCCGCGCGAGATGGCCGGGCGGGTCGAGACGGTGATGCTGTGCGTGCTCGACGCGGCCGCGGTCGGCGAAGTGGTGTTCGGCGCGCATGGGCTGCTGTCCGGCGAACCGGAGCGGCGGCGCCTGAGCCGGATCGTCGATCATTCCTCGATTCCGCCGGCCGCCACGCGCGACTACGCGGCGCGCGCCGCGCAAGCGGGGGTGGCCTGGATCGACGCGCCGGTCTCGGGTGGCGTGCCGGGCGCGCAGGCCGGTACGCTCGCGGTGATGGCGGGCGGCCCGGCCGACGAGGTCGAGGCGGTTCGTCCGCTGATCGCTGCCTATGCCTCGCGACTTACGCACCTGGGCGAGGCCGGCGCGGGACAGACGGCCAAGCTCTGCAACCAGCCGATCGTCACCGCCACGGTGGCCCCGATCGCCGAGGCGGTCGGGCTCGCCCAGGCCAGCGGCATCGATGCCGCGCGGCTGTCCGAGGCGCTGGCGGGC
>NZ_CADFGI010000050.1:0-532 GCF_902833695.1 Paraburkholderia sp. BCC1876 | reverse complement strand
GGTCGACAAGCTTGGCGCTCACCGAGGCGACGGTGACGCTGTCGATCACCTGGTAGGTGGTGCCGTAACGGGTGACCGTCATGTAGAGCGCCGAGTCGGCGCCGAAGATCTCACGCAGCTTGGCGGGCGACACCTCGGCGATGTCGTTGGGCGTGGTCAGGCCGTTGTACTTGAAGGTCTCCTCCATCGGGCCCACCGGCACCACGTAGTAGCCCGACTCCGCCAGCGGCAGGGTGACCCGCGACAGCACGCCGAAGCTCGCCGTCACCTCGTTGGTGTTGTTGACGGGCGGCAGCACCAGGATCGACTTCGGCTGGCTGCGCTTGAAGGCCGTGTAGTCGGGGCGCTGGACGGGGCCCGCGCAGGCAGCCAGCATGGCCAGCAGCGCGACGGCCGACAGCAGCTTGATCGAAATGCGTTGCAACATGGGGAGCTCCGGTCAGTGGTTCGCGGCCTGCGCGGTGGTTTCGGGATGGGCCGCCGAAGCGGCGGAGGGCGCCGTGGCGGGCTGGACGGCCGGCTTGGGATCGGG
>NZ_CADFGI010000049.1:0-536 GCF_902833695.1 Paraburkholderia sp. BCC1876 | reverse complement strand
CCGCGACGCGGCGACGAAACGAGGTTCATGCGGGGTGCCGCGGGCGCGAGGCAAGCACGCGGGCAACGCGAGGCGGCGAGCGGAAACATCGCGCGGCGCGGCTCAGGCCTTCTCGAGCAGCACGTAGAACTTCTTCGCGTCCTCGAGCGTTTCCCAGCGGCCCGCGAAACCGGCCGGCAGCAGATAACCCTGCCCCGCCGCGAACTCCTGGCGATTGCCCTCGAGGTCGGTCAGCGCGACGCGCCCCTCGACCAGCCAGACCGCCTCGTCCGCCTCGGTGGCCGGGAAGTCGAGCGCGCCGACCTTCCCCTCCCACCAGCCGATCACGTGGCCCGCGCTGGGGCCGGCGCCGGCGCGCCAGTCGCATTCGTCCATGCCGTAGTCGAGGCGCGTGAATGCGCCGAGGCCGGCGCCCAGCGGGACGATGTCCTGAATCAGTTTGCTCATTGCGTGGTTCATTCCGTGTAGAAGGGATGAGCTGGACTGTAGCGAGCGGCCGCGCCCCGGTATGCCCCCCCGCGGGGGGGGCAAGCCGC
>NZ_CADFGI010000048.1:0-536 GCF_902833695.1 Paraburkholderia sp. BCC1876 | reverse complement strand
GCGCCGATCGCCCACAGCGGCACCTCGCGCTTGAGGCGGTGCGCGATCTGGTCGGGCAGCGCCCAATGCGGCGCGAAAGGCGCGCGCTTGCCCTTCATCTGGGCGATCTCGTCGCCGATCCGCGCGGTCAGGTAGGCGAGCTTCTCCGGTCCCTCGAGCAGGTACTTGCCCTGGAAGCCCAGCAGCAGGCACATGTGGAACACCTCCAGCGACTGCAGGCGCGCCACGCCGTGCGCGCGGCATTCCTCCAGGTACTGGAAGAGCTTATCGCCGGCCAGTTGCTCGCCGAACAGCACCAGCTGCAGCGGGCGGCGCTCCCACTCGGCACGCACCTTGAACTGCGAGGACAGCACCGCCTCGTCGATCGCCGCGCAGAACGCGAACTTGGCAGCGTAGACGTCGTCGGCGCCGGCATTGAGCTTCTTCGCGCCGCGCTCGAAATCGGCCAGGAATTCCTGGATTCGCGTGCGGAACTCGTTCGCTTCGCCGGGCTCGCGACCGTTCTTCAGCAGGAACATCATGAAGAAGCCGTCATA
>NZ_CADFGI010000047.1:0-545 GCF_902833695.1 Paraburkholderia sp. BCC1876 | reverse complement strand
CCTCGACGAGATGGACGCGGCTGTCGCGCGTGAGCGCGCTGCGCCGGTACAGCGCGGCATAGGCGGCGGCCGAGTCGGGCGCGTGCAGCAGGGCGAGCTGGCCGCCCGCGTCGCTGCCGTCGAAGGCCTTGGCCAGGGCCTGGGCGGCGCGGAAGGCCACCGCGGCGCCGAGCCGGGCATGGCCGTCGACGATCAGCGTGGCGCTCACGCGCATCGCCTCGCCCACCACGCGCTTGGCCGCGAAGCGGCCGTCGTCGACGCTCGGCTCGACACGCTCGATCGCGATCCGGTCGGCCTCGAGCGCGGCGGCCAGCGCTTCCTGGGCGGCCGAGCGGGCGCGGCGGCGCGGGGCGGTGTCGGCTTGCGCCTGCACGGAGCGGCCGGCGTCGTCCCGGGCGTCTTTCGTATCCTTGGCGCCCTTGGCGGGCTTGCCGTTCTTGCTCGCCTCGGCGCTCTTGCCGCCGTCCTTGGGTTCCTTGCCGGGCTTGACCGGCTTGGCGCGCGCCGCGCGCAGCAGGCTCACGCCGCCGGGCATCAGCGCCAGC
>NZ_CADFGI010000046.1:0-550 GCF_902833695.1 Paraburkholderia sp. BCC1876 | reverse complement strand
CCGCCCACACGCACTCGACCTACGGCAAGGCCTGGTCGACGCTGGGCCGCCCGCTGGCGCCGCTGACCCAGGACGCCTGCGTGTTCTACGAGGACCACGCGCTGTTCGACGACTTCACCGGCATGGTGGTCGACACCAGCGAGGGCGATCGCATCGCGCAGGCGCTGGCCAAGCCCGAGGGCGGCACGCACAAGGGCGTGATCCTGAAGAACCACGGCATCCTGACCGGCGGCCCGACGGTCGAGGCGGCGGCCTGGTGGTACATCGCGCTCGACAACGTCGCGCATACCGCCCTGCTCGCCGAAGCGGCCGGCACCACCCAGCCGATCGACGCGGCCACCGCGCGCCACACGCATGGCCAGATCGGCAAGCCCGACGGCGCGCTGCAGGCCTTCGAAAGCCTCTACGCGGGGCTGGTCGAGCAGGAACCCGAGCTGCTCGACTGACCGCCGTTCCCGATTCCAGGGGCCGGCCATGCACCGGCCCCGCCACCTTCACGCCACTGCTCGCTACGTTGAGGAATCCGATATGTCTCGTCCGCTCGATACCG
>NZ_CADFGI010000045.1:0-554 GCF_902833695.1 Paraburkholderia sp. BCC1876 | reverse complement strand
CCGCCGACAGGCCCGACAACCGCCCGATCACCTGCCCCGACAGGACCGCCTCGGTTTCCAGTTGCGCATCGTTGGTCGACAGCATCGGCGGCAGCTCATGTCGGATCACCTCGTCGCCGACCCGCAGCAGCCAGGGCAGCACGCGGCCGCTGCCGGGATGGCGGAACACGCTGCAGCGATGCGAGGCGAGCTGCTCGATCGAAGCCGGCGCGCCGTGCGCGGCCAGGTAGGCCGGCGCCGCGCAGACGATCAGTTGCAGGGCGAACAGGCGGCGCGCGGTGAGCTCGTCCTCCAGCGTGGTGCCGATGCGGAAGCCGACATCGATGCGATCCCGCGCCCAGTTGCCGATGCGATCGTCGAGCGTCACGTCGGGCTGGATTCCGGGATGGCGCCGGCAGAATTCGTCGACCAGCGGCCAGAGCACCGGCAGGAACGAGTATTTCGGCGCGACGATGCGTAGCGGCCCGGCGATCTCGTCCTTCGCGATGCGCGCGCGGTCGATGGCGCGCGCCAGCGCCGCCAGCGCGGGCTGCGTGGTTTCGAGGAACTGCTGG
>NZ_CADFGI010000044.1:0-558 GCF_902833695.1 Paraburkholderia sp. BCC1876 | reverse complement strand
CGTGGAGAGCGAGCTGACGCCGGTCGACAGTGAACTGATACCTGTCGACGCTGATGTTGAAAGGGAGCTGATGCCTGTCGAAACCGAAGTCGATAAAGATGTGACGTTGCTATTGGTCGTTGACAGGCCGCTGGAGACGGACGAAGACAGTGACGACACATTGCTGTTGGTGGAGCTCAGACCGCTCGACAGCGAGGTGACGTTGCTGTTAGTCGTCGACAGACCGCTGGAGACTGACGAAGACAGCGATGAAACATTGCTGTTGATGGAGATAAGGTCGCTCGACAACGAAGTGACATTGCTGTTGGTTGTCGACAGGCCGCTAGAGACGGACGAAGACAGCGACGAGACATTACTGTTGGTGGAACTCAGACCGCTCGACAGCGAGGTGACGTTGCTGTTGGTCGTCGACAGACCGCTGGAGACGGACGAAGACAGCGACGAGACATTGCTATTGGTGGAGCTGAGGCCGGACGACAGCGAGGTGACGTTGCTGTTGGTCGTCGACAGACCGCTGGAGACGGACGAGGACAGCGACGACACATTGCTGTTGGTGGA
>NZ_CADFGI010000043.1:0-566 GCF_902833695.1 Paraburkholderia sp. BCC1876 | reverse complement strand
GTCGCGGCCGGCGACCGGCACGACGCGCAGCTCGGTCACGACAGGGGTGGCGTTTGCCTGGATGGAATTCGAGGACATGGAGCGTTACCTGAAAAAGGCGCCGAATCTGGCGCTGGAGAAAGCTTGCAAAATCCGGCGGCACCTCGTGGGCGCCGCCGCCTCATTCATGCGCGATGCGCGTACTTCAGTGCGGGCTGCTGCTCGACAGCGTACCGCCGTCGGGCCTCGTGCCGGCAGGCCGGCTGCGCGCCAGGAAGCCCGCCGCGGCCGCGATCAGCGAGGCCGCCGCCAGGCCATACAGGCCGCCCTTGATCGAGCCCGTGTGCTGCTGCAGGTAGCCGAAGGCGGCCGGCGCGAAGAAGCCGCCGAGATTGCCGAGCGAGTTGATCAGCGCGATCACGCCCGCCGCGACCCGCGCATCGAGATAAGCTTGCGGGATCGGCCAGAACAGCGACGAAGCCGCCTTGAAGCCGATCGCCGCGAAGCAGATCGCGACGAAGGACATCAGCGGGTTGCTGGTGGTCGACGCGAACAGCCCGCAGGCCGCGATCACCATCGCGGTGGCC
>NZ_CADFGI010000042.1:0-567 GCF_902833695.1 Paraburkholderia sp. BCC1876 | reverse complement strand
CGGCCAGACCGCGAATATCCTGCTGTTCGTTGGCCCCAGGCTGCACCTCTCGCCGACAGACGAAGCCGGCCGCCTGTGGGCACATCAATTGCAACTGACGGTGGCAGACTTCGTCACCGAGATCCACGACACGCATCATCCGATCGCCTCGAACCTCTACTACGAGGACCAGAAGGCCGAGGCCGCGATGCGCGCGGAAGACTTCATCCGCCATCGCCTGCCGAAGTTCCTCGGCTACTTCGCGCGCGTGCGCGAGCAGAACCCGCGCAAGGGCGGCTTCATGGTTGGCGGGCAGCTCAGTTATGTCGATCTGTCGATCTTTCAGTTAATCGAAGGATTGCGCTATGCGTTTCCGAAGGCGATGGCGCGTGCGGAGAAGACATACGCGGGTTTGGTGGAGATTCGCGATCGGGTTGCCGAGCACCCGCCGATTGCGAACTACCTGGAATCGGATCGGCGCATTGCGTTCAATCAGGAGGGGATCTTCCGCCATTATCTCGAGCTGGATCGCTGAGGCCTCGCAACCGCCGAGGCATTGCAACGTGACCGTGCGGCGCCAGGGGCCGG
>NZ_CADFGI010000041.1:0-596 GCF_902833695.1 Paraburkholderia sp. BCC1876 | reverse complement strand
GGCACCACGCCGCCGCAGATCCTCAACTACAACGCCTCGACCGTGCCGGTGCTGCAGATCGCGCTGACCAGCAGCACGCTGGACGAGCAGAAGCTGGAGGACTACGCGGAGAACTTCATCCGCCCGCAACTGCTGTCGGTGCCCGGCGTGGCGATCCCGACGCCCTATGGCGGCAAGACCCGCGAGGTGCAGATCGACCTCGACCCGCAGGCGCTGCAATCGAAGGGGCTGTCGGCGCAGGACGTGGCGCACGCGCTGGCGCAGCAGAACCAGATCATCCCGGCCGGCACGCAGAAGATCGGCCGCTTCGAATACAACATCAAGCTCAACAACAGCCCGCTCTCGCTCGACGCGTTGAACGACCTGCCGATCAAGTCGGTCGACGGCACGACGATTTATATCCGTGACGTCGCGCATGTGCGTGACGGCTACCCGCCGCAGGGCAACATCGTGCGCGTGGACGGCCGCCGCGCGGTGCTGATGAGTATCCTGAAGAACGGCTCGGCATCGACGCTCGACATCATCGCGGGCGTGAAGGCGAAGCTGCCGCTGGTCGAACAGACGCTGCCGCCGGGCCTGAAGCTCGTCACGATGGG
>NZ_CADFGI010000040.1:0-600 GCF_902833695.1 Paraburkholderia sp. BCC1876 | reverse complement strand
ACCAGCCGCCCTGACCGCGGGATTGCGGTTGCGAGATAAAAGAACGAGTGATTCCATGAAGATCGAGCGTTTCCACCCTGCCCAGCTTCGCCCGGGCCAGATCCGTACCCTGGCCTCCGTCGTGTCGATGACGCTGATCGCGTCCGTGATTGCCGGCTGCGGCGGTGGCGGCGGCGGTGATTCGCCCAGCCCGGCGGCGGGCGCCGCGGCCAGCACCAGCAGCGGCACCACCAGCTCGTCCAGCTCGGGCACCGGCGCTTCCAGCAGCACCTCGCAGATGTGCACCACCACGCTGGCGGCCTCGCAAGGCAATGCCGCCGCGACCAACACCTCGACCAGCACCTCCTCCGGCAACTCGACGGGCACCCCCACCAGCAGCGCACCGAGCACGCTGAGCCGGTTCGACGCGCCGGTCGACCACCTGATCGTCAAGCTCGCGCCGGCCACCTCCGCCAGCAGCGCCAACGGCGCCCGCGTGATGGCCGCCGCCGTGCCGGACAGCACCCGCATCAGCAACCTGATCGGCCGCGTGCTGACGCAATGGAACAGCCAGCGCTCGCAGGCCCGCATCATGGCCGCATCATCGTGCAACGGCAGCTC
>NZ_CADFGI010000039.1:0-618 GCF_902833695.1 Paraburkholderia sp. BCC1876 | reverse complement strand
CGGGTTGCTGCCGGCGAAGTTGCCGAAGGTGATGCCGCCGACCGTCGCCGAACTCACCGGCACCGCCGTGGTGGTGATCGAGCCGCTGCCGATGGCCACCGAGTTGTCGATGTTCGCGACGGCGTTCGGGCCGATCGCGACGCTGTCCACGCCGGTGGCGATCGAATCCGCGCCCGTCGAGTTGGTGTGGAAGTACTTGATGCCGTTCGAGTTGACGCTGTCGAGCGCATCGCCGACGTTGTTGACGTTCGCGGTGGTGCCGTTGGCCTTGTAGGTCGTGTAGGTCGGTGCCGTCAGCGTGCCGGTGGCCGAGTCATAGGTCGAGCCGCCGCCCAGTGCCGAAGCCACGCTGTTGCCGATCTTGCCCGACGAGTTGGCGATCGAGCTGACCGAGGTCGACAGCGAGCTGACGCTCGACGAGGTGGACGTCGACAGCGAGGCGACGTTGCTGTTGGTCTGCGAGAGGCCGGTGGAGAGCGAGCCAACGCTGGTCGAGGTCGAAGACGACAGCGAAGTGATGTTGCTGTTGGTAGAGCTGATGCCGGACGACAGCGAAGTGATATTGCTGTTGGTGGAGCTCAAGCCGGACGACAGCGAAGTGACATTGCTGTTGGTGGA
>NZ_CADFGI010000038.1:0-626 GCF_902833695.1 Paraburkholderia sp. BCC1876 | reverse complement strand
GATCCGCGCGCGCTTGATGCAGGCCGGCGACGAGGCTTCGGCCGCGATCCTCGACGTGATTCTGCGCGACGAGATCGGCCATGTGGCGATCGGCAACCGCTGGTTCCGCCATCTCTGCGCGCGGGCCGGGCTCGAACCGCATCCGGCCTACCTGCGGCTCGCCGAGCAGTACCATGCGCCGCGGCTGCGCGGGCCGTTCAACTTCGAGGCGCGCCGCGACGCCGGTTTCGACGAGCTGGAACTGGATGCGCTGGTCGCCCAGGATCGCGACACGCCGCCCGCCGGCACGCCGGGCTGAGCAAGTGCGCCCCGGGCACGGCGCATCGCGACGCAAATGCAGCCTAGAGAAGTGCCTCGACACATGAGCCGCCTCAGCACCATTGCACACATCGTCGCAGCGTCGCCGATATAATCGAACGACCATTCTTTTTTGGCGGCCGCGATGACCCAGACCCATTCCGACTCCATTTCCGAATTCGTGACCGTGCGTGGCGTGCGCCTGCACGTGCGCCGCTGGGGCCGGCCCGACGCGCCGGTGCTCTACATGCTGCATGGCTGGATGGACGTGGCCGCCTCGTTCCAGTTCGTGGTCGACGCGCTGGCGGGAGATTGGCAGGTAATCGCGC
>NZ_CADFGI010000037.1:0-639 GCF_902833695.1 Paraburkholderia sp. BCC1876 | reverse complement strand
GCGGGATATCGAGCTGCTGCAGGGTTTGCGCGAAGGAGTGCGTGATGGCGCCGGTGCGCAGGCCAGTGGCGAGCGGCGGCTCGCCTATGCCGAACGCGGGCGCGGCGAGCGAGAACAGTTCGCTGCCGTCGCCGAGCAGGCTGCGCCCCGCGGCGAAGCGTGAGGCGAAGCGGCCGGGACGCATGTCGCGCGAGGCGATCGCGGCCTCCAGCTGATCGGTGACGAAGCGCTGCGCGCTCGGGAACGGCGTGGCGGCGAGTACCTGCTGCGGGGTCCTGGCCGCGCCGAGCGTGGTCGGCGAGGGCGTGTTCGAGACCGCGGGCAGCGTCGCCGCGAGACTGAACGCGGCGATCGCGCCAAGCGCCGCGGCGGCGGGAAGCAGGCGCATGAAGGGGCGCGCGGGAGGGTTCGGTGTGGCGGGCCGGCGGGCGTGTCGGTCGCCGGCGACAAGCGAAACTTCGGGAATTGGGTTCAACGGACTCCACATCCTCAAAAAGGCAGGTTCAGGGCAAGGGGTGGGGAAAGGCTGGCTACGCGAAAACCGCGCGACACGGCACGGCCGGCAGCACTCTGGCGTACAACGGCGGGACACGCGCGGCGGCCCGATACGTTCCGTTCGGCCCAGGGACGCGGGGTAAC
>NZ_CADFGI010000036.1:0-647 GCF_902833695.1 Paraburkholderia sp. BCC1876 | reverse complement strand
ATTTCCCGGTTCGATGGTTGAAGGGTTTCGCGGGCCGCTCAGGCCTGGCTGATGAACTTGCGGGTCAGGTAGGGCTCGATGCCCTCGGCGCCGCCTTCGGAGCCGTGCCCGCTTTCCTTGAGCCCGCCGAACGGCAGCTCGGTCGCGACGATCCGGTACTGGTTGATGCCGATCATGCCGGCCTCCAGCCCGTCGCCGACGTCGAGCGCGGTGCGCGCGCTGGCGGTGAACGCATAGGCGGACAAGCCGTAAGGCAGGCGGTTGGCCTCGGCCAGGCCGTCTTCCAGCGTGTCGAAGGGCATCAGCACCGCGATCGGGCCGAACGGCTCCTCGTGCATCACGCGCGCCTCGGGCGGCACGTCGGCCAGCACGGTCGGCTCGAAGAAGAAACCCTCGCCCTCGATGCGGCGGCCGCCCGCCAGCAGCGTGGCGCCGCGTTCCCGCGCGTCGGCCACCAGCGCCTCGATCTTGGCGAGCTGCCGCGCATTGGCGAGCGGGCAGACCTGGCCGGTGCCGCGAAAGCGGTTCGCGGCACCCTCCACGGCCGCGCGCTCGACATCGGCGTCGTCGAACACCAGCACCGGGCCGTGGCCGCCCAGCTCCAGCGTGATCGGCTTGACGCCCTCGGCCGCGCGCGCCGACAGCAG
>NZ_CADFGI010000035.1:0-665 GCF_902833695.1 Paraburkholderia sp. BCC1876 | reverse complement strand
GACGATAGATGAGCCGCATTCTCCGCGGCCGCCTCCCCTCGCTTTCCTTCTCCATACAAATGCGAAATCGCCTCGTCGCAGAGATGATGCGGCGGGTGCACCCAGATAGTCGACAGGAACCATTCGGGCCTGAGCCACATGAGCAGTCCGAACAGCAGCAGCACGGCGATCATGCCGAGCCACAAGGTAAGCAAATCCATGAGGAGTCCGTAAGCCAGTCGCGACACCCAAGCGGTGACACTTGGGTAACGCGCCAGGCTACCGGGCTATTCCATCGGCAGGCGCGATGGCGAAACAAAATGAGGAAGCGCGCCCGCCACCGGCGATACAGACCGATCACATCGGCGATCAGTTCGGCACCAGCCGCCAGCCGCCGCCCACGATCTCGACCATCACGCGCGCACGCTCGTCGAGGCCCGAGTGATCGGTCGGCGTCATGTTCACGACGCCCTGCGAAGTCCGCAGATCCCTGGTGTTCTCGAGCGCGGTGCGCAGCGCCGAGCGGAACGCCGCGGTACCCGGCTGGCCCTGCTTCAGCGCGACGGGAATCGCCTGCTGCAGCAACAGGCCCGCATCCCAGGCATTGCCGCCGAAGGTCGAGGTGCTGCCCGCGCCGTAGGCACCGTCATAGGCGCGCCGATTAACCAGCGCGCTCGCCTTCACGG
>NZ_CADFGI010000034.1:0-677 GCF_902833695.1 Paraburkholderia sp. BCC1876 | reverse complement strand
GGGTAGTCGTTGCGCACGTCCATCGTCACCGCGAAGCCGTTCGGCACGCCGGCCTTGGCCAGCAGCGCCTTGGCGCGCGCCACGTCGAGATGATAGGGATTGCTGTCGAGCGTGCCGAGAAAGCCGTCGGGCAGGAAGCTCTGGTGCACGCGGTAGGTGGTCTTCACCACGTTGCGCTGGATGCCCTGGTAGTCGACCAGCCATTTGAGCGCTTCCTGCACCTGCGGCCTGGCCAGCGTCGGGTTCCTGGTATTCAGGCCGAGATAGAGCAGGGTGGCCTGCGGCGAGGCCGCCACCCTGGCCTTGCCGTTCTTGGCCACCGCGGCCAGGTCGTCGGGGCTCAGGTCGCGCGCCGCGTCGATGTCGCCGCTCTCCAGCATCAGCCGCTGGGTGGCCGCCTCGGACACGTGGCGCAGCACGATGCGCTTCATCGCCAGCGGCAGGCGGTAGCCGTCGAAGCGCTGCAGCACCAGGCTGTCGCCGGCCGTCCACTTCACCAGCCGGTAGCCGCCCGAGCCGGCCTCGTGGGTCTTGAGCCAGCCGTTGCCGTAGTCGCCGTTCTGCTGCTGCGTGAGCAGCAGCGTGCGATCGACCACCGAGGCCGGCCAGGAGCCCAGCACATTCAGCACGAAGGTCGGCGCGTACTTGCGATCGGTGCGGATCATCACGGTGTGATC
>NZ_CADFGI010000033.1:0-679 GCF_902833695.1 Paraburkholderia sp. BCC1876 | reverse complement strand
TACAAGACCAAACTCAAAGGCATGCGCGGCCTGCCCGCGAACGTGAAAGCCGCGCTCGAATGGATTCCGGCCGCCGCCCACCCGATGGACGTGATGCGCACCGGCGTCTCGGTGCTCGGCACCGTGCTGCCGGAGAAGGACGATCACAACCTGCCGGGCGCACGCGACATCGCCGATAAGCTGATGGCCTCGCTCGGTTCGATGCTGCTCTACTGGTATCACTACTCGCACAACGGCAAGCGCATCGAAGTGGAAACCGACGACGATTCGATCGGCGGCCATTTCCTGCACCTGCTGCATGGCGTAGAGCCGTCGAAGTCGTGGGTCGACGCGATGCATGTGTCGCTGAACCTGTACGCCGAGCACGAATTCAACGCGTCGACCTTTACCGGCCGCGTGATCGCGGGCACGGGTTCCGACATCTATTCGGCGATCACCGGTGCGATCGGCGCGCTGCGCGGCCCGAAACACGGCGGCGCCAACGAAGTCGCGTTCGAAATCCAGTCGCGCTATCAGACGCCGGACGAAGCCGAAGCGGACATCCGCCGTCGCGTGGAAAACAAGGAAGTGGTGATCGGTTTCGGCCACCCGGTGTACACGATTTCGGACCCGCGCAACAAGGTCATCAAGGAAATCGCGAAAAAGCTCTCGAAAGAAGCGGGCAACAACAAGCTGTTCA
>NZ_CADFGI010000032.1:0-686 GCF_902833695.1 Paraburkholderia sp. BCC1876 | reverse complement strand
GCGACGGCCATGCGCAACCCCTCGGCATCGTGCACCACGGCGATCTCGATGCGGCTCGCGCCGCTGTGGCGCAGCGCGTTGGTGGCCGCCTCCTGCAGCACGCGCATCACGTCCAGGCAGGTCGAGTTCGGCAGGTGCAGGCTGTCGATGCCGGCCAGCTCCCAGCGGCAGTCGATGTCCTGCGCCTCGAAGGCGCGCGCCAGCCGGTGCCGCATCGGCGCGATGAAGCCGTCCAGCGAGCGCGTGCCGGCATGGTCGAGCGAGGCCGAGTCGATGATGATGCGCAGGTCGTCGCGCAATTCCTTCAGGATGCCGAGGAAACGCGCCGGCGGCATGTCCTGCGGCGCGTGCTCGAGCGTGGTGATGCTCGACACCAGGGTGCCGCCCAGCCCGTCGTGCAGATCCTGCGCGAGCGAGAGCCGCTCGTTCAGGCGCGCGTTGGTGACCTGCAGCGCGTGCTCGCGGTCCAGCGTGTCGCGCAGCTCGCGCTTGGCCTCGGCCACCGCGCTGGTCAGCTCGTGGTTGAACTGCTCGATGCGGCGCAGGTTGGTGACGAAGCGCCAGGCCAGCACCAGCGCCATCCCGATCATCTCGAACTGCGCGGCGATCGAGGTGTAGTAGACGTTGTCGCCGAGCACGCCGAGGAAGGTCAGCAGGTCGTGCATGCAGGCCAGCACGAAGACCAG
>NZ_CADFGI010000031.1:0-717 GCF_902833695.1 Paraburkholderia sp. BCC1876 | reverse complement strand
GGTCTTGCCGGCCACGTCGGCTCGGATCCCGAAGCGCTAGCGAATCGCCGAGCCGGTGCCGCGATTGATCACGCCGCGCAGCGCCTCCACCAGCGTGCGCGAGGCCGAGGTGGACAGCGTGCGTTCCGGCGGCGCCGGCATGAACTCGGACAGCACGTTGCCGTCGCGATCCTCGATGCGCGTGACCATGCGCGGCTCCACATAGCTGCCGAGGTTGGCGATGGTCGCGTAGGCCGACACCATTTCCTTGAGCGTGACGGGGCTGGTGCCCAGCGCCAGCGAGGGCACCGCCTCCAGCGTGCTGTCGCGCACGCCCATCTCGCGGGCGAGCCGCGCCACCTTGACCGGCCCGACCTGCTGCATCAGCTGCGCGGTGATGCGGTTGCGCGAATAGGCCAGCGCGTCGGCCAGCGTCATCGGCTTGCCGGTAGGCGGCTCGGCGTCGTCGGGGCGCCAGATCTCGCCACCCTTGAGCGGGATCTCGACCGGCTGGTCGATGAAGGTATCGGTGGGCTTGGCGCCGTCGGCGAAAGCGGCGCCGTAGACGAAGGCCTTGAAGGTCGAACCCGGCTGCCGGCGAGCCTGCTGAACATGGTCGAAGGGCTCGGTGCTGAAATCACGGCTGCCGACCCAGGCGCGGATCGCGCCGTCGCGCGGATCGATCGCCATGAAGCCGGCCTGCACGTCGGCCTTGGCCTTGCAGAGATCGCGCAGGAA
>NZ_CADFGI010000030.1:0-791 GCF_902833695.1 Paraburkholderia sp. BCC1876 | reverse complement strand
GATTGACCAATGGTGCGCGGCGCCGAAGGCAAACGAGCCGGAGGCCAGTTGTCCGATCGCTGATCCGGTGTATCCGGGTAATGGCGCCGTCACGCTAACAGAGGCCGATTTCGTCAGCGGTGACGATCTGCCGATGCAGTTCACGCGGACTTATCGCTCGAAATCGTTGAGCGCTTCGTCTGCGGCGATGGGGCCGGTGTGGTTTCACAGCTGGCAACGCGGTCTGGGATTGACCAACGCGAATAGCGGCAGTTCGTCGACGGTGCTTGCTTATCGTGAGAACGGCGAACCGGTCACGTTCAAATGGGCGAGTCGCAGTTGGCGTTCGGCCGGCTTCACGGGGCTTGCGCTTGCACAGAATGGATCGGGCTGGACGCTAACCGACCTTCGCTCCGAGACCGTCGAATCGTATTCGTTCAGCAACTGGCGGACGGCAAGGTCGCGGGTCAGTGGAGAGTCACGCGCGATGTGACCGGGAACGTGTTTGCGATCGTGATCCAGCAGAGGATTCCGGACGCGACCGAGATGATCATGCGGGACGCCGCACACCGCGTTCTGAATGGCTACAACCCGACGGGTGATTTCTATCTGCATTACGACCGACGCGGACGCATTGATCTCTTCAAGTTCAGTGAGTACGCGAGTGCGGCGAATGGCGGTGTTCGACGGGTATTCAAGGCCCGGTGGGGCTACTCGCCGGATGGTGAGGTTGTTTCGCGAGTTGGGACGGTTGCAAGGAATGGCAGCGTTCTCGATCTGAATGACGGTACGGACATTCCGATCAGTAGCGA
>NZ_CADFGI010000029.1:0-1172 GCF_902833695.1 Paraburkholderia sp. BCC1876 | reverse complement strand
GTGCCGGTGACCACGCCGCAACTGAAGGTCGACGCAGTGCGCTCGCATGGCGGCCCGACCGTCGAGATCGTGCAGTTCGGCGAGTCGTACAGCGACGCCTATGGCCACGCGGTGAAGTTGCAGGAAGAGCGCGGCTTGACCTTCGTGCATCCGTTCGACGATCCGTATGTGATCGCTGGACAGGGCACCGTCGCGATGGAAATTCTCAGCCAGCACCAGGGCCCGATTCACGCGATCTTCGTGCCGATCGGCGGCGGTGGACTCGCGGCGGGCGTCGCTGCGTACGTCAAATCGGTGCGCCCGGAGATCAAGGTGATCGGCGTGCAGACCGACGATTCGTGCGCGATGGCCGTTTCGCTGAAAGCGGGTGAACGCGTCACGCTGAGCGAAGTGGGTCTGTTCTCGGACGGCACCGCAGTGAAACTGGTGGGCGAAGAAACCTTCCGCCTGTGCAGCGAATATCTCGACGACGTGCTGCTCGTGAACACCGACGCCCTCTGCGCCGCGATCAAGGACGTGTTCCAGGACACACGCAGCGTGCTCGAACCCGCAGGCTCGCTCGCGGTAGCCGGCGCGAAACAATATGCCGAGCGCGAAGGCATCGAGAATCAGACGCTGATCGCGATCACGTCGGGCGCAAACATGAATTTCGACCGCATGCGTTTCGTCGCCGAGCGCGCCGAAGTCGGTGAAGCACGCGAGGCGGTTTTCGCCGTGACGATCCCCGAAGAGCGCGGCAGCTTCCGGCGTTTCTGCGAGCTGGTCGGCACCCGCAGCGTCACCGAATTCAACTACCGGATTGCGGATGCGAATTCCGCGCACATTTTCGTTGGCGTGCAAATTCGCAACCGCAGCGAATCAGCGCAGATCGCGGGCGCATTCGAAGCGCACGGCTTCGCGACTGTGGATCTGACCTTCGATGAACTCTCAAAGCAGCACATCCGCTACATGGTCGGCGGCCGCTCGCCGCTCGCGCACAACGAACGTCTGTTCCGTTTCGAGTTTCCCGAACGGCCGGGCGCGCTGATGAAATTCCTGTCGTCGATGGCGCCGAACTGGAATATCAGCCTGTTCCATTACCGCAATCAGGGCGCGGACTACAGCTCGATCCTGGTCGGCATCCAGGTGCCCGACAGCGAGAACCCCACGTTCGACCAGTTTCTCGCCACGCT
>NZ_CADFGI010000028.1:0-1367 GCF_902833695.1 Paraburkholderia sp. BCC1876 | reverse complement strand
CAATGCTCTCAACTTAAGCCCCAAAGTGCTTGTAAACGAGGCATTGCCCCTGTAAACTTCATCACATAACTCACTGATAAATCAACGATACGAACTCAAATACCAGCGTCCTCGCGGCTTCTGGCTGAGTTCTCCGATTTCCTGCTCGATCCGGCGCTCGCCGATCGCGTGCGTCGTTCTCCCACCGCCTTTACCCGCAATCGCACACTGACCTTGCCGCGCATGGCCGCGCTGATGATGTCGGGCATGTGTGCCAGCGTGCAGACCGAGCTCGACGCGCTGTTTGGCGCACTGGGTGAGCACGGCGCACGCAGCCGCGCCGTCAGTGCGCAGGCGTTCAGCAAGGCCCGACGCGGACTGTCGGCCGACCTGTTCGAACTGGCCCGCGCCCGCCTGATTTCGCTGGCTCAACCCCATATCGATTCGATGCGCTGGCACGGCCTGAGGCTGGTCGCCGCTGACGGCAGCCGCCTGCGCGTGGGCACGCGTCGCGGCCATGAACTGCGCGCCGATCACTACGCGTTTGCACTGTTTCTGCCGGGCTCCGAGCTGACCCTGCACGCGGCGCTTCATCCCGCCGACGGCGCCGAGCGGCAGATGCTGTTCGAAGCGCTGGACGTGCTGCAGCCGCGTACCGATCTGCTGCTGCTCGATCGCGGCTACATCGGCAACACGATGGTGGCGGCGCTGGCACAGCGCGATATTGAGTTCTGCATGCGCGTCGACGCACGTAACTGGAAGTGCGTCACCGCCTTTGCCCGCAGCGGTAAAGCCGAGCATGTGGTGACACTGGAGGCGCCTGGCGAGCAGGATGCCCGCGACTATGAACTGATGCGCAGGCCGACTACCGTACGCCTGATCCGGGACGTCACCCCAAGCGGTCGAGTGCGTGTGCTGATGACCTCGCTGCTGGACAGCGAGCGTTACCCGGCTGCATCGTTCGGCGCGCTCTATCATCAGCGCTGGCGCGTCGAAGAAGCGTTCAAACGCCTGAAACACCGGCTGCGACTGGAAGCCGTCACGGGCCTCGATTACCTGGCCTTGCAGCAGGACTTCGGCGCAAAAATCCTCGCTGACAATCTTTGCACATTGCTCAGCGAGCTTGATGCGCCGCACGATGACGGGCACGCCAGCCGGCCTAATCGGGTGTACGCACTGGGCGCACTCAAGCCGATCCTCGGCGGGTGCCTGCTGCGTGTCCGACACTGCCTGGACCGCCTCGCCGGTGTGCTGGACGTGATCCGCCTGACCCGATGCCGGGTACAGCCGTCACGCTCTTATCCAAGACCACCCAGAAAAGCCAAGCCCCACTTCCATCTCGCGTACAAACTCGCTTGATGCAGTGGGGCTTAAGTTGAGAGCATTGC
>NZ_CADFGI010000026.1:0-3480 GCF_902833695.1 Paraburkholderia sp. BCC1876 | reverse complement strand
GTGTTGTCGGCGGTGTAAAACCGCTTAAAGATGGCGTCGCAAGGTTGAGCAAAGCGCTCAACAATAAGGGGGCCGTGTGGCCCCCTCGTGGTTGATGATGTGATGTGCAACGAATCCGCTAGAACGGAGGATCGTCCCGTACCCGGGTATCGCCGTGATTCGCGCGCTGTGCGTGTAAGGACTCGTGAAGCTGGCGTGCATAATGCTGACGGACGACGTCGAGTATGTCGTCGAGTAACTCGAACACCGCGAGTGCCTGCTCGGGTGTCCAGTCGTCAGGCACAACAAATGGCAAGCCTTGCCGGCGACCCGATGGCAGCAATGGCGTTCGACTCATTCGTCCGCTCCTTCCTGCGCGCCGCTCTTCTTTGCTCCTCGCCGTCGGGAACGCGCTTCGGCGAGCTCGCGCGCCTCCTTGAGACGGTAGGATTCGCCCTCGATCGCGATGACCTCGGCGCGATGCACCAGCCGGTCAACCAGCGACACGACACAGGCGGCATTCGGGAACACCTCGTTCCATTCCTTGAATGGTTTGTTAGTAGTCACGATCGTAGAACGGGACCCGTATCTCCTGCTGATCAGTTCGAACAGCAGGTCGGCATGCCGGTTTGAGTACGACAGATAGCCGACTTCGTCAATACAGAGCAGGTCCGGCGTTGCGTAGTAGTGCAGACGCCGGCGCAACGCCGAATCGCTATCGAGCGCGGCAAGTTCGCCGAGCATTTCCCCTGCGGCCTTGAACAGCACCGTATGACCCTGAATGAGCGCCTGATGGGCCACGTTCTGCGCAAGCGTCGATTTGCCCACTCCGTTTGGTCCAATGAACACGGCGTTGGTTGCCTCCCTGACGAACTCCAGCGACATCAGTTCACTGACGGCCACGCGATCGATGCGTTTGGGCCATTGCCAGTCGAAGTCGCCCAACGCCTTGAAGTCACCCAGCTTCGCGGCGCGGATGCGCCGCTGCAGGGATCGGTGGGTGCGCTCGTCTTCTTCCCACTGGATAAGCGGCGCGACCCATTCAGCGCTGGCCACCTCGGGCCAGTGCCCGGCCAGGCCGTTCAGGCGTAATGCCCGCGCGCGCGTGAGCAGGATGTCAGTGGTCTTCGTGTTCATGGTCATCATTGTCCGTTGTCAGTTGATCGTAGCTGTCGAGCCGATGCGGCTGCACCGGCGTGTCCTTGCGCCGCACGTGCTCGGGCAGACTCATCGCGACCGGAGGCGGCTCACCGCGCGCGGCACGCCGGCGCTCCAGCGCCAGACGGACGGCGTTTGTGTGCGGTACGTCTATCGCGAGCGCCTCCTCGACCGCGGCCTGCAGCTCGGCTGCGCCGTACCGGTCGAGCAGGCGCAGCAACCCGTTCGTGAGCCCACCGAGATTTGCGCCGCGCTCAGCCGCGCGCGTGAGCAGCAACTGGCTGGCCGGCACGGCCTTCGTCAGGCTGTTGACGCCGCGATGCTGGCTCGCCTGGCGTTTGCGTTCCTTGAGCTCACGGATGTGCTCGGGCAGTTCGATCTGCGCATCACGGTCATAGCTGCGGGGGTGACTGGCAACGAGCTGGGCGCCATCGAAGATGCGCACCTGCTGCAGGTCGGCGCGTACGCTTAGCGTGCGTCGCACATGCGTGTGCTGGATCGTGTAATCGTTCAGGTCGAAGCGCACGTACGGCTGCTTGCCGACCTTCACCTCGAGCTGCTCCTCGACGGGGTAAGGGTTCTCTGGCAGCGCAAGCAGTAACGGCTTCTCCATCGCGAAGGCCTCGCGTACCGTCATGGTCCGATCCTCCGGACACGGCCGGTCGGCCGCCTGGGTGCGGCACCAGTGCTCGGCCTGGGCATTCAGATCATCGAGATCCCTGAAGGCGCGCGCCGCGAAGAACGCTTCGCGTATATGGCGAATGGCCCGCTCGACTCGTCCTTTTTCGTTACCGCGGTATACCGCCACCGGACGCGGCTCGAACCGGTAATGCCCGGCAAATGCGAGCAGCCTCGGGTTGAAGCGAATCGCGTCACCCTGACGCTCAAGCACAGCACTTTTAAGGTTGTCGTACAGGATGACCTTCCCGAGCCCACCCCAATGGGTGAACGCGCCGACATGCCCGCGAAGGAAGTTCTCCGTCCGGGCATCGAGGAAGAAGTGCAGATAAATGTCGCGCGAGTACGAGAGCACCATCACGAAGGCCATCAGCGGGCGCCTCGCCCGACCGATCTCCATGTGGCCAAAGTGGGCCCAGTCACATTGCATCTGTTCTCCCGGCAACGTGCGCAGACGCAGGAATGCCTCGGCCGCCCGACGCGGACGGCGTTGCGCAATCAGGTGCCGGAAGTGGTCAGGCGCCCCCTTGTAGCCGCGCTCGCGTACCATCGAGTACAGGCGGCTGGCCGTCAGCGTCGGAAACGTCTCCAGTGTCTGCTGGATGAACTGAAGGTACGGCTCAATCATTGAAGGGCGCGGCGGCGGTCCGTGTCGTGGCAGCCCCGCATACGCGAGCACACGCTGCACTGTCTGACGATGCACACGCAACTGCTTCGCGATGGTGCCGCAGCGCCACTTTTCGACGTGGTAAAGGCGCAGGATCTGCGCCTCCAGTTCAGCTTTTATGGTCATCAGGAATGTCTCCGCGATCGAAGCAATAAATACGACGCGGACCTCGACGACGCACAAAGCCAGTTCGCACGAACGGTGGCAACGGGCCGCCACAATAGTGACAGTGCGGCGTTGCTGATGCCGTCGGCGCTGGCGCCGCCGTCGTACGATCATCGGCTTGAACTGCAACGGCGGCGCCTGTCGTCAGGTCCGCTTGCAGTACATCATTGGCAGGGGGAGCGGGTGAACCGTGATGCGTCACGATTTTGCGTCGAGCCCGGTGGCGTCGCGATCGGGCCGCGTGGGCAAAGCGCCCGCGACGGCTGCGCTGATACCGGCGGCCGGCTTCGCGCACACTGACCCGCCGGGCCTCTTTGGTGCAATCGCGGCAATAGCGGTTGCCGCGGTCACAGGGCCCGCAAATGAGGACCTGCGCCCGGCAACGGGCGCACACCAGCAGGCGGCCTGTGGACTGAATCCCACAGGAATTTCTTCCGGGCATCGGCGTTCCTTGATGAACGCCGAAGAACATCGACAGAGCACACCTGCCATGCAACAATTGACGCGCACAGGTGCGCCGGACCTGACATCCGGACTCAGTGTGGGCGCGGCATCGGTTTGACTCGCGAGGTCTTGATGGCCGATGCTGCGCCGGTTGTTTCTTCGGCGAACCGCCTTTCTATCACGGCCCAGACTGTTCGCGTGATGCGCCGCAGGGTGCGTCTCCAGTCGCCCTACGGGCTCCCTTCGACGCACCCTGCGTCAACTCCTTGCCATTTACTCCAGTATCCCCAGGACCACCTACCCCTCATCTCGTCGCGCGCATACGCGTTTGCAACGCCGCCGTCAACCTTGCGACGCCAGATTTGAGCGGATCCCCAGCACCATCGACA
>NZ_CADFGI010000025.1:0-3486 GCF_902833695.1 Paraburkholderia sp. BCC1876 | reverse complement strand
TGCATTGGCGATTGAGCCAGTCAGAGTGATACGTGGTTATAGCAACCGCGATATCGGCTGTCGTTCTTTAACAATCAGGAAGAAGTAGTAAAGAGATTCACGAAAGCATATCTAGAGATGGGTGTGTGAGTAGGTGAATCAGGGTTGTGATTGTATCAATGTATGAAAAGGTGATCGAAAGATTGCTTTGGAATACGGCGCAACACGAATACTCAACCTGTAACGATGTGGCCAATGCTGCGTTCCCAGTGAACGCGGTGTGAGACACACCCGTTATAGGGTCAAGCGAACAAGTGCATGTGGTGGATGCCTTGGCGATCACAGGCGATGAAGGACGCGGTAGCCTGCGAAAAGCTACGGGGAGCTGGCAAACGAGCTTTGATCCGTAGATGTCCGAATGGGGAAACCCACTCCGAATGGAGTATCCATGACTGAATACATAGGTCATGCGAAGCGAACGCGGTGAACTGAAACATCTAAGTAACCGCAGGAAAAGAAATCAACCGAGATTCCCAGAGTAGTGGCGAGCGAAATGGGATCAGCCTGTACTCTTTATCTTCATTGTTAGTCGAAGGCTCTGGAAAGTGCCGCCATAGCAGGTGATAGCCCTGTAGACGAAAACAGCGAGGAAGAACTAGGTGTACGACAAGTAGGGCGGGACACGTGAAATCCTGTCTGAAGATGGGGGGACCATCCTCCAAGGCTAAATACTCGTGATCGACCGATAGTGAACCAGTACCGTGAGGGAAAGGCGAAAAGAACCCCGGGAGGGGAGTGAAATAGATCCTGAAACCGCATGCATACAAACAGTAGGAGCCTCCTTGAGGGGTGACTGCGTACCTTTTGTATAATGGGTCAGCGACTTACATTCAGTGGCAAGCTTAACCGATTAGGGCAGGCGTAGCGAAAGCGAGTCCGAACAGGGCGATTCAGTCGCTGGGTGTAGACCCGAAACCAGGTGATCTATCCATGGCCAGGATGAAGGTGCGGTAACACGTACTGGAGGTCCGAACCCACTAACGTTGAAAAGTTAGGGGATGAGCTGTGGATAGGGGTGAAAGGCTAAACAAACCTGGAAATAGCTGGTTCTCTCCGAAAACTATTTAGGTAGTGCCTCGTGTATCACCTTCGGGGGTAGAGCACTGTCATGGTTGTGGGGTCCATTGCGGATTACTACGCCATAGCAAACTCCGAATACCGAAGAGTGCAATCACGGGAGACAGACATCGGGTGCTAACGTCCGGTGTCAAGAGGGAAACAACCCAGACCGCCAGCTAAGGTCCCCAAATATTGCTAAGTGGGAAACGAAGTGGGAAGGCTAAAACAGTCAGGAGGTTGGCTTAGAAGCAGCCATCCTTTAAAGAAAGCGTAATAGCTCACTGATCGAGTCGTCCTGCGCGGAAGATGTAACGGGGCTAAGCAATATACCGAAGCTGCGGATGCACATTTATGTGCATGGTAGGAGAGCGTTCCGTAAGCCTGCGAAGGTGCATTGAAAAGTGCGCTGGAGGTATCGGAAGTGCGAATGCTGACATGAGTAGCGATAAAGGGGGTGAAAAGCCCCCTCGCCGTAAGCCCAAGGTTTCCTACGCAACGTTCATCGGCGTAGGGTGAGTCGGCCCCTAAGGCGAGGCAGAAATGCGTAGCTGATGGGAAGCAGGTTAATATTCCTGCACCATTGTTAAATGCGATGGGGGGACGGATCGCGGAAGGTTGTCCGGGTGTTGGAAGTCCCGGTCCTTGCATTGGAGAAGGCGCTTAGGCAAATCCGGGCGCGGAATTCAAGGGTGCGAGGCCATTCACCTAGGTGAAGAAGCAATCGGAAGTGGTTCCAAGAAAAGCCTCTAAGCTTCAGTTTAACAAGACCGTACCGCAAACCGACACAGGTGGGCGAGATGAGTATTCTAAGGCGCTTGAGAGAACTCGGGAGAAGGAACTCGGCAAATTGGTACCGTAACTTCGGGATAAGGTACGCCCCTGTAGCCTGATGCGCCTGCGCGCGTAGGGTGAAGGGGTTGCAATAAACTGGTGGCTGCGACTGTTTAATAAAAACACAGCACTCTGCAAACACGAAAGTGGACGTATAGGGTGTGACGCCTGCCCGGTGCCGGAAGATTAAATGATGGGGTGCAAGCTCTTGATTGAAGTCCCGGTAAACGGCGGCCGTAACTATAACGGTCCTAAGGTAGCGAAATTCCTTGTCGGGTAAGTTCCGACCTGCACGAATGGCGTAACGATGGCCACACTGTCTCCTCCCGAGACTCAGCGAAGTTGAAGTGTTTGTGATGATGCAATCTCCCCGCGGCTAGACGGAAAGACCCCATGAACCTTTACTGTAGCTTTGCATTGGACTTTGAACCGATCTGTGTAGGATAGGTGGGAGGCTATGAAGCGTGGACGCCAGTCTGCGTGGAGCCATCCTTGAAATACCACCCTGGTTTGTTTGAGGTTCTAACCTTGGTCCGTAATCCGGATCGGGGACAGTGCATGGTAGGCAGTTTGACTGGGGCGGTCTCCTCCCAAAGTGTAACGGAGGAGTACGAAGGTACGCTAGGTACGGTCGGAAATCGTGCTGATAGTGCAATGGCATAAGCGTGCTTAACTGCGAGACCGACAAGTCGAGCAGGTGCGAAAGCAGGTCATAGTGATCCGGTGGTTCTGTATGGAAGGGCCATCGCTCAACGGATAAAAGGTACTCTGGGGATAACAGGCTGATACCGCCCAAGAGTTCATATCGACGGCGGTGTTTGGCACCTCGATGTCGGCTCATCTCATCCTGGGGCTGTAGCCGGTCCCAAGGGTATGGCTGTTCGCCATTTAAAGAGGTACGTGAGCTGGGTTTAAAACGTCGTGAGACAGTTTGGTCCCTATCTGCCGTGGGCGCTGGATATTTGAAGGGGGCTGCTCCTAGTACGAGAGGACCGGAGTGGACGAACCTCTGGTGTACCGGTTGTCACGCCAGTGGCATCGCCGGGTAGCTATGTTCGGAAGAGATAACCGCTGAAAGCATCTAAGCGGGAAACTCGCCTTAAGATGAGATATCCCCGGGGCTTCGAGCCCCTTGAAGGGTCGTTCAAGACCAGGACGTTGATAGGTCAGGTGTGGAAGCGCAGTAATGCGTTAAGCTAACTGATACTAATTGCCCGTAAGGCTTGATCCTATAACAGGTGTGTCTCTCTCTCGACCCGCGTTAGCGCTTTAGCGCTTACACGGGTCCGATCCCCGAAGGGGAAGACACACGGTTGAGATCAGTGTTGTGCAATACAGGCACAACCCAAAGTAATACCGAGAGGCATCCTCTCAACTACTTCTTCCAGATTGGCTGTATTGCCCCAAAGGCAGTGCGGCAACAAGTCATGCCTGATGACCATAGCGAGTCGGTACCACCCCTTCCCATCCCGAACAGGACCGTGAAACGACTCCACGCCGATGATAGTGCGGATTGCCCGTGTGAAAGTAGGTAATCGTCAGGCTCCCTAGCAGAAA
>NZ_CADFGI010000024.1:0-4316 GCF_902833695.1 Paraburkholderia sp. BCC1876 | reverse complement strand
CGCACCTCGGGATGAGTCGCAAGCTGGACCTCGATCTCCCCGGGTTCGATCCGGAAACCCCGGATCTTCACCTGCTCGTCATTGCGCCCAAGGAACACCAGGTTGCCATCGGGCAGATAGCGGGCGAGATCGCCGGTGCGGTACATCCGCGCGTCGGGCGCACCGGCGAACGGATCGCGCAGGAAGCGTTGCGCGGTTAGTTCCGGCTGGTTCAGATAACCGCGCGCCACGCCCGCGCCACCGATGTATAGCTCGCCCACGGCCCCCAGCGGCACCGGTTCGTACTGTGCATCCAGCAGATAGATGCGGGTGTTCGCGATCGGCTTGCCGATGGTCGGCACGGTGTCGCCCGAGCTGACAATGCCCGATGTGGCGACCACGGTCGTTTCGGTGGGGCCGTAGTTGTTGACCAGTTCGACCGACTCGGGCAGCGCGGCGGGACGCTGCGCAAGGCGGTCGCCACCGACCAGCAAGCGGCGCAGCCTGCGAGGCAGACCGGCGTCGATCGCGAGCAGTGCCAGCGGCGTAACGAGGAACGCGGTATCGACCGGTTGATCGCGCCACCAGCGGAGCATCGCTGCAGGATCGGTCAGACCCGGCGGCGGCAGCAGCAAGGTGGCGCCGCTGGCGAGAACAGGCCAGATCTCCCAGGCGGTGGCGTCGAAGGCCAGGCCCGCCGTGGCGGTGCTGGCGCATCCGGGCCGCAGACCGAAACGCCCGATATGCCAGCAGACCAGATTGACAAGCTGCCGATGCTCGACCATGACTCCCTTCGGCAGACCGGTGGAACCCGAGGTATAGATCACGTAGGCCAGATGGCGCGAGGTGAGACCCGGCACGACCGGATCGGTGTCGGGGCGAGCCGACCAGGCGGGCTGCGACGCATCGAGATCGATGTGCGCAACGGCGGGCGGCAGCAGATCGTCGAGCGCGCGCCGGCCCGCGCGGTCGATCAACAGCAGCGTCGGCTTGGCGTCGGCGAGGATGTGCCCGATCCGTTCGCGCGGATAGTCCGCGTCGAGCGGCACATAAGCTCCGCCGGCCTTCAGGATCGCGAGCAGGCCGACGATCATCATCACGCCGCGCTCAACACAGACCGCGACGCGGCTATCGGGCCGCACGCCTTGCGCGATCAACTGGTGCGCGAGCTGGTTGGCACGTGCATTGAGCGCTGCGTAGCTGAGCGTCGCATCGTCGCCTACGAGCGCAGTGACATCCGGGGTGAACTCGACCAGTTGCTCGAACAACCGGTGCAGGCATAGCTCGTCAGGATAAGGGGCTTCCGTCGCGTTCCAGGTCTGGAGTAACAGCCGGCGCTCGTCCGCCGCTAAAAGTGCGATGTCACCGACGGGGAACATCAGGCCGGCGCACGCGTTGCCGAGATAGTGCATTAGCCGGTTCGCGTGATGCGAGATCGTCGCGGTGTCGAACAGCGCGTCGTTGAAGCGCAGTTCAAGATCGATCGGCGCAGCGCGGCCGAACTGCGTGTAGAGAAACGACAGGCCGCTTTCTGGCCCGCTCAGCCATCGTACCTGGGTCGGCGCCCCGGCAACCTCGACGCTTCGCCGCAGAAACAACGTGTTGATGCTGACCTCGGCGTGGCGCGGATCGAACCCATGGCGCCGCACCAGTTCGCTGAGCGGATAGCGGCCGTGCCGCAGCACTTTCCGGTGCGCGCGGCAGACGCGCTGGATTGCATCCGCTAGCGTATCGGCGGCGGGATCGAACGATGCGCCAACCACCATCACCTTGGCGAATTGACCAGGAATATCGAGCGCTTCCCGGGGCCGATTCAGAAGCGGCACGCCGAACGCGACCTCGTTTTCGCCGCCGGCGCGGGCAAGGTACAACGCGGTCAATGCAGTCAGGCATTCCGACAGCGTCAGCGACAAGGTATCCGCGGCCTGCGCCAGCGCGACTTGCAGCGTCGCCGGCAGTGGCCGGCGCAGCGACGCGATGCGACGTGGCGCATGCGTCGCATACGGCCGGTCGGCCAGTAACGTCACCAGCGCCGGGCGCTCGAAGGCGCGGCAGGCGCTCTGCCAGAACGCCGCGTCACGCGCATGTTCGGGCGAATCCAGGTAGCCGCGCTCCAGTGTCAGCGTGTCGAGAAATCCGCGATCCGGTTCGAACGCATGCGCAGGATCGCGTTCGAGTTGTCCATAGTTCTTCGCGACGCGCTCGAATGCGCGCAGTGCGGACCACCCGTCGTTCAGCATATGGTGTGAGCGGAGCGCGACCACGGCGCAATCGGACCAGTGAAACACCGCGATGTCGCTCGATTGATCGCCACGCCGGTCGTTCAGTTCATGGTGCCAGTCGTACACCGCCTGCAATTGCGCATCCGGCGCGAGTGCCGCCCTGTCGGCGAAGCTCGCAAAGCGGGTGGTGGGCACCAGGGTCTCCCGCTGCAATCCGCTATCGGTCCATTCCAGCCGGAGCGATTGGATTTGCGTGATCAGCCCGCGCGCAGAGGCTTCCAGCCGGCCGCGGTCGACCTTGGGTGCGCAGCGCATCACCGCCAGCGAGAAATACGACGAGCCCGGCGGCGACGCCTGTTCCTGCATCCAGACAGCCTGCTGGGCCGGCGACAGTCCATACCATGCACCCGTGGCGGACGGCGGGCGGTCGATCAGCCTGTTCAGCGCCACACGGTGCGCAGACGCGCGGGTCAATGCGACGCACGCATCCCAGAGCCGATCGACCGATGCCGCCGGATCGCGCATCGCCTGCGAAATCAACGTCAGATAGAGCGCGACGATGGCTTCCACGCTCGCGTGATCGAACAGATCGACGCTGTAGGCGACTTCCGCTTTCAAGACATCGTCCGCGTGCTGGAACACGATGGCGAGATCCGCGCCGCGGCCGGGATTCTCGCGTGGCACTGCGTCGACCGACACGCCCGCGAGCGTCGCCTCGGTTTCGCCAGCGCCCGGCTGTAACTGGCAGAACACCTGAAACAGCGGATCGTGAGAAGCCAGCCGCACCGGATTGACGGCGGAGACGATCTCCGGGAAAGGAAGTGCGTCGTGCTCCAGCGCAATCAGCAGTTCCTCCGACGCTCGCAGCAAATGGCTCTGGATCGAAGCGGACGGTTGGATCGTATGGCGCAGCGGGATCGTATTGACGAACAGCCCCACGACGTTCTCGGTAGAGAGTGCGTTGCGGCCCTCGGTCACGGTGCCGATCACAACGTCGCGGCTGTGCGCGAGGCGGCTGCACAGAATCGCCAGCAGGGTCTCGAGCACGACGAACGGTGTCAGCCGCAACGACGACGCGGTTCGGCGGACGCTTCGGCTCAGTTCGGCCGGTAGCTCAAGACCGACGCGCCCGGCGCGGTCCGTCATGACGGCAGGACGCGCGCGGTCGAACGGCAGGTTCAGGCAGACCGGCGCGCCGGTCAGCTTGTCGCGCCAGTGCCGCCGCAGTTGCGCCAGCCGTTCCGTGCTCAATTGTCGTCGTTGCCAGGCCGCGTAGTCGCGGTACTGGATCGGCTCGGGCGCATGATTCGGCAGATGGCCAGCACGCAGAGCCTGATAGGCGCGCGCGATGTCGCGCCAGACAATCGTCCACGAGATCGCATCGATCGCGATGTGATGGACGCCGATCACGAGAAGCGCGCGGTCGACGTGTTCGCCGTGTTCGCCGTCTACGTCCTGTTCGACGAACAACGTCGCACGAAATAGCGGCCCGCGGAAACAGTCGGGCATCACGGCGGCCTCCGTCTGCGCGGCGCGCAGACCGTCCGGTTCGAGCGCGTCGACCGGCCGGATAGCCAGCCGGAAGTTCGTCGGCGCGTCGATCACCGGGCAGAATGCGCCGCTGTCTGGATCCGCAGCGTAGCGGGTGCGAAGAATTTCATGCCGTGCGACAACCGATGCTATTGCCTGCTCAAGCCAGTCACGACGTAGCCTGCCAGACAACCGGAAGATGCACGAAGAATTGAGAATCCCGGTGCTCGTCGACGACGTTTCGAGCGCCACCGCCCGCTCTTCGGCAAACGAAAGTGGCAGCTCGCCGTGACGATCCACCGCCACGATGGGCGCGCGGCTCACCGACGCGGAACTCGCGGCCGCGGTGGCCGCAAGCTGCGCGACGGTCGGGCCATCGAAGACGCAGCGCAAAGGTAATTCCTTGTCGAATGCCGCGCCGAGACGCGCCACCAGACGTGCCGCGAGAATGGAGTGTCCACCGAGCGCAAAGAAGTTGTCGTGCCGGCCGACACGTTCAATGCCGAGGAATGCCTGCCAGAGAGTGGCCAGCATGGTTTCGATCTCACCTTGCGGCGCGGCGTACTGCTGCAGGCTGAACGCGTC
>NZ_CADFGI010000023.1:0-8640 GCF_902833695.1 Paraburkholderia sp. BCC1876 | reverse complement strand
GCGCGCACGGACCATTAGTGCGGCTCAGATATCTGATGCGAAATAGAGGCTCGAGGCGTAGTAAGCGGTGCCCAAAATCACAACGGACGCAGATAAATCGTCGACTTCAAAAATCTGAGTTTTGGTATCTGCGCTTAGCCCACTTGACGTGATTTTAATTGCGATCTGTGAATTTTATGCGAATTACATTTTGAATAAACTTTCAGGTGCTTACAACTCAAATAGAGGTATCACTCGATAGGAAAATTCAATCATCAGACAAATACGAAATCGTCCCGTTTATATGTAAATTGTAGCGGGTAAGCCGAGAGCTTACGTTCCGTAATTAAATTAATCCGTTATTGGAAAAGCGAAATGGAAAAGAAAACCGTTTTGAAAGCAGTTGTGGCTGGTGCATTTGCCGCAACTTCTGCCTTGTCGGTAGCTGCGCCGGTGTCGACCGATCAAACGACTACGGCACAGGCGTCACAAAAACAAGCCGACGCAGCGGTTTTGTTGGCGTCAATCGACGATGATTTCGAAGTTCTTAGTTCCTCGCCTGAATGCAACATGTGAGGTAGTAGTGAGATGCGGCGACCGGAGTAGATCTAAATAAAATCGAACGGACTTATCGTTGCATCTCTCAATAAACGTGTCAAAGGGGCTAGCGTTCCTTTGACACAAGATTCAACTTCGGAAAAATGGATTGATTAAATGTCATCGCACTTGACTACTGTCATAACCGAAAAGCAATACCGTGAATTCGCGCGTGGACTATCTGAAGAAATAGGTACATTGCCGACTATTGGCTCGCTTAAAAAAGATTCTGTTTTGAGGGAGATTGATATTCTCGCAAAGCAGTTTTTTTCTCAAGCGATTCGGCAAATTAAATCGCATGTTGATAGCAACGATGGAGGAATTGCCGTCGCGGATATCCCTCTATCAGATGATCTGTCATCAGCCGAAAATTTTGTCTGCGGCGCGGCCACATTCACCGCGTTGTTTAATGCCGTTGGAACTCCCTTCCGAAGGAATGGAGAGGGCGCTCCGTTCTCTCTTCATAAGGCAAGCCATAGCTCAGTTGGAAAGATGAAAAGTGCGGGGCTGGAAAAATTCACGCCTGACGCCAAGCTCGGATTTCACAACGACGCGACGATTACCACAGACGGTGTCGCACTTCCCAGACATATCGGCGTTTATAACGCCTTCATCGGTTATAACAACCCAGGATGTTTTCACTGGCTTCCTACGTCTAGCTGGAACGAAGCCGACATGTTCCACCAGATGGCAGAGGAAGACGTTCGCACAACCGTCAAGCTGACGCCGATGATGTACGAAGACGCAAACGGAGATTTTGTCCAGCGAGGGCCGAGTTTTGTACATGCGCCGCTGATTTGGAAAAATACAGACGGAAATTTCAGATATTTTCTAAACGGAGAGGTGAACTCCGCTGAAAACTCGGATCGTCTTGTGGAAATGTGCGCAGCAATGCGTAAGTCGATCGCTAGCAGCGATTCCCGGATTCGAATCGATCAGCGAGAACGTCGCGCGATTATTTTGCGTAACACGAGCGGATTTCACGCACGTGACATTTTCGAAGACCCTATCCAAGGATTGGATTTAAGCAGAATCATGCTGAGAATTGTTGATTCTCGTTCGGAGTTCTATCCCGGCACGCTAGCTTAGGCCCAGTTTAGAGAAGGCGAGTCGTCGAGGTGGCCGGCACCTTTTTTGTTATATGTTCACGGTTCAACCAGGAGCGCAAGGAACCATGAGTGATTATCTTATTGAACTTGGGCGGAAGGAATACGTTGAATTTTCACAACGAATCGCAGGATCCTTTCCAAAATTGACTTTTGGGGCATTTGCCAACAGAGATCTTTGCAATGAATTGGCATATGCTGGCAAGGACCTCTTCGGTGACGTTATCGAGAGTATGCAAGCGTTATTAATCGATCCGTCGGTGGGATTGTCGGCCGTCGACATCGCTCGGGATGACGCCTCCACTGATCACCAAAATCTGGTAATCGGTGCCGCAGCGGCAACGGCAATATGTGCAAGTCTTTTTGAGAGTCGCACAAATCCCATAGGACAGACGCCTTTCTGGCTACATATGACTCCACCCGGTGTGGCAAAAGCTTCTGGAATTGATATTCAATACAACAATACTACAGATGTCGTGCTTCACACAGATTGGTACTGCTCGAACGATGAAGCATATGTCCCAAACAGAATTGGGTTATTTAATTTGCTGGTTTCTTATAAAAGACCTGGAAATTTCCATTGGCTTCCATTTTCAAAATGGTCTGAATTTACGGAGTTTTCTAAAAATGATCTGCTGCGGTCTGACATTTCATTCGAGCTTTTGCCTCAGCTTCTGGTCACCAAAGACGGGAATAGCCGATTCGGCGAAAAATACCTACGCACTGGGCCGATTGTGAAGGACGGTGAAGCTGGTCCTATCTACTTCTTAAATGGGCGAATTGACAGAAATGGAAGGAATTCAACGCAAACAGTAGCCGAGTTCGATCGCTTAAGAAGTGCTCTGAAAGAGAGTTATGGGCGCTTCGAAATCGCTCAAGCCGAGCGTCGCCTAATCGTTCTGAACAACCTGACTTGCTTTCATGGGCGCGATCGCATGGAGGACCCAATACCAGGAGCGCCAGTCCAGCGGGCGTTCTTGCGTTTTATGGACGATACTCGCGTTTCATTTGGGAAGACGCAAGTTTTTCATGATTGACAGGTACTCGCGGGCGGCGATCCGCTGTGAAGGGAGTGAGATCTTGGAGTTTAAAACAGGCGAGTTGGCACGGGACCGAATTACTTTGTCCACGGCACGATTACTCCTTAGACGGGCAAAGTCCGGCGATGCACAGCGGTTGTATAACAATTATACGGGCGACCCGGCGTGTTCTCGATATTTGCAGCGCGGAGCTCATACGGCAGTTGCTCAGACTGCGGCGATGCTTCACAAGTGGTCCGACGCAGCGTGGGAGACGGCAGGGGCACCCTTTTCGTGGGTCATTTGCGACAAAGAGACCGACGAAGCAATCGGCGTGTTTTTGGCGATCCCGGAAGGTCACAAGACCGAGTTTCATTACGGTATTGCCAAGCGCTACTGGGGCAGAGGGCTAACCGCCGAAGCTGGGGCGGTCGCTCTTGAGGCTCTGTGGCGGACGCCCTCAACGCAACGCATCTGGACGGTTTGCGACGTGGAAAACATTGGATCTAAACGCGTCCTGGAGAAATTAGGCTTGCATTGCGAGGGTGTACTGAAAAAATGGGCCGTGACGCCGGCATTCGGGCCAGAGGCGAGAGACTGCTACGTGTTCGGCACCACCTTGCGCCCGTAACATTTACGCACTTCCACCGAGGTGCGCGTTGAACGTGGTCGGCTTGGCGAGAAAGTGCCCCGCCCATGATTCGAAAGCGTTCAGTTCGCTCATTTTTCGAACAGGTTATCGAGCATCCATTCTGGAACAGGCTCGTCGACGTGATTGATCGTCTGTGCGCCGGTCGCGTCGGTGCCGACGACTACGCTTTCGGTTAGGTTGAGCTTAATCGACAGGTCGCAAGTCGTTTGCGTCAGGTGATCGACTTCGAAAGATAAGGCGTTCATCCGTTCGTCTGCGTTCGCGAACAGGTCGAATTGGTTACGCTTGACCCACGCAATCAGCGCAACGAAAACCGCGTCGGCGTCACCGGCAAAGTCTGTAATGATCGCGTTGAGGGTCTATCGATACTCGAATGAGAGCGCGGGTTCGTTCGTCGCGATCACCTTCCCGGCGTCGACGAACACGAGCAGCTAGTCGCAGTCGTCGTGCAGCTCGGGCACGGCGCCAGCAATCGCGCGCCGAAAGCTAACAGCCTTATTCATGTTCGGCCTTCTCAGTCACCCCCAGGCGGCATACGGGCGTGTGTGTGCAGCCCAAGTTGTGCCATACACCGCACGCACCGACGTGCCAAATCCAGAGAGCGTCATTGAGCAGGCGTTCACGGAGCAGGAGCGGGATATTCGCCCCGAGTCCGTCCGTACCACTGCGGAGTATGTCGAGTTCGGACAGGACGGCAAGACCACCACGATTTCATAACCCTGACGCAGACTCAGCACAAGTACGCGGGCCGGATGTACTGGAAAGCGCGCTACCTCCACGGTGTACACCAAGCGCAAGAACGTGATTGTGCAGCTCAGGAATGCCCAAGGGACGCTGCTGGCTCAGGTCGTGACGGATGACTTTCCGAAGGGTGAACGACTGGTCGATGCTGTCGAGACACTCAAGAGCAGGCGTTGATTACCGACCTTGTTGCGTGTTTGCTACGGGACAGGAAGGGGACAACGAGGGACGAAAATGAGGGCGTTGCGGAGGGTATTTGAACTGCTTGGTACAGACTTGCCGCAGATAACTCGTTGGTTATTAGCGAAAGCTTGGTGCGCCCGGCTGGGATCGAACCAGCAACCCCTGCCTTCGGAGTTTTACCAGCGCGCTACGATCCCTTATAAATCAATGCCTTGCGCAACTCGCAAACTTCAAAATCAAGGCTAAACAAGCTCATTCAAGGCCATCCTAGCCTGTCCAAACTGTATTTTCACTGTACTGCCTTAGCGGTACGCTGCACCCATTTCCCCGAGCGGCTTGCTACTTCGCGATGATTCTCCATTTTTCGCGGCGCAGCAGAGGCGATCGCGTACAGCGGCGGCCGAGGCGTCACCGAACGGCCGTAACCAGCCGCTCAGTACTATCGGTTCAATGACCGCTACGGGGACGACGCGAGGGAGTAACACAGTGACTCAAGTCGCTACATTATCGACAGCCACGCCGGACGGCGCCATCTCAAACGTCGTAGCCATGGTGAATAGCCACCAAAACTACGTTAGTTCTTCTTGCGAAGCTTCCTCATCTTTTGGGAGATAGATCGGCCCAGTTCATTTCCAAGCGCTTGGGGGTTGATCTCCGGAAAATGAGCTTGGGTGTATGTCAACAGGCGGTCCAGAGCAACAACAAGAGCATCTCTACCCCTCTTAAGGGTCTGGCGGGCTATTCGCACTTCCGAATCGCAGTGCTGGCAACGAGCTTCGTGGTCGCTCATAAAACGTTCCGTGCAAGGATCCGGCATTTCTAAGTAATAGTTAAAATCGTCACCTGGCATTGACTTGCTCCATGCATCCACAAACGCCGCCAGCAGTTTTCTTAGCTCCTCGTCGTGTATGTGGAAACCAGAACGAGAATAAAAACTATCAAACTCGTCCCACATGACTGTGATGCCATAGCTGAGATAGCGCGGTGATTCACCTATATGTTGGTCCAGAAGACTCAAACTCATATGACCGAAAACGTTGGCCAAGACCTCTCGGTCATGGGCGCGCCGAATCTCCGGATCAGACATTCCTGCCAACTCATGTGGCCTCGGGCTGTCCGCCGCCAGTATGCTAGCGATCTCGCTTTGCAACTTAGAGCGAAGCTGTTCGCTTGCAGTCTTTTTATCCTCTGGACTCGATGTGGTAGACAAATTGTACGAGATGTACTTGTGTCCCCGAACATCAAACGGAATGTCTATCGCTGCTGATGTTTCCGCTTCATTGAATACAAGAACTAAACGATTTTCACCGAGTATCGACCATGCGTAGCCGAGTTCAAATGTGACGTTGGGGTTGGGGCACTTTCTGAACTTTCGTGTGCCTTTGTTTATCGTCGAGATGTCTGCGACAAAGACGTCGGTCTCGCGTATTTTGTCGAGAATCGTGTGGGCGATATGGACGGCGCCTGCGGTGCCACTGGTTGCCTGGTCTAATGCAATCGTCGATTTCGCAACCTCTTTCGGTGGACGATCTGCCTCGACCATCTCAGAGTTCCCAAAATTTGGCATTTTCCCGAGATTTTTAATCGCAGCAGCCAACGCTTTCGCAATAAATCCTCGATTCACAGCATTCGGTAGGTCGCTTTGCCATGAGTAAAATATTCTCTTAATCATTTATTCTTTTCCAGAATGGAAGTGCATCAGATAGTACTCGGTGGTGGGGCGCTTGCCGGCCATGAAGCGACGCTTGCCGGTGCAATCGACAAGACGTTTGCGCGTCGCCTTCCCGTCAAGTGGATAGTCGGCACAGCGTCGATTACAAAAAACTCGACACCGGGCGCTCCGAATCGTGACGATCGGCCGGTTCTGAATTCCCGGATTCGTTGAGGATGCCAAAAGGGGTAATCATAGCCCACGCTCTGCCGTCAAAATTACTCTGTGAGCCCATCGTCAATTCACGGCCAACCCTGTCCTAATGCAGCGTGGCTTACTTGTGTCTGGGTAGAATCGCAGTGTGTCCAACGATAGGGGGATGGAAGATGGAAGGATTTTGGAGTGGCTTTTGGGGGCCATTTTTTACCTTCACGGGAAGCGTCGTCGTAGCCGTGATTGCGAATTTTATCGCTGAAGACTTCCGGCGATTCCGCGATGGGTCGGCGCTAGCAAGCGCCATCGCGGGCGAACTGCTTTCATACGGGGCCGCGATACGAGACCTGACTCAATCTGTCACGCTTCTTGCTGAACAGGCCGACGGCGGAGTCATGATCCGTGTCGCGGATATCGAAATGCCGCGTGACCTGATCTACGAAAGTGCCGTGCCGAAAATCGGCCTGCTCGGCGTCGCATTGCCGGAAAAAGTCACGCTTGCATACGGACGTATCCGTGCCTTTCGCACGCTTTACATGCTAATTGCAAGCGAAAAGTTGACGACCGATGCCGCGGGCCTTGGCAGGCTGTACCGTCAATTGCTCGTCAAGTTGGGGGAAGCGGAAACGGAGGGACGGCAGACCGTCGCATTGCTCCATGCGCGCGCAAACGAATCCTTTTGCCTTGCGCTGCGCACCTCATTGATCAATGGGCGTTGTCGCGTGCGCTCGAGTGCAACAACGGTTACCCACAATGGCTCTTGATCGCTCGCCGGTTGTGTCCGCGCGGCAGCCATAGTTAAATCCGCAGCACCGCTAAGCATATGAGGGCTTTGGCCGATACTCCTCTGCTCGAAGGTGTTGCGAGTGACCGCAACACCTTCGAAGGCTGCCATTCAGGGTACGTAAAGCCGGACGGTAGCGGCGGGTCGCGTGCCGCCGATCGCGTCCGCGATTATTCAGTCGGTCCTTGCTGTTTTTATGAGGCAGTGATCAGACAGCTACGGCCCTCCACAATCCTCCTCGGAACGTCTGCTCCAAGGAGTTGATCGGACACCGATTAGAATGGAATCATTTCTTGCGCTACGGGGCCAGGCGGCTGTGCGCCAGCACCGCAGCTCCCTGTATCGTGCTCAATAAATGATTTTCCATCCTTAAAAACGGCCACATGATAATGCCAGCACGGATTACCATGGTTGTCAGGATGTAGATCTTCCTCTTTGCAATTTAGCGAGTTTTCGCCCGGGTGCAATTGTGAATTTATGTTCCAACTATTACTCTGCCCGAAGCCAACTTGATAAATCACACTTCTGTTTTCATTGATATAGCAGGTAAATCGATCATCAATTTCATCTATTTTCAAGATGTAGTTTGGCGCTGATTCTGGTGGCGGTATCAAAGCACTCAAAATTATGTCGTCCGCCGTGCCGCCAGCCCGAATAGAAACAATCGCTGATGCCTTTGGCCTTGAAAATTCTAAAATCACGTCATCACCAGGATTTAGGTAATGCGGCAGTGATGTGCCGGGCGAAGGAACCATTCCGGACCATTTAACTCTCACTGGAAGATGAAGAAATCCCGTCCCGGGGGCGGCATAAGTCGCATGCACCGACATAGTAGTGTCCGTTACTTTACCGAGATACAATCCCACGCCTGGCGTACGCGTAACTCCTCTAATGCACGCAAGGTATGCGGTCAAGGAGTTGTCTGATAAATATTGCATCGCAAGTTGTCGCGTCTCGTTATCAGTAAGCGATTCATTACGCGCATTCAATGACTCTGTTACAGAGTTCTTATAGTCGCTATAACTTGCGCCAACGGGGAACCCGTAAATAACAGCGCTTGCACCACCCGAATGAGAGGCTTGCTCCCAATCGGACTGAGTCACTAGCGTCGCCAAACGATAATCGGTGCTACTGGTTGACGAGTCATTGTATGCGTCCTTGGCAAGGGTAGCGTCGCATGCCGAGACGTCCATAGCAGCACAACGCTCAACCGGTAAAAAAAAGAGTGCCCCGAGCAGCCATACGAACACCAGAAACCATTTTTTTCCTTTCATTTTCGGCCGCCTTGCGAAATGTTAGTCTGTTTGCGAGTTAAAATTCACGCCTTTTACATAGGATAGAAAGTAGAAAAATCTTATACCAGCGGACTAGATGGATGAAGTTGCCACTAGAAAATAAATAATTACTGAATAGTGTTTTAATTACGTTCTATGAAGCACGTCTTCACATATCAAAATCACCTCTGAGGATATAGGAAACGTTCTACGGGTGATAGGACGGAACCGTCTCATATGCGCCGGGGATCGGACGCACGTCATCCTTGTCCGGGCGGCTCATATTGGTCGATCGTACGCAGTCGTCGTCGGACTTACGCGCATCACGTTGCATCACTCGGTTGATTTCGAAACGGTCCGGAATCCCATGCAACTGGCACCTTAATTGTCTGCGGCCTGCTGCATCAAAACCAGTCACTCAAGAGAAGGGCAGGCGGGGAG
>NZ_CADFGI010000022.1:0-29835 GCF_902833695.1 Paraburkholderia sp. BCC1876 | reverse complement strand
GACGCGTTCAGCCTGCAGCAGTACGCCGCGCCGCAAGGTGAGATCGAAACCATGCTGGCCACTCTCTGGCAGGCATTCCTCGGCATTGAACGTGTCGGCCGGCACGACAACTTCTTTGCGCTCGGCGGGCACTCGCTGATGGCCGCTCGTCTGCTGAACCAGGTGCGCGTGACATTCGGTAGGGACGTCTCGCTGGGTGCGTTATTCGAGGCGCCGTCCATCGCCCTGTTCGCTGAAAGACTCAAGGCCCACGCAGTCCCACGGCAAGATTTTGGGGCGCTGAATGTTCTGCTGCCGTTGCGCACCCAAGGACAGCATCCGCCGTTGTTCTGCATCCACCCAGGCGGCGGGTTCGGCTGGCCTTATGCGGGATTGCTGCGCTTTCTACCCGATCGTCCGCTATATGCGCTGCAGGCGCGCAGGTTAAGCGAGCCGACTCGCCGCTTCGACACGATCGAAACGATCGCTGCTGACTATCTCGAACAGATCCGCTCGGTGCAGGCCACCGGCCCTTACCGCCTGTTGGGTTGGTCGCTCGGTTGTCACATCGCGCATGCGGTCGCCACCTTGCTGCTGCATCAGAATGAGCGGGTCGAGCAACTCATCATGTTCGACAGCTATCCGATCCCTCCCGCAATCGAGATGCCTCTCCCGCCGACCGACCTGCAAATTGCGAAGGTGCTGTTTCAGTCGCTGTCCGATACACCGTGGGAGGATGCTGACGTGCCGTCGTCGCCCGATGCGATCCGGCAACAGCTCAGTCGCGGAAGGGAGAGTGTCCACGGGCTGGGTGACGAAGTCTTCAATGCGATCTTCGACGAGTTAAAGGCCACGCCGGCGCTGATCTGCCAGTTCAGACCGGGCGTATTCGACGGTGATTTGCTGTTCTTCCGTGCCACCCGCACCGAACCGGACAATGCCTTGCTGGGCGAGTCAACCGCGTGGCAACCGTACATCGGTGGACATATCGTGACCCACGACATTGCGTGTCTGCACGAGAAGATGTTGCACCCGGAAGCCCTGGCGCTAATCGGCCCGCTAGTGGCCGCCGCGCTGCGATAGGGTCGATCGTCGAGACAACGGTGAGGAATTCCAGGAGATGGGGCCGCTGCCGTCAATGGTGAGGAATTCCAGGAGACGAGGTCACTGCCATTCACGGTGAGAATTTCCAGGAGGCGACGCCAGTGGGATCAGAGGTGAGCTGTTCCAGGAGATCGTGCGCAGGTCGCTGATCGGTGAGTCGATGCGAGAACGGAACAGCACCTATGACGTCTGGAAAAGCCTCCTAAGGTGAGGCGTTCCAGGAGATCGACTGCAAAGGTGAGCGATTCCAGGAGGTGAGAAAGTGTCATGTCGAATCCGCACCGTCGATATGGTGAGGATTTCCAGGGAGTACTTTGGCGACGTGCAGAACGACTTGCCGGGGCGATTGCGCAGACAACCGTCAGCTAAAAACGCCAAAGGTGAGGATATTCGGGAGCGGTCGAGGTGAGAATATCGCTACCTGTCCCCGCACTTTAAATTCAAAGGTGAGGGAATTCGGGAGCCTGGATCGGTGCCCGCATCCGCCGGTTTTCCGTCACGCTTGACGTTGGTTTACTGGGAAACTAATGTTCGCTTCGGCTCACTTCGAAACCTGTACGCTCGCATCAGCGCCCTGCAGAAAAGACAGCGTCACCCTACCCGCCTGCAAAAAACCGGCTGGCGCGAATCGAAACTCGTCCCCGAACTCGTTTATGTGGAACGCTTCCCCCAATGACGCCCAAGACTTTCGCCAAAGAGATCAAGGCCGCGCTCGCACCGCACGCCGACGCGCAGCGCGCGCCCGCCATGCGCGCCTACATGCGCGATCAGTTCGACTTTATCGGTGTGCCCACCCCGCTGCGGCGGCAAGCGGTGCTGCCGGTGTTCAAGCGGCTGGAGGTGGAGAACGCCGAGCATTTGTTGGCTTGCGCGAACGCCGTGTGGACGATGCCGGCACGCGAATACCAGTACATTGCGACCGACCTGCTGGCGCGCAAGTGGAAGACGCTGGCAGTAGCAGACATCGCGCATCTGCTGGAGATCGTGCAGCGCGCTTGCTGGTGGGATTGCGTCGACCCGCTCGCGGGCGTGGTCGGCGACGTGCTGAAGGCGGCGCGAACGCACACGCCGCAAGCCCAGGCCACCATGGATACGGCGCTTCAACATGACTCGCTGTGGGTGCGACGTGTGGCGATGATTCATCAGCTCGGCTGGCGCGATCACACTGACGAAACGCGTCTGTTCGGCTATGCCCGCTCACTGGCCAACGAAAGCGATTTCTTCATCCGCAAAGCGATCGGCTGGGCGTTGCGGGATTACGCTTGGCACGCGCCTCAAGCGGTGAGCGGTTTTCTATCGGCTTCCGGCGACATCATGTCGCCGCTCACCGTGCGAGAAGCGTCGAAGCATTTGCCGCCGATCCGCTAACCATCGCAATCGTTTATCTCGCGCCGGAGCAACTAGCACCTGTGCGATTGCGTCGCTTGACTCACATCAATCTGCAGGGAAGTAATCGCCGCCTCGTCGCCCTCGACCATTGCTGATGGGTACTCAGATCGACCCGTACCTCATCAAGGAGTCCGACGATGCCCGTCACGCTTACCCGGAAAGCCACCCTCGCCGACATGGTTCGCCTCGGCCGGAACCTGTCGGATTCGCTCGACAAGGCGGGCAGGGAACCCACTACATCGCCCGACGAATTGAGCGGGCGTCATGGCTACAATGCCGACTTCCTGGCAGGCTGGCGCATCGCCTTCCCCCAACCCGCCGGCGACATTCGCCCGCTTCGCCGGGGAGGGCCGGGCGCCGAACTCAGGTATCAAAACTTCTCGGTGATCATGTCGGCCTCGCGACGGCTTCCGCTCATCACCGCGGTCAATATCGACGGTGCGCATTCGCGGCAAGTGCCGCGCACCGACGTGTGGTGTTTCGACGGACGGCTCGACAAAGACGATCAATGGGGAGACGCGCTTTACGACGGCAACGCACTGGACCGAGGTCACATGGTGCGTCGAGAAGACCCTGTCTGGGGCACGCCGGAGGAAGCGCGCACGGCTAATGCCGACACGTTCCATTTCACGAACTGTTGCCCGCAAATGGCGAGTGTCAATCAGAAGGTCTGGCTGGGACTCGAAGACTACGTTTTGCGGCACGCCAGGGTGGATCGGATGCGCGTGTCGGTCTTCACCGGCCCGTACTTCGGCGCGAACGATCTGGCCTATCGCGGTGCGCTGATTCCGAAAGCGTTCTGGAAAGTCGTCGCGATCGTGACCGAAGACGGCCGTCCTTCCGCGACCGCCTATAAGGTCGATCAGGTGCAGGCGCTCGAGCAACTCAGGTTTGTCTACGCCGGGTATAAGACGTTCCAGATCAGCATCCGCAATGTGATGCAAAGCACGCATATCGATTTCAGCGCGCTCATTCCCTACGACGGGTTTTCTCAACATGAAGTAGCGCAAGGAACCGAACTGGTCGAGCCACTCGATTCCTTCGAAAGCATTCGAGTCTAAAGACGCCGGGCGCTATGCGCGCAGCTTGTATCAGCGGTGACAGCAGAAAAATTGGCCGATAAAGATTAACGGCTTTTCATTCGAAAACTTTAGCGATTTATTTACGGATTTTTATACGCGCCAGAACAGTGTAGTCATCGCTTAGTAACAAACCTCGGCAATACTCGGCAGCGCTGCAAGTGAGACCATATTTCGTACAAAACGCGCTGCTCCGATCGAGGGTTGACGCGAAGGCCAGACCCCGGGGGGTTCAAATGACTATCCGTCATCGCATCACGCTATTGGTTGTTTTGATGTTCGTCGCCTTGTCGGCGATCGGCGGCTACGCCGTTTATCAGACGCGCGGCAGCGCGGCCGAAGTACGCAAGGTAACGGAAGGTGTGGTGCCCAGCGCGCTCGCCTCCGCCGACCTCGTCTCGCAAGTCAAGGACGTGCAACTGGCCACGATGACGCTGGTCTACGCGCCCGATGCCAACATGGTGACGCAGGCGCAGGACGAGCTGAAGAAGAAAAAAGCCTCGCTGCAACAGGCGCTCGCCTTGCAGGCGAAAGACGCCGCGAGCCACGCGCAGCAAGGTCTCGTTTCGCAGGCCAACGACAGCCTCGAGAACTATTTCTCCGCGATTACCGAAACGGCGAAGATGAAGGCCGACGGCAAGAACGAACTCGCCCAGGCCTATCTGTTCGCCAACGTCGCGCAATACCGCGACGAACTCGAAGGCATTGTCGAGACCTTGCGCGTCGAGAAGAATCGCCAGAAAGACGACGCGATCACGGCGTTGAACGCCACGCTGTCGACCACCACCACGGCGATTGCCATCGTCACCGGCATCGCGATCATTCTGCTGACGTCGATCGGTTCGCTGCTGTACCGCCAGATCACACGCCCGCTGAGCCGCATGCAGGCCATGATGAGCGAGATCGCGTCGAGCCAGGACTTCACGCGCCGTGTGCCGGTGGGTCGACTCGACGAGATCGGTCATTCGATCGTCGCGTTCAACGGCATGATCGAGAAGATTCAGGAAAGCTCGGCGCAACTGAAGCAGAAAACCGCCGACATTCAGGCGATGTTGCAGAACATGCAGCAAGGTATTCTGACCGTGGTCGACGGCGCGGTGATCCACTCGGAGTACTCCGCGTATCTGGAAGACATCTTCGAAACGAAGGACATTGCCGGCCGCGACCTGATGGACCTCGTATTCGCCGACACCGATCTCGGTTCGGACGCGCTCTCGCAAGTCGACGCCGCCACGCACGCGTGCCTTGGCGAAGACTGCATGAACTTCGTGTTCAATCAGCATCTGCTGCTCGGCGAGATTTCGAAGCGCATGCCCGACGGCCGCGCGAAAATCCTCGACCTGAGCTGGTCGGCGATTACCGACGAAAACGACGTGATCGTGCGCTTGATGCTGTGCGTGCGCGACGTCACCGAATTGCGCAAGCTCGCGGCGGAAGCCAGCGAACAGCGTCGCCGTCTCGACATGATCGGCGAGATTCTCGCGGTCAGCGAAGAGAAGTTCCATCACTTCATCGAAAGTTCGGCCGGCTTTGTCAGCGAAAACGAGCGCATTATCCGCAAGCATTCGGAAGCGGATCACGCGGCAATCGCCGAACTGTTCCGCAACATGCACACCATCAAGGGCAATGCGCGCACGTATAACCTGCAGCATCTGACCAACGTCGTCCACGAAACCGAGCAGAGCTATCACGAACTGCGCCAGCCGGACGCGGACCGCCCGTGGGATCAGGATCACCTGATGCAGGAACTGACGCGCGTGCGCGAAGCGATCGAAAGCTACGCGAAGATCAACGAACATAGCCTCGGCCGCAAGGGTAAGGGGCCGGCCAACGAAGCGGGCAACGCCGGCCGTTTCGTGATGGTCGAGAAAGACGACATTCAACGCACGCTGAGCATGCTGGATCAGACCAACGCCGGCGAACTGCACGAACTGCAATCCATGCGCGACGCGATGCGCCGCACGCTGCGGGCGCTGGGCAGCGAGAGCGTGGCCGACGCGTTGTCGGGCGTGCTGGATTCGCTGCCGTCGCTCGCAAGCGAATTGGGCAAGCCGGCGCCGGACGTGCGGATCGACGACAACGGCTACCGTCTGCGCGGTCAGGCGGGCGGCACGCTGAACGACGTGTTCATGCATCTGCTGCGCAATTCGATGGACCACGGCATTGAAACCGCCGACGTGCGCGGCGCGCACGGCAAGACGCCGGCCGGTACGATCGATATCGAAGTGGGCGTGGACAGCGGCGCATTGCAGATCACGCTGAGCGACGACGGCCGCGGCCTCGCGCTCGAACGGATTCGCGGTATCGCGGCGGAACGCGGCTGGATCAACGGCGACGAAACGCTCAGCGACGAAGCGATTGCCGACTTCATTTTCCGGCCGGGCTTCTCGACCGCGGAAACGGTCACGGAAGTGTCGGGCCGCGGTGTCGGCATGGACGCGGTGCGTGCTTTCCTCAAGCGCGAGCACGGCAGCATCGAACTGCGTTTCACCGACGATCACAAGGGCGCGGCATTCCGTCAGTTTCAGACGATCGTCTGCCTGCCGGACAGCTTCGCGGTGGATACGCTCGGCGTGAACGCGCGCGGTGAAACCGGCGAGCTGCAACTCGACGCGATGGCGGACTGAGCGCGGGTCGATGCGCGTCGCGATGAACTTCGCAAGGAATGGTTGTGATTCAACAGTATGGTTTAGCGGCAGCAGCAGCCGGCAGCGCGATCACCGCGCTGCTGGCGTTTGCCCTCCACAAGCTGCATAGCGCGAAGCTGGCTGCACGTTTGCGTGCCGAAGCGGAAGCCCGGATCAACACGCTGATGGCCGAGAAGGTCGACCATGGCGACGTGCTGCGTCAACGCGAGCAAGCCGAGCAGGAACTGCTCGCGCTGACCGAGCAGTTGCGCGACGAGCTGCGGCAGCAATCGGCCAGCGCCGACGAACTGCGCGCAACGCTCGACGCCCTCACCGGCGACAAGGACCAGTGGACCCAGCAGGCTCAGCGGATCGCCGGCGAAGCCGCGCGTCTGAAGGGGCTGGGCGCGACCTTCGAGCGCTGGCACGAGCAGATGATTTCGCTGATGACGCAGAACCACGACATGCACGCGAAGAACCAGGAGCTGTCGTCGATCGTGCGGCATGTGGTGATCGTGTCGCTGAACGCGTCGATCGAAGCGGCGCGCGCGGGCCCGGCGGGCCGCGGTTTCGCGGTGGTGGCCAGCGAAGTGCGCGCACTCGCGGCGCGCTCCGAAGAGTTGTCGAAGAGCTATCGCGACAGTCTGCATCGCAACGACCTGACCACCACGTCCACGTTCCAGGACATTCAGGCGGGCGGCAAGATGATCTCGGCGTCGCTGGCGAGCGTCGAGTCGCTCGCCAATCAGTTTTACGCGAAGCTGCATCAGGTGCCGGCGTGATTTCCGACCACGCCAAAGACAGCTTCGAACGCATTTTTCGCAAGGCGGCGCAGGCGCGCTTGCCGCTGGATTCGAGCGACCTGTTCGAGATCGTACCGATCGACGACGCGAGCGCCGGCACGACCAAAGACACGCAGGTGGTCGTGCTGACCATTTCGTCGATCGTGTACCGGCTGTTGCTGATTCTCCATTTCGACGAGAACGACAGCGCGCGCCAGTACTACCTGAAAGAGGCCGACGAGCGCTCATTCAAGGAAGTCTTTCTGGAAATCTGCAATCTCTGCTGCGGGGCGATGAATCAGGAATTGCTGAATCACTTTCCCGATCTCGGCATGTCGACGCCGTATGTGCTGAACGCGCGTTGCCTGCCGCATTTGCATGAATTGAAGCCGGGGCTGCTGTCGTCGTATGCGATCACGCTTAACGGTGACGTGCGTCTCGCCGCGACGGTGTGCGTGTGCGCGCATGCACCGATCGACTTCGTTGCGGACACCAGCGCGATTGAAGAAACCAGCGGCGAGCTGGAATTGTTTTAACGACCCGGCGATTCGCCGCAGTGAGCAGGAACGCGACATGAACATGAACAAGCCGGTCAGCAAGGTGCTGGTGCTGGACGACTCGCCGCTGCACAAGGAAGCGCTGAAGCAGTTTTGCGACGAGAACAATCTGGTCGGCGTGAAAGTCGGCAAGAACCGGTTGCAGTCGGTGCTGCGCTCGAATATCGATCTGGGCGCGGTGCTATTTGCCGAGAGCTATGGCGGCTCGCTCGAAGCCAGCGCCGAGATCGCGATCCGGATCAACGCGGTGCGGCCCGAGTTGCCGATCATCATGCGGCGCGATAGCGAGGCCAGTGTGGACAGCCTGCCCGAGAGTCTGCGCCGTGTGATCTGCGCCGCCTATGTCGGGCACGACATGGCGCCGCTGCGCCAGGTGATCGACGAATACATTTTCAGCCTGGACTATCCGAACGCGTTGGTGCGCGGTATCGCCGACATGACGCAGGCGATTCTCGGCGACGTGTTCAAGGACCTCGTCATTACGTGCGACACGCCGTATATCGTGCGCGACCGCATTATCTTCGGCGAAGTGTTCAGCCTGATTCCGCTGGAAAGCGCATGGTGCCGCGGCTACATGATGATGCAAGCCGAAGAGGCGCCGATCCTCGACCTGCTCGATCGTTACCGGATGGTCGACCACGCGCCGGACGGCGAAGCGGACTTCCGCGATCTGAACGGCGTGCTCGGCGAGGTGACGAACCTGATCTGGGGTTCGTTCAAGAACCGCTATGTCGGCGACGCGGACGCCTGGCAGCGCAGCCAGGTGCAGGTGCCGCTGCTGGTGAATCACAAGCACCGGTACATCTCGTTCGGCAGCGGCAATCCGCAACTGTGCTTCATGTATTGGCTGAAGGACCCGCAGTCGGGTCGTTCGGTCAAGCTGCATCAACGTTTTGTGTTCAGCCTGAGCTGGTCGCCGGAAGACTTCAAGGAAGTCACGGATGACGTCGGCGCGATGGTCGAAGCGGGCGAACTGGATCTGTTCTGATTGTTGTCATAGGAAAAATCATGTCAAAAATTCTGGTGGTGGATGACTCGAGCACGGTGCGCGACGAAGTGGCCGGCTTTCTGAAAAAGAACGGCCTGGACGTCGATACGGCCGTGGACGGCAAGGACGGCCTCGCCAAGCTGAAGGCCAGCCCCGGCATCAAGCTGGTGATCAGCGACGTCAACATGCCGAACATGGACGGCCTGACGATGGTCGAAAAGATTCGCGGCGAGCTGGCGAACACGAGCGTCAACGTGATCATGCTGACGACGGAAAGCAGCCCGGCCATGAAAGAGCGTGGTAAGGCGGCGGGCGTCAAAGGCTGGATCGTCAAGCCGTTCAAGGGCGACGCGGTGCTGGAAACGTTCCGCAAGCTGGCAAGCTGAAGTCGGTAAGAGCGGCTGCAAAAGCTCGGCCAATGCAGTGAGATTGGCCAAAGGTGAGGTTTTTCGGGAGCCGCTCGCCCGTGATTTGCAAAGCACGATTCGCTATAACGGCGGCGGTTGAAACACGCTAGTCTCCCAATGACTGTGAACGACCCGGGATGACGAGTGATGGCCGCGATAACTTCAGGCAGTGCTGGCGCCGTAATGGCGGATGCCGTCGGCTTGTTCGTGCCTGGGTCTCTTCTGCGTATGCCGGTGTTTATGCCTGTGCCTGTGCGTTGGCTGGCGCAGGCCGCTTAAGGCGAGGCCGGACATGTGCCAACTGCTCGCCCTTAGCTGCGCCGAACCCACCGACGTCAGTTTCTCGCTGACAGGTTTCGCCGCGCGCGGTGGTCTCACGGATCATCACGTCGACGGCTGGGGCGTCGCGTTCTACGAAGACCGCGCGTGCCGCGTGTTCGTCGACGAACACGCGGCGTATCAGTCGCCGGTCGCGGCCTTTCTGAAAAGCTATCCGATCAAGTCACGCAATGTCGTCGCGCATATTCGCAAGGCGACGCAGGGTGGCGCGCGCGTCGAGAACTGCCATCCGTTCATGCGCGAGTCGCGCGGCCAGCAATGGGTGTTCGCGCATAACGGCGACCTGCGGCCGCTCGGTGAACCGGAGCCCGGTCCGTATGCGCCGGTCGGCACGACTGATAGCGAAGCCGCGTTCTGCTTCATCATGAATCGCCTGTACGCGCATTTCGCCGCGAATGCGAACGCAAGCACGGACGCAGACATCGACGACATCGACGCCGTATTCAACGTCATCGAACAGGCGACGCGCGCGCTGAACACCTTCGGCATTTTCAACTTCGTGTTGTCGAACGGCCAGGCGCAATTCGCCTATTGCTCGACGCGGCTCTCGTACGTGATTCGCCATTGGCCGTTTTCGCGCGCACGTCTGGTCGACGGCGATCTGAGCGTGGATTTTGCCGAGCGCGGCACGCCGGCCGATCGCACCGCGGTGATCGCCACCACGCCGCTGACCGACGAAGCGTGGACCGCGTGCCAGCCGGGCGATCTGCTGATGTTCCGCCGCGGCGCGCTGTTGCGCCGCGCCCACGTCGCCGTTCCCGCCGACGTGCTCGCCACGTCGAAATACGCGCTCTCCGAACAGTCCGCCGTGCCGGCGTGACGTCACATCGAAACGGGATTAGCGCGGCCGAAATCAAGGCCGCGCCACTGTCGCTTTCATATTCTTCGAAGATTTAGTTAGTTTGCCGACGCCCGCTCGTCTCGTATCGTTTCGCCAGTTTTAAACAAATACAACATCGATACGGGAACACGAATCATGAAGCGTCTTTCTCTCCTCGCATTGCCCGCCGGTCTTCTTCTGGCAGCCGGCGCTCAGGCACAAAGCAGCGTCACGCTGTACGGTATCGCCGATGCCGGCATCGCTTACGTCCACAACGCACAAGGTGCGAACGGCCAGAATCAGTCGTCGCTGGTGAAGTTCAGTAGCGGCAACGTCTCCGGCAGCCGCTGGGGCCTCAAGGGCACCGAAGACCTGGGCGGCGGTCTCGCCGCGGTATTCCAGATCGAGAACGGCTACAACCTCGGCACGGGCACGCTGGGTCAGGGCAGCCGCGAATTCGGCCGCAAGTCGGTGGTCGGTCTGTCGAGCAGCACGTGGGGCACGGTCACATTGGGACGCCAATACGATCCGATCGTCGATCTGGTTCAAGGCCTCACGGAAGACAACTACTTCGGCGGCACCTTCGCCTCGCCGGGTGACCTCGATAACTACGACAACAGCCTGCGCGTCAGCAACTCGGTCAAGTACGTGAGCCCGCTGTTCGCCGGCTTCCAGGTCGAAGCGCTGTATGGCGTGGGCGGCGTGGCCGGCGCGAGCGGCAACGGTCAGACCTACAGCTTCGGCGCGGCCTATGCGAACGGTCCGCTGTCGCTGGGCGCCGGTTACTTCTACGCCAACGGCGGCAATACGACGACGGGCAACGTGCGGACATGGACCAGCAGTTCCGACACGCTGTTCAACACGGTCATCAACTCGGGCTTTGCGAGCGCGAAGTCGATTCAGATCGTGCGGGTCGGTGGGCAGTACGTGATCGGCGCGGCAACGGTCGGTCTTGCGTATTCGAACACGCAGTACGCGACCGACGCGTTCTCCGCGTATCACAACACGGCGAAGTTCAACAACGGCTCGGTGTTCTTCAACTATCAGATCACGCCGGCGTTGCGCACGGGTGTCGGCTACAACTACACGTCGCTGACGGGTCCAAGCTCGGCGCATTACAACCAGGTCAACCTCGGTGCGGATTACGCGCTGTCCAAGCGCACCGATCTGTATGCGCTGGCGGGCTACCAGAAGGCGAGCGGCAACACGTTGAATGCGAGCGGAAAGGTGGTGAACGCACAGGCGTCGATCGGCAGTTTCGGTGTCAACTCGGGGACCAACAGCCAGGAGTTGGCGGTGATCGGCATCCGTCACAAGTTCTGATTGTTTGCATGAACGCACCGGCCGTCGTGATGGCGGCCGGGCTGCCGAATGTCTTCATTGCGGTCAAAGGTGAGGATATTCGGGAGCCGACGCGCGTCGGGCTATCCGTGAGTCCATCACGTCATTCCGCCTCACCCGTCAACAATTCCGACGACGATTCCCGCAAGCAGTCGCTGAACAGATCCGCTGCCGGCGCCGACGTATCCGCGCGCCACACCAGCACCACTTCACCCAGCGGTTCGAGGGGCGCGAGCGGCAGCACGCGCATCCGTCCACGGCTCACGTGATGACGCGCGACCGAGAGCGGCAGGATCGACACGAAGTCGCCGCGAATCAGCAGCGATAGATTCAACGTTAGCGAACTGGATTCGAGCGCGCCGCGATCGAGCGCGATGCCCTGCGCGGCGAGCGCTTCGACGAGCGTGGCAAAGGCCGGCGAGCCGCGCAACGGCGTGATCCAGCGCAGCGGGCGCAGATCGTTCCAGCTCACCGGCAGGTCGACCTTGCCGAGCGGATGGCTCGCGCCCACCACGAACACGAACGGCTCGCGATGCAGCGTCTGCTGGCTCAGCACGTCCTGATTGTCGGCGATGCGATTGCGTCCTAAGGCGAGATCGAGCTCGCCTTCGTCGAGCATTTTGACCAGCTTGTCGAGCGTCGTTTCGACGAACGACAGGGTCGCGGTCGGCGCCCGCCGCATGAATAGTTCGACCGCGTGTGCGATCAGCGGCTGCGGAATTGTCGTGACGGCGCCGAAGCGTACGTGACCGGCCGTGCCCGTGGTCAACGCGCTGACGTCGCGGCGCGCCAGTTCGATATGCCGCAGAATCTCGCGCCCGCGCGCGGCCATCACCTTGCCGATGCCGGTCAGCTCGACCGCATTGCCCACGCGCCTCGCGACGGGCACGCCGAGCGCTTCCTCGATTTCGCCGATCTGCTTCGAGATGGCCGGTTGCGTCACGTGAAACGCGGCCGCCACGCGCGTGACCTGACCGAGGTCGGCGAGACTCACCAGTATGCGCAGATGCGGCAGTTTCAGACCGCTGCGAAAGAAGCGGTCGATTGCGTCGTTTTCAGGGGTTGCCACCCAGATTGCCTCATGAACATAACTAAATGGTAATAACCCGCGCCGAAACGGTGATTTGCAGCGCGGTGCGCAACCCGGCTACGCTTCACTATCGGCGGGACGGTTGGGCGTGAAACGGGTGAGACGAGCATAGCAGCTACGCGTCGGCCACCTGACTCAGGGTATAACCGGAGTCGCTTCATGCACCGCACGCCGCGACCACAGCGCGCCACCAAGCGTGCGGAAGGAGACATTGCATGAGCACCCCCCTTTACGGCGGCGCCGCGCGGCCCGCCTTGCCAACAGAAACCGGCGGAACCGGCGAACCCGTCGAATCCGCGGAACGCGCGGCGCTCTATCGCAAGCTCGCGTGGCGCATCGTGCCGTTTCTGTTTCTCGCGTTCATCGTCGCGTATATCGATCGTGTGAACGTCAGCTTCGCTAAATTGCAGATGCTCACCGATCTCTCGTTAAGCGAGACCGTGTATGGCGCGGGCGCGGGCATTTTCTTTCTCGGCTATTTCATCTTCGAAGTGCCGAGCAATCTGATCCTGCATCGCGTCGGCGCGCGGCTCTGGATCGCGCGAATCATGGTGACGTGGTCGATCGTGTCGTGTCTGACGATGTTCGCGAGCGGCGCCACCTCGTTCTATGTGCTGCGCTTCCTGCTCGGCGTGGCCGAAGCCGGTTTCTTTCCGGGCATCGTGCTGTATCTGTCCACCTGGTTCCCGTCGAACCGGCGCTCGCAGATCATTGCGCTCTTCATGGCGGCGATTCCGGTGTCGGGTGCGATTGGCGGTCCGGTGTCGGGCTGGATCATGCAGCACCTTGCGGGCGTGCAGGGATTGGCCGGCTGGAAGTGGCTGTTCCTGATAGAAGGGATCGCCTCGCTCGTGGTCGGCGTCGTGGCGTTCTTCGTGCTGCACGACCGTATCGAGTCGGTGAGCTGGCTCTCCAAAGACGAGAAAGCGCTGCTCGCGCGCGATCTCGACGCCGATGCGCGGACCCGTGCGCATCAAACGGTGCGCGGCGCGTTTACCAATCCGAAAGTGTGGCTGCTCGGGCTGTTGTACTTCTGCATTGCGATGGGCAACTACGGCCTCGTCTTCTGGCTACCGACGATGATCCGCGCCAGCGGCGTCGTCAGCGTGGCGAACATCGGCCTGTTGTCGGCGGTGCCGTCGCTGATCAGCGCGGTCGCGATGATCCTGATCGCGCGTCACGCCGATCAACACGACGAGCGGCGCATCCACGTCGCGGTGTGCGCGGTGCTCGGCGCGGCCGGCATGCTGGCGTCGGTGCTGCTCGGCCAGCACGTGTGGCTTTCCATGGTGGCGCTGGTGGTCGCGGCCATCGGCATCAATTCGATTGCGCCGGTGTTCTGGGGCATTCCGACCGCGCTGATGGGCGGCGTGGGCGCGGCGGCGGCGATCGCGGTGATCAACTGCACCGGCAATCTGGCGGGTTTCGTGAGCCCGTATGTCATTGGATTTCTGAAAGACGCGACCGGCACCTTGCTGCCCGGCATGATCGTGCTCGCCTGCGCGCTGGTGCTGGCTGCGGTGATCGTGCTGGCCATGCCGGCCACGCGCAGGACAGCATGAGGAGAGCAGGATGACGCATCAGGTTTGTATGGTCACGGGTGCCGCGACCGGTATCGGCGCGGCGACCGCGCTGCGCTTCGCGGGCGCCGGCTGGGCGGTGGCGCTCGGCAATTTCGACGACAGTACGCGTGAAGCGGCCTTGGCCGTCGAAGCACAATGCCGGCGGCTCGGCGCCGAGACGCTGATCTTCGACGCCGACGTCGGCTCCGACGCTGCGTGTGTGAAGGCCGTGAATAAGGTGGCGAAGCAATGGCAGCGTATCGACGCGCTGATCAACTGCGCGGGGACGACGCGCTTTATCCCGCACGGCGATCTCGCTTCCGTCGACGATATGGAGTTCGAGCGGGTGTATCGCGTGAACCTGATCGGCATGTTTCAGATGACGCGCGCCGCGGTGCCCGTGCTGCGAGAATCGTCGACACCGTCGCACAGCAGTTCGGTGATCAATATCTCGTCGCTGGCCTCGTTGAACGGCACGGGGTCTTCCATCGCCTATGCGGCTTCGAAGGGCGCCGTCAACACGCTGACGCTCTCGTTGGCCCGCAATCTGGCGCCGCATATTCGCGTGAATGCGCTGGCCCCAGGCATGGTGGACGACGGCTTGCCGCGCCGCGTGCTCGGTGAAGCGGCGTACGCGAAAATTGTCGACAGCATGACCGAGGTCGCACCGCTCAAGCGCGTGTCGCAGCCCGGCGAGATCGCGGACCTTGCGTGGTTCATCACCGCGCATGCGCCGGCGATGACCGGCCAGGTGATCGCAGCGGAGAACGGCTTGCTGTTGAACGGTTGAAGCGACGACGCCACTCGCCCAACGCACCGCCCAACGCACCGCCCCATACATGCACAGGACCCACCATGAGCAATCTCCACAAACACCGCTCGCGTACCGTGACCGAAGGCATCACGCGCACGCCGCATCGCGCGTTCCTGCGCGCGACCGGCATGGACGACGCCGCAATCGATAAACCGTTCGTCGCGATCGTCGATACGTTCGGCGAAAACACCCCGTGCTCGATGTCGCTCGCGGCGGTCTCCGACAACGTGCGGCTCGGCGTGGCGGCGGGCGGCGGCGTGCCGATTCGCGGCTCGGCGATTTCGGTGTCGGACGGGACGTCGATGAATCACTCCGGCATGCGCTTTAGCCTTGTGTCGCGCGAGATCATTGCGGACAGCGTCGAGGTGTTCGTGCGCGCGCATTGCTATGACGCGTTCGTCGGCGTGGCCGGTTGCGACAAGACGCTGCCCGGCATTTTGATGGGCATGGTGCGGGTGAACGTGCCGGGCGTGTTTCTGTTCGGCGGCGCGATGTTGCCGGGTATCGCGCCGGACGGCACACAGGCCACGATCCTGACCGCGATCGAAGCCGTCGGCGCCGCGCAACGCGGCGACATGTCGCTCGAGACGCTACGCGGCATCGAAAAGCGCTGCACGCCGGGCGCGGGTTCGTGTCCTGGCCAGTTCACCGCGAACACCATGGCGATGGTGGCCGAAACGCTCGGTCTCGCGCCGCTCGGTTCGGCAATGGTCCCGGCCGTGTATAGCGAGCGCATTGCGATTGCGCGCCGCGCCGGCGAAACGGTGATGAACATGCTGAAGCAGGGCGGTCCGCTGCCGCGCGATCTGGTCACGCGTAAGAGTCTGGAGAACGCGTGCGCCGCGGTCGCGGCGACCGGCGGCTCGACCAACGCCGCGCTGCATATTCCGGCGATCGCGCATGAGGCGGGCATCCGCTTCACGCTCGACGACGTCTCCGAGGTGCTCGCGCGCACGCCGTTGATCGGCGATCTGCAGCCGGGCGGCCAGTATCTGGCGCTCGATCTTTATCACGTGGGCGGCGTGCCGGCGGTGTTGAATGCGTTGCTGGCCGGCGGTTATCTGCACGGCGATACGCTGACGCAAACCGGCGAAACGCTCGAAGTCGCGTTGCAAGCGTTCGCGGGTCCGGATGGCCGCGTCGTGCGCGCGCATAACGAGCCGTTGAGCGAAAACGCGGGGCTGGTTGTCCTGCGCGGCAACCTCGCGCCTGATGGTGCCTGCCTGAAGACCGCGGGGTTGAAATCGCTGGTCTTCAGCGGCACCGCGCGCGTGTTCGAAACCGAAGAAGCGTGCATGTCGGTCGTCTCGAAGCGCACCTATCAGGAAGGCGACGTCCTGGTGATCCGCAACGAAGGGCCGAAGGGCGGTCCCGGCATGCGCGAGATGCTCAGCGTGACGGCGGCACTCTACGGGCAAGGCATGGGCGAGAAAGTCGCGTTGCTGACCGACGGTCGTTTTTCCGGCGCGACGCGCGGCATGTGTATCGGCTATGTCGGACCGGAGGCCGCGGCGGGCGGCCCGATTCGTTTGCTGAAAGACGGCGACCGGATTCATATCGATGCGCACAAGGGCACGCTCGACGTCGAGCTGAGCGAAGCGGAACTCGCGCGCCGCGGCGCGGAGGCGGTGCCGTTCACGCGGGGGCGTCTGGGCGGTGTGCTGGAGAAATACGAAGCGCTGGTGCGGCCGGCGAATCTCGGCGCGGTGACCCATTCGGGCGCGGTCGAGTGGCCGTATGAGGCGTCGATCGGCGAGGAGGAGGCATGAGTCATGGCGATTTGCCTGCGACGCCGCGCGTCGGCTTCTGCGGAATCGGCAAGATGGGCGAGCCGATGGCCTGGCGGCTGCTTGCGGCCGGCCATGCGTTGCGGGTGTGGAACCGTTCGTCGGCGAAGTTGGCGCAGCTTGAGGCGCATGGCGCGGTAGTCGATGAATCGCCCAGGCAGTTGGCCGCGCACAGCGACGTCGTGATGCTGTGCCTCGGCGACGCCGACGCTGTCGAAGACGTCGTGTTCGGCGCTGAAGGACTCGCGCGGGCGGTCAACGCGCCGCGCTTTCTGATCGACCATTCGACCCTCGCACCCAGGCAGGCGCGCCACTTCGCGCAGCGCTGGCATGAGATGAGCGGCGGTGCGTGGATCGACGCGCCCGTGTCGGGCGGCACGGCAGGCGCCGCGGCGGGCACGCTCGCGATCTTCTGCGGTGGCGGCGCGCCGGAGATCGCTGCGGTCGAACCGCTGTTGCGTGCTTATGCGTCGCGTGTGACGCGCATGGGCGCGAGCGGTGCCGGACAAGCAACCAAACTCGCCAATCAGGCGATCGTCGTGACGACCATTGCGGGGATTGCCGAAGCCTGCGTGCTCGCACAACGCACGGGTATCGACGCCGCGTCGATGCCCGCCGCGTTGGGCGGCGGTTGGGCCGATTCGGTGCTGCTGCAAACCTTGCTGCCGCGCATGCTCACGCCGCCGTCGAATCCGTCGGGCACGATCAGGACCATGTTGAAGGATCTCGACGCGGTCGCCGAGTTGGCGCGCGAGTCGCATGCGCCGCTGCGGGCAGTCGGCGAAGTGCGCAAGCTATTGCAGGAAGCCATGGAGCAAGGACTCGGCGACGAGGACATTTCGCAGATCGTCCGCGTTTTGCTCAAGCAGTCCATGGGAGAAGGGTGAGCGGGCGCGGGTCGAAAAAATAACTCAACGCCAAAGCGGCGAACAGGGCGGCACGCCCTGCAAAGCTGCCCAGGAGACAAGCATGTCCAGTTTTGAATCGTCCAGTCTGTCGCACGATATGCCGGTGCGGCTCACGCGCTCGCAGTGGCGCATGATCCTGCTCGCGAGTCTCGGCGGCGCGCTTGAGTTCTACGATTTCGTCGTCTACGGCATCTTCGCGCAGTTCATCGGCCGCGCTTTTTTTCCGATGCAGAACCCGATCGTCGGTTTGATGCTGTCGTTCGCGGTGTTTGCAATCGGCTATCTGGCACGGCCCGTCGGCGGCATCGTGCTCAGCTATTTCGGCGACCGGTACGGACGCCGGCGCGTGTTCATCGTGTCGGTGATCGTCGTGTCGATGTGCACGATCGGCATGGGTATCGTGCCGACTTACGCGACCTGGGGCATCGGCGCCACCCTGCTGATGATCCTGCTGCGACTCGTGCAGGGCTTCTGTCTGGGCGGCGAGCTGCCTGGCTCGATCACCTATGTGGTCGAAACGGTGCCGCGGCGCGCGGGCTTTGTCTGCGGCGTCGTGTTTTTCTGCGTGAATTCCGGCGTGCTGCTGGCGGCGGCCGTCAATCTGTCGGTGCATAGCCTGCTCACCGGCGACGATGTCGCAGCCTACGGTTGGCGCATCGCGTTTCTGTTCGGCGGCGCGATCGGCCTGTTGAGTTTCTGGCTGCGTCGCAAGCTCGAAGAAACCCCTGCGTTTGCAGAGATGAAGCATCTGGCGGCCAAACATCCGCTGTCGGAACTGTTGCGTGAGCATTGGCAGCCGGTGCTGCTCGGCATCGGCACGACGGCGGTGGTGGCCGCGTTCAACGGCCTGCTGTTCGCGCACATGCCGGCTTATCTCGACCGGGTGCTGCACTACGATCCGCGGCGCGTGGCGATCGGCCAGAACGTCGGGCTTGCGGTGGTGTCGACGGGCATTCTGTTGTCGGGCTGGCTCGGCGATAAGCTGCCGAGGCGCTATGTGCTGCGTGTGGGCTCGTTGTTGCTGATGGTGTTGAGCTACCCCTTCTATCTCGCGGCAAGCCGCCATAGTGTCGACGTCGTGCTGCTGCTCGCGCTGGCGGGCGTGGCCGCGTGCCTCGCCAACGGAACGTTCGCCTGCATCATCGCCGACATGTTCCCGACGCGCGTGCGGTTCAGCGGCGTCGCGTTAACCTTCAACGTCAGCTTCACAGTGTTTAGCGGCACGGCGCCGTTGATCGCGACGTGGCTGATTTCGTCGACGGGCAACGTCGTCGCGCCCGCGTATTTCATGGCGGCATGCGCGGCGCTCTCGCTGGCCGCGAGCTTTGGATTGAAAGCGGTGAGCGGCAAGATCGAACCGCGCTCACCGGCCTGACAACACACGACCCCACTTTCGTCAGGTCCACTGCCGTCGTGGTTTCTTACCTGGGTATGCAAATTACCCCAGCACCGCTAAAGGTGAGGGTTTGCGGGAGTAGTCGGTTTGACACCTCCCGCGCCACGCCCAGCATGCCTTTGCGCCCTGCCCCTAAGCTCGAAAGGTGAGGGTTTTCGGGAGTTGGGCAAACCGCACCTTGCGCCTAACCCCGACCGCTCCGAATCAAAGGTGAGTATTTGCGGGAGCGTATCCCGCCCATCGGTGCGCGGCACGCGCGCAATCCCATATCACGTTCCAGATTGAAAGAGTTGGAAAGAAATTGCCAACCTTGGGGGCTGTTCCGCGTTTTGAGATGAGCCGCATACAGGGAAGATGGCGACGCGGACGACAAAGTCTGCGGCTTCGCTATACCTGCAAGCCGGACCCTGTCTCTGAAAAACGATCGTCTCCTGGAATCAGTTGGATGAGTCAGCATATTCTTTTCGTTGGCGCCGATGCCGGCTTGACAGCCGTGGTGGGCGCATCGTTGCGCGGGCAAGGCTGCGGGGTGTCCGCACGTCCACCGGTCGTCGGTCTCAAGCACGTGGTCGAGATGGAGCGGCCGGCGTTGCTGGTGCTCGACATCTCCGCGCCGCATGGCGATGGGTTGGCGGTGTTGCGCGACCTGCGCCTGAGCGGTAACGACGTGCCGGTGATTCTGCTGTCGGCGGGCAGCAAGGCGATCGATCGGGTGATCGGTCTCGAACTGGGCGCCGACGATTTCATGAGCAAGCCCGCCGATCCCGCCGAACTGCTCGCCCGCATCCGCGTGCTACTAAGACGGCGCGGCGCGCTCGCGCCAGGCGCGCCGGAAACGCGGCCGCCTTATCGCTTCGGCCGCTGCGAGCTGAACTTCTCCGCGCGCGAGTTGCATCGCGATAACGAGCGCTTCGCGCTGCGTAGTTCCGAGTTCGCGTTGCTGAAAATCTTCGTCAATCACGCGATGACCGTGCTCACACGCGTGCAGCTCAACGAGCAGCTACGCGGCAGTAGTGTGGTGCATCAAGGGCGCAGTCTCGATGTGTCGATCTGGCGATTGCGTCGGCTGATCGAGATGGATCCTTCCGAACCGCGTTACGTGCAGACGGTGTGGGGACGCGGCTATGTGTTCGTGCCGCACGGCGAGATCGGTGCGGCCGAGCGCGGCGCAATGGTCGCGCCCGGCGTGTGACGCGTGTATCTGGCCCGCGATCTGGCGTTAGCAGCGCCCGAATCCGCTCAAAGGTGAGTGTTTTCGGGAGCGCTGACGGTGTGCGTTAAACCGGCTTCGCGATGTCGCGAATGTCGGCCACCGGCGTTTCGCCGAAGCTGTCGCCGAGTGCGTAATCCAGCAACTGGGTCGCGCACTGTTCCGGCGTGGCAAGCTGACCGTTGCGCTTGAGGTCTTCGAATTTTTCACGCAGCGGGAACTGCTCGGTGCCGCTGCCGCGAATCTCCGCCTGCATATTCGTATCGATCACGCCCGGCGCCAGGCTGCAGATGCGCAACGCGCGATTCGCGTCGAGCGCGACGGCGCGCGCGTGATGATCGAGCGCGGCCTTGGTCGCGCAATAGATGCTCCAGCCAGGATACGCATTGCGCGCCGCGCCGCTCGAGATATGGACGATGCGCCGGTCGGCGGCGTCGGGGCTGGCGGCGGCGAGCGCGCTTGCCAGCATCAACGGCGTGGCGACGTTCAGGCTCACCGCGGTGGCAATCGCCGCGGGGTCCTGTCCTTCGATCGGTCCGATGGGCTGCACAATGCCCGCGTTGTTGATCAGCAGCACCGTTTGCGCGCCCTTGAGAAACGCATGCAGCGCGTCGGTCGCGATCCATTGCGCGACGCGCGCGGGGTCGTCCAACGTCAATTCGATTTCTTCGAGCTGCGTGGGAAAGCGCGCCTTGAGCGTGGCATGACGCGAGCGGGACAGGCCCAGCACCGCGACGTCGCGCGCGAGCAGTTGCTCGGCGAGCGCGGCGCCCAGACCGCGCGTGTGGCCGGTGACGATCGCGCGAATCGGAGAAGAGGGAGTCATGTCGTTCCTTGAGATCGGTGGCTTGGGGAGGCGGCTATTTTCTCACGCGGGTTTCATGCGTGCTGAGCGGCGCGGCTTCGGCGCCGGGTTCGACCGAGGCGCTCAACTGGAACGGAAGCGCTCGCGATACTGCATCGGCGTCGCGCCGATTCGTTTGGTGAAGACGATCCGCATCCGGTCGGCCGTGCCGAAACCGCAGTCGTAGGCGATCGCCTTCAGCGCCACGCCGCTGCTTTCGAGCAGTTTGCGCGCCGCATCCACACGTGCACGTTCGACGAATTCGTGCGGTGTCACCTGCGTCTCCTGCACGAACACGCGCGCGAAGTTTCGTGCGCTCATGCCCGCGACGTCCGCCAGTTGCTTCACCGTGAAGCTCTCGCGAATCCGCTCCATGACGTGCGCCTGGACCTTGGCGACCGGCGAGGTTTCGTCGGCCGGCGCGGTGAGATACGGACTGAATTGCGACTGGCCGCCCTGGCGCTGTGCGAACACGACCAGACGTTTGGCGACGGCCAGCGCGGTGTGCGGACCATGATCTTCGGCGACCAACGCGAGCGACAGATCGATGCCGGCCGTTACGCCTGCGGACGTGACGAGCGGTCCATCGCGCAGATAGATGCGATCGAGGTCGACGCGCGCCTTCGGAAACTGCGCCGCCAGTTGCGCGGCGTGCTGCCAGTGCGTGGTGACGTTGCATTCGTCGAGCAAGCCGGCATGGCCTAGCGCGAATGCGCCGGTGCAGATCGAGCCGTAACGGTCGCATTGCGCGGCGACAGTCGTCAGCCATTCCAGCAAGCGTTCATCTAGCGCCTCGCCGTCCGGCAGCGCCGGGCCGCCAGCGATCAACGCCAGATCGAACGGGCGGCGCGCTTTGCCGAAGGTTGTATCGGCAACGAGCGTCATGCCGTTGGACGCGCGCAGCGGCGCCGCCTCGGCACTGATCAGCTTGACCTCGTAGCGCGCGGCCGGCGCAATGAAGCGGTTGGCTTCGGAAAACACGTCGACGGGTCCGGCGACGTCGAGCGCCTGGACGCCGGGAAAGATCGCGATCGCGACGGTAGACATCGAAAGACTTCCTTTGACGATGGACGGCATCCGCTAGTCGCGGCGGTCAGCGCTGTGCGGTGGGCACCGCGCGTGTGGCAGAGCGTGTTTGGCAGAGTGTAATTCGACTGATGCCCCGAGGTCACGCGCAGGCACGCACACGCGCATCCGCGTGGCGCGTGTTTCAGGAGGGACATCGCACCTGTTTCCGCATCTGGCGTCAGAATAGCCGGATCGCACAACCACGCGGCGCCCCATTATGGCCATCAAAAATCTTCTGCGAAGGCTCGACCTCACCACGCTCCACCTCTTTCTCGCGGTCTACGAGGAAGGCACGCTCACGCGCGCGGCCGAGCGGGAAGCGATCGCCGTCTCGGCCGCCAGCAAGCGTCTGCTCGAACTGGAACAGACGATCGGCGCGACGCTGTTTCAACGCAACGCGCGCGGCATGACGCTGACGCCGGCGGGTGAAACGCTGCTGCACCACGCGCGTCGCGTGATGCGCGACATCGAGAATATCGGCATCGAACTGGCCGGGCATGCAAGCGGCGTGCGCGGTTATGTGCGGATGATGGCCAACCTGTCGGCGATCGTCGAATTTCTGCCTGAAGACTTGCGCGCGTTCCAGTTGCAGCACGAGCGCGTCAAACTCGACCTGGAAGAGCGGCCGAGCGGCGGCGTGGTCGAAGCCGTCGACGACAGCCTCGCGGATCTCGGCATCTGTTCCGGCGAGGCCGATACGCGCGATCTGCACGTCGCGCACTATCGGCACGACTCGCTGATCCTCGTGATGCGCGACGATCATCCGCTGGCGGGACGCGCCAGCGTGGCCTTCGCCGAAACGCTGGACGGCGATCACGTCGGCCTGCATGCCGCGAGTTCGATCAACGCGCGCACCCATCTGGCCGCGCGTCAGGCGGGCAAGGCGTTGCGGTTGCGCATCCACGTGCCGGGCTTCGACGCGGTCTGTCGCATGGTGCAAGCGGGCATGGGCGTGGGCGTTCTGCCGCTCAAGGTGTATCAACTGATGGGCCGCCCGCTGGGTCTGATCGGTGCGCCGCTCGAAGACGACTGGTCCGAACGCAGCCTGATCCTGGTGGTGCGCGACGTCGAGGCGTTGTCGCCGGTGAGCCGCCTGCTGTTCGACCATTTGCGTTCGGTCGAAGCCGCCGAGGCTTCGACTAGCCAGTCCCCCCCCAACACCCCGCCAGCCGCCGTCTGACGCCGAGCGTTCGCCGTTCGCGAACGGTCGTTGGCGAATTGCGGTTGGACGCCGCCGTCGCGCCGCTTCTAAGCTCTCTTCCAATACGAAACCCGCTTGGGAGACAGCAACATGGGTGGACCTCTTCAGGGTATCCGCGTCGTCGAGATCGGAACCCTCATCGCCGCGCCGTTCGCCGCGCGCCTCATGGCGGAATTCGGCGCCGACGTCATCAAGATCGAAGCGCCCGACACCGGCGACCCACTTCGCAAATGGCGCAAGCTGCACGAGGGCACCTCGCTCTGGTGGTATCTGCAGTCGCGCAACAAAAAGTCGATCTGCGTGAATCTGAAGTCGGCTGACGGTGTCGAGATCGTCAAACGGCTCGCCGCCGACGCCGACGTCGTGATCGAAAACCTCCGCCCCGGCGCGCTCGAAAAGCTCGGCCTCGGCTGGGACGTGCTGCACGCAATCAACCCAAAACTGACGATGGTCCGCATTTCCGGCTACGGCCAGTCCGGTCCTTATCGCGACCGGCCGGGCTTCGGCGCGATCGGCGAAGCGATGGGCGGCATTCGCTACACGACCGGCGAAGTGGACGGCGCGCCGGCGCGCGTTGGCGTCAGTCTTGGCGATTCGCTCGCTTCGCTGCACGGCGTGATCGGCGCGTTGATGTCGCTGCTGCGCGTGAAGACGGGGCAAGGCGAAGGTCAGGTGGTGGATGTGTCGCTGGTCGAGAGTGTGTTCAATCTGATGGAAAGCCTCGTGCCCGAATACGATCTGCTCGGACACGTGCGCGAGCGCAGCGGTGGCGCGTTGCCGGGCATTGCGCCGTCGAACACCTATCGCACGGAAGACGAAGGCTATGTGGTGATCGCCGGCAACAGCGATCCGATTTTCAAGCGCCTGATGCAATTGATCGGCCGCGCCGATCTCGCCGACGATCCCGCTCTGGCACATAACGACGGCCGCGCGAAACACAGCGCGATGCTCGATCAGGTCATCACCGCGTGGACCTCGTGCCACGCCACCGAGGACGTGCTGGCCGCGCTCGAACGCGCCGAAGTGCCCGCGGGCCGCATCTATTCCGTGGCAGACATCGTCGCCGATCCGCACTACCGGGCGCGCGAGATGTTGTTGCCGGCGCAACTACCCGGCGGTGTCACGGTGAAGATGCCGGGGATCGTGCCGAAGCTGTCGGATACGCCCGGCGAAGTGCGCTGGCAAGGGCCGGCGCTCGGCGAGCATACCGGCAGCGTCCTGAATCAGCTTGGATTCAGCAACGAAGATATCGCGCGTTTGCGCGGCGAAGGAGTCGTGCAATGAGTGCCATCCCATTCGACACACTGATCGTGCAGGAAGTGGCGCCGCGCGACGGCTTGCAGATCGAGCCCACCTGGGTCGAGACCGCCGACAAGATCGCGTTGATCGACGCGCTGTCCACCGCGGGCTTCACGCGTATCGAAGCGGGTTCGTTCGTCTCGCCGAAAGCGATTCCGGCGTTGCGCGACGGCGAGGCCGTGTTCCAGCAGATCGCGCGGCAGCCCGGCGTGATCTACGTCGCGCTGGTGCCGAATCTGAAGGGCGCCGAACGCGCGCTGGCTTCGCGCGCCGACGAGTTGAACCTGGTGATGTCGGCGAGTCAGACGCACAACCGCGCCAATATGCGCATGAGTTGCGAATCGTCGCTCGCGGCGTTCGGCGACATCGTGCGGCAGGTGAAGGGCTCGGGCGTGTTGCTGAATGCGTCGGTGGCGACGGCGTTCGGTTGTCCGTTCGAAGGCAAGATCGACGAAGACCGCGTGATCGCGATCGTCGACGCGTATCGCGAGATGGGCATCGAGGGCATCACGCTGGCGGATACGACCGGGATGGCGAATCCACGCCAGGTGGCGCGGATCGTCACGCGCGTCCTCGAGCGTTTGCCGGCCGCCGCGCTCACGCTGCACTTTCACAACACGCGCGGTCTCGGTCTCGCCAATGTGTTGGCCGCGTACGAAGCCGGCGCGCGCCGCTTCGACGCCGCGTTAGGCGGCCTGGGCGGCTGTCCGTTCGCGCCGGGCGCGTCCGGCAATATCTGCACGGAAGATCTCGTGAACCTGTGCGACGAAATGGGCATTCCCACCGGGATCGATCTGGAGAAGTTGCTGACCTTGTCGCGCGGATTGCCTGCGTTGCTCGGCCACGACATGCCGGGACAACTGGCAAAGGCCGGCCGCAATCGCGACCTGCATCCCGTGCCGGACTACGTTCTACACATCTGATATTCCCTAACCGATTACACGACCGGACGGCATCGCCGAATCCGGCATTGGAGACACGCATGAGCGACCTGGGCGCAGTGGCTGCCGGCAGCCGTGAGCACAACGCGGACGACGCCGCGGCGATCATCCGCAAAGTGGCCTGGCGGCTGATGCCGCTGATCATGATCTGCTATCTGTTTGCGTTCTTCGACCGCATCAATATCAGTTTCGCGAAGTTCCAGTTGCAAAGCGATCTCGGTTTGTCCGACACCGCGTACGGTCTCGGTGCGAGTCTGTTCGTGATCGGCTATGTGCTGTTCGAAGTGCCGAGCAATCTGTTTCTGTACAAGGTCGGCGCACGGCGCTGGATCGCGCGGATCATGATCTCGTGGGGCCTCGCGACGGCCGCGATGGTGTTCGTCAATAACGAATGGCAGTTCTACGGACTGCGGTTTGTGATCGGCGCGATGGAAGCGGGTTTTGCGCCGGGCGTGCTGTATTACCTGACGCTGTGGTTTCCGCCGAGTCATCGCGGGCGCATTACGTCGATGCTGTTTCTGGCGTCCGCGTTTTCGGGTCTGGTCGGCGCGCCATTGGCGGGTCTGGTGATCGGGCATATGAACGGCGTGCTCGGTATGCCGGGCTGGCACTGGCTGTTTCTGCTCGGCGGCTTGCCGTGCATCGTGCTGGGGTATCTCGTGTTGAAGGTGCTGAAAGACCGGATCGACGACGCCGACTGGCTGTCGTCGACGGAGAAGTCTTTTCTGACGGCGCAGATCGCGCAGCAAAGCCGTCATCCCGAGACCGGACATTCTTTTCTCGGTGCGATCAGAACGCCGGGCTTTCTGACGCTGGGTCTGGTCTATTTCCTGATTCAGGTGGCGTCGTACGGATTGAACTTCTGGGCGCCGCATTTGATTCGCGTGGCGGGGACCCACAACCCCACCGTGATTGGCTTGCTGACGGCGGTGCCCTATGTGTGCGGCGCCATCTGCATGGTGGTCGTCGGACGCCTGTCCGATACGAGCGGCGAGCGGCGCAAGTTCGTTTGCGGCTTGCTGGTGATGTCGGCGCTCGGCTTTTTCGCGGCGGGTTACTTCGATAAGCAGACCGCTTTGCTGGTCGTCGCGTTGGCGGTGATGGGCGCGGGCGTGGTGGCGTCGATCCCGGCGTTCTGGGCGCTGCCGCCCAAGCTCGTGACCGGCGCCGGCGCGGCCGGCGGGATCGCGCTGATCAATACGCTCGGACAGCTTGGCGGGATCGTGAGTCCGGTGATGGTGGGACGAGTGCGGGATCTGACCGGCAGCACGACGCCGGCGCTTTATGTGATCGGTGCGATGAGTCTGGTTTGCGCGCTGATCGTGTTGTACGGCTTGCCGGAGTCGTTGCGACAGAAGGATGCCGCGAGATGAGCGGCATCGCGTAGCTGAAGCATCCTTCGAATAATTTTTTGCGAGGTACGTCATTTCCAGTCAGCGGCGGCGACTAAGTCCACGAAACATCCGGACGATCGTACGTGGCGGCCAGCCCCGGATGTTGCATTGCCGGGTACGGCATGGGCAGTGGATCGACCGCTGCCCGGTACGTCCAGGCGTTTGAACGTCGCTGCGTGGCCCGCTATCGAAGCGCGGCCACCGGCCTGAAACTGGAGATGACATGAAATCGATCCGAGCCGCCATGATGTGCTGCCTGTTGCCGCTTGCGTTTGCCGCGGGTTCCGCGCAGGCACAGGGAATCGGGCACGCCGGCATGTATCTGATGCCGCCGAACTACAGCATGATGATGGATAAGCTGACGCCTGAGCAGCGCACGCAAGCCATCGGCATTCAGCAAAAAATGATGCAGATGGAAATGGAGTATCAGGACAACGTGGCCCAGATGGAAATGAAGCACACCCACGACATGATGCAGATGCAAAGCCAATTGCTCGACATCTTCAAGGGGCACTGAACGTCGACGCAGTGCTTCCGGGCGCGCGCGGTGAAGGTGCCGCGCGCGCAACCGTCATCCTTTGCCGTGTGTCGCGGCAATTTCCTGCAGATCCAGATCGTGTTCCAGAACGCTCAGGAGTTCGTCGTGAATCAAGCCCGTGCGGTGCAAGCGTAGCAATTCGACGCGCGCTGCGGCGACCGCGGCCAGTACCACGTCGTAGTGCGCAGCGCGGACGCCCGACGGATAAGCCGCTTCGCTTTGATACGCCTCGGTCATGCTCGCACGATAGGTGTACTGCTCCAGCAGCCGTGGATGAATCACGCTGCCATCCGGCCCATGCGCGAGCGGTAGAACCGCGGCGAGTTGCGCCGCTTCGAGCCTGGCCCAAGCTTGCGGTTCGCTCAGATGGCGGGCGTTCTGCTCGTCCGCGTGATCCGGATTGATCCAGTGGATCAGCGGTCCGATCGTCGTGCCTTGACCTAACACCGTCACGAGAATGACCGCGAAGGACGCGACCAGAATCAGATCGCGGCCGGGCATGGCTTCGGGCAGCGACAGCGCGATAGCCAGCGTGACCACGCCCCGCATGCCGGCCCAGCTGGTGACGGTGGCCGAACGCCAGTCGGGCGTGCCGCCTTCGCGCCGTGCCCACTTGCAGATCCGCGCCTTCAACCATTCCGTCGTGAAGACCCACGCGAAGCGCGACAGCACGACCGCCGCCAGCACCGCGCCGACCGCCGGCGCCAGCGCGGCGAGCGTGTCGCCGACGCCGCCCAGCCGCGCGATCACGCCGCGCAGCGAGAGGCCGATCAGAATGAAGACCAGCGCTTCCATCAGAAAGATCACGACCTGCCAGAAGGCCGTGCCGCGCATCCGGACGGCGGCCGAGAAGACCTCGTGCTGATACCAGCCGAGCATCATCCCGCAACTCACGGTCGCGATGACACCGGACACGCCCAGCATGTCGCCGGCGATGTAGCTGATCCATGGCGAGAGTATCGATGCGGTGATGATCAGGTAGCCGTCGTCGAGAAGCCGTAGCAGCCTGACGACGACAAAGCCGATCACCACGCCGACGGCGACGCCGCCAAGCGCCAGCACGGCGAAGTGCCCCGCCGCTTCTTGCGCGCTGAACGCGCCGGTCAATGCGGCGGTTACGGCAATGCGGAATAGCACGATGCCGGCGGCGTCGTTGAGGAGGCTTTCGCCTTCGAGCAGCACCATCAGGCGGCGCGGCAGCGCGACGCGTTCCAGCACGGCTTTCGCGGCGACGGCGTCGGGCGGCGAGACGACCGCGCCCAGCGCGAAGCAGGCGCCCCATGGCAACGCGGGTACGACCCAATGCACCACCAGGCCCACTACGAGCGTGGTGAAGGCGACTGCGCCGATTGCGAGCAGCAGGATGCCGCCGAGGTTGCGTTTGAACTCGTCCCATACCGAGAAGTACGCGCCATCCATGAGAAGCGGCGGCAGGAACACGATCAGGATGAGTTCGGGATCGAGATTGAAGGTCGGCAGCCCGGGCACGAAGGCCATCGCGGCGCCGCCGACCAGCAGCGCGGCGGCGGGCGGGAGGCGCAGCCGCTTGGCGAGCAGTTCGAGACCGATGATCGCGACGAGCGACAACAGGACGAGTTTGAAGCCCATGACGGAAGACATGCGCGGCCTCGGTAGATGGCGGGGAGTTACTTTTTATCACAGGGGCGGGCGGATCCCGTTGCCTGTGGGTGAGCGGTGGGGGATTGGTTTGTTGCTTCAATGACTTGGGTGGGATGTGCTCAGGTTGTCCACAGGCTTATGGACAAAATGTGGGGATAAGGTTGGGGGAGGCAGAAGCGGCGCACGGTGCGTCGACAAGATGTGTCTGTACGACGAAGAGGATGGGTATTTCGTCAGGGGATGACAGGCCGATGAGTGATTTCCTGGGGCCGATGTAGGCGTCGCGGGCGGCGCTCGGTCATAGATGAAATGACAGCAAGGGTTGGAGAATTTTCGGGGTTTTTCGTCGCTCGGTTCCTTATCGCGTGCTTGTTCTTCGAGCAAGTACAACGGATGAGGACGACGGTGAAAAACGATAGCGTGACTGAGAGGCCGGTCGGCATAGTGGTTCGACTGCTTGCCGCATTCATGTTGCTAACGGTGGCCTTCGGCGCGAATGCCTTCGACTGTCTCACGCTCTACGCGCAGTCCGGTGCGACGCCGGGATCGAAGACGTGCCGTCTCGATGTAGTGGGCAACACGCCCGGCGGAATGGGCAACTATGCGTGCATCAACGACCTTGCACCGATTGACCAATGGTGCGCGGCGCCGAAGGCAAACGAGCCGGAGGCCAGTTGTCCGATCGCTGATCCGGTGTATCCGGGTAATGGCGCCGTCACGCTAACAGAGGCCGATTTCGTCAGCGGTGACG
>NZ_CADFGI010000021.1:0-40049 GCF_902833695.1 Paraburkholderia sp. BCC1876 | reverse complement strand
CCTTGCCATTTACTCCAGTATCCCCAGGACCACCTACCCCTCATCTCGTCGCGCGCATACGCGTTTGCAACGCCGCCGTCAACCTTGCGACGCCAGATTTGAGCGGATCCCCAGCACCATCGACACGTGGTCCAGCATCCAGTCATAGTAAGTGTTGGAGGTGATGTCCGCACGCTCGTAGGGATCGGTTCGCAGATTGAATATCTTGGGCACGCGCAGCGTCACCATGGGCTCGGCCCAGATCCGCAAGGTGCCGGGACAGCGTTGCTCCATGAAAGCCACTTTCCAGTTATCGAAGCGCAGGCAGGCGAGATCGCCGTCGTCGGTAAAGTAAAAGAAGCCTTTCCTCGCATGGTGTGGCGCTTTACCGCTGAGATAGGGAACCAGACTGAAACCATCCAGATGATTCTTGAATTTTTTCCCGTTCGCCTCGTGCCCTTTCAGCAGCTTTTCCTTGATGTCGGGGTCCCCCGCCGCCTCGACGATCGTGGGCAGCCAGTCGAGGTGACTCACAATCTCGTTGCAGATCGTGCCGGGTTTGATCACGCCCGGCCAGCGCGCCATGGCGGGCACGCGGTACGCCCCTTCCCACATCGAATTCTTCTCGTTGCGAAACGGCGTCATGCCGGCGTCCGGCCACGAGTTCATATGCGGGCCGTTGTCCGTGCTGTACATGACCAGGGTGTTGTCAGCAATGCCGAGTTCGTCGAGGACCGCCAGCATCTCGCCGATGTGCTTGTCGTGCTCGATCATGCAGTCGTGATACTCCGATTGCCAACGCCCCGCCTGGCCGCGAATGCGGTCTTCGATATGCGTGCGAAAGTGCATATGCGAGGTGTTGAACCACAGGAAGAAGGGCTTGTCATCCTTGTGTGCCTTGCCGATGAATTCCTTGGCCGACTTGAGAAACTCGGTGTCGATCGTCTTCATCCGCTCTTTGGTGAGCGGGCCGGTGTTCTCGATCTTCTGTCCGCCTTTGCCGTCGGACCAGCAATGCAACACGCCACGCGGGCCGTATTTCTTATGGAAGTCCGGAAACTCCTTCGGGTCGGGATAATCGGGAAGCTCGGGCTCTTCTTCGGCGTTGAGGTGATAGAGATTGCCGAAAAATTCGTCGAAGCCATGCATGGTGGGCAGATGTTCGTCGCGGTCGCCAAAGTGGTTCTTCCCAAACTGACCCGTGACATAACCCAGCGGTTTCAAGAGTTCCGGAATGTTCGGATCTTCGGCGCTCATCCCTAGCGGAGCGCCAGGCAGACCGACCTTGGTCAACCCCGTGCGCAATCCGCATTGGCCGGTGATAAACGACGCACGCCCGGCCGTGCAACTTTGCTCGCCGTAGTAGTCCGTGAACAGCACGCCCTCTTCCGCGATGCGATCGATGTTCGGCGTCCGATATCCCATCATCCCCTTGGAAAAGATGCTCAGGTTCGACTGGCCGATGTCGTCGCCCCAGAGTATGAGGATGTTAGGTTGCTTCTTCTTTGCCATGTGCTCGCTCCGGTTGGTGGAGGGCTATGTTGAAGCTGAGACAGGGCGGGCCCTCAAGAGCGCCCCGTGCCGTTGATGTTGCCGTTGATGTCACGCAATGGGGTCGATGGTGGGAGGCTCGCCACGCAATATGCAGCGAAAGCCTAGATGACAGATCGATGTGTCGACCGGCTGCGGCATACGCGCGGCCGGGCGGTAGCGTCGGCAGTAGTTGGGCGCGCAGAGAAACGAGCCCCCCTTCATGACCTTGCGAGGAATCCGTATCCCGGCAAGGCGGGGATCGACACTGCCCTCCGCGGTGCCACCGCGCGGACTATCGACGGTGCAGCAGGGCCTGGAGAGCTTGCCATGATCCTGATACCAGTCGACGGTCCATTCCCAGACGTTACCGGTCATGTCGTACAGGCCGTAACCATTCGGCGGAAAAGCGCCGACCGGCGCGGTCCACTCGTAGCCGTCCTCCAGCAGATTCTGCCAGGGAAATTCGCCCTGCCAGGTGTTCATCACGGGCCTGCCCTCCGGCATGAGTTCATCGCCCAATACATATTCGGCACCGTCGAGACCGCCGCGCGCGGCGAATTCCCATTCGGCTTCAGTCGGTATCTCCTTGCCGGCCCAGTTCGCGTACGCCTGCACATCTTCGAAGGCGACATGGACCACCGGGTGATTCTCGAACCCGTCGAGCGAACTCGCGGGGCCGCGCGGATGCCGCCAGTCGGCCCCGGCCATGTAGACCCACCAGTTATAGTGATCACCGAGTGAAACGCGCCGTGGCGGTTTCGAGAAAATGACCGAAGCGGGAGCGAGCATGTCGGCTTGTGCCCCGGGATAGTCGGCCGGATCGGCGGGCCGCTCGGCAAGCGTCACGTGTCCCGTGGCGTCGACAAAGCGCTGAAACTCCGCGTTCGTGACGGTGTGGCAATCAAGCCAGAATCCCTTCACGCTCACCCGATGCGCGGGCGCCTCTTCAGGATAGTGATCGTTCGAACCCATCAGGAATGTCCCGCCGGGAATCCATGACATGCCATGCGTCGAGCGGGGTTCATTGCCGAGCGCCTGCGATCCTGATATCACGTTATCCCTATCAATGGCCCGAGTCGGCATTCGGCACGTCCGGTGTGAACGAAGCAGAGCTTGATCATCGCTCAATTCAGTTTGCCCCGAAGGGCAATTTTCATTGCCCCGCACCCCTATAGCAACGCCGCGTCGGCAACGCGATACTTCGGTTAACACGGAGCAGTCCATGGCGACATCTGGAGCAAGCGGCGTCGGCACGCACCCCCTTCCACCCGAGCTCGCCGGTCTGGATCTCTCTCTCGTGCGCGGTGATATCGGCTTCCGGCTTCAGAGACGACTTGGCCTTATTCCCGCCGAAGGGATGGGCACGGCCAGGCGCGCCTTGATCTTCGCCACCGTCACCTGGTTACCTCTTGCGATATGGGCACTGCTGACGGGACGACTCGCGGATAGCGATGGTCACGACACCTTTCTTGCTCACTTCGGCATTCACGCCCGCTGTCTTATCGCCATCCCTTTGCTGGTGATCGCCGAAGGGGTTGCACAGAAATCCGTTCCGCCGTTGTTGCACTACTTCGTCGAGTCCGGACTCGTTGCCGCCGACAGGATCCCGCCGTTCAGGGCACTGGTCGCGAGCATGGTGCGACTGCGCGATAGCGTGTCGCCATGGATTTTCATTTTGAGCATCGTCGTTGCATGGAGCACGGCGGGAGCGGTGTTTAGCCGTCTCGAAGATCTGTCATGGAAAAACGCTGACGACGCGGCAAACGGCCTGACTTTTGGCGGCTGGTGGTTCATCGTGGTGATCAGGCCGCTCTTCACCGCTTTACTCCTCGCGTGGCTATGGCGAGCCTGCCTGGTGTTCATCCTGATACTGAAGCTCGCGCACTTTCCTCTTTCGCTCGTGCCGACCCATCCCGACAGACTCGCCGGACTCGGTTTCGTCGAAAGACTGAGTTTCATTTTCAGTCCGGTTGCCTTTGCCCTATCGACCGTTGCGGCGGCGTCCTTCGCTCACGACGTCGTCTATCACGGCGTCAATGCAATGGATATCAAGGCGCTACTGATCGCCACGGCCGTGCTGGTGTCGTTCATTTTTCTGGTGCCCTTTGCGCCGTTGACGCTGCTTCTCGTCAAAGTGAAGCGTCAGGCGATTCTCGACTACGGCGGGATTGCCGGGCAACACGGCAGGCTGGTTCGCGCGCGATGGATTCTGGGGAAAGATATCGGCGCCCCCGCCATTCTGGATGCGCCGGAACTCGGTCCGGTTGCGGATGTGCAAGCGCTGTTCGACGCGGTGCGGCGCATGAGAACTTTTCCCGTCGGCAAGCTGGGTGTACTCGCCATTGCAGGCCCTGCGGTTCTACCGATGTTGTACGTCGTCGCGATTCAATTTCCGCTGACGTCCCTTGTCGGCAAGGTCATCAAAACGCTGATCTGATTTACCTCATTGCCCCATTGCCCCATGACGCGCGACGCGAACCGCTAAGCCCCATGCTCTGCCCAGGCCTGTTCCGCTTACTGTTACTGCTGCTGGCTGCGCTCTTCCCACCCTTCGCCGGTGCACAGACTGCGCAACCCGATTCGCCGCTTTCGGGCCGGGCAAGATTGAATACGAACATTCAGGAACAAGCCAATAGCGTTCTCTCCATCATGTCTTACACGACGGTGCCCGACGTCACCACCAGCTCACTCTCCATCAACAACGGCGCGACCGGCAACCCCGGCTTCGGACAGACTCAACTCGGCGGCGGCTTTACCCTCGGCAAGTCATTTCCGCTCTATCTGGAGGGCACGATCGCGTTGAGCCGATACGACCCGACGTTCGTCGCAACAGACGGCGCGGCGCGCCGTCTGGTCCCGGTCAAATGGGATACCGCGAGCACGACAGTCGGGATTGGCTGGGATTTTCGCATTACCGACGAACTCGTACTGCGCCCCATCCTGAACGGCACGATCGGCCGGGTGACCAGCGACTTACGTATCGCTCAGGCACTCATCAACCGCGCGGCGGACACGAACCTGCAGTTTCTCGATAACGGCGCGTTGAATGCCTATGGCTACGGTGGTTCTCTGATGCTGGACTATGAACACTATCGCGAGAACTATGAAATCGATGTCGAGTTGCGCGCGACCGACATCTATTTACGCAGCTTTGGCAGTACATCGGCGGCGGCGCAAGGTTCCTCGACCGCACAGCAATTAAGCCTCTGGGCGCGCTGGCGCGCGCCCACCGGACTGCATGCGTTACAGAAACCCGTGCGCTATGTGCTTGAAACCGCGTACTCGCAGTACTTCGGCAATAGTGCGGGTGTTCTCGGCTTCAACAACCTGACGTCGCTGGGTGTCGGATTGGAACTCGATAGCAGTCACTACCCCGTTATCGTCACGCGAACGCGAGCGATGGTGCGTTATGTATTTGGACATAACGTTCACGGGGTGGCGCTTGGTTTCGCGATGAGTTTCTAGACGATGTCCAGCGCATGGCGAAGAACATGGCGGTCCTCTCAACCGAACGGACGATGAAACATGGCCATCATAGGAAGTACGTCTGACGAGCTCGCGGCCCGGCGAACGGGCATGTCGTTTCAGCGCACACGGATGAGCGCCGACCGCACGCTGATGTCGGTGATCCGGACGTCGCTCTCGTTGATAGGGTTTGGCTTCACGATTTTCCAGATGTTCCAGAAACTTCACGACGCCGGCGTATTGAAAGCGGCCGACGCGCCTCGCCGGCTGGGCGAGTTTCTGGTCGTGCTGGGAATCGCGACACTCGTACTCGGTATCTGGTATCACATCGCCTTCATGCTGGAACTGCGCCGGCAACGCCAGGCGCTGAAGGCCGACGGCCTGCTGCATGCCGAGACGCGCTTTCCGCCGTCCATGGTGCTGGTCCTGGCCGTCCTGTTGATAGGCGGCGGGGTGTTCGCCATTTACAGCATGATCTTCGGCGACGGACCCACTCACTAATGGACCTGAAACAGCTCACGCTAATCGCGCTTCAGATCGCCGTTCTCGGCACGGTGTTCGGCTTTGGAATGCGCACAACGATGGCGGACCTGCTTTACGTCGTCCGCCGACCAGGCTTGCTGGTTCGTTCTCTGCTCTCCGTACTGGTCGTCATGCCGGTTCTCGTCTTCTTCCTGGTCGAGTATTTCGATCTGAGAATCGAGGTCGAAGCGACGCTGATCTGTCTGGCCATCTCGCCCGTACCGCCGCTATTGCCAAAAAAACAGGGCAAAGCAGGTGGTCCGCAATCATACGGACTGGGACTCATGGTCGTCCTCTCGCTGGCTGCGATTCCGGCGATTCCACTTTCGCTTCGCCTGCTTGAAATTGTCTTTGCCCGGCCGTTCGTCATCAGCACGGGCGCCGTTGCCCATGTCGTCCTGGTGATGGCCCTTCTGCCGTTGGCGATGGGTCTGCTGGTCAGCTCGTGGTTCCCGCGCTTCGCCGCGCGGTTACGGGCGCCATTGGCCATGGCCGCGAACGGACTGCTTCTGCTGGCGGCTCTGGTCTTGCTGCTCGGTAGCCTCAGCGCGATCTGGTCGGCGACTGGCCAGCGCGCCATGATCGCGATGGTGAGTTTCGTGGTGCTTGGATTGATGATCGGCCATCTGATGGGTGGCCGGGACGCCGGAAATCGTGCTGTGCTAGCGCTATCCACGGCGTGCCGGCATCCGGCCATCGCCCTCGCCATTGCTTCCATCAACTTTCCCGACACGAAGATAGCTAGCGTGATTCTGCTGTATCTCATGACGAGTGTCGTGGTCTGCATACCGTATGTCGCCTGGCAGCGCAGGCGCCTGGTCCCCGCGAGTCGCGATTGAGTTTCGCTACCCGTACCGATTTGCTATCACGCACTTTTCAACAAAGGCGTTGAAAAATGAACCGTGCGCCCGAGGCGCTGCTGGCGGTTTTTGGCATTGCCAACTGAAGGGAAAACCGGAGCTCCCGGTGTGAGCCGGGAGCCGATCAGCTTATTCCCACTCAATCGTTGCCGGCGGTTTCCCCGAAATGTCATACACCACCCGGTTAATCCCGCGCACTTCATTAATAATGCGGTTCGACACATGCCCCAGCAGTTCATGCGGCAGATGCGCCCAATGCGCGGTCATGAAGTCCAGCGTCTGCACTGCACGCAACGCGACCACGTACTCATAAGTGCGCCCGTCGCCCATCACGCCGACGCTCTTCACCGGCAGGAACACCGCGAACGCCTGGCTCGTCAGGTCGTACCATGACTTGCCGGTTTCCTTGTCGATCGTGGTACGCAGCGTCTCGATGAAAATTGCGTCCGCGCGACGCAGCAGATCCGCGAAATCGCGCTTCACTTCGCCGAGAATCCGCACGCCCAGACCCGGGCCCGGGAACGGGTGGCGATACACCATCGACGGCGGCAAACCGAGCTTCACGCCGAGTACGCGGACTTCGTCCTTGAACAGTTCGCGCAGCGGTTCGAGCAGCTTCAGGTTCAACGTCTCCGGCAGGCCGCCCACGTTGTGGTGGCTCTTGATGGTATGCGTACCCTTCTTGCCCTTGCCGGCCGATTCGATCACGTCCGGATAGATCGTGCCTTGCGCGAGCCACTTCGCGTCGCTCAGCTTGCCGGCTTCGGTCTGGAACACTTCGACGAATTCCGCGCCGATGATCTTGCGCTTCGCTTCCGGATCGGTCACGCCGGTCAGCTTGCGCAGGAACACTTCGCTCGCGTCGACGTGAATCACCTTCACGCCGAGGTTATCGGCAAACAGCGCCATGACCTGCTCGGCTTCGTTCAGACGCAACAGGCCGTGGTCGACGAACACGCAAGTCAGCTGGTCGCCGATCGCGCGATGCAGCAGCGCCGCCGCCACCGACGAATCCACGCCGCCCGACAGCCCCAGGATCACGTGTTCCTGGCCGACCTGCTCGCGAATCTTGGCGACGGCTTCGTCGATATAGTTGCCCATTTCCCAGTCAGCCCGCGCGCCGCAGATCTGCAGCACGAAGCGCTCGATCATTGCGCGGCCCTGCACGGTGTGGGTGACTTCCGGATGCCATTGCAGGCCGTAGAAATGGCGCTGTTCGTCGGCCATCGCCGCGATCGGGCACGATTCCGTCGATGCCATCAGCGCGAAGCCCGGCGGCATTTCCAGCACTTTGTCGCCGTGGCTCATCCAGACCTTCAGCATGCCGTGACCTTCCGGCGTGGTGAAGTCGCTGATGCCTTCCAGCAGGCTCGTATGATTGCGCGCGCGCACTTCGGCGTAACCGAATTCACGCAGATGGCCGTTGTCGACCTTGCCGCCCAGTTGCTCGGCCATGGCTTGCATGCCGTAGCAGATGCCGAGCACCGGCACGCCGAGTTCGAACACTGCTTGCGGCACGCGCGGCGTGTCGGTTTCGGTGACCGAGCTCGGGCCGCCCGACAGAATCACGCCCTTCGGCGCGAAGTCGCGAATGAACGACGCATCGACGTCGTACGGGTGGATTTCCGAATACACGTTGGCTTCGCGAACGCGACGTGCAATCAGTTGGGTGACTTGCGAACCGAAGTCGAGAATCAGGATCTTGTCGTGCATGGCAGCGGACGGAGTCAAAAGTGAGCGGATAGAGGATGCCGCGCGCAAAGCGCGGCGTTGAATTCAAAGCGGTCCACGGGGGGACGATCGGGCGTGAAGCGGCAAGCTGCTGCGGACTGGCGTGTGCGCGGCGCGAGGTCAGCCATGAAACGGCGGACGAGGGCCGCCTGGCGCGTCAGCGGCGGCGTTACGGGCTTCGTCGCGGGCGACGGTGCTCTCGGTGCTCTCGGCCCGCGCGGCCCTTTCGGACGGCGTTAGAGCGGATTCATCGACCGCCGGACGGAACGTACCGGTTGCAACGGTATCCACCGGCCGCGTGACCGGAACCCCCGGCACAACTGGCACCACCGGCTCGACGACCGGCGCCACGGCCGGCTCAGCGTGATAGACCGGGAAACCCGCCGTCACACGCCCCGGCTCGCGCCGGTTGGCAGCGTCTTTCGCGGCGTCTTTGGCGGCCTGCTTTTCAGCACGCCCGGCAGCGGCGGCTTCCACCACCCGCTCCTTCTCACGCCGCCTGACCGCGCCCGACAAACGCACGCCACCCAGACCGATCACCAGCAACACGACACCGGTGAGCACCGCGACGATCTGCCCGAAACCGGTCAGCGCCGGCGTATGCAAGCCGAGCAGCCAGACCAGCATCAGCACGCCGGTCAGCCAGTTCACGTGGCCGACCACCTTGGCGACCGTCGAGGTCAACGCCCCGTCGATCGACGCGTGAAAAGCCAGCCACGCGAGCCCGATCAGCGCCACGCCAAACCCCTGGCCGACCAGAGCCGGCTGGGTTTGCACCAGAAGCAGCGCGTTGTACAACGAAGTCCAGGGCGTCAGCAGAAACAGCACGCCGAACGCGAGCAGCAGCAAGGCATCGAGAATGAGTACAGCGCGCAGCAATGGCTTCATTGGCGTTTAGTCCACGTGGTAGTTGGGCGCTTCCTTGGTGATTTGCACGTCGTGCACGTGCGACTCGCGCAAGCCCGCGCCCGTGATCTGCACGAACTCGGCCTTGTCGTTCATCTCGTCGATGGTGCGGCAGCCGCAATAACCCATGCTGGCACGCACGCCGCCGATCAACTGGAACAGGATCGCGTTGACCGAGCCCTTGTAGGCGACGCGGCCTTCGATACCTTCCGGCACCAGCTTGTCGATGTTCGCGGAGTTGTCCTGGAAGTAGCGGTCCGCAGCGCCGTCTTTCATCGCGCCGACCGAGCCCATGCCACGGTAAGACTTGTACTGACGACCTTGATACAGGAACACGTCGCCCGGCGATTCTTCGGTGCCGGCGAACATGCTGCCCATCATCACGGAATTCGCGCCGGCGGCCAGCGCCTTGCTGACGTCGCCCGAGAAACGCACGCCGCCGTCGGCGATTACCGGTACGCCGGTGCCCTTCAGCGCTTCGGACACGTTCGAGATCGCGGTGACTTGCGGCACGCCGACACCGGCGACGATCCGCGTCGTGCAGATCGAGCCGGGGCCGATCCCGACCTTCACGCCGTCCGCACCGTATTCGACGAGCGCCTTGGCGGCCGCGGCGGTGGCGATATTGCCGCCGATCACTTCGACGTGCGGGAAGTTCTGCTTGACCCAGCGGACGCGCTCGAGCACGCCCTTGCTGTGGCCGTGCGCGGTATCGACGACGATCACGTCGACGCCCGCCTGCACCAGCAGCTCGACGCGCTCTTCGTTGTCCTCGCCGACACCGACCGCCGCGCCTGCGCGCAGCTTGCCGTGTTCGTCTTTACACGCGTCCGGGTGTTCGGTCTGCTTGGTGATGTCTTTCACCGTCATCAGGCCGCGCAGTTCGAATGCGTCGTTGATGACCAGTACGCGCTCGAGGCGGTGGCTGTGCATCAGCGCCTTGGCTTCGGCGAGCGACGTGCCTTCCTTGACGGTGACGAGGCGCTCGCGCGGCGTCATGATGTTGCGCACCGGCTCGTCCAGACGCTCTTCGAAGCGCAGGTCGCGGTTCGTGACGATACCGATCAGTTGCGCGCCTTCGACGACCGGGAAGCCCGAAATGCCATGCTGCTGCGACAGCGCGATCACGTCGCGCACCTTCATTTGCGGCGGCACCGTGATCGGATCGCGCACGACGCCCGATTCGAAGCGCTTGACCTTGGCAACTTCACGCGCCTGCTCGGCCGGCGTGAGATTCTTGTGGATGATGCCCACGCCACCCATTTGCGCCATCGCGATGGCGAGACGGGCTTCGGTGACGGTGTCCATGGCGGCGGACACAAGCGGCATATTCAGGGAGATGTTGCGGGTCAGCCGGGTCTTGAGGCTGGTGTCGCGCGGCAAAACATCGGAGAAGGCCGGGACGAGGAGCACGTCATCGAACGTGAGTGCTGTTTGGATCAGACGCATGGCAAATCCTATAGGCGCAAAAGCAGATTATACGCGATACCTCCCCGGTTTTCACTGCACGAACAGCAGCTTAGCGAGTTTCGGGCGATTTTTTTCGCGATAAGCGGCTCGCCGATTTCGCTTCTCCGTTCGCCTCGGGTTCGATCCGGTTTCGTTTGCGCGTTCGGGCCCAAACCGCTGCCGGGCGGCGGGAAAGCCATGAATTGCCGCGCCAGTGCAGAATCGAACAAGACGGTTCGCGGCGCGAACCGCTATTCTCCCGACCATTCCAGTTTTCTTGCAGGGGCAGTCGATGCAGCGCGGTGTGGCATATGGCGTAATGGCCGGGGCTTTATGGGGGATGGTGTTTCTGGTGCCGCGCGTGCTGCCCGACTTTTCGCCGCTGCTGTTGAGCGCCGGCCGCTACACGATGTACGGCATCGTCTCGCTGGCGGCCGCCCTGCCGATGGCGCGCTCGCTCGTCAAACGCCTGACCCGCGAGGATCTCGGCGCGCTGGTGAAGCTGGCGCTGGCCGGTAACCTGCTCTACTACCTGCTGCTGACGGCGGCCGTGCACCTGATCGGGATCGCGCCGGCGTCGCTGATCGTCGGCGTGCTGCCGGTCACCGTCACGCTGCTTGGCCGGCGCGACCACGGCGCGGTGCCGCTCGCCCGCCTCGCCTGGCCGCTCACGATGGTGATGGCCGGTATCGTCTGCATCAACGTGGACGTCTTCACGGTTGCCGACGCCACGCCGGTCAGCATCGGCACCAAGCTGATCGGGCTTGCCTGCGCGGTGGGCGCGCTCGGCTGCTGGACCTGGTTCGCGGTCGAAAACGCCCGTTATTTGCAGCGTCAGACGCATTTCAGCGGCAACGAATGGTCGTTGCTGTGGGGCGTCGTGACCGGCGCGCTCGGCGCGGCGCTGTGGCTGGTGGTGGCCGTGCTGCCCGCCGGCGGCCCGCAGGGCGAGCTCGTGGACGGCCGCTGGCATCTGTTCTGGATGCTGAATCTGGCGGTCGCGATCGGCGCCTCGTGGCTCGGCAACGGGCTCTGGAACGCCGCATCGAAGCGTTTGCCGCTGACGCTTTCCGGCCAGATGATCGTATTCGAGACGCTGTTCGCGCTGCTTTACGCGTTCATTTACGACCAGCGCCTGCCGCGTCCGCTGGAGCTGGCGGCGATTCTGCTGCTGGTGGCGGGCGTGTGCTGGTCGGTGCGTCAGCATGCGGACGACGATTCGTCCGGCACCGCGGCGCTGGGGAAGAAGGCGCCGGCTTCAGCGTCTTGAAGTGAAGTGAAGTGAGGTGACGTGTGGTCGGCACGGCGACTTTAGCCGCCTTTGGCCACGCCGAGCCGCCTTGACCGTCTTGACCGCTTTGAGTCGCCTTGAACCGCTTTGAGTCACGCTCAGCCGCCGCCAAAGCAACGCCACAGGACGCGCCTAGCGCGAATCCCGGTTCTGCCAGCGCCGCCCTTCGATCGAACCCGCCTTGCGGGTCTTCTCGACGCGCCGTTGCCGCGACAGCTTCGGATCCACCAGCAGCGGCCGGTAAATCTCGACGCGGTCGTGATCGGCCAGCACCGCGTCCAGCGCCTTGACCTTGCCGAACACACCCACTTTCTGCGTAGTCAGATCGATGCGCGGAAAACGCTGCAGGATGCCGCTCGCGTCGAGCGCCTGCTGCAGCGTGGCGCCCTCGGGCAAATCCACGGCGATCAGCGCCTGCTCGTCCGGCAGCGCGTAACAGACTTCAATCGACAAGCGCGCGCTCATGCCTTACCGTAGCGCACATCGGCGCGCTTCACGAACGATTCGACGAAGGTGTTGGCAATGTGGCTGAACACCGGCCCGATGATCTTCTCGAGAATGATGTTGGTGAATTCGTAGTGCAGCGCGAATTCGATCTTGCAGGCGTCCGCCCGCAACGGCGTGAAACGCCAGAAGCCCGTGAACTTGCGAAACGGGCCATCCGCGAATTCCATGTCGATGCGCGTGGGCCGCTCCATGCTGTTACGCGTGGCGAAATGCTGCTTGATGCCCTTGAAGTTGATATCGATCTTCGCTTCCATGCCGTTTTCGTCCTGACGGCGGATTTCGACACCCCCGCACCAGGGCAGGAAGTTGGGGTAATCGGCGACGTCGGTGACGAGGTCGAACATCTGTTCCGCCGAATGGCGGATCAACACGGTTTTCTGGACATCTGCCATAAATTGAACAGCGCGTGGCAAGGGTGGACAAGCGCGGCGGGCTTTCCTTGCCCCGCTTTGCTAAAATCGTGATTTTAAACGAGTTGGGCACTTTCCATTCATGAGCATTATCGACAACAGAAAAGCTTTCTACGACTATTCGGTCGAAGAACGCTATGAAGCAGGGCTCGTGCTCGAAGGATGGGAGGTCAAGGCGCTGCGCGCCGGGCGCGGCCAGATCAAGGAAGGTTACGTTGTGATCAAAGACAACGAACTGTTCCTGATCGGCACGCACATCAGCCCGCTGCCCGAAGCCTCGACCCACATCCACCCGGATCCGGTGCGCACGCGCAAGCTGCTGCTGCATAGCGAAGAGATCAGCAAACTGATCGGCAAGGTCGAGCAGCGCGGCTACACGCTCGTGCCGCTGAACTTCCACTACAAGGGCGGCCGCGTCAAATGCGAGATCGGGCTGGCCAAGGGTAAGAAGCAGCACGACAAACGCGAGAGCGAGAAGAAACGCGACTGGGAGCGCGAGAAGGCGCGCCTGATGCGGTCGCCGGGCTAGGCAGGTTTTTGGCGCGAAAGCCTGTGCGGTTTTGCCGCGCTTTGCGTGGCCTCGGTTGGCGCCGTGACAGGTTCAATGAAAAATGGCCCGCTTTTTGAGCGGGCCATTTTTTTGGGTTGTTGCCACTGCGGAATACGGCACAAGGACGGCACAAGGACGGCACAAGTGCAGTGCGGCGCGGACAGCGCCGCAGGCGGCTCATTCAGCCACCGCGAGCACGAAGCGGCAAGCCGCCGGCACAGCACGGGTGCTCAGCGCACCTCGGGCACGCCCTTGCCCTTGTTCACGATCGTCAGCGCCGACGCGATCATCGAACTCATATCCGCCAGATTGCCCGGCACGATCAGCGTGGTGCCCTGCTTCGCCAGATTGCCGAACGCGGTCACGTATTGTTCGGCCACCTTCAGGTTCACCGCTTCCATCCCACCATTCGACTGAATGGCCGCCGCGATCTTCTGAATGGCCTGCGAGTTGGCCTCGGCCACCGCCAGAATCGCCGCCGCCTGACCTTGCGCCTGATTGATCGCCGCCTGCCGCTCGCCTTCGGACTTCTGGATCGACGCTTCGCGGCTACCGGATGCGATATTGATCTGCTCCTGCTTACGCCCTTCGGATGCGGCGATCAGCGCGCGCTTCTCGCGCTCGGCGGTGATCTGCGCCTGCATGGCGTGGAGAATCTCCTTGGGCGGCGTCAGGTCCTTGATCTCGTAGCGCAGCACCTTCACGCCCCAGTTCGATGCCGCTTCGTCGAGCGACGACACGATGCTGTGGTTGATGAAGTCGCGCTCCTCGAACGTCTTGTCGAGTTCCAGCTTGCCGATCACCGAACGCAGCGTGGTCTGCGATAACTGCGTAATCGCGAACACGAAGTTGCTCGATCCGTACGAGGCCTTCATCGGATCCGTAACCTGAAAATACAGTACGCCGTCCACCTGCAACTGCGTGTTGTCGCGCGTGATACAGACCTGGCTCGGCACTTCGAGCGGGATTTCCTTGAGGATGTGCTTGTAGGCGATCCGGTCGACGAACGGAACCGCGAAGCTCAAGCCGGGCGTGAGCGTACGGTGATAGCGCCCGAGCCGTTCGAGCACCCACGCATGTTGCTGCGGCACGATCTTGAGGGTCTGCGCCGCCGTCATGATCACGATGATCAGCACTACCACCCCGACGATGGTCGATACATCCATTGTTATTCTCCGGTCCGTACTCGATGGGTTGCGTGAAGCTGGGAAATGCTATGAAGCGTGGCCGCCTGAACGCGCAATGCGCTCAGGCGGCCGCCGCCCGCCTGCTGGCGACGACGACAAGACAGCTGCCGTTCAACGCGGTGATTTCATAAAGATGGGCGTCTTCCGGTTCGCCCGGCGCGAGTTCGATGTCCCACGCGGCGCCGCGATAGTTGGCGCGCGCGCGGCGCGCCTGCCAGCCCTCGACGGTCAAGGTCTGGCCGATGTCGAGATTGACGTCCGGATTGTGCGAAGCGTCTTTGCGCGTTCTGCGGCCAAAGCGCGAGCGGCGCAGCAACAGCACCGCGGCCAGCGCCACGCCCGCCGCCACCGCGAACTGCAGATCGGCGGGCGCACCCGCAATGTGTGCGAGAGCCGCCGCGGCGAAACCCAACGCGATCATCAACAGATAGAACGTACCGCTGATCAACTCCAGCACGACCAGCACACCCGCCCCGATCCACCAGAACAATCCACCTGGCGCCACATCGACCTCCACAAAGCAAAACACCCCGGATCTACCGGGGTGTTTATAGCACGAAGCTGGTGCATCGAACGGGCGCTGCGACACTCTTTGACAAGCTTTTGATGCGCTTTTTACGCGCACTTTGCCGCACCCTCCCGCACGCTATGCATGCCGCTTAGAAAGCGGCATGCAACAGGCGTTTTACTGCTTCGCCGACGCCGCCAGTTGCTTCCACGTCTCGATGATCGAGTCGGGGTTCAGCGAGATCGACGCGATGCCTTCATCCGTCAGCCATTGCGCGAAGTCCGGATGATCCGAAGGACCCTGGCCGCAAATGCCGACGTACTTGTTCAGGCGCAGGCAGGTTTCGATCGCACGCTTGAGCAGGAACTTGACGGCCGGATCGCGTTCGTCGAAATCGACGGCCAGCAATTCCATGCCCGAGTCACGGTCGAGGCCCAGCGTGAGCTGCGTCAGGTCGTTCGAACCGATCGAGAAACCGTCAAAGAATTGCAGGAATTCTTCGGCGAGGATCGCGTTCGACGGCACTTCGCACATCATGATCAGACGCAGACCCTTCTCACCGCGCTTCAGGCCGAACTTGCCGAGCAGGCCGATCACGCGTTCCGCCTGCTTCAGCGTGCGCACGAACGGCACCATGATCTCGACATTGTCGAGGCCCATCTCTTCACGCACCTTCTTCAGCGCGACACATTCCATCTGGAACGCTTCGGCGAAGTCGTCGGCGATGTAGCGCGACGCGCCACGGAAACCCAGCATCGGGTTTTCTTCGTCCGGCTCGTAACGCGAACCGCCGATCAGCTTCTTGTACTCGTTCGACTTGAAGTCCGACAGACGCACGATCACGGGCTTCGGATAGAACGCCGCGGCAATCGTCGCGATCCCTTCGGTCAGCTTGTCGACGTAGAACGCACGCGGCGACGCATGGCCACGCGCGACGCTTTCCACGGCCTTCTTCAGGTCCTGGTCGATGTTCGGGTACTCGAGAATCGCCTTCGGGTGCACGCCGATGTTGTTGTTGATGATGAACTCGAGCCGCGCCAGACCCACGCCGGCGTTCGGCAATTGCGAGAAGTCGAAAGCCAGTTGCGGGTTGCCGACGTTCATCATGATCTTCACCGGAATCGGCGGCAGTTCGCCGCGCTCCACTTCGGTGATTTCGGTTTCGAGCAGGCCGTCGTAGATCTTGCCTTCGTCGCCTTCCGCGCACGACACCGTGACCAGCGCGCCTTCCTTCAGCACGTCGGTCGCGTCGCCGCAGCCGACCACCGCCGGCACGCCCAGCTCACGCGCGATAATCGCCGCGTGGCAGGTGCGCCCGCCACGATTCGTGACGATTGCCGACGCGCGCTTCATGACCGGCTCCCAGTTCGGGTCGGTCATGTCGGCGACCAGCACGTCGCCCGGTTGCACCCGGTCCATTTCCGACGGATCGTGGATCACGCGCACCGGACCCGCGCCGATCTTCTGACCGATCGCGCGACCCGTGGCCAGCACGTTCGACTGACCCTTCAGCTTGAAGCGCTGTTCGGCCTTGCCCGCGGCCTGGCTCTTCACCGTTTCCGGACGCGCCTGCAGAATGAAGATCTTGCCGTCGCGGCCGTCTTTGCCCCACTCGATGTCCATCGGACGCTCGTAGTGTTTTTCGATAATGACGGCGTATTTCGCGAGCTCGATCACGTCTTCGTCGGTGATCGAGAAGCGGTTGCGCTGCTCGTGCGTCACGTCGACGGTCTTCACGCGGCCTTCTTCGCCCGCTTTCGTAAATTCCATCTTGATCAGCTTCGAGCCGATCGAGCGACGGATGATCGGGTACTTGCCTTGCGCGAGCGTGGTCTTGAAGACGTAGAACTCGTCCGGATTCACCGCGCCCTGCACCACCGTTTCGCCCAGACCGTAGCTCGACGTGATGAACACGGCGTCTTTAAAGCCCGATTCGGTGTCCAGCGTGAACATCACGCCGGCCGCGCCGACGTCCGAGCGCACCATGCGCTGCACGCCCGCCGACAACGCGACTTCAGCATGCGTGAAGCCCTTGTGGACGCGATAGGAGATAGCGCGGTCGTTGTACAGCGACGCGAACACGTGCTTCATGCGATCGAGCACGTCTTCGACGCCGACCACGTTGAGGTAGCTTTCCTGCTGACCCGCGAACGATGCGTCCGGCAAATCTTCGGCCGTGGCCGACGAACGCACGGCGAACGACAGCTCTTCAGGCGAGCTGTTTTGCAGGACGTCGAACCCTGCGCGGATGTCCGCTTCCAGCTGCGGCTGCATCGGCGCGTCGACGATCCATTGACGGATCTCCTTGCCTGCTTCCGCGAGCGCCTTCACGTCGTCGACGTCGAGCGTCTCGAGACGTTTGGCGATGCGTTCGGTGAGCGTGTTGTGATTCAGGAAGTCACGGAATGCCAGCGCCGTCGTAGCGAAACCGGTGGGCACGCGCACGCCGGCTTCAGCGAGTTGACTGATCATCTCGCCCAGCGACGCATTCTTGCCACCGACAATCTCCACGTCGGTCATCCGCAACTGCTCGAACGGAACTACATACGCCTTATCCTTTGCGACGGTAACTGCGTTAGTCATACAAGCCCCTAAGTGTGAAAGAAATTCACGGCTGTGCAAGTGGGCTCGAACGCGAGACGCCCATTGGGAGCGTGCTCTCGCGTCTTGCACAACCTGTTGGAGAAGCAATCGCGACACAGCGCGGTAAGCGGCCACGGGCGGTAAAAAGCGCCGCGGAGAGGCCGCAAATGTGCAAATGGCCGGATGCGCGACGAAGAACGCGAATGGACGAATTTACCGATCAATCCACCACATTCACCGCACGTTACCGACCGAAGGCGACGCGTTGAACGACCGTTCACGGTAAGTTAGACGCCAATCGCCTGCAATTGCTTATCCAACAGGTTGCCGCTATTCTACCGTGCCGACTCTCAAAATGTGACTGTCGGACGAGAATTGCGCCTCGAAACGCGCCCCGGACCGGCCAGCGGGCTTTTGCGAGACCCCACCGTCATCCGGACGCAATTGTGGTGCCCACGGCGCGCCGTGCCGATTCGCTGCATACTCCGGTTAGCCACCGGGCAGCGAGGTCTGCGCGGCGATGTTTTATTCGAGCGCTATTTTCCGCTCACGTTCCCCAGCCCCACCGATGCCGCCCACCGTATTCATCGTCTCCGACGGGACCGGGATCACTGCCGAAACCTTCGCGCATTCGATCCTCTCCCAGTTCGACCAGAAATTCCGTCTGGTTCGCGTGCCCTTCGTCGACTCGACGGAAAAGGCCTACGCCACCCTCGAAAAGATCAACGAGGCGATCGCGCAAGACGGCCGCCGGCCGATCGTGTTCACCACGCTGGTGGACAGCGCGTCGAACCAGATCGTCAAAGGGTCGAACGCGTTGGTGCTGGACATGTTTCAGACCTTCGTCGAGCCGCTCGAGCAGGAACTGGAACTGAAGTCGAGCCACGCCATGGGCCGTGGACACCAGAACGCGGACACCGAGGAGTACAAGAACCGGATCGAGGCGATCAACTTTTCGCTCGCGCATGACGACGGTCAATCGAACCGCAATCTGGCCGACGCGGACGTGATCCTGGTCGGCGTGTCGCGTAGCGGCAAAACGCCGACGAGCCTGTATCTGGCCATGCAGTACGGCGTGAAGGCGGCGAACTATCCGCTGATTCCGGAAGACTTCGAACGCGGCAAACTGCCTACGCCCTTGCTCGCGCATCGTCAGAAAATGTTTGGGTTGTCGATCGATCCGCAGCGGCTGTCCGAAATCCGCAACGAGCGTCGGCCGGGCAGCAAATACGCCGCGCCGGAAAACTGCCGTTATGAGATCAACGAAGCCGAGGCGATGATGCGGCGTGAAGGCGTCAAGTGGTTGTCGTCGACGCACAAATCGATCGAGGAGATCGCGACGACGATCCTGCAGGAGATCAAGCTGGATCGGCAGGCTTATTGATTGGGTAATTGAAGCGGATGAACGGGGCGCCTGACAAGGCGCCCTTTTTTACGGCTACGCGCGGCCGCGCTGCTGGCGGCATTGTTCGAACACGCAAACCGCCGCCGCCGCCGCCACATTGAGCGACTCCATGCCGCCCGGCTGGGGAATCGTCACTCGCAACGACACCGCGTCGCGCCAGATCTGCGACACGCCCGCCCCTTCGTTGCCGAACACCCACGCGAGCGGTCCGCTCAGATCGCAGTCGTAGATCGCTTCGGCGCCGTGCGAATCCGTAATCACGATCGGCACCGCGAGGCGCTCGATCAGTGACTGCGCTTCGACGTCCTCGTGAATCTGCAGCAGGAAGTGCGCGCCCATGCCCGAGCGCAAGACTTTCGACGACCACGCGTACGCCGTGCCCGGCGCGCAGAACACCTGCTGAATGCCGGCCGCCGCCGCGCTGCGCAGAATCGAGCCGACGTTGCCGGCGTCCTGCACGCCGTCGAGCACGAGACACGTCTGCGCGACCGTGTCGGGCAGCGGCGGATCGAGCTTGTCGACCAGCAGCAGAATCCCCACACCATGCACGACGTTCGACAACTGCCCGAACAACGCATCCGGCAGCGTCACGACGCGATGATCTTCGACACGCGCGACGATCGCGCGCGCTTCGTCGTGAGTCAGCGCGCCGTCGGTGACGATACACATTTCCGGCTGCCCGGCGACGTCGAGAAACGCGCTCGCGAGATGGAACCCTTCGAGCAACGCCTGGCCGCCGCGACGCTGTTGATGCGTCGAGCCGGCCAATGCCTTGAGACGTTTATAGAGCGGATTGTCCCGCGAGGTGATGGCTTTCACAGGCAGCGAAGACAGTGAGAATGAGGAAAGAATGAACGACGCGCTGTTGTACCGCGCGCGCGGCGCTCACTGAAAATCAGATGCCGCTGCGTTCGCCGAAGGCGTCGTCGTCGAGCATGGCATTGGTCAACGTGACGGGCACGACGACGATTTCACCCGCCGGCAGACGCGTGGTCGTGCCGAAGCGCAGATGCGCTTCACGCACTGGCGCGAACGAGCGCCGATGATGCTCGCACGGCCCATGTTCACGCAGCGCCGCGAGGTGTTGCGGCGTGCCGTAACCGGCATGGGCATTGAAACCGTACACCGGAAAGCGCTGATGCAATTCGAGCAGCATGCGGTCGCGCGTGACTTTAGCCAGAATCGACGCAGCAGAAATGCTTTTGACGAGCGCGTCGCCGCCGATCACCGCCTCGCTGCGCACGCTCAGCGTCGGGCAGCGATTACCGTCGATTTTGACCAGCGTCGGCACGACGGCGAGACCTTCCACCGCGCGCTTCATTGCCAGCATGGTGGCGTGCAGGATGTTCAGCGAATCGATTTCTTCGACGCTCGCCGACGCGATGCAGTAAGCCAGCGCGCGATCGACAATCTTGTCGTACAGCTCGTCGCGCTTTTTCGCGGTGAGCACCTTCGAATCGTCGAGGCCGCGAATCATCGGCTTCGACGGGTCGAAGATCACCGCCGCCGCGACCACCGGACCGGCAAGCGGACCGCGCCCGGCTTCGTCGACGCCGCAGACGATGTCGTCCGGCGTCTCGAAGTTCAGGCCGACCTGCTCCGCCGCGGCGCCTGCCACGGCCTTGCGACGAGGTGCGCGCGCACCGGTCACGGCCGCGCCTTATGTTTTTCGACGACGCTCGCCACGACTTCCGCCGCTCGCTGCGCAGTGTTCTGCTTCAGCACGTGATGCATCTCCGTGAAGATTTCCGTCAGCGTGCGCCGGTTGCCTTCGTCGCGCAACTGTTTCAGCGTGGCCTCGGCCAGCGCTTGCGGCGTAGCGAAATGCTGCAGGATTTCCGGCACGACGAAACGCCCCGCCAGAATGTTCGGCAGCCCCACGTACGGCAGATAGCCCTGGCGGCGCATGATCTGGCCGGTCAGCCAGGGCACCTTGTACGAGATCACCATCGGCTTTTTCAGCAGCGCGGCTTCCAGCGTCACGGTGCCGCTCTTCACGAGGATCGCGTCGGCCGCGGTCATGGCGAGTTGCGACTGGCCGTCGGTAATCGTCAACGCGAGACCCGGGTGCGAGTCGACCAGCGGCCGCAGCATCTCGCGCAATACCGGCGTGGCCGCCGGCATCACGAAGCGCACGCTGGGCTCCTGGTGCTGCATCATTTCCATTGCCGCGAAGAACGTCGGGCCGATCAGATCGATCTCCGAGCGCCGGCTGCCCGGCAGCACCGCGATGATCGGACCGTCTTCCGCGAGACCAAGCGCGCGGCGTGCGCCGAGCGTGTCGGGCACGAGCGGAATCTCGTCGGCCAGCGGATGCCCCACGTACGACGCCGCGACGCCCGCTTTCTCCAGCAGCGCGGTTTCGAACGGGAACACGCACATCATGTGGTCGACCGCCTTGGCGATCTTCTTGATGCGCCCGCCACGCCATGCCCAGATGGACGGACACACGAAGTGAACCGTCGGAATGCCGGCGTCGCGCAACGCGTGCTCGAGCCCGAAGTTGAAATCGGGTGCATCCACACCGACGAACACCGACGGCGGCTCCGCCAGCAGTTGGCGCTTCAGTTCGTTACGGACGGCGAGAATGCTGGGAATATGCCGCAGTGCTTCGACATAGCCGCGCACCGTCAGCTTGTCCATCGGCCAGTGGGCGTCGAAGCCTGTGGCGATCATGCGCGGGCCGCCGATTCCGTAGTACTGGGTGCCGGTGGGCAGACGGCTCGCGAGACCGTCGAGCAGCGACGCCGCGAGCAGATCGCCGGACGGTTCGCCGGCCACCATCGCGACGCGCAGCGGATTGGGTTGCAATGCCATCGGTTAGCGGATGATGCCGCGTTGCGACATTTCGATGAACGCGAGCAACGTCTGCACCGGTTCGTCGCCGTCGCCACCCGCGGATGCCAGTTCGCGTAACTGCACCTTCGCTTCTTCAAGCGACAGGCCGTTTTTGTACAGCAGGCGATAGGCCGAGCGCAGCGCCGAAATCGCGTCCGGCGAGAAGCCGCGGCGGCGCAGCCCTTCGACGTTGATGCCGTGCGGCTCCGCCTTGTTGCCCGCGGCGATCACGAACGGCGGAATGTCCTGCACCAACGCCGACGCACCGCCCAGCATGGAGTGCGCGCCGATGCGCACGAACTGATGCACGCCCGACATGCCGCCGACGATCGCGTGGTCGCCGATCGTCACGTGGCCGGCCATCTGCGCGTTGCTCGACAGAATGACGTTATTGCCGACGTGGCAGTCGTGCCCGATGTGCACGTACGCCATGATCCAGTTGTCGTCGCCGAGCGTGGTGACGCCCGCGTCCTGCACCGTGCCGGTGTGGATCGTGGTGAATTCGCGGATCGTGTTGCGGTTGCCGATCACGAGCCGGGTCGGCTCGTCTTTGTACTTCATGTCCTGCGGACGGCCGCCGACCGATGCGTAGTGGCCGACCCGGTTGTCTTCGCCGAGCGTGGTGTGACCTTCGATCACGCTATGCGAGCCGACCGTGCTCCGTGCGCCGATCGTCACATGTGCGCCGATCACGGCATACGGTCCGATTTCGACGGACTCGTCGACTTGTGCGCCCGGTTCGACGATCGCAGTGGGATGAATCCTGCTCATGCGTCCTCGCTTCTGATTCTGTTGCGTTGTCTGGATGGGCCCGGGCAACGCCGGCCGCGCCGGCATCGAGCCACGGGCTAACCGGACGCTGACTTAAGCGTCCTTGTCCGTGTGCCGCACCGCGCACATCAGGTCGGCTTCTGCCGCCACGACGCCATCCACTTCGGCGCGCGCCTTGAACTTCCAGATGCCGCGCATATGACGCTCGAACGTGCAATTCAGGATCAACTGATCGCCCGGCTCCACCACGCGCTTGAAGCGCGCATTGTCGATACCGACGAACAGGTACAGCGTGTTCGACGGATCGCTCGGCTCTTCCGAAAACGTCAGCAGCGCCGCGGTTTGCGCGAGCGCTTCGAGGATCAGCACGCCGGGCATGACCGGACGGGTCGGGAAATGCCCCTGGAAGTACGGCTCGTTGATCGACACGTTCTTCAACGCTTTGATGCGCTTGTGCGGCTCAAGTTCGAGCACCCGGTCGACCAGCAGGATCGGGTAACGATGTGGCAGCAGCGTGAGAATCTTATGAATGTCGAGATTGATTTTTTCGGTGCTCATGGTGTTTCTGCTCACGCATTGACTGCGCGATGATGACTGCGAATGCTGGTGCAGGTGGGTTAGTAACGCGTGCTGCCGGCGCTCGCCCTGACCCGGCGGCCGTGCCACCCGGTCACGGCAACCGACGTTGCTTCTGATGCTAGCCCGCCATTTTACGCGGTGCCGGCAAGCCGCCCGGCGAATTACTTCGCGAGCTCAGGCTTGCTCGTCTGCGGAATTGCTAGCTGCCGGGTTATCCGTTGCGTTCGACAATGCGCCTGTCGTGGTGCTTGCGGCCGCCGCCGGCTTGTCGCTCGCGGCGTTCTCGAGCGCCTTGATACGGTCGCGCAGTTTGCCGATATTGCGCAGCAACGCCGCGCTCTTGTTCCAGTCGGCGTGATTCACGGCCGGGAACGCGCTGGTGTACATGCCGGGCTTCGACAACGACTTCGATACACCGGACTGCGCCGTGACAATCACGTAGTCGGCGAGCGTCACATGGCCGGCAATGCCGACCGCGCCGCCGATCATGCAATGGCGGCCAATCGTCGTGCTGCCCGCAATGCCCGCACAACCGGCGATCACCGTGTACGCGCCGACCTTGCAGTTATGGCCGATCTGCACGAGGTTGTCGATCTTCACGCACTCTTCGATGATCGTGTCGGCCATCGCGCCACGGTCGATCGTAGTGTTCGCACCGATCTCGACGTCGTTCGCGATCGACACACCGCCGACCTGCGGAATCTTCACCCAGCTACCGGTACGCGCGTCGCCTTCGCCGACGAAATCCGACGCGAAGCCGAAACCGTCCGAGCCGATCACCGCGCCCGCATGCACGATCACGCGCTCGCCGAGCTTGCAACCGTGGTACACCGTCACATTCGGGTACAGATGCGAACCGGCGCCGATCCGCGTGCCGCGGCCGATCACCACGTTGGCGCCGAGCCTCACGTTTTCGCCGATCACCGCACCGGCTTCCACCGTGACATGCGGGCCGATCACCGCGCTCGCGGCAATCTGCGCGGACGGGTCGATCGTGGCGCTCGGATGGACGCCCGGCGCAACCTTGGGCGCAGCGAGGTCGATGAAGGTCTGCGCGACGCGCGCGAAGTAAGCGTACGGATTCGGCGTGACGATGAAGTTACGGCTTTCGCTGGGAGCCAGTTTGGCGAGATCGGCGGCATTGATCAACACCGCGCCCGCGCGGGTCGTTTCGACCTGCGACAGGTACTTCGGATTGGCGAGGAACGCCAGTTGGTCCGGACCTGCCTGGTCGAGCGGCGCAAGACTACCGACGCGCTGCGAACCGTTTCCGACTACTTCACCGCCGAACCGTTGGACGATGTCCTCAAGCGTAAATGCCATGCCTATCCAGTCTCCTGCAGTTCAGTCCAACTTGTCAGTTCTACGTCTTTGCCGCCACCGGGCAATGATCGTGGGCGGCGTAGGAGCCACCCACTCGCGAGCCAACGCCCGGCGCTTGCGCCGTTCAGTTACCCGACGCGGCCAGGGCCTTGAGCACCTGGTCCGTGATATCGATGCGCGGGCTCACATACACCGCTTCCTGAACGATCAGGTCGTAGTGCTGCTGCTCGGCGATCTGCTTGATCACCTTGTTCGCGCGGTCCAACACCGCCGCCAGTTCTTCGTTACGGCGCTGGTTCAGATCTTCGCGAAACTCGCGCTGCTTGCGCTGGAAGTCCGTGTCCAGTTGCGACAGATCGCGCTGTTTCTGCGCGCGATCGGCCACCGACATCGACGCACCGTTCTTGTCGAGCGAATCGGACAGGGTCTTCAGCTTCTGCGCCATGTCCGCGAGATCCTTGTCGCGCTTGGCGAACTCGGCTTCGAGCTTGACCTGCGCGGCCTTCGCGGCCGCGGATTCCCGTAGGATCCGGTCAGAATTCACCGCGGCGATCCGGGCTTCCTGCGCGTGCGCTACCCCGACACCCAAGGTCATTGCCAGCGCCAGCGCGCATGCCACACGTTTCGAAAACATACCGGTTAGCAAAGTCATCCTCTCGATTCTGTAATTAGGCCAGCCGCCCGCCGCCGGGGTCGGCCGCTGCCGACAATTCGCAGCGACAACACCCGTGGCGGGATCGCGCCGCCCGATCAGAATGCCGTCCCGATCTGGAACTGGAATTTCTGATACTGGTCGCCGGTGTGCTTCACGAGCGGGAAGCCCAAGCTGAGCTTGAGCGGCCCGATCGGCGAAATCCACGCGAGACCGACACCGTAGCCGTAACGCAGACCGTTTGCGCCAGTCGAATTGGCTGCGGCACTCGCGTCGGCCCAGACGTTACCCGCATCGAGGAACGTGAAGACCCGCAGCGTGCGGTCGTAGCCCGTACCCGGCAGCGGGAACGTCAACTCGATATTGCCGACCAGCAGCTTCGAACCGCCGATCGGGTCGCCCGTGGTCTTGTCGCGCGGACCCAGCGAGCTCGGCTCGAAGCCCCGCACCGAGCCGATACCGCCAGCGTAGTAGTTCTTGAAAATCGGGTACGGCTTGCCGCTGAGGCCGTTACCGTAACCGCCCTGGAAGTTGAAGCCCAGCACGAAGCCGCGCGCAAACGAATAATAGTACTGCGCGTTGATGTCGGCCTTGTAGTACTGGGTGCCGCCGATCGGCGTGCCGTATTCGGCATTGGCCTGCGTGAAGTAACCGCGGCTCGGCACGAGCGCGCTGTCACGCGCGTCGCGCGACCAGCCCACCGTAATCGGCACGTTGTTCGAAACACGGCCGAAGTCCTGCACGTACTGCTTGTACGAAGCCGGCGTGTTCGCGTCGATGTCCAGCTGGTTCTGCTCGAGACCCGCGCCGAAGTAGACCGTGTCCACTTCCGAGAACGGGATACCGAATTTCAGGTCGCCACCCACGGTCACGATCTTGAAGCTCGAGTCCGTCGAGTAGTACAGCGGCTGGTACGTACGGTAGTAGACGTCGGTAATGCGCTTGATGCCGTCGACCGTGAAGTACGGGTCGACCTGCGTGACCGTCAGCGTACGGTAGGTCTTCGCGGTATTCACGTTCACCGACAGACTCGTGCCCGAACCGAACACGTTGTCTTGCGACACACCCGCCGACAGCACCACCTTGTCGGTCGACGAGAAACCCGCACCCAGCGTGATCGCGCCGGTCGGCTTTTCGGCCACCTTGACGTCGACGTCGACCTGGTCGGGCGTGCCTTCGACCGGCACCGTGGTGACGTCCACGTCCGTGAAGTAGCCAAGACGGTTGATCCGGTCTTTCGACAGCGCGAGGCGGTTCGAGTCGAACCACGAGCTTTCGAGCTGGCGCATTTCGCGGCGCACCACTTCGTCGCGGGTACGCGTGTTGCCGACCACATTGATGCGGCGCACGTAGACGCGGCGGCTCGGATCCACTTGCAGCGTCAAGTCGACCTTGTGGTTGGCCTGATCGATCTGCGGCTGCGCGTTGACGGTTGCGAACGCATAGCCGTATTCGCCGAGTTTGTCGACGATCGCCTTGGTGGTGGCTTGCAGCTTTTCAGCCGAGAAGCGGTCACCCGGTTTGATCTTGATCAGCTTGGCCAGCTCCGGCTCGCGGTCGAGCAGGTTGCCGGCGAGCTTGATGTTCGAAATCGAGTACGGCTCGCCTTCATGCAGCGTGACCGTCAGATACATGTCCTTCTTGTCCGGCGAGATCGACACCTGCGTGGAGTCGATGCTGAACTCGAGGTAACCGCGATTCAGGTAATACGAGCGGACGTTTTCGAGGTCGCCGGTGAGCTTGTCTTTCGCGTACAGGTCGTTCTTCGTGTACCACGAGAACCAGTTCGGCGTGGACAGCTGCATTTCATCGCGCAGCGTACCGGTGCTGAACGCCTTGTTGCCGATGAAGTTGATCTGGCGGATCTTCGCGCTCGGACCTTCACCCACCGAGAACAGCACCGCGACGCGGTTGCGGTCGATCGGCGTGATCGTGGTGGTCACTTCGGCCGCGTAGTAGCCGCGCGTCAGGTACTGACGCTTCAACTCCTGCTCGGCCTTGTCGACGAGCGCCTTGTCGTAGTAACGACCCTGCGACAGACCGACCGCGCGCAACGCCTTGGTCAGGTTGTCCTTGTCGAATTCATGGATGCCGGAAAAGTCGATCGTGCCGATGGCCGGACGCTCCAGCACCTGCACGATGACGACATTGCCTTCGGTCGCGATCTTGACGTCGTTGAAGAAGCCCGTGGCATACAGTGCGCGAATGGCTTCCGATGCCTTGTCGTCGCTGAAGGTGTCGCCTTGCTTGATAGGCAGGTAGGCGAACACGGTACCAGGTTCGACGCGTTGCAATCCCTCGATCCGGATGTCTTGCACCACGAAGGGCGTCGTTGCGTGAGCAACCAGCCCATGCGCGGCAAACGCCGCGGCTATAACCGTCTTTGGAACAAAGCGATGAGGTTTAAACAACGTGCTTCCCCAGTGTGTATAGCTGCATCAGGTCAGACGGTCGCCATCGTGAACGCCGCCGGACACTTTAAAAATGGATTAAACGAGCCAGATCGTTGAACAGTGCGATCGCCGACAATGCGACGATGCAGGCGAGACCCGCCCTCTGAAAAACGAGTTGCCAGCGATCGGAGACAACTTTGCCGGTTACAGCTTCAACCAAATAATATAACAGATGACCCCCGTCCAATACCGGAATTGGTAACAGGTTCAGTACACCAAGGCTAATACTGACAAGGGCCAGGAACGACAGGAATGCAGAAGGACCTAGACGTGCGCTCTTTCCTGCGTAATCGGCGATCGTTACGGGACCGGAAAGATTTTTCAGCGAAGCTTCGCCGACGATCATCCGGCCGAACATTCGCACCGAGTAAACCGCGAGATCCCACGTACGACGCGCACCAAGTTGCAGGCTCTCGACGGGCCCATAGCGCACGTCGATAGACGGCACCTGGGTCGCCAGTTCCGCGCCGATGCGGCCGACCTGCTGGCCGGTTGCGTCGTCGCGCTGCGACTGCGGCACGAGGCTGATGTCTTCGAGCTTGCCCGCTGGCCCCGCTTGTCCCGCTGGCCCGCCGCGCTCCACCTGCAGCGTCACTGGCTTGCCGGCGTGCGATTTTACATAAGCGATGAAGGCCGTGGCGTTATCGGTCGCGATACCGTCGACCGCGCGCAGGCGATCGCCCACGGCAAGCCCGGCTTTTTGCGCCGCGCTGCCCGGCTGCACACCCGCCACGGTCAGCTTGCCGCCGCCCGGCTCGAAGCCGAGGTGCGACATGAAATCGTCGTCGACGTCTTTCTCGCTGAGACCGCGCAGATCGAGCTGGAAATCGGACGTGCCGTGCGCGTCGGTCGCGCTCAGCACCACGCGCTTGTGATCGAACGCCGCGCCCAGCAGCTTCCAGCGCAGATCGGACCACGAACGCACCCGCTCGGATTCGCCGGCATTCCCGGTGCGCACCGCGACGATGGTTTCGCCGCCGTCGAAGCCCGCCAGCGCTGCCGGCGTGTTCGGCGCAGGCGCCGCGACCACCGCCGCCGGCTCCGTCACGCCGGTGGCGAACACCAGCGCGAACAGCACAATCGCCAGCAGGAAGTTAGCGATCGGGCCGGCCGCGACGATGGCGAAACGACGCCACACCGACTTGCGGTTGAACGCCTGCGGCAGCATGTCGGCGGGAATCGGCGCACCGCTCGTTTCACGCTCGTCGAGCATCTTCACGTAACCGCCGAGCGGCAACGCGGCAATGGTCCACTCGGTGCCGGTTTTTGGGCTCACCCACTGGAACAGCGGCTTGCCGAAGCCGATCGAAAAGCGCAGCACCTTGACGCCGCACAACCGTGCCACGCTGTAATGCCCGTACTCGTGAACGACCACGAGTACGCCAATCGCGACCGCGAAGGCGAGCAGTTCGATCAGCAGATTCATATGCGCCTCACTGGACGGCGCGTTCCGTGCGACGAGCGTTGTCGGGCAGACGCGCGATGAATTCGGCGGCGGCGCGACGCGCGGCGGCATCCGCTTCGATCACGTCGTCGAGCGCATGCGCACTGCCGTTCGGCAACGCGTTCAGCACCGAGTCGACCACCTGGGCAATCGCCATGAAACCGATCTGACGCTGCAGGAAGGCTTCCACCGCGACTTCGTTCGCGGCGTTCAGCGCGGCGCTGGCCAGACCGCCCTCGGCCAACGCCTTCATGGCGAGCGCGAGACACGGAAAGCGCGTGTAATCCGGTTTTTCGAACGCCAGCGACGCGACCTGCAACAGGTCGAGTTGCGCGACGCCCGAATCGATTCGGTCCGGGAAAGCCAGCGCGTGGGCGATCGGCGTACGCATATCCGGATTGCCGAGTTGCGCGAGCACCGAGCCGTCGGCGTACGAGACCATCGAATGAATCACGCTCTGCGGATGAATCAGCACCTCGATGCGCTCGCCCGGCAAACCGAACAGCCAATGGGCTTCGATCACCTCGAGGCCCTTGTTCATCATCGTGGCGGAGTCGACCGAAATCTTGCGACCCATGACCCAGTTCGGATGCTTGCAGGCCTCGTCAGGCGTGACGTCGACGAGCGTGGCCGGTTCGCGGGTACGGAACGGGCCGCCCGACGCGGTCAGGATGATTTTGGAGACGCCGCCGTGCTGCGCGGCTTCGCGCGGCAGGCATTGGAAAATCGCGTTGTGTTCGCTGTCGACCGGCAGCAGCACGGCGCCGTTGTCGCGCACAGCGTCCATGAAGATCGCGCCGGACATGACCAGCGCTTCCTTGTTGGCGAGCAGGATGCGTTTGCCGGCGCGCGCCGCGGCGAGCGTCGGCGCAAGGCCGGCAGCGCCGACGATGGCCGCGACCACGGTGTCGCAAGCGTCGCTCTTCGACACGTCGACGAGCGCCTGCGGTCCATACGTGACCTCGGTCTTGCTATTCGCCTCGCGCAGCTTCGCCGCGACCTGCGCGGCCGTGTCGGCGTCGCCGACCACCGCGATCTCCGGCGCAAAGCGCAGGCATTGCTCGACGAGCTTGTCGCCGTTGCGATGCGCGGTGAGCGCGTAGATCGAAAAGCGCTCGGGATGACGCGCGACGACGTCGAGCGTGCTGTCTCCAATCGAGCCCGTGGAACCGAGCAATGTCAGACGTTTTTGCATATCTCTTTCTCTAGCCGAGCAGCAGCATGGCAAGCGGCAGCACCGGCAATAAGGCGTCGATGCGATCGAGCACGCCGCCGTGCCCCGGCAACAGGCCGCTTGAATCCTTGACGCCGGCCTGGCGTTTCATCATCGATTCGAACAGGTCGCCCACCACGCTGAATGCCACCAGCAAGGTCAGTGCGAGCAGTGTGCGCACGGCGCCCCATTGCGCCAGCAGCGAAGAATACAGGGTCGGCTCGAACGCGTGCAAAAAGACCGCCGCCGCCGCGACGAGCATCACGACCAGCCAGCCGCCGATCGCGCCCTCCCAGGTCTTACCCGGGCTGATGGCAGGCGCCAGCTTGTGTTTGCCGAACGCTTTTCCGGAGAAGTATGCGCCGATATCGGCCAGCCACACCAGGAGCAGCAGCGACAGAACGAACGGCACGCCCTGCATGCGTGCAGCGACGAGAGCATGCCAGCACGCGACGAATATCACAATGCCGGCAAGAAACAGAAAGGTGCGCCACGCGCCTTGGGCGAGCGTGGGCTTGCGCAGCAGCACGAACGGGCCGGCGACCACCCAGAAGATCGCCGCCGCCTTGAACAGCGAACGGGCCTCGGCAATGCCGGTGCCGAGCCGCGTGCTCGCGACTAGCGCGACCGCGGCCACCAGCGCATAAACCACCGGACCGGCGCCGCCCAGCTTGAGCAGGCGCGCCCATTCCCACGCGGCGAACACGACGACGAAAGCGATCAGCGCGCCGAACGCGCCCACCGGCGCGAACAACGTGACCGGCAGGAACACTGCCAGCAGGATGATCGCCGTGATGACACGGGTTTTTAGCATGGAAGCGAATCGACGTTTTGCGATTGCGGCTCGAGTTGAGCACTGGTGCGCCCGAAACGGCGCTCGCGCTCCGCGTACGAAGCGATGGCGTGGCCGAGCGCGTCGGCGTCGAAATCCGGCCAGAACGTGTCGGTGAAATAGAACTCGGTGTACGCGAGTTGCCACAGCAGGAAGTTGCTGACGCGGCGCTCGCCGCCGGTGCGGATGAACAGATCCGGTTCCGGCGCGTAAGCCATGGACAGGTGCTCGGCGAACGAGTCTTCGTTGACCTCGACCGCCTTGCCCGCCAGCGCCGATTGTTCGGCGAGCTTGCGGGTGGCCTGCATGATGTCCCAGCGACCGCCGTAATTGGCGGCGATGGTCAACGTCAGACGGGTATTGCGCGCGGTTTTGCTTTCCGCACGCTTGATCAGGTCGCGGATGCGCGTATCGAAGCGGGACAGATCGCCGACCACCCGCAAACGGATGCCGTTCGCGTGCAGCTTGCCGATTTCCCGCTCCAGCGCGGTGACGAACAGGCGCATCAGAAACGACACTTCGTCATTCGGGCGACGCCAGTTTTCCGAGCTGAACGCGAACAGCGTCAGATATTCGACGCCCTGACGCGCGCAGGCCTCAACGGCCGCGCGCACCGCGTCGACGCCGCGCGTATGGCCCGCCACGCGCGGCAGACGCCGCTGGGTGGCCCAACGGCCGTTGCCGTCCATGATGATCGCGATATGTCGCGGCACCGCGGCGACATCAGGCACGCGCACGGTTGAGCTGGTATAGGTCATGGCCGTCGGGACAATAACTGCAAATAAAGAAGTGGAAATCGTGAAAGTGCTGAGCCCTAAGGCCTACACCGTCATGATCTCGGCTTCTTTCGTCACGACGATCTTGTCGATTTCGGTGACGAACTTGTCCGTCAGCTTCTGAACGTCGTCACCGGCGCGGCGCTCGTCGTCTTCCGAAATTTCCTTGTCTTTCACGAGCTTCTTCAACTGCTCGTTAGCATCACGGCGCAGATTGCGCACGGCGACCTTGGCCGTTTCCGCTTCACTCCTGACCACTTTCATCAGTTCGCGGCGGCGTTCTTCGGTGAGCGCGGGCATCGGCACGCGGATCACGTCGCCTTGCGTGGCCGGGTTCAGACCGAGGTCCGACTCGCGGATCGCCTTTTCGACGACCTGGACCATCTTCTTTTCCCACGGCTGCACGCCGATCGTGCGCGCGTCGATCAGCGTCAGGTTCGCGACCTGCGAGATCGGTACCGGCGAACCGTAGTAATCGCACTGGATATGATCGAGCAGGCCCGTGTGCGCACGGCCCGTGCGGATCTTCGACAGGTCGTTCTTGAACGCGTCGATGGAACGCTGCATTTTTTGTTCAGCGCCCTTCCTGATATCTGCCACAGACATTTTTAAACCTCCGAACCTTCAAAACGGTGCGAGCCGGCCGGCGCGCGCGATGCGGCGGCCTGGGCTCGCGTTAAAGCCCACGTTATGTGAACGAGAGTTTACACGTGGACGAGGGTGCCCTCGTCCTCGCCTTGAACGATGCGCTTGAGCGCGCCCGGCTTGACGATCGAAAACACCCGGATCGGCAGCTTCTGGTCGCGGCACAGCGCGAACGCGGTCGCGTCCATCACCTGCAGATTGCGGCCGATGGCTTCGTCGAAGCTGATCGTGGTGTAACGGGTCGCGCTCGGGTCTTTCTTGGGATCGGCCGAATAGACGCCGTCCACCTTGGTGGCTTTCAGCACGACTTCCGCGCCGACTTCCGCGCCGCGCAGCGCAGCGGCGGTGTCGGTCGTGAAGAACGGGTTGCCGGTGCCGGCCGCGAAAATCACGACTTTGCCTTCTTCGAGCTGGCGAATCGCGCGGGGGCGGATATACGGCTCGACCACCTGGTCCATGCGCAGCGCGGATTGCACACGCGCCTCGATGCCGGCGTGACGCATGGCGTCCTGCAGTGCCAGCGCGTTCATCATGGTGGCCAGCATGCCCATGTAGTCAGCCGTGGCGCGGTCCATACCGGCCGCGCCGCCCGCGACGCCACGGAAAATATTGCCACCGCCGATCACCACGGCCATCTGCGTTCCGAGACGGACCACTTCGGCCACGTCCGCCACCATTCTTTCGATGGTCGCGCGGTTGATGCCGAAGGCATCGTCGCCCATCAGAGCTTCACCGGAGAGTTTGAGCAGGACGCGTTTGTAGGCAGTGGGCATAGGGGTATCCAGATCGCGCAGAACAGGGCAACAACAAGGGACTAATGTAGGGGTGAAATACTGATTCGGGCAAGCACCGCCAAATTGACGAACCCTGGGGTCCGCCAGCGGCGGCTGCGTGGCGAGGGTCAACCCGCACGCAGCCTTGCGGCGCTGCCGACCGCGGCAAAGTCTTGCTCCGCCGCGGGTCCAACGGTACTAGCTGAGGCTTAAGACAAGCTTATTGTTGCTTTGCAGCAGCGACCTGAGCCGCCACTTCAGCAGCGAAGTCGTCCTGTTTCTTCTCGATGCCTTCGCCGACCACGAACAGCGCGAACTTCTGCACGCTCGAGTTGCCAGCCTTCAGCATCTGTTCGATCGTCTGCTTGTCGTTCTTAACGAACGTCTGGTTCAGCAGCGACACTTCCTTCAGGTACTTCTGCACGCTGCCGTCGACCATCTTGGCGACGATTTCAGCCGGCTTGCCCGATTCGGCGGCCTTCTGTTCAGCAATGCTGCGTTCCTTGGCGATCAGGTCCGCCGGCACGTCGTCCGACGACAGCGACACCGGCTTCATTGCGGCGATGTGCATTGCCACGTCCTTGCCGATCTGCTCGTCCGCGCCGGTGTACTCGACCAGCACGCCGATACGCGTGCCGTGCAGGTACGCTGCCAGCTTGTTTGCCGACTCGAAGCGCACGAAGCGGCGGATCGACAGGTTTTCACCGATCTTGCCGACCAGCGCCAGACGCACTGCGTCGACCGTCGAGCCGTCCAGCGGCAGCGCGCCCAGCGCAGCGACGTCAGCCGGGTTTTGCGTGGCGATCAGTTCCGCGACCGTCTTCGTGAACGCCAGGAAGTCGTCGTTCTTCGAAACGAAGTCGGTTTCGCAGTTCAATTCAACCAGCGAACCCGCGTTGCCGCCGATGAACGAAGCAACCACGCCTTCAGCCGTCACGCGCGACGCAGCCTTGCTGGCCTTGTTGCCCAGCTTCACGCGCAGCAGCTCTTCAGCGCGCGCCATGTCGCCGTCAGCTTCCGTCAGCGCTTTCTTGCATTCCATCATCGGCGCGTCGGTCTTTGCGCGCAGTTCTGCAACCATGCTTGCGGTAATTGCCGCCATCATTTGCTCCTTGAGTTCCGTCTGTCATACGCCGCCCGGACTTCGATGCCGGCGGCAAGAATTCGTTTCAGCGTTTCACGTACTTTTTTACGCAACCACACTTTCGACACTGCTCGGGCGCCGTTTGCAGCGCCCTGCTACATCTGTCGCGGCTTAAAAAAAGGGGGCCTGTAGAAAGCCCCCTTTTTTGCCGGACACGGGGCAGCTTTACGCTTCCGCTTTGACCTCGACGAACTCGTCGCCGTCGTCGCCGCGTGCAGCTTGCACCACTTCGTTGACCGAATTCGCACGGCCTTCGAGGATCGCGTCAGCCACGCCAGCCGTGTACAGAGCGACAGCCTTCGAAGCGTCGTCGTTACCCGGGATCACGTAGTCGATGCCGATCGGCGAGTGGTTCGTGTCGACCACAGCGATAACCGGAATGCCGAGCTTGTTAGCTTCGGTCACGGCAATCTTGTGGTAGCCGACGTCGACCACGAAGATCGCGTCCGGAATGCCGCCCATGTCTTTCACGCCGCCGATCGACTTGACCAGCTTAGCCATTTCGCGCTCGAACAGCAGAGCTTCTTTCTTGCTCATGCGTTCGGTTTCGCCGGCTTCCAGCGCTGCTTCCATGTCTTTCAGGCGCTTGATCGACACCTTCAGCGTCTTGAAGTTGGTCAGCATGCCGCCGAGCCAGCGTGCGTTGACGAACGGCATACCCGCGCGTTGCGCTTCTTCAGCGATCGTGTCGCGCGATTGACGCTTCGTGCCGACGAACAGGATCGTGCCGCGATTCGCTGCCAGTTGACGCGCGTACTTCAGCGCGTCGTTGTACATCGGCAGCGTCTTTTCGAGGTTGATGATGTGAATCTTGTTGCGATGACCGAAAATGAAGGGAGCCATCTTCGGGTTCCAGAAGCGCGTTTGGTGACCGAAGTGGACACCGGCTTCCAGCATTTGACGCATAGTAACTGCCATGAAAATCTCCGCGAGGGTTGGGTCTTAAGCCGGCTGCCGCATCGGCCGCGCCCGCCTTCAATTTGGCGTAACGCGACGGACACCCTGGGTGCGCCGGCTTGCGAGTCTGCTGCCTTATACTGCTTCGCCCCACGACGCAGGCAACGAACGCCGTGGGAAGCTGCTCCCGCCGTCTTTTTGACCAATTCAGCTTGATTCAGACTGATACCGGACAATAAAACCAAGACAGAGAGCGACTTAGCCAAAGATTATAGCACGCGACTATTGCACGACTCAACCCGCACGGTAGCTCCTTCCGGTCGCCGCCGGGTTGCACCTGCGGACGCGCACCTGGTCCTGGTCGACGCGAGGCCGGCGAGCTGACAGCGCGCCAGGCCCGCAAAACCCTGCGGCAGCCGGGATATGGTGCGATAATCTCAGAATAAATCGCAATTCAGGCCCGACTCATGGCTATTACGCTCAAAAACGAACACGATATCGCGCAAATGCGCGTCGCCTGCAGACTGGCGAGCGAAGTGCTCGACTACATTACGCCGTTCGTTGCCGCCGGCATCACGACCGGCGAACTCGACCGCCTCTGCCACGAATACATGCTGAAGGAACAGGGCACCGTGCCCGCGCCGCTGAATTACCAGCCGCCCGGCTACCCGCCCTACCCGAAAGCGACCTGCATTTCCGTCAACGACGTGATCTGCCACGGTATTCCCGGCGAAAAAACCCTGAAGAACGGCGACGCGCTGAATATCGACGTCACCGTCATTAAAGAAGGCTATTTCGGCGACACCAGCCGCATGTTCATCGTCGGCGAAGGTTCGATCATGGCCAAGCGGCTGGTTCAGACCACCTTCGAATGCATGTGGCTCGGCATCGACCAGGTGCGCCCCGGCGCGCATCTCGGCGACATCGGCTATGCCATTCAGAAACACGCCGAAGCCCAAGGCTACAGCGTGGTGCGCGAATATTGCGGCCACGGGATCGGCACGGTGTTCCACGAAGACCCGCAGATTCTGCATTACGGCCGTCCGGGCACCGGGCTCGAACTGCAGGCCGGCATGATCTTCACGATCGAGCCGATGATCAACGCCGGTCGGCGAGATATCCGCACCATGCCCGACCAGTGGACCGTCAAGACCAAAGACCGCAGCCTGTCGGCGCAGTGGGAACACACTGTGCTCGTCACGGAATCCGGCTACGACGTGCTGACCGTTTCCGCCGACACGCCCGCGCGGCCGCCGGTCGTCGCGGCTACGGCCTGACCGGCCTCCCGCCAACCGTCCGCGTACCCGCCTGCCAATGAGTAGTGTTCCCGCCGTCGCCCCATCCCATGCCACGTCGCTCAAGGCGGACTACAAGGTGGCCAAAGCCCAGTTGCTGGAACGCTTCAAGACGGCCGCCAACGTAGATGCGTTGATGGCCGCCCTGGCGCGGGCCACGGACAACTCGCTGCGCGCCGCCTGGGACACCTGCGAACTGCCGCCCGAGCTGGCTTTATTGGCGGTCGGCGGTTACGGGCGCGGCGAACTGGCGCCGCATTCGGACATCGACATTCTGGTGCTGCTGCCGGACGCGCCGATCGAGCATCTCGAAGCGCGTATCGAGCGTTTTATCAGCCTCGCGTGGGATCTGGGGCTGGAACTCGGCAGCAGCGTGCGCAGCGTGTCGCAGTGTCTCGAAGAAGCCGCCAACGACGTCACCGTGCGTACCTCGCTGCTCGAGGCGCGGCGCATTACGGGCAGCGCGACGCTGTTCGACGATTTCGCGAAGCGTTACCGCGACGCGCTCGATCCGAAGGCGTTCTTCCAGGCGAAAGTGCTGGAAATGCGCCAGCGCCACGCCAAGTTTCAGGACACGCCGTACGCGCTCGAACCCAACATCAAGGAAAGCCCGGGCGGCCTGCGCGATCTTCAGCTGATTCTGTGGATCACCCAGGCGGCCGGTTTCGGTAGCAGCTGGCGCGAACTCGAGGCGCGCGGCCTGATCACCGAACGCGAAGCGCGCGAACTGCGTCGCAACGAGAGCTTTCTGAAGGCGCTGCGCGCGCGGCTGCATGTGGTCGCCGGGCGTCGGCAGGACATTCTGGTGTTCGATCTGCAAACGCCGGTGGCTGAGAGTTTCGGCTACAAGCCGACCGCTACCAAGCGCGCTAGTGAACAGCTGATGCGGCGCTATTACTGGTCCGCCAAGGCTGTCACGCAGCTCGCTACGATTCTGATCCAGAACATCGAGGCCCAGCTTTTCCCGACCACGAGCGGGATTACGCGGGTGCTGACGGACCTGTTCGTCGAAAAACAGGGCATGCTGGAAATCGCCAGCGACGACGTGTTCGAGCGCGAGCCGAACGCGATCCTCGAAGCGTTCCTGCTGTACGAACTGACGCCGGGCGTCAAAGGCCTGTCGGCGCGCACGCTGCGGGCGATCTACAACGCCCGCGACGTGATGGACCAGCACTGGCGGCGCGATCCGGAAAACCGCCGCCTCTTCATGGAAATCCTGAAGCAGCCGGCCGGCATCACGCACGCGTTGCGGCTGATGAACCAGACCAGCGTGCTCGGGCGTTACCTGCTGAACTTCCGGCGCATCGTCGGGCAAATGCAGCACGATCTGTATCACGTCTACACGGTCGACCAGCACATTCTGATGGTGCTGCGCAATCTGCGGCGCTTCGCGGTCGCCGAACACGCGCACGAATACCCGTTCTGCAGCCAGTTGATCGCCAATTTCGACCGGCCGTGGGTGCTGTACGTGGCGGCGCTGTTTCACGACATCGCCAAGGGGCGCGGCGGCGACCACTCCACGCTCGGCATGGCCGACGCGCGACGCTTTTGCCGCAGCCACGGTATCGAGGGCGAAGACGGCGAACTGGTGGTCTGGCTGGTGCAGCAACACCTGACCATGAGCCAGGTTGCGCAGAAGCAGGACACCAGCGACCCGGAAGTGATCAAGCGCTTTGCCGAACTGGTGGGCACCGAGCGCCGCCTCACCGCGCTCTACCTGCTGACGGTGGCCGATATTCGCGGCACCAGCCCGAAGGTCTGGAATACGTGGAAAGGCAAGCTGCTCGAAGATCTGTACCGCGCCACGCTGGCCGTACTCGGCGGCGCGCGGCCGGACGCGCATTCGGAACTGAAGTCGCGCCAGGAAGAGGCGCTGGCGCTGCTGCGTCTCGAAACCGTGCCGGAAGGCGCGCAAAAGGCGTTGTGGGACAAGCTCGACATCGGCTATTTCCTGCGTCACGACGCGGCCGACATCGCGTGGCAAACCCGCGTACTGTCGCGTCACGTTGAAACGGCCACGCCGATCGTGCGGGCGCGTCCGTCGCCGATCGGCGAGGCGCTGCAGGTGCTGGTGTACGTGAAGGATCAGCCCGATCTGTTCGCCGGGATTTGCGCGTATTTCGACCGCAACGGCTTGTCGGTGCTGGATGCGCGGGTTAGCACGACCCGTCACGGCTATGCGCTCGATAATTTCCTCGTCGCGCATACCGAAGAAGACGTGCATTATCGCGATATTGCCAATCTGGTCGAACAGGAACTGACCGCCCGTCTCACCGGCGACGGCACCCTGCTCCCCGGACCGTCGAAAGGCCGCTTGTCGCGGCTTTCGCGGACCTTCCCTGTGACGCCGCGCGTCGACCTTCGGGCCGACGAACGCGGCCAATATTACATCCTGTCCGTGTCGGCCAACGACCGGCCAGGCCTTCTTTATTCGATCGCGCGCGTGCTGGCCGAGCATCGGGTCGGCGTCGCTTCGGCGCGGATCAATACGCTCGGCGAACGCGTCGAAGACGTGTTCCTGCTGGATGGACACGGTCTGTCGGACAACCGCCTGCAAATTCAGGTCGAGACCGAACTGCTGCGCGCGATTGCAGTGTGAGATTTCATGCGACTCAAATTAACAGCCAAGCACCCGCGGCCGGCTTCGTCCGAACGCGCCCCTGTCCGTACCGGCAGCACGTCGGCGCGTAAGCCGACGCGCCCGGTGGGACCGAAACCGTCGACGGCGGGTTTCAGCGGGGCACACGGAGAAAGCGGCGGCGCGCCGAAGGGTGCCGGCGGAAAGCCGGCAGGTGCGGGCGCACGGGCGCCGCGCGCTGAGGGGTCGTTTTCTCGCGAGCGGGATGCGGGTGGCGCAGGTCGCTCGTCGTCCGATCGGCCGCCGCGACGTGAAGGCGCGGGGGACCGTGGGGAACGCGCGCCGCGTAAGTTTGAAGGTGGTAGTGATCGTGGGGATCGCGCACCGCGTAAGTTTGAAGGTAGTGGTGATCGCGGCGAACGCGCACCGCGTAGCTTCGGCGACCGCCCCCCGCGTCGCGACGACGGCGAACGTCGTCCGTTCAGCGGTGCACGGCCGGGCGCAGGACGTCCGTCCGAAGGCGGCGCACGTGGCGACCGTCCGGTCCGCAACGATCGCGAAGGCGGAGATCGTCCGCGCTTCGGTGGCGAACGCGGCCCGCGTAGCGACAGCGCACCGCGCAAGTTTGAAGGCGCTGGTGATCGCGGCGAGCGCGCACCGCGTAAGTTTGAAGGTAGTGGTGATCGTAGCGAACGCGCACCGCGCAGCTTCGGCGACCGCCCCCCGCGTCGTGAAGACGGCGAACGCCGTCCGTTCAGCGGCGCACGTCCGGGCGCAGGCCGTCCGTCGGAAGGCGGCGCACGTGGTGACCGTCCGGTCCGCAACGATCGCGAAGGCGGAGATCGTCCGCGCTTCGGTGGCGAGCGCGGCCCGCGCAGCGACAGCGCACCGCGCCGTTTCGAAGGCGCCGGTGATCGTGGCGACCGCGCACCGCGCAAGTTTGAAGGCGC
>NZ_CADFGI010000020.1:0-40520 GCF_902833695.1 Paraburkholderia sp. BCC1876 | reverse complement strand
AGCACAAGCACAAGCACAAGCACAAGCACAAGCACAAGCACAAGCACAAGCACAAGCACAAGCACAAGCACAAGCACAAGCACAAGCACAAGCACAAGCACAAGCACAAGCACAAGCACAAGCACCAGCACCAGCACCAGCACCAGCACCACCGCCAGCGATACGCGGCCCCACCAGCCCCACCAGCACCCCCATCGCGATCGTCACTCCACCCCCACCGCATTCCCCACCTTCCCCAGACCCCAAAGTTGCATAATGTCCCGACTGCCCGTCCTTCGAGGAGAACTCCATGACCTTTGCTACCGCGGACTTGTGCGACGCACACGAGGATCAGTTGGCGCTCGGCGTCTTACGCGTGCTCGAGCCGGTCTTTCATCTGTTCAGCCGCAGCGAGAGTTTCAGCGGCGAAGCGGTGACGCTCAAAGTCTTCGAAGACAATGCACTCGTGCGCGCCACGCTCGAGGAGCCGGGCGCGGGCCGCGTGCTGGTGGTCGACGGCGGCGGCAGTCTGCGGTGTGCGCTGGTCGGCGGTAACCTGGCGCAGATCGCGCAACAAAACGGCTGGGCGGGCATCGTCGTGAACGGCTGCGTGCGCGACGCGCTGGAGTTGAACGAAGCCGACGTCGGCGTGATGGCGCTGACCACCAACCCGCGACGTTGCCAGAAGCTCGGCGGCGGCCAACGCGACGTGCCGGTGCAGTTGCCCGGCGCGCTGGTGCGTCCCGGCGAATGGATCTACGCGGACATTGACGGCGTGCTGGTTTCCAGCGCGGCGCTGAACTGAGCCGCGCCTGAAGCGGGCGGTGAAGCGGGCCGTGAACCACGCCTGAACCACGCCCTGAACCAGGCCCTGAACTAGGCCTCAAACAGAACTTACCCGACCACCCACTCAAGGAGAGCAAACGACGATGCAAACCGTCTTTGTATACGGCACGTTGCGCGCCGGAGAAGTGAACGACATCCGCGACGCCGCGGTTCGCAATGAGATTGCCTTGCCGAATCTGCTCGGCACGGCCACGGTGCGTGGCCATCTGTTCGACTTCGGTTCGTACCCGGGGTTGGTGGTCGACGAAGCGGGCGTCGACGTGATCGGCGACGTCTACGAAATCGAAGACGAACTGGTCGCGGTGCTCGATGAAATCGAGGCGGTGTACCCGGGCGTCGAAGATCGTTTCCTCGCGCGCGAAGTGATGGTGAAGGTAGACGGCAACGTCGTGAATTGCCGTTTCTATCCGGTCGCGCCGGCTGCGGTGAAGGGCTTGCCTGAGATTAAATCGGGCGATTGGGTGGAGCACCGCGGCACGCGCTGAGCGAACCGTCGCGCGCAGGTAGCGCTTAGGTAGCGCGTAGGCAGCGCGCAACGCAAAGCAACACGACGCAACGCAACGCGCAAAAGAAACCGGGCCAAAAAAACGGCCCGGCAAGCTCACGCCTGTCGGGCCGTCCGGTCGGTCAGTCTTGCGACGCAAGCCGCCTTCGCATCGCGCGCAATACACAAGTGCACCACCGTAAAACTGCACAAGCGCAAGAAATACGCGAAAGAAAAACAAGCTTGCTACTACGTCGTTCGTTGCGGAGGCATCTAACCTCCGCGTCAGATTTCCTCGTAAAGCGGCAGCGTCAGAAAGTCGGTGAACTGCTCCGACGTCGACATCTCTTCGAAGATCTGCGCGGCGCGCTCATACGGCTTCGTATCGCCACCCACCGCCTGCTTCACGTTGTCGAGCTCCTGCGCCGACAACTCGCGCACCAGCTCGGCCGTCACCTTGCGGCCGTCGTCGAGCTTGCCCTTCGGCGAGCGAATCCACTGCCACACCTGCGAGCGCGAAATCTCCGCGGTCGCCGCGTCTTCCATCAGGTTGTGAATCGGCACACAGCCATTGCCCGCGAGCCACGCGCCCAGGTAGTGAATGCCGACGTTGATGTTGTTGCGCAGACCGGCTTCGGTGATCGGTGCTTCCGGACGGAAGTCCGTCAGATCAGTTCCCGTGACGAGCACGTCGTCGCGTTGCTTGCCGATCTGGTTCGGCTTGTCGCCGAGCACCTTGACGAACTCTTCCATCGCGATCGGCACCAGCCCCGGATGCGCGACCCAGCCGCCGTCGTAACCGTCGCCGGCGTCGCGCGCCTTGTCGGAACGCACGCCGCCCATCGCCTTCTCGTTCGCGGCCGGATCGTTCTTGATCGGAATCAGCGCGCTCATGCCGCCAATCGCCGGCGCATTGCGACGATGGCAGGTCTTCAGCAGCAACAGCGCGTAAGCACGCATGAACGGCGCGGTCATCGTGATCTGCGAGCGGTCGGCGAGGCAGAAGTCGCGGTCGGCCTTGAACTTCTTGATCGCCGAGAAGATGTAGTCCCAGCGGCCGGCGTTCAGCCCCGAGCTATGCTCGCGCAGCTCGTACAGAATCTCGTCCATTTCGAACGCCGCGACGATCGTTTCGATCAGCACCGTCGCGCGAATCGTGCCGCGCGGCACGCCGACGGCTTCCTGCGCAGCGAGGAAAATGTCGTTCCACAGACGCGCTTCGAGATGGCTTTCCAGCTTCGGCAGATAGAAGTAGGGGCCCGAGCCGCGCGCGACCAGTTCCTTCGCGTTGTGCACCATGAACAGCGCGAAGTCGAAGATCCCGCCCGACACGCGCTTGCCGTCCACCGTGACGTGCTTCTCGTCGAGATGCCAGCCACGCGGCCGCACGATCAGCGTGGCGACCTTGTCGTTCAGCGTGTACGACTTGCCGTTCTGCTCCAGCGAAATCGTGCGACGCACCGCGTCCTTCAGGTTGATATGGCCGGTGATCTGGTTGTCCCAGCTCGGCGCATTCGAATCCTCGAAGTCGGTCATGTACGAATCCGCGCCCGAGTTCAGCGCGTTGATGATCATCTTGCGCTCGACCGGACCGGTGATTTCGACACGGCGGCACTGCAGATCCTGCGGCAGCGGCGCGATGGTCCAGTCGCCGTCGCGAACGTGTTTCGTCTCAGCGAGGAAGTCGGGACGCTCGCCGGCGTCGAGACGCTTCGTGCGTTCCACGCGAGCCTGCAACAACTGCTGACGGCGCGGCTCGAACGTGCGGTGCAGCGCGGCGACGAGTTCAAGCCCTTCGCGCGTGAGAATCGCTTCATAGCCCGGCTTGATTTCAGCCGTGATGGCCATGCCCTGCGGCAGCGTGAGTGAAGACTGCGACGATGACAACGGATTCGCCATGGTTTCTCCTTGGTCGGTCAGATTGCAAAGATGCAAATGTTGAATTGCGATTAAGGTGCGTCGTGAGGTCCGGTGGAAGCTGTCATGCGCCAGGGCTGTGGCGCGTGCGGCCGCTGCCGGGGCCGCTGCTGCGGCCGGGCGACGCGAGGGTTTTCAGGAAAGCGAGCAGATCGTGCATGCCTCCGCCCGTCCCATGCGGCATGACGCCCAGTTCTTCGACGGGTGCGTTTTGCCGGTTGAGCCAGAAAGTGGTGAAGCCGAACCATGTCGCGCCGGCCACGTCCCAGCCGTTCGACGACACGAAGACGAGCTCGCGCGGCTCCGCGCCGAAGGCTTGCGTGCCGAGCGTATAAGCGGCGGGCGAGGGTTTGTAGGCGCGCACGGCGTCCACGGACAGGACGTGATCGAACAGGCCCGTCATGCCGGCGCTCTTCACGGCGATGTCGAGCATTTGCGGGTTGCCGTTCGAGAGGATCGCGAGGCCGGCGCGCGGACCGGCTTGCGCGCCGGTTTCCGCACCGGCCACGGACGACGCCTCGCGCAACAGGCGCAGCGCCGGCACGGCATCGGGGAAGGCGGAGAGGCACGCGTATTCGTCCATCAGACGTTTTTCGGCCGCGCGGCTCAGCGTGAGCTGACGTTTTTTCGCGGCGAAGCGCAGCGCGTCGAGCGTGATGTCCCAGAACGGCCGATAGTGCGCGCCGGGCGAGCCGGCCGGATCGGCGAGGGTGCGCAGCTGCGTGTATTCGATCTGTTTTTGCCGCCATAACTGCGAGAGCGCATCGCCATGGCCGGGAAACATCTGCTCCGCGGCAGCGATCACCGAATGCACGTCGAAAAGCGTGCCGTACGCGTCGAAAATCACTGCTTTAGGGAAAAGTGTCGTTGTGGCCGACATTGCCGTGCACTCCTATCAGAGGTCAGGACGGATTGTATTAGTGATGCTCAGTGCTAAAAAAGAGGCTAAAGATCACTTGATCTTTTACTTTCATACACCTAATCTGACGCGCACCGACCACTTTCCCCGCTTCGCTGCGGCCTTGCCCGCTTATGGACCGTTTCAAGCAGATCGAGACTTTCGTCGCCGTCGCGGCCAAGGGCAGCCTGTCCGCCGCAGCGCTCGCCGAGGGTGTCGCGCCGGCGATCATCGGCCGCCGGATCGATGCGCTCGAAGAACGGCTCGGCGTCAAATTGCTGGTGCGCACCACGCGCAAGATCACGCTGACCTTCGAAGGCTCGGCCTTTCTCGAAGACTGCCAGCGTGTCATTCATGATATGCAGAACGCCGAAGCCAGTGTGTCGGCGGGCGGCGTCAAGGCGAGCGGCCATTTGCGGCTGTCGGCGCCGGCCGGTTTCGGGCGCCGCCATGTCGCGCCGCTGGTGCCGGCGTTCACCGTCGCGCATCCGGACGTGTCGATCACGCTCGATCTGTCCGACCGGCTGGTCGATCTGGTCAACGAAGGCTTCGATTGCGCGGTGCGGCTCGGCGAGTTGCCGGATTCGTCGCTGGTGTCGCTCAAGCTCGGCGAGAACCGTCGCGTGTGCGTGGCGTCGCCGTCGTATCTGAGCCGGCGCGGCGCGCCGCACACGCTGGCCGATCTCGCGCATCACAACTGCCTCGCGCTCGGCGCGAGCGCCAACCAGCAGCGCGGCTGGATGTTCCAGCAGGCCGACAAGGTCGTGTCGATCAAGGTGTCCGGCACGATGGAATGCTCGGACGGCGCGGTGCTGCACGAGTGGTGCCTGGAGGGCTACGGGCTCGCGTGGCGCTCGTGGTGGGAGGTCGGCACGGACATCGCCGCCGGGCGGCTGGTCAGCGTGCTCGACGAATTCGCCGCGCCGCCGATCGGCATTCACGCGGTGTTTCCGCAGCGCCGCCATTTGCCGTTGCGGGTCCGGCTGTTTCTCGACTTTCTCAAGCATACGTACGGCCATCCCGGTTATTGGGGCTGAACGCGCGGCGGGCGTTGCGCGCGTGTGCGTGCGCGCGCGTAGTGGCGGTGATGGCGGTGGCGGCGTTGGTGGCGCCGCCCGCAACGGGTTTCCGATATGCGGACAGACCCTCGCCCGATCCATACCCGCGATTCCGCGACCTACAATCGATTCAGGCGGCTTGCGAGCCGCGCCTCGTGGACGCTGACGCCGTGCTGCGCTGAGCCGGCGACGGAGGGCATCATGTTCAGGCACATCCTCGTTCCTACCGATGGTTCCGACCTGTCGCGCAAAGCGATCGACGGCGCGATCGATCTCGCGCAGGCCGTCGGCGCGCAAGTCACCGCTTACGCGTGTCTGCCGCAATATCCGTACTCGCCGTTTTCCGACGTGGTGGTCGAGCCGCCGTCCGAATTCCTGCAGCGCAGCGAACGCGAAGCGCGGGTGCATCTGCGCGAGGTCGAGCTGGCCGGACGGCGCGTCGGCGTCGCGGTGGTGAGTCGCACCAGTGTGCATCCGGCGCCGTATCTCGGCATCATCGAAGCGGCCGAACACGGCGGTTGCGACGTGATCTTCATGGCTTCGCACGGGCGCCGCGGTCTGGGTAGTTTGCTGATCGGCAGCGAAACGCAGCGGGTGCTCACGCATACGAAGATTCCGGTGATCGTGTATCGCTAGATATGCGGCCCGCCGGGCGAGGGGCCGAAAAAAAACGCGCCGGCGATCAGGCCGGCGCGTCGACTGTTCGCCGCACAATGCATTGCGCTGGCTTTGTTTCCGCCGCTGCGAGTTTGTTCTCTCCCAGATTCTTCGGTCCCGGGCCGCCACGGCGAAAACCGTGGCGGCCCGATGACGTGCTCCTCCCTGTGCTGTTGCGTGCTTCGATGCCTGCTTACGCGACCTTCTTGTCGAAGAACTGTTCGTCTTCCGTCGAGCCGTGCAGCGCGGTCGTCGAGGCGTCGCGTTCGACCGTTTGCGTCACGGCGTCGAAGTAGCCGGTGCCGACTTCGCGCTGATGCTTCACGGCGGTGAAGCCCTTGTCGGCGGCAGCGAATTCAGCCTGCTGCATTTCGACGAACGCCGTCATCTGATTGCGGGCGTAACCGTGCGCGAGATTGAACATCGAGTAGTTCAGCGCGTGGAAGCCGGCCAGCGTGATGAACTGGAACTTGTAGCCCATTGCGCCGAGTTCGCGCTGGAACTTGGCGATGGTCGCGTCATCCAGATTCTTCTTCCAGTTGAACGACGGCGAGCAGTTGTACGACAGCAGTTGGTCCGGGAATTCCTTGTGGATCGCGTCGGCGAATTTCTTCGCGAACTCGAGGTCCGGCTTGCCGGTTTCGCACCAGATCATGTCGGCGTACGGCGCGTAGGCGAGGCCACGCGAGATCGCCTGTTCGAGACCCGGCTTGGTGCGGTAGAAACCTTCCACCGTGCGCTCGCCGGTCAGGAATGGCTTGTCGTTGTCGTCGATATCCGACGTCACGAGATCGGCCGCTTCCGCGTCGGTGCGCGCCAGCAGCACGGTCGGCGTGCCGGAGACGTCGGCGGCCAGTCGCGCGGCGGTCAGCTTGGCGATGTTTTCACGCGTCGGCACCAGCACCTTGCCGCCCATGTGGCCGCATTTCTTCACCGAAGCGAGCTGATCTTCGAAGTGCACGCCCGATGCGCCGGCTTCGATCATCGCCTTCATCAGTTCGAACGCGTTCAGCACGCCGCCGAAACCGGCTTCCGCGTCGGCGACGATCGGTGCGAAGTAGTCGATATAGCCTTCGTCGCCCGGATTCTTGCCTTCCGACCACTGGATCTGGTCGGCGCGCGTCAGCGTGTTGTTGATGCGCTTCACGACCAGCGGCACCGAGTTCGCCGGATACAGCGACTGGTCCGGGTACATTTCGCCGGCCACGTTGGCATCGCCCGCCACTTGCCAGCCCGACAGATAGATTGCCTTCAGGCCGGCCTTGACCTGCTGCATGGCCTGGTTGCCGGTCAACGCGCCGAGCGAGTTGACGAACGGCTCGGTGTTGACGCTTTCCCACAGCTTTTGCGCGCCGCGCTTGGCCAGCGTGTGGTCAACCTGCACCGAGCCACGCAGACGGATCACGTCTTCCGCCGAGTAGGTCCGCTTCACGCCTTTCCAGCGCGGATCGGTGTCCCATTGCTGCTGGAGTTGCTTGGCTTGTTCTTCGCGCGTCGTCATGGTGTGCTCCTTGTTTGCCTGTAATGGGTAGGTGACTCTTGTCTTCGTCGAAGCGGCTGGCCGGTTGGGCGTTTCGTTTCGTGAAGTCTTGTATAAGAGTCTAGGCAAATCGGTGCTGGCGCAATAGACGGGTGGGAGGGTTTCTGGCGTATTTATTTGTGTTTTAAATCAATTGCTTATAATCAACGTTTCACATTAAGAAACGTTTTTTCCCATCTTGATATAGGATATCTTGTGCCGTGCAGCACGATTTTTTACGACGCAAAAAAATTTTCCACATCGTGAAATTTCGGCGTCCATCAAATTGCGGGCGAAAAAAAACCGGCGCCTGAGCACCGGTTTCTCTCGACTGACGAACAGCGCGGGGCCGTTCGGGTCTTTTTTCAAGCTGACTTGCTGGTATTGCTTGCGTCCGGCAAGCGCGCTACTGCTCTGAAGCAGCGTGACGCGCCATGCCGATGCGCGAGCGAATACTTAGCTGCCGCGACGCGCCGTACGCGGGCCGTCGCTGCGGCGTGCGCCGTAGCCGCCGTCGCGCGAACCGCCGTAGCCTTCACGCGAACCGCCGCCGAAGCCGCCTTCACGCGAACCACCTTCACGCGAACCGCCACCGAAGCCACCTTCACGCGAACCGCCGCCAGCCGACTTGCCGGCCCAGCCGCCGCCATTGCCGCTGCGCGCGCCGCCGCCGTTACCGGCGGGCTTGCCTGCGCCGCTGCCGCTACCGAAGCGACGGCCAGCACCGCCACCGTTGCCACCGCCCGGACGGCCACGGCCGCCGAAGCCAGGACGGCCACCACCGCCAGCCGGAGCCGACTTGCGCGGCTCGAAGCCAACCACGACGTTGACCGGCAGCGGGGTGCGCACGAAGCGCTCGATGCGCTTCAGCGCGCCTTGTTCAGCGTGATGCACGAGGCTCACCGCGGTACCCGTGCGACCAGCACGGCCGGTACGGCCGATACGGTGCACGTAGTCTTCTGCGAACTTCGGCAGGTCGTAGTTGAACACGTGCGTGATGCCCGGAATGTCGATACCGCGAGCGGCGACGTCCGTTGCCACCAGCACGCGAACGCGACGCTCGCGCAGTGCCTTGATCGTGCGGTTACGCGCGCCTTGCGGCAGATCGCCGTGCAAAGCGGCCGATTCGAAACCGGCGTCGGCCAGACGGCCTGCCAGCTGGTCGGCGTCCATCTTGGTTGCCGTGAAGACGATAGCCTGGTCGAGGCCTTCGTCGCGCAGCAGATGGTCGAGCAGACGATCCTTGTGATCGCGGTCGTCCACGTAGTGAACCGTTTGCGAAATGTTGGTGCGTTGTTCGAGGCGCTGAACGATTTCGATCCGTTCCGGATCCTTCAGCAGACGGCCCGTCAGCGAACCGATCTTGCCGTCGAGCGTGGCCGAGAACAGCATGGTTTGACGCGTAGCCGGCGTAGCCGCGACGATCGTTTCGATGTCTTCGATGAAGCCCATGTCGAGCATGCGGTCGGCTTCGTCGAGCACGAGGATCTGCAGTTGCGACAGATCGATACGGCCGCGTTCCAGATGGTCGATCAGACGACCCGGCGTGGCGACCAGGATTTCCGGGTTCTTCGCCAGCAGCATCAGTTGCTGGCCGTAAGCGACGCCGCCCAGAATGCTGACGGTGCGCAGACGCTTCAGATGCTTGCCGTAGTTGGCGGCGGCGGTGGTGACCTGCATTGCGAGTTCGCGGGTCGGCGTCAGGACCAGCATGGTCGGACGGGCAACCGGTTGCGGACGGCGCGTGGTGCGGGCGTCGGCCGCCGGACGCGCTTCACGCGGCTGGCTGGCTTGGGCCTTTTGCAGTTGCGAGAAACGCTCGATGGCGGGCAGCATGAACGCGGCGGTCTTACCCGAACCGGTCGGGCTCGAGACCATCAGATCGCGGCCGGCGATACCGGCGGGGATAGCGCGTTGCTGAACCGGCGTCGGGTTCTGGTAACCAGCGGCGGTCAGCGCGGAGACGACATCCGCGGAGAGACCAAGCGACGCGAACGTCGGGCCGGTCGGCGCAGCGGCTTCAGCGGCGACGGCTTCCGGAGCGGCAGCGACGGCTGCGACTTGTTCCGGTGCGTCGGCGAGACCGAGGGCTTGATCGGCGATGGCGTTCAACGGGCTGGAGGTGTTGCTCGAAGTCATGAGAATCCTTGGTACACAGGGAATTAAAACGTCGGCGCCAATCGGCATACCCAAGTCGTCGGATTCAGCGAGCAAAGAAGCAGCGAGCAAATCGAAAAACGGGGGCAGCTCGCGACAATGAAGGCGAGCTTTTCGTTAGAAGCTGTATCGGATGCGACATGCCAACACGGCGTGCCGCCAGCCTGGGACATGATCGCCCGTAGGGGGCTAGGCAGGAGGGGACAGGTTCTAAACTGGATTGGAGCTAAACGCTACGAGGCGCTGCGCCGCAAAGGCCGCTGGAGGAAAGCCGGGCAGAGCAGTGAAGCGCAGGCAGCATTCTATAGGGTTTTGTTGCACTGCGCCACTGTTAAGAAACTTCTTAGTGGAAGAAATTGCTTTTTCTGGCTGCGCGGGGCGCGCTAAGCGGCGCGGGGAGGGGCGCCCAGCGTTTAGCCGTGGCGCGCGGATCAGGCAAGTGACGCGAAGGGGGAAGCGGGAGGGCGCGCTAATTGGCGGCCGGGCGGCGACGCGGGCAGTCGGTGGCGCGGGGCAGTCGGCCAGACTGTTCGACTGCCCGATCGCCAGGCGACCAGGCGACCCCGATCTACCGCGCTACCGCTGTCAGGCCGCCGTGCCGTTCTTCAGCGATTCGACGAGTTCCGCGTATTGCTGCTTGGCGGCGTCCTGCGTGGTGCCTTTGAGCGCGCCCCACGCGTCGTACTTGTATTTGCCGACGATGTCGGTGAAGCCCGGCTTGTCGCCGTGGACGTCGCCTTCGGTCGCCTGCTTGAAGAGCGCGTAGAGGCGCAGCAGCGTGAGGTTGCCCGGACGCTCCGTCAACTGTTTGACGTCTTCCTGGGCTTGCGCGAATTGGGTGGTGATGTCGGTCATGTTCGTTTTGCCCGGTAGCGGGAGTGGGTTACGGTGGCCGACGATCATAACAATTGCCTGCCGTCGACGGCCCGAGGGCTTATTCCAAACGCCGGCCACCGGCTTGCGGGCCAACCCGAACCAGATTGGCGCGCGCCGCGCCGATCACGCCGATTACAATACGGTCCATGACTCAAACTGTGCTCCTCGCTCTCGATACGTCGACCGAATTCTGTTCGGTAGCGCTTTTGTCCGTCGCCGGCGCCGCCGCCGGCCAGACGCATGCCGAACCCCGCCTCTGGGTCCGCCACGAGCAGACCGGCGCGGTCTCCAGTACGCGCCTGCTCCCCGCCATCCGCGAACTGTTCGCCGAAGCCGGCCTGACGCTGGCGGACTGCGACGCGATCGCGTTCGGCTCCGGGCCCGGCTCGTTCACCGGCCTGCGCACGGCAACCGGCGTCGCGCAAGGTCTCGCGTTCGGCCTGAATTTACCGGTCGTGCCGGTCAGCACGCTGCTGGCTTGCGCGGAAAGTGCCCGCTTGCGCGATCCGTCGGCGACGCGCGTGCTGGCCGCGCTCGATGCCCGCATGGACGAAATCTATTGGGCCGACTTCGCTTGGGATGAGGCGCAGGGCGACTGGCGCACGCTGCAAGCGGCCTCGCTCGACGCGCCGGAGCGGTTGGTGTTGCCGGAGGTTCCGTTCACGCTGGCCGGCAACGCCGCCGCCGCGTTCGGCGCGCGGCTGCCCGCGGTGGCCGCAGCGCGCACGGTCGACGGCGATGCGCTGCCGCACGCTGTGCCGCTCGCGCATGCCGCGTTGCGTGCGTTGCGCGCCGGCCGCACCGTGCCGGCCGATCAGGCCGCGCCGGAATACGTGCGCGACAAGGTCGCGCAGACCACGGCGGAGCGGATGGCCGACAAGGCTGAAAAGGCCGCTCAAGCCACTCAAGCCGCTCAAGCCACTCAAGCCACTCAAGCCACTCAAGCCACTCAAGCCACTCAAGCCACTCAAGCATCGCAGGGCGCCCACGCCTCACACGACATCCAGCCGGGCGAGGGCGGCCAATGAGCGGCGTGTTGCTAGCTGACCGCTACATATCGCCGATGACGGAAGGCGATCTGGACGAGGTCGCGGCCATCGAAAAGATCGCTTATGAGTTTCCCTGGAGCCGTGGCAATTTCGGCGACTCGCTGCGCAATGGCTATTTCGGCATCTGCCTGCGTCATGTGACCGGCGCGCTGATCGGCTATTGCGTGCTGATGCCGGTGGTCGATGAAATGCATCTGCTCAACCTGTGCGTGACGCCTGCCGCGCAGGGCGGCGGCGCCGGTCTCGCGCTGCTTCGCGAAGCGGTGCGGATTACCCGCGCGGAAAAACTCGAAGGCCTGCTGCTCGAAGTGCGGCCGTCGAATCATCGCGCGATCCGGCTGTACGAGCGCTTCGGCTTTGCGTCGATCGGCCGGCGCAAAAATTATTATCCGGCGCGGCATCGCAGCCGGGAGGACGCCATCGTGATGCGTTTCTCGTTTGCCACGGAGGGCGCAGATGGCGCTGCATGATTCGGTACTGGAAGAGTTCGGCCTCGCGCCGCTGTGGGTGCGTCGCGGAATGGCGGCGCAGCCGGTTGCGTCTGAAGCGACAGAAGCGTCTGAAGCGTCTGAAGCGGCCAGCGGGCAAGATGTGGCCGCCGCAGCTGCAGTTGAGCCGGAGATGCGCCGCGCGGCTCAACCGTCGCAGCAACCGTCGCAGCAACCGGCCACACGCGATCGCTCCGACGATCGCGACGCGCCGATGCGCGCAAGCGAATCACCGCGTCCCGTACAGGACGGCCGGTCAAACGAGCGCCGTATGCAACCGGCGCAACCTGAAGCTCAAACCCGCTCGCAATCGCCCACCGTCGAAACACCGCATCAACCGAAGCCGCCAACCCGGCCTGCAACACAATCGCGCGCCCCTGAACAATCGCCTTCATTCGACGCACCGCCCGACGACGATTTCGCGTGGTTCGACGATCTGCCAACCGAGGCGCCCGGGCACGGACACGCGCCGCCCGAAGCTCGCCGCGAAGCACCCCAACCGCCGGCAATCCACACGCTCGACTGGGACGCGCTGAGCGAACGCGTTGCGGCCTGCGAAAGTTGCCGGTTGTGCGAGAAGCGCACCAACACCGTGTTCGGCGTCGGCGATCGCAACGCCGACTGGATGCTGATCGGCGAAGCCCCCGGCGAGAACGAAGACCGTCAGGGCGAGCCGTTCGTCGGCCAGGCCGGCAAACTGCTCGACAACATGCTGCGTTCGTTGACGCTCGCGCGCGACACCAACGTCTACATCGCGAACGTGATCAAGTGCCGGCCGCCCGGCAACCGCAATCCCGAGCCGGACGAAGTCGCGCGCTGCGAGCCGTATCTGCAGCGTCAGGTCGCGCTGGTCAAACCGAAACTGATCGTCGCGCTCGGCCGCTTCGCCGCGCAGAGTCTGCTGAAGACCGAGTCGAGCATTTCGTCGCTGCGTGGCCGCGTGCACGAATACGAAGGCGTGCCGGTGATCGTCACCTATCACCCGGCATATCTGCTGCGCAGCTTGCCGGATAAGGCGAAGGCGTGGGCCGACCTGTGCCTCGCGCGCGACACGTGGCGCGCGGCTGGTGACGCGCCCGCGGACCCGCCGAAGTGACGACCGCCGATGGTTCGGCGGCACACGTCGCCGTCGCGCCCGGCGCTCGCGCCGCGACGCTCGACACGCTGCTGACCCAATTGCGCGCGCCCGCCGTGCGTGATCTCGCCTGGTTGCTGCTGAGTGCCGATCTGTTGCGCGCGCAACCACCGGCGGGCGTGCTCGCGACGCCGTTCGACACGCGTCAGGAGTTTGAAGCAACCGTCGCCTGGCTGTGCGCCCTCGATGCCGCACCAGCGCCTCTACAGCGCGATCTGACGGCCACGCGCATCACGCGTCTTGGCCGTTACGCTGAGCGACTGCTCGGCTGGTTCTTGCAGAACGGACCGGCGGCGCGGCTGATCGCGGCGGGTGTGCCGCTGCGGCATGAAGGCATCACGCTCGGCGAGTGCGATTTTCTGCTGCAGACGCAACGCGGCGCGCGGCTCCATTGGGAGCTGGCCGTGAAGTGCTATCTGCATGCCGGCGCGGGGCGCGGCAAGCTGGCGGACTACGTCGGGCCGAATCTGAAAGACCGCTTCGATCTCAAGCTCGCGCATGTGCTGAATCATCAATTGCCGATGAGCGCGCGTGAAGCGTTCGCGTCGACCGGCTACGCGGGGCCGTGGACGCCGCAGATGTTCATCAAAGGCTGGCTGTTTTACCGGCACGGCGAGACGCCGCTCGATCCCGTCGAGCTGGATCCGGCGCATGGGCGAGGGTGGTGGGTGACGCGCAACGACTGGCCGGGTTTCGCGGCCGGGCAGGCGTGCAAATGGCGGACGTTGCCGCGCCTGGAGTGGCTCGCGCCGAGGCGCTACGAACAGCACGAGGCAGAGGTGGCGGATGCGTCAGAACAGACGCTTGTCGATGCCGACACGCTTGCCGCGCAAACGTCGCATCAACATGGACCGGCAATGGTCGTCGCATTCGACGAGGACAGCGCGGGCAATCTGGTGGAACGTTCGCGCGGTTTTATCGTGCCGGACGAATGGCCCGAGCAGGCTCAGGCTTACGCGCGGCAGTAGCAACTAGTAGCAGAAACGGGCGCAGCCGCGCCCAGCCGCCCAATCCCTCACCACCACCGATAAAAGTGATGCACCGGCCCAACCCCGCTGCCCACCTCTAACCGATCGCTCGCCTGCAGCGCGCCGGTCAGATACAGCTTCGCATCGGCCACCGCGCTCGCCAGATCGCTACGTTGCGGAATCAGCGCCGCAATCGCCGACGACAACGTGCAGCCCGTCCCATGCGTGTTCTTCACCGGCACACGCGGGCCGCCAAGACGCAACGTGCCGCCTGCTTCAACCAGCCAGTCCGGACTGTCCGCCGCGCTCAAATGGCCGCCCTTCATCAGCACCGCGCGCGCACCGAGCGCGCGCAGGGCTTCGCCTTGCTCGACCATGCCCGCTTCATCGGTCGCGCTGGGCACGCCGAGCAACGCGGCGGCTTCCGGCAGGTTCGGCGTCAGCAGATCGGCCAGCGGCAGCAGTTCGTCGCGCACCGCCGCGACCGCATCCGGCAGCAGCAGCGCGTGATTGCTCTTCGAAATCATCACCGTGTCGAGCACGACGTGTTTGGGCTTGTGGCGCCGCAACGCATCCGCGACCGCTCGCGCGATCGGCGCGTTCGCCAGCATGCCGATCTTCACGGCGTCGATGCGGATATCGTCGAACACCGCGTCGAGCTGCGCCGTCACGAAGCCGGGGTCCGGCGCGTGAATCGCCGTGACGCCGCGCGTGTTTTGCGCGGTCAGCGCGGTGATCACGCTCGCGCCGTAGGCGCCGAGCGCCGAGAAAGCCTTCAGATCGGCCTGAATGCCGGCGCCGCCGCCGGAATCGGAACCGGCGATGGTCAGCACATTCGGAATAGGTTGAGTCATGGCAAAGCGAGGAAAGAGGAAGGCGCGAGGAAGGCGCGGGCGCTAGCGAGAGAGCGAGGCCCGCTGCGAATCAGTGCCTGGCTTCGCCGATCAGCGCGACCGAGTCGAACTCGCGCTGATTCGCCTGGTGGCGCCGCATCACGAGCCACATCATCAGACAGACGAAGGTGCCGAACAGCACGATCACAGCCGTGACCGGCACGTCGAGCCACACCAGCACGGCGTAGAGGCACAGCATGACCAGCACGGAGAGATTTTCGTTGAAATTCTGCACGGCGATCGAGTGACCCGCCGACATCAGCACGTGCCCGCGATGCTGCAGCAGCGCGTTCATCGGCACGACGAAAAAGCCCGACAGACCGCCGACGATCATCAGGAAAATATACGCGACGATCAGGTAGCCCGGCACATGCACGCGGCCGAAATACACGCCCCAATGAACGGGGAACAGGCTGCGCGTGTAGAACGCCATCAGCATCACGGCGATACCCATCATGATGCCGACCGGCAGCACCGACAGCGACTTCTTCAACGGCACGCGCGAGGCGGCGAAGATCGCGCCGGCCGCCACGCCGACCGCCACCACGGCTTGCAGGATGGCCGCTTCGGACAGCGACATGTTCAGCGACACCTCGGCCCATTTCAGCACGATGAATTGCAGCGTTGCGCCGGCGCCCCAGAACAGCGTGGTGACCGCGAGCGAAATCTGCCCCAGCTTGTCGCGCCACAGCACGAGAAAGCAGTCGGCGAAATCGGTAACGAGTTTGATCGGGCCGCGTTCCTGTTTCGGATAACGCGCGCCGGTGTCGGGAATGCGCAGATTGAACAGCGCGGCGATGATGTAGATCGCCATGATCACCAGCATGGCCGCTTCGGCCGGCGTGTTGACCGTGGGAATGTGCTGCCTGAGGATCGGCGCGGCGATGTGCGGACTGATCAGCGCGCCGCCAAGTACCGTGCCGAGAATGATCGAGCCGACCGTGGTGCCTTCGATCCAGCCGTTCGCGGCGACCAGCCGGTCAGGCGGTAGCAGTTCGGTGAGAATGCCGTATTTGGCGGGCGAGTAGGCCGCCGCGCCGAACCCCACGATGCCGTACGCGATCAGCGGGTGCGCGCCGATCAGCATCGTGATGCAGCCGGCGACCTTGATGGTGTTGGTGACGAACATCACGCGCCCCTTGGGACGCGAATCGGCGAAGGCGCCCACGAACGCAGCCAGCACGACGTACGACAGCACAAAGAACAACTTGAGCAGCGGCGTCATCCAGTTCGGGGCGTGAAGATCTTTCAGCAGTGCAATAGCAGCGATCAGAAGCGCATTGTCGGCCAGCGACGAAAAAAACTGCGCGGCCATGATGGTGTAAAAACCTTTTTTCATCTGATGCGATGCTGTCCTCGCTGCGGTCTGTCCGCCCCGGTGCCGTGTGGAAGGCGTCCGGGCTTATACCGTTCGAAATGGGTTGTGCGCACGGCTTTATATCATGAAAATAGCTGGATTCGGACTAGCAAAATCCTTGATCGCACCGCCCAGCGGGCTGCCGAGCGTTGAAAACGCCCTGTAAGCCGCTGATTCGCAAGCGTCTTTACGAAAATATCCCATGCCGCGCCCCCTTTCAGCCACGATCCATACCGCCGCACTCGCCAATAATCTCGCTGTCGCCCGCCGCTACGCGCCGAAATCGAAGATCTGGGCTGTCGTCAAAGCGAACGCCTACGGGCACGGTCTCGCCCGTGCTTTCCCTGGTCTGCGCGCCACCGACGGCTTTGGTTTGCTTGACCTCGAAGAAGCCGTGAAGTTGCGTGAATTGGGCTGGGCCGGCCCGATTCTGCTGCTCGAAGGCTTCTTCCGTCCGACCGATATCGACGTGATCGACCGCTACAGCCTGACCACCGCGCTGCATTCGGACGAACAGTTGCGCATGCTCGAAATGGCGCGCCTGTCCAAACCCGTCAACATCCAGTTGAAGATGAACACCGGCATGAACCGCCTCGGTTACACGCCGGAGAAATACCGCGCCGCGTGGGAGCGCGCGCGCGCCGCCCAGGGCGTCGGCCAGATCACGCTGATGACCCATTTTTCCGATGCCGACGGCGACCGCGGCATCGGCTATCAGATGGAAGCGTTCGAGCGCGGCGCGCAGGGCATTGCCGGCGCGCGCAGCCTGTCCAACTCGGCGGCCACGCTGTGGCATCCGGCCGCGCACTTCGACTGGGTGCGCCCGGGCATCATCCTGTACGGCGCGTCGCCGTCGGGCGTGACGGCCGCGATCCAGGGCACGGGCTTGCAGCCGGCCATGACGCTCGCGTCGGAACTGATCGCCGTGCAGACCCTGAGCGAAGGGCAAACGGTCGGCTACGGCTCGTCGTTCAAGTCGCGTGCGCCGATGCGCATCGGCGTGGTGGCGTGCGGCTACGCGGACGGCTATCCGCGGGTCGCGCCGGAAGGCACGCCGGTGATCGTCGACGGCGTGCGTACGCGGATCGTCGGGCGGGTCTCGATGGACATGCTGACCGTCGACCTGACGCCGATTCCGACCGCCAACGTCGGTTCGCGCGTCGAACTGTGGGGCACCTCGCTGCCGATCGACGACGTCGCGCAGGCCTGCGGCACGATCGGCTACGAGCTGATGTGCGCGGTCGCGCCGCGCGTGCCGGTGCGGGCCGAGTAAGACATCAATCCAGAAAACAGCAACTCAGGCAATCTCGCGCGTGGCTAAACCCAAGACTCTGTACATCTGTAGTGAATGCGGCGGGCAATCGCCGAAGTGGGCCGGGCAGTGCCCGTCCTGCAATGCGTGGAACACGCTGGTCGAATCGGTGGCGGAGGCGCCGTCCACGCACCGTTTCCAGTCGCTCGCGAAGAGCGCGCCGGTGCGCCGTCTCGCCGACATCGAAGCGTCCGACGTGCCGCGTTTCTCCACCGGCGTCAGCGAATTCGACCGCGTGCTCGGCGGCGGTCTGGTGCCGGGCGGCGTGGTGCTGATCGGCGGCGATCCGGGCATCGGCAAGTCCACGCTGCTGCTGCAATCGCTCGCCGAAATCGCCGCCGACAAACGCGCGCTCTACATCAGCGGCGAAGAATCGGCCGCGCAGATTGCGTTGCGCGCGCAACGGCTTTCGTTGCTGGAGCCCGGCTCGAAAGCGAGCGAGCTGCAATTGCTCGCGGAAATCCAGCTCGAAAAAATCCAGGCGACGATCGCCGAGCATCAGCCCGACGTCGCCGTGATCGACTCGATCCAGACCGTCTATTCCGACGCGCTGACCTCCGCGCCCGGCTCGGTTGCGCAGGTGCGCGAGTGCGCGGCGCAATTGACGCGCATCGCCAAGCAGTCGGGCACCACCATCATCATGGTCGGCCACGTGACCAAGGAAGGCGCGCTGGCCGGGCCGCGCGTGCTCGAACACATCGTGGATACGGTGCTGTACTTCGAGGGCGACACGCATTCGTCGTATCGCCTGGTGCGCGCCATCAAGAACCGCTTCGGCGCGGTCAATGAACTGGGCGTGTTCGCGATGACCGAGCGCGGCTTGCGCGGCGTGGCCAATCCGTCGGCGCTGTTTCTGTCGCAGCACGAGCAGTCGGTGCCCGGTTCCTGCGTGCTGGTGACGCAGGAGGGCACGCGGCCGCTGCTGGTGGAGGTGCAGGCGCTGGTGGACTCGGCCAACGCGCCGAATCCGCGGCGGCTCGCGGTGGGTCTCGAACAGAACCGGCTCGCAATGCTGCTGGCGGTGTTGCACCGCCACGCCGGCATTGCCTGTTTCGATCAGGACGTGTTTCTGAACGCGGTGGGCGGCGTGAAGATCACCGAACCGGCGGCCGACCTGGCCGTGCTGCTGGCGATTCATTCGTCGATGCGCAACAAGCCGCTGCCGAAAGGCCTCGTCGTATTCGGCGAAGTGGGGCTGGCCGGTGAGATCCGGCCGTCGCCGCGCGGTCAGGACCGGCTGAAAGAAGCGGCCAAGTTGGGCTTTTCCATCGCGGTCATTCCGAAGGCCAATGCACCGAAACAGCCGATAGAAGGCTTACAGGTCGTTGCGGTCGAACGGATCGAGCAGGCGATCGACCGGGTCCGCACGCTCGAATAGACGGGCTTCCGGCGCCGGCGGGCGCCGTGCGGAACGCGCCTGGCGGTAATGGCCGGTAAATATCTCCATATTGGCTGTAACCTGCCGGCCAACCCTTTTTCCTAAGCTGCAAGCGTATTGCATTGCCGTATGCATCGCTTCAGATGCCAGAAAAAGGATCGCGCCTTGAAACAGTCATGTGAAACCGTAGTCGATCGGTCCATCCAGGTGCGCGGCTGCCGCGTCTCCGCACCGATTCGCCAGCCTTGGGGCGGCGCCTGCCGGATTGTCGAGTGGATCGACACCACCGGGCAGATTTCGCGTCGGGTAGTCGCCGAAGATGCCACAGCTGCGGACGTGCGCGCCACGATCAATCGTCATGTGGAAGGCCGTAAGTACGTGCTGTACGACGACGAGAAGACGCCGCGTCAGACGTTGCCGCGGCAGTCCGTGGTGCGGCGTTGAGGGGTGGGGTTTATAAGAGCCATGGGTCCGGATTGCCGGGTGCCGAGGTTCCACGCCCTGCGCCCCAAACCCCTTGGGCCCCGAACCCGCGCTCAGTTGAACCCGCGCCGTAATTCCACGCGCGGCTGCAGATCAGCCTGCTCTTTCTTCTTTTTCTTCGCTTCGATGGCGCGCTCTGCCTCCGCCGCGGCCGCCAACGCCGCCGCGTAAGCCTGCGGATTGAACAGCGGATGCTGTGCGGCTTCCGCCGCCGTCAGCACCGGCGAAACGCAGCAGTCGAGCGGCTCCAGCAGCAGAACCCAGTCTTTCAGCGCACGCTTGCCGATCACCCCGGCGAGTTCCTGCGTCAGCGCGGCGGCGTCCGGGCCGCCGATCGCCTGACCGAGGCTCCAGTGACGGGTGGCCCATTCAGGCCGGTCGAGCGCCATGCACAGGGTTTCCCAAAACTTCAGTTCGAGCGCACCGACCGCGAGCCAGCGGTCGTCGAGCGTGCGGTACAGGTTGTAGCAGGGTACGCCACCGTTCAGCAGACCTGCGCCGGCGGCGGGCGCCGCGCCTTCGTTGGCGAGCGAGACCTGGGCGACGACGTTGTGCGCGTGGGTGACATGCGTCATCGAGACGTCGACGAAGCGGCCTTCGCCGCCGCGCGACACGTGCCACAACGCGGCGAGAATCTGCGTCACCGCGCTCAATGCGCCGCCGAGCAGGTCGGCGATCTGGAAATTCGGCAGGATCGGCGTGCCGTCGCGGCTCGCCAGTTGTTCGAGCACACCCGCATAGCCGATGTAGTTCAGATCGTGGCCGGCATGATCGACGAACGGGCCGCTCGCGCCATACCCGGTGATCGCGCAGTAGACCAGCCGTGGATTGAGCGCGCGCAGCGTCTCGTAGCCCAGGCCAAGCCGCTCCATCACGCCGGGCCGGAAACTTTCGATCAGCACGTCCGATTCAGCCGCGAGCGCCCGCAACACGTTGCGGCCGGCGTCGGACTTGAGGTCGAGACGGGTCTCGCGCTTGCCGCGATTGACCAGCCGGTAGAACGCGCCGGGCCGTCCGGCCACCCGGTCGCCCGACGACTGCATCATCGTGCGGGTCGGGTCGCCCGCGCCGGGCGCTTCGATCTTCAGCACGTCGGCGCCGAGTTCGGCGAGCCGCAACGCGGCGACCGGGCCGGGCAGCAGGCGCGTCAGGTCGAGCACGCGCAGTCCTTGTAGCGCGGGCGGCGCCGCGTTGGACGATGACACGGATGATGCTGTCGCGGATGACAAGGCCAACCTCCCGTCGATACCGGCGCGGATTGAAAACCGCCTGCCGCTAGCCGATTTGCTCGAGTTCCTCGTGAGTCTCGAGCCATTCGGCTTCGAGCGTTTCGAGGCGCGCGTTCACATCTGCCTGACGGCGGATCGCCTCCGTCAGCTTGCTCTTCTGTTCGGGCTCGTAACTGGCCGGATCGACGACGAAGGCATCCAGCGTCGACTTCTCCGCGTTGAGCGAGTCCATTTCCTTTTCGATCTTCGTGATGCGGTTTTGCAGCGGCTTTTTCAGGTGCCCGAGCTTCTGACGCGTTTCCGCTTCGAGACGCCGCTGTTCCTTGCGATTCACGCCGTTGTCCGCGCCGCTGTCTGCATTGCTTGCCGCCGCGCCTGCCTTGAGCGCCGCGCGCTGTTCTGCCGCGTGTTGCAGCAGCCAGTCGCGGTAGTCGTCGAGATCGCCGTCGAATTCCTGCAGGCGATGCTTCGCGACCAGCATGAACTGGTCGGTTGTGGCGCGCAGCAGATGCCGGTCGTGCGACACCAGAATCAGCGTGCCTTCGAATTGCGCGAGCGCCATGGTCAGCGCGTGCCGCGTTTCGAGATCCAGGTGGTTGGTCGGCTCGTCGAGCAGCAGCAGATTCGGCTTTTGCCAGATGATCAACGCGAGCGCGAGGCGGGCCTTTTCGCCGCCGGAGAACGGCGCGATTTTCGACGTGGCCATTTCGCCGGAAAAGTTGAAGCTGCCGAGGAAGTCGCGCAATTCCTGCTCGCGCGTGTCCGGTGCGAGACGCGCGACGTGCTGCAACGGTGTGTCGTCGGCGCGCAGCGTTTCGAGCTGATGCTGCGCGAAGTAGCCGATCCGCAGCCCTTTGCCTTCGCGCACGTGGCCGCCGAGCGCCGCGAGCGTGCCGGCGAGCGTCTTGATCAGTGTGGATTTGCCCTGGCCGTTCGCGCCGAGCAGGCCAATGCGCTGCCCGTTCTGAATGGACAGCATGACGTGCTCGACGATCGGAATCTCGACGCCTTCGTCTTCGTTGCGATACCCGCAGCGCACGTTTTCCATCACCATCATCGGATTCGGCGCGGAATCGGGCGTGCGGAATTCGAACGTGAACGGCGACTCAGCGTGCGCCGGCGCGATCATTTCCATCTTTTCCAGCGCCTTCACGCGGCTCTGCGCCTGGCGTGCCTTGGTGGCCTGCGCCTTGAAGCGGTTGATATAGCTCTGCAGATGCTCGACCGTGCGCTGCTGCTTCACATACGCGCTCTGTTGCAGCGCGAGCTGCTGCGCGCGCAGCACTTCGAATTGCGTGTAGTTGCCGCCGTAGCGCTTGATCTGCTGATGTTCGAGATGCAGCGTGACGTTGCAGACCGAGTCGAGGAATTCGCGGTCGTGCGAGATCACGATCAGCGTGCCCGGATAACGGTTCAGCCAGTCTTCGAGCCAGACGATCGCGTCCAGATCCAGGTGATTGGTCGGTTCGTCGAGCAGCAGCAGATCCGAGCGGCACATCAGCGCCTGAGCGAGATTCAGACGCATGCGCCAGCCGCCCGAGAAGCTGCTAACCGGCTCGCGGGTCTGGTCGAGCGTGAAGCCGAGGCCGAGCAGCAACGCTTCGGCGCGCGCGGGCGCGGTGTAGCCGTCGGCGTCCGCGAAAGCCGCGTGTGCTTCGCCTTCGGCCGCGCCGTCATGCGCGGCGGAGGCCGCGGCAATCGCGGCTTCGATCGCGCGCAAGGCCGCGTCGCCGTCTAGCGTGTAGGCGAGGGCGGTTTTATCGGCGGCCGGGGTTTCCTGCGCGACGTGAGCGATCTGCCAGTTGGGCGGCATGGCAAAGTCGCCGCCGTCCGCATGCAGTTCGCCGAGCAGCACGGCAAACAGCGTCGACTTGCCCGCACCGTTCGCCCCCACGAGGCCGGCTTTTTCGCCGGGGTTGAGGGTGAACGTGGTGTTGTCGAAGAGCGGCTTGGTGCCGCGCGCGAGGCTGAACTGATTAAAGCGGATCACGAAGAGGCCGGCTGAAGAAAAACGCTATTTTAGACTGCCGGCGCGGACACCGGGCGCTCAACGGGGATCGGCCATTCGGCCGACTGTTCCGGCGCGACTTTTGGCATAGACTGGCAGCTTTTACGGGGGAGCACACATGACATCGATTTATTCTTTTTCGGCACGTAAGCTCGGCGGCGAGGAAGTGAGTCTCGAGCAGTATCAAGGCAAGGTTTTGCTGATCGTCAACACGGCGAGCGAATGCGGCTTCACGCCGCAATATGCGGGTTTGCAGAAGCTGTTCGACACCTACGCGGCGCGCGGACTGGCGGTGCTCGGCTTTCCGTGCAACCAGTTCGGCAAGCAGGAGCCGGGCGATGCGTCGGCAATCGGCAGCTTCTGCGAGAAGAACTACGGCGTGACCTTCCCGATGTTCGACAAGATCGACGTGAACGGCGCGAACGCGCATCCGCTGTTCCGCTATCTGACCGAAGAGGCGCCGGGTCTGCTGGGTCTGGAAGGGATCAAATGGAATTTCACCAAATTCCTGATCGGCCGTGACGGCAGTGTGCTGAAGCGCTACGCGCCGCTGACCAAGCCCGAGGCGATCACCGAGGATATTGAAAAGCAGTTGTGATGGGTTGGGTGGTGCGGGCGTTGCCGAAGCGACGCCTACAGCACCGGCGAAAACAGCCGCGCCACATGCATCAACACCCGCCGCAACGCGCTCGCATTCCGGTACTCGGTGCGGTCGATTTCGCGCGACTCGGCAAAGTCGTTCAGCAGCATTGCTTCGACCTCTTTGGCGAAGCCGCGGTCCACGGTCAGCACCATGATTTCGAAGTTCAGCCGGAACGAACGGTTGTCGAGATTCGCGCTGCCGATGGCCGCGGCCACTTTGTCGATCAGCACCACTTTCTGATGCAGGAAACCCGGCTGATAACGGAAGATCCGAATCCCCGCGCGCACCGAATCGTACGCGTAGAGTTTCGACGCGGTGAACACCACGCGGTGATCGCGCCGGCTGGGAATCAGAATGCGTACGTCCACGCCGCGCAGCACCGCGAGCCGTAACGCGGCGAACACGGCCTCGTCGGGAATCAGGTAAGGCGTGGTGATCCAGATCCGCTCGCGCGCCGCGTTGATCGCTTCGACGAAGAACAGCGAGCAGGTCTCCTGCTTGTCGGCCGGTCCGCTCGGCACCACGAGGCAATGCATGCCCGGGCTCTCGCTCTGATCGGCCGGGGGCGCCGCCGGCATGTCGAATTCGGGCAATTGCTGGGTGGCCCAGTGCCAGTCTTCGGTGAACACGAACTGAATGCTGGCGACCGCCGGGCCGCGCACTTCGATATGTGTATCGCGCCACGGCGACAACGGCGGCTTGCCGCCCAGATATTCGACGCCCACGTTATGGCCGCCGACAAACGCACGTTCGCCGTCCACCGAAACGATCTTGCGATGATTGCGGAAGTTCAGTTGCAGACGGTTCACGAAGCGGCGATTGGTCGCGAACGGATGCGTCTCCACGCCGGCCGCGCGTAGCGCCGCCACGTAGCGGTGCGGCAGATCGAAGCTGCCGATGCTGTCGTACAGAAAGTACACGCGCACGCCTTGCTGCGCTTTCGCGATCAGCGCGTCCTTGAGCATGTCGCCGAGCGCGTCGTCGCGAACAATGAAGAACTGCACGATCACATAGTGACGCGCGTTTTCGATCGCTTCGAAAATGGCTTCGAATGTTGCCGCGCCGTTCACCAGCGTGCGCACCGAATTGCCCGGCAGGAACGGCATGCCGCCGAGCCGCGTGAGCGAATGCACGAGCCGCGCGCCGAGTTCCTGGGTAGGTAGTCCCGCGGAGGAAGCCCGCGTGTCCCATTCCGGCGGATGCGCGCGCGTGCGCAGCAGTTCGTTCTCGACGCGGCGCGCATCGGCATAACCGGCGAATTTGCTGCGGCCGAGGAACAGGTACGGCACCAGCGTCAGATAAGGCATCGCGACCAGCGACACGGCCCACGCGATCGCCCCTTGCGAGGTGCGCGTGTTGAGAATCGCGTGGCACGCCGCGACCAAGCCGAGAAGGTGGGCGAGGGCGACCAGCGGACCGACGTGAACCAGGTCGAATTGCATAGGCGGGCGAAGGGTTGACGAAGCGCGGCTCAAGCCGGGTGGATGAGCGGCGGATAACTTACCGCGCTCATCTTACCGAACGTGCGTGCGTTGGGGTGTGTTCAGGCCGCGCTTTGAAATCCCGGCCATGGTGGCCGGTGCGGCGGGGCGGGGCGACGTCGCGGCGTCGCGCGGCAAAAGCAGGCTTTGCCGCGCGACTCGCCCGATCGGGCAAGCCCGTTTCAGACAAGCTAACTTAAACCGGCAGATCGGCGGCCTGAATCAGGAATACGTTGTCGTCGCCGGCGCTGGTCGACAGCCAGACCAGGTCGAGGCCGCCGAAGGCCGCTTCGACATTCGCCCGCTCGTTGCCGATCTCGACCACCAGCACGCCTTCGTCGGTCAGCCAGTTGCGCGCCTGCGCAATGATTCGCCGCACGATGTCCATGCCGTCGGCACCGCCCGCCAACGCCATGTCCGGCTCGTGCTTGTATTCGGCCGGCAGTTCCTGCATCGAGGTGGCGTTCACGTACGGCGGATTGCTGATGATCACGTCGTAGCGGCGCTCGGCGAGCGGCGCGTACAGATCGCCTTCGAACAGCGCGATGCGATCGTCGAGCTTGTAGTCGGTCACGTTGCGCGTGGCGACTTCGAGCGCCGGCGCCGACAGGTCGACCGCGTCGATATCCGCGTTCGGGAACGCGTGCGCCGCGAGGATCGCCAGGCTCGCGGAGCCGGTGCACAGTTCGAGCACCGCGCTCACCTGCTCGGGATCTTCCACGTACGGCTGCAAGCCGTCCTGCAGCAATTCGCCGATAAACGAACGCGGCACGATCACGCGCTCGTCGACGTAAAAGCGGAAACCGTGCATCCATGCTTCCTGCGTGATGTACGCGGCCGGCACGCGTTCGCTGGCGCGGCGTTCGATCACGTTCAGCACGGCGTCGATCTCCGCTGCGCTCAGGCGCGCGTCGAGAAACGGTTCCAGCAGATCGAGCGGCAGATGCAGCGTATGCAGCACGAGATAGGCGGCTTCGTCGTAAGCATTGACCGAGCCGTGACCGAATGACAGTTCGGCCTGGTTGAAGCGCGACACCGCGAAACGCAGCAGGTCGCGAACAGTGGAAAACGGGAGCGTCATCGCAAATAGTCCTTGGGTCACGCAATAAGTTGTTCGAGCACGCGGCGATACACGTTTTTCAGCGGCTCGATGTGGGCGACTTCGATATGTTCGTCGATCTTGTGGATGCTGGCGTTCAGCGGGCCGAATTCGATCACCTGCGGGCAGAGGCGCGCGATAAAGCGGCCGTCCGAGGTGCCACCGGTGGTGGACAGTTCGGTCATGACGCCGGTTTCGTCCTTGATCGCTTTGGCCAGCGCGTTCGACAAATCGCCGCGCGGCGTGAGAAACGGCAGGCCGCTCACGTTCCATTGCAGATCGTATTCGAGGCCGTGCCGGTCGAGGATCGCGTGAACGCGCGCCTGCAGGCCTTCCACCGTGCTGGCCGTCGAGAAGCGGAAGTTGAACATCACGTCTGCGTGGCCCGGGATCACGTTGGTCGCGCCCGTGCCGCTGTGAATGTTCGACACCTGCCACGTGGTGGGCGGGAAATAGTCGTTGCCGTCGTCCCAGCGCTCGGCGACCAGTTCGGCCAGTGCAGGCGCGAACAGATGCACCGGATTCTTCGCCAGATGCGGATAGGCGATATGGCCTTGCACGCCTTTGACGGTGAGCTTGCCCGACATCGAACCGCGCCGGCCGTTCTTCACCATGTCGCCGAGTTGCGCGCTCGAGGTCGGCTCGCCGACGATGCAGTAGTCCATCCGTTCGCCGCGCGCCTGCAAGGCTTCGACGACCTTGACGGTGCCGTCGGTGGCGGGGCCTTCTTCGTCGCTCGTGATCAGGAACGCGAGGGTGCCGCGATGCGCCGGGTGCGCCGCGACGAATTCCTCGCTCGCCACCACGAAGCCGGCGATCGACGCCTTCATGTCCGCCGCGCCGCGGCCGTACAGCTTGCCGTCGCGATGGGTCGGCTCGAACGGTGCCGAATGCCATTGTTCGAGCGGCCCGGTCGGCACCACGTCGGTATGGCCGGCGAACGCGAGCAGCTTGCCGTTCGTGCCGTCCACGCCGCGTTTGACGGCCCACAGGTTGGTCACGCCGTTCGATTCGATCGTCTCGTGCTCGAAGCCGAGCGCGGACAGGCGTTCGATCAGAAGACGCTGGCAATGCTGGTCGTCGGGCGTGACGGATGCGCGCGAGATTAGTTGTTCGGTAAGGGCGAGGGTGCCGGACATGGATTCAGTACAAGCCACTTTGAAATGAAAAAATGCCGGCTGGCGGTGCAGCACCGCAGCCGGCAACAGCTTTTGCGTCACGCGGCGAGGCCGCGTTTTACTGCTTGAATACTGCGTGAATACGGCTTGCTGCGCTTTAGGCAAACAGCGCGGCGTAATCGTCGGCGGAAAAACCGAGCGACTTGACCCGCCCGTTGACCACCAGCACCGGCCGCTTGATCACCGACGGCTTGTGGATCATCAACGCGATCGCGCCCGGCTGCGTATCCGCGGCCGCCTTCATGTCGTCGGACAGGCCGCGCCACGTGGTGCCGCGACGGTTCAGCAGCGCGTCGAGCTTCACGTCTTTGAGCCAGTCCTGCACGAGCGGTTCGGTCACGCCATGCTTCTTGAAGTCGTGGAACTCGAACTCGACGCCGTGCTCTTCCAGCCACACGCGGGCTTTCTTCACGGTGTCGCAGTTCGGGATGCCGTAGACGACAGTCTTGTTGCCGCGCGCCATCAGTCGCCTCGCAGCAGCTCGTTCAGGCCGACCTTCGCACGCGTCTTGGCGTCGACCTTCTTGACGATCACGGCGCAGTACAGGCTGTGCGAGCCGTCTTTCGACGGCAGGTTGCCCGCCACCACCACCGAGCCCGCCGGAATGCGGCCGTACGTGACTTCGCCCGTTTCGCGGTCGTAAATCTTGGTGCTCTGGCCCAGGTACACGCCCATCGAGATCACCGAGTTTTCTTCGACGATCACGCCTTCCACCACTTCCGAACGCGCGCCGATGAAGCAGTTGTCTTCGATAATGACCGGGTTGGCCTGCAGCGGCTCCAGCACGCCGCCAATGCCCACGCCGCCCGACAGGTGAACGTTCTTGCCGATCTGCGCGCACGAACCGACGGTGGCCCACGTGTCGACCATCGTGCCTTCGTCAACATACGCGCCGATGTTGGTGTACGACGGCATCAGCACGACGTTCTTCGCGATGAACGAACCGCGACGCGCGATGGCGGGCGGCACCACGCGGAAGCCGCCGGCGGCGAAGTCTTCAGCGGTGTAGTTGGCGAACTTCGACGGCACCTTGTCGTAGAACTGGCTGTAACCGCCGGCCGCCATGGGTGCGTTGTCTTCCAGGCGGAACGACAGCAGCACGGCTTTCTTCAGCCACTGATTGACGATCCAGTCGCCGTCTTTCTTCTCGGCGACGCGCAGCGCACCCTTGTCCAGTTGTTCGATCGCGTGGGCGACGGCTTCGCGCACGTCGGCCGGAGCGGCCTTCGGCGACAGCTCGGCGCGGTTTTCCCAGGCGGTGTCAATGATCTGCTGAAGTTGTTGCGACATATGCGTGCTTTTCTGAAGAGTTGAAATCGGAAGAAGGGAGTGCGATGCGCGGGGCGCCTGCCTGGACTCTGAAACGGTCGCGAAGCAGACTCAACCCGCGAGCGCGCGGCAAAAATCGACGATGCGCTGTGCGCCTTGCGTGCATTCGTCGACGTCGGCGACCAGCGCCATGCGGACGAAATTGCGGCCGGGGTTCACGCCGTGCGCGGTGCGCGCGAGGAACGAGCCCGGCAGAACCGTCACATTATAGTCGGCGTAGAGGCGCTGGGCGAACTCGACGTCCGTCAGGCCCGTGCGCGAGACGTCCGCCCACAGGTAGAACGCGGCGTCCGGCAGGCGCACGTCGAGCACCTCGGCCAGCATCGGCGTGACGGTGGAAAACTTCTGCACGTACTTCGCGCGGTTCTCGCGCACGTGCGCTTCGTCGTTCCAGGCCGCGATGCTGGCATTCTGGAACACGGTCGACAAGGCCGCGCCGTGGTATGTCCGGTATAGCAGGAAGTCCTTGAGGATCGCCGCGTCGCCGGCCACGAAGCCTGAGCGCATGCCCGGCACGTTCGAGCGCTTGGACAGGCTCGACAGCATGACCAGCCGCTCGAAGCCGCGACCGAGCCGGTGCGCGGCTTCCAGACCGCCGAGCGGCGGGTTGGCTTCGTCGAAATAGATTTCCGAGTAGCACTCGTCCGACGCGATCACAAAGTTGTAGCGGTCCGACAGCGCGAACAGTTCGCGCCAGTCCTCGAGCGTGAGCACCGCGCCGGTCGGGTTGCCGGGCGAACACACGTAGAGCAGCTGCGTGCGCGCCCAGATGGCATCCGGCACCGCCGAATAGTCGCAGGCAAAGTTGCGCGCCGGGTCGCTATTCACGAAGTACGGCTGCGCGCCGGCGAGAATCGCCGCGCCTTCGTAGATTTGGTAGAACGGGTTCGGACAGAGTACGATCGCAGGCTCGCCGTCAGGATCGCGCTGCGGGTCGATCACGGTCTGCGCGAGCGCGAACAGCGCCTCGCGCGAGCCCGCCACCGGCAGCACCTGAGTGGCCGGATCGACCGGCGGCAAGTTGTAGCGCTGCGTGACCCACTTCGCGATCGACTCGCGCAACGCCGGCGAACCGAGCGTGGCCGGATACGCGGCCAACCCGCCGAGCGAGGCGATCACGGCGTCGCGAATCAAGGCCGGCGTGGGATGTTTCGGCTCGCCGATACCGAAGCTGATATGCGCCTGGCCGGCGATCGGCGTGACGTCTTTGAAAAGCGCGCGCAGCTTTTCGAACGGGTAGGGCTGGAGGGAGTCGAGTAGCGGGTTCACTGGGCGGACGAGCCTGATCGAGGATGGGCGCAGACGGAGGGTGCAGGAAGCCGGGCATGCAGGCAGGCGGCAAGGCGTACGAAAAACGCGCAAAACGCCATGCAGCAGCGGCGAGCGGATGATTATAGCGTGGCGCAACCCGCCAGGCGGCGCAGCGAATGCGTTGCAGCGGGAACGACGCGAACCGCCGACGGTTCGCGCAAAAGAGAAGCAGGAGCAGCAATGGTCGTAACCGTCCTGGAGACATCCGGAGCACGCGGGCGCGAGAACGCCGCGGTCCGTGACAGCAAGCCTACGGGCAACACCGTAAGCATCTTCGCGGGCCGCGAGTTGAGCGCCGCCTCCGACTCCACCCGGAGTTCCGCACCATGACCAACTGGCTTCGCAACGGCTGGCCGACGCTCGCGATCATGCTGGGCGCATCGGTGTGGGGGATGATCTGGTATCCGCTGCGCATGCTCGCGGCGCTCGGCGTGACCGGCACGGCGGCCAGCGCACTGACCAGCGCCGCCGGCTGTCTGTTCGTGCTGATGGTGCGCTTTCGCGCGCTCAAAACGGTGCGCTGGCACTGGCTGCTGCCGGCTCTCGCGCTGGCGGCCGGCATTACCAACCTCGGCTTCGTGTGGGGCTCGATCCACGGCCAGGTGATGCGTGTATTGCTGCTGTTCTATCTCACCCCGGCCTGGACCGCGCTGTTCGCGCACTTCATCCTGCATGAACGGCTGACGTGGGCGGGCGCGGGTCTCGCCGCGCTGTCGCTGGCCGGCGCGATGACCATGCTGTGGTCGCCGCAACTGGGTATTCCCGTGCCCGGCAATCTCGCCGAATGGGCGGGTCTGGCCGGCGGCATGGGCTTCGCGATGAGCAACGTGCTGATCCTGAAGACGAGCCGCGTGCTGCCCGACATGAAGCCGGAAATGCGCACCGCGACAATTTTCGGCGGCGCGGCGATTTTCAGCGCCTGCGCGTCACTGTTCGAAGCGATGCCCACGCCGCCCACCGGCGCGCATCTGGGCACGGCCGGACTGCTGGTACTTGGCCTCGGTCTGCTGCTCGCATCGAACAATATGCTGGTGCAATACGGCCTCGCGCGCGTGCCGGCTAACCGGGCGTCGATCATCATGCTGTTCGAGATCGTCGTGACGGCGTTGTCGGCGTGGCTGTTCGCCGGCGAGTCGCCCGGTCCGCGTGAATGGGCCGGCGGCGCGTGCATCGTGCTGGCCTCGGCGCTGTCCAGTTGGGTGCATCGGACCAAGTCCATGCCGCCCGATCCGGCCAGCGAAGACACGAGCTCCGCCGACCCGCAGGAAGCCGACCGTAAGGACGGCAAAAACCGCCCACGCGCGATGGTATGATTGCCCCTCATTAGCCGGCGCATGCTTGAACGCGTGTAGCCGGCGCCCGTATTCCGAGGGTTCGAAGGGGGTCGCGGGCCGCGCCGCAGCAACGGCGAACGGCCGGCGCGGCCTTCGCGAGCCACCTATTTTTTCCCTTTTCAAACAGCGAAATCGCCGTGCGTCTGACCTCGATCAAACTCGCTGGCTTCAAGTCATTCGTCGATCCCACGCATTTCCAGGTCCCGGGCCAGCTAGTCGGCGTGGTCGGACCGAATGGATGCGGCAAGTCCAACATCATCGACGCCGTGCGCTGGGTGCTCGGCGAATCGCGCGCTTCCGAGCTGCGCGGCGAGTCGATGCAGGACGTGATCTTCAATGGCTCGACCGCGCGCAAGCCGGGTAGCCGCGCCAGCGTCGAACTCGTGTTCGACAACGCCGACGGCCGCGCCGCCGGCCAGTGGGGCCAGTATGCCGAAATCGCCGTGAAGCGCGTGCTCACGCGCGACGGCACCTCGAGCTACTACATCAACAATCTGCCGGCGCGTCGCCGCGACATTCAGGACATTTTCCTCGGCACCGGCCTCGGGCCGCGTGCGTACGCGATCATCGGGCAGGGCATGATCGCGCGCCTGATCGAGGCGAAGCCGGAAGAGCTGCGCGTGTTCCTCGAAGAAGCCGCAGGCGTGTCCAAATACAAGGAACGCCGTCGCGAAACCGAGAACCGTCTGCACGACACGCGCGAGAACCTGACGCGGGTCGAGGATATCGTCCGCGAACTCGGCGCGAATCTCGAGAAGCTGGAAGCGCAGGCGATCGTCGCGACCAAATACAAGGATCTGCAAACCGACGGCGAAGAAAAGCAGCGTCTCTTGTGGTTGTTGCGCAAGAACGAAGCCGGCGGCGAGCAGGAACGCCAGCAGCGCGCGATCGAACAGGCGCAGATCGACCTCGAAGCGCAAACCGCGAAGCTGCGCGAAGTCGAATTGCAGCTCGAAACGCTGCGCGTTGCGCATTACTCCGCGAGCGACGCGATGCAGGGCGCGCAAGGCGCGCTCTACGAAGCAAACTCGGAAGTCAGCCGGCTCGAAGCCGAGATCAAGTTCATCGTCGAATCGCGCAACCGCGTGCAGGCGCAGATCGCCGCGCTGACCGCGCAGCGTGAGCAGTGGCAGTCGCAGGCGCAAAAAGCGCAAGACGATCTCGAAGACGCCGAAGAGCAACTGGCCGTCGCCGAAGAAAAAGCCGCGCTCGCCGAAGACGAAGCCGCCGCCAAGCACGACGCCATGCCCGCGCTCGAAGCGCGCTGGCGCGACGCGCAGACCGAGCTTAACGCCGAGCGCGGCGGCATTGCGCAGACCGAACAGGCGCTCAAGCTCGAAGCCGCGCATCAGCGCAATGCCGACCAGCAATTGCAGCAACTGCAGCAGCGTCACGAGCGGTTGAAGACGGAGTCGGGCGGTCTCGACGCCCCCGACGAAGCCCAGCTCGAAGACCTGCGCATGCAGCTCGCCGAGCACGAAGAAGTCCTACACGACGCGCAAGCGCGTCTGGCGGACGCGCAGGAAACGCTGCCGCGCCTCGACGGCGAACGGCGCGCCGCGCAGGAACGCGTGCAGTCGGAAAGCGCGCAGATTCATCAGCTCGACGCGCGCCTCGCCGCGCTCAAGCAACTGCAGGAAAACGTCCAGACCGAAGGCAAGATCCAGCCGTGGCTCGAGAAGCACGAACTGGGCGGTCTGCCGCGTCTGTGGAAGAAGCTGCACGTCGAAGCCGGCTGGGAAGCCGCGCTGGAAGCCGTGCTGCGCGAGCGGCTCGCCGCGCTCGAAGTGTCGAACCTCGACTGGGTCAAGGCCTTCGCGACCGACGCGCCGCCCGCCAAGCTCGCGTTCTACGCGCCGCCGGCCGCGGGTCAGCCGGTCGCCGCGCCGGCCGCGTTGCGGCCGCTGTTGTCGCTGGTGCGGATCGACGACGCGGGCATTCGCGCGGTGCTCAACGACTGGCTGGGCCTCGCGTTCGTCGCCGACGATCTGCAGCAGGCGTTGGCCATGCGCTCGCAATTGCCGGAAGGCGGTTCGTTCGTCGTCAAGGCGGGTCACGTGGTGACGCGCGTCGGCGTGCAGTTGTATGCGGCCGACTCCGAACAGGCCGGCATGCTGGCGCGTCAGCAGGAAATCGAGAACCTCGGCCGCCAGGTGCGCGCCCAGGCTTTGCTCGCCGACGAGGCGAAGGCCGCCGCGATCCGCGCCGAAGCCGCTCACACGCAAGCCGCGCAAGCGCTGACCGACGTGCGCCAGCAGGCCGAGCGCGCCACGCAGCGCGTGCACGCGTTGCAGATGGACGTGCTCAAGCTCACCCAGGCGCACGAGCGTTACACGCAGCGCAGCACGCAGATCCGCGAAGAACTCGGCGAGATCACCGCGCAGATCGAAGAGCAGCGCGCCATGCGCGCGGAGTCGGAAGCGAACTTCGAGCGTCACGACGGCGAACTCGCCGAATTGCAGGCGCGTTTCGAAGACCATCAACTGGCTTTCGAAGCGCTCGACGAACAGCTCACCGCCGCGCGCGGCCAGGCGCGCGATCTCGATCGTGGCGCTACCGACGCACGTTTCGCCGCGCGCAACATGGCGAACCGCATCGAGGAATTGAAGCGCAGCATCCAGGTCGCGCACGAGCAGAGCGAACGCGTGGCGGGTTCGCTGGAAGACGCGCGTGGCGAGCTCGAAACGATCAACGAGCAGACCGCGCACACCGGTCTGCAGGACGCGCTCGACATTCGCGCGGTCAAGGAAGAAGCGCTGCATGCCGCACGCCTCGAGCTGGACGATCTGACCGCCAAGCTGCGCGCCGCCGACGAAACCCGTCTGACCGCCGAGCGCGCATTGCAGCCGCTGCGCGACCGCATCAACGAATTGCAGTTGAAGGAACAGGCGGCGCGCCTGAACGGCGAGCAGTTCATCGAACAACTGGCGGCGGCTGGTGTCGATGAAGCCGAGTTGCAGGCCAAGCTCACGCCGGACATGAAGCCGTCGTACCTGCAGGGCGAAGTCACGCGCATCAACAACGCGATCGCGGCGTTGGGTCCGGTCAACATGGCCGCGCTCGACGAACTGAAGGCGGCGAGCGAGCGCAAGAGCTTCCTCGACGCGCAATCGGCCGACCTGAACAGCGCAATCGAAACGCTCGAAGACGCCATCCGCAAGATCGACGCGGAAACGCGCACGCTGTTGCAAGGTACCTTCGAGCAGGTGAATCACCATTTCGGCGAACTCTTCCCGCGTCTGTTCGGCGGCGGCCAGGCGAAGCTGATCATGACCGGCGACGAAATTCTCGACGCCGGCGTACAGGTGATGGCGCAACCGCCAGGCAAGAAGAATTCGACGATTCACCTGTTGTCGGGCGGCGAGAAGGCGCTGACCGCCACGGCGCTGGTGTTCGCGATGTTCCAGTTGAATCCGGCGCCGTTCTGTCTGCTCGACGAAGTGGACGCACCGCTCGACGACGCCAACACGGAACGTTTCGCGAACCTCGTGCGGGCGATGTCGGACAAGACCCAGTTCCTGTTCATTTCGCACAACAAGATCGCGATGGAAATGGCCCAGCAGTTGATCGGCGTGACCATGCAGGAACAGGGCGTGTCGCGGATCGTGGCCGTCGACATGGAATCGGCTGCGGGTTTCGCCCAGAATATCGGTTAAGTTTTCGGTTGAGTTGAGCATCGCGGGCGTCCGCGTTCAGCGCAGCGGCCAGCGGCCGCGCGACAGGTGAACGGGGCGTAACGGCCGCGCACATAAAAGAATTGCTGATGGAGCATGCATGGACGAGTTGACACTCGGTTTGATCGGCGCGGGCGCCGTAGTGGTCGGGGGCGTGGTCGTGTACAACGCGTGGCAGGGTGCGAAGGTGCGCCGCAAGATGCCGCGGCCCATGCCGGCCGAGGCCGCCGAAACGTTCGCGCGGGACGAGCAGGAAGAGCAGAGCCCGTTCATCGAACCGGCCCGGCCGACCACGCGGCGCGAGCCGGTAGTCGGTTCGGACGCGATGGCGGAAACCGGCGCGGCGCGGGTCGAGCCGACCTTTGGTGTGACGGCGGGCGCGGTGGCCGCGCCGCTCGATACGCCGGCCGATATTCAGGCCGAGACGACCACGCCGAACGGTTATCCGGAAGCGGAAGGCGTGGCGCAAGCCGAAGGCGGCGAGGCCGCTGGAGTGGCCAACACGGCGCGTCATGCCGACGAACCGAACGAGCCGATTCTGCCCGCCGCCACGACGATTTCGTCGGCGCCGCCGGCTATCGTCGATCGTCGCATCGACTGTATCGTGCCGATTCGCCTGAATGGTCCGGTGGCCGGCGACAAGGTGATTCCGCTCGCGCAGCGTCTGCGCCGCGCCGGCAGCAAGCCGGTGCATATCGAAGGCAAGCTCGAAGGCGGCGCGTGGGAGTTGCTGCAAAACGGCGCGCGCTATGAAGAACTGCGCGCGGCCGCGCAACTGGCCAATCGCAGTGGCGCGCTCAACGAACTGGAGTTTTCGGAGTTCGTGACCGGCGTGCAGCAGTTCGCCGACGCGCTGGATGCGTCGCCGGAATTTCCCGACATGCTCGAAACGGTGGCGATGGCGCGCGAACTCGACGGTTTCGCGGCGCAGTGCGACGCGCAGTTGTCGATCAACGTGCTGTCGGACGGCGCGCCGTGGTCGGCCAATTACGTGCAGGCGGTCGCGTCGCAAGACGGTTTGCTGCTGTCGCGCGACGGCACGCGTTTCGTCAAGCTCGACGCCAAGCAGAGCCCGGTGTTCATGCTGCAATTCGGCGACACCAATTTCCTGCGCGACGACCTGACCTACAAGGGCGGCCAGATGATCACGCTGGTGCTCGACGTGCCGGTCGCCGACGAAGACATCCTGCCGTTCCGGCTGATGTGCGACTACGCGAAATCGTTGGCCGAGCGGATCGGTGGACGGGTGGTCGACGACGGCCGTCGTCCGTTGCCGGAAACCGCGCTGCTGGCGATCGAAAAGCAGTTGATGACGCTCTACGCGAAACTCGAACAGGCGGGCATTCCGGCGGGTTCGCCGGCCACGCGGCGTTTGTTTAGCCAGTAAGCCGCGCTGTTTCGTTGATGTTCGTAACGGCCGCACGATGTGCGGCCGTTGTCGTTTCAGACAACTGCTTTACGGCGCGTCTCATGACGTGCCTTACGGCATGTTAGCGAACGTAAATTCCGCGCCGTAAGAACACCGCAATGAGCCCCGAAACCGTCATTCGGCCGATGTAAAGGGGCACGCTTTTTGCGATAATCCAATGTCTGAATTTCACTGAAAAATCTTCTGACAGTATGGCCCGAACCCCCGCTTCCCCTCCAGCAGACAGCGCTCCCGCAGAACGGGCCGCGTGGTTGCGCGCGGAACTCGAACGCGCCAATTACGCGTATTACGTGCTCGATCAGCCGGACCTGCCGGACGCCGAGTACGACAGGCTCTTCAAGGAGCTGGAGCACATCGAGACGGAGCATCCGGATCTGATCGTGCCGGATTCGCCCACCCAGCGCGTGGGCGGCGAGGCGGCCAGCGGCTTCGAGCCGGTCGTACACGACCAGCCCATGCTGTCGCTGAACAACGGTTTTGCGGATGAGGACATCGTCGCGTTCGACAAGCGCGTCGGCGATTCGCTCGGCAAGAATGCGAGCGAGCCGCCGGTGCCGGTCGACTACGCGGCCGAACTGAAATTCGACGGCCTCGCGATCTCGCTGCGCTATGTGGACGGCGTGTTCGTGCAGGCCTCCACGCGCGGCGACGGCGCGACTGGTGAGAACGTCACCGAAAACGTCCGCACGATCCGCTCCATTCCGCTCAAGCTCAAGGGCAAACGCGTGCCGCACGTGCTCGACGTGCGCGGCGAAGTGCTGATGTTCAAGCGCGATTTCGAGCGTCTGAACGAACGGCAGCGCGCTGCCGAGCAGAAGGAATTCGCCAATCCGCGCAATGCCGCGGCAGGCAGTTTGCGGCAGCTCGATTCGAAGATCACCGCGCAGCGACCGCTGTCGTTTTTCGCGTATGGCATCGGCGTGGTCGACGGTATCGAGATGCCGGCCACGCACAGCGACCTGCTCGACTGGTACAAGGAACTCGGTTTGCCGGTGAACGGCGAACGGGCTGTGGTGCAGGGCGCGGAAGGGCTGCTGGGCTTCTTCCACGCGGTCGGCGAGAAGCGCGACACGCTGCCGTACGATATCGACGGCGTGGTCTACAAGGTCAACCGGCGCGACGAGCAGGACGCGCTCGGTTACGTGTCGCGCGCGCCGCGTTTCGCGTTGGCGCACAAATTCCCCGCGCAGGAAGCGCTGACCCAACTCGTCGCGATCGACGTGCAGGTCGGCCGCACCGGCGCGATCACGCCGGTGGCGCGGCTGGAGCCGGTGTTCGTCGGCGGCGCGACGGTCACGAACGCCACGCTGCATAACGAAGACGAAGTGCGGCGCAAAGACATCCGGATCGGCGACACGGTGATCGTGCGGCGCGCCGGCGACGTGATTCCCGAAGTGGTGAGCGCGCTGCTCGAACGTCGTCCGGAGAACGCGCGCGAATTCGTGATGCCCACGCAGTGCCCGGTGTGCGGCTCGAATATCGAGCGGCTGCCGGACGAGGCGATCGCGCGCTGTACCGGCGGGCTGTTCTGTCCGGCGCAGCGCAAGCAGGCGCTGTGGCACTTCGCACAACGTCGCGCGCTGGATATCGACGGTCTCGGCGAAAAGATCATCGATCAACTGGTCGAGCAGAATCTGGTGCGCACGCCGGCCGATCTGTTCAACGTCGGTTTCGCGACGCTCGCCGAGCTCGACCGTTTCGCCGAAAAGTCCGCGCAGAACCTGCTCGATTCGCTCGACAAGGCCCGGCACACCACGTTGGCGCGGTTCATTTACGCGCTCGGGATTCGCCACGTCGGCGAATCCACGGCGAAAGATCTGGCCAAGCATTTCGGTTCGCTGGATCCAATCATGGATGCATCGGTCGAAGCTTTATTGGAAGTCAACGACGTGGGGCCGGTGGTCGCGGAGTCGCTGCACCAGTTTTTCGCCGAAGAGCACAACCGCACGGTGATCGAGCAGTTGCGCGCACCGGGCAAGGTGACGTGGCCGGAAGGGCCGCCCGCGCCGAAAGCGCCGCAAGGCGTGCTGGCCGGCAAGACGGTCGTGTTGACCGGCACCTTGCCGAGTCTGGCGCGCGAAGAGGCGAAGGAAATGCTGGAAGCGGCCGGCGCGAAAGTGGCCGGCTCGGTGTCGAAGAAAACCGACTATGTGGTAGCGGGTGCCGAAGCAGGCAGCAAGTTGGCGAAGGCCGAGGAACTCGGCATTCCCGTACTCGACGAAGATGGGTTGCGTAAGCTCCTGGAGGGGCAGTTATGATTCGCGAAATTCTCAAGATGGGCGATCCGCGTCTGTTGCAGATCGCCGATCCGGTCGATCACTTCGATACGCCCGAATTGCATGAACTCGTCAAAGACCTGTTCGAGACCATGCACCACGCCAACGGCGCGGGTTTGGCCGCGCCGCAGATCGGCGTCAATCTGCAGGTGGTGATCTTCGGCTTCGGGAACAACGAGCGCTATCCGGACGCGCCTCCCGTGCCTGAAACGGTGCTGATCAACCCGACCATCACGCCGGTCTCGCTCGACATGGAAGAGGGCTGGGAAGGCTGCCTGTCGGTGCCGGGCCTGCGCGGCGCGGTGAGCCGTTTTTCGATGATCAAGTATCACGGCTTCGATCAGTTCGGCAAACCGATCGATCGCGTCGCCGAGGGGTTTCATGCGCGGGTCGTGCAGCATGAATGCGATCACCTGATCGGCAAGCTGTATCCGATGCGGATCAATGATTTCGCGAAGTTCGGTTTCACGGAAGTGCTGTTTCCGGATATGGATCCGAATAGCGACGATTGAGGCGGCCCTCGAGCTGCCGGTTGCTTGCTAGCTGTTTCCGGCAACGCCAATAAAAAACCCACGCAATTGCGTGGGTTTTTTTATTGAGCCTGAGGCTGCGTAAGCAGCCGGGGCTTGAGATGGTTGCTCAATCGGACCGCATCGAACCACCATCGCGGCGCATCAGAACGATTCGTCCGCCGCCAGATAACGCCATTGGCCCGGCGGCAGCGCGCCGAGCACCACACGACCCATCCGCACGCGCTTCAGGCCGATCACTTCGAGGCCGACCAGCTCGCACATACGACGGATCTGACGCTTCTTGCCTTCGCGCAGCACGAAACGCAACTGCTCGCCGTTCTGCCAGTTCACCTGAGCGGGCTTCAGCGGCTGGTCGTCGAGCGACAGGCCGTGACACAGCAGCTCGAGACTTTCCGGCGGGAAGTGGCTTTCGACGTCGACGGCATGCTCGCCGTACGCCACGCGCACCAGATATTCCTTGTCGATCTCCGAATGACCGCCGATCAACTGCTTGGCGACGCGGCCGTCCTGCGTGAGCACCAGCAAGCCGGTCGAATCGATGTCCAGACGGCCTGCCGGCGCCAACTGACGCAGATGCGAGACCGAGAAGCGGATCTCCGACTGATCGTCAGCCCAGCGATTTTCCGGCGTGACCAGCGTGATGGCCGGCTGATAGCCGTCTTCTGCCTGACCCGACACGAGACCCACCGGCTTGTGGATCAGCACCGTCACCTGGCTCGCTTGCGCGGCTTCGGCGGCGGGATCGATCTCGATGCGCTGGTCCGGACGCACTTTGGTGCCGAGCGTATCGATCCGCTCGCCGTCCACCAGCACCCAGCCCTTTTCGATCCATTCGTCGGCTTCGCGGCGCGAGCACAGGCCGAGCTCGGACATCAGCTTCGACAGGCGCAGCGTGCCCGGGGCGTCTTCGTAATCGCGACGCGGGGTGCGCGGCGCGGCATCGGCGTCGTTGTGTTCGGCGCGTGCAGCGGGCGCCGGGCCGCGCGGCTTGTCGGCGCGCGCGGGACGGTCGTCGCCGAAGCGGCGGCCGGCGGTCGGGAGCGTTTTGTCGAAGCTGCGGGCAGGGCGCTCGGTACGTTCACCGGTTCGAGCCGGACGGTCGCCGAATTCGCGTTTCGTGAATGAACGCTCGCCACGGTCACCGGCACCTTCAAACTTACGCGGGGGGCGGTCGCCACGATCACCAGCGCCTTCGAAACGACGCGGTGCGCTGTCGCTGCGCGGGCCGCGTTCACCACCGAAGCGCGGCCGGTCTCCGCCTTCGCGATCGTTGCGGACCGGACGGTCGCCACGTGCGCCGCCTTCGGACGGACGGTCTGCGCCCGGACGTGCACCGCTGAACGGGCGGCGTTCGCCGTCGTCGCGACGCGGGGGGCGGTCGCCGAAGCTGCGCGGTGCGCGTTCGCCACGGTCGCCAGCGCCTTCAAACTTGCGCGGTGCGCGGTCGCCACGATCACCGGCGCCTTCGAAACGGCGCGGTGCGCTGTCGCTGCGCGGGCCGCGCTCGCCACCGAAGCGCGGACGATCTCCGCCTTCGCGATC
>NZ_CADFGI010000019.1:0-84221 GCF_902833695.1 Paraburkholderia sp. BCC1876 | reverse complement strand
TGATGACCATAGCGAGTCGGTACCACCCCTTCCCATCCCGAACAGGACCGTGAAACGACTCCACGCCGATGATAGTGCGGATTGCCCGTGTGAAAGTAGGTAATCGTCAGGCTCCCTAGCAGAAAGCAGAAACCCCACCCAAAAAGGTGGGGTTTCTGTCGTTTACGGCCGCAGAAATCACAGGCATGCCCTGCCGTACACTGGCAAGCGGTTCGTCGCGTCGCCGCTCTTAGCGGACCGCCCCCACGCCGGCCGACGATATCAGCCGTTCGCTGGCAGCGGATAACTGCAACGGCTACCCGCCAGGAAGAACCAAAGTCGGTTCCCCGCCCTGTCATCAAGCCATCCCACGCTCAAGTTGACGGTCTGTTGCGTTCTTCTGGACACGTGTCTAACGTTCACGCGATTCGGGCTGGCGTACCGCACCATCTCGCAATGCATCTCCAACATCTGAGCGGCTGCCAAACAAGCAACCACGAAGCCCGCAAAACTCGAAACTAGAGACGGCGATCCATAACGCGCCGCCTCCAGCATCGCCAAAACACGCCCTATCGTCCCTCAGCCAAAAACCGCTGCGCCAATCGCACCCAATAAGTCGAGCCGATCGGCAGCAACTCATCATTGAAGTCATAGCTTGCGTTATGCAGCATGCAAGGACCCGCACCGTGGCCCGAATCTCTGTGGCCACCATCACCGTTGCCTAAAAAGGCGTAGCACCCCGGCTTCGCCAGCAGCATGAAGGAAAAGTCTTCGGCGCCCATTGTCGGTTCGACCGAGTCGTCGACATTTTCCGCTCCCACAATTTCCTTCATGACCGTCGCTGCAAAGCGAGCCTCTTCGCTGCTGTTGATAGTCGGCGGGTAGTTTCGGTGGAAATGTACATTCACCGAGCAATCGTACGCATCCGCGGTGCTCGCTGCGATCTTGCGCATGCGTGCTTCGATCAGATCGAGCGTTTCGGTGGTGAAAGTTCGCACGGTGCCCGCAAGCCACGCATCATTCGGCACGACATTCAACGCGTCGCCAGCGTGAATCTGCGTGATCGACAGTACAGCCGTATCGAGCGGCTTCTTGTTGCGCGTGATGATGCCCTGCAGTCCATTCGCAATCTGCACGGCGGTAAAGACCGGATCACGCCCGTTATGCGGCAACGCCGCGTGCGAGCCGATACCTTTGATCTCGATGCGAAATTCGTTGCTCGACGCCATGATCGGACCTTCGGTCACACCGAAATGGCCCGCCGGCATGCCCGGCCAATTGTGGATGCCGAACACGGCATCGACTGGAAACTTCACGAACAGACCGTCGTCGATCATGGCCTGCGCGCCGGCGCCGCCTTCCTCGGCCGGCTGGAAGATGAAGACGATCGTGCCGTCAAACTCGCCATGCTTCACCAGATGCCGCGCCGCGCCGAGAAGCATCGCGGTATGCCCATCGTGGCCGCATGCGTGCATCTTTCCATCGTTTTTCGACCGATGGTCGAAGCTGTTCAGCTCCTGAATCGGCAGCGCGTCCATATCGGCCCGAAGTCCGATAGAGCGCGAACTCGTGCCGCGTTTAAGTACGCCGACCACACCGGTCTTGCCCAGTCCGCGGTGCGTTTCGATACCCCAGGATTCTAAGGTTCTGGCGACCAGATCTGCAGTCGCCGTCTCCTCGTAACGCAATTCCGGGTGAGCGTGGATGGTTCGTCGGAGAGTCTGGATTTCGCCGTGGGCGGCCTGGATTTCGGGGATCAGTTTCATGATGGAGTGATGTTGCGCTTGTGCTTTGACTTGCGTGGGATCGCTCGGGGTCACGTGACCCGGGCACGGTGATAAACGATTCTACGCCGAAGGCATTTTTGGCGGGACCATGCAGGTTAACCGCTAATGGACGTAATAAAATCCGGCATCGCCTCACCGCTCTCTTCGACGGATCGACCATGAATGCTCCGACTGAATTCGCCCGCGCCGTGTGTCCCCACGATTGCCCGGACACCTGCGCGATGCGCGTCACCGTCGAACATGGCAGGGCGATCAAGGTGGTCGGCGATCCCGATCATCCGCCGACACAAGGCGCGTTGTGTACCAAAGTCAGTCGCTATGCGGAGCGCGTGCATCATCCGCGTCGGCTGACCACGCCAATGAAGCGTGTCGGTCGCAAAGGCGAGGGTCGCTTTGAACCGATCAGTTGGGATGAGGCGTTAGAGCTCGCCGCAACCCGCCTGTCAGAGATTGCCAGCCGCGCACCGGCGGCGATCTTGCCGTACAGCTACGCCGGCACGATGGGTCTGATTCAAGGCGACAGCATCGCCCAACGATTCTTCCACAAACTCGGCGCATCACAACTTGACCGTACGATCTGCGCCGCGGCCGGCGCAGCCGGGCTGAAATATACGTACGGCGCGAGCGTCGGCATGCTGACCGAGTTCTTCGCCGAGAGCGAGATCATTCTGATCTGGGGCTCGAATCCGATCGCGTCGAACCTGCATTTCTGGACGCGCGCCCAAGAAGCCAAGCGGCGGGGCGCACGGTTGATCGCGATCGACCCGTATCGCTCGCTGACCGCCGAAAAATGCCACCAGCACATTGCGCTGAAACCCGGCACGGACGGCGCGTTGGCGCTCGGCATGATGAACGTGCTGATCACGGAGAACCTGCTAGATCACGCGTATATCGTCGAATATACGGTGGGTTTCGCGGAACTGAAGGTCCGTGCGTTGACCTATCCGCCATCGCGCGTCGCCGAGATTTGCGGTATCGACGAGCAGGTCATCGTCGATCTTGCGCGACTCTACGGCAGCACGAAGAAGGCCGCGATTCGAATGAATTACGGCCTGCAGCGGGTGCGCGGCGGTGGCAATGCCGTGCGCGCCATTGCCAGCCTGCCTTCGCTGACGGGCGCATGGCGCGAGCGGGCCGGCGGTGCGCTGCTGTCGTCGGGCGGCTGGGCGCCGGTCGACTCGCATGCGTTGCAACGTCCGGATCTGATGCCCGGTTGGCCGGCCAAACCGAGCCGCGTCGTCAACATGAACGCGATCGGCGACGCATTGCTGCATCCCGGCGACGCCGCTTTTGGTCCGAAGGTCGAAGCCATCATCGTCTACAACTCGAATCCGGTGGCCGTTGCGCCGGATTCCGAGCGGGTCGCGGCAGGCTTTGCACGCGACGATCTGTTCACGATCGTGCTGGAGCATTTTCAGACCGACACCGCGGACTATGCCGATCTCCTGTTGCCGGCCACGACGCAACTCGAGCATCTCGACGTCCACAAGTCATACGGCCACACGCACGTGATGGTCAACTTGCCGGCGATCGCTCCGGTCGGTGAAGCACGGCCGAACACGGAGATCTTTCGCGGCTTCGCGCGGCACATGGGCCTCGATGAGCCGGCGCTGTTCGAGAGCGACGAAACCATCGCGCGAGCCGCATTCCGCTGGCAGGACAAAACGCTCGAAGGCGTGAGCTGGGAGACGTTGAAGCAGACCGGCTGGGCAAGGCTGAACCTGCCCGACGCGCCTTTCGCCGAGGGTGGTTTCCGCACGCCGTCCGGCAAATGCGAGTTTTACAGCGAGCGCCTCGCGCAGCAGGGGCTCGACCCGCTGCCGGACTATCTGCCGCCCTACGAATCCGCCGACGGCGCGCCCGAGCTTGCCGCCCGCTACCCGCTGGCGATGATTTCGCCGCCCGCGCGCAATTTCCTGAACAGCACCTTCGTCAACATCGAGAGTCTGCGTTCGACCGAAGGCGAACCGCATCTGGACATGCATCCTGCCGACGCGCAGTTGCGCGACATCGTCGACGGTGCGCAGGTGCGCATCTTCAACGATCGTGGCTCGATGCAGGCGCGTGCCCGCGTCACCGACAAAGCGCGCGTGGGACTCGTCGTCGGTCTGTCGATCTGGTGGAAAAAACTCGCACCGGACGGCCGCAACGCAAACCAGGTCACCAGTCAGGCGCTCACCGATCTAGGCGGATCGGCCACGTTCTACGACTGCCTTGTCGAAGTCGAGCGCGTCTGACACGCGCTTAAACATCCCGTGGCTGCTGGCCGAAACAGGTTCGAGGCCGCAGTCTAACCCCAGCGCTTTTCGCGAATAGCACAGAGGTGCCCATGCTACGATGCGTTTTTAGCACGACCATTCGAAAATAAAGGAGGAGACGCTGCATGGACAAAATCTGGCTGAAATCTTATCCGCCCGGCGTTCCCGCAGAGATCGACCCGACCCGCTATTCGTCGGTCGCTGAACTGCTCGAAGAAGCCTTCCGCGACCATCGCGCCAAACCGGCGTTCGTCTGCATGGGCAAGCAGATCAGTTACGGCGAGCTCGACACGCTCTCGCGCAAACTGGCTGCGTGGTTTCAGTCGAAGGGTCTCGCACGCGGCTCGCGCATCGCGATCATGATGCCGAACGTGCTGCAATATCCGGTGGCGATTGCCGCCATCTTGCGCGCCGGGTACGTGGTCGTGAACGTGAACCCGCTTTATACGCCGCGCGAGCTGGAGCATCAGCTCAAGGACAGTGGCGCTGAGGCGATCATCCTGCTCGAGAATTTCGCGGTGACGCTGCAGGCGATCGTGCGCAATACCGCAGTCAAGCACATTGTCGTCGCGGCCATGGGCGACTTGATGGGTATCAAGGGCTCGCTGGTCAACTTCGTCGTGCGTCGGGTCAAGAAGATGGTGCCGGCGTGGAGCTTGCCAGGCCACGTCAAATTCAATACGGCGATCTCCGAGGGCGGCCGGCAAAGCTTCAAGCCGGTTCAGCAAGGCCCGGACGACGTCGCGTTTCTTCAGTACACCGGCGGCACGACCGGCGTGGCCAAGGGCGCGACGCTGCTGCACCGGAATCTGATCGCCAACGTGCTGCAGTCGGAGATCTGGCTCGAGCCGGTTCGCGCCGGCCGCACGGATATCGATCAGTTCATCACCGTCGTGGCGCTGCCGCTTTATCACGTGTTCGCGCTGACCGTTTGCGGGCTGCTGACGATTCGTACCGGCGGCCTCGGCGTGCTGATTCCGAATCCGCGCGATATCCCGGGCATGATCAAGGCGTTGCAGGGCTACCAGATCAACACGATTCCGGCGGTCAACACGCTCTATAACGCGATGCTGAACAGCCCGGATTTCCATAAGCTCGATTTTTCGAAGCTGCTCGCGGCGAACGGCGGCGGTATGGCGGTGCAGGAAGCGGTGGCCAAGCGCTGGTACGAGCGCACGCATACGCCGATTATCGAAGGCTATGGGTTGTCGGAAACGTCGCCGTGCGTGACCTGCAATCCGGTGAGCGTCACGGAATACAGTGGGACGATCGGCTTGCCGTTGCCGTCGACGGAAATTTCGATCCGCGACGACGACAACAACGAAGTGCCGCTCGGTCAGCCGGGTGAAATCTGCATCCGCGGTCCGCAGGTGATGGCGGGTTACTGGAACCGGCCGGACGAAACGGCGAAGGTCATGACGCCGGACGGTTTCTTCAAATCCGGCGACGTGGGCTTCATGAACGAAGGCGGCTTCGTCAAGATCGTGGACCGCAAGAAGGACATGATTCTGGTGTCCGGCTTCAACGTCTATCCGAACGAGATCGAAGATGTGGTCGCGAAGCTGCCGGGCGTGTTCGAAGTCGCGGCGGTCGGCATCCCCGATCAGCATTCGGGCGAAGCCGTGAAGTTGTTCGTCGTGAAGAAAGATCAGGCACTCACCGACACGGACATTTTCGCGTACTGCAAAACGCAGTTGACCGGCTATAAGCGGCCGAAGATCGTCGAGTTCCGCACGGAACTGCCGAAGAGCAACGTCGGCAAGATTCTACGCCGTGAGTTGCGCGATGGCCGGGCCTAAGCGGTAAGCGACAAGTAGACGCTAAGCAATAAGCGTGGACGGGCGCGTAGCGCGAATGGAAGCGAAAGGCTCCGCCCGCCGGACCAGGCACTAAAGAATGAAACATGAAGGCCCGGCAGACGAAAGTCTGCCGGGCCTTTTTTATCAAGCCGTCTGCCCCGCAGGCGTGCGGCCGAAAACGCAGCGTGTTCAGGATTGCCCGAGCCATAAAAAAAGGCGCCCGAAGGCGCCTTTGAGGCAGACTACTTTATTACGACTTATTAGAACTTGTGGCGGATACCGATACGAGCCGTCAACTGGTTCTGATTCTGCGAAGGCGTCAGGCCGTTGATGGCAGCCGTTGTCGCGACCGTTTGGCCAGCTGCATTCAGCGTGTCGCCCACAGCGTGTTGGTACACACCCGTCACGTACACGTCGGTACGCTTCGACAGGAAGTAGTCCACGCCGATCGCGCCTTGGTGGTATTGAGCGCGCGATGCGCCAGCGATTTCCACGCCGCGCGTGTAGTCGTATGCAGCGCCGATCAGCAATGCCGGGGTCAACTGATACTTGAAGTTGAGTTCCGCGTTGTTGAGCGTAGCCGATTGGCCCTTGTAAGCCGCCAGAGCCGGCGCCGTGAACGACGAAGCCAGGTTGCCGAAGCGGATGTTCGAGTACGTTGCGCCGATCGTTGCTGCGCCGAACGTGTATGCACCGCCCGCACCGATGACCTGGTACGTGTTAGCCGATGCGAAGCCAGCGTAAACCGGCGACTGGGCGCCGATGTTTTGCGCTGCAGTCTGCGTCGTGCCGCTGTCGTTGAACAGGCCACCCGAAGCCGACGGGGTGCGTGCGTTCAAGTAACCAACGCCCAAAACGAGGGGACCGTTGTTGTAGCCAGCGCCCAACGACCAGATCTGGTTCGACGTAACGTTGCCTGCAACACCGCCGAAGCTATACGTGCCGCCGAACGTCAGGCCGCCGTAGTTTGCGCTCGTGTACTTGACCGTGTTGTTGGTGCGGTACGCGTTGTTGAAGTTGTCGAGGTCGCCCGGGTGAGCAGCGATGTAGCCGCCCCACTGGTCGCCGACTTCCAGCGGACCGACATAGTCGACGACGGAGTCGTACTGACGACCCAGCGTGACCGTGCCGAACTGGCTCGACAGACCGACGTAAGCTTGACGACCGAACATCAGGCCACCTTGACCCAGCTTGCCGCTGTTCACGTCAAAGCCGTTTTCCAACACGAAGATTGCCTTCAGACCGCCGCCCAGATCTTCCGTGCCGCGCAGGCCGAAACGCGAGCCTTGCAGAACGCCGCTGGACAGGTTGTACAGGTGCTTGCCACCCGCGTTGGTGTTGATGTTGAAGCCTTCATCAATAATGCCGTACAGGGTCACGCTGCTTTGAGCATGTGCCACGCCTGCGAATGCGCCCAGTGCTGCGAGAGCGAGAAGCGACTTTTTCATCGAATGATCTCCAAGGATTACGAATCTTTTGTACAAGGCGAATATTTGTCTAGCGTTGAGGCCTTGCTTGTCCAACTTCGCGAGAAGTTGCACGTAATGTAACAAAAGGCATACATGGCACAAAGAAAAAGGAGACGGCCTGGAACGCTCCTGTTTCGTTTACGCAACATGGTCTAAAATCAGGAATTGGCCGTCGAAATCATGCGGATTAAAGGTTTTCGTGGCGCTGTTTTCTGCCCGAAAAGCCTTGTCGCACGGGCCTTCGGGTTCCTCGGGGCGGCTGTCGAATGAGGGAGTGCTGAATGTTTCTGGACGAGTTGATTAGCGAGTTTGATCGGGGTTTACGCTCAATGACCGGCGTGTCGCGGATGAGTCGTCCGTTACCGGTTCCGCAAGAATCATTGGTGAGTGGCGAGGTGCCCGAGCTCTCACCCGCGGAGCGCGCGCATGCCGCCGGACTGATGCGCGTGAACCATGTCGGCGAGGTGTGCGCACAGGCGCTTTACCAGGCGCAAAAACTCGCCACTAAATCGCCTTCATTGCGAGCGGTGTTCACGCACGCCGCGATCGAGGAAGAAGATCACCTCGCATGGACCGCGAAGCGCCTCGAAGCGCTCGATTCGCGCCCGAGTCTGCTGAACCCGGTCTGGTACACCGGCGCGCTGGCTATCGGTCTCGCGGCCGGGCGTCTGGGTGACCGCGTGAGCCTCGGCTTCATGGCGGAAACCGAGCGTCAGGTGGAGCAGCATCTGGATAGCCATCTGGATCAGTTGCCGGCGGCCGACCACGAGTCGCGCGCAATCGTCGAGCAGATGCGCGTGGATGAAGCCGAGCACGGCAAAGCCGCGATGGACGCCGGCGGTATCGAGTTGCCGTTGCCGGTGCGTGCGCTGATGCGTGCGGTATCGAAAGTCATGACGCGCACCGCCTATTACATATAAGGCATATCAATGCGAAACCGGGGTTCAGCGCAGAAAATGCACCCCGGCAGAACGCAAGACCGGAAGTGGGACGGCGCCTCGCGCGTCGTCCGTCAGAAGTCGTTGAAAACCCCGCCGCCATCCCCCCATCCTGCTTGACGATCTCTTACATTCCGCGCTGTTCCCTCGGACTTTTCACGTATCACCTTCACAAGTTGCACTAGCTCATTCATTTATAACGGTTTTCCGTTTTATGTCTGACGTGAACTAGTCGCGCTAAGTCCTTGTTCTAACAAACAAAATTCGTTCAAAAAGCAGTTATCTCCCTTGACCCCTCTTTAGCGTTACTCTAAAGTGGGAGACAGTGTGAGAAAGTGTATTTTTGTGTGATCTCACGGGTGGTTTGGGGTAGATTTTCACGAATCGGGTAGCGGGCGCAAAAAAGCGCCGCGACAGCAATCAGTGGCATGGGACCGGAGTGAGTAACTCGGGTCGACAGGGGAGAGCGAAGTGTTCCAAGGGGCGTCGGCGCTGACGCTCGATGCGAAAGGGCGGATGTCGATTCCCTCTCGCTATCGGGATGCGCTGCAAACACAGGCAGAGGGCCGGGTGACGATCACCAAGCACCCGGACGGCTGCCTGTTGCTCTTTCCGCGCCCGGAATGGGAGATCTTCCGCGACAAGGTCGACAAGCTGCCCATGAACGCGGCCTGGTGGAAGCGTATTTTTCTCGGCAATGCAATGGATGTGGATATGGACGGTGCAGGGCGCGTGCTCGTGTCGCCGGAATTGCGCGCGGCTGGCGCATTGGAAAAAGAAGTGAACCTGCTCGGTATGGGTCGTCATTTCGAGCTGTGGGACGCACAGATTTACGCCGCGAAGGAACAGGCGGCCATCGCCGAGGGCATGCCCGAAGCGTTAAAGAATTTCACGTTCTGATCGCGGCTTACATATATGGCACCTGCGATGGGAAACGAATTGCAGCATCGCACGGTGCTGTTGGATGAAGCGGTCAACGCGCTGGTTAATCGCGCGGATGGCGTTTATGTGGACGGCACGTTCGGGCGCGGTGGTCACAGCCGCCTGGTGTTGGAGAAGCTGGCCGAGTCGGGGCGTCTGATCGCGTTCGACAAAGATCCGCTCGCCATCGCCACGGCGCAGCAGATCGCGGATCCGCGCTTCAGCATCGTGCACGAGAGTTTTGCTTCACTGCGCGCCGCGGTTGCGGAGCGTGGCGTAGGGCGCGTGTCGGGCATCTTGCTGGATCTGGGCATATCGTCGCCGCAAATCGACGATCCGGAGCGGGGCTTCAGCTTCCGCGCCGACGGCCCGCTCGACATGCGCATGGACCCGACGCGCGGCGAGTCCGCGGCTGACTGGCTGGCGCGGGCCACGGTGCAGGAATTGACGGAGGTGATACGAAATTATGGGGAAGAACGGTTTGCTTTTCAGATTGCAAAGGCGCTTGTTGCTCGCCGGGCAGAGTCCGACCGTCTTGGGCCTCTCGTCAGCACGGGCGACCTTGCCCAAATCGTGGCTAACGTCGTCAAAACCCGTGAGAAGGGCAAGGATCCGGCAACCCGCACCTTTCAAGCTATACGGATTCACATCAATCAAGAGCTTGCGGAGCTGCAAGTCGTTTTAGAAGCAGCGTTGTCGCTGTTGGAGCAAGGGGGGCGGCTGGTGGTCATCAGCTTTCATTCGCTCGAGGACCGGATCGTCAAGCGATTCCTGCAGGCGCACGCCAGTACGCCTCAGGTGGATCGTCGCCTGCCGATTCGCGCCGTCGATCTGCCGAGCCCCCCGCTCAAAATCATCGGCCGTGTGTTCGCGAGCGACGCTGAAGTCGCCGCCAACCCGCGCGCCCGTTCTGCCGTGATGCGTGTGGCGGAGCGGATCGCGCCATGAACCGCCTCAATATCTTCCTGCTGATCATCGTGATGGGGTGCGCGTTGTCGGTTGTCAACGCGACCAATCAGCAGCGACAGATCTTTATCCAGTTGCAGCGTGCTCAATCGCAGGAGCATCAGCTGCAGCAGGACTATTCGCAGCTTCAATATCAGCAGAGCGCGTTGTCGAAGACCTCGCGCATCGAGCAACTCGCGACCGACTCGCTGAAAATGCAATCGGTCACGACCGGCCGCACCCAGTACCTGACACTCGACCCGGGCGCCGTCAAGGCTGAGGACGCACCGATCCCGACTTCCGGTCCGGCCTCGGCGCCGGTGGCGAACCGTCGCGGAGGCGTGCGATGAAAAAATCGTCGACTCGCAAGAGCGTGGCCTTCTCGGCCAACCCGATCCTGTCGGTGCGCCTGCCCATGTGGCGCTCGAAACTCGTCGTGTTCATGCTGTTCATGGCGTTCGTCGCGCTGGCCGGGCGCGCGTTCTGGATCCAGGGTCCGGGCAACGCGTTCTATCAGAAGCAGGGCGAAATCCGCTATCAACGGCGCCTCGAACTGCCGGCCACGCGCGGCAAGATTCTCGACCGTAACGGTCTCGTGCTCGCCACGAGCTTGCCGGTGCGCGCAATCTGGGCGATTCCCGAATCGGTGCCCGACGATCTCGGCGCGGACAAGCTGAACTCGCTTGGCCAACTGCTCGGCATGACGAACAAGGAACTGCGCGCCAAGCTGTCGGAAGACAAGAACTTCGTCTACGTGAAGCGCCAGGTGCCGGTGGACGTGGCGGAGAAAGTGAGCGCGCTGGACATTCCGGGCATTTACGCGCGCGACGAATACAAGCGCTTCTATCCGGAAGGCGAGATCACGGCTCACCTGATCGGCTTCACCAACGTGGAAGACGAAGGCCAGGAAGGCGTTGAACTCGGCGACCAGAAGCTGCTCGCCGGCGTGTCGGGCAGCCGCCGCGTGATCAAGGACCGCATGGGCCACATCATTGAAGATGTGGACGAGCAGGTCGTGCCGCACAACGGTGAAGACGTCGACCTGTCGATCGACAGCAAGATCCAGTACATCGCCTATACGAACCTGAAGGCGGCCGTCGAGAAATTCAAGGCGAAGGCCGGCGCGGCGATGGTGATCGACGTGCGGACCGGCGAAGTGCTGGCGCTCGTCAATTACCCGACGTACAACCCGAACGACCGTTCGCACCTGACCGGCGATCAACTGCGCAACCGCATCCTGACCGACACGTTCGAGCCGGGCTCGATCATGAAGCCGTTCACGGTGTCGCTCGCGCTCGATCTGCACCGCGTCACGCCGACTACACTGGTAGATACCGGGGGCGGCCGCTTTGTGCTGGACGGTGCGCCGATTACCGACGACAGCGCGTTCGGCGTGCTGACCGTGGGCGGCGTGATCCAGAAGTCGAGCAACATCGGCGCGACGAAGATCGCCATGCAGCTCAAGCCCGAAGAGATGTGGAATATGTATACCAGCATCGGTCTCGGCCAGGCGCCGAAGGTCGGCTTCCCGGGCGCGGCGGCGGGCCGTCTGCGGCCGTGGAAGAGCTGGCGCCGCATCGAGCAGGCGACCATGTCGTACGGCTACGGTCTGTCGGTGTCGCTGTTCCAGTTGGGCCGCGCCTACACCGCCATCGCGCACGACGGCGAGATCATGCCGGTGTCGATTTTCCGTACGTCGAACGATCAGCCGGCCACGGGTCCGCAGATCTTCGCGCCGACCACCGCTCGCGAAGTGCGCGCCATGCTCGAAACCGTCACCGCGCCGGGCGGTACGTCGCCGGATGCGGCCGTGCCGGGTTATCGCGTCGGCGGCAAGAGCGGTACTGCGTACAAGCACGGCGCGCATGGTTACGACCACTCCAAATACCGCGCGTCGTTCGTCGGCATGGCGCCGATGCCGAATCCGCGCATCGTCGTCGCCGTGTCGGTCGACGAACCGACGGCAGGCAGCCATTTCGGCGGTCAGGTGTCGGGTCCGGTGTTCTCGGCGATCGTCGGCGACACGCTGCGCTCGCTGAACGTGCCGCCGGACATGCCGGTCAAGCAGATGGTGGTGTCGGACGATTCGGCGCCGCCCGCGCCGAACGCACCGGCCACGCCCGCCGTTGCCAAGAAACTTTCCACGAGCGCCGGCGCCAAGAAGATGACGATTTCCGTCTCCGCGAAAAGCCATCCGGGAGTTGTGCGATGAGCGCATTGCGCAAGCACCATCCCGCTCACCGGCAGATCGCCGACGCGCTCACCTGGCTGCACGCACGCGTGCAGCCAGACGCGCATCTGCACGCCGACACGCGCTCGCTCGCAGCAGGCGACGCATTTTTCGCCTACGCGGTAGATGGCGCGGACAACCGCCCGTTTATCGACGGCGCGCTCGAACGTGGCGCGGCCGCGGTGCTGGTGCAGCCCGAGGGTTTTGCCGAGTCGATCGATCAAGACACCACGCTAGCCGTGCCGGCGTTGAACGAACTCGCTGGTTCGATTGCGAGCGGCTGGTACGGCGACCCGAGTGACGCGATGCTGGCGGTCGGCATTACCGGCACGAACGGCAAGACGTCGTGCAGCCAGTGGGTGTCGGCGGCGCTGACCGCGCTCGGCAAGCGCTGCGCGATCATCGGCACGCTCGGCACCGGCTTGCCGGGCCAACTCGTGCATACCGGTTTCACGACCCCCGACGCGCCGCAATTGCAACGCAGCCTCGCGCAGTTACGCGATGCCGGCGCGCAGGCGGTGGCGATGGAAGTGTCGTCGCACGCGCTGCATCAAGGCCGCGTGAACGGCACGGCGTTCGACATCGCCGTGTTCACGAATCTCACGCAAGACCATCTCGACTATCACGGCACTTTCGCGGCGTATGAAGCAGCGAAGGCGCGTCTGTTCGCGTGGCCGGAACTGCGCGCGGCCGTGATCAATCGCGACGATGCCGCCGGTCGCCGCCTGCTCGCCAGCACGCAAGGTCACGCCCGCACGATCGCCTATGGCCTCGACGGCGCCACCACGCAAGATGTGCCGCAGGCCGACGCATGGCTGCTCGCGTCGAACGTGCGCGCCACGGCCACCGGCACCGCATTCCATCTGACCACATCCGATTGGGGCAAGGCTGACGTCGAAGTCCAAACGCTCGGCGCGTTCAACGTGAGCAATCTGCTCGGCGTGCTCGGCGCGCTGCTCGCCGCCGACGTGCCGTTCGACGCCGCCCTCGCCGAACTGTCGAAGCTCGAACCGGTGAACGGCCGCATGCAGCGCCTGGGCGGCCGCTTGCAGAACGATGAGCCGCTGGTCGTGATCGATTACGCCCACACGCCGGACGCGCTGGAAAAAACCCTCGAAGCGCTGCGCCCCATGGCGGCCGCGCGCGGCGGCGAACTGATCTGCATGTTCGGCTGCGGCGGCGACCGCGACGCGACCAAGCGTCCGCTGATGGGCGCGATCGCCGAAAGGCTCGCCGACGGCGTGGTCGTGACCAGCGACAACCCGCGCAGCGAAGATCCGCAAGCGATCCTCGAACAGATCGCCGCGGGCATGCAGGACGCGTCGAAGGCGCGCCGCATCGAAGACCGCGCGAGCGCGATCCTGCAAGCGATCCGCACTGCCGCGCGCGAAGACGTCATCGTGCTGGCCGGTAAGGGGCATGAAGCAACACAGGAAATCATGGGTAAGAAACGCGCTTTCTCCGATCAGGATCACGCTCGCCTCGCGCTTGCCGCGCGCGCGACGCATGCACGCGGGGGTGGCGAATGAGCCAGTCAGGAAATGCCATGTTCTCGCTGCGTGAAGCCGCCGCGCTAATTCCGGGCGCCACCGTACTCGGCGACGACAGCGTGACTTTCGAGCGCGTGTCGACCGACAGCCGCAGCGCCGGCCCGGGCGATCTGTTCATCGCGATCAAGGGCGAGCGTTTCGACGCGCACGACTTCCTGCCGCAAGTCGCGGCGCGCAACGTCACGGCCGCGCTGGTCACGCGCACGCCGGCGGACTGGAGCGTGCCGTCGCTGCTCGTGCCGACCGATACGCGCGTTGCGCTCGGCGCGCTCGCGCGCGGTTGGCGTCGCCGGTTCAGTCTGCCGCTCGTCGCGGTAACGGGCAGCAACGGCAAGACCACGGTCAAGGAAATGATCGCGTCGATCTTCGCCGCCGCCGTGGGTGAACAAAACCGGCTCGCCACGGCCGGCAACTTCAATAACGACATCGGCTTGCCGCTCACACTGTTCCGTCTGCACGCCGGGCATCGGCTGGCGGTGGTCGAACTTGGCATGAACCATCCGGGCGAAACCTCGTTGCTGGCGAAGCTCGCCGAGCCGACCGTCGCCGTGGTGAACAACGCGCAGCGCGAGCATCAGGAATTCATGGCGACCGTCGAAGCGGTCGCGCTCGAACACGCCAGCGTGATTCACACGCTGTCGCCGGAAGGCGTGGCCGTGTTCCCGGCCGACGACGCCTACGCGAGCATCTGGCGCGTGGCCGCCACCGGCAGCCGCATCATGGACTTCGCGCTGAACTCCGCCGAGCGCGTGAGCGAAGCCGCCGTCAAAGGTACGTTCGACGGCAACGTGTTGCGCATCGACACGCCGGCAGGTCACGTCGAAGTCACGCTTCAAGTGCTCGGCAATCACAACGCGCACAACGCATTGGCCGCGACTTCTGCCGCATTGGCTGCAGGCGTTTCGCTCGACGCGATCAAGCGCGGTCTCGAATCGTTCGGCGCTGTGAAAGGCCGCTTGCAGGTCAAGCGGGCGGCCGTCGGCGCGCTGACCGGCGCCACCGTGATCGACGACACCTACAACGCCAATCCCGACTCGATGCGCGCCGCGATCGACGTGCTCGCGTCGTGCGCCTCGCCGCGCGTGCTGGTAATGGGCGACATGGGTGAAGTCGGCGACAACGGTCCGGCGTTTCATCGCGAAATCGGTGCCTACGCGAAGGAACGCGGTATCGACGCGCTGTACGCCATGGGCGACGCCTCGCGCGACGCCTGCACCGCGTATGGCGCGGACGCGCACCACGTGCCCGATGTCGGCACGCTGGTCGTGCAATTGCAGCAGGCCGGTTTCGGTTCTGCGGCAACGCTTCTCGTGAAAGGCTCGCGCTTCATGCAAATGGAACGCGTGGTGGACGCCGTGACGAGTCCACAACCCAACGCAGCGGGCACGATGCCCGCCGCACATTGAACTAGAAGGACCGAAGCATGCTACTGGCGCTGGCGCAATGGCTGCAGAATGACGCAAGCTTCTTGCGCGTGTTCAGTTATCTGACATTCCGTGCGGTGATGGCCACCATCACCGCACTGCTGATCGGGCTCGTCTGCGGCCCGGCGGTGATTCGTAAGCTGACCGCGATGAAGGTCGGTCAGGCCGTTCGTAAAGACGGTCCGCAATCGCACCTCATCAAATCGGGTACGCCGACCATGGGCGGCGTGCTGATTCTGCTCGGCATCGCGGTGGCCACGCTGCTGTGGGCCGATTTGACCAACCGCTTCATCTGGATCGTGATGCTGGTTACGTTCGGCTTCGGCGTGATCGGCTGGGTCGACGATTACCGCAAGGTGGTCTACAAAGACCCGCGCGGCATGTCGTCGCGCGAAAAGTATTTCTGGCAGTCGGTGATCGGCCTGTTCGCGGCGGTCTATCTGGCGTTCAGCGTGTCCGAAGCGAACAACGTGCGGGTCTACGACCTGTTCATGGCGTGGGTGCGTAGTGGTTTGTCGATGGGCTTGCCGGCGCGCGCCGATCTGATGCTGCCGTTCGTCAAGTCGATCAGCTATCCGCTCGGCGTGTGGGGCTTCATCGTGCTGACGTATCTGGTGATCGTCGGTTCGAGCAATGCGGTCAATCTCACCGACGGCCTCGACGGCCTCGTGATCATGCCGGTCGTGCTGGTGGGCGCGTCGCTCGGCGTGTTCGCCTATGTGATGGGCAGCTCGGTCTACTCGAAGTACCTGCTGTTCCCGCATATCGCCGGCGCGGGGGAATTGCTGATCTTCTGTTCGGCGATGGGCGGAGCCGGGCTCGCGTTCCTCTGGTTCAACACGCATCCGGCGCAGATGTTCATGGGCGACGTCGGCGCGCTGGCACTCGGCGGCGCGCTCGGCACGGTCGCGGTGATCGTGCGTCAGGAAATCGTGCTGTTCATCATGGGCGGCATTTTCGTCGCCGAGACGCTGTCCGTGATGCTGCAGGTCACGTGGTTCAAATTCACCAAGCGCCGTTTCGGCGAAGGGCGGCGTCTCTTCAAGATGGCGCCGCTGCACCACCATTTCGAATTGTCGGGCTGGAAGGAAACGCAAGTCGTTGTGCGCTTCTGGATCATCACGCTCATGTTGTGTCTGTTCGGTTTGTCCACGCTCAAGTTGCGTTAAAGCAGGTTCTAAGGGAAGCAGGCGATGTTCGGCGAGAAGTTTCGGGATCGGCAAAAGCCGATGGTGCTCGTGCTGGGACTGGGTGAATCCGGTCTCGCGATGGCGCGCTGGTGCGCGCGGCACGGCTGTCGGCTGCGTGTGGCCGATACGCGCGAGGTGCCGCCGAACCTGTCCGCGCTGGAAGCGCACCGCGTCGATGCCGAATTCGTCGGCGGCGCGTTTTCGCCGGCGTTGCTCGACGGTATCGAACTCGTGGCGATCAGCCCGGGTCTCTCGCCGCTCGCCGCCGATCTGCTGCCGCTGATCAGCGCCGCGCGCGAGCAAGGCATTCCCGTGTGGGGCGAACTCGAACTGTTCTCGCTGGCGTTGCAGACGCTCGGCGAAAGCGGCTACGCGCCGAAGGTGATTGCGATCACCGGCACCAACGGCAAGACCACGACGACGAGCCTGACCGGCCTGCTGTGCGAACGCGCCGGCAAGAAGATCGCGGTGGCGGGCAACATCAGCCCGTCGTTGCTCGACAAGCTCAGCGAAGCGATCGACAACACCGCGCTGCCCGACGTGTGGGTGCTGGAACTGTCGAGCTTCCAGCTCGAAACCGCGCACACGTTCGCACCGGACGCGGCCGCGGTGCTGAACATCACGCAAGACCACCTGGACTGGCACGGCGGGCTCGATGCGTATGCCGCCGCGAAAGGCCGCATCTTCGGACCGCAAACGGTACGCGTGCTGAATCGCGACGACGCGCGGGTGATGTCGCTCGTGCCTTCGGGAGAGAGCGAGGCCGAGGTCGTGACGTTCGGCGTCACCGAGCCGAAGAACGACGGCGACTACGGTTTGCTGCGCGAGAACGGCATTGTCTGGCTGGTCGAAGCGCATGACCGCGACGCGAGCGATGAGCCGGTGCCCAAGCGCCGTCGCAAGAACGAAGTCGCGGCGCTGCCGAATATCGCGCTGAAGCGCTTGATGCCGGCGGACGCCTTGCGCATTCGCGGTTTGCACAATGCCGCGAACGCGCTGGCCGCGTACGCGCTCACGCGCGCCGTCGGCCTGCCGGGCGCACCGCTGCTGCACGGTCTGCGTGAATACCGTGGCGAGCCGCATCGGGTGGAATTGATCGCGTCGATCGAAGGCATCGATTACGTGGACGACAGCAAGGGCACCAACGTCGGCGCAACGGTTGCCGCGCTCGACGGCCTCGCGCAACGCGTGGTGCTGATCGCTGGCGGCGACGGCAAGGGCCAGGAGTTCGATCCGCTCGCCGCGCCGGTCATGCGCTGGTGTCGTGCCGTGATGCTGATCGGCCGCGACGCGCCGCAGATTCGGGCCGCGCTGGAACACACCGGCATCGCGCTGACGGACCACGCCACACTAGAAGACGCGACGCGTGCCGCCGCCGCGCTGGCGCAACCGGGCGACGCCGTGCTGCTGTCGCCGGCCTGCGCGAGCTTCGACATGTTCACGGGTTACGCGCACCGCGCCGAAGTATTTCGCGGCACGGTGGAAGACATCGCGGCCGAACGGGGGACGATGATATGAGCTGGTCGGAACGCTTCGGTTCACGCACCGCGGGCGCTGGCGCCGGCGAAGGCGCCTCGGGCGGCGGCGCGGCGCGCGTCGGCGGCCGCACGGGCAGCGGGCTGGCGAGCGCCGTCAGCGGCGTGCGTCCGCTGCGCTCGCGGATGCTCGACTACGATCACTCGCTGCTGTGGGTAGTCGTCGCGCTGCTCGGACTCGGCGTCGTGATGGTGTATTCAGCGTCGATCGCGATGCCGGATTCGCCAAAGTATTCGTCGTACCGCGACTGGGCGTTTCTCGCGCGGCAGATTCTGTTCGTGGTGCTCGGCTCGGTGATCGGCATCGTCGCGTTCCGCGTTCCGATCTCGACGTGGGACAAGTACGCGCCGAAGCTCTTCCTGATCTCGCTGTTCGCGCTGGTGATCGTGCTGATTCCGCACATCGGCAAGGGCGTGAACGGCGCGCGCCGCTGGATTCCGCTCGGCATTACGAACATGCAGCCGTCGGAAATCATGAAGCTCGCGGTGACGATCTACGCCGCGAACTACACGGTGCGCAAGCAGGAATACATGCACAGTTTCGCCAAAGGCTTTCTGCCGATGGCGGTCGCGGTCGGCCTCGTCGGCGCGTTGCTGCTGCTCGAACCGGACATGGGCGCGTTCATGGTGATCGCGGCGATCGCAATGGGCGTGCTGTTCCTCGGCGGCGTGAACGGCAAGTTGTTCGGCGGCCTGGTGGCCACGGCGGTGGGCACGTTCAGCTTGCTGGTGTGGGCGTCGCCTTGGCGCCGCGAGCGGATTTTCGCGTACCTCGATCCGTGGGACGACCGTTACGCGCAGGGCAAGGCGTATCAATTGACGCACTCGCTGATCGCTTTCGGGCGCGGCGAGTGGTTCGGCGTGGGCCTCGGCGGCAGCGTCGAGAAGCTCAACTATCTGCCGGAAGCGCATACCGACTTCATCCTCGCGGTGATCGGCGAGGAACTCGGTTTTGTCGGCGTGCTGGTGGTGATCCTGATGTTCTACTGGATCGTGCGCCGTTCGTTCGAGATCGGCCGTCAGGCGCTCGCGCTCGACCGCACGTTCGCGGGCCTGGTCGCGAAGGGCATCGGCATCTGGTTCGGCGCGCAGACCTTTATCAACATGGGCGTGAACCTCGGCCTGCTGCCGACCAAAGGTCTCACGTTGCCGCTCGTCAGTTACGGCGGCTCGGGCATTTTGCTGAACTGCGTCGCGGTGGCGGTGCTGATGCGCGTGGATTACGAGAACCGGGTGTTGATGCGCGGAGGGAAGGTATGACCGCAGCGCCGCAACGCACGCTGATGGTGATGGCCGGCGGCACCGGGGGACACGTGTTCCCGGGCCTCGCGGTCGCGCACCTGATGCAGGCGTGGGGCTGGAAGGTCGTATGGCTCGGCAATCCCGCGGGCATGGAAGCGACGCTGGTGCCGAAGCATGGCATCCCGATGGAATACGTGCGCTTCGGCGGACTGCGCGGCAAAGGTCTGAAGACCAAGCTGATGCTGCCGCTGAATCTGCTGCGCGCCTGCACGCAAAGTCTTTCCGTGCTGCGTCGCGTGAAGCCGGATGTCGTGCTCGGCATGGGCGGCTACATCACGTTTCCGGCGGGTTTGATGACCGCGTTGAGCGGTCGTCCGCTGGTGCTGCATGAACAGAATTCGATCGCGGGGCTCGCCAACAAGGTGCTCGCGAAGCTTGCCAGGCGCGTGCTGGTTGCGTTCCCGAATGCATTGCCGCATGGCGAATGGACAGGAAATCCGATTCGTGAGGAACTTGCGCGCGCAATTGCACCCAAAGCACGCTACGCGCAACGCAGCGGTCCGCTAAATGTGCTGGTGGTGGGTGGCAGTTTGGGCGCGGCGGCGCTGAATGAAGTGGTGCCGCGCGCGGTGGCGTTGCTCGCGCCGAACGAGCGGCCGCGCATCGTGCATCAGGCGGGCGCGAAGCATATCGACGCGCTGCGCGAGAACTACGCGGCAGCCGGTTTGCAAGCGGTCGAGGGCGCGTCATCGAGCGTCGAACTCGTGCCGTTCATCGACGACATGACCAGCGCGTATGCGAACGCCGATCTGGTGATCTGCCGTTCGGGCGCAATGACGGTGTCGGAGATTTCAGCGGTTGGGGTGGCGGCGTTCTTCGTGCCGTTCCCGTTTGCAGTAGACGATCATCAAACAACCAATGCAGCGTTCCTCGCCGGTAACGGCGCGGCGCTGGTCGTGCAGCAACGCGATCTGTCGGCGGAAATGCTCGCCGACTGGTTGCGCAGCCAGACGCGGGCAAGTCTCGCGGAGATGGCGGAGCGTTCGCGCTCGCTCGCGAAACCCGACGCCACCGAGCAGGTCGCGCAGATTTGCGCGACTGTGGCGGGTTCGATTTCGGGCGCGAGCCCAGAAGGAAAGCAATGAAACACATCGTCAAACATATTCACTTTGTCGGCATCGGCGGTGTCGGCATGAGCGGCATCGCGGAGGTGCTGGTCAATCTCGGCTATCAGGTGAGCGGCTCGGATCTGACGAGCAACGCGATCACCGATCGCCTCGCGAACCTCGGCGCGCGGATCGCGATCGGTCACGCGGCGGAGAACATTGAAGGCGCGAACGCGGTGGTCGTTTCGACCGCGGTGCGCAGCGACAACCCGGAAGTGCTGGCCGCGCGTCATCGCCGCATTCCGATCGTGCCGCGCGCGGTGATGCTTGCCGAACTGATGCGTCTGAAGCAGGGCATTGCGATTGCCGGTACGCACGGCAAGACCACGACCACCTCGCTGGTGGCGAGCGTGCTGGCGGCGGGCGGGCTCGACCCGACCTTCGTGATCGGCGGCCGGCTGATCAGCGCGGGCGCGAATGCGCGTCTGGGTACGGGCGACTTTATCGTCGCCGAGGCGGATGAGTCCGATGCGTCGTTCCTGAATCTGTTCCCGGTGATCGAAGTCATCACGAACATCGACGCCGATCACATGGACACCTACGGCCACGATTTCGCGCGGCTCAAGCAGGCGTTCATCGAGTTCACGCACCGTCTGCCGTTTTACGGTATCGCGGTGCTGTGTGTCGACGATCCGAACGTGAAGGAAATCCTGCCGTTCGTGTCGAAGCCGATCATTCGTTACGGTCTGGCGCCCGATGCGCAGGTGCGCGCGGTCAACGTCACGGCGCACGACGGCAAGATGCATTTCACCGCCATGCGTGAAGATGCGGCGCCGCTCGACATCGTGCTGAACCTGCCGGGTGAGCACAACGTTCAGAATGCGCTGGCCGCCATTGCGATTGCGACTGAACTTGAAGTGAAAGATGCCGATATCCAGCGAGCGCTGGCGGATTTCAACGGCGTGGGCCGACGCTTCCAGCGTTACGGCGAAGTGCCGGTCGAGACCGAAGGCAAAGCCGGCACGTACACGCTGGTCGACGATTACGGTCATCACCCGGTCGAAATGGCCGCGACGGTGGCGGCGGCGCGCGGCGCGTTTCCGGGCCGGCGTCTGGTGCTGGCGTTCCAGCCGCACCGCTTCACGCGCACGCGTGACTGCTTCGAAGATTTTGTGAAGGTGCTGTCGACCGTCGACGCGCTCGTGCTGACCGAAGTCTATTCGGCCGGCGAAGCGCCGATCGTCGCCGCGGACGGCCGTGCGTTGGCGCGCGCGCTGCGCGTGACGGGCAAGGTCGAACCGGTGTTTGTCGATTCGGTGGACGAAGTGCCGGACGCGCTCGCAGCAGTGGTGCGCGCCGGCGATGTGGTGATCACGATGGGCGCGGGTTCGATCGGCGGTGTGCCGGGTCGCCTGGCTCAGGAAACGAAGGTGTGAGATGAGCGGTATCGATCCGAAAAAATTCGGCAAGGTGGCAGTACTTCTCGGCGGTGAATCCGCTGAGCGCGAAGTGTCGCTCACGTCCGGCCGCCTGGTGCTGCAAGGACTGCGCGACGCGGGTATCGACGCGCATCCGTTCGACCCGTCCGAGCGTCCGCTCGGCGCGTTGAAGGCGGAAGGCTTCGACCGCGCGTTCATCGCGTTGCACGGCGGTTATGGCGAGAACGGCCAGATTCAGGGCGCGCTCGACTTCTACGGCATCAAGTACAACGGCAGCGGCGTGCTCGGCTCGGCGCTCGGTCTGGACAAGTTCCGCACCAAGCTCGTGTGGCAGCAACTCGGCATTCCGACGCCGCCGTTCGAAACCGTGCTGCGCGGCGACGATTACGCGGCGCGCGCGCAGGACATCGTCGCGAAGCTCGGCTTGCCGTTGTTCGTGAAGCCGGCGAGCGAAGGGTCGAGCGTCGCGGTGATCAAGGTGAAGAGCGCGGACGCATTGCCGGCCGCGCTACTGGAAGCGATCAAGTACGACAGGATCGTCGTGGTCGAGAAGAGCATTGAAGGCGGCGGCGAGTACACCGCGTGCATTGCCGGCGATCTCGATCTGCCGCTGATCCGCATCGTTCCGGCCGGCGAGTTCTACGACTATCACGCGAAGTACATCGCGAACGACACGCAGTATCTGATTCCGTGCGGACTCGCGCCCGAAGAAGAAGCGCGCCTGAAAGTGCTGGCGCGCCGCGCGTTCGACGTGCTCGGCTGCACCGATTGGGGCCGCGCCGATTTCATGATGGACGCTGACGGCAATGCGTATTTTCTGGAAGTGAACACGGCGCCTGGCATGACCGATCACTCGCTGCCGCCGAAAGCGGCGCGCGCGGTGGGCATCAGCTATCAGGATCTGGTTGTCGGCGTGTTGGCGCTGACGCTGCAGGACTAACCGGGGCGACCCGAAAGCAACACCATGTGGAACAACGTTCGCCAGCTCAATTTCGCCGCCAACGCGCTGCACGTGTTGCTGGTGCTCGTGCTGCTGGCGGCGGGCGGTTACTGGCTGATCCAGCGTCCGAATTTCGCGCTGCGCGAAATCCAGATCGACGGTGACACCGAGCACATCAATTCACCGACGGTGCGCGCCGGGGTAGTAGGGCGGTTGAAGGGCAATTTTTTCACGGTGGATCTCGACGTCGCGCGGCAGGCGTTCGAGCAGATGCCGTGGGTGCGTCACGCGAGCGTGCGGCGTGTCTGGCCGAATGCGCTGGCTGTCACGCTGGAGGAGTACAAACCGCTGGGAACGTGGGGCAGCGATCAGTTGGTGAGCGTCGACGGCGAGCTGTTCACGGCGAACCAGGGCGAGCTCGAAGAAGATCTGCCCGCGTTCGACGGTCCGGACGGCACGGCCAAAGAAGTTGTCGCGCGCTATCACGATTTTCAGAAGTGGTTCGCGCCGCTGGGCGCGACGCCGGATGAAGTGACGCTGTCGCCGCGTTATGCGTGGACGGTGAAGTTGTCGAACGGAACGCAGGTGGAACTCGGGCGCGAACGCAATCAGGACACGCTGCTCGATCGCAGCAAGCGCCTGACCGCGGCGTGGAACGCGGTGACGCAACGTTGGGGAAAGGATATCGAGTATGCGGACTTGCGCTATCCGAACGGTTTCGCGATTCGTGCCGCTGGCATGCGCTTTATCAGCGAACCCGACAAGGGCAAGAAGTAAACGGACATCACACGCAATGAGCACGCTATGAGTAAAGACTATAAAGATCTGCTGGTCGCCCTCGACATTGGGACGTCGAAGGTCGTGGCCATCGTCGCCGAGTTAAAGGGCGAAGGTCACTACGAGGTGATCGGCCTCGGCCAGAGCGAATCGAAGGGGCTCAAGAAAGGCGTGGTGGTGAATATCGAAGCCACCGTGCAATCGATTCAGCGCGCGCTCGAAGAAGCCGAACTGATGGCCGACTGCAAGATCACCAACGTCTTCACCGGGATCGCCGGCAGCCATATCCGCAGCTTCAATTCGAGCGGCATGGTGGCGATCAAGGAAAAAGAAGTCACGCAGACCGACGTGGCGCGCGTGATCGAAACGGCCAAGGCGATCAACATCCCGACCGATCAGCAGGTGCTGCATATCCTGACCCAGGAATTCATCATCGACGGTCAGGAAGATGTGCGCGAGCCGATCGGCATGAGCGGCATTCGCCTCGAAGTGAAGGTGCATATCGTCACCGGCGCGGTCAGCGCGGCGCAGAACATCGTCAAGTGCGTGCGCCGCTGCGGCCTCGAAGTGAACGATCTGATCTTGCAGCCGCTGGCGTCGTCGCTGGCGGTGCTGACCGAAGACGAGAAAGAACTCGGCGTGGTGCTGGTCGATATCGGCGGCGGCACGACGGACATTGCGATCTTCAGCGAAGGCGCGATCCGTCATACGGCGGTGATTCCAATTGCCGGCGACCAGATCACCAGCGACATCGCGATGGCGCTGCGCACGCCGACGCCGGACGCGGAAGACATCAAGGTCGATTACGGCATCGCCAAACAAGCGTTGGCCGATCCGGACGAAATGATCGAAGTGCCGGGTCTCGGCGAGCGCGGTCCGCGCACGCTGTCGCGCCAGGCGCTGGCGGCGGTGGTCGAGCCGCGTGTCGAAGAACTGTTTTCGCTCGTGCAGCAGGTGGTGCGCGAGTCGGGTTACGAGGAACTGCTGAGCTCCGGCGTGGTGCTGACCGGCGGCGCGTCGATGATGCTCGGCATGGTCGAACTGGGTGAGGACATTTTCCTGAAGCCGGTGCGCATTGGCGTGCCGGAATACGCGGGCGGTCTCGCCGACGTGGTGCGCAACCCGCGCTACTCGACGGCAATGGGCCTGCTCGTCGAAGGACGCTCGCAACGCATGCGCGGCCGCAAGGTCGCGGTGCAGTCGGGGTCGATGGGTCAGGTCTTCACGCGGATGAAGGACTGGTTCCTCGGCAACTTCTAACGATTTCGCTTTAAAAAAAACTCGCGCTGGTGCCGGCGGCCGGCGCGCGACAGGGGGTTGCCCGATCTCCTGCCGAATAACGGCCGAGTGGCTGTAAATTTTTTATCTTGACGGAGGCAACATGGAATTCCAGATGCTGGAAACCGAAACGAACGGCACCATCATCAAGGTGGTCGGAGTAGGTGGCGCTGGCGGCAATGCCGTTCAGCACATGATCAACAAAGGCGTGCAAGGCGTCGACTTCATCGTGATGAACACGGACGCGCAGGCTCTGTCGCGTTCGCGCGCCACTGCGGTGATCCAGCTCGGCAACACGGGTCTGGGCGCTGGCGCCAAGCCGGAAATGGGCCGCGCGGCAGCGGAAGAAGCCCGTGAACGCATCGCCGACGCACTGCGCGGCGCGCACATGGTCTTCATCACGGCCGGTATGGGCGGCGGCACGGGTACAGGTGCCGCACCGGTGGTCGCGCAGATCGCCAAGGAAATGGGTATCTTGACCGTTGGCGTGGTCAGCAAGCCGTTCGAGTTCGAAGGCGGCAAGCGCATGCGTGTGGCAGAAGCCGGTTCGCAGCAACTGGAGGATCACGTCGACTCGCTGATCGTCGTTCTGAACGACAAGCTGTTCGAGGTGATGGGCGATGACGCCGAGATGGACAAGTGCTTCCAGTGCGCAGACGACGTTCTGAACAACGCAGTTGCCGGCATCGCGGAAATCATCAACGTCGACGGTCTGGTGAACGTCGACTTCGAAGACGTGAAGACGGTGATGGGCGAGCAGGGCAAGGCGATGATGGGCACGGCGACGGTTGCCGGCGTCGATCGCGCGCGTCTGGCCGCCGAGCAGGCTGTCGCCAGCCCGCTGCTGGAAGGCGTGGATCTGTCGGGCGCACGCGGCGTGCTGGTCAACATCACGTCGAGCCGTTCGCTGCGTCTGTCGGAAACGCGTGAAGTGATGAACACCATCAAGAGCTACGCGGCGGAAGACGCCACGGTGATCTTCGGCGCTGTTTATGACGACGCAATGGGCGACGCGCTGCGCGTGACGGTCGTGGCAACGGGTCTGGGCCGTGCAGCGAAGAAGCAGCAATCGGCACCGATGACGTTGCTGCGCACCGGCACCGACAACCAGCCGATCAGCACGATGCAGCACGCTGCGTACGCGCCGTCGACGTCGCACGCGAGCACCGCCGACTACGGCGCGCTGGATACGCCGGCAGTGTGGCGCACCTCGCGCGACACGGCGGCTTCGCACGTGCAGGCGCTGCAGGAAAAGGGCGTCGACACGTACGACATTCCGGCGTTCCTGCGCAAGCAGGCGGACTGAGCGCGAGCAGGCTTTCGTTGCCGCGCTTCTTCTGGAAGCGCTGGCGGACGAATGCACGAGCGTGGCGGGTGAACGGCGAACAGGCCGCGTATCGTTAGATTCGCGGCAAGGACAACTGCCCTCTTCGGATTCGCGAAGCGGAGTGGGCGACTGTCGCCGGGGCGCGCAGCCGGTGTTAGGGCTGGCGCGATTGACTTCACTGCGACACGACAGCGTGCGAGCGTGCTTCGCATCGATGCAAAGGACCGAGCATGATTCAGACAGGTGACAAGCTGCCCGACGCGACGCTCTTCGAGTTGATCGAAGACGAGCGGGCGGGCTGCACGATCGGGCCTAACAGCTTCGACGTGCGCGAGCAGACGGCGGGTAAGCGCGTGGTGATCTTCGGGTTGCCGGGCGCCTTCACGCCGACCTGTTCGGCCAAACACGTACCGGGCTATGTCGGGCACGCCGAGCAGTTGCGCGCGGCGGGCATCGACGAAATCTGGTGCGTGTCCGTCAACGACGCGTTCGTAATGGGCGCGTGGGGACGCGATCAGCACGCCTCGGGCAAGGTGCGCATGATGGCGGACGGCAGCGCGGCTTTCACTCGGGCGCTTGGTCTTGAGCAGGATTTGTCGGCGCGCGGCATGGGAATCCGTTCCCAGCGCTACGCGATGGTGGTCGACGACGGCGTGGTCAAGACGTTGAACGTCGAGGCTGCCGGCAAATTCGAGGTTAGCGATGCAGGGAGTATCCTCGCAACGTTGAGCTAGTTACGCGGCGTCCCGACCTTCGCCCCGAGCGCATGTTGTGGCAGGGCAACGGTCGATAAGACGCTTTTGTGACAGGCCGTTACGCGGGCCGATGACCGGAAACGCCTCCGTTCCGGATATCGGCCCGTCACGCTTTCCCTGATTGGCGCCCCCGGGGTAATGCAGCGAAACAGATTGATACGTTCCGCGCAAAGACGCTCCATAGGGTATTGGAGTATAATTCGTGCTATGGAACAAAAAGTCCCGATTGGGATTTTCAATCGAATAGAAGATCACCATGCTGAAGCAGCGCACTATTAAACAGATCGTTAAGACCGTCGGCATCGGCGTGCATTCCGGCCGCAAGGTCGAATTGACGCTTCGCCCGGCGGCGGCAGACACCGGCATTGTGTTTTCACGCGTGGATTTGCCCACGCCGGTGGACATTCCCGCGTCGGCTTTGTCGATCGGCGATACGCGTCTGGCTTCGGTGTTGCAGAAAGACGGCGCGCGCGTTTCGACGATCGAACATTTGATGTCCGCCTGCGCCGGTCTTGGCATCGACAATCTTTACGTCGACGTCACCGCTGAAGAAATCCCGATCATGGACGGCAGCGCCGGTTCATTCGTGTTTCTGATCCAGTCGGCGGGGATTGAAGAGCAGAACGCGGCGAAGAAATTCATCAAGGTCACCAAGCCGGTCGAAATTCGTGACGGCGATAAATTCGCGCGTCTCGATCCGTACTTTGGTTTCAAGCTCAAATTCACGATCGACTTCCGTCATCCGGCGGTGGATAAAACTGGCCAGTCGCTGGAAGTGGATTTCGCCAATACGTCGTATGTGCGCGAAATCGCTCGTGCGCGTACGTTCGGCTTTGCGCATGAAGTGGAAATGATGCGTGAACTCGGCCTGGCGCGCGGCGGCAGCATGGACAACGCGATCGTGCTCGACGAATACCGCATTCTGAACAACGACGGTTTGCGCTACGACGACGAGTTCGTAAAGCACAAGATGCTCGACGCGATCGGCGATCTGTATGTGATCGGCCATCCGTTGCTGGCTTCGTACGACGCGTACAAGTCGGGCCACGGCCTGAACAACGCGCTGCTGCGCGAGTTGCTCGCGCATGAAGACGCGTACGAAATCGTCACCTTCGACGACACGCAGAAGGCGCCGCGCGGCTTCGCGTATGAAACGCAGACGGCGTTTGCATAACGCATTCCTTCGGGCCTTCGAGCCCGCAGCAGCAACGAAAAAGCGGCCCAGTGGGCCGCTTTTTTCATTTCAGCGATTTCTCCGATGCCGCGCCGCCATTTTCGCCAGTGCTTCCTGCAACGGCGACGGCGCCAGCGATTCGCTCAACGCGTGCAACGCGTCGGCGCCGACCGGCGTCATGCGCGCCTGCTTGGCCGGCGGCGGCTCCTTGGCCGGCTGCGGCCGCACGCGAATCCGCAACGCGTTGACGTGCCAGCCGCGCTGCTGCAAATCCGACAACAGCCGCGGTTCGAGATGCCGCAACCGCGCCGCAAGCGCGTTGTGCCCGGCGAACAGCGCCAGCACGCCGTCTTTGATAAAGCCCGGTTCCACGCTGGTGGCCAGATAGTCTGGCAGCAACGCGCGCAGATCCTTCTCCAGCGCCGCGATCTGCTCGACGCCCGCGCGCAGGGCCGCGAACGCATCGGTGCGATTCAGCACCTCGGCGACGGGCTGCGGACGGCGCGCCTTGAACTGCTGCGGCGGCGGCCTTGAAAAGGACGGAAAACGGCTCATGTTCGACAGTAACGGTGTGTTCGCGCCCCATGCGCGTTCACGCCGCGATTGTACCGCGCGGGATGCACGCGAGCCCGCCTCAGTGCGTACGGTCGGAGGTCGGCGCGGCGGGGCTGGAATGCCATGCCGCCGTCTCACCGCTGACACAGGCGCGGCCGGGGGCGCGTGCTAAAATGCCCGATTCGAATTCACTCTTGGACTAAGCCGCCGAGGCCCCTCCGACCCCGGAGCGCACGTGCACGAATCACGCACGGCGCGAACCAGCCGAAGCCGCGACGCAGACACCGATCCGATGACCACCGGTTTTCTACAGAAGATTTTTGGCAGCCGCAACCAGCGTCTAGTCAAGCAATATCAAAAGACCGTCACGGCGATCAATGCGCTCGAACCGCAGATCGAGCAATTGACGGACGATCAACTGCGCGCCAAAACGGGTGAATTCCGCCAGCGCGTCGCGAGCGGCGAGGCGCTCGACAAGCTCCTGCCGGAAGCATTCGCGGTTTGCCGCGAGGCCAGCAAGCGGGTGCTGAAAATGCGCCACTTCGACGTCCAGTTGATCGGCGGCATGGTCCTGCACTACGGCAAGATCGGCGAAATGCGCACCGGTGAGGGCAAGACCCTCGTCGCTACGCTGCCGGTTTACCTGAATGCGTTGTCGGGCCGCGGCGTCCACGTTGTCACGGTGAACGACTACCTGGCCCAGCGCGACGCCGAATGGATGGCGCGCCTGTACAACTTTCTCGGTCTGTCGGTCGGCATCAACCTGTCGCAGATGGATCACGACGCGAAGCAGGAAGCCTACGCGGCTGACATCACGTACGGCACCAACAACGAATTCGGCTTCGACTACCTGCGCGACAACATGGTCTACGAGACCGACGCGCGCGTGCAGCGAGCCCTGAATTTCGCGGTGGTCGACGAGGTCGACTCGATCCTGATCGACGAAGCCCGCACCCCGCTGATCATCTCCGGCCAGGCCGAAGATCACACCGAACTGTACGTGCGCATGAACGCGCTGCCGCCGCTGCTCGAGCGCCAGATCGGCGAAGAGAAAGCCGACGGCACCGGCGTCGAAAAGCCGGGTGACTACACGCTGGACGAGAAAGGCCGTCAGGTGTTCCTGACGGAATCGGGCCATGAAAAGGCCGAGCGTCTGCTCGCCGAGTGGGGCCTGATCGGAGAGGGCGAAAGCCTGTACGCGCCGCAAAACATCACGCTGATGCACCACGTGTACGCCGCGCTGCGCGCACACACGCTGTTCTTCAAGGATCAGCACTACGTGGTGCAGAACAACGAAGTGGTGATCGTCGACGAATTCACCGGCCGTCTGATGTCGGGCCGCCGCTGGTCCGACGGTCTGCATCAGGCTGTCGAGGCGAAGGAACACGTCAAGATCCAGAGCGAGAACCAGACGCTCGCGTCGATCACGTTCCAGAACTACTTCCGTATGTACGCGAAGCTGTCCGGCATGACCGGTACGGCAGACACGGAAGCGTACGAATTCAACGAGATTTACGGTCTCGAAACGGTCGTGATCCCGACCAATCGTCCGCCCAAGCGGATCGACAAGCAGGATCAGATCTACAAGACCGCCAAGGAGCGCTACGACGCGGTGATCCGCGACATTCGCGATTGCTACGAGCGCGGTCAGCCGGTGCTGGTCGGCACCACGTCGATCGAAAACTCCGAGTTGCTGTCGCATCTGCTGAAGCAGGCCGGCTTGCCGCACGAAGTGCTGAACGCCAAGCAGCACGCGCGTGAAGCCGAGATCGTCGCTGAAGCGGGCCGTCCGAAGCGCGTCACGATCGCCACGAACATGGCCGGTCGCGGTACCGACATCGTGCTCGGCGGCAACGCTGAAAAGCAGGCGTCGTTCCTCGAACTGGACGAAACGCTTTCGGACGCGGAGAAGCAAAGCCGCATCCAGAAGCTGCACGACGAATGGCAAGCGCTGCACGATCAGGTGAAGGCCGCGGGCGGCCTGCACATCATCGGCACCGAGCGTCACGAATCGCGCCGGATCGACAATCAGCTGCGCGGCCGTGCCGGCCGTCAGGGCGACCCGGGTTCGTCGCGCTTCTATCTGTCGCTGGAAGATCCGCTGCTGCGCATTTTCGCCGGCGATCGCGTACGTGCGATCATGGACCGTCTGAAAATGCCGGAAGGCGAAGCGATCGAAGCAGGCATCGTGTCGCGTTCGATCGAATCGGCGCAGCGCAAAGTGGAAGCGCGCAACTTCGACGTTCGCAAGCAATTGCTCGAATACGACGATGTGTCGAATGATCAGCGCAAGGTGATCTATCAGCAGCGCAATGAATTGCTCGAAGCGAACGACATCACCGAAACCATTGGCGCGATGCGTCAGGGCGTGATCGGCGATATCGTCCATCAGTTCGTGCCGGCCGGCAGCATCGAAGAGCAGTGGGACGTGCCCGAGCTGGAGGAAGTGCTGCGCAACGAATGGCAGCTTGACCTCGCGATCCAGGAAATGATCAACGAGTCGAACACGATCAGCGCGGACGAAATCCTCGAAGCGGTCGAAGCCGCTGCAGACGAAGCGTACGAAGCGAAGGTCGCACTGGTCGGCCGCGAGTCGTTCAGCGCGTTCGAGCGCTCGATCATGCTGCAAACGCTGGACCGTAGCTGGCGCGAACATCTGGCCGCGCTCGACCACCTGCGTCAGGGCATCCATCTGCGCGGCTATGCGCAGAAGAACCCCAAGCAGGAATACAAGCGCGAAGCGTTCGAACTGTTCGCCGCGATGCTCGACGCCGTGAAGCTCGAAGTCACCCGCGTGGTGATGAACGTGCAGATCCAGTCGCCGGAACAGTTGGAACAGGCCGCTGAGCAGATGGAAGAGCAGGGTGGCCATCTGGAAAACGTCGAGTTTCGTCATGCCGAATTCGCCGAAGCGGCGTCGGCCGCGCCGGTTGCCGCCGAAGCCGCCACCGCCGCGATGATCGGCGACGCGATGAGCCACGGCTCATCGTCGCCGGCAGCGCCGAACGTGAACCCGGACGAGGTGCCGAAGGTCGGCCGCAACGATCCGTGCCCGTGCGGTAGCGGCAAGAAGTACAAGCAGTGCCACGGCAAGATTGCCTGATGCCGAAAGCGGCGCGCTTCTGAGCGCGCCGCGTCGTTTTATGCGGGCGCTTTGTCGCTCCGTCTGGTGGTTGCGCTTCATCCAGCGCATTGTTGTAGCGAGCTTCAGAGGCGCGTTCGCTAGCGCTTTTCAGTAGCGCGTTTTAGTCGATTCCGCGGTGGTTCGGCCCTCTGCCCGAGCCATCAGTTTGCTATCCCCGATGCCGGCGCCTGCCGGCATTTTCTTCGACAGGTCGCGACCATGGCTGTCAATTTCCCCTCGATCGATCCCGCTCAACTCCATCCCATCGCCGGCGTCACGCTGGGCTGGGCGGAGGCGAATATCCGCAAGCCGAACCGCAAGGACGTGCTCGTCATTTCCGTGGGCGAAGGTGCCACGGTCGGCGGCGTGTTCACGCAGAACCGCTTTTGCGCGGCCCCTGTCACGGTGTGCCGTGAGAATCTGGAGCGCGTGCGCGCCGGCGGCAAGCCGATCCGCGCGCTGGTGATCAACACCGGCAACGCCAACGCGGGCACCGGCGAGCCGGGTATGGTGGCGGCGCGCGAAACCTGCGCGGAACTCGCGCGTCTGGCGGACATTTCGCCGGAGCAGGTGCTGCCGTTTTCGACGGGCGTGATTCTGGAACCGCTGCCGGTCGATCGTCTGAAGGCCGGCCTGCCGGCGGCGCTCGCGAACCGCAAGGAAGCGCACTGGTTCGACGCCGCGCAGGCGATCATGACTACGGACACGCTGCCCAAGGCCACTTCGCGCCAAGTCACGATCGACGGCCACACGGTCACGCTCACCGGCATCAGCAAGGGCGCCGGCATGATCAAGCCGAACATGGCGACCATGCTCGGTTTCCTCGCGTTCGACGCCGCCGTCGCCCAACCGGTGCTCGACGCGCTGGTCAGGCACGTGGCGGACCGCTCGTTCAACTGCATCACGATCGACGGCGATACGTCGACCAACGATTCGTTCATCCTGATCGCGTCGGGCCAATCGAGCCTGCCGGCGATCACCTCCACCGACTCGCCCGCTTACGCAGCGCTGCGCGACGCGGTGACCGAGGTCGCCCAGACCCTCGCGCAACTGATCGTGCGCGACGGCGAAGGCGCGACCAAATTCATGACCGTGCAGGTTGAAGGCGGCTCGAGCGTCGGCGAATGCCGCCAGATCGCGTATGCGATCGGCCACTCGCCGCTCGTGAAGACGGCCTTCTATGCATCGGACCCGAACCTTGGCCGCATTCTGGCCGCCATCGGTTATGCCGGCGTGGACGATCTCGACGTCGGCAAGATCGATCTGTATCTGGACGACGTGCTCGTCGCGACCGCCGGCGGCCGCAATCCGGCCTACCGTGAAGAAGACGGCCAGCGCGTCATGAAAAAGAGCGAGATCGGCATTCGTGTCGTACTCGGCCGCGGCAATGCGCAAGCCACGATCTGGACTTGCGATCTGTCACACGACTACGTGAGCATCAATGCCGACTATCGTTCGTAACCAGGTTCAATCAAGTTAATGATGCGGCTTCGCGGCCGCTAACTTCACAGCCATGGACAAACTCGAACAGTTTCTGACCCGCGCCGAAGCCGTACTCGGCCGCCTGGAAGCGATGCTTCCGCCCGCTGCACCCGACATCGACTGGTCGGCCGCGGTGGCGTTCCGCTGGCGCAAGCGCCAGGGGCGCGGTTACCTGCAGCCCGTGCCGGCCATTTCGGCGATCACGCTCGACGACCTGCAAAACATCGAACGCCAGAAAGGTTTGATCGAGCAGAACACGCGTCAATTCGTGCATAAGCAACCGGCCAACAACGTGCTGCTGACCGGCGCGCGCGGCACCGGCAAGTCGTCGCTGATCAAGGCCTGCCTGAACGCCTATGCGAAAGACGGCCTGCGTCTGATCGAAGTGGACAAGGACGATCTGCACGATCTCGGCGATATCGTCGACCTGATCGCGCTGCGGCCGGAGCGCTTCGTGGTGTTTTGCGACGACCTGTCGTTCGAAGACGGCGAGTCGGGCTACAAGGCGCTGAAGGTCGCGCTCGACGGCTCGATCGCCGCGCAGTCGGACAACGTGCTGATTTACGCGACGTCGAACCGCCGCCATCTGTTGCCCGAATACATGAGCGACAACGAGACGTACAAGCACACGTCCGACGGTGAGATTCACCCTGGCGAACTGGTCGAAGAAAAGATCTCGCTGTCCGAGCGTTTCGGGCTGTGGGTCAGCTTCTATCCGTTCAAACAGGACGACTACCTGTCGATCATCGGCCACTGGCTGCGGCACTTCGGTTGCGACGACGCCGAAGTCGAGGCGGCGCGCGGCGATGCGTTGGTGTGGGCGCTCGAACGCGGCTCGCGCTCGGGGCGGGTGGCGTGGCAGTTCGCGCGCGACTGGTCCGGCCGGAAGAACCCGGCATGAGCGACGCTGGCACGAACGCCGCCGGCCGCAAGGTGACGGAAGTTGCCGTTGGCGTGCTGATTCAGCCGGATGGGCGCTATCTGCTGGCGCAGCGCCCGGTCGGCAAACCGTACGAAGGCTACTGGGAGTTTCCGGGCGGCAAGCTGGAAGCGGGCGAATCGGTCGAGGCCGCGCTCGCGCGCGAGTTGCATGAGGAACTGGGGATCGACGTGAAGGCGTGCCACCTGTGGCATACGCTGGAACACGACTACCCGCATGCTTACGTGCGGCTGTTTTTCTGCAAGGTGACGCAGTGGGCCGGCGAGCCGCACGGCCGCGAAGGTCAGGCTTTTGTCTGGCAAACGCTGCCGGCGGACGTCGCGCCGTTGTTGCCGGCGACCATTCCGGTGCTGGAATGGCTCGCGGCGGAGAAGAGCTCCAGCTAGTCAGCAGGGAAAACGCTCGCGAAAGCCGGCGCTCGTAAAAAAACGCCACGACCTGAAAGTCGTGGCGTTTTTTTGTGCGCTGGCGGTGGCCGGCTCTTGCCGGCCGGGCTCAATGTGAGCTGGCGTCCCCGCCGGGCGATTCATCTGATACAGCATCCTGGTCGGTGCCGCCGATCTTGTACTTCTCAGCGGCCCAGGCGCCGAGATCGACCTGCTTGCAACGGTCCGAGCAGAACGGGCGGAAGCGGTTTTCAGAGGTCCAGAGGACGTCCTTTCCGCAAGTGGGGCATTTGACGAAAGTTGGCATACGGTCAGACGGTCAATCGTAAACGGAACAAGTAACGAATATAGGGGCTTTTCTCGCCGCTTTAAAGGCGTGCCCCCGCGGGTCGAACGGACGTTCGACTTACCCGGCGAACATTACAGGCTGCAGAGCGTGAGCTGGAACGGTACGTCAATATCCACTGCGCGCGGACGCAGATCGCCGTCCTGCACCGTGAAACGCACCCAGAGCATGTACTTGTTCGCACTGGCCTCCGGGATCACACGCAACTCGGGTACCACGCGCACCTGCATCAATTGATACGAACGACCCGACAGCATCTGCTGATAGCTGCCTTGCATGGCCATGACCTTCGATGCCTGACCGGATTCGCGCGCGAGTCGCAGCACGATGGTAGCTGCGTCACGCAGCGGCAGCAGCGGCGTGACCCATTTGGCGATGTCCTGGCGACGCTGATCCGGATGAATTTGTTGCCACGCGTAGTAAGACGGCAGGTCGAATTTGCAGGTGCCGCCCGGAATGATCGCGCGACTGCGGATGCTGGCGAGCCACTCGTTGTCGGCCAGATGCTGGCCGGTTTTGCCCTGCATCTGCGAGAGGCCCGAGAGGGTCTGTTCGATTTCGCCGAGTACCGCTTCCAGCGCGTTCTGCTCGATGCCAGGATTGCCGCGGAACGGCGCGAGCGTTTGACGCTGGCGTTCGAGTTCCTTCATCAGATCAGACTTCAGATCCGCGCGACCGGCGACCTCGGAGATTTCGAACAACGTTGTCAACGCGACGTGATGTTCCCTGGCGTCTTCCTGAGTCAGAAAGAACGTGAAGCGCTCGAACAGATCTTCGAGGCGCAATAGCGTCCGGATTCGCTCGTTGAAGGGATACTCGTAAAGGATCAAGCGGGCTCGCCTCGGGCGTGGTCGGTGACGGGAATGCAGAACATTCTAATGCCGTGAGACTACCCTAGCAATCTCGCACTTTTCCTGACAGCTTGCGCAATTTTTTTGACGTGTTCTGGGCAGTTTTCTGCGTCATTCGGCTCGCGCGATGCCGCAAAGTTCAATGGGCTTTGCGGCGGGCGTCATGCCGGGGTCATGAGGTTTTCATCTGCTGGGCCAATGCGCGCACAGGATGGGCGCTCGTTGGCATAGCTGAGCGTAGCCGCTCGGTGCCCGCGTTACGAGTCCGTGTCATCGGCTTTATCCGGCTGCGCGGCGGCGAGCGACAGATACACGCGATGCTGCGCGTCGACCTCCGTTCGCAGACTGTCGAGCGATGCGCCGTCGTTACCGATCACGTCGTCGGCTGCGGCGAGGCGTGCTTCGCGCGTGGCCTGGCGGGCGATGATCGCCAGCACCTGATCGCGGCTGAAGCCGTTGCGGGTCATCACGCGCGAGATTTGCGTCTCGACGCTGCAATCCACGCTCAGCACGCGGTTCACGCGGGTCTTCCAGCTACCTGACTCGACCAGCAGCGGCACGACGACGATCACATAAGGCCCGCGTGCCTCGCGCTGCCCGCGTTCGGTCTCGGCGCGAATCAACGGATGGGTGATGCCTTCGAGCCGCTTGCGCGCGCTGTCGTCGCTGAATACCAGCGTGCGCATGCGGGCGCGGTCGAGCGAGCCGTCCGCCGCGACGAACTCCGCGCCGAACTCAGCCGCGATTTGCGGCATCGCGATGCCGTGCGGCGCGGTGATGCGATGCGCGATCAGATCGGTATCGACGAGCGGCACGCCGTGCGCGGCGAACAGGTCCGCCACGGTCGATTTGCCACTGCCGATACCGCCAGTCAGTCCCACGACGAACATGTTTCAGCCCCCCAGCGCGAGATAGAGCGGCGTGCCCACAAACAGCGTAACAGCGCCGCCCGCCGCGAGAAACGGCCCGAACGGCAACGGTTCCTGGAAGCGCATGCGGCCGAGCCACGTGGCGGCGAGGCCGACCACCGCACCGCTGACCGCGGCGATCAACACGATCTGCGGTAGAGCCGCCCAGCCGAACCAGGCGCCGAGCGCGGCCAGCAGTTTGAAATCGCCATAGCCCATGCCTTCGACACCGCGCACCAGCTTGAACAGCCAGTGCACGGCCCACAGCGCCAGATAGCCGAAGATCGCGCCCAGCACCGCATCGTGAAGACTGGCGAACATGCCGTTGAAATTGACGATCAGGCCGGCCCACAAAAGCGGCAGCGTCATCGAATCCGGCAGCAGGTGCGTGTCGATGTCGATCGCGCTCATGGCCAGCAACGCTGCGCACAGACCGAACGCCGCGAGCGTCGTGGCGGTCGGGCCGTACAGCGCAAGCGTGCCGGCCGCGCAGGCGGCGCTGGCGATTTCGATCAGTGGATAGCGCGGACTAACGCGCGCTTTGCAGGCCGAGCAGCGTCCGCGTAACAGCAGATAGCTCAGCACCGGCAGGTTCTCCCACGCGCTGAGCACATGGCCGCAGTGCGGGCACGCGCTGCGGGGCACCCACAGGTTGTAGCGGGCGGGCAGGGTATCGTCCTCGAGCGGCGTGCCGGTCGCTTCGTGCACTTCCTCTTGCCATGCACGCTCCAGCATGATCGGCACACGATGCACGACCACGTTGAGGAAGCTGCCGATCACGAGGCCGAACACGACCGCGAAAACAAACTGCAAGCCGGTCGGCAAGCTGCCGAACGCGAAGCCCAGATCGGCGGCAAAGTGCCCGGGCAGCAAGCCCGCGAGCAAGCTGGAAGAGGTGTCTGACACGGGTGGAGGAATAGCCTGCATGGCGAGAGAGTGGATTCGGCTGCGATGCTACACCACGTTGCCGAGTTGAATAATGGGAAGATACATGGCGATGACGAGGCCGCCGACCAGCGCCCCCAGCACGACAATGACAAGCGGCTCGCACAGGCTCGCCAGCGTGGCGATCTTTTCGTCAACCTGACGATCGCTGAGCGACGCCACGTCGATCAGCATGGTGTCGAGCGTGCCCGATTCCTCGGCGACTGCGACCGGCTGCACGATCTCCGGCGCAAAACAGCGTGCCGAGCGCATGGCCGCCGCGAGCCGTTCACCGCGCCGCAGCCGCGCAGCGATATCGACGGTGGCGCGGTCGAAGAAGGCGTTGCCGGTGGCGTGCGTCAAGGAGTCGAAAGCGTCGGCGAGTGGCGTGCCGGCCGACAGCAGTGTGCCGAGCGCACGACTCCAGCGGGCTGCGCACAGGCTGCTCAACAGCGGACCGGCGACCGGTATTCTCAGCGCCACGCGTGCGAAGCGTATGCGCGCCGCTTCGGAACGTCGCATCAGAAACGTCACAGCCCAGCCCAGGGCGAACACCATGAGGACGGCCGGCACGCTCCAGCGCGTGGCACCCGCCGAGAGCGCTAGTACGAATTGGGTCGGCGCGGGCAGCTTCGCGCCGAAACCGTCGAAGATCTGTTTGAACGTCGGCACGACCCACACCAGCAGCGCAGTGGTGATTGCCATGGCCAGCAGCAGGATCGCTCCCGGATAGGTCAACGCGGCACGCACCTTGGCGCGCTGCGCGGCGGCGCGTTCGCGGTCGTCGGCGAGGCGGGCCAGCACCGCGGCTAACGCGCCGGCTGCTTCGCCCACCTCGACGAGCTGGCAATAGAACGCGCTGAACTGAGCCGGGTGCCGTTGCAGCGCCGCGGAAAACCGCAGTCCGCTCGTAATGTCGCGTGCCAGCGCGCCGACGATACGCGGCATGCCTTGCTGGCGCACGTTACCAGTTTGCGCCAGCAGATCGAGCGCGGGCGCGAGCGGCAACCCGGCGCGCAGCAGACTGGCGAGCTGGCGCGTGAACAGCGTGACGTCGGCGGCGCGGGTTTTGGGGCGGGGCGCCGCTCCATGCGCTTTGAGTTCGATGATGAACAGGTTGTCGCGCTTGTTGAGCAGCGCCCGCGCGGCGCTGGCGTCCGGTGCGATCAGCGCGCCGCGTTTGTGCGTGCCCTGCGCGTTGACGCCGTGCCACCTGAAGCGCAGTTCCGTTGCCGCTGGCCGAACCAGCACGGCGGTATTCACGCGACCTCCGTGGCGGCCAGCGCTTCTGCGAGACTCGTCGTGCCGTCGCGCACACGCGCCAATGCGGCGTCACGCAACGTGAGGACTTGCTCCGCCTGAGCGAGCCGCGCGAGTTCATGCGTGCCTGCGCTCGCCACGATCAGTTCGCGCATCGGCTCGGACACCGGCATCACCTGATGCACGCCGATCCGGCCACGGTAGCCGATGCCGTGGCACTTCGCGCAACCGGCGGCGGCGTAGGGCTGCCAGCCGTCGAGTTGAGCGTCGGCGAAACCCGCGGCTCGTAGCGCGGCGGCCGAGTGTGGCGAAGGCGTTCGGCATGCCACGCACAGTCGGCGCACCAGCCGTTGCGCCGTCACCATCCGAAGAGCTGCCGCCAGGTTGTACGGCTCGACGCCAATGTCGATCAGACGTGCGATTGCCGCGGGGGCGTCGTTCGTATGCAGCGTCGACAGCACGAGGTGACCGGTTTGCGCGGCCTTCACGGCGACGTCGGCGGTTTCGTCGTCGCGGATTTCACCGACCATGATCACGTCCGGGTCCTGCCGCAAAAACGCCCGCAGCGCCACGGCGAAGGTGAGGCCCGCCTTCTCGCGCACGCTGACCTGGTTGATGCCCGCTAGCTGGATTTCGGCCGGATCTTCAACTGAGCACAGATTGCGCGACGCGTCGTTGAGCAATTGCAGGAAGCAATACAGCGACAGCGTCTTGCCGCTGCCGGTCGGACCGGTGACCAGCATGAGGCCGTGCGGCGCACGGATCGCGGCGTCGACAGTGGCGCGCTGTTGTGGATCGAGGCCGAGCGAGTCGAGCGACAGATCCGCGGGCAATGCGTCGAGCCGGCGCAGCACCAGCTTTTCGCCGAACAGTGTAGGCAGCGAATTGACGCGATAGTCTTCGGTCCGTCCGGGCGACGTGGCGATCCGCAGCCGGCCATCTTGCGGCACGCGCCGCTCGGCGATGTCCATGCGCGCCAGCACCTTCACGCGGGTGATGAACGCGTCGCGTAGATGCGCGGGCGGCTGCGGCGTCTCATGCAGCACGCCGTCGATGCGCAAGCGTACGCGCCAGCCATGCTCCGACGGTTCGATATGCAGATCCGACGCGTTGCGGCGCGTGGCTTCCTGCAGCGTTTCGGTGAGGAGGCGAACGGCCGGCGCGGTGTCGATATCGCCGAGATTGGCGGCGGGATCGACCGCGAAGTTTGCGGGCCTGGCTTTGGCCGCGGTTTCGCTATTGAACGCTGACTGCCCTGGAGCGGGCGCAGCGGGATGACTGGATGCTTGCATGAGAGACCGGTGACGAGCCGCCTGTAGAACGTGACGGCTGCATCATCGGTCATGGCATCGCCCTAACGCCACTCGGCCATTCGGCTAATGGCGCGCGCGGCGCCGCTGTGCGAAGCTCTGTTTCGGCTTCAGATGCGCGTGGCTTTGGCGGCCTTGGCCGCACCGCGCACCGGCGGCTTGAACAGCTTGACGGTGCGGATCGCCTGATCGTCGCTGCGCATTACTTCGAGCTTGGTGTCGCCGATCTGCACGCAGACGTCGCCGTCCGGAATGTCTTCGAGGATTTCGAGGATCAGGCCGTTGAGCGTTTTGGGGCCGTCGGTGGGCAGCGTCAGTTGGAGCCAGCGGTTCAGTTCGCGCAGCGGCATGCTGCCCGCCACGATGCATTCGCCGCTCTCGTTCCAGCCGCCGCGCGTATTGGCGCTACGCGGAATCGACGTGGTGAATTCGCCGATCAGCTCTTCGATGATGTCTTCCGGCGTGACGAGGCCTTGCAGCTCGCCATACTCGTTGACGACCAGCGCGGTGCGGTGGCGGCTTTCCTGGAAGAACTGCAATTGCTGGAACACGGGCGTACCGCTCGGCACGAAGTACGGCTCGGCGAGCAATTCGCGCAGCGTCTCGCGCTCGAGCTCCTGGTTGTGCAGCGCGGCCAGGGTCTTGCGCACGTGCAGCACACCGAGCACGCGGTCAATGTCGCCTTGATAGACGATCAGCTTGTTGTGATAGCAGGTCTCGAGCTGATGCAGGATCTGTTCGAACGGCGCGTCGAAATCCAGCGCTTCGATACGGCGGCGCGGGATCATCACGTCGTCGACGGAGATGTTCTCGAGGTCGAACAGGTTCAGCAGAATGCTGCGGTGCTTGGTGGGCATGAAGCTGCCCGATTCGAGCACGATGGTGCGCAGTTCTTCGGTGGTCAGGCGTTGATCCCGCCCGCCCTTGGTGTTGATGTGCAGCACCCGCAGGATCGCGTTGGCGAACAGATTGACGAACCAGACGAGCGGCTTCGCGACGCGCATCATCGGCGCGATCAGCAGGCTGGCGGGCAGCGCGATTTTTTCCGGAAAGGTCGCGCCGACGATCTTCGGCGTGATCTCCGCGAACACGATGATCAGGAACGCGACAATGCCGGTCGCGATCGAGAGCACGACGTTGTTGCGGCCGAACGTGTGCAGCGCGATCGAGGTGGTCAGCACCGGAATGATCGTATTGAACAGGTTGTTGCCGATCAGCACCACGCTTAACAACTGGTCGGTACGCGCGAGCAGGCCTTGCGTGGTCTTTGCGCCGAGCACGTTCTGATTGGCCAGGTGCTTCAGGCGATGACGGTTGAGCGCCATCATCGCCGTTTCAGAAATGGAAAAGAAACTGGAGCAGACGAGCAGCAGACAAACTGCGCCGATCTGCGCCCATAGGGGAAGTTGTTCCACGCGTCGTGAAGGAGAGGGACAGGATGGAGAGAATATAGCAGAGGGGGCCGCCGCGGCTCTCCGCGGGATGGCCGGGCGGGATGCCGAGGGGACGGGCACCGCGAGCTTGGGAGGGATAGTTTTGGTTATGCGGCGCGCCGACCCTGATCGAGTGGGTAGTTGTTAGTTTTGGCCGGTAGGTTGTTTGAGTGTGCGGACCAGTGTTCCTAGCGTGTGCATGAATTCTGGGGTGAAGCCGGCCTCGGCTGCTGCGTCGCAGGGGACGCCGGCACCATCGAGAAAGGCGTGGGCGAGCAGGGCGGCGGATTCGATGGTTTTGCCCGCGTCGATCGGTGCCTTGTGTGGTGGGTCGTTCCTTGCATGAGTTTTACCGCCGTAATTCGGCACGGCGACACGCACGACGCAGGCCGATGCGTCGTATAAGCGGCCAAACGCGTCGGCGTAGTCGGTTCGCTGGGTGATAGCGTTATGCCGCGTCGTCTCCTCTATCGGCGTGGCGATCTTTAGCCGCAGATGGCCGTCGAATTCCGCCACATGGTCGCGGATCGTACGACCGGGCGCGTTGTCCGTACGCGATGCGTCGAACGCGCCGGGTGGTGCGGCGGCGAGGTCGGCGAACAGGTCGGGAACGTTCGCTTCGTTCCATCGGGTGTTCGACCATCTCGTAGCCGGTGGCTCGAATAGCGCGAGCGGATCGAGCGGCGTATCGAGCAGATCGTGTAACGAAGTCGAGGTTCCGGGACTGAACGGCCGGTCTTCGGAAAGGCCATACGGTCGTGGTGTTACGTAAAGCGGATTCGCTGCTGCGTTTTCGGCGGAGTCAGCCGCAGGACCGGCGCCAACGCCAGAGCCAGAGCCAGCGGCGGAACGCGCGTCGGTCAGCGTGGACCCGTCCGTCAGATTCCAGACCGGCAACTCGGGGCACGCCGCCGCCCGCAGCACATAGGCGCCGATATTGACGATATCGCCCGCGTGCAGCTCGATCTGTCCGCGCGGCTCGATCAGCTTGCCATTAACGGCGATCGCCGCATGCTCGCTGGTATTGAGCAACTGCCAGCCGTCGCCGTGCGCGCTGATCGACGCATGGCGACGCGCCACCGCGCTGCCGCCGTCATCGTCGTCGGGCAGCACCAGCGTGTTGTCCGGCGCGCGGCCGATCGAGCCGCCGGCGGCGTCGAAGACCGCGCCCGGGTCGTTCGGTAGCGCCTTGCCGTGGCAGGCGACGATCATCAACTGAAGGCGAAAAGAGGGCATGGAGCAAACGTCCTGATCTGATAGCGAGCGGCTTTACGACGGACACGAAAACGCGTCCATTTGCGGCAACCTGAACGGGTTGTAGCTGCTGTTGGCGATGACCCGCAAAGACAGCTTGCGGCCGTTGAAGTCGAAGGTGGCAACGAAGTGCTCGGGCGTCGCGCCCGGTGTAATGCGCGCCTTGTCGAGCAAACGGTGCAGCGCCCACGGTCCCTGCGTTTGCAGACCGTCGGCGCCGCCGGGTGTGCTGATCTGCAAGCTGACCTGACCGCCGCCGCCGGGGCCCGGCCATTTCACTGTGGTGGGCAGTTGCGGGCCATGGGCGTAGCGGATCGTTTGGCCGTCGACATCCAGCGTGTACTGCGCGATCCCCGGGTCCAGTTCGAGCGGTGTCAGCTCGACCTGCAGCGCCGGCGTCGTCGCATTGCCGGAGAAAAACGCGGTGCGGATGATGTCGGCATTCTGGAACGAGCCGGCCAGACGGGCATCGCCCGAGGCGGCGCCGGTCGCGTCGCGCCTGAAGCGCCAGCGGCTGCCGCTGACGTCGATTTGCGACGCCAGATTTTTTTGAAAAAAGCTGTCCATCAAGCCGCCCGTCGCGAACAGCTTCGAAAAATCGTCGAGCGCGACATCGCGGGTGGCGTTGCGCACGAATGGATAGCGCCCGTCGATCATGTGGCGGCACAGTCGGCCTATGCCGCCTTGGGCGTCTTGCGCGAGATTGGCGCGCAGCGCGCCGCCGATCTGCGCCGAACCGTTCTGCGACAGGTCGCCGAACATCTTGCGCAAGGGCATCGGCATACGTCCGGCATCGGCCTGCAGTTTGTCGAACACGCCGGTTGGCGGCGGCGCATTGCCGCTGTTGAGTGCCGCGCTCGCCGACGTCAGGTAGCTGTACAACTCGTCGACCACGCGCAGGTTGCCGTCGAACGGCGCCGTGCCGGCGGCGCCTCCGTCGGACGAGGCGACGAGGCGGCGCAGTGGTTCGAAATGCGCGTCGACGACGGCCTCGGGTCGGTCTTCGCTGGCCGCTTGCGGCACTGCGGGCGCGGCGTTGCCGAACATCGCCGCGAGCGATTGCCGCGCTTCGCCGAGGCGCTGCTGCATGCGATCCGCCGCGGGGCGCTGCTCGGACGAGGAGGCGGTTCGCGACAGATTCGTCTCACGGGCGGCGGCTTGCAGAAATTGTCTGAGCGGCGAATCCGGCGCCGATAGCGTGCGCGCGATTCGCGTGCTTTGCGCAATCGACTTGCTATCGATCAGCGTCAAGTCGTTGAGATAGGCATCCCAGACTTCGATGTAGTCGTTGAAGTACGCGCGTCGGACTTCAAGCGCGAGGCGCGCGGTGTCGCCAGTGGGCGCGGCGTCGATGCCCAGCACCCATGGTTCTTCGCTGCGCAGTTGCGCGGTGGCGTTGGCGACGCGTTTGTCGAAGATGTCCCAATAGCCTCGATACGTATACAGGCTGTCGATGCCGTCGCTGAGCGGTTTGCCGCTGATGCGCCGGAACACGAGCGCGGCCTGCGGGCCACCCGCGCTGACGACGGTGAGCGGCGCGGCGTGCGGCATGCGCAGCAGTTCGCGGCGCAACTGATGGTAAGCACGCTGAGCGAACGAATCGCGTGCGAGCCGCTCACGCACGCGGCTCACCAGGGCTGCGTTGAGCGCGAACGGCGACGCGACCGCGCGCGCTTCGAAGAGCCGCGTGAGGTGCGCTTCCAGATGTGCGCGTTGGTCGAGCGTGGTGCTCGATGGCAACGACGTCTGCGTGTCGAGGATCAGCCATGCGGCGACAAAACCGCCGTCGTAGTGAGCGGCGTCGTGAAGCATCAGATAGGCCTTGAGCGCGTCGTACGTATATTCCGGATCGTCGAGCGGGGCGTTGGACAGCAGCGCTTCAAGACGTGCGGCGGTCTGCGGCAGCAGTTTGTCGTCAAGCGCGCGGCGATAGATCGTCTCGCCGGCTTCGCCGATTTTTGCACCGGCGTAAAGACCGAGTCCGTAGCGCAAGGCCGGCGGGGCATCGATCTCGAAGTGCTCGCTGCGGGGCAGGCCTCGCACTGTGTCGAGCATCGGCGCGAGCGGCGCCAACGCAGCGGCGGGCAACGCGATCGGCGGGCGCGCGTGCAGGTTGAACGCGGCGACGTGCGCGCCGACTTCGTCGAGATAGGCACGGTTGTTCGAATAGCTGATCGTCCAGCCGGCTAGCAGTGTCAGCAACAGGGCACCGCTCGTCACCGCGAGCGCCGTGTGCGCGATCAGACGGCGCCGCAGCGACGCGCGACTCGTGCCGGCGAGGCCGGCATCGGCAAAGACGGCCTCGTGCAGCAGTTGCTTGAGAAAATAGCTTTGGCCGACGCGACTGGTTACGGGTGCCGGTGACGGCATTACGCTGTGCAACTGTTGTCTGACCGGCGTCAGTATCCGGTCGATCGTCGGCCCGCTCTGCAAGGCGCTAGTGAAGTAGATGCCGCGCGCGACCAGGTTGGCTTCCAGATGCGACGTCTGAAACAGCGTCGAACAGAAGCCGTCGAGCACCTCGCGCAGACTCGCGAACTGCTGCGGGAATAGATAGGCGAGCGCCCGGCTATCGAGATCGGGGTCGGCGCCCACGACGTCGCGCAAGCCGTCGCTCAGGCGTTGCGCGAGTTTGTCGAATGCGACGGTGAATGCGGTGGTGGCGTTGTTGCGTGCTGCGGCGTTTTCATCGAGTGGGAATGTCGCGCCCCAAACCTGCTCGCGGCCCTCGCGGTTCAGCGCGGAAAAATACTCGACGAAGCCGCTGAGGCGATCCATTCGGGTGAAACATAAGTAGATCGGGACCTGCATGTCGAGCGCCGCCCGCATCGATTGCAGCGGTTTGCGCAGACGCATCGCGTAGGCCGTGCGGTCGGCTTCGTTTAGCGCGAGCAGCGAGTCGATCGCGACTGTCAGTAGCACGCCGTTGAGCGGCTGGCGCGGCCGATGTTTGCGAAGCAGCGCGAGCAGGACGCGCCGCTCGGTGCCGCGCCGCTGGGTGTCGTCGGCGGCTTCCAGAAAGTGGCCCGGCGTATCGACGAGCACCGCGTGGTTACTGAACCACCAGTCGCATTGCTGGGTCGCCTCGACACGGCCGGCGGCAGCGCGCGCCGCTTGCTTGGCGGTCGACAGTTCGAGTCCGCCGTGGACGAGTACAGCGGTCTTGCCCGAGCCGCTGCTGCCGACCACCAAATACCACGGCGATCGATACGCGTACTGACCGGTGGCGGCATCGAGCCATGCCGTGAATTTGCCTGTGGTCGGGGTTGCGCGGCGCAGCAGATAGAGCGCATCGCGAAAACGGGCGCGTAGTTCGGCAACCAGCGCGCCGTTTTGTGTGCGGATACTTGCGCCGGTGCTTTCCGCTGTTTTTAAGGAGCTCGAATTCGACCGGTGTTCACGCCAACGCGCGACCATGCCCGCACCCGCACCCGCACCCGCACCCGCACCCGCACCCGCACCCGCACCCGCACCGCTCGCACTTCCCCGCATCCGCCAAACCAGCCGCATGCATCCGGCCAGCAGCACGAGCGCAATCAACCACGCTCGCACCGCCGCACTTTCCAACGGACGCGTCGCGCCGATCGCCAGCAGCGGCCCCACGCTCCAGATCAACGCGACGACCAGCGCGATTTCGACGCATAGCCACACACACAGCCACCACTCCCGGGACAACATCAGCTTCACTACCCGTGTTACGAACTTCATTGATCGGTCGCCTGCGAAATGCCTTGTCTGTCTGGGGGAAGCGGGACCAGTACGATCTCCACGCGGCGGTTTTGCGCGCGACCATCGGCTGTCTGATTGGTGGCCACCGGCTGTTCGTCGCCACGCCCCGTCACGGTGATGCTGCGGTTCGCGTCGAGGCCGGCCGCCAGCAGCCATTGCCTGACCGCGCTGGCACGGGCTTGCGACAGCGCGAGGTTCGACTCGAAGCGGTGATCTCGAATCGGCTGATTGTCCGTATGACCGGTAATCGCGATTTCGCCGCTCACCCGGTTCAGCACACCGGCGAGATGCACGAGCACCGGCAGATAAGCCGGATTCGCGGTGGCCGAACCGGAGTTGAACAGGCCGTCGCCGCGCATCGCGATCACGCTGCGGTCCGCCTCTTCGCGCAGCGCGAGCAGGCCGCTTTGCAGATCCGCGTCGAGCGCTTGCCGCAGCCTGTTCGACGGCGGCGCGTCGCTCGCGTGGGTGTTTAGCTCGGGCAGATGAAGCGTGACGATCGCCGCATAGACTCGATCGGCGTGCGCGGTAGTCGCCAGCAGAAACGCGGTGAAACTCGCGCTACCGCTCACACCGACGAACAGCAACCACGCCCACAACGGCAGCCCGCGGCGCACTCGCCGCACCGGCGTCCGGTCCGCGGCGCGCCATTCGGGCGACAACGGCAGCGCGTATCCGCCGCCCGTTTCATGCAGCAATTTGTGCAGCCGACGCATCAGCGTTTCGCGTTGCGCGGCACCGTTGTCGATCACGCGGTAGCGTCCCTGGAAACCGAGTATCAGGCAGAAGTACTGCAGCTCGATCATGTCGCGATGCGCGTGCGCGCTCACCGACAGGCGCGCCAGCAACTGGAAGAACTTTTCGCCGCCCCAGGTCTCGTTGTGAAAAGCCACCAGCAGACTGTGCGTCGACCACGCGCCACCGCCGCTCCACGGCGCGAGCGCTGCCGCTTCGTCGAGCGCGGTGCACAGGCAATAGCGCGCGGCGACGATCGTCTCGACGGGAATGGCCGCACGTTGCGCGCGCGCCTGAAACTGCCGGATCTGATCGAGCAGATATTCGCGCAGCTGCTGCGGCGCGAGGTCCGTGCTGGTGCGGATCGGCGCGAGCAGGTCGAGCAGCGGGTTGGCAGCGACGACAAGCGCGTTGCGGGCGTCTGATCGATGCTGCATCACCCGCGAATCGCCCAGCATTCCATCGTCAGACCCGGCAGATCGCCCGCGACGTGCAGCGCGAGTCCGCTGGATTTTTCCAGTTGCTTCCAAAGCTCGGCGCCGGTATCAAGTTCGAAGTAGTGATAGCTCGCGTGATACGGAATCTGTCGAGGCGCAACCGGCAGCGTGCGCAACGCGATGCCGGGCAGATGCAGATTCACCAGATCGGCGAGCCGCTCGGCCGGCCCGATCTTGATCTGTGCGGGAAAGCGTGCGCGCACGGTCTCGGCGGGCAGATCGGCGTGCACGGCGAGCACGAAGCCGGCGCTATGCAGCAACTCAGGGCTCGGAATCCGCGCCACCCACACGCGGTGCGCGCGTTCCTGCAACTCAATCGCGACCGCGTTCTGTTCGAGTACCGTCGACAACGCGCGCCGCAACTCGGCCATCAGCGGCGAAAAGCTGCCTTGCAGATCGTCGTGCCGGTACGCTGGACGAACCGTCGGCCGGCGCTCGTGGTTGGTGTAAGTGGCGAGGTCGAACGCGAGCCTCAACCACTGCTGAAACAGCGACTCGGGATGCACCTCGCCGAGTTCGTGTTCGTGCGAAGTATCGGCCTGCGCGCGATTGATCAGCGCGAGCAGCAGGAAGTCCGCGACTTCGGCGACGCCGCCGCGTCCCGGCCGCGACAGCCGGTTCGCCAACGCATCGCCGCGTTGCTCGAGCAGGCCGTGCAACTCGCGGATGTAGCCGGCGAGCAGCGGATGCTGGCCGGCGATCAGCATCGGCGGAATGTAGAGTTTGTCGAGCACCAGATGGTTGTCGCTACGCCGCTCGACCACGCGTAGCAGGCCGATGGCCTGCCATTCGCTGCCCAGTTCGGACGCCGGCACCAGACGCAGTCGCGCGCGGGCGATCTGCACGCTGGCCGGTCCCAGGGCGACCGCATTGCCGTCCGCGATTTCGCGGACATAGGCGCTATAGCGCGCGAGCGAATCGGCGCGTTCCTCGAAGATCGTGTCTTCGCCGCCCGGCCGCCTGAGCGGCAACGCGAGCAGCACGAGCTGATCTTTTGCGTCGACGGGAATGTCGAGCGGCGCGGGCAGTTCGTCGGGGCTCGTCAGCAGAAAGGGGGTGCCGTCAGGAAACACGCCTTGCGCCATGGTCAGCGAAACTTTCCCCAAGGCTAGCGCGTCATGATCGATTTCGACGCTCGTGAAGCCCCAGAACGCGCGCTGCAAGCCGCGACAACGCAATTGCACATAGCTCTCGACGTAACGTTCGAACTGCTGGAAATGCTGCGGGCGCAGATACATGCCTTCCGACCAGACGACCTTGCTGCGGGACGCGCCCGAGTCTTTCAACGGTAAATTCAACGGCGCGGTGGAATGCTTCATCAAGGGTTCCGATTCAGGGTTCGGACGACGATGCCGCTGTCGTCCAGTTTCACTTGCACTTGCACGACGGGTCGCTGCGGTTCGAACGGCCAGAACGAGGGGAGGCTGGACTCTTCGGCGACGGGTAACGCGATGGCGACGCGCCAGACGTGTCGGTTCAATTCGCGGTAACCGGCGACGATGCCCAGCGAGCGCATCCGCGTATTGCCTGTCCGTTCGATCGTCCGTTGTTCGCCGGGCCGCAGAATGAGCTGGTCGAACCCGACGAGGTCGTCACCCAGACTTGCCTTCGCGTGGTCCTGTAACGGCGCGAAGCCGCTCGCGGTGAAAGCGGCGGTCGATTTCAGGTCGTAGAGGCCGACGAGAATCGGCGCGGGACGTCCGAGGCTGTCTGGATTGACGGTTGGGCTGGCGTCGAGAGAGAGCGTGAAAGCGGTGTCTGCGGGTGGGCGTGTTGTTGCGCAGCCGGTGAGCAGCGTGAGCAGGATCAACTGGGGCAGCAGAGCCAGCAGCATTTGCCGCGTTAGGGGAGACGCCGTCGTCGGAAACCGCGCGCGCCATTGCATCGGGATCATGCGCGGTTCAACTCGCCAGATTAAGAATGTGCGTCTGACTGGGCGAGGTGCCCGTGCCCATCGCGTTGGTCGCATTCTGTTGCGTGGGGTCGGTCATCCGGGTAGTCGGCATGCCGTGCAGCAGTACCGTGTTGGCGCCGTTGATATGGCGCGAACTCGCGCAGACGGTGCCGGAACTGACGCCACCCATCGAGCCCGGCGCGTCGCCGGTGGTGACCGGAATGATGGTCGCGAGATTGTGAGCAGGCGCGCAGGCGACCAGGATATTGCTGACGTTCGGAATTGCCTGCACGCGTTGGGCGTTGTTGTCGTAAGCGACCGGCACGCCCAACGGCGGGGTCTTGTTGACGCTGATGGCGTCGTTGGCGCCGGCCGCGCTTGAATTGACCATGACCATGGATGCTCCTAGCCGAGGTGGATTTGTTGGGCGTCGAGTTTCGCCAGACGCTCGGCGGTCAGCAACGTGTGCTTGCCATGCAGACGTACGGCCTCCGATGCGGCGTAGTCGAGATGAGCGCAACGCAGATGATCGACCGTCTCGACCGTGCGAAAACTGGTCTTTGCGATATGCACGACGCGCTCGAAGACGCTCGCCAGGCTTTTACCGATCAACCGCAGCACACCGGTGTGGCCTTCGAACTCGGCGCAGGTGATCGATGCTTTACGCGCGACGAGCGTCGCGTTGTCCGCGTCGAGTGCGAGGTGCTTGCCGTGCAACGCCAGGTCGTTGTCCGCGTGCAGTTGAAGGCCCTGTTCGGCGCGAATATGGATACGGCTCGCCGATTCGATCAGTAGATCGCCGTCGATGCGAATGCATGCGCTGCGCCCGTGAGGCCGGTTGAGGATAGCCAACACATGGGGGCGCTGCGGCTCGACGTGGCTCACGATGACGCGGTCGCCGATCTCTGGCGCGATCAGGCAACTGAATGCGCGTCGGCACCGTAGCCGGGTGCCCGCGCAGACTACTAGCAACATGTCGTCTTGCAGCAACGCAAGTACGGTGCCGGCGGTTTCAGCGGGCGTGGTCGGCAGCGTTCTAGATTTGGCTACGGTTGATGTCATAGAGATTCAGAGGTGGAAGGCGGTGCCGCGCGATCGTTCCGACGTGCCGACCAGGCGCGCGCGGCTTGCAGTGCGGTGTCGCTGGCGGCTACGCCGGGACGGTCTTGCCAGAGGATGGGAGGGGGTTTGCAGCCGAGGTGGACGCGTGCGTCGCCAGCATGGAGTCGTGCGTCGCCGGCGTGGACGTGTTTGCCAACGACATGGGCATGTGCGCCGTCGGCGTAGGCGCAGGCGCGTGTCTCGCTGGCATGAATGCGCTCGCAGTCATCATCAACGCGCGCCCCATCAAAGCGCGTTCGCGCAAACAGCGCATCGCGAAAATCCGCCCCGTGCAGCAACGCCGACGAAAAATCCGCACTGTCGAGTCGCGTCTGCACAAAAAGCGCGCCGCTCGCATCGGCGCGATGAAACACCGCGCCGGAAAAATCCGCACCGCTGAAATCGGCGCTTGCCGCGCGAGCGTCGACCCAGATGCTGTTCGGCAGGCGCCCGCCACGGCACTGCGCGTGGTTCACGCGCGCCTCGAAGAAGTTGGCGAAGGGCGCGCCCACGTCGTCCAGCACCGCGTGGTCGAGTTCGGCGCCCTGAAAATTGCAGCACGGCAGCCGCGCCGATGTGAAGTCCACGCCCCGGAGTTCGGCGCGAATGAACTGGCATTGGTCGAATGTCTGTCCGCGAAACGTTTGTCCCGTCAGATTCGATTCGCTAAAAATGACGCGGTCGAAGCGGCTCTGCGCGAAACGCACATCGCGCAAATCCAGTCGATAGAAAAGGCTCTGGCGAATTGCGGCGGCCGACCAGTCCGCGCCATCCATTGGCGTTTCGTCAAAACAGGCGAAGTCGATTCGCGCCGAGTCGAACTGGCATCCGCTCAGCTCGCACTTAAGAAAGGCAACGTGAGTGGCGCGCGCTCGCGTGAAGCGTGTGCCGCTTGCGTGCGTGCCGGTGAAGCGGCAGTCGTCGAGCGTGCTGTCGGTGAGGTCCGTGCGCATCCACTCGCCGTTCACGATGACGCTTTTCGACAGGTCGGCACAAGTCAGATCGACGTCCGTGAAGCTGCACTCGTTGAACACGCATTCGCTGAGCCGCGCGTAAGCGAGTTGCGTGCCGCTGAACGTAACGTTCGCAAAGATGCCGCCCGACAGATCTCCGCGCGTCAAGTCGAGCGGTCCCACTGACTGCCGCTCGATGACTTCACCTCGGCGGATCATCTGTTGGAGCTGTTCGCGCGTGAGACTCATATAAGACTCATGCCGGGCTCGCCAGCGGATGGAACACGGCCTGCTCCAGATAAGTGCCGTCGAACTGCTCGCGTTCGCCGCTTCGTGAAACTTCATCCAGCAAAACTTCGGCGAGATTGGCGCGAAACAGATTCGCTTCGTGCAGGCCTGCGCCGCGCAGATCGGCGCCTCGCAGATAGCCGCCGATCAAGTCAGCGCCTGCCAGCCTCGCGCCGCGCAGATCGGTGCGAACCATGTAGCCGTTCTCGACCCGTGCGTTTTGCAGATTGGCGTCGTGCAGGCAGGCATCGGAGAAATCGCATTGGTCGATTCGCGCATGGCTGAAATCGGCGCCCTTCGCGCTGGCTTGACGCAAGTTCACTTCGCTGAGCGCGGCGTGCGAGAAGTCGGCGCGATCCAGCACGCTGTTTTTTACGAAGCAGGCCTGGCGCAACGTGGCGCGATCGAAACGGATACCGACCGCCGAGGTGTCGATGCATGCGAAGCCATGAATGTCGGCCTCGGAAAAACTGACGTGGTCGGCCGTGCACTGGATCAACGCCAGCTTGCGAATTCGCGCGCGGCTGAAGTCGACATGCTGAAAAGCCTGCTCGATGAACGCGAGATCACTCAGCGTGGCGTCGCTGAAATCGACGGAATCGAAACGACACTGACTGAAGCGAGCGCGGTCGATCGATGCGCGGCGCAGCTTGCATCGGTGCAATTGAGTGCGTTCGAACAGAGCGCCGTCGAGCGTTGCTTCGTCGAAATTGGTGTCGTCGCAGTGCGCCAGTGAAAGGTTGGCGCGGCTCAGATTCGCGCCGTGTAATGTGGCGCGAGTGAGCGTGGTGCGGACAAGCACCGCGTCGTTCAACGTGGCGCCGGTGAGATCGGCGTCGGTGAGGTCGGCGTTTTCGAGCAGCGCGGAGGATAGCAACGCGCCGCGCAAACTCAGGCCGCTTAGATCGGCACCCGTCAGGTCCAGATCGGCGAGCGATTCGCCGTTGGCATGCAGGGCTATGACGCGGTCACGTATCGCGCGAGCCGCAGCCGTACTCGCGTCGAGGCGTGGGGCGGCCTCTTGGTAGTGCGCGGTATGGCGGTAGGCTTCACGTAGTTTGAGGGTTGCCTCGCGTGTCATGTCGGCCATTTCGGCTTGCCGGGAATCAACGGGGTGAGTGGGCGGCGCGTTGTCGTGAAGCAGCGTCGGCGGCCCGCGTCGTGGTGCCGTGGGTGGACAGCGGGCGGCGTGTTCATCCTCGATACGCTGCCGCGTCTGGTCTAGCGCGGCGCGCTGTTCGCTCGCCAGTTGTTCCTGACGCTGCACGAACTCGGCCAGATCGTCGAGCCGCGGTGCGTGCGTCGGGCCAGGCGATGTTGCGAACGCATTGGCAGGGAACGGGATGCCTGCGTGCTGTGCGAATAAGGCGGCTTCGTCGGCGAGCGATCGTGCGCGGTTTAACAGGTTGCGCTGCCATACGCCGTGTGATGGATCGCCTGGCGTGCCGGCGTTGTCGCGCGTTGAGTCGGCGGCTGTCGACGCAGGCATAAGGTCGCTATCGCGCAACGCATGCAGCGCGCCGTGCTGACTGTCCATCCGCAATTCGAAAACACGCTGATAGTGCTCCGCTGATCGAGCTTGGCTGCTTGCCTCGGCGGCGATCAGCAAACAGGCGATGTCATGAGCATCGAACGTTTCGATTTCCGCGACGCCGTGAAAAATCATCACCACACGCTCGCGATGGGGAATGAACCAGGCAGTGGTCAGACGCATCGCAATTTCAGTCAGCAGCGTGGACTGACGCCGCCGGATAAAGCTGCGAGCACGCAACGCCGGCAAGACGCCCGCGATCACTTCGCGCTCCGGATGCAAGCGCTTGATCTCATAGGCCGCGCCGTCCGGCAGCGCCGCGTGTGCCGGCAATTGCTGGTCCAGCGGTGCGACGTTGAAATAGCGACGATCCATCGTGCGAGGAAAGCCGGGACGATCCTGCTCGTGCCACGCCTCGTCTAACTGACCAAAGAGCGCGCTGCGTTGCGGCCAACTCGGCGCGATCGGCGTAAAGGCGGCGGGCGCGATGTGTTGCCCACGCTGCATGAGCGCGTTCTCCGCGTATTCGATGTTGGGCAGTAGAGCCGGCGTGTCGCGGTCGTCGCCGGTTGCGCTGCTGAATCCCAGACCGACGGGATTGTCCGCATACCCGGCACCACCGTAGGCATGCAGCCAGTCGATCCGTAGCGACTCGAACGGTTTGGCCGCCGTGGCTGTGTCGCCGTTCCAGTTGCGCTCGCCCGACACGCGTAACCGCTTCTGCACGCCCGCGAAGCGGATGCCGACCTGGCAAGTGTTAGTGCGACCACCGCGGTCACCGCGTTCACAGTACGTGCCGTAGGCATTCGCGGACACCAGAAACTCGGCGTGCGATTTGGGCAGTGCCGCGTCGAGCGTATAGCCCGCCAGTTCATCACCGACCGTATTCCACAACTCGGATTCGCTCACGATTTGCGGCGTCGCGCCGAGTGTCGCCATGACCGGAATCGCGATGCCGAGGTGTTCGCGACCGTGCGCGCGGTAGGAGCGCGTGAGGATACCGAGCGGCGTGGGCTTGATGATTTTCATAACGGATGGATTCGGATGGCCGACGTCAGAACGTGACCGACAGGCCGACGGTGCTATACGACACGCCGGTCGCACTGACACTCGACCCGGTGCTGCTGACCGAAGAGCCGGTCGCGGAAACCGATGAACCGGTGGAGGAAACCGACGTTCCCGTCGTGGTGACGCTCGAGCCATTCGCCCCGACCCACGAACCGTTTGCGGACATGGCCGAACCGGTCACGCCCGCGCTTACGCCGGTCATGCTGACGCCGGTGCCGAGCACACTGATCTGGTGCGCCGTAAACGAGCGGGACGTGCCGAGCGTGATCGAGGTCGAATCGCCCTTGACCGAGACAGATGAACTGCCGCCGACTGAGGTCGACGTATTGTTCGCGACCGATTCGGTTTTGTCGCCGCCGACATCGTGCGTCGCGTCGTTTTCCACCGACAGCGCGTAGTCGCGCTCCGCGTGCAGGCTGATCTTTTCCACCCCACGCTTGTCTTCGAAACTCAGCATGTTGGCGTTCGCGCGGGTGCCGCCGGGTGTGCGCGTGACGAAGCCGCTTTGCGTCGCGGCTTCCGGCAGGCTGAAAGGCGGCATCTGATCGGCGTTGTAGACGCGGCCGGTGACGAGCGGCCGGTCGAGTTCGCCGTTCAGAAAATCGACCACGACCTCCTGACCGATTCGCGGCACGTGAATGCCGCCGAATTGGGCGCCGGCCCATGCGCTCGACACGCGCACCCAGCACGAACTGTTTTCGTCGCGCGTGCCGTAGCGGTCCCAGCGAAACTGCAATTTCACGCGGCCGTATTGATCGGTCCAAAGTTCGTGGCCGGCTGGTCCGACCACTACGGCGGTTTGCGGACCGGTCGCCCTTGGCACGCCCGTCACGCTCGGCGCGCGATAGGGCAGCGACGCGGGTTGCGCGATGAAATCGAATTCGAAGCGGGCTTTGCTGCTGCCGGTTGCGTAGCCGCCTTCCTGCAGTCGATAGCTCACGCCGACTATCAGGCAAGCGCGGTTTTCCACCTGCCGCGGACAGCCTTGCAACGTGAACAGGTAGCCCGGCGCGATCGCACGCAAACGCGTATGCGCCTGAACGCGTGCGTGCGCGGCCTGTTCCGCTTCGAGGCGCACGCGTGCGTAGTGTTCGCCCTGATCGGCTTCGATATAGCCGCCGCGCCATTGGTATTTCGCGTATTCGCCGTGCTCGGCGCTCAACGGCCTGGCGCGCACCTGCGACAGATCGGCTTGCGGTTTGCGGAAGTCGTAGTCGTCGACGGTGTAGGCGCCGGGGCTCAGTTCGACCGCCGGATGCCAGGCGTCGACGCCTTCTTCGGTGGGCAGTGCGAGGCGGTCCGCGGCGAGCCAGGGCAGCATCGCGTGGCCTGGCAGCGGATCGTGCGCGCTGAGGTCGTCGGCCAGCACCAGCACCTGCTGGTCCGCTTCGTGACGGAAAAAGTAGTAGATGCCTTCCTGCTCCATCAGCCTGCTGACGAACGCAAAATCGCTCTCCTCGTACTGCACGCAGTAGTCCCAACTGCGATACGCGGTCAGCAGACGTTCGTCGACCTGGAAACGGTATTTGTCGAACACCTGCCGCAGAATCTCCACGACCGACAGGTTCTGGAAAATCCGGCAATCCGTGCTCTGCGTGAGATACCAGAGCCACGGACGCAGCGTGACCGTGTAGACATAGCTGCGCGCCGTACTGGTTTCACGGCCGCTGAATGCACAGCGCGCGATCTGGCCGCCGAGATGGCGCAGCGCGCCGGAGCTCGTGACGATATCCAGCGAGAGCGGCTTGCCGAGCAGCGCGTTCATATCGAGCGAGGCGGAAGGGCTCACCAGTTCCACCTGAAACTCGTACAGCGACGACAGCATTTCCGTGCCGGTCAACGAACGGAACGCGAGCATGGCCGGATCGAGCGGCGTGTGTGCGGTGACGATGTGGTTCATAACAAGTTTCCTGCGTGACGGGCGTGCGGGCGTGACGGACGTGAGGGTTAGTGAGTGCGGCTTCGGGGCTGCTCAGGCAGTGGCGGTTTCCTGTTCGTATAGTTCGGGTTGGTAGACGAAATCGTCGGCGTCGACGGTGGTGGCATCGGCATCGGCGTTGGAGGTAGCGCCAGTGCGGGTGCCGAGCCAACTACCCCAGCCCAATGGCGGGTTGTTCGGGCTGTTAGCGCCCAACGTGGCGCCGCTCACCTGGTCGGCGGCCAGAACCAGCCGCAGGTCCCACGCCCATTCGACGCCGCCGTACAGACGCACCCACTGCGCGACCTGACGCGCGCGCGGCGTGCGCGGCAAGAGCGTTAAAAACTGCGCGTGCGATAACGGGCCGACCCTGAGCTCGAACTTCGACTGCACGTCGCGCACCGCGACGCCGAGCAGCGCGCCGCTGCCGAGCTTGCGGGTCGCCGCGCTGCCACGCAGTTGGGTGCGTTGTGACGCGTCGACCGGTATCCAGCTCGGTACGAACTCGACGATCGCCACCGGCACGCCGAGATACGCTTGCAGGATCTGCTGCAGTCCCGCCGGATTACGGGTTTGCCGCACCAGATGGCCGGCCATGAAATGGCAAGCGTGAGCGGGCAGGCCACCGTGCGGAGTCTGCGACGGCAAGCCCAGATGAATCAGGCTCGCGACATAAGCGTCGAAGCGCGCGCCCGCGCCACGGTCGAGGCTCACGGTAGCTTGTGCGTCGGCCCATGCGCGATAGAACAGCAGCGTCAACCGGTGATGAAACAGATCGGCGAACGCGGTCAACGCGGAGTCGTCGTGATTGCGCGCCCGGTCGCGCGCGTATTCGGTCAAATGAAGCGGCAGCGGACCGTTGGGGCCGAACAGGCCGAAGCCGAAGATCGACACGCGCGGCGGCGCGCCTTCAATCGCCGGCGTCGCGCTCGCCAGCGTGGCGGGCGCAAATACGAGAGACGGTTGCTGGCCGATGCGTAGTGGCTCGTCGCCCGGATGAATCGCGTGTCCGAGGCGCGCCGGCATACCGGAGCGGGCGTCGAGCCAGCGCAACAGCGCGTAGAGGTCGTATGCGTGCGGCGCGTTTGCGACCTGCTGCCAGAAGGTCGGCAGCGACGGATGGGCGGCGCCGTTCATGCGATCGGGCGGCAGCCGACACGCGGCGCCCACCGGTTGATCTCGCCGCGCTGCAGCGTTGCCACGGCGAGTTCGCTGAAGCTGTTCAGCGACACATGGCGGGCGAAGAATTGCTCCAGCACCGCGCCGAACAGATAAGGACTGGCGCCGGAAAAAGCGAGTTCGTCGAGCATTAGCGAAACGGCTACGCCGCGTCCGAACATCAGCGGCCCCGGCTGCGGCAACTGACGGTAGACGGGCTGAACCTGAACGCTGCGCAGCCCCTGAATCTGCGGCATCACGTTGGCTTGCGCGGCGCCCGCATAAAGTTCGAGCAACTCGCGCAGCACTTGCGCGCCTTGCGCGCCTTGCTCGCCGTCGAGATCGGTCAGCGTCAGATAGTTGAGGCCGAGGTGGCTGATCAGGCGCCAGGTGATGTCGCTATCGGCAAGCGCCGGGCGCGGCGGCGTCGGTCCGCGCAGCACCTTGATAGCGCTGACGGGCGCGGAAATACGCAAGCTGAAATCGCTGTTGCCGGCGAGCGGAATCAGTGGCGCGAGGTCGCGATTGGTGCAGAGCGCTTCCACCGACAACTGGCGCAGATCGTCGGAAAACGGGGCGTCGTTCTGGTCGACCAACGAGAGGAACACTTCGCTGCCGCTATAAGCGGCTGGCGCGTTGCCGTGCCCCTGTCCGCGCGCGGCTTTGCCGAGGCGAGGTTCGCGACGGACCGAGAAATAGCGGCCGTGGCCGCCGGGCGCGTCGGCGGAAAACGTGCCGTAGAACGGCCGGAACTCGCAGTGACTACCGGAGGACTGCCGATGCCCGGTCACTTTCTCGACGGTATGGATCTCATGGTCGAGCGGCCTCGTACGGTCCACCACCAAATGATGTTCGTGGCGTTGCAGCGTGATCGCGATACGATCCGTGCGTTTCGGAAACAGATTGATGACCGGCGTGCAGAACAGCGCAAGACTGCGGATGTCGACCGAGCGATCGAGTTCGGGCGCGGTCTTGTCAAGCAGGATGGTCAGCGAAAACGTCGTGCCTTCGATCTTGCGCAGCGCGGGGCGCAGATGCCTGATGCTGAAAAACAGGAAGCGCGCCGGGAACGCGAAGTACTCGTGCAGGAGCCGATAGCCGTGGAACGAGCGCGAACCGTAGGGCAACAGCGCCTGGGCCGCGTCGAATCCTTCGTGATGGAGGGCTTCGCTGTCGAGCAGCGAGCAACGGTTTGCGGTCTGCGCGCCGTCGCTGCAGACCACGCCGACGCAGTGTGCGAGCACCAGTTCCAGCAAGGGCAACGCCTGGTTTTCCGCGCCGCTGAGGAAAAACGTCAAGGCGTCGAGCGGCAATTGGCTCACGCTGTCGGCGCCGCAGACTTCAAGCCGTACGTGCAACGCGGCGCGTACTTCGCCTTGAACGTTGAGTCGTGACAGCGGTAATTCCGTTGGCACGCCGCGCAGCTTGACCTCCGTCACGCGTAGCGGCCAAAGCGTCAGCGCGTGAGCCGTGCGGAATTCGCAGGCGGTCTGTTCCCCCTGGCTGAGATGAGCGCGCAGCGGTGTACCGGCCGGCAACGTGTAGCCTTCATTCAGGCTGCCTTCGCGCAGATTGGGCTGCACGGCGACGATCGCCGTCGACGGCAACGGCGCCAGGTAGTTCGGGTAGACGACATCCAGCAGCCGCTGCGAAAAGCGCGGAAATTCGGCATCCATCTTCAACCGGATGCGCGCGGTCAGAAAGCAGAAACCTTCCAGTAGCCGCTCGACATACGGGTCCGGCACGGACGTGCTGTGCATGCCGAGATGGCCGGCGGTGTTCGGAAACGCTTCCGCGAACTCGGCGCCGAGTTCGCGCAGGTAGGCGAGTTCGCGGTTGTAGTAGTCGAGCAGGCGTGCGTCCATTACGCGATACCTGGCGAGTGCAAGATGACGCGGCCGTTCTCGAGATCGATTTGCGAACGCAGCACAAACGCTTGCGGCGCGCCGGCCGCCCACAACTGTCCGCTGATCTCCAGCGGCAGCGTGTGGCCGTGTCGATCCGCGTTTGATCCGGCGACGCATCGCACCTCGATGCTGTCGGCCAGAATGCGCGGCTCGAACTGCGTGATCGCTTCGCGAATCGCGCCTTCGATGTGAGTCCAACCGTTGGCCGGCAAACACGAGCCGGCCAACGCGTTCATGCCGAAATTGATCACCGAGCGGCGTACGTGCGGATAGGCGTCGAGGTTATCCGTCACGTCAAGCGGGACACTGTTCATGAGCCAGCCAAGATCGCGCAGAATCGATTCGCGCAATGCCGTGCGCGACGCCGTATGCGGCGGCACGTGGCGTTCGCCCGACTCGTTCCATACGGGCGAACGGTGCGCGGTCAGGCGATCCAGCAGCATGGGCTGAACGTCGATACGCGGTCCACGGCGCGGCGCCGCGGAATCCCACGGCTCGCGCAAGAAAGAAGGCTCGTTCACAGATAGTCTCGCTGGCAGGTGAGCCATGCGGGCAATCGCGTTGGTTTGCCCGTACAACTCGCTGAAGAAGGAAGGCTGGCTTAAACCTCGCGGTTCTGCTTGACGTCCCAGGCGAGCACGCTTTCGCCGCCGCGATTGCCCTGGTCGGTCTGCTCCCAATATTGTTTCCTCACCTTGGCTGCCTGGAATGCGTAAGTCACCTGCACCGCCTCGGACGTTCTCGCGGCGCCCTGCAGGACGGACGTGACCAGAACCTCGGAGAGTGTGATTCGCAGATACTCGATCTGTGCCCCGCCCGCTTTGCACACCGAGACTTCGACCTGTGGCAAATGCCTGCCGTTGGCGCAGTACTTGAGGATCGCCGGCGCGGCTTTATCCATGAAGGTTTCGACCTCCAGATCCTGGAAACTGGCTTTGCCGATGCCGCCGCCACTTCCCGTCGCCATATTGCCGGGCTGCGCCGCGCCCCACGAATAGGACTGGATGTCGATCCACCCTTTATGGTTGGCGTCTTTCGATTCGCCGGTGACGCCGTCTACCCGCATGTACATATCCACTGACATTTTTCCGTTCCCTGTTCAATGAAGCGAAACTGATGACTTGATGTTTAGAGCCGTTGCGCTGATGTCGCGCTGTCTTTCAGCGCCGGCAACTTCGACACCAGCCGCAATGACACGGTGAGGCCTTCGAGTTGATAGTGCGGACGCAAGAAAAATTTGGCGCGGTAGTAGCCGGGGTTGTCGTCCAGGTCCTCAACCACGATTTGGGCCGCCGCCAGTGGTTTTCTTGCCTTGGTGTCCTGCGACGAGTTGACCGGGTCGCCGTCTACGTAATTCATGATCCAGTTGTTCAGCCACGCTTCCATGTCGCCGCGTTCCCTGAATGAACCGATCTTGTCGCGCACGATGCACTTTAGATAGTGAGCAAAGCGGCAGCACGCGAACAGATAGGGCAGACGCGCGGCCAGTTGCGCGTTGTCGGTGGCGGTGGCGTCGTGATATTCGGCTGGCCGTTGCAGCGATTGCGCACCGATGAACGTTGCGCTATTGGAGTTCTTGCGATGCACGAACGGCATGAAGCCGTTTTTAGCGAGTTCCGCCTCGCGCCGATCGCTAATGGCGATTTCAGTCGGACACTTGATGTCGACGCCGCCGTCGTCGGTGGGAAATGTGTGGGTGGGCAGATCCTGCACCGTGCCGCCCGATTCGACGCCGCGAATCGACGTGCACCAGCCGTAATACTTGAACGAGCGATTGACGTTGAACGCCATCGCGTACGCGGAGTTGATCCACGTGTAGCGCTCGTGATTGGCGCCTTCCGTGTCTTCCTCGAAATCGAAAGCATCGACAGGATTCTCGCGTGCGCCATACGGCAGGCGCGCGAGAAAACGCGGCATGGTCAGGCCGAGATAGCGCGAGTCGTCCGACTCACGCAAATGGCGCCACGCGGCGTATTCGCTGTTCTGAAAAATCTTGCTGAGGTCGCGCGGATTCGACAACTCCTGCCACGACGCCATTTGCATGACCGCGGGCGAGGCGCCGGTAATGAACGGGCAGTGCGCGGCGGCGGCGATCCTGGCAATTTCGCCGAGGGTTTCGACATCAGGCGGGCTGTGGTCGAAGTAGTAGTCACCGACCAGGCAGCCGAGCGGTTCGCCGCCGAACTGGCCGTATTCTTCCTCGTAGACCTTCTTGAACAGTGGACTCTGATCCCACGCGACGCCCTTGTGCCGTTTCAGCATACGGCTCAGTTCCGTCTTGCTGATCGGCATGCAGCGGATCTTCAGCAATTCGTCCGTTTCGCTGTGGTTGACCAGATAGTGCAGTCCGCGCCACGCCGATTCCAACTGCTGGAAATCGGGGTGATGAATGATCGAGTTGATCTGCTGTGACAGCTTGCGATCGATTTCGGCAATCACCGTCTGGATCGTCTGATACGCGTCGTCCGACATAACGACCGCGTTTTCCAGCGCCTGCAAAGCGAGCGTTCTGACCGCGCCGTCAATGGCCTGCTGCGTTTGCTCGGTGCGCGGATTGAATTCCCGCATCAGTGCGGCTGAAAAATGTTCAGCCGTGAACGTCGGGCTGGCTGATTGCTGGGTGATGGACTGTGCGAGAGTCATGGTGATCTCCGAAAGCGATCCTTGAGTCGATGTCATGCACGGTGGTCGTGCCTATCTTTGTCAGCGGTCTCAATGGCGGTGTCTAGGTCGCATTTTTTGTTTCGAGAGGGACCGATGTACCGGCAAGCGCTTTCAGCAACGCTGGGTTCTTCAATGCCTCGGTGAGCAAGGCTTCCGCGCCGCTTTTGCCGTCCATATAAGACAGCAGGTTCGACAATTGCGAGCGCGCCTGCAGCAACTGGTCGAGCGCGGGCACCTGGTGCGCGATCCTGGCGGGCGAGAAATCTGCCATGCATTCGAAGGTGAGCTCGGCGGCGAGCATGCCTTGGCCGGCAATGTCGTTCGACACTTGAAGCGCCACCCGAGGCTGGACCGACTTGAGCCGTTCGTCGAAATTGTCGACGTCGATTTCCATGAATTTGCGCACCTCGAAACCAGGTAGAGGGCGGGCGGATTTGCCGGCAAGATCGGCGATGACACCCATCACGAATGGGATTTCCACTTTGCGCTCGCTGCCGTACACCTCGACGTCGTATTCGATCTGCACGCGCGGCGCCCGATTTCGCGCGATGAATTTCTGCCCGGTTGCTTTTGCTTTCGATGCGTTCGAATGGATCATGTTGACTTGCGCTCCCTATGGGTTTCGGCTGCTCGCAGCTCGTGGGTTGGATCAGTTGCCGGAACTAGCCGCTGGTTGCTGGGGCTCGCCCGCGAGGGCCTCGATTTGCGGCAATGCGCCGGGCAGCATGTCGCGCACGATTTCGCGGAAGTTCATGTGCATCAGCCGCTGTGCGCGACGTACCAGCAGAGGCGCGGGATGGCCCGGCTCCGTGCGCTCCAGATAACGGCATACGCTTTCGAGCGCGAGCATGGCGTCCTGGCGTGAACCGAGCGCGATGGGGCTGCTGGACGGTTCGAGGACGCCGGCAACGTGCCGCGCTGATGGCGATGCCGATGCCGGATCGAATTGCTGAACCTGCCCGGTTTTAACGGACGGCTGGGTGAACCGTTCTTCCTGGACAGACTCCCGGCGCCAGTGCGTCTCTTCACCGTGTTCGGTTCGGGTATTCGGCCCGCGTTGGAACTCGGGATGATCGGTGATCGACGACAGGTTCGCGCTCCCGGGTTTCTGCGCTGCCTGCAAAACCACGGTCAGTGGATGTTCGACAGCGCTTGAATCCGACCCCCACGCGTAGTCCAGATTCATCGAGATGTGCGCTGAGATGCGTTCAATGGCGTGGAGCACTTGCCGCGCGACAGCGACTTCTTCGGGTGCGCCGTGTAGCACCGAGCGCAACTCCGCTTGCAGGTCGGCGTTCGACGACGAACCCATATTCGCGGCTGAAGCCGGTCTTCCTTCGAGAATGGCCGCCGCGTCCCGCAGCGACAGCGGGCCCAGCCGCCAGTGCAGCAACGTGGCGCTGCGGGCCGCGTGTCCGAGGGCCTCGCGATCCGTGAACGCGGCTAATGCGTTGAGCCGCGGAAGTGGATCGAATTCTCCGGCTGCCTGAAGCTGAGGATGAATGGGCTCCCAAAATTGATCGAGCGCGTCTGCGGCGAGCGAGATGCCCTTCGCGTAGCCTTCCAGGCCGTCAATGGCAGTCCAGGCTAGCGTCAACAGTGCGAAGAGGCGCAAGTCGATCGATCTGTCGAGCAACGCGATCGCCAACGCCGCCACTTGCCGCCAGTCCGGTGCGACGGCTGGAATCAGCGTGTCGCCGAATTGTTGTTCGCGACGGCCGGTTGCGACTTGCTGCAACGCGATGAATTCAGCGTCATATTCCAGATCGGCGCCACAAGGGTGCTCGAAACTGATGGGGCTAACCGGATAGACGGGAGCGAAGTTGATGGAATGCATTGACTAAATAACAGGCGGATTTTGTTCCAGTGAAACCAATTGAGCGCGAGTCTTAATTCGCGCGACTGCTAATAAGAATTTCTCGGATAATCAGGTGATTTTTTCGGACGGCCTGAATCTCCTGGTATTAACGTGGGTTGACTCAACCAAACTCCGCTCACGGATTGCCAAAAGCCAAGCGCTACGGGCGTGCCGAACCAACGACGGTGCGGGCCCTTCGTGACTAGGCTGTTAGTTGGGTTTGATTGGCATGCCGAAATATATCGGACAAACGTTTGGTTCGAGTCAATATTATTCCGGGTTTATTCATCGCGCAAGCTTGTTCGTCTATCTTTTAATGACTTGAATTTATTCCTATTATTAAGATGAGGCGAGAGCGCGCGGCCGAGATTAACAATCACGCGGCACTGATATTGATCGGATTGCGTTTGCTTATTGCAGAGACGCGCGCCGTTATTTCGTGCGCGGCACGGCACTGCACTGCACCGAAGCCGGCTGCCACGACTGATTCAGGTGGACGTTGTGAGTGACCCGGCGGCAGAGTGCGCGACGCATCGTCGCGTGCGGGATAGCGAGATCCGCCGGTGTCTGGCGGATGCCGATCGAGTGCGGCGCGCCTACATGGCAACGGGGGCGCTGCCGGCGATGTTGGTGGAGCGGTTCAAACAGCGTCCACTGGACGATTCGACAAACCGCCGACCCAAAACAAAAAACCGCCGAGCAAGCTGGGCGGTTTTTCGAGCCTTCAACATCAAGGCAAATCTGGTCGGGGTGAGAGGATTCGAACCTCCGGCCTCTACGTCCCGAACGTAGCGCTCTACCAGGCTAAGCTACACCCCGATTTTATACTGCTGGACTCTTACGGTGTTTCAGTCTCGTTCAAGACTGTCTTGCCGTCGAGTAAGAACATAATTCTAGCAGGCTATCTTTGAAAATGGAATCGGGAAATGAAGAAATTGCTGCTGCGGCGGCCTGAGCTTCCTGCTTCGCACAGTCCAGCGTGTGGTCCAGCGCGCCGGAGCGCGTGATGGCTTCGAAAATCGTGTCGAACCGGGCGGTGCCGCCTTGCTCGATCGCTTCCCGGGCGAGCGCAGATTGTTCTGGCGTGCCGCGTTCGATCAGATAGATCAGCGGGAGGGTCGGTTTGCCCTCGCGCAGATCGTCGCCGGCATTCTTGCCCATTGATTCGGCCGTGCCTGTGTAGTCGAGCCAGTCGTCCATGATCTGGAACGCGGTGCCGATGCGCCGGCCGAACTCCGCAGCGGCGGCTTCAGTTTTCGCGTCTGAGCCGGCGAGCACGGCGCCGAGCTGGGCGGCCGCCTCGAACAGCTTGGCCGTTTTGTAGCGGATCACCTGCATGTAGCGGGCTTCGTCCACGTCCGCATCATGCATGTTCAGCAACTGCAGCACTTCGCCTTCGGAGATGATGTTGGTCGCCTCCGACAGAATCTCCATGACCCGCATCTTGCCGACGCCAACCATCATCTGGAACGAGCGCGAGTAGAGGAAATCGCCGACCAGCACGCTCGCGGCGTTGCCGAACAGCGCGTTGGCAGTCTGGCGGCCGCGCCGCAGATCGGATTCGTCCACGACGTCATCGTGCAGCAGCGTGGCGGTGTGGATGAACTCGACGACCGCCGCCAGTTCATGCCGGTGCCCCGTGGTTTCACCCAGCGCGCCCGCCACCAGCAACAGCAGCGCGGGCCGAAGCCGCTTGCCGCCGGCACTGATGATGTACTCGGAGATCTGATTGATCAGCATCACGTCCGACGCTAGACGGTGCCTGATGACGCGATTGACCTGCTGCATGTCTTCGGCGATCGGAGCGAGCAGGCTGGCGGCGTTGGAGGAGGGGGTGGCAGTCGACGACATGATGGCTGAATTGGGTAGTGCCGCGAATTATAAGGCGAATCGCGGCAGTTCCGTGTCGCGGGCTGCCGTGCGGCGCGTTCGGCAGCGACGGGGCCGTGCGCTGGGGCGCGGCCGCGAGGCGCTGCGCACCTTGCACGGTATCTCTCAATGAGTTTTGACCGCGTAGCTAACTCTATGTATAATCACGGGTTTCCGCGCGCGGTGCGTGGGAAAAATGAACACAGAGTGAGGTTCTCAATGTACGCGGTCATAAAAACCGGTGGCAAGCAGTATAAAGTTGCCGTCGGCGAAAAACTTAAAGTAGAACAGATACCGGCAGACATTGACGCTGAAATCACGCTCGACCAGGTTCTCGCAGTGGGCGAAGGCGAATCGATTAAGTTCGGTACGCCGCTGGTCAGTGGGGCTTCCGTCAAGGCTACCGTCGTGTCGCAAGGTCGTCACAAGAAAGTGACCATCTTCAAGATGCGTCGCCGGAAGCACTACCAGAAGCATGGCGGCCACCGCCAGAACTATACCGAACTGCGCATCGACGCGATCAACGCGTAAGCGCAACGGTTAAGGAGCAAATCAAATGGCACACAAAAAGGCAGGCGGATCATCCCGCAACGGCCGCGACTCCGAATCGAAGCGCCTCGGCGTGAAGGTTTACGGCGGTCAGGCTATCAACGCTGGCGGCATCATTGTTCGTCAACGTGGTACGCGCATGCACCCGGGCGAAAACGTCGGTATCGGCAAGGATCACACCTTGTTCGCGCTGACGGACGGCCACGTCAATTTTTCGACGAAAGGCGCAGCGAAGAAGCACATGGTCAACGTCGTCCCGGCAGCAGTCTGAGCTTACTCAGGCACGGGCTTCAGGACCGGTAAAAGGCCTCGCGAAGTTAGCGGGGCTTTTTTTATTCCGGCGGCTTTTGCCGGACGAATGGGCGTGAACGCGCCGCTCATGCCGTCAGTCCTATGCCGTTCGGCCGATTGATCGGCACCCGGCTGGCGCGGCAAAATAGCAGCATCGAGTACATCCAGTAGCATTAAATCTAGCAGCACCATCTGGCAGCACACCACGGGACGGAGTTACGCATGAAGTTCATTGACGAAGCGAGGATTGAAGTCATCGCCGGCGACGGAGGGGATGGCAGCGCGTCGATGCGCCGCGAGAAATTCGTTCCGTTCGGCGGCCCGGATGGCGGCGACGGCGGCCGGGGCGGCAGCGTGGTTGCGGTCGCGGACCGCAATATCAACACGCTGATCGACTACCGCTACGCGAAAAAACACCTGGCGCGCAACGGCGAAAACGGTCGTGGCGCCGACTGCTACGGCAAGGGCGGCGACGACATCACGCTGCGCATGCCGGTCGGCACGACCATTTCCGACATGGAAACCGGCGAGCTGATCGCCGATCTGACCGAGCACAACCAGAGCGTGCAAATCGCGCAGGGCGGTGCGGGCGGTCTCGGTAACCTGCATTTCAAATCCAGTACCAACCGCGCACCGCGTCAGAAGACCGACGGCAAGCCGGGCGAGCGCCGCATGGTGCGCCTCGAACTGAAGGTGCTGGCTGACGTCGGTCTGCTCGGCATGCCGAACGCTGGCAAGTCGACCTTTATTTCGTCGGTGTCGAACGCGCGGCCGAAGATCGCCGACTACCCGTTCACTACGCTCGCGCCGAACCTTGGCGTAGTGCGCGTCGGTCCGAGCCGCAGCTTCGTGATCGCGGACATTCCCGGTCTGATTGAAGGTGCCGCGGAAGGCGCCGGCCTTGGTCACCAGTTCCTGCGTCACCTGCAGCGCACCGGCTTGTTGCTGCATATCGTCGACCTCGCACCGTTCGACGAAGCGGTCGACCCGGTCGCGGAAGCCAAGGCGATCGTCAACGAGCTGCGCAAATACGACGAGCTGCTGTATGAGAAGAAGCGCTGGCTGGTCCTCAACAAGCTCGACATGGTGCCCGAAGACGAACGCGAAGCGCGCGTTTCGGCGTTCCTCGAAGGCTTCGGTTGGGACGGCCCAGTGTTCGAAATCTCGGCGCTGACCGGTCAGGGTTGCGAGAACCTTTGCTACGCGGTGTTCGACCACATTGCCTCGCACTCGGACGCGCAGCGTGCGGCCGAAGCCGAAGATCTCGCCGCCGACGTGCGTTTCCGCGAAAAGCCGTCCGCGCCGCCCGTCGCGGACGAATCCAGCGTCGACCCGCAAGAATAAGAAAGCACGAGCGCCGGCGCGCCTGGATGGGCTGCCGGCTTGCATCACGCGTCAATTTGGAGACTGCGCACAATGCGTTCCGTCATCGCAGATTCACGGCGATTGGTAGTGAAAGTCGGTTCAAGCCTCGTCACGAATGACGGGCGCGGCCTCGACCATGCGGCGATCGGCCGCTGGGCGGCGCAAATCGCGGCTCTGCGCGCGCAAGGCAAAGAGGTCGTGCTGGTTAGTTCCGGCGCGATTGCCGAAGGTATGCAGCGGCTCGGCTGGACCAAACGTCCGCGCGAAATCGACGAATTGCAGGCGGCCGCGGCCGTCGGTCAGATGGGGCTCGCGCAGGTCTACGAAAGCCGCTTTGCCGAGCATTCGATCCAGACCGCGCAGATTCTGCTGACACACGCCGACCTGGCCGATCGCGAGCGCTATCTGAACGCGCGTTCCACGTTGTTGACGCTGTTGCGTCTTGGCGTGGTGCCGATCATCAACGAGAACGACACGGTCGTCACCGACGAAATCAAGTTCGGCGACAACGACACGCTCGGTGCCCTGGTCGCGAATCTGATCGAGGGCGACGCGCTCATCATTCTCACCGATCAGCAAGGGCTCTTCACCGCTGACCCGCGCAAGGACCCGAACGCCACGCTCGTGCAGCAGGCCGATGCCGGTGCGCTGGAACTTGAGGCGATGGCTGGCGGCGCCGGCTCCAGCCTGGGGCGCGGCGGCATGCTGACCAAGATTCTCGCCGCCAAGCGCGCGGCTCACAGCGGCGCTAATACGGTGATCGCGAGCGGGCGCGAGGCGGACGTGCTGTCGCGGCTGGCGTCGGGCGAAGCGATCGGCACGCAGTTGATCGCACGCACGGCGCGCATGGCGGCCCGCAAGCAATGGATGGCGGACCACCTGCAAGTGCGCGGCCATGTCGTAATCGACGACGGCGCGGTCGAAAAGCTGACCGAAGGTGGCAAGAGCTTGCTGCCGATCGGCATCGTCGGTGTGCAGGGCGCGTTCGCGCGCGGCGAGGTGATTGCTTGCCTGAGCGCTGCGGGGCGAGAAGTGGCGCGTGGTTTGACGAACTACAGCAGCGCGGAAACCAAGCTGATTCAGCGCCGCCCGAGTGGCGAAATCGAATCCGTGCTCGGCTACATGCTCGAACCCGAGCTGATTCACCGCGACAATCTGGTCCTGGTCTGAGCCTGGCGCCGGTTCGCAGCAGATCCGGACCAGCCGCACAGCGCACACAAAAAAGCCGTTTCAGCACAAGCTGAAACGGCTTTTTTCACATCCACGACCCGTTGCGACTTCGAACAACTTGCTCAGGAACAACTCACCCTTAACGGATCAACGAGGCCGCAGTGCGCTTGTAGCGGATATTCTCAAGAATCCGCTGAGCGTTGCCCGTAGGCATCTTGCTCGCGCACAGATAATCCTGATACAGCGCCGACTGATACGCGTTCAGCGCACCATCTTCAATACGCGTGAAATTGTTCGCGACCGTGGTGTCCCAACCGTCGTGATCCGCATTCAGGCCTGCGTACTGGCGCCATTCGTACGTGTCGCAGCGAATGCCTTCGTAGATCACATTACGTGCGCCGCTCGGGCTCGTCACGACGACGGTAAGGCGAACCACACCGTCGGTACCGACAGTGAGCGAATTCTTGTCGACCGCGAACTGCAGCGGGGTATTGCCCGAAACTGCGAACGGCAGCAGATTCGCGTCTTGCGGCAGCGGCGGCAACGTGTCCACCTTGTTTTCGACCCAGCTACCCTGGCGGTCCAGCAGGTAGACGAACGCGCTGTCGTCTTTATTCGTGGGTTTGCCGGCGCTCGAGCAACCAGCCAGCAGGGCGCCGGTGGCGACGCACGCCACGACGAGAGCAAGTGCTTTCAATATGATTTCCTCGAAACACCGGCGCGGCTCAGTGAGCCGCGCCGGTTGAGGCGGCCAGGACAGCCGCACAGCGTTGTTAATTGCGCGCGCCCGGGCGGAATAGCGAGCCGGCGGTTTCGCGAGCGGATTCGCCCTCGTCCTCATGCTCCGGCGCGGCGCCCAACTCGGGCTCCGATCCGGAACCCGAACCGCAATCGGACGCGATCGTGGTGTGAACCGATGTTTCGATGCTGACAGATGTCACCGTGGTCACGGAGGTCACCGTCATTATCGTGGAATCCGGCGGACTCTCCATTGACGACGCTATCCGGGGATAACGCGGCACGTGGTGCCCGACAGGTTTTTCCGCACGCGGCACAGCCCGGCGCATGAAGCGGGATAGCTCCGTCAGCGCCAACTGATACACATCCCGCTTGAACTCGATCACACAGTCGAGGGGCACCCAGTACTCGTTCCAGCGCCACGCATCGAACTCAGGGTGGTCGGTGGCGCGCAAGCAGATGTCGCAATCGCGTCCAACCATCCGGAGCAAAAACCAGATTTGTTTCTGGCCGCGGTAATGACCGCGTACTTCGCGCTTGATGAACTTGTCAGGCACCTCGTAACGCAACCAGTCGCGCGTGCGACCGATCACCTTGACGTGCTCAGGAAGCAGCCCGGTTTCTTCGTGTAACTCCCGATACATCGCTTGCACGGGGGTCTCTCCGTACTTGATGCCCCCTTGCGGAAACTGCCAGGAATGTTCACGGAGCCGTTTGCCCCAAAACACCTCGTTGTGCGCGTTCAAGAGGATGATGCCGACGTTCGGGCGAAAGCCTTCACGATCCAGCATACAACCACCTTCGAATCCTTTAAAATTGCTTTGATTATAAACAGATAACGGACCCGACGCACCGATTCGCACCAGATTGGAACGATTCGCCGCAAAAGGCCCCGCGTTTGCGGTAGCCTGTCAGTCTTTCCGTGCCTTATCCCGTGTGTGAAGGCTTTGCGCGGCAGCTTCGGCGGCGTGCGAAAGCGTGTCGAGGCGCCTTAGGCGTGAGCACGCGGCGCTGTGCCAGGCGTCGGGCGAACCGGGCTGACAGAGCGCCGTGTCTGTGTCGATTCCCTACCGTTTTCACCTTTCGGGCGGTCCTTCCGGAGCCGCCGCTTTTGGAAAATCTGAATGAAAGCTTCCCGTTTCTTTATCGGCACGCTGAAAGAAGCGCCCGCCGACGCCGAGATCGTCAGCCACAAGCTCATGGTGCGCGCCGGCATGATCCGTCGCGTGGCCGGCGGTATTTATAACTACCTGCCGGTCGGCCTGCGTTCGATCCGCAAGGTGGAAGCCATCGTGCGTGAAGAAATGAACCGGGCCGGCGGGATCGAACTGCTGATGCCGGCCGTGCAACCGGCCGAGTTGTGGCAGGAATCGGGCCGCTGGGAAAAATACGGCCCCGAGCTGCTCCGTTTCAAAGACCGCAAGCAAACCGATTTCGTGATCGGACCGACCCACGAAGAAGTGGTCACGGACATCGCGCGTAATCAGATCAAGAGCTACCGTCAGTTGCCGGTGAATTTCTACCAGATCCAGACGAAGTTCCGCGACGAGATCCGTCCGCGTTTCGGCGTGATGCGCGGTCGCGAATTCATCATGAAAGACGCGTACTCGTTCGACAAAGACGCCGAAGGTCTGCGCGAGTCGTATCGCAAGATGTACGACGCGTACGTGCGCATCTTCACGCGTCTCGGTCTGGACTTCCGCGCGGTGGCGGCGGACAACGGTTCGATCGGCGGCAGCGGTTCGCACGAATTCCACGTGATCGCCGACACAGGTGAAGACGCGATCGCTTATTGCCCGACCTCCGAGTTCGCGGCGAACGTCGAAGCGGCCGAAGCGCTGCCGCTGTACGCGGAACGCGCGGCGCCTGCCGAAGCGCTGACGAAAACCGCCACGCCGGGCAAGGCGAAGTGCGAGGCCGTCGCCGAACTGCTGAACATTCCGCTCGAGCGCACCATCAAGTCGATCATTCTCGCGACCGAAAACGAAGGCGCCGAGCCGACCATCTGGTTGCTGATGCTGCGCGGCGATCACGACCTGAACGAAATCAAGGCGAGCAAGCTGCCGGGTCTGGCTGAATTCCGCATGGCAACCGAGGCTGAAATCGTCGAGACCTTCGGCACGCCGCCCGGCTACCTCGGTCCGATCAATACGAAGAAGCCGGTCAAGGTCGTCGCGGATCGCACCGTCGCGAACATGAGCGACTTCGTCGTCGGCGCGAACGAGGTGGATTTCCACATCGCCGGTGTGAACTGGGGCCGCGATCTGCCGGAGCCGGTCGTCGCCGATATTCGCAACGTGAAGAAGGGCGATCCGTCGCCGGACGGCAAGGGCGTGATCGACATCTGCCGCGGGATCGAAGTGGGCCACGTGTTCCAGCTCGGCAAGAAGTATTCGGAAGCCATGAACGCGACCTGCCTCGACGAAAACGGCAAGCCGCAGCCGATGGAAATGGGCTGCTACGGTATTGGCGTGACGCGTATCCTGGGCGCGGCGATCGAACAGAATTTCGACGACAAGGGCATCATCTGGCCGGAATCGATCGCGCCGTTCGAAGTCGTGCTGTGCCCGATGGGCTATGACCGCAGCGACGCCGTGCGCGAGCAGGCCGACAAGCTGTACGCGGCATTGGTCGAAGCGGGTATCGACGTGATTCTCGACGACCGTGGCGAGCGCCCGGGCGTGATGTTCGCCGACTGGGAGCTGATCGGCGTGCCGCATCGTCTGGTGATCGGCGACCGTGGCCTGAAAGAAGGCAAGCTCGAATACCAAGGCCGCCGCGACGCCGAAGCGACGCTGCTGCCGGTCGAAGACGCCGCGCAAACGGTGATCGGGAAGATTCGCGCCGCGTTGGCGAGCTAAGCGGAGCGGACGGTGGAGTACACCTTCCTGTCCGCGACTATCCTGCTGATTCTGATCACTGATCCGCTCGGCAACATTCCGCTCTTTATTAGTTGTCTACGCGGAGTGTCGCCGCAGCGGCGCACAGTCGTGATTCTCCGTGAAGTGGCGATCGCGTTTGCGATCCTGCTGGTCTTCATGGTGGTCGGGCAGGGTTTTCTGCGCATGATGAGCCTGACCGATCAGTCGTTGCGGATCGGCGGCGGCATCGTGTTGTTCCTGATAGCGCTCAGAATGGTGTTCCCGCATCCGGATGGACCGTTCGGCGGCGACACGCGCGGCGGCGAGCCGCTGATCGTGCCGCTCGCGATTCCGGCGCTGGCGGGGCCGTCGGCGTTGGCCACGGTGATGCGCTGACGTCGCAGGCGCCGGGCAAGATGTTCGAATGGATCGGCGCGCTGACTGTCACGATGATCGTCTGCGCGATCGTGCTGATGCTGGCCGAGCGCATTCAGGCCTGGCTCGGCGAGCGCGCGATGATGGCGTTTGAACGCCTGATGGGTTTGGTGCTGGTGGCGATTTCGGTCGAGATGATGTTGGGCGGCATCCGGTCGTTCGTGCATCAGCTTTGACGCCCGGTGCCATTCAAGTCCACTCGATTCGACAAGCAGCGACCAACAAAAAAGCGACCCGCGGGTCGCTTTTCTTTCGCCGGTACGCCGCGTGATCACGGCGTAGTCAGAGGAACTGGAGTCTCAAGCCCCTTCGGTCAGCGCACGAATGGTCGGCAGGTTGCGCCAGTAACCTTTCGCGTCCATCCCGCAGCCGAACACATAGCGGTCCGGCACTTCGAACCCGCAGTAATCCGGGCGCAGCGGTTTAGCTTTCGGAATGATCTTCTCGCACAGCACCGCGCTCAGGAAACGCTTCGCGCCCATCGCGAGAATGCGGTCGCGGATCGCGGCCATCGTCTCGCCTTCGTCGAGAATGTCGTCGAGCACCAGCACCACGCGATCTTTCACCGACTCGGCCGGCGCGACGCGCCACTGCATCTCGTTGCCGCCCTTGGTGGTGTTGCGGTAGCGGGTCAGGTGGATGTAGTCGAACTCGAGCGGAAAATCGAGGTGCGGCAGCAGCATGCCGGTGAACACCGCCGCGCCGCCCATGACCGACAGCACGAGCGGGAAGTCCTCGCTCATCTCGCTGCGGATGGCGTCCGCCATGCCGCTGATCGACGCGTTGACGTCGTTGGCCGAAACGATTTCTTCGGAGTGGCTAAAAATATGCAGGGCTTCTTCGCGGTTCATGACGTCTGACGGGCAATAACTGTATACATAGTGTGGGTGAGATCGGCGGCGCGCGGTACAGAATAAACCCGCACAAATCGGAAGTCAGCGCTTTCCGACGTTCGCGCGCGAAAAGCACGCGCCCGCCATCTTGAACAAGCTTAGCGCATGCCGGGCAACATGCCCTTCATGCCGCGCATCATCTTCTGCAGATTGCCGCCCTTGAGCTTCTTCATCATGGTGCGCATCTGGTCGTACTGATTCAGCATGCGGTTGACTTCCTGCACCTGCACGCCCGCGCCCGCCGCAATGCGCCGCTTGCGGGTGGCCTTGATGAGATCCGGCTTGGCGCGCTCGAGCGGTGTCATCGAATTGATGATGCCTTCCATGCGACGCATCTGCGATTCGGCCATGCCCATGTTGGCGCCGGCCGCGGCCTGCTGGAATTGCGCGGGCAGCTTGTCCATCAGCGACGACAGGCCGCCCATGCTCTTCATTTGCGTAAGCTGCGCGCGGAAATCGTTGAGGTCGAAGTCGCCGCCTTTCTTGACCTTGTCGGCGAGCTTCTGCGCGGCCTGAACATCCACGCCTTTCTGCGCTTCTTCGACGAGGGCGAGAATGTCGCCCATGCCGAGAATCCGGTTCGCCATGCGATCCGGGTAGAACACTTCGAGGCCGTCGAGCTTTTCGGCGACGCCGACGAACTTGATCGGCTTGCCGGTCACATGACGCACGGACAGCGCCGCGCCACCGCGCGAGTCGCCGTCGAGCTTGGTGAGCACCACGCCGGTGAGCGGCAATGCGTCGCTAAAAGCTTTGGCGGTGTTGACCGCGTCCTGGCCCAGCATCGCGTCGACCACGAACAGCGTTTCCGCCGGTTTCAGTTCGGTGTGCAGCGCGGTGATTTCCGCCATCATTACTTCGTCGATACCGAGACGGCCGGCCGTGTCGACGAGCAGCACGTCATGGTAGTGACGCTTGGCCCAGTCCACCGCGGCGCGCGCGATGTCGACCGGCTTCTGATCGGGTTCCGACGGGAAGAAGTCCGCGCCGACCTGCTCGGTCACCATCTTCAACTGCGCGATAGCAGCGGGACGGTAGACGTCGCACGAAACGGTGAGGACCTTCTTCTTGTACTTTTCGCGCAGCAGCTTGGCGAGCTTGCCGACCGTGGTGGTCTTACCCGCGCCCTGCAGACCCGCCATCAGGATGATGGCCGGCGGCGTGACGGCGAGGTTGAGTTCGACCGCCTTGCCTTCGTAGTCGCCGCCGATGATCGCGGTCAGCTCGCGCTGCACCACGCCGACGAGCGCCTGACCCGGCGACAGGCTGCTGATGACTTCTTCGCCGAGCGCCTTCTCCTTCACCTTGGCGATGAACTCGCGCACGACGGGCAGCGCCACGTCGGCCTCGAGCAGCGCCAGGCGAACCTCGCGCAGCATTTCCTGGGTGTTCGCCTCGGTGAGCCGGGCTTCGCCGCGCAGCGTCTTGACGACGCGCGCCATCCGTTGAGTCAGATTGTCGAGCATGGGGAGCGATGAACAGTGCGGCCCGGGCAGCGCGCGAAGTGGAAGACGTCGCGGAGTAGGGGCCTAGTGTAAACTTCGAATATGGATATTGTACTGTATGCCCTCACTGCGCTCCTCTACGGCGGTTTAGCCGTGGCCGGCTGGCGCTCGCACCGGCACGCCGCCGTGCGCCCCATGCTCGAGAGCGTGCCGCCGGTGCCCGCCGCGGCCAGCGCGCCGGCCGCCTCGGGCATGAGCTCGGCTGGCCGCGCGCTGCTTGGCGTGGCGCTGGCCGCGCACGGCGTGCTGCTGCACACCACCATCTTCCCGCAGAACGCGATGGTGTTCGGCTTCGCGTTCGCGCTGTCGGCCATGTTCTGGCTCGGCGCCGGCATCTACTGGATAGAGAGTTTTTTCTTTCCGCTCGACGGGCTGCGTCTGCTGGTGTTGCCGCTCGCCTGCGTCGCTTCGCTGATGCCGTTGGCGTTCGGCGGCGTGCGCGTGCTGCCGTATTCGGCCGCGCCGTTGTTCAAGCTGCACTTCCTGATCGCCAACATCGCGTATGGTCTGTTTGCGATCGCGGCGCTGCACGCCATTCTGATGCTGCTGGTCGAGCGGCGTTTGCACGCCATGCGCGGCGGCGGCGTCGCGCAGCGGCATGCGGCCGCGGCCGGCAACGGCTGGCTGTCGAGTTGGCTCGACACGCTGCCGCCGCTTCTGACGTTGGAAAAGCTGTTGTTCCGTCTGATCGGCGCGGGTTTTGTGCTGCTCACGCTGACCTTGCTGTCGGGCATTCTGTTTAGCGAGCAACTGGTCGACCGTGCATTGCGGCTCGATCACAAGACCGTGTTCGCGATTCTTTCGTGGGTGATGTTCGGCGCGCTGCTGACCGCGCGCAAGGTGTCGGGTTGGCGCGGTCGCGCGGCCCTGCGCTGGGTGCTGGCGTCGTTCGTCGCGCTGTTGCTGGCGTACGTCGGCAGCCGTTTCGTCTTCGAGGTGCTGTTGCACCGTGCTGTAGTGTGAGCGTATTCCATGCGACAAATATTTCTGCTGATCCTGTTGTTCGTCGTCGGCCAATGGCTGGTCAAGGCGCTGCGTCGTCATGACGCGCAAACCACGCAGCGCACCGGCGGCGCCGGCGCGGGAGCGAACGGTGCGCCAGGCCAGCAAGCCGGTGCCAATGGCGCGGCCCGTCCGGCGGGTCAAGCGCAAGCGCGGCCGCAACTCGCCGAGCCGATGATCCGCTGCGTCGAGTGCGGCGTGCATGCGCCGAAGAGCGATTCCGTGGTGGTGGCGGGGCAGCCGTTCTGCAGCGCCGCGCACGCGCAGCGGCACAGCGCGCGTCCGTCGGGCCGCGACGCTCGATGAGCGGCGCGTTCACCGTCGATGCCGACGGTTGGGTCGCCGCCGCCAGTCAACTCCGTTCGCCGAATTTCGAAGCGCGGCCCGACGGCGCCGTGCCGACCCTGATCGTCGTTCACAACATCAGCCTGCCGCCGAACGAGTTCGGCGGCACGGCGATCGCGGAGCTGTTCCTCAACACGCTCGACTGCGACGCGCACCCGTACTACGACACTCACCTGCGCGGCGTGCGGGTCTCGGCGCATTTCGTGATTCATCGCGACGGCGCGCTCGAGCAATTCGTGTCGTGCAACGAGCGCGCGTGGCACGCAGGGCCGTCGAATTTTTTCGGCCGCGAGCGCTGCAATGATTTCTCGATCGGTATCGAGCTGGAGGGCAGTGACACCGCTGCTTTCGAGGCGGCGCAATACCGCACGCTCGGCGCTCTCGTGAGCGCGCTGAAGGCCCGCTATCCGGTCGAGGCGCTCGCCGGTCACTCGGACATTGCCCCGGGTCGCAAGACCGATCCGGGTCCGCATTTCGAGTGGCAACGTCTGCAGCGCGACACCGCGCTCGACGCTCGGTATTTCCCCTATCTCAAGTTTTCCGCGAACTCGTAACGCCTCTTTGCGCGACCTTGCGTGATGCGAGGAGAGCAAGGCACAGCCTTGTTCTCCGGTGAAGTGCGCCGCGCCGCGCTATCCAAAAGTCAACCCATTCAAAGCAAATAAAACGATTTGACCTGTCTCGAATCTCCACTATACTTGGTGCCAGAAATTCGGTTTCACACCATATCTTGTGTTGGCTGTGTATAACTGTGTGGATAACCGAGTGCATAAATCAGCGGCGCCCCGCTCTCCGAGCACGGCGCCGCAAGCATTCCGGGCAGTGAAAAAATTCCTGTGGCGCGGCCGGTCAAGACCAACCGGCGGCATCCAGAAGCATTCAGGGAAGGGGCATAGCCAGTGATCGCGACGCATACGACGAAGACCGTTTTCAATTCGAATCAGGCTTCGTCGCCGTCGCATCCCGCCAACCGGCTCAGCCAGCCTCTTTTCTGCACCCTATCGCTTGCGCACGCGGCGGCGCAGCGTTCGTTTTAATCCGCGGCAATCACCGCACCATTTCCAGGACCAGGAGCTTTGCACATGCAAACCACCGACAACGCGACGACCCGCTATGAGGGTTCACCGACCGGCCAGGCCTTCGGCCAGGCACAAGGCGCACAGGCGCTCGCGCCGCAAGCGACGCTCGCCGACTACAAGGTGATCCGCCGCAACGGCGGCGTCGTGTCGTTCGAGCCGTCGAAAATCGCCATCGCCGTGACGAAGGCATTTCTGGCTGTCAACGGTGGTCAAGGCGCGGCTTCGGCGCGCGTGCGCGAACTGGTCGAGCAACTTACGCAGAGCGTGGTGCGTGCGTTGGTGCGCAGCCGCCCGAACGGCGGCACGTTCCATATTGAAGACATTCAGGATCAGGTCGAACTCGCGCTGATGCGCGGCGGCGAGCACAACGTTGCGCGCGCTTACGTGCTGTATCGCGAGAAGCGCACCCAGGCGCGCGGTCATGACGACCAGATCGTCGCCAACACGCCGGGTCTGAACGTGACCGACAACGGCGTCACGCGTCCGCTCGACATGGCTGCGCTGCGCGGCGTCATCGAATCCGCTTGCGCGAATCTGGGCGACGCCGTGAGCGCCGACCCGATCATCGCGGAAACGGTCAAGAATCTGTACGACGGCGTGCCGATGACCCAGGTCTACGACTCGGCGATTCTGGCTGCCCGCACGATGATCGAAAAAGATCCGGCGTATAGCCAGGTCACCGCGCGCATCCTGCTGCACACGATCCGCCGCGAGATCCTCGAAGACGAAGTCACGCAAGGCGAAATGGCCGAGCGTTACGCTGAGTACTTCCCGCAGTTCATCAAGCGCGGCATCGGCGCCGGCCTGCTCGACGACAAGCTCCAGCAGTTCGACCTGAAGCGCCTGGGCGCCGCGCTCGACAACAGCCGCGACCTGCAATTCGGTTACCTCGGTCTGCAAACGCTGTACGACCGCTACTTCCTGCATCACGACGGCGTGCGGATCGAAATGCCGCAGGCATTCTTTATGCGTGTCGCGATGGGCCTGTCGCTGAACGAGATCGACCGCGAAGCGCGCGCCATCGAGTTCTACAACATTCTGTCGAGCTTCGACTTCATGTCGTCCACGCCGACGCTGTTCAACTCGGGCACGCATCGCTCGCAACTGTCGTCGTGCTACCTGACCACGGTCGACGACGACCTCGACGGTATCTACGAAGCGCTGAAGGAAAACGCGCTGCTGTCGAAGTTCGCCGGCGGTCTGGGCAACGACTGGACGCGCGTGCGTGCGCTCGGTTCGCACATCAAGGGCACCAACGGCAAATCGCAAGGCGTCGTTCCCTTCCTGAAGGTCGTCAACGACACGGCCGTCGCCGTGAACCAGGGCGGCAAGCGCAAGGGCGCGGTGTGCGCGTACCTGGAAACGTGGCACCTGGACATCGAGGAATTCCTCGAGCTGCGTAAGAACACCGGCGACGACCGTCGTCGCACGCACGACATGAACACGGCGAACTGGATTCCCGACCTGTTCATGAAGCGCGTGATGGAAGGCGGCGACTGGACGCTGTTCTCGCCGTCCACCTGCCCGGACCTGCACGACCTGTTCGGCGCGGAATTCGAAACGGCTTACACGGCTTACGAAGCGAAGGTCGCGCGCGGCGAGATCAAGCTGTTCAAGACGCTGCCGGCGGCGCAACTGTGGCGCAAGATGCTGGGCATGCTGTTCGAAACCGGCCACCCGTGGATCACGTTCAAGGATCCGTGCAATGTGCGCTCGCCGCAACAGCACGTCGGTGTCGTCCACTCGTCGAACCTGTGCACGGAAATCACGCTGAACACCAGCGACGCCGAAATCGCCGTCTGCAACCTGGGCTCGGTGAACCTCGTCGCCCACCTGAAGGAACAGGCCGACGGCACGCTCGTGCTCGACCACGACAAGCTCAAGCGCACCATCAGCGTCGCGATGCGCATGCTCGACAACGTGATCGACATCAACTACTACGCGGTCGCCAAGGCGCGTAACTCGAACCTGAAGCACCGTCCGGTCGGTCTCGGCATCATGGGCTTCCAGGACTGCCTGCATCTGCTGCGCACGCCGTACGCGTCGCAAGAGGCGGTGGCGTTCGCCGATACGTCGATGGAAGCGGTCTGCTACTACGCTTACTACGCGTCGACGGAACTGGCGCAAGAGCGCGGCCGTTACTCGAGCTACCGCGGCTCGCTGTGGGATCGCGGCATCCTGCCGCAAGACTCGGTGAAGCTGCTGGCCGACGCGCGTGGCGGTTACGTGGAAGTCGACTCGAGCGAGTCGATGGACTGGACCGAACTGCGTTCGCGGGTCGCCCAGTACGGCATGCGCAACTCGAACTGCGTCGCGATCGCGCCGACGGCGACGATCTCGAACATCATCGGCGTGTCGGCTTGCATCGAACCGACGTTCCAGAACCTGTATGTGAAGTCGAATCTGTCGGGCGAATTCACGGTGGTCAACGACTACCTGGTGCGCGACCTGAAGGCGCGCGGTCTGTGGGACGAAGTGATGGTCGCCGACCTGAAGTACTTCGACGGCACGTTGTCGCGCATCGACCGGATTCCGGCGGACCTGCGCGCGATCTACGCGACCGCGTTCGAACTCGATCCGGTGTGGCTGGTTGAAGCGGCTTCGCGTCGTCAGAAGTGGATCGACCAGGCGCAATCGCTGAACATTTACATGGGCGGCGCGTCGGGTAAGAAGCTCGACGAGGTCTACAAGCTCGCCTGGGTGCGCGGTCTGAAGACGACCTACTACCTCCGCACGATGGCGGCGACGCACGTCGAGAAGTCGACGGTGGCGCACGGTCAACTGAACGCGGTGAGTTCGGGCGGCGGCGAAGGTTCGGGTGGCGCGGCTGGCGGCGCAGCGGGTGGCTTCGGCGCGAACGGAGGCGGCGCAACGCCGGGCGGCTTTCAGGCTGCAGCGGCCACGGCAGCAGTCGTCGAAGCAGCGCCGGAAGCGGATGGTCCGGTCTGCATGATGCGTCCGGGCGACGCAGGTTTCGACGAGTGCGAAGCTTGCCAGTAAGCGTTGCCAACAAGCGCTGCGGGTGAGCGCGAAGCAGATAGCGGGAGCGTTGCTTGCTGACGGGTTGTAGGTAGTCACCCGAATGCGGCGAGCAACGCAGCTCGATGCGATGAAGCGGTAGTGACGCAGACGAGTGAAGTCGACGAGCGGTGCGGTGAAAGAAGTCGAAGTCGCGCCGCTCGTCGACGGGCAGTGAAGCAGGGCAGGCGACTGAAGTCGCGAGGCGCCGGGTCGGTGGAAACTCGGAGAGGCCTCAGTGGTAGATCAGCAGCCAGTAGTCAGCAGTCGGCAACACCCGACGAAGCGCGCGGCACAGCGCGCTTGAGCAAACGCTTCGATCGATGGGCCGATCAACGCAGCCGGCCCGATGCATCGCTCGACACGACATTGAACTTCACTTCGCTTGCGCTGACGAACAGACAGACGCGGGCGCGGACGCAAGCAGAGATAGACGAACGCAAGCGAAACGCAGACGCGCGTAGCAGAGAGTCGCAGCAGCACCGCGAGACCTCTGCCGAGCGACGCGAAAAGCAACGCAACGAGCAACGCAGATAGCAACGCAACGAGCAACGCGACACAGCAAAACGCAACCGCAAGATGCCGCAAACGCACTCCGCAATACAGATAGATAGAGCAGCGAAACGTCGCATCGACACGTTGCTCTTCGAGCTCGCGAAGCACCTCGACGACACACGTTCAACACGCTTCACGCGAGGCGACTCACACAGTCTGTTGAACAAAGTGTTGTATGAACGTAGCAACGCGAATCGAAAACAGGATTTTTCATCAGCGAACTCTTTTATCGCTCGTGAAAAGATGGTACAAACCGTTCTAAATTGATGGTGACATTTATGCTTAACTGGGATGACGAGATCACTGCCGTACCTCCCTCGAGCGGCGCGCAACAAGATGTGTTGCGCAGCGCTGCGGGATCGGCTGTCGGTTCGCAAGCCGGAATGCGTTCCGCTCCTCATGCTCCCTCGGATCGAAACGTCTTCGCTCCTCAAGATATTTTCGAAAGCGGTATCGCCGCGGCTCATGCTGCTGGAACGGCTGCCGTTTCCGAAGCGCGGGTCAACGTCGCCGACAAGCGCATCATCAACGGCCAGACCGACGTCAATCAGTTGGTGCCGTTCAAATACAAGTGGGCCTGGGAAAAATACCTGGCGGGTTGCGCCAACCACTGGATGCCGCAAGAAGTGAACATGTCGCGCGACATCGCCTTGTGGAAAGACCCGAACGGTCTGACCGAAGACGAGCGCCGCATCGTCAAGCGCAACCTGGGCTTCTTCGTGACAGCGGATTCGCTGGCCGCCAATAACATCGTGCTGGGCACCTACCGCCACATCACGGCGCCCGAATGCCGCCAGTTCCTGCTGCGCCAGGCGTTCGAAGAGGCGATCCACACGCACGCTTATCAGTACATCGTCGAATCGCTGGGCCTCGACGAAGGCGAAATCTTCAACGCGTATCACGAAGTTGCCTCGATCCGCGCGAAAGACGAATTCCTGATTCCGTACATCAATGTGCTGACCGATCCGGGCTTCAAGACCGGTACGCTCGAGACAGACCAGACGCTGCTGCGCTCGCTGATCGTGTTCGCCTGTGTGATGGAAGGCCTGTTCTTCTACGTCGGCTTCACGCAAATCCTGGCGCTCGGCCGTCAGAACAAGATGACCGGCGCGGCGGAACAGTACCAATACATCCTGCGCGACGAGTCGATGCACTGCAATTTCGGCATCGACCTGATCAACCAGATCAAACTCGAAAACCCGCAACTCTGGACGGCTGAGTTCCGCGCGGACATCCGCGAGATCTTCAAGCAAGCGGTCGAACTCGAATATCGTTACGCGGAAGACACGATGCCGCGCGGGGTGCTCGGCCTCAACGCGTCGATGTTCAAGAGCTATCTGCGCTTCATCTGCAACCGCCGTTGCCAGCAGATCGGTCTCGATCCGCTGTACCCGAACGAGGAAAACCCGTTCCCGTGGATGAGCGAAATGATCGACCTGAAGAAGGAACGCAACTTCTTCGAGACGCGAGTGATCGAATATCAGACTGGCGGCGCGCTGACCTGGGAGTGATCCGGGTTCGTGCTGCAGATGCATTCATTGATGGGGATGCCGCAGGCCTTCGCCGCGGCAATTTTGGTTAGGAGCAGAACCGCCTGATGCAAAGCTTGCCCGGTGCGCCGCGTGCCTTCGCGGCCCACAAACATGACTGGCACTTTGCGAACCCTTCAGTGGGATGGGCAAACTTCCCCCCGGAAAAAGCCGTCGGCGTGATCGCCGGCGGCCCGATCAAGCAATTGCCGGCGTTGAGTTTCAACGCCGAACAGATCTGGCGCGCGGTGCCTTTCGGCACGGCGCGCCTTACCGCATTCATTAGCGTAAGCGCGCAGCACCTGCGTACGCCGATGAATAGCTCGCTTCGTAGCGCGCGCCCTGAGAAGCGTCCGCGGGAAGCGGGTTTTGACGAAGGGTGGTGTTTGAACTGACTCTCATCTGAAAACCTGAAGGAGAAAATGATGGCAACTATCAAGAAAGCAGTCGCTAAGAAACCCGCAGCCAAGAAGGTTGTAGCAAAGAAGGCTGCGCCGGCTAAGAAGGCTGCTCCGGCGAAGAAAGTCGCTGTTAAGAAAGTCGCAGTGAAGAAGGTTGCAGCGAAGAAGGCAGCACCGGCGAAGAAGGTTGCAGCGAAGAAAGCTGCTCCGGCCAAGAAGGTTGCTGCAAAGAAAGTCGCAGTGAAGAAGGTTGCAGCAAAGAAGGCAGCGCCGGCGAAGAAAGCAGCACCGGCAAAGAAAGTCGCAGTGAAGAAGGTTGCAGCGAAGAAGGCAGCGCCGGCCAAGAAGGCCGCAGCGAAGAAGGCTGCGCCTGCCAAGAAGGCTGCCGCGAAGAAGGCAGCGCCTGCTGCGAAGAAGGCTGTTGCCAAGAAGGCTGCGCCTGCTGCGAAGAAGGCTGCTCCCGCTGCCAAGAAGGCCGC
>NZ_CADFGI010000018.1:0-90904 GCF_902833695.1 Paraburkholderia sp. BCC1876 | reverse complement strand
GCTGCGTCACCCGGGCGCAGCGGACCAGTTTCCCTTCCAGTCCGCTCAGGCGCGCTTTCGCGCTGGCGTCTGATAGGTCATGCCTGCTGTAAAGCGATCCAGCCGTTCGCTCGCCTCGGTGATCGCCCACAGTGGGGCACGGTGCAACTGCTGGTCGTAATTCGTCGCAATTGCGGCAAAAAGTGCGACTCCGGCACTATCCAATCTCCATTCACCGGTGTCTCTGCCGATATCGAACACCATCGATACCGCACGTTCCGCAGCGCCAAGTTCCTCGCCGGATGCTGAGCCGAAGCCGGACTCGGCCAGAAAACCGGTCAGTAGCATGGTCTGCGTAAGGGTTTGCGCGTCGATCATGCTGCCTGCGCCGCGGCGCAGGGCGTCGAGCGCCAGATGTACCCGCAACGCAAGGTCATCGGCGGTTTGCCGGGCGATCGGCAACAGCATGACCTTGGCATGCCGCGCACGCGCAGCGCCAGTGTGGCGGGATAAAGGGATAGGTTGTGCCATGAAGATCCAATGTTTATGCCTGTGCAGATGCAATAACGGCGCGGCCCGCAAAAGGTTGAGCCCTCACTGATCATGCAGCAGGTCGATTGGTTGGAATGCCGGTCGATGGCCGCGCTCACGCCACTCAGCGCTATCCTTGCTGCGCGCATCCTTTAATCCGCGTGACCTGAATCTTTCGGCTGGCCTTCATGTTGCGGTGAATCTCGTCGACTGCATCGTCTGAATCGTCGATGTCTTAATAACGCCGTGAAACGATCCGCGCTTGCGGCTATGTGTCCTCACCAGGCGTATGGCGTTGGCCGGAAAGATGCTCACAGCGATTCTGCAAACGGCGGCGTCTGAAGCGACACACGGCGCGGATTCATCCACGTGTCGCTCACCTGATCGTTGCGTTTCCGTGAAGAGAGAAGGGAGGCGTCCGCTGCAGCGACGCGCTGCGCCGTAAATTTCGCTGACCGCTGACCGCTGACCGCTGACCGCTGACCGCTGACCGCTGACCGCCGACCGCCGACCGCCGACCGCCGACCGCCGACCGCCGACCGCCGAAGCGCCATGTCCCAAGCACCAGGCACCAGGCACCAGGCACCAGGCACCAAGCACCAAGCACCAAGCACAAAGTGCCAGACGGCAGCATGAGCTTCGATACCTGGTGGCCCCACATTCTCCGACCAGGCCGGACGATATCCTCGTGGCGTATGTCCGGCATTTCCGGCACATCGAGTACCCACCAGTTAACACAGCCCACATGTTCCGGCGCACGGCCTCCCACATCCACCCGGACGAGCCCCTTTCCCACCCCAGCGCTCGACTATCGTCCTACCCGCACCCCGCACCCCGCACCCCGCACCCCGCACCCCGCACCCCGCACCCCGCACCCCGCACCCCGCACCCCGCACCCCTCACCCCTCACCCCTCACCCCTCACCCCTCACCCCTCACCCCGCACCCCGCACCCCGCACCCCGTCACCCTTCACCATCGCTATCAGCCGGCGCCACGCTACGTGCGCGAACACGTCGGCGAATCTCCGAATCCAGAATCAGCCGCCCACGTAGCTTCCCCTTCATCCGCTTCACGTAGCGCGGCGCTTCGGTCATGTGGATCACCATCAACTCGCGCACCTTCTCCACGTCACGCTCACGCGCCGCTTTAGTAATTGCCTTGTGAATTTTCACGTTCGCCTGGCCGAACCGCTCGTGCTCGGACTGCGGCGTGTCGTTCCGAAACTCGATCAACTGCCGGATCATTTCGTTGATCAACTCGCAACTGAAACGCAGAAACGGGTTCGGATTTGCCGCGGCCAGAATGTCATGAAAGTTCACGTCTTCCTGACGTTGCCGCACGATATCTTTCCCACTGTGCGAAGAAGCCGGCCGATCACAGCACGCAATGCTCGCTTCCAGCGCATCGAAATCCTGTTCCGTGAGATGCGGCACTGCCCCCGCCGCCAGTTCCGGCTCCAGCAATTTGCGCACGGTGTAAATGTCGTCGATGGAAACGTCTTTGAAGAACAGATAGTTTTGCAATAGCTGCAACGTGCGATCCAGCGGCACCTCCACCACCATTCCGCCGCCGCTCGGGCCCGTGGTCACCTTGATGAGCCCCTGCACCTCAAGCGACTTCAGCGCTTCGCGGATCGTACTTTTGCTCACCGCAAAAAGCTGCTGCAACTCCACCTCGCGCGGCAGCCGATCACCCGGCTTCAGGTCCTTCTCGGTGATGAGCCGTTTGATTTCCTCCGCGACCAGATCGCCGCGCTTCTGCTGTTTGATCTCAATCGCGGCGCCAGCCTTGGCGCGGTCCATGGCCATATTCGATGCTCCCAGTTTGTCCTGCGCGATCCCCGATCGGTCCACCGGCCTCTCAACGACCAGCAAGGCCGCTTCGATGCTGCCAGGAATTTTGCCTTATTGACACTCGAATTTATTGTACCTACGATCAAGTCCAACCTATTTATCATGATAAATAGAACAAAACCGATGCGGTGAAAAACTTCGCGGCGGGCAGCAAATTCAAGCAGTCTCAAGCAGTCGTTCGCGCAATGCGTGCAGTTTCGTAGTCGGTCAGTGTGTGTCTCTTTCCTAAGGAGCGTCATTTTGAATCGCCGAAATATGTTGAAGCTGGCCGCGTTGTCGGCCGTTCCGGGGACGTTGGGCTCGCTGGTCGCGCGTAGCGCGTTCGCGCAGGCCACGACCTTGCAATTTGCCTGTCCGGTGCCGATGTCGGGGCCGTTCGCCGCGAATGGCAAATACGCCGACCTCGGCATGAAGCTCGCGATCGAGCAATACGGCAAGGTACTCGGTGAGCCGCTCGCTTACACGGTGCTCGACACGGAAGGCAAGCCTGCAACAGCGGTGCGTCGCGTACAGGAAATCGCGCAGCAGAAAAATGCACGCTTCTTTGCAGGCGGTATTCTGTCATCCGAAGCATTGGCGATGGGCAAGGAAGTGCAGAAGGCCGGCGGCGTTTTCATCACCACGGCTGGCGCGGACGAAATCACCGGCAAAGACTGCAATGACGCCACATTCCGCTGGTCGGTGCCGACCTACGGCGCGATCGAGCAAACGGTACGTCCGCTGATCCAGACGCTGCCGAAAGCAAAACGCTGGTACACGATTACGCCGCAATACGTGTTCGGCGACGGCTTGCTATCGGCGGCGAAAGCGATTTTCAAAGAGAAGGGCATCGAGCATGTGGGTAACAGTTATCACTCGCTCAACGAGAAAGAATTCAGTGGCTATCTGACGAACGCGGTCGCGGCGAAGCCCGACGTATTGCTGATTCTGAACTTCGGTTCGCAATCGTCCGACACGCTGCGCCAGGCCGTGAGCTTCGGCATGAAGAACAATTGCACGATTCTGATGGCGTGGGCGTCGGGTCTCGAGCAATTCGAATCGCTCGGCGCGGACCTGTGCGAAGGCGTCTATTTCGGCGCGCAGTACTGGCACGGCATCGATTCGCCGCTCAATCGCGACCTCGTCAAACGCGCCAATGCCGCATTCAAAGCGAACCCCAACTATAGCCTCGCGGGCTCGTACATTTGTACGAAGATTCTGCTCGACGGCATCGTGAAAGCGGGCAATGTCGATCCGAAGAAAGTGGTCGCCGCGCTCGAAGGCATGAAATACGACGGTTTGACCGGTCCTGAAGAAATCCGCAAAGGCGACCATCAGGTACTGAAGAACTATTATCTGTTGAAAGGCAAGGCGAAGAACAAGATGAAAAACGCCGACGATTACGCCGATATCGTGAGCTCAGGCCAGTCGTTCCTGCCGCTCGACAAAACCGGCTGCAAGATGACCTGATGCCGCCGTGCGGTGCTGTCGGGCGCCGCAAGTGTGCCCGCAACGGTCTCCTTTCGCCCATCCTATAGACGGACGCCATGAACGTTTATCTTCTGCAGATCGTCAACGGCATCGGAGTGGGAATGCTGTATTTCCTGCTCGCGGTCGGCTTGTCGATCGTGTTCGGCCTGCTGCGCTTCGTGAACTTCGCGCACGGCGCGTTCTATCTGCTCGGCGCCTACTTCTGCTATCAGGCGATGCAGTGGTCGATGAGTTTCTGGACCGCGCTGGTGGTCGTGCCGATTGTGGTCGGTGCGCTTGCGTGGGTCGTCGAGAAACTGATTCTGCGGCACGTCTACGCGCAGCAGCACGAGTTTCATATTCTCGTGACGGTCGGCCTTGCGCTCGTCGTGCAGGAATGCGCGATCCTGATCTGGGGGCCGATCGGCGACAACGTGCCGGTGCCGGACATGCTGAACGGCGTGGTGATATGGGGCAGTTTCGTCTATCCGAAGTACCGGCTGTTCGTGATCGGTTTCACCGCCGTGCTGGCGGCGTTGCTGTGGTGGGTGCTGGAAGGTACGCGGCTTGGCAGCGCGGTGCGGGCGGGTAGCGAATCGACGGAGATGGTGTCGCTGCTGGGTATCAACGTGTTACGTGTTTTCAGTTTGGTGTTCGCGCTTGGCGCAGCAACGGCCGCGTTGGCGGGGGTACTTGCCGCGCCGATTCGCGGCGTCGATCCGTTCATGGGCATCGAGGCACTCAGTGTTGCGTTCGTGGTGGTCGTGGTCGGCGGCATGGGTAATTTCCTTGGCGCGCTCGTCGGCGGGTTGCTGGTGGGCATCGTGCAGAGCGTAATGAGCACGTTGTGGCCGGAAGGCGCGAGATTGATGATCTACGTCGCAATGGCCGCCGTTCTATTGCTGCGTCCGAACGGCTTGCTTGGGAGGGCGGCATGATCGATACCTCGAAACCCGGTGAGCAAAACGTTTCGTCCGCAACGACCCAGCGCGGTGTAAAACCGGCACTGTACCGCTATCGTTTCCTGCTGCTCGCGCTTTTAGTGGTGTGCGTATTGCCGCTGACACTGCGTTCCGGATCGCTGGCCACGGAGGTGCTGGTGTTCGCACTCGCCGCGCTCGGCTGCAATCTGTTACTCGGCCACACCGGCTTGCTTTCATTTGGTCAGGGCATTTTCTTCGGGCTTGGCAGTTATTGCGCCGGTCTGGTTCTCACTAAAACAGCATTGCCTGTTCCGGTCGCGTTGCTCGCGTCGATCGTGATCGGCGCAGCGGCCGCCGTATTGGTCGGCTGGTTTTCGATTCGCCAGCGCGGCACGTACTTCGTGATGTTGACGCTCGCGTTCGGGCAATTGTTCTATTTTCTGGCCTACACCACGCCTGATCTGACCGGTGGCGATAACGGCTTGCTCGACATTCCGCGCCCGGCGCTCGGACTGTTTGGAAAGACACTCGTGCCGTTGGCATCGCCGTGGCAATACTACGGTTTCGTTGCCGTGCTTTTCCTCGTGGTGTTCTGGCTTTTGATGCGCGTGTCCCATTCGGTGTTCGGCCGCACGCTACTTGCGATTCGCGACAATGAGGCGCGTGCCGCGGCAGTTGGTTATGACGTCAAACGCTTCAAGCTGATGGCGTTCGTGATCTCCGGGGCAGTCACCGGTCTCGCTGGGGCGCTGCACGCGCTGATGACCGGTATCGCGCCGCTGTCCAACATCGACTATCACACGAGCGAGATGATCCTCGTGATGACGGTGATCGGCGGGACGGGTAATCTGTTCGCGTCGGTATTAGGCGCAGCGTTTTACGTGCTGTTTGCCGACTGGCTGTCGACTCTGTGGCCGCGCTGGTTGTTATTGCTAGGCATTGTGCTGATCGCGGTCAGCCTGTTCATGCAGCGCGGCTTGTGGGGGCTGGGTGAACGCATCTGGCAAGCGCTGCGCGACAAGGCTGAGCAAAGGGACAACAAAGACAACAAAGACCAGAAAGACAACGACGCCACCCAGGAGCCCGTATGAGCGAAGCCATTCTACGAGCCAGCGGCATCGTAAAACGCTACGGCAAATTCACCGCGCTCTCCGACGTCAACCTGAACATCCTGCCGCGCACCGTGCATTCGGTAATCGGGCCGAACGGAGCAGGCAAAACCACGCTGTTCCATGTCTTGACCGGCACGTTGCCCATCACGGAAGGCAAGATCATTTTCGACGGTCACGACGTTACGCGTGAGCCGGATCATAAGCGGGTGCGCCGCGGTGTCGCGCGCTCGTTTCAGGTGACGAGCCTGTTCGCCAATCTCAGCGTACGAGAAAATCTGCGCCTCGCCGCGCAAGGCGTCGACGCCATCCGCGCATTAAATGCGTGGACCCCGCCGCACGGCGCGCTCACGCATGCGGAGACGGTCGACGGTGTACTCGAACGGCTCGCATTGCAGCGTTTCAGCGAGGTGCCGGCGAGCGCGCTGTCGCACGGTCAGCAGCGCCGGCTCGAAGTCGGCATGGCGCTCGCCGCGCGGCCCAAGGCGATCTTTCTCGACGAGCCGACATCGGGCATGGGCATCGACGATCTCGACGATATGAAGCAGTTGATTCGCGGCCTGCGCGATGACTACACGGTGGTGCTGATCGAGCACAACATGGGGATCGTGATGGATATCTCTGACACGATCACCGTCATGCAGCAAGGGCGTGTGCTGGTTGAAGGCCGTCCCGACGAAATTCGCGGCGACGAGCGCGTGCGCAGCGCCTATCTCGGCAATATGATCACCGGAGGCCGCGCATGATTCTCGACGTGCAGGACATTCACGGTTTCTACGGCAAGAGTCACATTCTGCAAGGCGTCACGCTGCAGATCAACGAAGGCGAAACCGTCACGCTGTTAGGCCGCAACGGCGCGGGCAAATCGACCACGCTCAAAGCAATTGCGGGCGTCGTCACGCCGCAGCGCGGCACCGTGACCTTCAACGGCGCGAAGATCGGCGGCCTGCCTTCGCACAAGATCGCCTCGCACGGCGTGTGCTTCGTGCCCGAGCATCGCGGCATCTTCCGTTTGCTGACTGTCGAAGAGAACCTGAGGCTCGGCGCACGCAAAGGTTCTCCGTGGCAACTCGACGACATCTACCGCATTTTCCCGCGTCTGAAAGAGCGGCGTACGAACGGAGGCGCGCAACTGTCCGGCGGCGAACAGCAGATGCTCGCGATCGGCCGCGCGCTAATGAATCACCCGAGGCTGCTCATGCTCGATGAACCGGTGGAGGGACTCGCGCCGGTGATCGTCGAAGAAATCGTCGCACAGCTCAAACTGATTCGCGAGGCCGGCGTGGCGATTCTGCTGGTCGAGCAGAACCTCGAAGTCTGCACGCAGCTCGCGGACCGCCATTACATCATCGAACAGGGCGTGATCGTCTATTCGGGCGACAACGCGTCGTTCGCCGCGGACGAGTCGATCAAGGACCGTTATCTCGGCGTTGGCGTCGTCTAACGCGCAATCTGTCTTCAACACGAGGAAGCATTGATGCAAGTTCACGAATCAACATCCGTCGCGACGTCTGCCGATTTGCGAGTCGACGGCGCGCGGCTCTGGGACAGTCTCATGCAACTCGCGCAGCTCGGCGCGACCGACAAAGGCGGTGTATGCCGGCTCGCGTTGACGGAGCTGGACCGCGAGGCTCGCGACCTGTTCATCGCGTGGGTGAAGGAGATCGGCTGCACGGTGCGGATCGACGCGATCGGCAATATCTTCGCGCGGCGCGCGGGCTTGCGTGACGACTTGCCGCCGGTGATGACCGGCAGCCATATCGACACGCAGCCGACCGGCGGCAAGTTCGACGGTAATTACGGCGTGCTGGCGGGACTTGAAGTGTTGCGCACGCTCGCCGATGCCGGTGTGCGGACTCAGGCGCCGCTGGAAGTCGCCGTATGGACCAACGAGGAGGGCTCGCGTTTCGTGCCCGTGATGATGGGCTCCGGCGTGTTTGCCGGCGCGTTCACGCTGGAGCACGCGCTCGAACAACGCGACCGCGAAGGCATCTCGGTGCGCGACGCGTTGGCGGCAATCGGCTATGCGGGCGAAGATAAAACCCCGCATGCGGTCGGCGCCTACTTCGAAGCCCACATCGAACAAGGCCCCGTTCTGGAGGAACACGACAAAACCATCGGCATCGTGCAAGGCGCGCTCGGTCAACGGTGGTACGACGTGACGGTGCACGGCATGGAAGCCCACGCGGGCCCGACGCCGATGGAACTGCGCCGCGACGCATTGCTCGTTGCGGCGGATCTGATTCACGCGGTCAACCGCATCGCGCTCGATCACGCGCCGCACGGACGCGGCACCGTGGGCTGGCTGGACGTGCATCCGAACTCGCGCAACGTGATTCCGGGCCGCGTGACACTCACGGTCGATCTGCGCGCGGCCGACGACACCACGCTGACCGTAATGGACGACGCCTTAAGAGCTGCATGCGCGCAGGCAGATGCCAAGACCGGCATCGCGATAGACGTCGAACAGGTCGTCTATTTCCCACCTCAGCCTTTCGCCGCGGAACTGGTCGCCGCCGTGAAGCAAGGTGCGGAACGACTGGGATTTTCATCGATGGACGTGATCAGCGGCGCCGGTCACGACGCGGTCTATTTGGCGCGAGTCGCACCGGCCGCGATGATCTTCGTGCCGTGCAAGGACGGTATCAGTCACAACGAAATCGAAGACGCGCGCGCGGACCATCTGGAAGCCGGTTGCAATGTGCTGTTGCAGGCCATGCTAAATGCGGCGCAACGAGTGCCAAGCGAACCGGGGAGCGTCGGCGCATGAAAATTCTGATCGCCCGGATGAACCACGAGACCAATACCTTCTCGCCGGTCGCTACACCGCTGGCCGCATTCGGCCGCAGCGGCCCCAGCTACGGCATGGACGCATTCAAGGAGAACAAGGGCATGCAGACGGCGATGGCCGCCTTTATCGACGCCGCCGAGCGCGAGCAGGCGGAGATCGTCACCCCGGTATCCGCGTCGGCGAATCCGAGCGGACCGGTCGAGGCCGCCGCGTACGACGCGATTTGCGACGCGATCGTTGCGGCCGCAACCGGCTGCGACGCCGTGATGCTCGATCTGCACGGCGCGATGGTCGCTGAAAATTCGAACGATGGCGAAGGCGATCTGCTCGAACGCGTGCGCGCCGCGTTACCGCATGCGCCGATCGCGGTAGCGCTCGACCTGCACGGCAACGTCACGCAAAAGATGATCGACAACGCCGACGTGATCGTCAGTTTCAAAACCTATCCGCACGTCGACATGTACGAGACCGGCGCGCACGCGGCGCGGCTGATGTTCGACCTGGTACACGGCAACGCGAAACCGGTGATCGCCTGGCGGCAGCCGCCGTTGCTCACGCACACGCTGCGTAGCGCGACCGCCGAGGGCGCGATGAAGCGCGCCGTGGACGCCGCGCGCGCGGCCGAAGCCGACGGCCTGCTCGCGGTCTCGGTGTTGTCGGGCTTCTCGCTGGCCGATATCGCCGCGCCTTGCATCAGCGTGATCGTCGTGAGCAACGGCGACCGCGCGCTTGCTGAAGCAACCGCGGAACGCATCGCCCGGCAGATCTGGGCGGAGCGCGACGATTTCGTTTATCGCAGCGCGCCGCTTGCCGATTCGGTCGCACAGGCGGCCGCGCTCGCGCAGGGCGCCGATAAACCCGTGCTGCTGCTCGATCACGGCGACAACTGCATGTCGGGCGGCACGTGCGACACCATGGATCTGTTCGAGGAAGCGCTGAAGCAGAAGCTCGACGGCATCGTCAGTGGACCACTGTGCGATCCGCAAGCGGTCGCGGCGTTGATGGCGGCCGGCGTTGGCAGCACGGTGACCGTGACTATCGGCAATAAGGTGGCGGGCAGCGCGGTGACGCCACGGCCGCCGGTCGCCGTCACGGGTGTGGTGCGTGCGCTGACTGATGGCGAGTATGTGATCAGTGGGCCGACCTACACGGGTCAGCGCGCGTTCATGGGACGCGCCGCGGTACTCGACACGGGCACGGTAAAGCTCGTGCTCACCGAGCGCACGCACGAGCCGTGGGATCTTGGCGTGTTCGAAAGCGTCGGCATCGATCCGCGCCGCGCGCGTTTCCTGCTGCTCAAATCGCGCATGTACTGCCGGCCGGTTTTCGTGCCGATCGGCGCGGCGCTGGTGGAATGCGACAGTCGCGGCGTGACGAGTTCGGATTACGGCCTGTTCGAGTTCAAGCACGTGAATCGACCTGTTTATCCACTGGATGTCGACGCCGAATGGACGTCCACTCACTGAATCGATTCACAGGTCAGCCACTTCGTGCAATCCGGGGCTTGTGCAACGCGCGCCGAGTCTCTATAATTCGCGCCTCTAAAGGCTCGTAGCTCAGTTGGTTAGAGCACCACCTTGACATGGTGGGGGTCGTTGGTTCGAATCCAATCGAGCCTACCAACGCATCAGTGACGTAGACGAAAGCGGCTCCGCTTTCGTCTACGGTCCTGTAAAACGTCTCACCCAGGCGTTCAGTCTGTCGCAGTCACTCCCTCCGTCATACCCCATCCATCGCAGCGTCATGCTCTCGCGCAGACCAAGCTCGTGTATCACGTCGTCTATCGCCAATGCGCGGTACAGTTAAGCCTCTCCGTTTCGCCACTGAATAAACTGCCGTGCTCGCCACGCAGCGCCGGCAGCTTTAAAAAGGAAGCTGACGCAATGAAGAAGCTGATCAACGACGTCTCCGCGGTCGTCCCGGACATGCTCGACGGACTCGCGGCGCTCAATCCCAATCTCTCCCTGTTGCAAGGCGGTTCGATCGTCGTGCGTGCCGATGCGGAATCCGCTGCGGCGCGCGGCGAAGTCGCGTTGATCTCGGGCGGCGGCTCGGGCCACGAACCGGCACACGGCGGCTATGTGGGCGCAGGCATGTTGAGCGCGGCGGTGGCGGGCGAAGTCTTCACGTCGCCTTCCACCGACGCCGTGCTCGACGCGATACGCGCGGTAGCCGGCGCCGCAGGCGTCCTGCTGATCGTGAAGAACTACACGGGCGACCGCTTCAATTTCGGCCTTGCTGCCGAGATCGCACGCGCCGAGGGCATTCCCACCGAGATGGTGATCGTCGCCGACGACGTCGCGCTGACGGCGAGCGGCGACCACGCGGGCCGTCGCGGACTCGCGGGGACCGTGCTGGTCCACAAGATCGCGGGCGCGGCGGCAGCAGCGGGGCGGAGCCTGCCGGAAGTGGCACGGATCGCACGCGAGGTGGCCGGCGCGCTCGGCACCATGGGTGTTGCGCTGACGCCGTGTACGGTGCCGGCCGCCGGCAAGCCCGGCTTCGAACTGGCCGACAATGAAATCGAATGGGGACTCGGCATTCACGGCGAACCCGGCGTGGAGCGCGGTGCGATGGAGTCGGCGGACGTTATCGTCGGCAAACTGCTGGCAAAGATCGTCGGCGATCTGTCGTTGCAGGCTGGTGAGCGCGTGGCTTTGCTGGTGAATAACCTGGGCGGGACGCCGTCGAGCGAATTGAATGTCGTGGCGGGGTCCGCGCTGCGTTATCTGGCGGGCAAAAGTATCAAGGTCGAGCGCGCGTGGGCCGGCACGTTCCTCAGCGCACTGGAAATGGCGGGCATTTCGCTGTCGCTGCTGCGCGTGGACGACGAGCGCCTGCGCTGGCTCGATGCCGCGTCGCACACCAGCGCATGGCCTGCATTGAGCGGGCGCGTTGCACAGGTTTCTGTACGGCCAGCGCCGGCTAAAGCTGAGAGCGTGAATGGTCCGACGCTTTCGCACGAAGCGCCACTGCGCCGCGCGATCGAAGCCGTTTGCGCATGCCTGCTGGAAGCCGAGCCGACGCTGACCGACATGGATCAACGCGTCGGCGACGGCGATCTCGGCATCAGTCTGTCACGCGGTGCGCGCGCGATTCTTGGCGAGATCGATACCTATCCCACCGAAGCGACGCCGGGCGCCGTGTTGCGCAGTATCTCCGCGACAGTAAGGCGTATGGTCGGCGGGACATCGGGGCCGCTCTATGCGGTGATGCTGGTGCGTGCCGCGGTCACGCTGGAACAGTCGAGCGGAACCACTGCAACCCCAGCGACCGCTACCGCCACCGCGCAGAATTGGGCCGCCGCGTTCAGCGCAGGCGTAATAGGACTGATGGAACTGGGCGGGGCGCATCCCGGCGATCGCACGATGGTCGATGCGCTCAAACCCGCCGCCGATGCATTGCAATCCGCACTCGCCAGTTCGAACGAAACCGGCGCGGCATTGAAGGCCGCCGTCGATGCGGCCACCGAAGGCGCCGCGCAAACGGCGTCGATGCATCCACGGCGAGGGCGGTCGAGTTATGTCGGCGACCGCGCGCTCGGCCATGTCGATCCGGGCGCGCATGCCGTGGCGTTATGGCTCGCGGCGATCGCAAGCGCTTACAGGTAACACTCGCCGTCGAAGTAGGCTTTGCGCCAGTTGGTGATCGTCACACGCTCGAACAGGTCGACCTGTGAAAACGGGTCGGCCGCAATAAACCGTTCGGCTTCTTCACGTGTGTTCAGATCGACCACGTACACGCCGCCGCCCGCGCCGCTGCCGTCGTCGTTCAGCTTCGCGCCGCAGGCGAGCAGCAGCGCCCTGTTCTGCTCGAGAAACGCCAGGTGCGTTTCGCGCTCACGCACGCGGACGTGCGCGTGGCCGGGTTTGTCGAATGTTTCGATGATGTAGGGCATGCGCGCTCCGCGTCAGTTCGGCACAATCGCCGACGGATGTTGCGCGAGCGGCGTGACGTTCAACACCATGTACGGAAACAGCGGCAACGAACTGAGCAAGCTGTGAAGCTCGTCGTTCGATTCGACGTCGAGCACGCTGTAATTCGCGTACTGTCCGGCCACGCGCCACAGATGCCGCCATTTCCCTTCATGCTGCAGCTTTTGCGAGAACGCCTTTTCTTCCGCCTTCAGGCGATCGATCAGCGCCGTGTCGGCGTCGGCAGGAATCTGAACCTGCATATGGACCATATACAACATGTCATTCCCTCCATCGAATAGACCGCGCGTGGCGGCCGAAGTGTCTATTTAACCCCAGGCGAGAATCGCCACGGTGTACACAATGCCGATCCAGAACATCATGATGACCGTATAGCCCATGATGTCCTTCAGTTTCAGCTTCGACAGCGCGAGCGCCGGCAGAATCCAGAACGGTTGGACCAGATCGTTCCATGCGTTGCCGAGCATCACGGCGGTCGCGGTGTGTCCGACCGACGCGCCGATCGACTTGGCCGCTTCGATCATGAAGGGGCCTTGAATCACCCAGTGACCGCCGCCCGAAGGTGCGAAGAAGTTGATGAAGAACGAACTCACCAGACCCCAGAACGGCAACGTGGCGGGCGTGGCGATCTTGACGAAGAAATGCGAGAACGTGTTGACCAGTCCCGACGACGCCATGATCGCCATAATGCCCGCGTAGAACGGATACTGCAGGATGATGCCGCTGATCGTGCGAATGCCTTCATTCAGTTTTTCGACGTAGCGAATCGGCGTGCCGAGCAGAATGATGCCGAGAAACAGAATGATGAAGTTGATCAGGTTCAGGTCCATCGAACCGCCGCCGCGGAAATACAGCACCACGTAAACCACGCCGATCGCGCCGATCAGGTAGCTCAGCAAGCGGCTGTTATTCAGGCGATTCGCGAGCGTGTTGCTCTCGTCGGTATCCACGGCGGGCGTCGTGCTTTTGGGCGCTGCGTTCAACGCACGGTCGATCTCCGTGACCGCCTGGCCCGGCTTCGGATGCAGCCACGCATTCAGCAGCGGCAGCGTGATGATAACGACCAGACTCGTTATCAGCATGGTCGGCGAGAAGATCGTTTCCGACAGCGGAATCACGCCCATTTGCGCTTCCATCGGATGTCCCTTGGTGGAGATCAGCACCGGAATGCTGGCCGACAGACCGAGGCCGTACAGCGTGAAGCCGCTATACGCCGACGCGATAATCAACGGATAGTGCACGCCCTTGATACTCATCGCGAGTTTGCGTGCGACGATTCCGCCGATCACCAGACCGAAGCCCCAATTCAGATAGCTGCCGATTCCGCCCACCAGCGTCGCGACGATCACCGCCATGCGCGGATCGTGCACGCGTGCGACGAGCCGGTCCAGGAACCGCTCGGTCAGCGGCGCGGTGGCGAGCACATAGCCCATGGCCAGAATCACCGCCATTTGCGTCGTGAACGCGAGCAGCGCCCAGAAGCCCTTGCCCCAACTCAGCGTGAGCGCGCTGACCGCCTGGCCTTGCACGAGCACGGCGAGAATCATCGTGAGTAACGTGAGGCCGATGGCGAACACGAACGGGTCCGGCAGATACTTGCGCATCAGCTCGGTAAAGAAGGCGGTGACTTTCTGCATGTGACGGTCTCTGGATTGGTCGAATAATAGTTATCGGGTCATGCGGCGAGATACGACGAACGGTGTTGCTTATGAATCGTTGGCGGCGGATTCCTTGCGATAGCGAGCGAGGCTCATCAACGCGCGATCGCGCCACGCAACGCGCGCTTCCCATTGATCGAGCGGCAACGCGCTGCGGCGCGCGGTATCGACGGCGGCGACGAGTTCGCTGGTCCACGGATCGTGCTGACCGCGTTCGGCGCCCATGCGCGCATACGAAGGGCCCATTTTTTGCGCGTGCGATGCAATGCCGCCGCGGGTATTCAGATCGACGGTTTCGAACGGGCCGATCACCGACCAGCGCAAACCGAGACCTTCGCGCACGACGGTATCGACGTCGTCCACTGAGGCAACGCCGTCGCGCACGAGGCAATACGCCTCGCGCAACAACGCGCCTTGCAGCCGGTTGAAAACGAAGCCTTCCACTTCTCTGGCGACGCGTATGGGCTTGAGTCCGGCTTCCGTGAACAGTTTCATGGCGCGCGTCACCGCATCGGCGTCCGTGAACGGCGCGGGCACGATTTCGACGACCGGTATCAGATAAGGCGGATTGCCCGGATGCGCGACGAGGCATCGGCCGCGGCCAGGCAAGGTTTCGTCGACAAAGCGCGACGCTGCGAGAAACGATGAGGCGCTCGCGAGAATCGCATGCGGGGGCGCGGCGCGATCGAGTTGCGCGAACAGGTCGCGCTTGATGGCTTCACGCTCGGGCGCGCATTCCTGCACGAGATCGGCGTCCGCGGCGGCAGCTTCGAGCGTCGTGACGATGGCCACGCGCGCGGCGATCTCGCTAGCCGCTTCATCGAGCAAGCCGAAACGGGTCAGCTCGTCGAGCCGCTGCATGATTTCCGCCGCCGCCAACTCGCGCCGTTCGACCGCCGGATCGTACAAACGCACTTGCCAGCCGGCCCGCGCGAACACCACGGCAAACGCAATGCCGATACTCCCGCCGCCGACAATCCCCGCACGTCGCGTCACCTGAGCCCGCATGTTCACACTCCCGCGACGCCGACGGTCATGCCGCCGCACACGTACAACACCTGACCGGTGACGAAGCCGCTGCGCGCGTCGAGCAGATACGACGCAGCGTGCGCGATGTCGTCCGGCGTGCCGACGCGCTTCACCGGCACGCTGTCGATGATCGCGCGCGTGCGCGGCGCATCCGGCGGATTCGCGCGGTCGAACAGTTCGGTGCGAATCGGGCCGGGACCGATCGCGTTCGCGGTCACACCGAACGCGCCGAGTTCGAGCGCCCAGACCCGTGTCATGCCGATCAGGGCCGCTTTAGTCGCGGAGTAAGCGGTGCGCAATTCTTTGCCGAGCGCTGCGCGCGACGACATGTTGACGATCCGTCCGAAGCCCGCCGCTTTCATGCCGGGCAGCAGCGCCTGCATGCATTGCAACGAGCAGCGCACGTTGAGCGCCCACGCGCGTTCGAGTTCTTCGAGCGATTGCTGATCGGCGCTAGCCGGCATCACGACGCCGACGTTGTTGATGAGGCGCGTGATCGGGCCGCCTTCCAACGCGCGTTCGAGTGCCACCGCGGTCGCCTGCGGGTCCGACAGATCGGCGATCAAGCCGTCGCCCACGCGGTCGATCACGACCACGTCATAACCGTCTTCCTGGCAACGCTGCGCGCACGCGGCGCCGATGCCGGCAGCGCCGCCGGTAATCAAAACTCGTTCTTCGGCCATGTTTCAGAATCAGAAGATGAAAGAGGAGAAGCTCAAGCGGTCACACGGTCGCGATCGGCGTGACAGGCGAACCCATCGCACCCGGCAAGCGCAGCGGTGGCGCGGTCAGCATGAAATGCGAGCGGCCGTTCGCGCGCAACCACGTGGCGAGGTCGCGCAAGTACCAGAGTTCGCCGAGCGGCAAACCGAGTTTGAACAGACAGTGATGATGCAGCGGCAGCAACGGATGCTCGCCTTCAATGGTCGGCGGCCGAGCCGGATAGCGCTCCACCGCGTAGTTGTCGGCGGCGAGCGCGGCGATGCCGGAATCGGTGATCCATTGCAGCAGGCGTTCGTCGCGGCCGTCGAGTGCGCAGCAATGGCTGTCGAGCACGCTCTCGTCGGGGTGGCGATTCATCTCCAGCACCATCTCGGCGAAACCGGTGCGCAGCACGAGCATGTCGCCGCGTTCTATTTGCACGCCGTCGGTCTCGATCGCGAACATCAGGTCGTCGTAACCGACCGTGCGATGCTCGCGGCCATAGTGCGCCACCAGATCGATCAGCACGCCGCGTCCTTGCATGCCTTTGACCGCGAGATTTTCGATGCCGAGCACGTCCGCGTGACTGTGTTCGCCGCCGCAGGCGTGCGGCGCGAAATCGTCGTCGGCGCGATAGTCGATCGGTCCGACGATGTCCGTCTGCGCGCGATAACCGTTGTAGTAGACGCTTTCGGCCACGCCGTCGCCGTCCGCGTCGAAGCGCGCGCCCACGTGCGCGAGCGAATCCCATTGCGTCGAGTACTGCAGGCTGAGCAGCACCTGATCGTCGCTGATCACGTCCGTCGCGCCGGGTGCGTTGCGTGCGAAGGGGAAGTTCACATAGGGCAGGCCGTCCTTGAAAGTCGGCCGCAATACCGGCGGATGACGGCGCGCGTTCAGCTTGCTGTCGCCCGGAAAATCGAGCGGTAAAGACAGGCAGAAGCTCAACCCCGCGCGGATCTCGCGGGCGCCTTTGAGCACCTGTTCCGTGCCGATCAGATTCGGCCTGCCGAGTTGATCGTCGGCGCCGAAGTCGCCCCAGTTCGATCCTTCAGGTTTGTTCTTCCAGCGCATTGCCACTTCCTCTACTGATCTGGCCTGCGCGCTTCACGATGCGAGCCGTGAAGCGCGCCGTCACGCGAGCAAGGCGGGCGGGATCTGGCCGTAAATGTCGAGCAGCGCTTCGATTGCGCGTTGTTCGTTCTTGAGAAGCCGCGCCTTCGGGCCGCCGATCACCAGCGCAAACGCCTCGCCGTGAATCAGGAAGCCGCGCGCGAGCCCGGCGACGTCTTCGACGTTTTCGCCGGTCGAGCGATGCCAGCCGTTTGTCACGCCTTGCTCGACTTCGATCTCGAGCGTCTTGCGCTCGATCACCGTTCCGTCGGTCGACGCGGTCCACGGTTCGCAACTGTCCAGCAGCTTGCGGCGCGCCTCCACCGACAGCGCGCCGAGCAGCGCCTTGCCGGCCGCGCTCGCATGCACGTACATGAAGCCGCCGGGTTCGTCGCTGTAGCGAATCTTCTGGCGCGACTCCATCACGTCGAGATAGACGACGCGATTGCCGGCCAGTGTGGCGAGCGCCGCGGTCTCGCCGGTGGCGTCGCGCAACGCGGTGAGCAGCGGCTGGAACAGCAGCGTCAACGGGTCTTCGCTACAGATGTCGCGCGCCACGTGCAGGAGCCGCTGGGTCGGGTAGTAACCGGCCTTGACGCCCGGCGCGTACAGGTAGCCCTTGGCGACCATGGTCTGCAAAAGCGCATGGCAACTCGACAGCGGGATCTCGGTTCGACGCGCGATCTCGCTGTAGATCATGGGTTGCCGCACTTCGGCAAAGAGGTTTATCACGTCGAAGACGCGTACTGCTGTTTTCACATCCATGAGAACATTATCGACATACCGATAACTAGATGGCAATAGCGGACGGGGTATACACCTAGTTCGTGCGGGCGTGGCTGTTGGTGCCGCAGGGTAATTCCTTAGTTGACGCTAGTTGTGGGGGCTCCCTATAGTCGCGCTTTCTGTTCGTTTACGGAAGTTAAGTTCATCAGTCGAACATTTGTCGACATGAAAACGGACAGAAGCGGAGGCGTTTCAAGTTCCTCCGACGCATTCGCGATACCAACATGGAGACGTACCCCGATGGCGCTCACCCTCGACACACAACGCCGTAACGCCCGCAAGGCGGGCATCGCATCATTCGTTGGGACAACCATCGAGTGGTATGACTTCTACGCGTACAGCACGGCGGCGGCGCTCGTGCTCGGCAAGATCTTCTTTCCGACCACCTCCGCGCTGGCCGGCACGCTCGCCGCGTTTGCGACGTTCTGGGTGGGCTTTCTGGCGCGGCCGATTGGCGGCATCATCTTCGGCCACCTCGGCGATCGGGTGGGCCGCAAGAAAACGCTGATCATCACGCTGATGCTGATGGGCTGCTGCACGACCGGCATGGGACTGCTGCCCACCTACAACCAGGTTGGCCTGTTGGCGCCCGCGTTGCTGATTCTGTTCCGCCTGATGCAGGGCATTGCGATGGGCGGCGAGTGGGGCGGTGCGGTGGTGCTGTCGTCGGAACATGCGCCGAAGGGCAAGGAGATTCTCTATTCCGCGTTCGCGCAGCAGGGGTCGCCGGCGGGCAATCTGCTCGCCACGGTGGCGTTTCTGCTGACGTCGATGCTGCCCGATCACGAGTTCCTGACGTGGGGCTGGCGCGTGCCGTTCCTGTTTTCGGCGCTGCTGGTGGCGGTCGGCATGTTCATCCGGATGAGCGTCGAGGAATCGCCGGCCATGCAGGAGTTGAAGGACAAGAACAAGGTCGCCAAACTGCCTATCGCCGAAGTCTTCCGCAACCACAAGGGCCTCGTTGCGATGGGCGTGGGCGCGTGCGTGATCGGTTTGTCGGCGACTTACTTCAAGACGACGTTCGCGTTGTCGTGGGCGGTGACGAGCATTGGTTTCGACCGCACGCAGTTTCTCACCGTGATTACGGGCGCGATCATCGTGCAGTTGATCGTGCAACCATTCGGCGCGGTGCTGGCGACCAAAATGGACCTGAAAAAAGCGGTCATTTATATGCTGGTGCCAGAAATCGTCGCACTGCCGCTGATGTTCTCATTGATCGCCACCGGCTCGACGAAACTCGCGATGCTCGGCATGGCGCTCGCGTCGATTCCGCACTCGCTGTACTACGCGGCAATGGCGGGCATTCTCGCGAAGTCGTTTCCGGTGCAGGTGCGCTACACGGGCATTTCGCTTTCTTATCAGATTTGCGGCATGGTGTTCGCCGGCACGACGCCGATTCTCGGTCAGTACCTGCTCAGCGCGACCGGTTCGATTCTGTCGGTCGTCGCGCTTGGCGTGCTGCATGTGTTGATCGCGCTGTTCTGCGCGCTCGGTTTGATCACACGCATGCATCAGGAAGGCGCGCGCGACGCGGCGCGTGAGGCCGCGCTCGTACAAGGCTAAGGCTGCCGCACGATCGTTGCCTTGAAGAAAGACGTCCTCGGTGGACGTCTTTTGCCATCAAGGGCGAAACAGATCGAACCCGGCCAACGCGACCACGCCGCTGACCATGATCATCGCGACCGAGTGCTGTCCGAAGTAAAGCAGGCCCGCAGCGGACCAGCTCGTCAGAGCGAATGCGGCGATATGTTTCATAAGTTAAAACCCCAAAGCGACGGCGAGTAAGCCGCTCACCACACCACACACCACGACCGCCAGCGCAACCACCGTCAGCACGCGACGCGGGAACGAGCGTCCGAGCATCGCCATGGACGGCACGCTGATCAGCGGCAGCGTCATCAGCAACGCGCCGGCGGGACCGGCCGCCATGCCGAAGGACAGCATGGCCTGGATAATCGGCACTTCGCCCGCGGTCGGGATCACGAACAAGGTGCCGGCAATCGCCAGCGCGACGATCCACAGCAGACTGTTGTCGATATTCGGGCCGATGTGCGGGAACAGCCATGCGCGCGCCGCGCCGAGAATCAGCACGAGCACGATGTATTCGGGAATCAGCCGCAGCGTCATCGTGCCGAGAATTTTGACCCAGCGCGTGAAGGCGGTGCCGGGTCCGTCGAGCGTGATCAGTTGGGCCATGGCTTCGCGCGACGCTTCGGCTTCCTTCGGCGTCACCATGCGGTTCACCAGATAGCCGAGGCCGAATACCATCACGATGCCGAGGGCGAGCCGCAGGCCCATCCACTGCCAGCCGAGCACGAAGCCCATGAAAATCAGCGTGGCCGGATTCAACGCGGTATTGCCGAGCCAGAATGCGATCGCCGCGCCGGGCGCGGCTTGACGCGCGCGCAAACCGGCGACGACCGGCGCCGCGCAACAGGTACACATCATGCCGGGCAACGACATCAGGCCGCCCTTCACGACGCTGCTGAAATCGCTGCGGCCGAGCGCACGCGCGACCCATTGCGGCGGGATCAACGCCTGTAGCGCCGACCCCAGCAGCAGGCCGAGCACCATGGCTTGCCAGATCGCCTTGCCGTAGGCGAGGGCGTAGTCGACGGCGGCTTGCCACGATGCCGCAGGCGCACTGGCCGAGGCGCCCATCAGGATCGACTTGCCGATCGAATGCTGGCTCGCCGCGACGAACGCGCGGTTGTAGTACGGGAACCACTTCACATAGAAGAGGCCGACGACGGCGATCAGCAGAAACACGATCCAGCCCAGTGCGACGCGCGGCTGACGGAGGGTTGATTGCATGATGGTGTTAAACGTAAGTTTTAATCGGGTGATCAGGTGATCAGGTAACCACGAGCGTGTGGTTGTCGAGTTGCGCCAGCAGCGCCTTCGCCTGGTCGACGACATCCGTGTCGTTGGGACGGAAAAGCAGCGGCAACGCGCGCGGCAACTGCACGAAATGCTGGTGGCTGCTGCGCGCATACGCCGGATCATAGTGCCGCTCGATCAGCTCGCGGGCGAGTTCGGCGCGCGCATTGCCGTCCACCAGGTGTTGCCAGCCGGCGATGCGTTCGCGGCTGTGTAAGCCGATCATTCTTTGCAACTGCCCTTTCAGCGACTCGGGGTCGTCGAACAGATGCGCGTAGTCGTGCAGCAGAAACGCCGCGCGATCTTCACGGCTCGACTGCACTTCGACGCAGGCGCCCTGATGAAACGTATCGAGCAGTGCAAGCGGCAGCGTAATGGAACCGATGCGGCGGCTCTCCGCTTCGACGAACACCGGCCGCGTGGGATCGAAGGCGCGCAGGGCGCTGGCGAGCAGCGTGTCGAAACGCTTTTGCGACGGCTGCGGCACGCCCGCCCATGCGCCGAGCAGCGAGCCGCGATGCGACGCCAGCGCTTCGAGATCCAGCGTTTGCGCGCCCGCCTGGTTCAGCGCGGCGAGCAGGCGTGTTTTGCCGCTGCCGGTGGGACCCACCAGCGCAATATAAATGAAGCGGGTCGGCAACGTACCGAGCGTGTCGAGCGTGGCCCGCCGGTAGCTCTTGTAGCCGCCGTCGAGCTGGCGTGCCTGCCAGCCGATCATGTTGAACAGCGTCGTGACCGAGCCCGAGCGTTTGCCGCCGCGCCAGCAATAGATCAGCGGCCGCCAGTTACGCGGCCGGTCCGCGAAGGTCGTTTCCAGATGATGCGCGATGTTGCGCGCAACCAGCGCGGCACCGATCCGCGTGCCTTCGAACGGCGACACCTGTTTGTAAGTCGTGCCGACCAGTACGCGTTCCTCGTTGCTCAGCACGGGGGCGTTGGTCGCGCCCGGAATATGGTCTTCCGCGAACTCGAGGGGCGTGCGTACATCGATGATTTCGTCGAAATCACCGGCTTTTTCGAGGCTGACGAGAAGATTTTTCAAGGGGAACGGACAGGGCGGCGCAGCGGAAGGGTGAAATTATCGCATGCGCCGCCAAACCCGGCAGGCGGGGCAATCAGGACTGCTTTTAGGGCTGCTCTTAGGGTTGCTCTTAGCGCTCGTGCGGCGGATCGTCAGTTGATTGACTCGTCTGTCGTTCCACCGCTGCGCCGCGCGTGCCGGGCGCTGCCCTTAAACGATTTCGACACGGCCTTCGCCGCCCACCATCTCGCCGATCACGCGCGCGTCGCTGAAACCATCGGCGCGGAACAATGCGAGCACGTCGTCGACGCATTCCGGTGCGCACGACACCAGCAGGCCACCCGAGGTCTGCGGATCGGTGAGCAGCGTGCGTGCCGTCGCGGGCAACGAGGACGGCAACACGATGTCCTTGCCATACGCGTCCCAGTTGCGGCCCGATGCGCCGGTGAAAATGCCGGCTTCCGCGAGACTGAGCACGTCCGGCAGCCACGGCAGATCGGCGTAGCGTACGCGGGCGGTCAACTGCGAGCCGCGCGCCAATTCCAGCGTATGGCCGAGCAGGCCGAAGCCGGTAATGTCCGTCAGCGCATGCACACCGTCCAGCTTCGCCAGTTCGGCGCCCGGGCGATTGAGTTGGGTGGTCGCGCCGATCATCGCGGCGTAACCGGCGGCATCGAGCCGGTCTTTTTTCAGCGCGGCCGAGAGAATGCCGACGCCCAATGGTTTGCCCAGAATCAGCACGTCGCCGGCCCGCGCGCCGGCATTGCGTTTGACGCGCTTCGGATCAACCACGCCCAACGCGACGAGTCCGTAGATCGGCTCGACCGAATCGATCGAATGGCCGCCGGCGAGCGGAATGCCGGCCTCGGCGCAGACCGACTCGCCGCCCTTCAGCACGGCCGCGATCACCTCATGCGGCAACACGTTGATCGGCATGCCGACGATCGCCAGCGCCATGATCGGCTTGCCGCCCATCGCGTAGACGTCGGACAGCGCGTTGGTCGCGGCAATACGGCCGAAGTCGAACGGGTCGTCGACGATCGGCATGAAGAAGTCGGTGGTCGCGACGATCGCCTGCTCGTCGTTGAGCTTGTAGACGGCGGCGTCGTCGGCGGTATCGTTGCCGACCAGCAGGTCGGGGAAGAACGGCAGCGGTGCGCTGCGCTTGAGCAGATCGGCAAGCAGGCCGGGGGCGATCTTGCAGCCGCAGCCGCCGCCGTGCGACAGACTGGTCAAGCGGGGCGACTGCGTTGCGTGCGTGGCGTTATCGGTCATGGTGGTGCTGAAGAGCGGACTGGAAATGACCGCATTATGCGGGTAGTTCGGGCGGCACGCCCTGGAGCGCGCCAAGGTTAGCGTTTCATTGAATCGGTTATGCCGCTTCATATTTGACAATGTACTCAAGATGGCAAGATATGAAGCACGACACTATTTCCGCCCCTATAATCAACTCAGCATCCCAAAAAGAGCCGAGGCCGATACATGCCCCACATGTCCCGGCGACAATTCCTGAAGGTGTCCGCCACCACGCTAGCCGGATCGAGTCTTGCCCTGCTGGGCTTCTCGCCGGCGCCCGCGTTAGCGGAAGTCCGTCAGTACAAGTTGTCGCGTACCACTGAAACCCGCAACACCTGTCCGTATTGCTCGGTCGGTTGCGGCATCCTGATGTACGGACTCGGCGACGGCGCCAAGAACGCCAGGTCCAGCATCATCCATATCGAAGGCGATCCCGATCATCCGGTCAATCGCGGCACGCTGTGCCCGAAGGGCGCGAGTCTGATCGACTTCATTCATAGTCCGAGCCGTCTGAAGTATCCCGAGCATCGTGCGGCCGGCGCGAATGAATGGACGCGTATTTCCTGGGAAGACGCGCTCGACCGCATTGCGAAGCTGATGAAGGAAGACCGCGACGCCAACTTCGTCGAGACGACCGAAGACGGCAAGAAGGTCAACCGATGGCTGACCACCGGCATGCTTGCGGCATCTGCCGGTAGCAACGAAGTGGGTTATCTGACGCACAAGACGGCCCGCAGTCTTGGCATGCTGGCATTCGACAATCAGGCGCGTGTTTGACACGGTCCGACGGTGGCAGGTCTTGCCCCGACGTTTGGCCGTGGAGCGATGACGAACCATTGGGTCGACATCAAGAACGCGGACGTGATTCTCGTGATGGGCGGCAATGCGGCCGAGGCGCACCCGTGCGGTTTCAAGTGGGTCACTGAAGCGAAGGCGCACCGCAAGGCCCGACTGATCGTGGTCGATCCGCGCTTTACGCGCACGGCTTCGGTCGCGGACTATTACGCGCAGATTCGAACCGGCTCGGACATAGTGTTCCTCGGCGGGGTGATCAACTATCTGCTCACGAACGACAAGATCCAGCACGAGTACGTGAAGAACTACACGGACATGTCGTTTATCGTTCGTGCGGATTTCTCGTTTGCCGATGGACTGTATTCCGGCTACGACGCCGACCAGCGCAAGTACGATCAGAGTTCGTGGGACTACGAACTCGGCGACGACGGCTTCGCCAAAGTCGATCCGACCTTGCAGCACCCGCGCTGCGTTTATCAGTTGTTGAAGCAGCATTACGCGCGCTACACGCCCGAGCAGGTCGAGAGTACCTGCGGCACGCCGAAGGACAAGTTCCTCAAGGTGTGCGAGATGCTGGCCTCGACAGCGGTGCCGGGGCGCGCCGGCACCGTACTGTATGCGCTCGGCTGGACGCATCATTCGGTCGGCGCGCAGATCATCCGCACCGGCGCAATGGTGCAATTGCTGCTGGGCAACATCGGCATTGCGGGCGGCGGCATGAACGCGCTGCGCGGTCATTCGAACATTCAGGGGTTGACCGACCTCGGCCTGATGTCGAACCTGTTGCCGGGCTATATGACGTTGCCGATGGAAGACGAGCAGGACTTCGACGCGTTCATCACCAAGCGCGCAACGCAGCCGTTGCGGCCGAATCAGTTGAGCTACTGGCGCAACTATCGTGCGTTTCACGTGAGCTTCATGAAGTCCTGGTGGGGCGATAACGCGAGCGCCGAGAACCACTTCGGCTATGACTATCTGCCGAAGCTCGACAAATCGTACGACCTGTTGCAAGCCTTCGAACTGATGAATCAAGGCAAGATGAACGGCTACCTCGCGCAGGGCTTCAACCCCCTCGCCGCGGCGCCGAACAAGGCGAAGATCGGCGCGAGTCTGGCCAAACTGAAGTGGCTCGTCGTCATGGACCCGCTCGCCACCGAAACCTCGGAGTTCTGGAAGAACTTCGGCGAATTCAACGACGTCAATCCGGCAGCGATTCAAACCGAAGTATTCCGTTTGCCGACCACCTGTTTCGCGGAAGAGCGCGGTTCGCTGGTCAGTTCCAGCCGCGTGCTGCAATGGCACTGGCAAGGTGCGGACGGGCCGGGCGAAGCGAAGAGCGACCTGGAGATCATGTCGGGGCTGTGGCTGCGCATGCGCGAGGCTTATCGAAAAGACGGCGGCAAGTATCCCGATCCGATCCTGAAGATGAGCTGGCCGTACGCCGATCCGGAAAGCCCCACACCCGATGAACTCGCGATGGAGTTCAGCGGCAAGGCGCTCGCCGACCTCACGGATCCCAAAGACGCCACCAAAGTACTCGTCAAAAAGGGCGAGCAACTGTCGGGCTTCGCGCAGTTGCGCGACGACGGCAGCACCGCGAGCGGTTGCTGGATTTTCTGTGGCGCCTGGACCGAAGCGGGCAATCAGATGGGCCGGCGCGACAACTCGGACCCTACCGGGATCGGCAATACGTTGAACTGGGCGTGGGCGTGGCCGGCCAACCGGCGGATTCTGTACAACCGCGCTTCGTGCGACGTCAGCGGCAAACCGTTCGACCCTACGCGCAAGCTGATCGCGTGGAACGGCACGGCGTGGACGGGGCCCGATATTCCCGACTTCAAGGCGGACGAACCGCCGGAAAACGGCATGAACCCGTTCATCATGAATCCGGAAGGCGTGGCGCGTTTCTTCGCGTGCGATGGTCTCGTGGAAGGTCCGTTCCCCGAGCACTATGAGCCGTTCGAAACGCCGCTCGGCTACAACCCGCTGCATCCGCAGAACAAAGCGGTGGTCAGCAATCCGGCGGCGCGCGTGTTCCCGGACGATCGCGCCGCATTCGGCACGCACGAGAACTTCCCGCATACGGCGACCACCTATCGTCTGACTGAGCATTTCCACTACTGGACCAAGCACGCGCGTTTGAATGCGATCGTGCAGCCGCAGCAGTTCGTGGAGATCGGTGAGGATCTGGCGAAAGAGGTTGGCGTGGTCGCGGGCGATCGCGTGAAGGTGTCGTCCAATCGCGGCTACATCATTGCGGTGGCGCTCGTCACCAAGCGGATCAAACCGCTGATGATCGAAGGCAAGAAAGTCCAGACCGTCGGCTTGCCGCTGCATTGGGGTTTCAAGGGGCTCGCGAAACCGGGCTATCTCGTCAATACGCTGACGCCTTCCGTAGGCGATGCGAATTCACAAACACCGGAATTCAAGTCGTTCCTCGTCAAGGTCGAAAAGGCATAAGGAACAGAGATGGCACTGCAATCACTGGATATCAAACGCCTGTCGGCCACGACCTTGCCTGAACCGCAAGTGCGTGTGCCGGTCACGGGCACGGTCGCCAAGCTCATCGACGTGTCGAAGTGCATTGGCTGCAAGGCGTGTCAGACCGCCTGCATGGAATGGAACGATCTGCGCGACGAGATCGGTATCACGACCGGCGTCTACGACAACCCGCGCGATCTGAGCGAGCATTCGTGGACCGTCATGCGGTTTTCCGAATACGAGAACGAGGAAGGCGATCTCTCGTGGCTGATCCGCAAGGACGGCTGCATGCACTGCGAGGATCCGGGCTGCCTGAAGGCGTGTCCGTCACCGGGTGCGATCGTGCAGTACACGAACGGCATTGTGGATTTCCACGAGGAAAACTGCATTGGCTGCGGGTATTGCGTGACCGGTTGCCCGTTCAACGTGCCGCGCATTTCGAAGCAGGACAATCGTGCTTACAAGTGCACGCTGTGTTCGGATCGCGTGGCGGTCGGTCAGGAACCGGCGTGCGTGAAGACCTGCCCGACCGGCGCGATCATGTTCGGCACCAAAGAGGACATGAAACAGCAGGCCTCGGACCGTATCGAGGATCTGAAGGAGCGCGGTTTTCAGAACGCCGGTCTGTACGATCCCGCCGGTGTGGGCGGTACGCATGTGATGTACGTGCTGCATCATGCCGACAAACCGACGCTGTATCACGGCTTGCCGCTGAACCCGAAGATCAGCGTGATGGTTTACTTGTGGAAGGGACTCGCGAAGCCGCTGGCGCTGGCCGGCATCGCGTTCGCGGCGCTGGCCGGCTTCTTCCACTACACGCGGATCGGTCCGAACGAGGTGTCCGAGGCGGACGAAGCCGAGGCCCAGCACGAAGCCGGCGAGGTACGCCGTTCTCAGGAGGCCCCCGATGAAACACGGTGAGCAAGGCGAGTTGAAGGACGTCAAAGGCCACAGCCTGATCGAGCGTTACACGCCGAATGAGCGGACGAATCACTGGATCACCGCGATCAGCTTCGTGCTGCTCGCGCTCTCCGGGCTGGCGATGTTTCATCCGGCCATGTCGTGGCTTTATGCGATCTTCGGCGGCGGGCAGTGGACGCGGATTCTGCATCCGTTCGTGGGCTGCGTCATGTTTCTGTCGTTCCTGATTCTTGCGCTGCGCTTCTGGCACCACAACTATCTCGACCGCGCCGACATTCAGTGGATGAAGCAGATCGGCGACGTGCTGAACAATCGCGAAGAAAAGCTCCCCGCCATCGGCAAATACAACGCGGGTCAAAAGCTGCTATTTTTCACCATGGTGATGTGCCTGCTGCTGTTGCTGGCAAGCGGCATCGTGATCTGGCGGCGCTATTTCTCGTTCTACTTCCCGATCGAGATCATCCGCCTCGCGGCGCTAGTGCACGCGGCCGCGGCGTTCGTGCTGATCGTCGGGATCGTCGTGCATATCTACGCGGCGCTGTGGATCAAAGGATCGATCGGTGCGATGACGCGCGGCACGGTCACGTATGGCTGGGCGAGAAAGCATCATCCGAACTGGTTCAAGGAAATCATCGGCAAATCGGATTGAAGCAAGCCGCGCGGTTTGTTGCGCGCCGCACTCCGGGCCGCCGCTTGGGTTCCTATGAACGGCGGCGGCTTTTCAGTTTTTAGAGGTCGACACTGTGGTCCAACGTATTCTCGAAGCCGGCGACATCGAAGCGCTCGATCACACCGCGATTCCGCGTATTCGCACGCCGGAACGGCTCGCGGTGTTTGCAACGCGCGCCGCGCGGCTGCGCCAGCTGGCGGCGCAGAGCAATCCGATTGCCGGCTATTTGCGCCTGATGGCCGTGCTGGCCGACGCGCAGCAGGCCGTGATGACGGGCTTCAAGGCGCGGCCGCCGAGCGCCGAGTTGATCGCGAGCGCGCAGCAGCATTCCATGCCGCTGATTCCGGCGCTCTCCGGCGTGCGCGATCCGGCGTGGCAAGACGTGCTGCGCCAGTTGCTCGACAAGGTGGAAGCCGCGGGTCCGCTGACGCCGCCGCTCGTGGCGCTGATTGGCAAGCTGCGCACGCTCGAACCCGCCACGCTCGAAGCGCAAGCGGATGCGATCTTCGCGCAGCGCTTCGGCGAAGTCGATCCGGCGAGCGCACCGTTCATCATGGCCGCGCTGCAAGTGGTATGGACCGATCTCGCCGCCGATATCGACAGGCGCGCGGTGCCGTACATCGAGATATTGGGTCTATGCCCCGTTTGCGGATCGCATCCGGTGGCGAGCCTCGTGCGCGTGGGCGGCGCGTATGACAATTACCGCTACCTGCAATGCGGCCTGTGCGCGACCGAGTGGCACATGGTCCGCACGAAATGTTCGAATTGCGATTCGACCAAGGGCATTGCCTATCACGCCGTCGGTTCGCCCGACGCCGACGAAACCGAACGCGAAGCCGCGACCCGAAATGCCGCCCTGAAGGCGGAATCCTGCGACGAATGCCATACTTACCGCAAGATCGGCATTCAGTCGAAAGACTACGATTTCGAACCGTTCGCGGACGATCTCGCCAGCCTCACGCTGGATCTGCTAATGGGCGCGGAGGGCTACCGGCGCGCGTCGCCGCATCCGTGGCTGTGGCCCGAACAGGCCGACCACGCGGACGAGTCTTCCAGCGAGTCGGATTAGAACGACGAGAAGGGGATTGCTTCGTGAGTGATGTCAGCGGCTCCGAATTGCGGGCGCTCATGGCGCGCGTGCCGTCGGTCGACAAGGTCATGGCGTCGCCGGAGTTCGCGGCGCTGGTGGACGCGTATGGCCGCAGCCAGGTGCTAGCGGTGTTGCGCGACGCACTCGACCGTTGGCGTGCGAGCGCACAGTCGGGCGATGCGTCGGTGAGCGCGCTCGACGTCGCGCGTTTGCAGGCCGTGGTCGATAGCGCGCTGCGCCGGCGCAACCGCTCGCGTTTGCAGAGTGTGTTCAATCTGACCGGCACGGTGCTGCATACGAATCTCGGCCGCGCCCTGCTGCCGGATGAAGCGGTGCAATCCGTAATGAAAGCACTCACGCAGCCCGCCAACCTCGAATTCGATCTCGACTCGGGCAAACGTGGCGATCGCGACGATCTGGTCGACGAACTCATCGGCGAACTGACCGGCGCGGAGGCCGCGACCGTGGTCAATAACAATGCCGCTGCGGTGTTGCTCACGCTCTCTGCGTTGGCGTCGAAGAAAGAAGTCATCGTGTCGCGCGGCGAGCTCGTCGAGATTGGCGGCGCGTTCCGGATTCCCGACATCATGAGTCGCGCGGGCGCCAGGCTGCGCGAAGTCGGCACGACGAATCGCACGCACCTGAAGGATTACGAGGACGCCATCGGCCCGCGTACCGCGCTGCTGATGAAAGTCCACGCGAGCAATTACGCGATCAGCGGATTCACCCAAGAGGTCGGCGTCGACGCGATCGCGTCGCTGGCGCATGCGCGCGGCCTGCCGGTCGCGGTGGATCTGGGCAGCGGCACGCTGGTCGATCTGATGCAATGGGGCTTGCCGCGCGAGACGACCGTGCGCGAAACCGTCGAAGCGGGCGCGGATCTCGTCACGTTCAGCGGAGACAAATTGCTGGGTGGGCCGCAGGCGGGGCTGATCGTCGGCCGGCGCGATCTGATTGCGAAGATCAAGAAGCATCCGCTCAAGCGTGCGCTGCGTGTCGGCAAACTGACGCTTGCGGCGTTGGAGCCGGTTTTGCAGCTTTATCGCGCGCCGGAGAAACTCGCCGAGCGGTTGACCACGCTGCGCTTACTCACGCGTGCTGCCGACGATATCCGGCTCGTCGCCGAACGTGTGCAGCCCGTCTTGCAGCGCGCGATCGGCGAGCGTTATGCGGTGGTGGCCGAGCCGATGTTCAGCCAGATCGGCAGCGGTGCTTTGCCGGTGGACGTGCTGCCGAGCTACGGCCTCGTGATCAGAACCGCTGATGGCAAGCGCGGCGGCCGTCAGTTGCTCGCGTTGGAAAAGCTGCTGCGCGAGATGGCGCGGCCGGTGATCGGCCGTATCGCGGATGACGCACTGCGTCTCGATCTGCGCTGTCTCGAAGCCGCCGACGAACTGGAACTGATCGAGCAACTGAAGAGCGCACCGGCATGATCGTCGGTACGGCAGGGCATATCGACCACGGCAAGACGAGTCTGGTGAAAGCGCTGTCGGGCGTGGATACCGATCGTCTGAAGGAAGAGAAAGCGCGCGGCATTTCAATCGAGTTGGGCTACGCCTATGTGCCGCTTGAGAACGGTGAGGTACTCGGTCTGATCGACGTGCCGGGTCACGAGAAGCTGGTGCATACCATGGCCGCCGGGGCGAGCGGTATCGACTTTGCGCTGCTCGTGATCGCCGCCGACGACGGCGTCATGCCGCAAACGCGCGAGCATCTGGCGATTATCGAATTGCTGGGCATTCAGCGCGGTGCGGTTGCGTTAACCAAGATCGATCGGGTGGATGAGCCGCGTCTACGCGAAGTGCGCGATGAAGTGGCCGCGTTGCTGAGCGATAGCGTACTGCGGGATGCGCCTGTGTTCGAAACCTGCGCGACGCGGCCCGACGATGCCGGTGTGGCCGCGTTGAAGGCGCATTTACATGTAGCCGCCGCAGCGTGGCAGATGAAACGCGACGACGGTCTGTTTCGTCTCGCGGTGGATCGCGTCTTCACGTTGGTCGGGCAAGGCACGATCGTGACGGGGACGGTGGTGTCGGGCAGCGTGAGCGTCGGCGATACGATGCTGCTGGCGCCGAAGAATCAGCCTGTGCGGGTGCGGAGTATCCACGCGCAGAATCGTCCGGCGCAGCGCGGACGAGCGGGCGAACGCTGCGCATTGAATCTCGCTGGCATCGAGAAGAGTGCGATAGAACGGGGTGACTGGATTGTCGATCCGCGTCTGTCGCAAGCGTCGGAACGTATCGACGTCATGTTGAATCTGCTCGCCGATGCGTCGCTCAAGCTGGAGCATTGGGCGCCGCTGCATGTTCATCTGGGCACGCAGCATCAGGTGGCGCGTGTGGCGTTGCTCGATGGCGAAGCACTCGGCGCCGGTCAACAGGCGCGCGTGCAACTCGTGTTCGAGCGGCCGGTGTGTGCGCTGCCGGGTGATCGGTTTGTGGTGCGCAACGCGCAGGCTAGTCGCACGGTGGGCGGTGGACGGGTGCTCGATCCGTTTGCGCCGTCGCGTAAGCGTCGCTCGGTTGAGCGGCTGGCGTGGCTCGATGCAATTCAAAACATGCTCGATACCGGCACGCTCGATGCGTTGTTTGCAAGAGTGCCGTATGGGTTGTCGCGCTCTCTGCTGGAGCGGTTGACGGGCCGGCCAGCGGACGCGTTTGCGGCTGCGTTGCCGCACGATACTCGCGCGGTCGAGCTTCATGGCGACGATGCCTTGCTGGTCGCGGAGGCGTCATGGCTGGCGCTGGCGAACCGGTTGATCACATCGCTCGGTCAGTACCATGAGCGTTCGCCGGATGAATTCGGTCCGGACGTGTCGCGTTTGCGGCGTATCGCTGCACCGTTGGTTGACGATGCGCTGTGGCGCGCCTTGGTCGACGATGCAGCTGCGCGTGGGGACATCGTCAAACGCGGGCCATGGTTGCATCTGCCGGGTCATGCAGTGACGCTCGACGACGCCGATCGAACGCTCGCCGCAGCGTTGCTGCCTGTAGTGAAAGCGGGGTGCTTCGATCCTCCGTGGGTGCGCGATCTGGCAACCGCACATGGTGTTTCAGAAGAACGCATGCGGCTATTGATGCGCAAACTCGCGCGGCAAGGCGAGTTGTTTCAGGTCGTGCGTGATCTCTTTTATCACCAGGATGTGATTCGCGAACTGGCTGCGATTGCGGCCGATGAAGCTGAAAAAAATAGCGGTACGGTAGCCGCGGCGCCGTTTCGCGATGTCACGGGGCTGGGGAGAAAACGCGCGATCCAGCTTTTGGAGTTCTTTGATCGCGTTGGCTATACTCGCTTCCACCGTGGCCTGCATCTCATGCGCGCGGAAAGTCGTTGGCTCGATCTGCTTTGACACGCAATGTGTCGCTTACGTAGTTCAAGTCGCTGAAGTAGTTCAATCACCGTAGGAAGGCATTCGCATCCGGTGGTGCGGCTGGGCTTCAAACCCAGTTGAGGGTGTCAGACACGCTCAGGTCGGTTCGACTCCGGCTGCCTTCCGCCAAGTAAGCCTTCCGGGGCATTCCGATATCTTTTCGGTTAGCCGCGGGCCGCTGCGGGCGCGACAGCAGTTCTCCGGCAGCGCTGGCGCTTCCCGTTTCGTCGAAGCTCTTATGCACTGCAACGTCGGGTTCGAAGCCGGCTTCGTGCATCGCGTGCCTGTATCCGTCGACTCGTCCCTGCATGCCCCACTACAGGAAGTGCCGTTCGCGATCTTCACTGAAGTGGGTGTTCAGCACGATGACATCGTAACCCCCAATTCCGCAGCAGCCCGGACGCCGCTGAAGAGCGCCGGATAATAGGGATTGCCAACGTCCGGCACCACGCATGCCAAGGTCATGGTGCGACTCGTCTTGAGCGCCTGCGCAAGAACGTTCGGCGTATAGCCTAATTCTTTTACCGCATTGAACACGCGTTCGAGCGTCTCAGCGGGGAAGAGCGGTTGGGCGCAATCTCCAGGAATCAACGAAATCGTCGACTGCGACACATGGGCTCGCTGTGTGATTTCCCGCTGGGTGACGCGCCTCGGAAGCGACTACCGCAGTACCAATTCGTATCAGTTCCCACTCAGCGTAACTTAAGTGAAAGAACTTTAAAAGTTAAACGCGTTTATCAAAATCCAGCGCTGCGTTTGAAACAAAACGTCTGCACTTCGAGGCGGTTGCGTAATCAGTTTGAATTAAAAGGTCGGAAATATGAAAGCAATCGACCTCCCGCACTTTATCCCCCGTCAGGGGGATTTCTTCGAGGTGGCAGGTAAAGGCAAACTTCGCTGGTGCCAAACGAGCCTCGTGACAACGCTCGCTCAGCTTATCGATCAGCGACAAGCGCGTTTCGGTCCTTCCCATTCTTAGGAGGCGATATGAGTACAGCGGCGGACTATCTCGTCGATACCCTTGCGCATGTCGGGGTAAAACGGATCTATGGTGTGGTTGGTGACTCGCTCAATGGGATATCCGACTCGTTGCGACGGACCGGCAAGATCGATTGGGTTCACATGCGCCATGAAGAGGGCGCTGCATTCGCAGCGGCCGCCGAAGCGCATCTGACGGGTGAGCTTGCCGTGTGCGCGGGTAGTTGCGGGCCGGGCAATCTGCATCTGATCAACGGTTTGTTCGACGCGCACCGTAGTGGCGTGCCGGTACTGGCGATCGCCGCGCACATTCCGAGCACAGAAATCGGCATCGACTACTTTCAGGCCACGCACCCGGAAAGCCTGTTTCGCGAATGCAGCCACTATGTCGAGCTAGTGTCGGATGTCGGCCAGTTGCCTCAAATCCTGACACGCGCCATGCGGGTCGCGGTCGGCAGAAGAGGCGTCGCCGTGGTGGTGATTCCGGGTGACGTGGCACTCTCGCCAACGATCGCACAAGTCGCTCCCTGGGTGGTTCCCACCAGTGCCCCGGTGTTGCGCCCGTCCGATGACGAACTCGCCTGTCTCGCCGACATGCTGCACGATGCGTCACGGGTGACCTTCATGTGCGGCGCGGGATGCGCGGGAGCGCGCGACGAAGTGATCGAGCTGGCGAGGCGCGTGAAAGCGCCGATTGTCCACTCGCTGCGCGGCAAGGAATATATCGAACACGACAATCCCTACGACGTCGGAATGACCGGCAATGTCGGGTTTGCTTCCGGCTTTGCCGCCATGAAGGCCTGTGACCTGCTGTTGCTGCTCGGAACTGACTTCCCCTATCGTCAGTTCTACCCGGAGAACGCGAAGATCGTACAGATCGACGTTCGTCCTGAAGCATTAGGTAACCGCTGTTCGCTGGATCTCGGTCTAGTCGGCACGGTGAAGGATACGCTGGCCGCACTGTTGCCGTCGGTCAACGACAAGCCGGATTCGGACCACCTCGACAGTGCACTCGCGCACTACAAAAAGGCGCGCAAAGATCTGGACGAGCTGGCCGAAAGTGGTCCGTCGAGCACCGCGATTCACCCGCAATACGTGACGCGACTCGTGAGCGAACTTGCCTCTGACGACGCCATCTTCACCTGCGACGTCGGCACGCCGATCGCGTGGACGGCGCGCTATCTAAAGCTGAACGGTAAGCGCCGATTGGTCGGTTCGTTCAATCACGGCTCGATGGCCAATGCCATGCTGCACGCGATCGGAGCGCAGTGCGCGTTTCCGGATCGGCAGGTGATTTCGATGTCAGGCGATGGCGGCTTCACCATGATGATGGGCGATTTCATCACGCTCGTGCAGGCCAAGCTCCCAGTGAAGCTGATCGTGCTGAATAACGGAACGCTGGGTTTCGTCGAAATTGAAATGCGGGCGTCCGGTTTTATCGACACCGGCTGCGATCTCGTCAATCCGAACTTTGCGAACATGGCCGAGGCGATGGGCGTCAAGGGCATCCGCGTCGAGAAGCCTCAGGAACTCGAAGGTGCGATTGCAACGGCGCTTGCGCACGACGGCCCGGTACTCGTCGACGTAGTCAGTGCCCGCCAGGAACTGATCATGCCGCCCAAGACTACCGTGGACGAAGCGTGGAAGTTCGGCATCTTCATGATGCAGGCGGTGCTGGACGGCCGGGGCAGTCAATTGATCGACATCGCGAAGGTCAATCTGACGCGCTGAATCGGACAGAACCATGCAGAGTCGAACCCGGGCGCGGCCTCCGGCGAAGAATGTGGCTCGTTTCTCGGGTCAAGCCATGCCCGAAACACGACAGCGCGCCGCGCCGGCCCGGCTCAATTGGCTCAGGCGGATTCGCGGAGGCTTCGTTTTGCCGCTGTGCGTCCTGACGGCAGGGTGCAGCGGTTCGCCCACGATCGCGATACTCGGTGCCTATTTTCCTGACTGGCTGTTTTGCATCGCGGGCGCCGTGCTGGCCGTCGCCTGCGTGCATGTGCTGTTGTCGCGCAGTGGACGAGGTGCCCTGCTCGAACCTCCTGCACTCGTCTACCCCGCGCTGACAGTGTTATTCGCAGTCGCGCTCTGGACTGCCGGGTTCAATTTATGATCGACATGCGAGCGACGGTGTGAACATGACAGCTTCGAACCGCGCGAATGCAGACCAGCGTCGTCCCCGACCCTGGTTGGCTATCCTTCTGATCCTGCTTGCCGTGCTCGCGGTGTGCGCAGTGATCTGGCGCGTTGACACGACACCGCGCACCGACGACGCGTACGCCTACGCGGACACCATCGGCGTAGTGCCGGAGGTGAGCGGCAAGATCGTCACGCTCGCTGTGCGAGACAATCAGCGAGTGAAGCGAGGCGATCTGCTGCTTCAGATCGACCCAAGGCCCTATCAATATGCTCTTCAACGGGCGCAAGCCGAACTCGCTCAACTGGACGCGCAGATTCCGCTCACTCAACGCAGTGTGAACGCACAAGTGTTTGGCGCTGCGGGCGCCAAAGCGGCAGTGATCCGTGCGCAAGCGGCGGCGAAGCAGACCGCCGACACCCTGGCCAGAACCAGGCCGCTGATCACGATGGGCTACGTTTCCGCAGATGAACTGGAGCGGGCTCGAACCGCACAACGTTCCGCACAGGCCGAACTCGATGCTGCCGAGCAGCAGGAGCGCGGAGCCCGGGCGGCCGTCAGCGGTGTCGACGCGCTCGTCGCGCAGCGCTCGGTCTTGCAGGCTCAGATCCAGACAGCCCGGCTCAACCTTGAATATGCAACCGTGCGTGCACCGTTCGATGGCCTTGTGGTTGAACTACGGACGTCGATCGGGCAATACGTATCGGCGCAAAAACCGGTGTTCACGCTGATCGACACGCGGCACTGGTATGTGATTGCAAATCTCCGCGAAAACGAACTGAGTCACATCCGCCCTGGCACGCCGGCCACCGTCTACCTGATGAGCGACACCGGGATCCGTTTCAACGGAGTGGTGGATTCGATCGGCTTCGGCGTCGATCCTCAGGATGGCGCCAGTACGGCCAATGGCTTGCCGTCCATCGAACGTAGCATCAACTGGGTGCACGTCGCGCAACGTTTTCCTGTGAAGATCCTGGTCGATCAGCCCAATCCACGGCTGTTCCGGATCGGCACCTCGGCTGTTGCGGTGTTGCGTCCGACCCGTGACGACGCACGGCAGGCGCAGGCCGCACGCGACGGAGCGCCGTCGTGAGCAATATGGAAAGCACCCGGTCGATGCTGGATTGGCCCGCGCCGCTGACCCGTTTCGCGGCTTTCCTGCGCACGGAACTCGCGCCTTATCCGGGGCGCGGCAATGTCACCCTGCGTTGCGTACTGGGCGGCGCGTTCGTCATCATCGTGTCGATGACTTTGCGGGTGCCCGAACTGCCGTTGTCGTTGCTGGTGATCTTTTACGTTACGCAGTCGAACATCGTACTGACACGTGTCATTGCGGCCAATCTGGTGATCGGCGTCACTTTTGCGGTGGCTTGCGTGGTCGCTTTATATGCGATCGCCTTTGGCTATCCGATGTTGCGCATCCTGATCGCGAGCGCGATTTTTTTCTGTGGCGTCTATCTGATGCGCGCGGTGACCCGGTTCGGGCTCGTCTTTTTTCTGGTCTCGCTGATCGTGATCTATGCGCAGAGTTTCGGCGACCTGACCGATAACACCGAAATGCTCGTGCGAAGCTGCCTGTGGGTGTGGGTGGCGGTCAACTATCCTGTCGTGACCGCGCTGATCCTCAACACACTGCTGTTGCCGGCGGAACCGGAGCGCCAATTGCGCGCCGCAATGCAACGGCTGCTGACCGTGACGCAAGCAAGGCTCGCGGCGCTGGCCGATGCACGCGGTCCGCTCGAACCAGTCAGTGCGCTGGCGCTGCAAGTCGATACGATGACGCTGCAGAAGCTGCTGCGCTTTACGACGATGCGCCGCCATTTGAGCGAAGCGGAGGCGTCTGCGATGCTGGCGAGCGTAGCGGCCGTGTCGCGCATCGTGGAAGCGGCAGCCTATCTGCCGGAGCGCATTCCTGTGTCCGGGGCGAACCGGACCGAAACCCTGCGCATCGTGCAGGGCGAACTCGCTTCAATGTCGCAGGCGATCGGCGACGATGCACAGTGGCCACGCTGGAACGCGCCGGCCCGAGCGCCGCGGCCCACTTCGATTGCGGGCGTCGACATGATGGAGCGTACCCTCAGCGCTTTGGCGGATGCAGCGCGTAGCGAGCCGAGCGACGCGCGATCGACCCGAACGGGCGCGCCCGGCGATCTCGCCCAAAATGCGCCGACCCGTGCCGCGTTCTTCCAGCCGGACGCCCTGACCAATCCACGCTATGCACGCTTCGCGCTGCGCACGTTGCTATCGGTGCTGATCTGTTACGTGTTCTATAACGCGGTGAAATGGCCGGGTATTCACACGATCATGTTGACAAGCCTCATCGTGGCGTTGCCGAGTCTCGGCGCATCCGCGCGTCAAGGCATCTTGCGCGCGTGTGGTGCGCTGACCGGCAGCGGGCTCGCGCTGTTTATGGTCGCATTCGTGATTCCCCATCTTGAGAGCATTACCGGGCTCCTGCTGATGGCACTCCCCGTGATTGCGCTTGGCGCGTGGCTATCGGCCGGCTCGGAGCGGATTGGCTATGCCGGCACGCAGATCATGTTCACTTTCTCGCTGGCCTTGCTCGTATCGTTTTCGCCACCGTCCGACCTCACGGAGATTCGCGACCGGATCGTGGGCATTCTGCTGGGTGTCGGCGTGGCGATTTTCATTCAAACGTGGGTGTGGCCGGAAGGCGAAAGTGACGCGCTGCGCTCACAACTTGCCTCGGTGCTACGCGAGATCGCGGCGGTAGCACGGGCGAATGCAACGAAGCTCCTGCGCGGCGCTGCAGCTTCTCAGGCGCAGGCCGAACCGGCGCCGTCGACGCTATGGGGCAAACTCGCGGACTGTTCGGCCATGCTTGCGCGCGTCGCGCTCGAACCCGACTGGCGCGAAGGTGACATTCCAGACGTGACCATTCTGTCGCAAGCGGTGCTCGCACAAGGCCGCGCATTGCTGCTCGCGATCAACGCCTTCAATGCCGAGGCGACACTCGGCTCGGTGACGGAATCGATCGTGCCGCACGCTGCACAATTTCAAGCCAACGTCGCCGACGCATTGGACCATTACGCGGACGGTCTGGTCATGCAGATTCCCGACGCGATGCCGCCATTGCCGATCGACTTCAGTGCGTTGGGTCCGTTCGCGCCATCGCTAGACGCAAAGGCGCGCACGCTCGTCTGGCATACGCGAAGAATCGACGGCGCGCTAGCCGGGTTACCGCGCTGGACGGCCAATCCGCGTGAAATTGCGGAACAACCGGTGCTCGGGTGACGCCATGATCTGCGTCATTCGGGAATCGCGTTTTCGCTCCAGTGCCGTCATCGGCAAAGGCAAGCACTATTTCGCGCGATGGATCGTGCCGTCGATCGTGCCGCTGCTGGCGTCGTGCGCGATCATCCACCACGATCGACCGCCGGCCGCGATGATCACGCCGCAGCAGGTGCGCATCGACGACGGCATTCGTCTGCCGAGCGAAGCGTGGCCCTCGGCGCATTGGTGGACCCAGTACGGCGATCCTCAACTCAACACGCTGATCGAGCTCTCGCTGGCTCACGCACCAACGCTCGTGATTGCCGAGGAGCATGTATCCCAGGCGCGGGCGCAGGTGGAACTGACTCGCGCAGCCACCGATCTGCAAATCTCCGCACATGCGGAGATCGATCAGCAGCACGTGTCGGATCATGGCTTCCTGAGTGCCTACGCCGATCACAATCCGCCGATTGGCGCATACGGCCCGTGGTACACCTCAGGATTAGTCGGTCTCGACGGGCACTACGATATCGACATTTGGGGCAAGCAGCGCGATCAGGTTCGCGCTGCGCTAGGCGAACAGAACGCGCAGCGCGAAGAGGCGGCGCAGGCCGAGCTTGAAGTCGCGGCAGGCGTCGCCGAGCTCTACTTCACGATTCAGACTGCTTATGCGAGCCTCGATCTTTTGCAGCAGCTTCGCGCGACCCGCGCGTTCGACTACGACGCTCACGCGGCGCGCAGCGGGCGCGGCCTCGAAGCGCTGACGCCGTCCAACGAGGCCCACGCGCAATTGCTTGCGATCGACCAGCAGATCGAATCGACCAGAGAGCAGATCGTGCATGCACGAGAGGCGCTGCGTGCGCTGTCAGGCGCCGGCCCCGACAACCTGCCCGCGATCGTGCCGGTGCCATTACCGACGCCGTCCGTGTCGTTGCCCGCCTCGCTCTCGTACGAATTGCTGGCACGTCGCCCGGACCTCCAGGCAATGCGGTGGTTGATCGAGGCGTCGCTTGACCGGATTGATGCGGCCAAGGCCGCTTTCTATCCCAGCTTCGACATCGCCGCATTTTTTGGTCTGGACGCGCTACGCCTGCGCGATCTGTTCACGCACTCGGCCCAGCAGATCAATATCATTCCTGGGCTCACATTGCCGATCTTCGACGGTGGCCGTCTGAACGCCAATCTGCACGGTGCGCGTACGGTGAGTAATACGCTGATCGAGCAATACGACCAGGCGGTCCTGAACGCGGTGCGCGACGTCGCACAAAGCGGGAGCGCGATCGAAGACATCGACCATCGCATGCAGTTGCAGCGTGAGCGAATTGGCGCACTCAGTTTCGCCAGTGACAGCGCCAAGGCGAGTTATCAAACCGGCCTGTCGGATCAGGTGAGCGCGATGGACGCGAATGCGCCCGTTATCGAAGCGCGCCTCGCTCTCGTCAAGCTCTCTGGCGACGAGTTGCAGACAGCAATCGGGTTGACGATGGCATTGGGAGGCGGTTATCGAAGCGGCGATCTTCCTGCGGATCGCGAGACCAAAGTAGGCGTTGCCGATCTGGAGAGCCCTTAGATGCCGGGCAGCTTCGAACAATTGATGATGCCGCTGGGCGCCGTCGCGCTCAACGGCGTGCTGCTGCTGTGGTGCGGGCGGCGCCGTCTCACCGCGCTGCGTGCGGCTTTGCGCTGTGCCGCGTTTCTGCTTCTCACCGTTGCGATCTTCCGCGCGCACATTACCCCGACCCAGACGCCCGATCTGAGCGCGGCGGCCGAATACCGGCTCGTGCGCGGCGCGGTGCAGATCGTCTGGTGGCTGCTGGCGGCATCGACTGCGAGCCTGCTGGCGCGTCTGTACTTCGCGTTCGACGACCGGACCCGCCAGGAACGCTTTACGCTAGATGTCGTCGAGACGCTGCTCTATCTGACGGCGGCGGTCGCGATAGTCGCAGACGTATTCGACATTCCCCTCAAAGGCGTGCTGGCGACTTCCGGTGCCGTCGCCATCGTGCTCGGTCTCGCGCTGCAGAGCACACTGGCCGATCTGTTTTCGGGCTTCGTCATCAACGCGACGGCACCTTACCGGGTGGGCGATCACATCTCGCTCGACGACAACACGGAAGGCGTGGTGCTCGAAATCACCTGGCGCGCGACGCATGTTCTCAAGCGCAATCAGGACCTGATCGTCGTGCCCAATTCGACGATCGCGAAAACGCGCGTGACCAATACGAGTGTGCCGGGCGGCGTGCACGCGACCATCGTGAACTTTCAGGCGGTGCCGACTCTGCGGCCGTCGACGGTCATTACCGCGCTGCGGTTGGCCGTCGAGTCGTGTGTCGATATCGACGAGGCAAAGCCGGTGGATATCGTGACGAAGTCGGTAGGCTGGCAGGCGGTGGACTACGAGATTACTTTTTTCGTCTCCGGCGAAGGCGATTCCAACAAAACGAAGAATGTCTTCTTCGACGCGGCGCACCGCCATCTCGAGGCGCTTGCAACGCTCACCGACGCGCGTGACGCTCTCAAGGAGACCGGAGACCATCCACTCGCGCGGAAACTGATCGACGGTATCGACGTGTTCGGTTTGCTGTCGACGCTCGAGAAAACCCAGCTTGCCGGGGCCATGACGGTGCGTGAACTCGCCCCGGGCGATGTTCTGCTGCACACCGGCGAGGTGCCTGCGGCAATTAGCATCGTGGGTTACGGCGTGGTCAGCGCGTCGACGCAACGCGATGGCAAGATCGTCGAAGTGATGCGCTTCTCGCCGAGCGAGTACTTCGGCGAGAGCGGGCCGGTCGCGGGGGTCGCGGTCGACGCCGATCTTTTCGCGAGAACACACGTCATCGTGTTCGATCTGCCCGCCAGTGCCGTCGCGGGCCTGTTGCGCGTGCACCCGGGGATGTCGCAGGCGCTGGCCGCGAAACTCGCCGAGCGTGAACGGCGAGGGCAGGCGTTGATGCAGGTCAGCCACGACCAGCCCACGACACATCACGGTCTGCTGGCGTGGCTTGAGCGCACCATGCAAACGCTGCACGGCTTGCGGGTATAACGCAGCCCCCATGTGGGGGATTGTGTGCGTCGCGATCCGTATTCATAGTGAACTTCGGCCTGCCTGAGGAGACGTCACGATGTCGCGAAGAAACGTGTCTTGCCGTGTGTGGGTTATTCGTCGTTGGTCCGGCGGTCACGCATTCATCGTTTGACTGATTCCAATCACCTGTGCCCCGCGAAGCCAACCTTATCGAGCTCACAGTAGAGATTGTGGCGAGTTACGTTGCCAGCAATCCGCTGCCAACGGGCGAACTGCCGGCGCTCATCTCCAGCACACACGCCGCACTCGTGGCGCTCTACGAGTCCGCAACCGAACGCATCAGGCAACGCGCCGCTGTGCCGATCGAAGAATCGGTACACAATGATTATCTGGTCTGTCTGGAAGACGGACGAAAGCTGAAATCGCTCAAGCGTTACCTGCAACGCCAGTTTGGCATGACCCCGGACGAATATCGTGCGAAGTGGTCGCTTCCCGCAGATTACCCGATGGTGGCCCCTGCCTACTCCGCATTGCGCTCTTCGATTGCCAGGCGCAATCCGGTCAGGCCGGACAAACCGCGCGAGTGAGCGCGCCGCCTTACATTCCCTCGAATAAATCTTTCATTTCCGTTTAGTCATAAGTTAGACGGTTAATGACGCGACCTTTACCAAAATAAAACCTCATCTTCACGCTCTTTAGCGGATCTGAGTTTAGTCTTGACTCAGATATTCGCCGACTGGTGTAGGCCATCCGGTTACCGACGGAGCGTGACATGAATGAAGCGCTGATCTGCAAATTCACTCCAGACAGGACCCAACGTGAGCGACGTGTCGTTCGGCCACGCCCGAGCATTTTTGCCAGCGAACATGCCTTGACGCTGCCTTTCAATGAAGTGCCGGGTGGCAGACCCGGTCATTTGCAGCGCGGCCTTGCCCGCGGCTGGCACCACCTCGCCAAATTCGATATCGACGCCGCGCTTCGTTCGGCGCAACGCGTCGACCTGCAAGCTGCGACCTTGCCAGGATCGGCCGCCGCCGCAGTCCGAGGCGAAACGGCCGCGTTGTGCGCGGCGGCTTTCGTCCTTCAGGACGACGTTGCGCACGCATTGTCCGCCGTGGAATTTGCCTTGCGTTCGGGCGTCACATCGCCGGTCGCGTTGACGGCGTGTCGTTGGGTCTACTGGCGGCTCGGCGATATCGAGAAGCTCTATGCCGTGAAGCGCCGGCAGCCCGGTTCCCAGCCCAGCGCGTTGCACGCGATAACCGGGATATTCGACCTGGCGATCGACGCGGCGATTGCGCTCAGTCAAATGCATTTCCGGGCCGCACGCGTTCTTGCGCAGGATGCACTCGATTTCGCACGCCGTCATATGGGTCATACGTTGATCGACGCGTTTCCTGCCTGTGTCGCCGCACAAGTGCTTTACGAAGCCGGTCGCATCGACGACGCAGAGGCGCTGCTCGCGCCACGCCTGCGGCATATCTCACAGGGCGCAGCGCCTGAAATCGCCGTGCGCAGTTATGGCCTGCTCGCCCGCATCGCCTTGCAACGGGGGCAGGTGGGCCGCGCGATCACGCTCCTCGAGGAAGCCGAAACGCTCGCGATCCGGCGTGGCTGGCCGCGGCTCCAGGCCGCAAGTCTTGCAGGGCAGATCGAAGCGCACCTGATACGACATTGCGCCGACGAGGCTGAAATTCGCGTTAGGCGGCTGGCGCGTTTGGACGAGCAACAAGAGGTATCTGACAGTAGCGTCAACTTCGAGATCCTGCGTTATCGTGTACTCGGCGAGGCGCGCCTTGCGCTGGTTCGTGCGCCGGACACGGTCGACACGGATGCGCTGCATCGGCTCTACGAGGTGAGCCGCGTACGACGGGATCGTTACGGCGCCGCGATGATCGGGCTATTGCTGGTGGAAGCAATACTCGCTACCAACCGGCGTGACGAAGCGATGCTGTTGCTCGTGACACTGATCGAATCGGCTGCGCAGTCCGGCCTGCATCAGACGCTAGTGGATTGCAGCGAACCGGTCTGCGGACTCATCGAAGTCATCGTTCGCGGGGAGAGTGAGCTCGTTGAAGATCAACGCGAATTGCTGCCCTATCTGGGCGCGTTGATGATGCGCCGCCGCGTCGAGATCCAATCGCGAACGGTGCGCGCGGCGTCCGTCAGGCTCGGCAAACTGACGCCGCCGATGGGTCTGAGCGAGCGCGAACACACGATCGTCCGGCTGATGGGCTCGGGCCTCACGAATAAGCAGATCGCCGCGCATTTGCGCATCGCACCGGAAACCGTCAAGTCACACGCAAAGCATCTCTATGAAAAGCTGTCGGTCAAAAATAGAACCGAAGCAGTCACACTGGCAAGCCGCTACGGTCTTGTTTAGCGGTATGGGGCGCCGGTCATTGGAGGTGATCGGCCCGCTGGCCAATCTAGCGTAAGCATACGCCCACCCAAAGCACACCCACGTTCGCTCGCAGCACATCCCTCTGTCAGGTGAGCCCCCACCAGGGGGATAGGAACACGTTTGCGGCCGCAGCACACTGTAGCTAGTGCCGAGGTCCGAAGTTCCACCCGGCCGTCTGGATGCCGTGTGCCGGATTCGTCCGCAATCAGCCGGAGAGGGAGTGACGCTTATGGACATGTTCGATGCTTTCCACCTCGCAAGGCTGCAGTTCGCCTTCACGGTGTCGTTCCATATCGTGTTTCCGGCGATCAGTATCGGCATGGCCAGCTTTCTCGCCGTGCTCGAAGCGCTCTGGCTGTTCACAGGCGACCGCGCCTACCGTGAAATGTTTGCCTTCTGGTCGCGGATATTCGCCGTGGGTTTCGGCATGGGCGTCGTGTCAGGCGTGGTGATGGCTTACGAGTTCGGCACCAACTGGAGCGGATTTTCGAACGTGGCGGGTAATGTCACTGGGCCATTGCTGACTTATGAGGTGCTCACCGCGTTCTTTCTGGAAGCCGGCTTTCTCGGTGTGATGCTGTTCGGTTGGCAGCGTGTGAGTCCGCGAGCGCATTTCTTTGCGACCCTCATGGTCGCGCTCGGCACATTGATCTCGACGTTCTGGATTCTGGCATCGAACAGCTTCATGCAGACGCCGCAGGGATACGCCATCGAAAATGGCCGGATCGTGCCAGTCGACTGGCTCAAGATCATTTTCAATCCGTCCTTTCCTTACCGGCTCGCGCATATGACCATCGCGGCGTTCATCGTTGCGGGCTTCATCGTCGCCGCGTGTGGCGCGTGGCATCTGCTCCACGGCAGACGCGACACCCCCGTGGCCCGCAGCTTCTCGATGGCGCTCTGGATTCTGCTACTGCTCACGCCGATTCAGATTTTTGTCGGCGATGCGCACGGTCTCAACACACGCAAGTATCAACCGGCAAAGATCGCGGCGATAGAAGGGCTCTGGGAGACGGAAAAGGGCGGAACCGCGCTGAACCTGGTCGGCCTGCCGGACATGAACGCGGAAGTAACGCGTTACACCCTCCAGATACCGCATCTGGGCAGTCTGATTCTGACCCATAGCTGGACGGGCGAGATTCGCGGCCTGAAAGAATTTGCACCGGAAAACAGGCCATTTTCTCCAATCATCTTCTGGACCTTCCGCATCATGGCCGGGCTCGGTATGTTGATGCTTCTGACCGTGCTGCTTGGACTAATGCTCCGAATACGCGGCCGACTTTACGAAACCCGCTGGTATCAGTGGCTCGTGCTGTGCATGGGACCGTCTGGACTCGTTGCGTTGCTGGCCGGCTGGGTGACGACCGAAGTCGGCCGGCAGCCCTGGACCGTCTATGGCGTGTTGCGAACCGTCGACTCGCTCGCTCCGATCGACGCGCAGCAGGCAGGCGTCTCGCTGCTGATTTTGGTGATCGTCTATTTCACGGTGTTCGGCACCGGCATCTATTACATGCTGCGGATGATGAAACGCGGGCCGGAAGAATATCTCGAGGGAGAAGGGCAGCGCAAACATCCGGTGCTGCACAATCGCGCGCTCGACGCGCTGGAAACGGAGTAACGTCATGCAGATTGATCTTCCCGTGATTTGGGCGGCCATCATCGGACTCGGCGTGTTCATCTATGTCATGCTGGACGGTTTCGATCTGGGTATCGGACTGCTGTTTCCTTTCTTCGAGGCGAAACGTGACCGCGATGTCATGATCGAGACGATTGCGCCCGTGTGGGACGGCAACGAAACTTTTCTCGTGCTCGGCGGCGCGGGGCTCTACGGCGCATTTCCCGTGGTTTATTCGACGTTGCTGCCTGCCAACTATCTGCCTCTCATCCTGATGCTGGTCGGCCTGATATTCCGCGGCGCGGCGTTCGAGTTGCGTGCGAAGGCAACGCGTACGCGGCATGCGTGGGATCTGGCTTTTACCTGTGGATCGGCACTGGCGGCGCTGTGCCAGGGAATCGTGCTGGGTTCACTGCTGCAAGGTATCCGGATCGTCGACCATCGGTTTGCCGGCGGTCCGTTCGACTGGCTTTCGCCGTTCAGCCTCTTTTGCGGTATCGGTGTGCTCGTCACCTATGCGACACTCGGTTGTGGCTGGCTCATCCTCAAGACCGAGGGTGATCTGCAACGGAGCATGCGCTCAGTGATGCGCGTACTCGTGTGGCTGCTGCTCGGCATGATCGGCGCGATCAGTCTGTGGACGACGATGGGTCTGCCTGCCGTTGCACATCGCTGGTTCGGCGCTGGAGATCTTCGTTGGTTTCTGCCGGTGCCCGTTCTGGTACTGGCGTGTGCATGGGGCATTCTGCGCTCCATCAAGCTGCGCCACGAAGCGACGCCTTTCGTGTTGGCGCTGGTCGTGTGCTTTCTCGGCTATAGCGGTTTGCTGATCAGCATCTGGCCGAATATCGTGCCGCCCTCGCTGACGATCTGGGAAGCATCGTCGAGTCACGCGAGCCAGCTGTTCGCGCTGGTGGGCACTGCGATCGTGCTGCCAATCATCCTGGTGTACAACGCGATGCAGTACCGGGTGTTCAAAGGCAAGCTGAGGGGCGGTGAGTCGGGCTATCACTAAAGCGCCGATCGATTCTTCGACATCGACACAACCATGCAGAAAACTGCAATCCGAAGGCTTGTCTCGTCCGGCAAAGGTGCTGGATGGTTTGTGCTCTTATGGTTGGCTGGGGTTGTGGGCACGGCGCTGCTGGTGCTTCCCTTTCACGTTCTGATTGCCTTGGCGATGCGTCACTGATCGGAGTTCTGGAAAATGGAGGTTCTCATGCAAGCGTGGAGAGAGGTGTACGACGGTGGATCCCCGGAAGCGGAAAAACAGATCTTTCTCGATCTGGCGGCGAAGATGCTCGAGATTCAACAGAACAACATGGTCAGGTCTGGAAAGACTCGGTACGACCGCACGCTTCATTCGAAGATGGTGGTCGGCGTCACCAATGCCTCGTTGATCGTAGACGACATCATTCCCGAAGCGTTCCGTGTGTTGCATTTTCAGCCGGGTGCGACGATTCCGGTGGCGGTGCGCTTCTCCAACGCCAGTGCGATTCCACAACCGGACTCGGCTCCCGATATGCGCGGGATCGCCTTGAAGATGACGCTCAATGAAACCGCGATCCATGATTTCCTTCTGACAAGCTTTCCAGTCTCGCACGCACGCAATGCGCGGCAATTCGTCGATTTCGCTTCGCTCGCGCAAGGTCCGCGGGAGACGTTCAAGGAGCGTCTGTTATCGAGTTTCGGAGAAGCCGAGACAAAACGCATGCTCGACAACATTCAGCAAGGGGCGCGTCCCTGCACGAGCCTGGCGATGCAACGTTTCTGGAGCCGGGGAGCGATTCTGTGGGGCGAAGAGGCGGTCCGGTTCGATCTTCGGCCGGCGTGGTCCCACAGCGCCGTCGCTGCCGCAGACGAGGTGTCGGATGATCTGCGTAAAGAGTTGTCGAATCGCCTTGTTGTCGCTCCGGTTAGTTTTCGCCTCGCGGTTCAGCGTTTCGTCGATGAAGAGAAGACACCGATCGAGGATGCCGGCGTGCAATGGCGAGAAGAGATATCTGCGCCGATTGAGATCGCAACATTGCATATTCCTTGCCAGAACATCTATGACGAAGAAGGCGTAAGGGCCGCGCAAGAAGTCGACGCAATGGCGTTCAATCCATGGAATGCACCGCCGCTGTTCCGTCCGCTTGGTAACCTGAATCGGGTGCGCGGCGTCGTCTATGGCATGAGTGCGCAGCGCTGGCAGCATCAGTCGTGAAGGGCGTCTGGCTGTCTATATGCGCTGGATGCAAGGCGCGAGACCGCGTCGTTAGTGAAGGTCCCGGTTGAGCCAATGCGCCGCTTCGATGCGCAAGCCGGGCTTTGGGTCGATCTCACTGAACTCATCGATCGGTATGGGCGCTTCGGGTGTTTCGGTCATGCGGGTTTGCAGGCTCGCTACGCGGAGCAGTCCGAGCCTTTCGTACAACGCTTGCCGGTACATCACATGGCGAAACCGGTAGCTGCCGGAATCGAGGTGATGTGCCGACGACGAATGGGCGTCACGTCGGATAAAGCTTTCCTGTGCACACAGAACCTCGCAGACATGCTCGACCTCCGTGTGCGACATATCGGCGGCAGCTGCGACACTCGCCGCGCTGAAGGTCTGTCCTGCGACGCTGGCGATCTCGAGAATATGTTGCTGTACGGCGCTCAGGCGTCGGATGCGATGCTCGATGACCTGGCCCAACGCGGTCGGGACCGCAAGCAGCGCGTTGTGCGGCAGGGAATCGAAGCGCCAGCCATCGGGTGCGAGCCGCGCCATCCCTAGCGCGGCAAGCTGATCCAATGTAGCGGCCAGGAAAAGCGGATTGCCACCGGTTCTATCGCGTAGGAGTGTGGCAACGTCTTGCGCCGTAGCGCCGTCAGGCGCTTGCCCACCAACGCTCAGATAGTCGGCGACGGCGGTTTCGCTCAACGGCTCCAGTACGATGTCGTGACACAGACCTTTCAGTCGCAATTCCATGTTGAGGACGGGCAACGGATGCCTGAGCATGGCCGCCTCTTCGGCGCAGTACGTCGCGACGACCATTAGAGGCGACTCGCCACGCTGACGCGCCAGCGCAGAGAGCATGTCGACACTCAGGTAATCGGACTGATGCAGGTCCTCGAGTACCAACACCAGTGGACGCTGCCGGGTCAACTCGTCGAGAAACCCGCAGATTTCGCGCAGCATGCGCGCGCTCGCACCGGCCCCGGTTTGATAAGTGGGGTCCCGCTGGTATTCTCGCGGCAGCGCGCCGGCCATGTGGAAAGCCCAGGTCGGCGCAACCGCGGCAAGGGTTTGTGCGACGAGCGGCCCGGCTGGCCCACGGACGAGTTTCGTCAGCGCGCCGAGCACGGGGTAGTAGTTCTCCATTCCGCCGTAGCCCTCGATGCAACGACCGATCGACGTCAGAACCGTTGTGTCGTCGGCCAGCGTATTCAGGAAGCGTGTGACCAGTTCTGTCTTGCCGATTCCCTGTTCACCGGAAACAAACACGATGCGGGTTGCACCTTGACGAACTTCGTCGAGCACGCCGGTCAGGCGTTCTAATTGCGAGGTCCTGCCAACGAACGTGTTCTGCGCGCCTGGCGTAGCAGGCAGAGCGCCGCGCGCCGGCGTGGCTCGAAGGGGGGCAATGAAACGGTAGCCACGCCCGCGATGGGTTTCGATGAAACGGGGCGAACGGGGATCGTCGCCTAACGTTGTGCGGATGGACAGGACATGGGTCTTCAGCACTTCCGGTTGTACAGCCCGGCCCTGCCACAAGGCATCCAGCAGTTCATCGTGCGTGACGAGCCGTCCGGGCCGATCCGCCAGATATTGCAGCATATCGAATGCACGCGGGGTGAGCGGCAACCGGCAATCGGGGCCGTCATCGGAGAAACGCCAGACGCATCGGTTTTCGCTATCCAGACGGAAGGTGGCGAAGGCTATCACTCAGGTTCTCCGATCCAGGACATTTTGAATTGACGGGCGGACTGATTGGCGTCGTATGTTTCGTCGGGACGAGACAACGCCAGGCCGGGTTTTCGAGTGCAAAGGCCGGCGAAAAACGGCGATAGAATGCCGGTTGCGGAGTGCCCGATCGAGCGTTGTATCTCCATTGTAATCGTGCTAATTGCCCTCGATGCTACAGAGTGCTTTGCTGTTTTTTAAGTAGCGCAATCGTGCAGCAGTTTCATTGGATCAACGAAGATCAGCCTTCGCGAAAGGTTTCTGTAATTGACACGCAACCGAGGCGGGACCGCAATAATGCGCTTTGACGATCTCACTGCTTTTGTCCGCTCGGCGACGACCGGAAGCTTTTCGAATGCGGCCCGCGAGATAGATGTCCTTCCGGCGCAAATCAGCGCGAGTATCAAGCGGCTGGAGATGGAGCTAGGCATTCGGCTGTTTGCTCGATCGACACGCAGCCTGCGGCTAACAGCGGATGGCGAACGATATCTGCCTTTTGCAGAGCGCGCGCTATCGGCATTGCGCGAAGGTCAGGAGAATCTTCGTCTACAGGACGTTGACCTCAGCGGCGTGCTTCAGATCACGGCGCCGTCCGATCTAGGAAGAAACGTTCTTCTCAAGCCGTTCACCGACTTTCGGCTCGAACACCCAGGGCTTGAGCTGCGACTCTTTCTATCGGATCAGCTCACGGATGTTTTTCGGGAGCCCGCCGATATCGCCTTACGTTACGGAATTCTCGAAGACGCCAGTTTCGTTTCGCTACCCATTGTGCCTCGAAACCGGCGCGTACTGTTCGCATCGCCGGCGTATCTCGACGCACACGGCAGGCCAGGCTCGCTTAAAGAACTCTGCGAGCATGACTGCCTGATCTATATGCTGAGCGGCCGCCCCTACGATCGCTGGGAATTCCCCGACGGCGAGGGACGCAAATGGATCGATGTATCGGGCCCGCTGGTGGCGAACGACGCGGACGTCGTGCGGCGTTGGGCCGTTGCAGGGCAGGGGATAGGATACAAATCGGAATTGGACGTCGCAGACGACGTCTTTGCCGGGCGACTCGAAGTTGTTCTCCCCGAAATAGAGGGGAAGTTGTCGCCGCTGAGTCTCATCTGTCCGCATTGGCGGCAATTGACGCCCTCGGTGCAGAAGCTCTGCGCATATCTGCGCGAGTACTTTCTCGCACTCGATCATAGCCGGTCGCCTAAACTCAGGACCGGCGCCTGATTCGATCGATCCAGTCATGTGGAGCCGCGCCCCACGATTTCAAAGGGCATTTCTCGAGACCGACCCGGCGGGTCCACGCGCGCAAAAAAGCCCGTGGACACGAGGGTTTTATCTCGCTTTAACGCTAGATATTTTCGCGGATCATTTCGAGTACGTCGGCGCCCCGGCCGTTAAGAAAGGCACGCGCGGAATACAAAGCCATGCCGAGCGCCGGCTTGAATTCGATTTTCGGCGGCGTGACCAGTTCCAGCGGATTGACCAGCACGTTGAGAAGCGCCGGCCCCGGCTGTGCCAGCCAGTCTTCGACGGCGCCTTCAAGTTCCGAGGCGTTGCGTACTGTCCGGCCCCACAGACCCATCGCCTCGGCCACCTTGCCAAAGTCGGGATTCGTCAGCTTGGTGAACGTATCGAGCATGCCCTCCGACTTCTGTTCGATCTCGACGAAACCGAGTTTGCTGTTGTCGTACACGCAGATCTTGACCGGCACCTTCTCCTGAATCGTCGTCATCAGTTCGCCGAACAGCATGGACAGGCCACCGTCTCCGCACAAGGCAATCACCTGACGGTCCGGTGCGGCCTTCGCGAGCCCTAATGCACTGGGCAGGGCACTCGCCATCGTGCCGTGCAGCAGACTGCCGAACAGACGCCGCTTGCCATTCGAATGGGAGAATCGCAACGCCCAGACGATGGGTGAGCCGTCGTCGGCGGCGATCAGCGCGTCGTTGTCCGCGTGAGTGTCGATCACGGAGGTCAGCCACGAGGCCGGGATGCTGTCGCCGTGACCCGGATGAAGCTGCCTGGCCCATTTGTCCATCGACTCTCTATAGAGCGCGAGCGACGAGTTGAGGAACGACGCGTCGGATTTCTGTTCGAGGTGCGGGAGTAACGCCTGCAGCGTGGGCCGGATATCACCGACCGCGCCGAGCGTGACCGGGTGGCGTCTACCGAGATGGGTCGGGTCGACGTCGATCTGGATGATCCGTGCGTGGTCAGGATAGAACTGTTTCCACGCGAAGTCGGCACCGAGCAGAAGCAGCGTATCGCAGTCCAGCACTGCGCGATAACCGGCCTCGCTGCCGAGAATCCCAGTCATGCCGACATTGAAGGGATTGTCGTATTCGAGAAAGCTCTTTGCACGCGACGTATGCGCCATCGGCGCGCAAAGTTTCCCGGCGACGGCCTTGATTTCTTCGAGTGCGTCCTGGCTGCCCGCGCCCGCGTAGATCGACACCTTCTCGCCGCTATTGAGCAGACGGGCGATTTCCGCGATCTCGTGATCGTTCGGGCGAATCGTCGGTCGACTGTGATGGACCCGATACGGCGGGTCGTCCTGCAACTCGCCATGCGAGATATCGACGGGCACGATCAGTACAGCGACACCGCGTTTGGCCAGTGCGGCCTGGCATGCCATGACGGCTTTGCGGCGGGCCTGATCCGGCGTGAGGATCATTTCGCAGAACACGGAGCATTCTTTGAATACATTCTGGAAATCGACTTCCTGAATGAACTCGAAGCCAATTTCGGTCATGGCCACCTGGCTTGCAATCACAACCACGGGAGAGCGATTACGGTTTGCTTCGTAGAGTCCGTTGATAAAGTGCAGACTGCCCGGTCCGCAACTGCCGGCGCAAGCGGTCAGTTGACCGGTCAGAAGGGACTCCGCACCGGCTGCAAATGCGGCGGCCTCCTCATGGCGAACGTGAACCCAGTCGATCGTGCTTTTATCGAGGTGTTCAGCAATGAGATTCAGGGTATCGCCGACGATTCCATAGCAGCGGCTAACACCGGCCTGCTCGAGAACCTCGACGATGACTTCCGCGACTTTCTTGCTCATGGTGACTCTATCCGGGGGAGGGTTTGGCGAATGCGCCGCTGTCGGTGGAGACATGGCGCTTGTTGGTGGCGAGCGGGCGCCGGCCATCTCGCGCCACTCACCGAGGGTTGCAGTGTGGAGTTTCGAAACAGGCAGCTCAATCCCTCGTTCGGGGCTCACCCGAACGGGGGAGTGCGCCAGAGTCGAATCTTGCAGAGACGCGACACGCAAGGTGGCGTTCGAAGCCGCTATTGGCCCCCTGATCGGGGGATAGGATGTATCAGGGCGTTCGCCAATAATGATTCATGGCGACGGACAGAAGGGGCAACGCGTCCCGCCAACGTGCACGTTCGAATGGTCGCCCTGAGGTGACTCGCTGCCGTTTTCCAAAGGCCGGCCCCGATGAACGGCGACTTCCGGCCGCCTCGATCAAGGATGAACGACAATGGCTAAGGCTTTCTCAGTTCCTATCACTCCGCAGGGCAAGTCCGCATTGGCGACGATGCCGCCGTGGCACTACTCCAGCGACTGCCTCGTCATCGAATATTGGGCCGACAAACAGGCGCTCGCCGCGCTCCTGCCGCCGGGCGTCACGCTCGATGAGAAGTCGGATGGGCGCTGTTTCCTGTGGTTTCTGGACTGGCAGTTCACGGGCTCGAACGACGAGTTGACGGACCCCGCGCGCTACCAGTATCGCGAAGCCTTCGTCATGGTCGAAGCGCTCTTCGAGGGCACACCGATCAACTACTGCCCGTACATCTTCGTCGATAACGATGCGGCGATTGCCCGCGGTTGGGCGCAGGGGTTTCCGAAGAAACTGGCAAGTGTCTTTCAGACGCGCAGTTTTTCGGCACCCAGCGCGGCAGCGGCTCCGCTGGCCGCAGGCAGTCGCTTCGGCGCGAGTTGCACCGCACACGGAGAACGTCTGGTGACCGCTCGCGTCCAACTGGAGGAGCCCGTTGCCGATCCGGCGGCCGTTTTCAATCGGCCAACGACAATGCGCCGTTACTTTCCGCAGCTCGCTGCCGCCGGTCAAAACAAGCCGCCCGTGGATGAACTCACGATGTCGCTAACCGACGATCTCGCGATCGTGGATGTCTGGTCCGGGTCAGCCGAATTGAAGATTCCCGAGGTGGACGGTGAAGAGATGCACCTGATTGCCCCGCTGCGCGTCGGCAAGGGGTATCGGCTGGGCATGTCGTATACCGTGACGGATCTGCGCATTCTGAAGAACTACGCGGCCTGATCGCCGTTGCGGTCTTTTGACGAATGAGCGTAGCCGGGTCATCATCCGGACTACGCTAATTCGAATGATCGGAACCTTCGGCGCGGAACCGGGGCGCTGATCATCGCGGCCTGCCGGAAACCCGGTCAGCCACCCTGGAGTTTCTCGATTGAGTCACGCATTCCGGGCCCAGGCGGGCATCCGTTTCTCAGGCTTCCTGCTCGATGCCGTCAACCAGTGCCTTTGGTCTCTGGATGGCGCGCCCGCCGCGGCAGGTGCGCGTTCGCGCGTCGACTTGCCGCCGAAAACCTTCGACGTGCTGCGCTACCTCGCGGAACACGCCAACGAACTGGTTCGTCCCGCTCAAGTGCTCGACGCCGTCTGGCCCGACGCCTATGTGCAACCTGAAATCATCAAATCGCATATCGCGGCGATCCGTCGAGCGCTGGGCGATAGCGCGACGCATCCGCGTATCGTCGAGACCGTTCGCGGACGCGGCTATCGTCTCATCCTCGACGACCACGCCACGCAGGCAGTTGGGGGTTCACGCGCCTCCGAAGACAAGACGGACCCTTTCGTCGGCCGCACGCAGGAGCAGGATCTGCTGCTTGACGCGCTGCGCCGCGCGCAGACGGGCGAGCGTCAGATCGTGTTCGTGGCGGGCGAGGCAGGCATTGGCAAGACCGCGCTCATAGGGCGTTGGCGCGATTCCTCTGCGCGGGAGGACCTGCGCAGTGCAGGAGGCGGTTGCGTCGAGGGCTATGGTGGCGCGGAACCGTTCTATCCGTTTTTCGAGGCGCTGGGCCGACTTTGCCGCGTTGCCGGGGGCGATGACGTGCTGGAAGCGATCATCACGATCGCGCCGACCTGGGCCGTAGTGATGCCGGCTCATGTTCCCGCGCAACGGCGCCGTGCCCTGCGGGCCGATCTGATCGGCGCCGGTCCCGAACGCATGATGCGCGAGGGCTGCATGCTGTTCGAAACGTTGGCGGCCGAACGAACGCTCCTGCTCACTTTCGACGATCTGCAATGGTCCGATTTCGCCAGCATCGATCTACTCTCGATGCTGGTCCAACGCCACGCGAGAGCACGCCTGATGGTCATTTGCAGTTTCCGCGTCGAAGACGTGGAAGCCGCACCGTTCAAAATCCAGCAACTGGTGTCCGCGCTTGCAACGCATCGGGGCTGCACCGTACTGCGCCTCCCATCGCTTTCACATGAAGCGATCGGTCTATGGCTGACGGCAGGCGCTTCGGCGTCGCCCGTCGATCAGGAGTTCGCGCATCTGCTGGCCGAGTGCACTGATGGCAATCCTTTGTTCGTGCGCGCGCTGCTCGACCATCTGCTCGAACTTTCGCTCGTATGCCGGCATGGCGATGGTTGGCGCCCGCTTGCGAGCGCCGCTACGATTCGCTCGGCGCTGCCGCCGACCGTCATGCGGGCATTGGAAGCACGGATCCAGCGACTGGACACAGACATGCGGCGTCTGCTTGAGGCAGCGAGCGTTGCGGGACAGGTGTTTTCCTCGGCCACGGTGGCAAGCGTGGTGTCCATGTCGCCATCGGCGTTCGACGAAGCGTGTGACGTGCTGCTGCGCAGCGGGCAGTTCATCCGCGATCTCGACGTCGAACAGTTTCCGGACGGTTCAACCGCGCGGCGGTTTGCTTTTCAGCATGCATTGATCAGGCAGGCGTTCTATGTGCGTCAAGGTATCGGACGTCGCTCGGCCTCTCATCGCAGCATTGCATCGCAACTGGAACAGCGATTTCCACAGGATCAACGCAGCGATATTGCCGCTGAGCTTTGTCTTCATTTCAGCGACGCGAGGCTCTGGGAAAAAGCGCTCGACTACCTGCGTATTGCGCTGAAACTCGCGAGAGCACGCTATTCGCACCGCGACGCGTTGGCGTTGCTCGATCAGAGCGACAAACTCGTTGGTCAACTCAATCCCGATGCACAACGACCTTGGCGCATCGAGTTCGGAGAAGTGCGCGCCGCGCTGCTCACCGTTGCGCACGATCCATTTGCCGTTCACGCATACGTGCGCCTGTTCGACGATGCAAGCCGCCATGGCGATCTCGACGTGCAGTTGCGGGCCCTCCTCGGGCTCTCACATGTATTCAGTTGGACCAGTCAGAGCCAGGCCGTAGCGAGCCTCGACGATGCCCTGCGTCTGAGCGCATCGCACCCGAACCTCAAGGTGAGGGCCTTGACGCGGATCAACTGCCACGTCAGGCGTATCTGGATACTCGGCTGGAGTAAGGGGGACGACGAAGCTTGCCATGCGGCGCTCGAGACGTTGCGCGAAAGCGGCGACACGCTGGCGCTAGCGCGGGGAGAACTCGAGTATGCGATGCCCGAAATCGTGTCGACGCGCTATGCTGCCGCGCTTGCGCACGTAGAGGCTGGTTTTGGCATCCTGCTCGCGCATGCTCATGAGTATCCGCAGGTCGACCTTGCGCGCGGTATGTGGATGATGCAGCTTGGCTCGGCGTGGGCGTCTCTGATGCTCGGCGAGTTCAGCCGCTCATTTCGTCAGTTCGAAGCGGGCATTCGTTTCTATCAGAACAATGGCAACTATCTGGCCGCTCGCACGCTCGAGGTGTATCGGGGCTGGTTGCTCGTCCACACGATGGACTACGAAACCATCCTGGCCGCCGATAAGCAGTTCCGCAGCGCGACAGAGGCGATCCTCGCGGATGAGTGCCGGCACCTCGGCAATCGCGATGCGTTGCTCGCGCCGCAACGGCGGGCCTGGAACGTGGTCGTCGGGCTTGCGCAGGCGGGGATCGGCAACGCCGCCGCCGCCGCGGCGCGCTTTGCCGAAGTCGAGCGCGACATGGAACGTGAGCCGGTGATGTTCGACTGGCACTGGCGCCTGGCACTCGCATGGGGAATCTCGGGCGCGGCGCTCGGCAAAGGCGCGCATGACGACAGCGCGCGGCATGCTCGACAGTTTCTCGATCTGGCGCTGGCGACCGACGAGCGGGTCTGGCATGGGCTGGCCTGGGAGCGCATGGCTCAGGCCGCGCTCGAAGCCGGCCGTCTGGGTGCTGCCATGACGCATTCAAGGGCGGCGTTTGCGGCAACCGACGGATTCGACACGCCGCTGGTGGACTGGCGGCTGCATCGCACAGCGGCGGCCGTTCATCGGGCGTGTGGCGACGAAGCTGCAAGTGCACGCGAAGCGCGGCTGTCCAGCGACTGTCGGCTGCGCCTGTATCGCTCGCTTGCTGCGAACCCGGGTGCCGGTCTGCGTCTGCGCGAACGCTAGCGAGCGTCGAAAGGCCACGCTGTCGTCCGCGAGCTAACCTTTCGAGGGACGGGGCGATGCGAGGCCGGTTGGACCGGATAGACAGCCGATGCGGTCACCACGCCGGTTATCAATACACCGCGCACATCACGACGCTGACCGATTCCAGCGCCAGCGCGAGCGCGCAGACCCGGCCCAGGCCGCTGCTTGCGCCGCTCACGAGTGCCCTTCAACCTTCGATGCCAAGGTTCATATCACTAACCGGTATGGGTTGGCGGCGGATTGACGTTAGTTCACGATGGCTTCGATCACATGCGGGCCCGGCACGCTCATCGCAGCCGCGAACGCCTGATCGAAAGCTCGGCGCGTCTCGACCCGCGTGGCGCTCACGCCCATGCCGTGCGCAAGATCCGTCCAGCTCAGCGCGGGGGCGGCAATGTCGAGCATGCGCGATGCGCGCGGGCCGTCCGTCGCGGCGCCGACGCGTTTTAGTTCGTTGTTCAGGACCTTGTAGCCCCGGTTGGCAAAGACGACGGTAACGACATCGAGGTTTTCATGGGCCTGAGTCCACAGCGACTGGACTGTGTACATGGCGCTGCCGTCACCGACCAGTGTCACTACCTTCCGGTTCGGGCACGCCACTGCGGTGCCGGTCGAGACCGCCATCATGCTGCCGATGGCGCCGCCCGTGAGATTCAGGTGATCGTGCTGGGCTGCGTCTTCGAGCAGGTCGTAGAACAGTAGTGTTCCGCTCACGCCTTCGTCGGCCAGAATGGCGTTCTCCGGCAAATGGCGGGCAACCATCTGCACGATGCTTCGCCCGTCCAGATCGCCATCTAGCGAGAGTGTCGATTCTTTGCGTTCGTACAGACGCTCCTCGCTACCTTGCGCGTTCAATGCCGACGCGAGCGTGTCGAGCGCCGCGATGCCGTCCTCGTGCGGATGAGCCAGCGTCACGACCCGGCATCCGGCTGGCGTCAGCCAACTCGGCTTGTCGGGATACGCAAAGAAGCTGACGGGCGGTTGTGTGCCCACCAGAACGAGCAATTCCGTGCCTTCCAGAAAAGCGACGGCCATCTCGCCAAAGTACGGCAAGCGTTCGATGCTGACACGTCCTACACCGCGTTCGACGCGCGGCGCGAAGGTATCGCAGACAAGGCGTGCTCCGGTCTTCGCCGCGATTTTCCCTGCCACCCTCAAGCCGCGGCCTCGCAGCACATCGCCACGCAAGAGGAACGTGGTTTTTGCGCCCGCGCGGATCAGGTCGGCGATCCGGCCGATGTTTGCCTCGCCGGCGTGGGCGCAGGGCGTGTCGGGCAGCGGCGGCGCGACCTCGTCGGCGCTGTCCCAGGCTGCGTCGGCGGGCAGGATGAGGGTGGCGACATAGCCCGGTTTCTGTTTCGCCGCGTGCACGGCGCGCGCGACGTCCGCGCCGACTGTCCGGGCGCTTTTCGACGCATAGACCCAGTTCGAAACCGGTCGTGCAAAGCCCTGAATATCAGAGGCAAGCGGCGCATCGTAAAGCGAATGCGACGACGCGTGATCGCCCACGATGTTGACAACCGGACTGGAGGCCCGGCGTGCGTTGTGAAGATTGCACAGACCATTGGCAAGCCCCGGGCCCAGGTGAAGCAGGGTGGCAGCCGGCTTTTCCGCCATCCGCGCGTAGCCGTCGGCCGAGCCCGTGACAACGTTCTCCTGCAAGCCCAGGATCGGCCGCATGCCGGGTACCGCGTCGAGCGCCGCGACAAAATGCATCTCCGACGTGCCAGGGTTGCCGAAGCAGACCGTAACGTCGCTGGCGACCAGTGACCGAAGGAGGCTTTCTGCTCCATTCATGGTAGTTCCTTTGATTGAGGGCCGGCCGCAGCCAGCGGTTTGCGCGCAGACTTCTGGTGCAACATCATTTGTGCGCATGGCAGGTCGAGGCTCCAAGCCGCGCTCAGCCGGATAAGCCTCAGGCCAATTCGCCGAGAGGGATGGCTTCCATCACCGACGCGAGAATCATGGCGTCGATGTTGGCGGGAGTCGGCGCGACGAGCCTGGGGCGAAAAACCTCGTCGCCCGCAACGATCGGGGTGCCGGTGAGTGCGCAAAAGCCGCGTTTGCGCGCGCGGCCGCGGCGCCACAACTGCTCCCAGTAACAGCACGCAGTCGAATCGGACCACGAGACGACGGCGCTCAACGGACCATGACGTTCGAGCACGGTAATTTTGATGCGCAGGCGGGATGCCGCGGTGAGCTTCGTGCGTGACCGGCTGGCATGGGGCAAAGGTTGAGCGTTCCCTGACAGGAGAGACGTAACGTAGGCCCAAGGGCGGTCGAGGTGCATGGCTTCTGACATTGCGTCGCTCCTCACTTCATAGCCGTCAATGTCGAATTGGATCGACGCTGATTTCGATAATAGGAAGCTTTGCCTCGCGATTCACGAGGTTCTGGACCTCGAGTCCACTCATGTCAGGCATGCGCATGTCCAGTAACAGGCAGGATGCGCCGCCGCCTCGGCGGCACGCGAGAAACGCGTTGCGGGACGCAAAGGCGCGGACGTTCTTGCCGTTGACACGCAATACCGCGCACAGTGCTTCGCGAACGCGCGTGTCGTGATCCAGGACATAGACGACTTCGTCAACGGTCTCCATGACCTCCTCCATCAGAGTCAGCATTGCCGGAAAAGCGCGAGGTCTCGGGTGGCTGGACGTATAGCTAGGCTAGAGGCTGCATCCCCGACTTACAATCACCCGAATGGGTGCGTGTGCGGCGAGCGCGAAAAAAACCGTCAAGCGCCGGCTAACCCGTTGCGGTCATTTTCGATGGCGCAGGACGAGCAGAAAGCTCGCTGATCCGACTAGCGACGCGCTCACGAGCCGCGCCTTTGGCCGATGACTTGCCAACCGGCTTAGCGGCGTGAATGGCCGGCACCCTGAAAGACGCCGTGGAGGTGGCGCCCGCTTCTGTGTCCGTACGGGGTCGGGAGTGTGAGTTCGCTGATGAGGGAGGCTGACGTCCGGCGGCTCGATGTCGCGACCGTTAGCAATCCGCCACATTGCTGACGTAAAACTCAGCCCGTCCTAATGGCGGCTCTGGCCGGTCTTGAGACACTCGGCTTGGGCGAAGTCGGACCTTCGGTTGACGTCCGTTTGCGACAACGGAAGATTTATGGTTGAAACGTGTCGATCTCGGAAGTTATTTGCGTAACGGACCCGGTGCTTGATCCCGGCTTTGACTGCGGAATCGGGCAAAAACGGAAGATATTTGGTTAATTTTCCGGAAGGCATTCGAGCTCCTCCACAATCTTCCGAAAACGTCCTCTAGATTGCCGATTTCAATTCGGTTTATGGGTAACGGCGTGCTTGCTGATTCCCGTAAGGCTTCAGACGGTTTACGCATGAAGTATGGGCCAGCCACATGGTTTTTGTGGTTTCGTCCGACACGGGCTGGTATGCCTCGGCACGAGGAAGCGCGATTTTTAATGAAACAAAGGATGGTATCGTTTCGACGTGATGCCATGGCCCGTCCGGACTGGACTATATGGTGAGTGACGGCGACATCGCCGCGTTTGGTGACGATGAAGTGAACAGCATCGAGGAGGAGTATGCCAACGGTGACGAGTAAAAAAACCTGCCAAGAAACTCGCACCACTGGTGCGAGAAATCGGCTGGAGCCATAACCTGGTCATCCTCGAACGCTGCAAGGATACACACGAGCGCGAATTCTACCTGCGGATGACGCGCAAATTCGGTTGGTCGAAGAACGTACTTGCGCACCAGATCGACAACCAGAGTGACGAGAAGTCGCTCCTGGGCCAGACCAATTTCGACAAAACGCTAACCCCGGCATTGCGTGCGCAGGCCAAGCTGGCGGTGAAGGACGACTACGCCTTCGACTTCCTTGAGCTCGGCGAGCAGCATAGCGAGCGCGAGCTGGAGCGTGCGCTGATTGCCCGAATCGAGGACTTCCTGCGTGCAATGGGTGGCATGTTCGCGTTCATGGGAAGTCAGTACCGGATGGAGGTGGAAGGCAAGGAATATTTCATCGACCTGCTGCTGTTCCATCGGCGTTTGCGAGCGCTGGTTGCCATCAAATTGAAGATTGGCGAGTTCGAGCCGGAGTTCGTCGGCAAGATGCAGTTTTACCTTGCCGCGCTGGATGCTCAGGTGAGGCAAGGGGACGAAACCCCCTCCATCGGCATCATTCTGTGCAAGGATAAGAAGCGCATTATCGTCGAGTACGCACTACGCGACGCGCGCAAGCCCATCGGTGTAGCGACCTACGAAATCACCAAGACGCTGCCGAAGAAGCTGAAGGATCAGTTGCCATCGCCTGAAGCCATCGCCCGCCTGCTGGAGAACATATGAAGTTCACCGATACCCGCGAAAGCGGGTTGGGCTGCTCGATTGCGCGGAGACCGGTGGGCGATAGCGAGCATCCATGCGTGCCTACACTATATTGTGGCGCTGTCGCTCTAACTGATCTGGCATATTAAGTACATCACCCTACAAATCCCGACAGCCCTGATTTCCAGATACTCCTGGCCCAAGTGAGGACCTGCTTGCCCGAGTGTCGGGATGCCGCCCGGAGTCTCGCCGGCGACATCAAACGCAGGTACGGGCTGGGCGACGCTCAACTGTCAGCGATCGAAGCTGTCAGTTCTCTGCCCGATTCTTCAGCCAGTCAATTGACGCCACCGACCGTCTGGTTCGCATCTCCGGTTAGGTGCTGCCTTGATCAGGCCATTTTCACGCGTCTTTCAACCACGGCATTTCCACCGGCGACACCACCAGTTGCCGGAGCTCGCGTTTCAGTTCGAAGATGAACCCCACCAGGATCATCGAGTCGGCGTAGGGAATGGGGAATACAAGCGGATTTTCCGCCGCGCGCAAGGGGCGCGTGGGCGTGTCCGCCGTCGTCGCGGCGTTCGCGCGGACGCTCTCCAATTCGTCGACCATTGCTTGCCCGCTTACTTTCAGGACACGGTTACGCAGGTCGCCGAACGGTTCGATACGCGCCCCGTCTTCGTGGTATTCAGGCACTTCATAGATGAACCAGGACATTTGTTGCTCCTAAGAAAAGGTCCGTTATTCTAGCAGCGGGCATTGCATGAAAAGGTTTTGCACTCTCGCATCCGGCGCGGTCTTGTCCTGCGCGTGCGCCACCCCCGCGTTCGCGCAGTCCACGGTCACACTGTATGGCGTGCTCGACAATGGATTCGTCTATCAAAGTTCAAGCGGCAGCAATTCGGCGATCCGCGCCGTACCCGGCGGACTTTTCGCGACACGCTACGGCTTCAAGGGCAGCGAGGATATCGGCGGCGGCCTGCACGTCAATTTCCAGTTGGAGCAGGCCTTCTCCGGTCAGACGGGAACGGCGACCAACCCGGCCGAAGCGTTCAATCGTCTGGCGTAAGTCGGGCTGTCGGGCGGTTTCGGCGAAGTCCGCTTCGGCTTGCAAAACTCGCCGCAATACGACGTGCTGCAAGCAGCAACGGATCCTTCGTGGGTTAAAAGCATTGCGTCGCCCATGAATAATTTCAACGGCCTGATCGTCCGCGCCGAACAATGGTATTTCCTATTACACACCCACGTTTAACGGGCTGAATGCCAAATTCATGGCGGCATTGCGTGACTCGTCGACCGGGTCGGGTAAGGGCATCGGGTTCTACAACGTGGTCGTCCAGTACATCAATGGGCCGTGGAATGTGGCGGCCGGCTACGAACGCGGAGACGAACCCAGCGTCGGAGCGGCACGCCGACGGCGTCCTGGTGCGTCACGCGTACAACGCGTTCGGCGATCGATATGACGCCGTCGGCCAGCTCGTTCATATCGACGACGCCGCCATCGGCCAGCAAACCGACTACGCCTACAACGCGTCCGGGGCTCGCGTGCTGGAGAGGACGACTCAGGGTGGCGTGATCTGTCAGGACAGCCATCTCGCCTACGATGCACTCGGGCGCTTGAGGGATGTGGCCGATACGCGCGTGCATCTGACGATCGACTACGACAACGCGGGCAACCGCGTGCATGAGCACACGCACGTTCTGACCATGCAGGACCCCGCGAAGGACAGCGACCTCTGGTATGCCTACGATGCGATGAACCGCCAGATGGTGGTCGACGGCACGACGCCCCAAGGCGGCATCGTGCAGGGGCAGCCTCGTGAAGGATGCCGCGGGCCATGTGCTGTACCGCAACCAGGGCGGCAATCGCGAGTACTTCATCTGCGCGAACGGCCAGGAGATCGGCGCATCGGGGATGGGCATCGACGCGCAGAATCCGGCCAGCAACGGCAAGCCGAACTTTACCGACACGCAGCGCTTCAACATCGGCTATCGGCCGATCGATGTGAGCTATCCGTCGGCGGGCGTGGGCAGCTACCGGGTGATGACGGGCGACACGCTGCAGTCGATCGCGCGCAGTGCGTACGGCGACAACCCGTTGTGGTATCTGATCGCGGATGCCAACAACCTGCGCAGCGGCGCCGACCAAGGTCGGCCAGACGCTGACGATTCCGACGACGTCCGGCGGCATCAATAAAGACGGCAAAACGTTCAAACCGTACGACCCCAGCCACGCGGTGGGGGATACCACACCGAACCTGCCGGCGCGCCACTGCGCGAAGACGTGCTGACGGCAATGCGCGATCTTGACGGACGAGGGATGACCATGCTGATCGTCACGCACGAGGTACGCTTTGCCCGCGACGTCGCCGGTCGAGTCGTCTTTATGGATGGCGGGATGGTTCTGGAAGACACTACCTCGCAGCCGTTTTTCGGCGAGCAGAGCAGCGAACGCGTGCGTCAGTTTCTCAATCTCATCGAAATTTGATTGAGGTTGCGCGTTGGGATGTCGTCGACACCGAGGTTGCCGGGGCCTAGGCCTATTTCGCTCGTTGCAGCACGGTTGAAAACAGGATGTCCTTCAGATTGACGACCGGTGCGGGATCGCGCTGCGCTTTGGCCAGCAGAAACGCGCCCTGCATGGACGCCACGATGAACGAGGCGAGCTGCTGATTGCTGATCGCAGATCGCAATTCACCGGCTTCGACCGCGGCATCCAGGCAGTACACCACACACCGCTCGACCTCGGCGAAAATCTCGCTGATGCGCGCACGGATCGGCTCGCTGTCGTTCGAGTCGAGCGCGAAGTTGCCGAGCAGGCAGCCGTTGCGAGCGTCGTTGCGGCTGATGAGTTTGATGTGCACGTCCAGATACTTGCGCAGCCGCAAGAGCGGCTTCATCCCGTCATTGCACAGCGTGTCGCGAAGGTCGCTTTGGGCCGCCGCGAAATACAACTCGATCACTTCGAGCCCGAACGCTTCTTTCGACGCGAAGTGGTTGGTGAACGAACCATGCGGTACGCCTGCCGCCTGAACGATATCGCGCACACTGGCGCCGTTGAAGCCGTATTCGTGAATGACACGCATGCCCTCGGTAATCAACGTGTCTTTATGGGAAGGTTTCGGCATCGTCAATTCCCTATTGAAAAAGATGGACGAGCGGATTATGTCATCCGCTCGCCCGAGCCGTGTGAGCTCGATTCAATCAGTTCGACATGCCGAGCCAGTTGATGAAAAGCGCGTCAGCCGGCAGCGAACATGTCGTTGAACTGCGTAACGAAGGCCGCTTCGTTCGGGCCGGCGTTGTTGCGCAGCGGCCGGGCGACTTCGACCAGCGCTTCCTCGGCATCCGTGCCGAGTTCGTGCATGGTTTGCTCGATGAACGGCGCGAGCGGCATGGCGCGCGGTTCGTCCTTGCTATTCAGCAGGTCGGTTTGAACCCACGGCGGCGCGATTTCGACCACGCGTACCGACGTGTCTTTCAGTTTGTAACGCAACGATTGCGTATACGAATGCATCGCGGCTTTCGTCGACGAGTACACGCCGGCCATCGCCATCGGTACGAAACCGAGTACCGACGACACGTTGATAATCGTCGCATCCGCCCGCTGTTTCAAATGTTCGACGAGTGCGCCCGTCAGCCGGATTGGACCCATCACGTTGGTGGTCAGCGTGGACACCAGCATCGCGTCATCGACCGGCTGGCTGAGATCGTCGATATGCATCACGCCGGCGTTGTTAATCAACACGTTCAGCGAAGGCCACCTGGCGATCAATTCACGGGCCGCCGCAGCAATGCTCTGAGGATCGCCGATATCGAGCTCAATGGCCTGCATGCCCGGATTGGCAGCGATGGTTTCGTCGAGATTCGCGCGACGCCGACCCGCGATGATGACCTGGTTGCCGAGCCGGTGGAACGCTTCAGCGAGACCGCGGCCAATGCCTGAACCGCCGCCGGTGATAAGAATCGTGTTGCCAGTCGTTTTCATGATGTGTCTCTCAAAGGGGAGGGTGTCGATGCCTGTCGTTAGAGAGGCATCGGTGTGTGCGTAATATGGACGAACGTATTAAATCGATAAAGCACCTGGAAATGAATGCACCGTTTCACCAGGCTCAACAATCGCGGGGCTTCAAAAGTGAGGCGCCCGAGGCGTAAGAGGCGTTCAAGCAGCCAGACTATAATTCGCGGACAAAGTCCGGCTCGCCGACTTCGAATCGCCAGGCCGGCACATGCTGCAGACAGAAATAAAAATAGCGAGGCGCGATGCCTCGCTACCAAACGACCGGTTTCGGAGAACCCATGACAAGCCCCGATTTCACGACGCGCCCTTCACTGCAGTTCTGGTTCGATTTCGGCAGCACTTACAGCTATCTGAGCATGATGCGCATCGAGGCGTTGGCGCAGCAAAGCGACGTCGCAATCGAATGGCGTCCGTTCTTATTGGGTGCGATCTTCAGGTCGTTTGGCTGGGACAACTCGCCGTTCGTGTTGCAGAAAGAGAAGGGCGCTTACGTATGGCGCGATATGGTTCGCCAGTGCGAGAAATACGACCTGCCCTGGACCCAGCCCAGCGAGTTTCCGCGCCGGGCACTGCTTCCGCTGCGCGTCGCGTTGGTTGGTGCGCAGCAGCATTGGATCGGGGCGTTCTGCAAGCGGATGATGCAGATCAACTTCGTCGATGACAGGCATATCGACGATCCGGACGTCGTCGCGCAGGCGCTGAGCGAGCTCGATTTGCCGGCAGAAGAGATCATCGCCACCGCACTGTCTGAGCAAAACAAGCGCGATATGCGCGCGCAAACGGACGAGGCGGTGCGGCGCGGTATTTTCGGCGCGCCTACGTTCTTTGTCGGTGACGAAATGTTCTGGGGCAACGATCGTTTAGAAGACGCGATATCGCTAGCTGCTCGATAAAGAGCGACGCAATGTCACACCGCGCGCACACCGGCACCTATCACGCGCCAGCGAACAGCACGATCAGCTTAGCGAGCGGGTACGCGCTTCAAGCGCCCGGACCACTGCAATCATGTCGTCCTTGTCGTACCCCAATGCATGGGTTTCGCCGAATAACGCATAGCACGCGTCCAGTAGCGGTGACGCCACTTTGGCTTCTCGCGCGGCTTCGGCAATGAGCCGATTGTTCTTCAGAACGTCGGTGATCGACGCTTGAACCGTGAAGTCGCGATCCACCAGCTTGAGAGACTTGACGCGCGAGATACTGCTAGCCATTTGCCCCGCATCGACGACCGCGCGGAATTGCTGCATGTCCAGGCCATGATGGTCGGCAAAGTGAGCCGCCTCGACGAGCCCGGTCATCGAGGTAATCAGAAAGATGTTGACCGCCAGCTTCATCAGCAAGGCATTCGGCACCGGTCCACACACAAAAGTCTCGCGGCAGACGGGCTTGAGCAGCGCGCGGACTGCTTCGATCACGTCGGCGTCGCCGGCTAGCATGGCCACGAGTTCTCCCGCTTCGGCGGGTTTTCTCGAACCGGAAACCGGTGCTTCGACATAGAAGCCGCCCGCAGCGCGAATGTCGGCGTCGAGCGCGCGCGAGTACTCGGGCGAGGTCGTGCCCATATGCAGGATCGTGTGCCGAGCGACGTTGGCCTCGAATTCAGGTGTGCCGCGGCCGAGTACCGAGTCGATGGCGTCGCCGTGAGCGAGCATCAGAATGACGACCGAGGTTCGTCTGAACACGTCGGCCGGGCTGGCCGCCACCGTTGCGCCCAATGCGCGCAACGGTTCGACGCTGTCGAGCGACCGATTCCAGACAGTCAGCGGCGTGCCCGCCCGGATCAGATTGAGCGCCATAGGCTGGCCCATGACACCGATACCGATGAAACCCAGATCCATGCTTATCTCCGTTGCCGGTCCGCAACCGGGTTCGGCATGCGAGATCATCCGGCGCTTATCGAAAGAATCATGTCAGGTACAGCATGCGGCGGCAAAGGAAAAAATGTTGACGACAGATGAGGCGCACTCACCTCATTTCCCGTACTCAAGGCTTGCCGCAGACGGCAGCGCGACCGCCCGGCCTCCGCTTCGCATTCGTTTGATAGGGATAGCTAGATCGTTGCCATCGCTATCGGCTATCCTTACTGCCGCATTGGACCGGGCGAGATCGACATGTTCTCGTTGATGCTGTTCCGGGGCTCCGGCCACTGCAAGACACCACCGCAAGACACTTACAACAACATACCGCGAGTACCTGGACCGACCATGCTACGCCATACCCTCCCGAGATCCCGGCGCGCGTTCGCCTGCCTCATGCTGACTGCGATTGCCGGCGGACTCACCGCCTGCAGTGACGGGATGTCGGATACCGACATCGCCTTCGTGACCGCCGGCACGCCGGCTCAATTCCAGTCAATCCGAATGTACGGCGCCGTGCCGGAGAACCTGGCCCCGGGCGCCGGCAATACGCATACCACCGGCCGGTTGCGCCAGGCGTGCCAGGCGATGATCCGCGCGGGAGGTCGCGATGTGCGGGAGACGGTGATTCTCGAAGACGAGCCGGGCGAGTCCTTCGATCTCGATGCCACCCGTACCGCCGACGGCTGGACCGTGACCTCCGACGGACTTCGGCCGCCGAGCGTCGACCCCGTCGGTTTCCGCACACGCTTCACCACCTGCGTGAACGCGATCCGCGACAAGTACGCGGCCGAGCCGGAAAAGGCGCCGTTCAAATAAGCCCGCCGGACAGCAGAATCTGCTGTCCGGCTGCGCTCGCGCGAAACCGGCTGCCGCTGGCGCCCTTCACTTCGGCTACCCCTGCTGCCACGAGTCAATACACTGTGAGTTCATTCTGTGAACCCACAAAAGGACCTGGCATGAATCTCACCGACTTCAATACGCTGACGTTCGACTGTTACGGAACGTTGATCGATTGGGAAACCGGCATTTTCGAGGGGCTGCGGCCGCTTCTGGAACGTGTGAAGCAATCGCTGACACGCGATCAGGTACTGGAAGCGCACGCGCGGCACGAATCGTCGCAACAGAAGTACACGCCGGCCCGGCGCTATCGGGATCTGCTGCCGATCGTCTACAAGCGGCTCGCCGAGGAATGGCAAGTGCCGTTCACGCTCGCCGATTGCGTCGCGTACGGCCAGTCGGTGCAGAACTGGCCGGCGTTCGACGACTCGGTCGCCGCATTGCAGTACCTGAAGAAGTACTACAAGCTCGTGATTCTGTCGAATGTGGACAATGAGAGCTTTGCGCATAGCAACGCGAAATTGCAGGTCGAGTTCGACGCGATTTTCACCGCCGAAGACGTGGGCTCGTACAAGCCGTCGCCGCGCAATTTCGATTACATGCTGGAGAAGCTCGGCGAGCGCGGCATCGCGAAAGACAAGATTCTGCATACGGCCGAAAGCCTGTTCCACGATCACAAGCCCGCGAACGGGTTCGGTCTCGCGTCGTGCTGGATTTATCGCCGTCACGGGCAGGAGGGGTTCGGCGCCACCATGAATCCGGGCTTGCAGCCGAAGGTGGATTTCCGCTTCGACAGCATGGCCGATCTGGTCAAGGCGCATCAGGACGCTGTGCTGCAGAAGTAATGGCGACGACTCTTGGGGAGGCTGCGATGCGACTCACGGATTTCAGGGCGCTGACCTTCGATTGTTACGGCACGCTGATCGACTGGGAGCGCGGTATCACGGCCGCGCTTGCGCCGCTGGTCGAACGCGCCGGCAAGCCGTTGACGCGCGACGAGGTGCTCGAAGCGCACGCGCGCCATGAATCGCAGCAGCAGCGCTACACGCCGGAGATGCCGTATAGCGATCTGCTTGCCGTCGTGTTCAGGCGACTGGCGGAAGAATGGGGTGTCCACGCAGCGGCAAACGAAGCCGCGGCCTATGGGCAATCGGTGAAACAATGGCCCGCGTTTCCCGACTCCGCGAGCACGCTGCAATACCTGAAGAAGTACTTCAAGCTGGTGGTGTTGTCGAATGTGGACAATGAGAGCTTCGCGCATAGCAACGCGAAATTGCAGGTCGATTTCGACGCGGTGATCACTGCCGAAGACGTGGGTTCCTATAAGCCGGCGCGGCGCAATTTCGACTACATGCTCGATCTTCTGCCGTCGCTCGGCGTGCGCAGGGACGAAGTGCTGCATGTCGCGGACAGCCACTTTCACGATCTTCAACCGTGCAGCGAACTCGGTCTCCGATCCTGCTGGATCTACCGCCGCTTCGAACAGCGCGGTTTTGGCGCGACCGTGCGCACGGTGGGTGAACCCGCGGTCGAGTTCAAGTGGACGAGCATGGCGCAACTGGTGAAGGCGCACCACGAAGAACTCAGCAAAGGGTGAACGGATCACGCAGCCAGCAGCATCAGCCGACGCGAGAGCACGACATGAGCATTCGACAAAAACTGGACAGGATCGACATCAAGATCCTGGCGGAGCTGCAAAAGAACGGCAACATCACGAACGCGAATCTGGCGAATGCGGTGGGGCTTTCGCCGAGTCCGTGCCTTCAGCGTGTCAAACGGCTCGAGGCGTCCGGCGTGATCTCGGGCTACGGCGCGCATATCAACCTGTCGAAATTGACGAGCACGGTGACCGTCTTTACCGAGGTGATGCTGAAAGACCATCGGCGTGAAGATTTCATCCGCTTCGAAGCAAACGTGCATGAAATCGACGAAATCACCGAATGCCATCTGGTCAGCGGCGGCTACGACTACCTGCTGAAGTTTCTGGTGGGCAATATCGGCCACTATCAGGAGGTGGTCGAGAAGCTGCTGGATCTGAACCTTGGGATCGAGAAGTACTTCAGCTATATCGTCATTCGCTCGCCGTTCGTGAAGCATGCCGCGCCGCTCGAACGGTTGTTGACGGATGATGAGACATAAAGCCGGTCGCCGACGTGTGCCGTTTGAGCGGACGGTGCGTATGCGCCCTATTCGGCAGCGGCCTTTCAATCAGATTAAAAAATGCGGATTGATAGTTTTGCGTATTAGGTTTTTCTGAAAACGGATCAATAGAATAATTATTCGATATAGCGATAATGCGTTGATTTCGCCTGAAAACCGCATGAAAACATAGCGCCTTATCAAGGCAGCTATCGTTATATCGAAAAATTATTTAGGTTTATTTCCGGGGGAAAGTTAGGCTTGCTGCATTGAATATCGGTCGTCCAGATCCGATTCAGCCTGATTTTTAACCTGCGGCCACCGGGGTTGATAAATAACCCTATCGCATAGCGTGATCCGTCTCTTCGGAGTGCGGGTCGGCGCCGGCTGGTCATCTCCGGACATTCCATGCATTTATTCTCTAATACAAAAAAGGCTATCCAGATCAGCAATAATTTCTGGGACGTCACCACCCAGGCTGGATTGGCCAATATCGTCTCCCGCAATCTGAACGACGGCGTGCATGAAGCGATTGCCACGGGAAAATCGTTTCTCAACATGTCGTCGTATTCGTACCTCGGATTAGACTCGCATCCGGCTATTCTGCGGGCGGCGGCCGATGCCGTGCTGGAAACCGGTTCTCTCAATACGTCCATTTCCAGAATCCGGGTGCAGTTCGATATTCTGCAACGCGCGGAAGAAGCGCTGGCGGAGTTGGTCGACGCCGACGTGCTGACCACGCCCTCGTGCGCCGCGGCGGCGGCGGCGAGCTTGCCCTTGCTGGCCTCCGGCGCATTGACCGACGAGGTCGCGCCGCTAATGGTGTTCGACAAGAACGCGCATTTCTGCCTGAACCTGATGAAGCCGATTTGCGCCGACGAAGCGGAAGTCGTCACCCTCCGGCACAACGATCTCGAGGCGCTGGAGGACCTTTGCAAGACCCGGCCGCGCGTGGCTTACGTCGCGGATGGCGTCTACAGCACCGGCGGCCAGCCGCCGGTCAGGGAATTGCTGCAATTGCAGGACAAATACGGCCTGTTCCTGTTCTTCGACGAAGCGCATGGTTTCTCGACCCTGGGGCGGCATGGCCGTGGACTGGTGCTCGAAGAGATGGGCGCGATCAACGACCGGACCCTGATCGTCACGTCGTTGAACAAGGGCTTCGGCGCGTCGGGCGGCGCGATCTTTCTCGGGCCGCGTCATAACCACCAGCGCCATAACCTGGCCACGCGTTTCGGCGGCCCGATCACCTGGTCGCAACGTATCAATACCGCGGGTCTGGGGGCGATCATCGCATCCGCGGCGATTCATCGGTCGGACGCGTTACCGCAACTGCAAAACCGCTTGCAGGACAACGTCCGCTATTTCGACGAACAGATCGAATCCGATAGCCGCGGTGACGGATTGCCGATCCGTTTCATTTCCATCGGCTCCGAAGACAATACGATTTTCTTTGCGAAAAGCCTGCTGGAGCAAGGCTTCTACACGTCATGAGTGACAAGCCTGCTGTCGCCGCCGACGCACCGCTGGAAAACGCCGCCTCGGCGTTTCGCGCGATGGCGCTGGCGTGCCTGATCGTCTTCATGGCGCAAATGGCGACGACGGTTTATCTGCCGTCTTTGCCGATCGTCATGCGCGAGTTGAAGATGACGCAGAGTGCCGTCGAGTTGTCGATCTCCGCCTACGTGATCGGCGCGGCGCTACCGGTCCTGTTCTGGGGTGCCGCCGCCGAGCGCTGGGGAAGACGCGGGCCTTTGCTGATTTCGCTGCTGCTGTTCGTGACCAGCAGTCTGCTGCTCGCGAGCTGTACTTCCGCACTGGCGTTGCTGGTGTTGCGCGCCAGTCAGGGCATTGCGGGCGGCGGCGCCGCGATCATCGCCCGCATCATCGTGCGGGATAACTGGCGTGGCGACGAACTGGCGCGGCGGCTTTCCGTGTTGTCGATCGCCTTCATCACGGCGCTGGGCGGCGGCCAGTTTATCGGCGGACTGATCGGGCAGTACAGCCATTGGCAAGCGGGTTTCGTGCTGATGGCCGTGACCGCCGCGCTGGCGATCGGCATGTCGTATTCGTTGCCGTTGAAGACGGGGCGCCGCACAGCCGCCACCTCGGCCATGGCCGCGACCTACTGGGCGGTGCTGCGACGCCCCGGGTTCCTGTGGCCGGCCTGCGCGGGCGGGCTGGGATTCGCCACGACCGTGACCTTGCAGGAAGTGAGTCCGTTCGTGTTCCAGGAGCATTTTCGACTGCCGGTGACGGGCTTCGGCAGCATCGGCCTGCTGATCGGCGTCGCCTATTTCAGTGGCGCGATGCTGGTCAATCGCCTGGTGAGCCGGTTCGGCGGCGCGCGGCTGATGCATGCCGGCGCGACGCTGATCGCGCTCGCGACCACGCTGATGCTGGTGTCCTGGCTGGGTGGCCTGCTGAATCATTTTGCCGGCCTGTGGATTTTCATCGCGCTGTATTGCCTGACGATTTTCGGCCAGGCGGTGCTGTTTCCCAACAGCATGGCGACCGCCGTCAGCGACGCCCACGACTACGGCGCGCATGCAATGGCCCTATGCGGCTTCCTGCAGCAAGGCTTGGCGGGCGTCGCCGCGACGGTCTCGGTGCTACTGCATCACGACGGTACGTGGACGCTAGCCGTGTTCGCGCTCGGTGCGCTGACCCTGCTTCAAGTGAAGTTGAAAGTAAGAACCCGATCGCTTTGATGCGCCGGTGCCGGCCGGATGACGGCCGGTCCGTCAAAAACAGGAATACCGATCATGTCACGTATCGAATCACGCATCCCGTCGTCGGGAGAAGCGTTTATCAGGAACATGGCGGCCTTTGGCGCATTGCGCGAGCAGATCGACGCCGTGCGCGAAGCGGCTGTACTCGGCGGCGGTAAGGAGGCCCAGGCGCGTCAGCGAGCCCGGGGCAAGCTGGCGTCGCGGCAACGCATTTCGTTGCTGCTCGACCCCGGCACGCCGTTCATGGAGATCGGCCAACTGGCGGCCCATGATGTCTACGATCACGCGGTGCCGTGCGCCGGCATTGTCACGGGCATCGGGATCGTCGAGGGACACGCGGTGGCGATTTTTGCCAACGATGCTTCGGTGAAGGGCAGCACTTACTATCCGCTGACTCTGCGCAAGCATTTGCGCACCCAGCAGATCGCGCGGGAGCAGGGCTTGCCGTGCCTGTACCTGGTCGATTCCGGCGGTGTCTATCTGCCGTTGCAGGAAGAGATCTTTCCGGACGAACATCACTTCGGAAAGATCTTTCGCAATATCGCCGAAATGTCCGCGATGTGCGGCCGCTCGATCGGCCCGCAATTGATGGCGATGTGGCCCAACGCCAAGACCTCGGTCGTGGGCGGCGAACAGGCTGCCACCGTATTGGCCTTGATCCGCGCGGAACAGGCGGCGAAACAGGGCACTTCGTTTACGCCGGAAGAGGAAGAGGCATTCAAGCGCCCGATTCGCGAGTCCTATGAGCGCCAGGGGAAGCGCTCTACGTCGCCGCGCGAATGTGGGTGGACGCCATTGTCGACCCTGCCCGGACCCGCGAGTGGCTCACCTTGAGTCTGGCCCTCGCCGCGGCAGCACCCTTCCAGGAAACCCGCTTCGGCGTCTTCAGGATGTAACCCATGTTCAAACGAATATTGATTGCGAACCGCGGTGAAATAGCCCGCCGCATCGCCCGAACCTGCCGGCGCCTGGAGGTGGAATACGTGTCGGTCTATTCGGCGGCGGATCGCAACGCGGCCCATCTCGAGGGCGCGGTCGAGCGCGAGCCGATCGGCGAGGCGCCCGCGAGCAGCAGCTATCTGAACGCCGAAGCGATCATTGCCGCGGCGCTTCGCACCGGCTGCGAAGCGATTCATCCCGGTTACGGCTTTCTGTCGGAAAACGCGGCGTTCGCGGCGGCGGTCGAGCAGGCCGGCCTGGTCTTTATCGGGCCGGACGCGCGGACGATCGACAGTATGGGCAACAAGGCAACGGCCAAAAAAATGCTGGCCGGCGCCGGTGTGCCGGTCGTGCCCGGTTCGAGCGAGGCGACCGAATCGCACGGTCTGATTCGCGAAACCTGCGAGGAGATCGGTTACCCCGTCATTCTCAAGCCGGTGGCGGGCGGCGGCGGCAAAGGCATGCAGGTGGTCACGGAGGGCCGCGAGCTGGCCGCGGCGATCGATGCGGCGATCCGTATCGGCAAAGCGAATTTCGGCGACGGCCGTCTGCTGGTGGAGCGCTATATCGCCACGCCGAGGCATCTGGAGGTGCAGATAGTCGGCGATAGCCATGGCAACGTGGTGCATCTGTTCGAGCGCGAGTGCTCGTTGCAACGACGTCACCAGAAAATCGTCGAAGAAGCGCCCGCCAGCAATCTGCCGGCGGACGTGCGCGCCAGGTTGCTGGCCGCGGCAGTGCGTGGCGCGCAAGCCATCGGCTACGTCAACGCCGGCACCTTCGAATTCATTCTTGCGCCGGACGATCAGTTTTATTTTCTGGAGGTCAATACCCGCCTTCAGGTCGAACATCCCGTGACCGAGGCGATTACCGGCCTCGACCTGGTCGAGTGGCAATTGCGGATAGCGGCGGGCGAAGCGTTGCTGTTGCAGCAGGACGCGATCCGCTTTGCCGGCCACGCGATCGAATGCCGGGTCTACGCGGAAGATCCGGATCAGGGTTTCTGCCCGATGCCCGGCGAAGCGTTGCGGGTGCAATGGCCGGATAGTTGCCGCGTGGATGCGGCTTTTGACCGGCAGGGACCGGTGCCGTCGTTTTACGACCCGATGGTCGCCAAGTTGATCGCGTATGGCGCGAATCGGCCGGAGAGTTTGCGGCGGCTGCTGGCCGCCATCGCGGAGACGACCCTGCTCGGCTTGACGAGCAACCTTGGGTTTGCCCAACGCGTGCTGCGCGACCCGCGCGTACAGGCAGGGCAGATCGATACGCATCGGGTGGATGAATTCATCGGTCGTGCCGCGCCGCTGTCCGCGATCGAGCCGGCTGTCGCATGCGCGGCTTTCGTGGACAGCGCCGACGCGATCGCGGCCGCCGGCCACGAAGCGCGTTCGCCATGGGCCGGCAGTATCGGTCCGCTGGACCGGATCGCGCTGGATCCTGACGCGCCGTTGGGCAGGCTGACCTATCAGTGCCAGGGCCAGGCCTTGCAAGCCGGCTTGCTCCGGCATGACCACGATGGCGCGGAAGTCGAGGTGGCGCAGCAGCGTTTCGCGGTAAGCGGAACGCAAACCGGCGGCTTATGGAAAGGCCGCATCGGCGAGCGGGTTTGGGCCGCCGCCAGGTTCGGCGATGTTCTGGAATTGAACGTGGCGGGCACCCGGGTTCAATTGCTGACTCGCCAGGATGTGGCGGGCGAGCTCGACAAGGCAAACGGCGGCGATGTCGTCACGCGCATGCCGGGCGCCGTGGTTGCGCTGCCCATCGAGATCGGCGCCCGGGTCGAGCAGGACGATGTGATCGCGATCGTGGAAGCGATGAAGATGGAGAATCGCATCTACGCGCCGGCTGCCGGCACGCTGAGCGCGCTGCACTGCCGCCTGGGCGACATCGTGGCGGCGGGGCAAAACGCTGGCCAGCATCGCAACCGGCACGGCGTAGTTTTAATGTTCCCAGACCCGCTTGCATGCGTCGCTCGTCGAGGTCGAGGTCCATGACGCCGTCAGTGCTTTAAAGATCGAGCACCACCGGGCCGGATTCCGCCGCATCCGGCCTGCCGACGCACAACAACGCGCAACCTGCTTCGATATCCGCCGCGACCTCGCCCTGATACGCAACGCGGCCTTTTTGCAGGCGTGTCGAACAGGTGCCGCATTCGCCGATCCGGCAACTCGATTCGACCGGTATGCCGTTGGCTTCGGCCAACTCCAGCAACGTGCCGCTTTGCGCGGACCACTGCACCGTGCGTTGCGAGCGCGCGAAGATCACTTCGGCGGTGTGCGCCGGAATGGTCGAAGCAGTGGGCGCCGAGGCGGCGGAAATCGTCGGCGTGCGCTTTACGCTGGCCGGTCCGAACGCCTCGAAACGGATACGTTCGTCCGGTACATTCAACGCCCGCAAGCCGTTGTACAGGTCGCTCATGAAAGCAGCGGGGCCACACAGATAGAAGTCGTAGTCGTCGAACGGCAGCAGCCGTTTCACCATGTCGATTTCGACACGGCCGGCGCGTGTTCCATCTAGCGCGACAACCGACGAATCGCCCGAGCTGTTCAGAAGATGCACCGCGACATGCGGATGCGCCGACGCGATCTGCTGCAACACGTTCGCGAAAGGCCGGTCCTGCGAAGTACGAGCGCCGTGAATGAAGTACACCGGCCGGGTCGACCGTGCCGCGATCAGGCTGTGCAGAATCGCCGTCATTGGCGTAATGCCGATACCCGCCGACAGCAATACCGCGGGCCGCGTACTCGCGGCGTCGAAGGTAAAAGCGCCGCGCGGCGTGCGTGCCTGAACGCGCGTGCCGACCTTGGCGTGTTCATGCAGCCACGTCGACGCGACCCCCTCGCGCTTGACCGAAATCCGGTAACGCAAACCGTCGCTCGCAGCGGACAACGTGTAGGTGCGCACCAGCGGCTGATCGCTGCCTGCAACGGGAATCCGGATCGGCAAATACTGACCCGGTTCGAACGCGGGCAGCGTACGGCCGTCCGCTGCCTGCAGATAGAACGAGCGAATTCCCGGCGTTTCTTCCTGCACGTCGACCACGTTGAACGTGTGCCATACGTTCGCGGGATTCTCGACTTTTACCGCCGCAGGTTCGCTGCGCATCGACGCGAATTGCGACGCGTACTCGACCGGCGACCAGCGAAACGGCAACACACCCGGCGTGCGCCGCACTTCGCGCACATGAAAGCGCATCAGCCGTTCCGCACCGGCAACGCTCGCGACTTCCGCGCCTTCCCAGATGATTTCCGCATCGACCGCGATATAGACCAGATCGCCGCTCGCGAAATCGACGAACAGCAAACCGGCGCGCGGATCGTGCACCAGGTTGCCGAGCGTGTTGAAAAAACGGTTGCCGCTAAAGTCGGGCACGGTCAGCGTGCCGGCTGCGTCGATATGCACAAAGCCCGGCATGCCGCCGCGATGCGACACGTCCACGCCGCGCGCCGAACCGGCGTCGTCGGCGCCGTTGGCGCTTGCAATGAAAAACGTATCCGCGTTTTGCAGCAGCACGCGATCGGCGTCGCTTAACTCGGTCGAGCGGGTTGGCGGCAGCAGCGGTTCGGCCGCGTCGCGCGCAATAAAGCTTGGCGTGCGGCTCTGAATGTACTTCGGGCAGTTGCCGAAACTCTGGCTGACCCTCAGCGTGACCGCGTTTTCATCGAGCGACGTGATTACGCCGTTCACGCGATTGCGGCGGCGCGTTTCCGGTTGCACGCCAAGCCCACCGATCATTGCGCCGACTTGCCACGTGCCCGCCAGCGGATCGCCGGGCAGCGCGCTGCCGGCAATGCGTAGCGTGCGCGCGTCCAGCGCTGACACGAAGCCCGGCGCGCCGACGCGCAGGGTTGCCCACGGCTGACCGGAAGCGTCGATGCCGCCCAGCACCATGAACGGCCGCTCCGCGAAGAACTGTTGATGCTGCTCCGGCATCTCGGTGCGAATGCTGCGACGGCCGACCGAGTTCGCAAAGTCGACGACGCCGGCGCGCGTCTGCACCGCCAGTTCGCCGGCGTGAAACGGCGAACCCGGCGTGGAGAGATCGGCGAGGGGAATGTAGACATCGGACATGAGAGAGCCTCTGCGCGTCGCGGCGAATAACGTGGGAATAGACGGCTGGGTTCAGCGCATCAAGCGTCGGCCAGCAAGCCGGCCTTGCTCGCCGGCATCGCGACGAATCCCGGCAGGGCCTCGACACGTCGCAGCCAGGCACGCAGATTCGGATACGGCTCGAGCGACACGCCGCCTTCCGGCGCATGCGCGATATACGCGTGCGCGGCGATATCGGCGATGGTCGGTTCGTCGCCGGCCGCGAAGCGCTTGTGGGCGAATTCCGTTTCGATCACGTTGAACAGATTCACCGCGATCGACTTGGCGGTCTCGTGATCGTAGGGCGCGCCGAACACCGTCACGAGTCGCGCACGGCACGGGCCGTAAGCGATCTGACCGGAGGCGAGCGACAACCAGCGTTGCACGGCGGCCGCGCCCAGCGGATCGGTCGGCAGCCACGAGGCGTCGCCATAGCGCTTCGCCAGATACACCAGGATCGCGGTCGAATCGAACAGCACGACGTCGCCGTCTTCGATTACCGGCACCTGGCCGAACGGGCTGATCGCGAGAAATTCGGGACGGCGGTTGTCGCCGGCTTTCATGTCGATCGGGACGATCTCGAACGGCAGACCCAGCATCGTGAGAAGTTGCCTGACGCGATGACCGTGACCCGACAGCAGCGTCGTGTGAAGGCGGATGGGGGCGGCGGGTTGCGTGGTAGGCATGATGGGGATCCGAAAAAGTTGAGATGGGCTGGCGTCGAAAAAATGCTGTATCGATGCTTGACCTGAAGAGTAGTCAGTGCCGATCGGTTCCGAAAGGGGGATAATTGGCGAAACATAATCCCCTGATAATGGACAATCGGTCATGGCTGACGTACGCGATGTGAATCTCAACCGGCTGGCGGTGTTCGTGGCCGTGGTGGAAGCCGGCTCGCTGACCGGCGCGGGCGAGCGGCTCGGCCTCGCGAAAACCATGGTCAGCAAGCACATGCAGCGGCTGGAGGTGGAGGTGGGCGCCAGCCTGCTGGTGCGGACCACGCGGCGGCTCAACGTGACCGAAGCGGGCCGGACCTTTTACGACGCCAGTTGTCTGGTGCTGCGCGCGGCAGAAGAGGGTTTATCGGCGATCGCGGGCGAGGTCGGGCCGTTGCGCGGCATGCTGCGTGTGAATGCGCCGATCGACTACGGCTCGCTGTTCGTGGCGCCGGCGCTGGTGGAGATGCGGCGCGCGCATCCCGAGCTGGAGGTCGACCTGCAATGCGTCGATCAATACGTCGATCTGGTGGGCGAGGGGATCGACGTGGCGATCCGGTTAGGGCGGCTCGCCGATTCGAACTACCGCGCGGTGAAGATCGGCGAGTTCGTCAAGTGGATGGTGGCGAGTCCGGCGGTGGCGGGCGCCGACGGCGAGCACACGGAACTGGCGACGCTCGCCGGCATGCCGTATGTCGCGGTGGCCACGTTGCCGCGGCCTTTGTCGGTGGCGCTGGAACATCGCGATGGACGCAAGGACAGCCTGCGTTACCCAACCGCGTTTCTGACCAATACCGCCACGGCGTGCCGGGCGGCGACGCTGGCGGGCGGCGGCGTCGCGCTGCTCACCGATTTCTCGATCGCGCACGACGTCGCTGCGGGTCGCCTGGTGCGCTTGCTCGACGGCTGGACGACGGCCCCGGCAAGCATTCAGGCGATTTTTCCCGCGACGAAGTTTCCGTCGCGCAAGGTCAGGGTGCTGATCGACGCGGTCAGGGCGCAGTGGGAGGCGACGGCCGGCGCGCGCTCGGAGGTGATCTAGACGAGCGTGATCGTGACGTCCACATTGCCGCGCGTGGCCTTGGAATACGGGCAGGTTTGGTGCGCCTGGTCGACCACGGCCTGAGCCACGTCGGGAGCGAGGCCGGGCAGGCTCACGTTCAGGCGCGCCTGGATGAAATACGCGCCTTCGGTGGTGCCGAGGTCCACTTCGGCATCGACCTGGGTGTCGGCGGGCAGCGTCACTTTCAACGCGCGGGCGGCGAGGCCCATCGCGCCGATAAAGCAGGCCGACCAGCCGGCCGCGAACAGTTGCTCCGGGTTCGTGCCCGCGCCCGAGGAACCCGGGGACGAGAGTTTGATGTCGAGCCGGTTGTCTGAACTGCGCGCGGCGCCGTCGCGTCCGCCGGTCGTGTGGGTCTTCGCGGTGTACAGCACATTTTCGATGCGGGTCATGAGGGTTTGCTCCAGTTGAGTTGGCAATGCGGGCTCAGCGGCCGGTCCGCGCGCGGCGCGTCCACGGCCGCCGTATGACTTACTGGCCGAAATACACCGGCTTCAAACCGTCGAAAGCTTGCGCGTGCGAAGTGACCCGCGCGCCGGATTCCGACGAGCTGCTGTGCGTACCGCCCACGCCCGTGTTCCCGCCATTCTGTGCGGCGACGCGTGCCTCGGCGGCGAGGATGTCGGCGGGATAGGTCGTGTCCGAACTGCGCGACGGGTTGTAGCCGGCCTGTTCCAGTTGCACCAGTTCCGCGCGAACCTGAGCACGGGTGACGGGTTGATTCGACTGGGCGAACGAAGCGAGCGGAGCGGCGAGCGCGACGGCGACGAGAGCGGCTTGAGCGACTTGAGCGAACGATTTCATGATGAATACCTCGAGCGTTGAATAGGGCCTGCCGGCAACTTGCAGTGCTTGCCGGGTCTGTGGTGTCCGGCGATGCATCTGTGTTCGGCATGGGTGTATTGGAACGTCTGGAGGTATCTGGCTTGTGTCTGGTCGAGGGGTGTTTTGAATCGGTGTGTGTCTGTGTTTTCGCGGGATACAGTGCGATACAAACTCATGAGGCGGTGAATCGGAACAGCACGAGGACATGGCGCGAAAAGCGACTCTCCGCGCCATGTCAAAACCGTTACGTACGCAGCGGTCTTAAGCCCGCCCGCACTTCTTCAGCGAAGATTTGCGGCTGTTCCCATGCGGCGAAATGGCCGCCTTTCTCGGGGCGGTTGTAATAGATCAGGTTGTGATACGCCCGCTCCGACCAGCTCTTCGGCGCCTGATAGTTCTCGCCGGGAAAGGCACTCACGGCGGCGGGAATGGAGACGTCGGCGGCGGCGTAAAAGTTGAAGTGCGACTCCCAATAGAAGCGTGCCGCGGAAACGCCCGTATTCGTCAGCCAGTACAGCGTGATGTCGTCGAGCACGTCGTTCAGTGTCACGTCGCTTGAGGCGTGTCCGTTGATCGTGCGCCCGAGTACGGCCGACGTGAGTGCCGCCGCAGGTTGCCCATTACCGTCCGGGTGATCGAGCAGCCAGCTTGCCAATGCAATGGGCGAGTCGGCCAGACCGTAGAGCGTTTGCGGACGCGTGCCCTGCTCCAATGCGTAGGCGCGTCGCCTGGATAAGGCGCTTAACTGGTCGTAGGCGAGCCTTTCGTCGGCGGAAAGACTGGCGGGCGGCGGATCGTTGACCTGAAGCGCCTTGGCGATGTCCGGTGGAATCGTCGCAGGGAAGTTGACGTGAATGCCCATCAATTCCGGCGGCGCCTGTTTCGCCATGACGTTCGCCACGATCCCGCCGAGGTCGCCGCCTTGCGCCGCGAATTTCGCGTAGCCGAGGCGCTTCATCAGTAAGACCCACGCGCGCGCGGTGCGCTCCGGACCCCAGCCGATCGTGGTGGGCTTGCCGGAAAAGCCGTAGCCCGGCAGCGACGGAATGACCAGATGAAACGCGTCCGATGCGCTCGCGCCATGCGCGGTCGGATTGGTCAGCGGATCGATGATCTTGAGCTGTTCGATCACCGAGCCAGGCCAGCCATGCGTGACGATCAGCGGCATCGCGTTTTCGTGTTTCGACCGGACGTGGATGAAATGAATGTCGAGCCCGTCGATTTCGGTGACGAAATTCGGCAGCGCGTTCAGTTTCGCCTCGCATTTGCGCCAGTCGTAATCGGTCGCCCAATGTTGCGCGAGCGTCTGAATCGTGGCGAGCGGCACGCCTTGCGAGTCGTCGTTGACGATCTCACGGTCCGGCCAACGCGTCGCTTTGATGCGTCGCCGCAGGTCGCTGAGCTGCGATTCCGGCACGTGAATACGAAGCGGACGAAGCGCGGTTTTGTCGCCTCCCGGCGGCGTCGCGATGTCGGTAATGGACTGATTGCCGTCGGCAAAAGCGAGCTGACTCAGCGAGCCCGCGGCAACGGCCGCCGCCGCGACGCCGACAAAGCGGCGGCGTGACGGCGATTCGGGAAGGGTGGTGTTGGGCATACGATTTCCGATGGGAGGAAAGGCAGGTTGTCGGAAGGAGTCTCGTCGCTGAAGGCGCTGCTGTTGCCGAACGCTGGACGAGTGGAGACAACCTGCCACGCGGAGTGCGCTCCGCGTGGGCGTATTGGAACGCGCCGATGTATCCCGCCTGTTTCCGTGAAGCACGGTTTCTGCAAGCGCGTGTATCGATCTACCCAGTAGATACGTTGCGATACAAAGGGGCAAGCCTGGGACTGGGTCGGCGTCGGCGTGCCTAAGCGCGTTTGGCGTCGTCTTGCTGCGCGAACATGCTCATGCGGCGCAAGATCCACTCGAGCAGTTCGTGCGCGGCGGCGACCAGCGGCCGGCCGGATTTGACGAGCACGCGCGCCTTGGCGCCGCGAAATAGGGGATGGTCGATCGGCACGATCGTCAGCTCGCCAGCCGCGATCTCGCGATACGCGGCGAACTCGCCGACCAGGGTTACAAAATTATCGGACGCGACGATCCGCTTGAGCCCGGTCAGCGAATTCGTGGTGAGGGTGGCGCGTATTTCAATGTTCTCGGCGAACTCCAGCATCTTCGCCGCATGACCGATGCCGAAGGTGGCCGGCATCAAGGCCAGCGGATAGGCCAGCACCTCGTGAATGCTGGCCGCGCCACCTCGTACCGCCAGCGGGTGTGTGGGCCGCACCAGCAGCACCACGGGCTGCGCCGAACTGGCCCGATACTCGACACGCGGATCGGGCGGCGGATTGTAGGCGAGGCCGATATGCGCGCGGCTTTCCGCCACTTCGTTCAGCAGGTCGTCGACGGGCAGCATCTGCACGCCGATCTCCAGCTTCGGGTAGCGCGCACAGAACGGCGTGAGCACTTCGTCGACCAGCATGTCGATATAGCCCTCGCTGATCGCCAGTTGCACATTCCCCTGTTGCAGGCCCTTCAACGCATGAAGCCGGTCTTCGAGCTTTTCCTGTTGCGACCGGTAGCCGCGCCAGAACTCGAGCAGATGCGCCGCCGCCTCGGTGGGCTTGACGCCGCGCGCCTGACGCTCGAACAGCGTCGTGCCGAGTTCGTCCTCCAGCAGCCTGATTTGCCGCGTAATCACGGACGGCGACGTGTTCAGGCTGTCCGCCGCGCCGCGAATCGTTCCGTGCGTCAGCACTTCGTGGAAATACCGCAGGCGTTGCTGATTGATTTCGCGCATGGTCGGGCGTTTCGCTTCCGTTTGGGCCGAGGCTAGTGTTGCTCTGTGGGCAACGATACGTGAACTTAGTTGCTGTTGCTAGTTGCATTTGGCGTTGCCAAACTGGCTTTACACGATGAGCCGGATACAACGTTGAAATGGAGACTGGAATGGCCGCAACTCAGACCGCACTCGCAGGCGACGAAGTGTCCGCCCTCTATGACCGGCTCAACTGGCGGCTGCTGCCGTTTCTGCTGGTCTGCTATCTGTTCGCTTATCTGGATCGCGTCAACGTCGGCTTCGCGAAGTTGCAGATGCAAAGCGACCTCGGTTTTTCCGACGCCGCCTACGGTGTCGGCGCCGGCATTTTCTTTCTTGGCTACGTGCTGTTCGAGTTGCCGAGCAACCTGATGCTGCCGAAGATCGGCGCGCGCAAAACGTTTTTCCGCATCCTCGTGCTGTGGGGCATTACGTCGGCCTGCATGCTGTTCGTTCGCAACGTGCCGATGTTCTACGGCATGCGCTTTCTGCTCGGCATCTTCGAAGCCGGTTTCGCGCCGGGCATGATCTTCTATCTGTCGCGCTGGTACGGTCCCACGCGTATGGCGCGGGCGATCGCGATTGTGTTTCTTGCCGGGCCGATCGGCGGGATTGTCGGTGGGCCGTTGTCGGCCTGGCTGATGACGCGCCTCGCCGGCACCGCCGGTCTGGCCGGCTGGCAGTGGATGTTCCTCGCCGAAGGCTTGCCCTGCATCGTGATGGGCGTGCTGACGCTGTTCGTGCTGTCGGATCGGCCCGCCGACGCCAGGTGGCTAAGCGACGACGAGAAGCGTCTGCTCGCGGCCGAACTGGGTCCGGTCCCGGAGGGCCGTCATTCGTTCAGGGACGTAGCGCGCAACCCGAAGATCTATCTGCTCGCTTGTGCCTATTTCTGCATCATCGCGTCGATCTATGCGATGAGCTTCTGGCTGCCCACCATCGTCAAATCGCAAGGGGTGGACGACACGATCCGACTCGGCTGGTACGCGGCGATTCCTTATATCGGCGCTGCGTTCGGCATGGTCTATATCGGCCGTCGCTCGGACGCACGCGGCGAACGGCGCTACCACAGTTCGGTGCCGGCGCTGCTCGCGGCGTTGTTGTTGTGTGCGGTGGTGCTCAGCGACGGCCATCTGTTCGTCACGCTCGCGCTGCTGACACTTGCCACGGCCTCGCTCTGGATGGCCTATACCGTGTTCTGGGCGGTTCCGTCCGAACACATCAAAGGCGATGCGGCCGCGGGCGGCATTGCGCTGATCAATACGATCGGCCTGTCCGGTGGATTCTGGGGGCCGGCCATTCTCGGCTGGGCCAGGACGGCGACCGGCAATCTGCATCTCGGTCTGTTGATCGTGGCGGCGCTGGCGTTGTGCGGTGCAGGGTTGTTGTATGGGTTGTTGGCCGTTAAGCGGCCGCCGTCGACGTGATGCGATGCGCAGGTACAAACCGCGCCGATAAACCCGCATCCCCAAGCAACTCAACATGCCGTATTCCACCCGGAAACGGCGAAGCGGAGAACCTCAAATGCTTTTACATCTGTCGACCTGGGCCGAAGTCGGCCAATACCTGACACGCAGCCGCTCGATCGTCGTGCCGATCGGTTCGAACGAACAACACGGTCCCACGGGCCTGCTGGGCACCGACTGGTTGTGCCCGCAAATCATCGCGTACGAAGCCGAGAAACGCGCCGACCTGCTGATCGCGCCGACCTTCAACATCGGCATGGCGCAGCATCACCTCGCGTTCGCGGGCACCATTTCGCTGCGACCGTCGACCTTCATTGCCGCCATTGGCGACTGGACCCGATCGCTCGCGCTGCACGGCTTCGAGAAGATCCTGTTTCTGAACGGTCATGGCGGCAACATCGCGTCGATCGAAGCCGCATTCTCCGAACTGTATGCCGAGGCCAGCTTCGCGCGGCGTCGCGCGGGCTTCGCGCTGAAGCTGTGCAACTGGTGGGACCTCGAAGGCGTCGGCGAACTGGCGCGCGAGCAATTTCCGACCGGGCACGGCGCGCATGCCACGCCGTCCGAGATCGCGATTACGCAATGGGCGCTGCCCGAGTCGATCAGGCACGCGGCCTACAGTCCGCAGATCGCGCCGTCGGGGCCGATCCGCGAAGCGCTCGATTTTCGCGCGCGCTTTGCCGATGGACGGATGGGCTCCGATCCGGGTCAAGCTTCGCAGGAGCGGGGCGGCGCGCTGGTCGAACTGGCCGCGCAAAGCCTGATCCGCGAGATGGAGGCGTTCAGTCGCGAAAGCGTGCCGGACTGAAAAACCGCGCGGCGTTGTCGTGGGTTTGTATCGCACTGTATCCGTAGCGTCGTACGGTACATAAGGATTCACCAGGGCTCTTTCCCGACATAAGCGGGATACGTCCGCGGCGTCTAATGGTTTCAAGGGTTTCAAGGCCAGTTCGTTTCTTCAACAACGAATGGGCTTTTCAAAGCGCAACTACATTAGGGGAATTAGCCATGTCGGATCAGATCAATACCCGGCGCCGTCGTTTGCTCGGCACGACGATTGCGGGGCTCAGCCTGCTGGAACTGGGCCTGAGCGGAATCGCCAACGCGCAGTCCAACGACACGCCGGCGGGGTCCCGCCTCGTGTCGTTCGACAACCTGAAGCAGGTCGACATCGGCACGCTTAGCATGGGTTACGCGGAAGCCGGTCCGCGTCATGGTCCGGTGGTGATTCTTCTGCACGGCTGGCCTTACGACATCTACAGTTTCGCTGAAGTCACGCCGTTGCTCGCGGCGGCCGGCTATCGCGTCATCGTGCCGTATCTGCGCGGCTACGGCACCACGCGGTTTCTGTCCGCGGATACGCCGCGCAACGGGCAGCAGGCGGTGGTCGCTGTGGACATCATCGCGCTGATGGATGCGCTGAAGATCGACAAGGCGATTTTCGGCGGCTTCGACTGGGGCGCGCGCACGGTGAACATCATTGCGGCACTGTGGCCGGAGCGATGCAAGGCGATGGTGTCGGTGAGCGGCTATCTGATCGGCAGCCAGGAAGCGAATCGCACGCCGTTGCCGCCGAAAGCGGAACTGGCCTGGTGGTATCAGTTCTATTTCGCCACGGAACGCGGCTATGCGGGTTACGAAGCGAACCGCCACGACTTCAACAAGCTGATCTGGCATACGGCCTCGCCGAAATGGAATTTCGACGACGCGACGTTCGAGCGTTCGGCCGAGTCGTTCAACAATCCGGACCATGTCGCGGTGGTGATCCACAACTATCGCTGGCGTTTGGGGCTGGTCAAGGGCGAGCCGCAATACGACGAGCTGGAGAAGCGTCTCGCCACGGCGCCGACTATTGCCGTGCCGACCATCACCATGGAAGGCGACGCCAACGGCGCGCCGCATCCCGATCCGGCTGCGTACGCGAAGAAGTTCACCGGCAAGTACGCGCATCGCAACATTGGCGGCGGTATCGGCCATAACCTGCCGCAGGAAGCGCCGAAAGCGTTCGCCGATGCGGTGATCGACGTTGCCCATCTTTAATACGGTGAGCGACTCGGACGAGTCGCTCATAAAAAACGGGCCGCAGCGATAGGTTTATCGCTGCGGCCCGTTCGACCATTTGCGCGTTACTCTTTCTGCGCAAGCAGTGCCTGAATGGCCGCTTCGGTCTTGGCGTAGTCGCCTTCGCCGAAGTGCGTGTAGACCAGCTGGCCTTTCCTGTCGATCAGATAGAACGCGGGCCAGTACTGGTTGTTGTAAGCGCTCCACGTTGCATACTGGTTGTCCTGCGCGACCGGATAGGTAATGCCGAAACGCTTGATGGCGGTCTTGACGTTATCCGTATCGCGCTCGAACGGGTACTCGGGGGTGTGGACGCCGATTACCGTGAGTCCCTGATCCTTGTACTTCTGATTCCAGCTTTTCACATACGGCAGCGTGTTGATGCAGTTGATGCAGGTATAGGTCCAGAAATCGACCAGCACGACCTTGCCGCGCAGTTTCTGGATCGTGAGCGGATCGCTGTTCAGCCATGTGCTGATGCCGGTGAACTCCGGCGCGCGAGGGCCCGTCTTGAGCGGCTCCGCGATGGCGGCCGTACCAATGACCGCGGTGGCGGCGAATGCGGCGGTCATGGCCAGCGTTTTCAGTCGATTGAGATTCAGCATGTTGTAGTCCTTTCGGGGCGAGTAGTAAGTGGCGAATGCAGGCGCCATCCGGCAGACCTGCTTGCGGATCGAACGGCGTAGCGGAGAAGAACTCATGGCCGTCGTGCCGTTGATCGCATGGCTTTATTGGAACGCTCGCGGGTATCTGGCTTGTGTCGGCGGGTGTGTCCCGGTGCAATGTTTTGTGTCTGGCGACAGGGCAGATACATTGCGACACAAATCACCCGGCAAGCCGCGCTATAAAGCAGTCATTGCCTGATCACGGAGAGCTGTATGAGCGCCAATGTATTGAAAGGGTCCTGCCATTGCGGGGCCGTCAAATTCGAAATTCGTGCCCCGATCGAACCCGCCGGGCGCTGCAATTGCAGCCTGTGCCGCCGCAAGGGCGCGCTGATGACGCCGCTGTTCCCCGCGAATGAATTGACGATTCTTCAGGGCGAAGAGGACCTCACGCTGTACCAGTTCAACAAGCGGGTGGCGAAGCACTATTTCTGCCGCCATTGCGGTATCTACCCGTTTCATCAGACGCGTAAAGACCCGCTGCTGTGGCGCGCCAATATCGGTTGCCTTGACGGGATCGACCCGTATACGCTGGAAGCCGGTGTTGCCAACGGCGCCAGCCTGTCCGTGGTGGAGGACGCATGAGGCGGCTGCTGTCGATCATCGCCTTCGTGGCAGGCGGCCTGGCCGCGGAATTAGCGCACCCGGTGCAGTGTTCGTTGCTCAATTCGAGCCGGGTGCAGGTGAAACGTCAAAAGAGATGATGCGTTGATGGACACGACCGACCATGTACTGATCGTCGACGACGATCGCGGCATTCGCGAACTGATTGCCGGCTACCTCGAGAAGAATGGCATGCGCGTCTCGCTCGCGGCCAACGGACGGCAGATGCATGCCGCGCTGGAGCACGGCGCGCCGGATCTGATCGTGCTCGATCTGATGATGCCGGGTGAAGATGGCCTGGTGCTGTGCCGCGAACTGCGGGCCAGCAAGTTCCGGTCGGTGCCCGTGCTGATGCTGACGGCTCGCAATGAAGAAGCCGACCGTATTCTCGGTCTGGAAATGGGCGCGGACGACTATCTGCCCAAGCCGTTTGCCGTGCGCGAACTGCTTGCGCGGATTCGCGCGATACTGCGCCGCGCGCGCATGCTGCCGCCCGGCATGCAGGTCTCGGAGTCCTCGCAGATGCTGGGATTCGGCGACTGGCGGCTCGATACGACCGCGCGCCATCTGCTCGACGCGGAGGGCACCATGGTCGCGTTGAGCGGCGCGGAATACCGGTTGCTGCGTGTGTTTCTCGATCATCCGCAGCGCGTGTTGACGCGCGATCAGTTGCTCAATCTGACCCAGGGTCGGCAAGCCGATCAGTTCGACCGCTCGATCGATCTGATGGTGAGCCGCTTGCGTCAGCGCCTGCGCGACGTGGCTCGCGAGCCGCGTTACATCAAGACGCTGCGCAGCGAGGGTTATGTGTTTTCCGCGGCGGTCAACGTGATCGAGGACGAGCAATGAACGCGAGTGCCTGGCTGCATTGGCCGCGCTCGCTGTTCGCGCGGCTGACGGTGATTCTTTTCATTGGTCTGGCGTCGGCGCAGGCGTTGTCGTTCTGGCTCACCATGACCGAACGCGACCAGACGATGACGAACATCATGACTGGTTATATCGAACGGGAAGTGACGAGTTCGGTCGCGTTGCTCGATCATTTGCCGGCCAATGAGCGCGCGCAATGGTTGCCGCGTCTCGCGCGGCGCAGCTACGAATTTATTCTCGGGCCTGGCGTGAGCGGCGGCCCGGTCGATGCGAATTTGTCGGCACGAATTGCCGCCTCCATTTCCGATGGGATCGGGACCAACTATCCGCTGACGGTCAATGCGGTGCCAGGCGACGACGAGCGCTTGCAGGTTCATCTGAAGCTCTCGGACGGCGCGCCGTTGACGATCGATCTGCGGCCCATGTCGAGCGCGCCGCTGTCCGGTTGGCTGTTATCCGGCTTGCTGCTGCAATTGATCGTGCTGATTGCGTGCTGCTGGCTGGCGGTGCGATTGGCGACACGTCCGCTGCATGAATTGGCCGTCGCCGCCGATACGCTCGGCCCCGATCTGAAGGCGGCGAGGTTGTCGGAGAAAGGGCCGTCCGAAGTGGCGCGCGCCGCGCGAGCGTTCAACGCCATGCAGGACCGCATCGCGATGTACATGACCGAACGCATGCAGATTCTCGCGGCGATCTCGCACGACCTGCAAACACCGATCACCCGTATGCGATTGCGCGTTGACGTGATGGAAGGCGAACCTGAAGGCGCGAAACTGCGTCAGGATCTGCAGGAAATGGAAGCGTTGGTGAAAGAGGGCGTGACGTACGCGCGGACGTTGCACGGCGCGACGGAGGTGCGCTGCCGTATCGATCCCGACGCGCTATTCGACAGTCTGGTGTGCGACTACGTCGACGCCGGACAGTCGGTGTCGTTGCAGGGATCGTTCGGCGCGCCGATCATGACGCGGCCCCAGGCGTTGCGTCGCATTGTCGGTAATCTCGTGGACAACGCATTGAAGTTCAGCGGCGCCGCCGAGATCCAGGTCGCGGCGTTGCACGATGGGCAGGCCACGATCACCGTGTCGGACCGCGGCCCCGGTATTCCCGCCGAGTCGCTGGAGGCCGTATTCGAACCGTTCTTCCGACTCGAAGCATCGCGTAATCGCAATACGGGGGGAACCGGTCTTGGTCTCGCCATCGCAAGACAACTCGCTCTCGCAATGGACGCGACGCTCTCTCTGCACAATCGCGAGGGCGGCGGACTGGAAGCGAGACTCACGTTGAAGAACTTGAGCGAGACGGCGAAAAGGCCGTGAAAAAAATATTTCGCGAATAGGGTTGACCAATGAAATCTCAGTCTGCATAATTCGCCTCCCGTTAGATGACGGACGCGAAGAAAGCAGAGCTTCTGAGCAAAATGATCTTTAAAAATTAACAGCCGATAAGTGTGGGCGCTTGATGCGAGACGCGAGGTGGATCTTTCGGGATCTGCCGCAAAGCGAAAGTATCAAGTCTCACACAGTAATGAAAGGAAGGTTTGGCCGTCGAAAGACGATCGAACAATTCGTCAGTACGTTGAGTGAGCGACCGGTTCTTAACGGAACCGAAAAACAGTAACAGGTTTGAACTGAAGAGTTTGATCCTGGCTCAGATTGAACGCTGGCGGCA
>NZ_CADFGI010000017.1:0-104466 GCF_902833695.1 Paraburkholderia sp. BCC1876 | reverse complement strand
CGCACCTCGGGATGAGTCGCAAGCTGGACCTCGATCTCCCCGGGTTCGATCCGGAAACCCCGGATCTTCACCTGCTCGTCATTGCGCCCAAGGAACACCAGGTTGCCATCGGGCAGATAGCGGGCAAGATCGCCGGTGCGGTACATCCGGGCGTCGGACGCACCGGCGAACGGATCGCGCAGGAAGCGTTGCGCGGTTAATTCCGGCTGGTTCAGATAACCGCGCGCCACGCCCGCGCCACCGATGTATAGCTCGCCCACGGCCCCCAGCGGCACCGGTTCGAGCTGTGCATCCAGCAGATAGATGCGCGTGTTCGCGATCGGCTTGCCGATGGTCGGCACGGTGTCGCCGGGGCTGACGATACCCGATGTGGCGACCACGGTCGTTTCGGTGGGGCCGTAGTTGTTGACCAGTTCGACCGACTCGGACAGCGCGGCGGGACGCTGCGCAAGGCGGTCGCCACCGACCAGCAAGCGGCGCAGACTGCGAGGCAGGCCGGCGTCGATTGCGAGCAGTGCCAGCGGCGTAACGAGGAACGCGGTATCGACCGGTTGATCGCGCCACCAGTGGAGCATCGCTGCAGGATCGGTCAGACCCGGCGGCGGCAGCAGCAAGGTGGCGCCGCTGGCGAGAACAGGCCAGATCTCCCAGGCGGTGGCGTCGAAGGCCAGGCCCGCCGTGGCGGTGCTGGCGCATCCGGGCCGCAGACCGAAGCGCCCGATATGCCAGCAGACCAGATTGACGAGCTGCCGATGCTCGACCATGACTCCCTTCGGCAGACCGGTGGAACCCGAGGTATAGATCACGTAGGCGAGCCCGGTGGCTTCACGGCCATCCAACCTGAGCGGGGACTTCGACTGCTCAGCCCAGCAGGGCGTTTCGGCGTCGAGATTGATGAGCGGGAGCGTGCTGGGCAATAGGTCGCCGAAGGCGGAACATCCGGCCCGGTCGGCAATCAGCATTGCAGGCGCGGCGTCATGGACGATGTGGACGAGGCGCGATCCGGGAGAGACGGGATCCAGTGGGACGTACGCACCGCCGGCTTTGACAATGGCGAGCATCGCAACAACGAGCGCGGGCGTGCGCTGCGCGCAAAGGGCAACGCGGGTCTCGGGCGCGACGCCCAGGTCGAGCAGGTGACGGGCTAGCTGGTTGGCGTGTGCGTCGAGGGTGGCATAGCTGAGCGACTCGTTGCCGACTCTGATCGCAACGGCATCGGGATGACGGTCAGCCTGGCGCTGGACGAGTTGATGAATGCAAAGCTGGTCCGGATAGGGCCGCGATGTGGCATTCCAGGTGTCGAGCAGAAGACGCCTTTCATCGTGCCCGAGCAGACCGATGCGGCTGAGGGGTTGTTGCGGATCGGCGAGCACGCTCTCGATGAATTGCCGCAATCGTCGACCATGCGCCGCGACGCTGGCGTCGTCATACAGATTCGTATTGGCGTCGACATGCAACACGAAGCCGGGAGAGCCCGGCCGCCCCATTACCGTCACCGCGAAATCGTTGACGAGGCCGTTCGACAGCGCATGCAATGTGGCCGGATAGCCGTCGAAACGCCACGAATCGTCGAGCGGGACGATATTGATCCGAGGGCCGAAAATCGGCGCCGCGGCTGCGCCCAGCATGTGCCGGATGTCCTTGCCACGGAAATACTGGTGCTTCAGGTGTCTGAATATCTCGCTATCGACACGCTGGGTCAGCGTGGCCAGTGTGTCGTCAGTCGACATCGACACCTTCAGCGGCACCACGTTGGCGAACATGCCGGGCGTTGCGCGCGTGTCCTTCGCCCGCGCGGCAATCGGGAAGTCGAAAACACCGCTCCCAAGATTAGCCATTCGCAACATGTAGGCGGCCACGATCGCGGTGAATAACTGTGGCCATTTGCAGAACGGTGTTTCAGCGGCCGCCAGCGCCGCCGTCAAAGACTGCGACAACTCGATCGAACGTCGCCGGAACAGACCGCCCGTATCAGGCGGGCCGCCGGTCATCGTCGTTGCGCCGGCCAATTCAGCGACGTAATCACGCCAATAGCCGAGATCACTTGCGTAGCGGGCAGAGCGCCGGTACGCGGCATCGTTCTGCAGCAACACGTCGAGCGTCGCAAAGTTCGCCGCCACAATCGGACGCTCCCGCATTAACGCCGAATAGATCGCTCCGACCCGGTGGGTCGCAAGCGGAATGCTGGCGCCGTCGAATGCAATGTGGTGGTAGCGCTGATACCAGAGAAAATGCTGGCTATCCAGCTTGAACAGGGCGTACTTGAAGAGTGGTCCTTCGGCGAGGTCGAAAACAGTCGAGGCGTCGACCCGCATTGCGTGAAGCGCCGCCTGGAACGGAGCGGCGTCGCCGGACAGATCGACACAATCGAATGACAACAGGGGCGGCCCGATGAGTTTCCGCATCGGGCCGCCAGCCGTATCGACGAAACGTAGGTGCAGCGCTTCGGCTTCAGAAAGGAATTGCTGTAAAGCCTGCCCGAAGACAACGGTATCGACCGGCCCATGAATCTCCAGATAAAAACAAACGTCGAATCGAGGGTTTTCCGGAGCGAGTTGTTGCGCAAACCACATCTCAAGTTGGGGTGCGGTCAATGCTTGCAATTCGGTGTGACTGGATCTGTTCACAACAGCGATTTCCTTCTGGAAAGGGGATGGCTACTGAAACAACGACGCGTTATCGACCGATGCCGGCTTTCCGGAAATAGCCCGCAAGTTCACGAGGTCCGTGACGATTAATGCGTGCGTTTGCCGCTCCACGCCTCGAGCGTTACTCCTCTTTGAATTCGCACCGCCATGTGCCGGCCGAAAGCGCTGCGGCACAATGTTTCAAATGCGATTTTTTATCGATTTGAATACCAGGATTTAACGAGTACGCCGCATCCCCTCCTGCGAGTCCATTCACATCGACGGAAGGAAAGGCTTGAACGGCTTCACGACGAGATGGCGCGCGATGTCGAGCACTGCGTTCAATACGGCCGCACACCCACTATGTCGATAGCCCAGACTGGAGATATCCGGCCACTCTGTACGAGGTCTTGAGTGTCGTGGATTGAGAGGGCGACCGTAACTCCCCAGATTGGGAGGCGAATCGAAGCGGCTTGCGGCAATGACAGGACGAAGGCGTCAGTCGATCTGACGCGTTCCGCTGCATGGGACGGAGATGATGTTGCCGGTCAGTCAGGCATTGCGCCGGACGAATCCAGCGGCGGATCAATCAGAACTTAACCTTCACCTGAAACCCGATCGTAAACGGCAGGTGATCCGACGGGATCGGCGGAATCACGATGAAGTTCGCGCCCACGCGTTTGTACTCGACCATCACGATCGGCGCGAGCACCGGCCCGATCGTATGGTCGCGACCCAGCCCCCAGTTGCCGTAGTTATAGCCGGAGATGATCCCGCCCATTGCCGCGAGCCGCACGATGCCCCAGTGCGCGAACTCCGGCGCCCAGACACCGCCGCCATAGTAGGAAGGCCGGCGCAACGAGTTGCGAAAGCCGCCCGCCGTCAGCGCCCATTGATTGTTCAACCAGCATTCGACGCCAAGGCCTGGGTTGAATTGCTCGAAGTGAGTGCCGGGATCGGGATCGATGTGATACGAGCCGAGCATCGCGTCGACCCATACGCCGCCGTCGCACCAGCTTCCCGCATGCGCCGCGGAGGCCGCGGCCAGACTCGCGACGAGTGCAACCGCGGTATGTCGGATGGTCTTTCTGATCTGCCGAAAATACATGTCTTCTCCGCCACCGGTCGAGCGCCGGCGTCATCTATGTTCTGGATAGTCGTGCTTGCCGCCCGTCGCGCACTGTACCTCAACCCGCACGGGCGATGTGGAGGACACGCTCGGACGCGCGGGCACAAGTCGTGCCCCGCAACCTGGAAGCAGAACAATAACGGAGAACCGATGGCAGAGCCGTGAAGACGAGGCGGCTTTTTCGAAGAAGCGCTTAAAGACCGAGGTCGGACAAACTCGCATGGTCGTCCGGACGACGCCCGAGCGGCCAGTGATACAACCGGTCGGCTTCGCGGATCGGCATGTCGTTGATGCTCGCGTGACGGCGCGCCATCAAGCCATGCTCGTCAAACTCCCAATTCTCATTGCCGTAGGAGCGGAACCAGTTGTTCGAATCGTCATGCCATTCGTAGGCAAAGCGGACGGCGATACGGTTATCGGTAAATGCCCAGAGTTCCTTGATCAGACGGTAGTCGAGTTCCTTCGCCCATTTGCGACGCAACAAGCCGACAATCTCCGCGCGGCCGTTCGTAAACTCGGCGCGGTTGCGCCAGATGCTATCGGCGGTGTACGCGAGCGACACGCGTTCCGGGTCGCGGGTGTTCCAGCCGTCTTCAGCGGCACGCACTTTCTGGATCGCGGTTTCGCGTGTGAACGGTGGCAGCGGCGGACGGGTTTCGGTTGGATCGGCCATGATGTTTCCTCACTTCAGTCAGGTTGCGGTGCGCCGGGATGGCGGTCGTTTGTTCGGTTTGTTCGGTTTGCTCTTGCTCGAAGACGCGTCGGCCTCGCTGGCGGACTCCGCTTCTAATACGGTGTGCGCCACGGCCTGTGCGTCGAGTGCCGCATCGGACTCGCCGCTCACCAGTGCCACGGCAATCGCGCCATCGAGCAGCACCAGCCACTGACGCGACAGGCGCGCGGCACGGCGGCCCTCCATGCCCGACTCCGCCGCGAACTCGTCGCACTGCGTTCGCACGAAAGCGAGCAGGCGTTCCTTATGTTCACGCGCGACGATCCGGATCGGATCGTCCGCCGAGGCAATTTCGCCGGCCGCGTTCAGGAACGCGCAGCCATGAAAATCCGCCGACTCAAACCATTCGCGCAACACTTCGAACATGCCGAGCAGACGTTTTCGAGCCGTCTTGCCGCGTTGCTGCGTGCCGGCGATAAACCAGTTCATCCAGCGTTCATCACGCCGTTCGAGTGCGGCCGCCACCAACGCATCCTTCGATTCGAAGTGTGTGTAGAAACTTTTGCGTGCGGTGCCGGACTGCTTGACGATCGCGTCCACACCGGTGGCATGGATGCCGCCGGCGTAGATCAACGCCTCGGCCGCTTCGAGCAGCCGCTCGCGCGCGCTGCCGGGCATCGGCGATTCTGATTCTGATTCTGTTTGAGTGTCGTTAGCCATGCGCGAAGAGTAGAACGATCATTCTCCTTCGTCAAGTGTTGATGTGTTTTGCGGATGAAGGACGCGACCTGCTATCTTGCTCATGATCGGTCAACCGGAACGAACGACATGAGCTCATCAACTGCCCGCGCCGGCCTTGCGCGCGCCTTAATGCGAGGCTTGCTCAGCGCAACGCTGCTAGGCGCGGCGGCCTGCACGCCGATTCAGGTACTCACGCATTCGGTCAGCCAGAACGAGGCCCGCGTGCCGGTCGGTCGTTACGAGGTCGACCCGAACCACACCAGCGTGACTTTCGACATCGATCATTTCAAGTACACGCGCTTTCAGATCCGCTTCGATCGCAAGAAGGGGCAACTCGACTGGAACGAAGGTGGTCTGGATAAGAGCACGGCGTCGATCACAATCGACGCCGCGAGCATCGATACGAACGTGCCACTGCTGGACAAGATGGTGAAAAGCGCCAGCCTGCTCGACGTGGAGCGCTACCCCGAGATTCGCTTCGTGAGCACGCGTTTTGAGCGCACGGGTGAATCGCGCGGCACATTGACCGGTGATCTGACGATTCACGGCGTGACGCAACCGGTCACGCTCGACGTCACGTTCAACGGCTTCGCCCCCGATCCGCTGACGAAACAGGACACGCTGGGTTTTTCAGCGGAGGGGCATTTCAGCCGCGCGAAATTCGGTTTGGCGACGTGGTATCCGGCCGTCGGCGACGACATTCATGTGCGCATTCAGGCGGAGTTCGTGAAAACGCCCGCAGGCGGGTGAGCGCGCTGCGGGCGTTTTAGTGTTGCGTTGCTGTTGCGTTAGTTCAAGCAGCCGTCCAATCGAGAATCACCTTGCCGCTCTCGCCTGAAAGCATCGTGGCAAACGCTTCCTGATAGTCGTCCACTTTGAAATGGTGCGTCAGGATCGGCGACAGATCCAACCCGCTCTGCAACATCGCGACCATCTTGTACCAGGTCTCGAACATCTCGCGGCCATAAATGCCCTTGATTTCGAGGCCCTTGAAGATCACCTGCGTCCAGTCGATCGCGGTCTGCGCCGGCGGAATGCCGAGCAACGCAATCTTGCCGCCATGGTTCATCGCTTCGAGCATGCTGGTGAACGCGCTCGGCACGCCGGACATTTCGAGGCCGACGTCGAAACCTTCGGCCATGTGCAGATCCGCCATCACATCGCGCAGCGATTCGCGCGAGACATTCACCGCGCGCGTTGCGCCCATCTTGCGCGCGAGTTCGAGCCGGTAATCGTTGACGTCGGTAATCACCACATTACGCGCGCCGACGTGTTTCGCGATCGCCACCGCCATGATACCGATCGGTCCCGCGCCGGTGATCAGCACGTCTTCACCGACCAGATTGAACGATAGCGCCGTATGCGTGGCGTTGCCGAACGGATCGAAAATCGCGGCGAGGTCGTCGGAAATCTCCGGCGGAATCTTGAATGCGTTGAAGGCCGGAATCACCAGAAACTCGGCGAACGCGCCTTCGCGATTCACGCCGACGCCCACCGTATTGCGGCACAGATGCCGGCGACCGGCGCGGCAGTTGCGACAAAAACCGCACGTGATATGCCCTTCGCCCGACACGCGATCGCCGATCGCAAAGCCGCGCACTTCCTGGCCCATCTCGACGATTTCGCCGACGTATTCGTGACCGACATGCATCGGCACGGGAATCGTTTTTTGCGCCCAGTCGTCCCACTTCCAGATATGAATGTCGGTGCCGCAAATCGCGGTGCGCGTGATGCGGATCATCACGTCGTTGTGGCCGACTTCAGGTTTCGCGACGTCCGTGAGCGTGAGGCCCGGTGCGCGTTCGAGTTTTGCCAATGCTTTCATGTACGCCTCCCGATCAGATCACGCCAAGTTCACGGCCAACGCGCGCGAACGCATCTACGGCGCGATCGATCTGCTCCGTGGTGTGCGCGGCGCTCATCTGCGTGCGAATGCGAGCGCGCCCCTTCGGCACCACCGGGAACGAAAAGCCGATCACGTAGACGCCTTCTTTCAACAACGCATCCGCCATCTTCGACGCGAGTTGCGCGTCGCCGAGCATGACCGGAATGATGGGATGTTCGCCGGGCACGAGCGTGAAACCAAGCGCGCTCATCTTGCCGCGGAAGTGCGCGCCGTTTTCGCGCACGCGTGCGCGCAGTTGCGCGCCTTCGTCGCTCGCGAGCAGTTCGAGCACTTTCAGCGACGCGGCGGCAATGCTTGGCGTCAACGTGTTCGAGAACAGATAGGGACGCGAACGCTGGCGCAACAACTCGATGATTTCCTTGCGCGCCGCGACGTAGCCACCCGATGCACCACCCAGCGCTTTACCCAACGTCCCCGTGATGATGTCGACGCGCGACAGCACCCCGCAATGCTCCGGCGTGCCGCGACCGTGTTCGCCGACGAAACCCACCGCGTGCGAATCGTCGACCATGACCAATGCGCCGTAACGATCGGCGAGGTCGCAGATGCCGGCGAGGTCGGCGATGATGCCGTCCATCGAGAACACGCCGTCGGTCGCGATCAGTTTGAAGCGCGCGCCGGCGGCGTCGGCTTCTTTCAGCCGCGCTTCGAGATCGGCGAGGTCGTTGTTCTTGTAGCGAAAGCGCTTCGCTTTCGAAAGCCGCACGCCGTCGATAATGCTCGCGTGATTCAATTCGTCGCTAATGATCGCGTCGTTGTCGTCGAGCAGCGTTTCGAACAGGCCGCCATTTGCGTCGAAACAACTGGAGTAGAGAATACAGTCGTCGGTTTGCAGGAACACGGCAAGCGCCGACTCGAGTTCCTTATGCACGCTTTGCGTGCCGCAAATGAAACGCACCGACGCCATGCCGAAACCATCGTGATCCAGGCCTTGCTTGGCGGCTTCGATCAGACGCGCGTCGTCCGCCAGTCCCAGATAGTTGTTCGCGCAGAAATTCAACACGTCCGCGCCGTTGGCGAGACGAATGTCGGCTGACTGCGGGCTGGCGATCACGCGTTCGTTCTTGTAAAAGCCGTCGGCGCGGATCTGCTCCAGAGTGCCGCGCAGATGGGCGAGATATTGGTCACGCATGAACCAGACTCCTGAAATGGGTGAGAGCGCCCGTGTCAGCGTGTTCGGCATGTGCGACCACGAGGCGGCCTGTTATAGTCGGCTGTCAGTTTTAGCGGATATTTTCGTTTTTCCGAACTAAAATCCGATATATCGAACAACTCTAAACGATGGGTCAGGAAATGGCAAGTTCGGGTATTCGTCGCGCCGCGGCCGCTGCAGCGCCTGCTGCGAGCGCTGCGGGCGCGGGTCCGGTGGCCGCGATTGCGGCGCCGCCGCGTGTCGGCGAACACATTCAGCGTCTGCGCGCCGAACGGCGCATGACGCTCGACGATCTGTCGCGCGCGGCCGGCGTGTCGAAGTCCATGCTATCTGAGATCGAGCGCGACAAGGCGAATCCGACTATCGCGGTCGCCTGGCGGCTGACCAATGCGCTCGGTGTCAGTCTCGATTCGCTATTCGCGCCGCAAAAGGCGCCGGAGGCGATCGCCGTCTCCGGTCCCCACGACATTCCCACGCTGAGCGGGCACGAAGCCAAGTATCAGCTGCGGGTGTGGGGGCCGATCGAGCTGGCCGGCAAGTTCGAGTGGTACGAGTTGACGCTGCAAGCGGGCGGGGCGTTGGTGTCGAACGCGCACGAACCCGGCACGCGCGAACACCTGACCGTGCTGCATGGATCGATTGAAATAGAGGCCGCCGGTACGACGAAACGGCTCAAGACCGCGGACACCGCGCGTTATGTCGCCGACGAACCGCACGCCATCCGCAACGCCGGTAAGGGCGAGGCGAAAGCCTTGTTGGTGGTGATTCACGGCTGACGCGCCCGCTCACCGTTAGGCGCGTGTGACGGGACGGGCCGTTCGTCGGATGAGGTTGCGCCAAACACTGTATGTTTGTACAGTATTGGCTATCGACTGGAGCCGACAATGAACGACCTGACAACCGACCATGCCGACCACGCTCTGGCCGCGCTGCGCTATCAAACCGCGGCGCGCGATCTCGAACGCATCGTGCGCAATATCGCCGCGCGCTACATCGTGCAAGAGGTGCCGCTCACGTGGCGGCTGCTGCATGCCGTCGAGGCAGAGGCGCTGGCCGACCTCGGGTTCGCCAGCCGACACGACGCAATCATGCTCGGGCTGTTTCAGCGCCCGTCCGATCTGCCTTATCCCGAGACTGACGAAGGCGTGGACTTCGGTACGTCCACCGCATTGCCCGCGGTGTTCGCGTTCGCCGTCTGCGCCTATGAGGAAGCAGCACGCCGCGTTGCGCAACCGGTTGCGCAAGATGCTCCGCTGAAGCGCGCGCGAGCTTGGGGCGACTGACTCAGGGCTGATTTTTCGCCGGTTGCCACCTACAATATGTGCAACTAACGGAAGGATAGCTCATGTCACCTCCTCATCTGTCCGACCCGGTGCCACGGCCCGCGCCCTCGTCCGATTTATTCGACCAGCAGCGCGAAGATTGGCGCCGCGATCCGCAAATCGCATTCGACGCATGGCTCGCCAATCAACATTTCCGGCGCTCGTCCGCTGAAGTTTACCAGGCGCAATGGGGACTCTTTCTCGAATGGCTGGCCGCACGCCAGAAGAGTCTCGTTACAGTCGATACGCACACCATCGCTGAATTTGTTGGTGGCCTTGAGATTCGAAAACCCCAACGTATCCGGTATTTACGCTTGATCGAACGGGTGCTGGATCATGTACGCGAAATCGAATCCGCGTCGACCAACCCCGCTCGCTTCATCGCTCAGGATGGCGAAGCGGCCTGGCGAAACGCGCGCGACAATGAACCCACCGGGTTTCTCAACCACGCTGAACGTACCGCGCTGATTGCGCATCTGTTTTCGCCGTTACCGGATTTGTCCGCGGCGCAGCGCTGGCGAGAGCGGCGCGATCGCGCATTGATTGCCGTGTTTCTCGGCGGTGGATTGAAGACTGGCGAAGCAGGTGCACTTTCGGTTAGTTGCGTGAATGTCGGTTCGCCCTGGGTCACGATCGAGTCCGCGAATCCCATGTTGATGCGGCGCACGCGGCTTGCGCCCTTCGCCACAGCCATCCTCGACGCGTGGCTCGCCGAGCGACGTCTGTCGGAATTGGCCGGCAACCTGGTTTTTCCCGCGTCGCCTTCCGGACGGCCGATGCACAAGGCCACCATGCTGCGCGCGGTCGACGCGTTGATCGACGCAGCGGGCATCGCGGCGTCGCGTGCTTCACGGGCCAGTCCGCAAACCTTGCGGAACACTTTTGCTGCGGATCTGTTTGAGAGCGGCGTGGAGGCAGAACTGGTCGGCCAATGGCTCGGCTTCGTGCAAGCCGTGTCGGCGAACCGGTTGTATCGGGCATGGCAAACGTGGGCGGATCAGCAGGATTCAGTTGCAGTCGATGAACCGGATCCAGTGGCGCACCCCTTGCCTGAACCTAGGCGTGACGGGCGTTTAACGAGGAGAAGGGGAGGAAACGAGCCCTGAAAATCCTCACCTCTCGGGTCCCGAATTTCCTCACCTTTCACCGTTTATCCGTTATTGCAGGACGTTGGGCTCTCACGCCGAGGCGGTGATCGGGTCATCCGACAAAAACCGGCTAACCGCCTCCAGCCTTGATTCGCCGAGGCCGGACGAGTGATCGCATTCCGGACATTGCAGTTCGAAGCGGTGATCGACCTGCGACAGCTCCGGCTCACCGTCCTCACATTTTGGGCATCGTAACGGCAGTGCGACGTGACCGTCCGCTGCAGTTCCGATCGTCCGCAACTCTTCGCTGCTAAGCCGCCCGGCCTCGACCAACGAACAAAGCAGACCGGCGATTGCCGGATCGATCCCTTGCTGACCGCGCAGCACGGCGACTTCTTTTGTCAACGCATCGACGTCATCGGATTGCTCGCGCAGTTGCGCGTCGAGCCGATCGCCGCGCGCCTTGGCTGCGGCGATTTGCTGAATAAACTCGAATTCCTTGCGACTGGCGTCGCGTACGCCGGACTGATAGGTCGCTGCCATGGTGCGAAGGGAGTCCAGCTCAACCAGCATGGGCTTCACGCGTCGCTCGGCTTCGGCGATAGCGTCTTTGATCTGTTGCGCATAGTGCTCGGTGCTTTGCCGTAATTCGACGTGCAAGGCGTCGATCCGGTCGCGAAGCGTCGCGTTGGTCGCAAATTCATTGTCGAGTCGCTGACGAAGCGTCCCGTTTTCCTGTTCGAGCCGTCGAGCCGTCGCCTGCAGGCCTTCCTGGTGAGCATTGCCGTGCGTAGTCGCACTGGATAGCTGGGTTTCGAGTTCGCGAACCTTTTCCCATGCTGCTTCGGCTCGTAATTCGCTGCGCTTGATCGCGTCTTCGGAGGCATCCAACCGAATCTCGGCGTCTCGAGCACGCTGCTCGGCATCCGCGATCTGGGTGCGAATTTCGGCGCGTTCGTCATCTAGCGCAGTTCTGGCGTGAACGACCGCTTCCTCAAAAAGAGCGCCTAGCAGTTCACCGGCGCGATCTTCCAACGCTTTCGGGATGGCGCCGGCGCCAACTTTGACACGCGACACGTTTCGGATGCGTTCCCAGAAGTGGTCGATGTCTTTCGGGATATCGCTGGCGCTGCCGGTTTGCGTCAGGTCGCGAACAGCGGCCATGGACGGACGGATTCCCAGATCAAAAAACAATCGCTTGCAGGCGTGGAGCGAAAGCTCTTGCCGGCGAGCGCCGCTGGTTCGCATGGAGTCAAGCTCGTCGCGAATGGTTTGCCGTACCTGATCCAGATTCATGTATACCTCGATGCCGCTCGAATTGCATGAATCATAACAATTTACGTAACGTTTGCTACGAATTTGTGGCTGTTGAGCTGACTTTACCGAATTGGTGTGGTTTACCGCCTGAGGTACGTCACTGAAACATCATGCAAGCAGTTTTTCCGTGAAACAAAACGAAGAATAGCCAACAAGTCTTTGTAAAGAAAGAAGTTTTGCGGGTTTCTCAGCGATCGCGCACTGTTTCACGACCGTGTGATGACGGCGAAGCGGTTGGGAGACTTTGTCCGAAGGACGCACGGGGGAAGATTCTAGAGAGTAATAAAAGTAAACACCTTTGAACCCATGTTAAAAACGTTAACGCCACAGCAAACCTATACCTGGTAAGGGTTTCAGAGCACGAAGGTGAAGCTTTGCGGGAGAGGTGGTGAGATCTTGCGGGAGGGTTGAGTGATGGAGTTCGGGGGCCTTGGTGAGCAGGTCCGGGATAGAACGTGAGCGGGTTCGGGAGACACCCCAAAAGCTGGGTTTGGTCAAAGGTGAGGTTTTGCGGGACCTGCTCGTCTCGGATCGCCCGGCAGCGCTCGATCGTGCCCTCGAAGGCCGGACAGCCTAAAGGTGAGGGCTTTCAGGACCACCTTGCCGGCCGATTTTTGGCGGTATTCAGGGGGCGTAAACCCCTTTGGTGAGTTAAGACGGGAGGAAACGCGAACCGAAGGTGAGATTTTACGGGGCCGAGGTGCCATTTTTGCCAAATTTTTGTGCATTGCGAGGCTTAAGGTGAGGGTTTGCAGGAGCCCGGCGGTTGTTGTGGCTGTTTTCCGGCGGCAAGCTCGACTAGGTGATCGGAGCCGAGTGCTGCAAAGGTGAGGAAATTCGGGAGGTTCGAATCGGGACGATTGGCAAGACTTCAAATTCCCCGGTTTTTTGCCAAAGGTGAGGTTTTTCGGGAGTGTTTTGAGCCGTTCTGGATCGCTGAGGTGAGGAAATACAGGATCAAAACGGCCGGAATGGCTCGGAAATGCCCTACACGCGTAGAGAAATTGCGCTGGGTATTTCGTGTGCTGAATTTTAAAGGTGAGGATTTTCGGGACCTTTGTGGCGGGGATTCGAAGTGCGTGGTTTCGCTGCAAAAGGCGGTTGAGGTGAGGTTTTACGGGAGTTCACGAGGAAGAACCTTGTCGAGGCGATTTCCTAACGTATTGAATTTATGGATTATTTCTAGAATATTTTGCAAAGGTGAGGTTTTTCGGGAGGCTTTTTTTGAGGCGCATTTGGCTGCCGTGAAGGCTCAAAGGTGAGGGTTTTCAGGAGAGTTTTCTCGCGATTCTTACGCTCGGCCACGCTGGAGGCCGCGCCGTTCCGAGTGTTGCGACGTGGTTAAGGTGAGACTTTTCGGGGGCAGCTTTTGGTTCGGCGCTGGCGCAAGAGTGAGAGATGGCGCTGGCGGCCGCTTTTGACGACCGCTGCGCAGCGGTGTCTTCGGTCGACGTCGCGTGATAAAAAACGTCCGCTTTGCTGCGGTGGCGTATTGGCCCACGGGCTAATTGCACTCCGATGATCACCGGTGGCGCCGTCGCTGACTCAATTTGAGCGTGCTGTGCGGTTACCGGTGAGCGGTTGCCCGCGGCGCGTGGACTGTGGTGGGTGCTGAGGGCTCTGGAGCGCGTGATTGCGGGTTCGCAGCCGGTTTCGACTCACGGATAACCTTGCTGTCGGTGCATTCGGGGTGTCCTTCGCATTGATCGCGGTGTCGGATCCCCCCATTGATGTGGTTTTGGGGTAGGCGGTCACCCCTCCCCTGCCGAAGCGGCTGGTCTCTCCGGGGGACTGTGCTTTCGCCAAGTGGATCGCCATCGGTGCGCCTGGTTCGGTCAGCCGTGCGAGCAGTCAAAATTCCGGAAATTTTTTAAGGTGAGGAGATTCGGGATCGAGTCACCACTGTTCTCGCCGGTGAGGGAAAAGGTCTGAATTTGCCAGGACCGCGACCTGCAAGGAGAGCCCCAACCTGGCGCCGGACGGCTGAGGTGAGGGTTTTCGGGAGACGCTCGAGGTGAGTCGTGCGCCGTAAACTCACTTCACCCCGAACGGTGAGACGCACGCTATAGACGCGTATCACCGCAGTCGGTATGCTCTCGCCAAATCCCTCCTCGACCTGACGCATGGCCACGAAGCGCGCGAAGAAGACCGATGTAGTCAGCCCGAGCTCGGCCGAATTGCGCAAAGCCGTCGAGGCGATCGCGATTCAGCCCAAAAGCGGCAAAATCACCCTCCTGACCCGCAAGCTGTTCAACGTGCTGCTCGCCGTCGCTCAGCAAGCGGACGAGTCGGGCGACACGTATCGGGCCTTGCTGTCCGACATCGTCGCCAATTCGGCATTCGATTCCAACGACACGGCACTCGTCAAAGAGCATCTGCGGCGCATGGTGTCGGTGCAGGTTGAGTGGAGCACTGGCACCTCCAGCCAGAAGCCGGGGCGCAAGTGGGGTATCTCCACGCTGATCGCCGACGCGGAAATTCTCGAAGATCCCACCACACGCCGCGTTTGGGTTGAGTTTTCGTTCGCGCCGAAGATCAAGAAAAAGCTGCTGGATCCAGTTCAGTACGCCCGGCTGAGCCTGCAGTTCCAGAGCCAGTTGCGCAGTAGCGCGGGCTTGGCGCTCTATGAAATTTGCGTGCGCTATCTGACCAACCCGAGTCATCTGACCATGCGCGAGACTTGGGAATGGTGGCGCCCTATCCTCTCCGGTACGCCGGATACGGAAGCGGGTGATGAGGCGAAGCGCGAGTACAAGTATTTCAAGCGCGATTACCTGCGCCCGGCGATCGCCGAGGTCAACGCCGTCACGAACATCTTCGTCGAATTGATCGAACACCGGGAAGGACGGCGCGTTGCCGAAATCCAGTTCCGCGTGACTGAACGCAAGCAGCCCATGCTTGCGCTCGACGAACATCCGAACGTGTTCGACAGCACCTTGGTCGACCGGATGGTGAAGATCGGCATTCCGCTGAAAGAAGCGCAGACGTTGTATGCCGACAGCGAGGAAAACCGGATTCGCGCCGCGTTGCAAATGACGGAGCAACGCATGCGCAGCACGTCGTTGCCGGCCGTGCGCAGTGCGCCGGCGCTGTTCAAAGACGCGTTGAAGAAGGGTTATGCGCCGCCGGTCGAAGCGCTGCCTTCCGGTTCCGGTGGCAAGGCGGCAGTGGCACCGGCCGACGATCTCAAGGCCCGTCTGCTCGGCGAATATTCGGCGCATCGTCGCAAGGAAGCGTACGAGTTGTACAACGAGCAAGGTGAGTCGGAACGGGATATCGCGCGGCAGTCGTTTGAAGAAGACGAATTGCCGGGCCTGGGCACTCACATGCGCGACGACTGGCGTCGTCGCGGGCTGGATTCGAAGATTGTCGAGACGGCATTCTTCGATTGGCTGGCTCGCAAGACCTGGGGTGAGCCGACCGATGGTGACCTGCTTGCCTTCACGCTGAGCCAATCGCGCGCGGCGTAATCATTTAGGGGGACGGCGGCTGGATCTGATTGCCGCCCGTCGACCAGAATTGGCGCCTTAGCGCTGACTCTGGTCGTCTTCCCCGCAGTGACTTCCCGATCCGTTACTTCAACATCTTCTCAATCTGCCGAAGGATGTCGTCACGTTTTTCACGCGTGAGCCCTTTCAGGCGCAGTTCGATTCGATCATCCCCGTACGATTTGAGATCGCCGACCGAGACACCTTCGAGTTTGATCTCGAGGCGCTGCGCGTAGCGCTGCCGGCCAGCCGGCTTGGTGCTTTCCTGCGCGCTTGCCCGACCTTTGACGATATCCGCAACTTGCCGCGTGCTCAGATCGTCGGAGAGGATTTTGTTGATCAGGCGCAGCGTCGCATCGGCGCCGCGGGCCGTATGGTATCGGCCGACCTGATACGCCATGTTCGAGCCGAAGCGGTCCGGGCGCGCGACCATCTCATGCATGACGACCTCCGGCAACTTGGCGACCGACAGGGCGACCGCGACGGTCGATTCGTCCAGACCAAGATGTTCGGCAAGCTCCTTCTGGCTTTGAAAATGCCGGTCGTCGAGAAAGCGTTTCCAGACAACGGCGTTGTCGAACACCGTTTGTGAATCGCGTTGGACGTTGAGGTCGTAGCCGAGCTTGTAGCTCTGGATACCGATCGGCAGATCGATGACGATCGCCTTCACCGATTCCTTGTTCGCTTCTTTCAGCGCACGTACGCGCCGGCCACCGTCACTGACGAAGTAGGTTCCGGGATTGTCGTAATCGGGAATGACGTGGATCGCTTGCTGCTGTCCCTGCTTCGCCAGATTCACGGCGAGCTCGGCAATCGACGACTTCAGATAGAAGTGCCGCGGATTGAACGGGCTCGGTTTGATCGTCTTGAGCGCGAGCTCGATCACCTGGCCCGGCCGATAACCATGCTCGAGCCGCCACGCGCGGTAGGCCGCCGATTCATCGGCGGAGTCGACCGTGTCGGCTTCCACGACGCTTTGCGGCATGACGGATGACATCGGACGGCTCGGTACTTCACTGCCCTTCGGGCCGTTCTTGACCAGACCGTCGATGGCATTCAGACGATCGAGCGCGGTTCGCTTCTCGCTGCTGGTCGTATCAGGACGTGCTTGAAAGCCTTTGGCGAATTGGGAGGGTTTCATTCAGGGTCCTTTATGCGCATAAATTTCACGGGAGCAGGGCGGCGATCTCGTTGGCGCACGCCCGTACTTCGATGGCGGCAAGCTTGGCGCCGCGATCGTTCATCTGAAGGACTGTCTGTCCCAATGCCATGGCCTGCTTGTAGGCTTCGCGCGTCGGGATCTGGGTCTTCAACAGCGGGAATCCGAGTTCTTCCAGCGCGCGCTTCAGTTCGCGCGTGAGCATCCGTTTCTCTTCGGTCTTATTGAGCAGAAAGACGGCGCGCAGGTCTTCGTTCATGACTTGAGCCTGCTGAACGAGTTTCACCAAGCCGATGCTCGACCAGTAGTCCGCTGGCGATGACGAGGTGGGAATCACCGCGACACTCGCTGCCAATAGCACGACGCCGGACACTTTCTCTGTGATGGAGGGCGGGCAGTCGACCACGATGATGTCGTAGTCAGAGACGAACTTCTTGATCTCGCGATGGATCTGGCTGCCGGCTTCGGATAGGTTGACGACCGGGAATGGGATGCCGGTGTCGCCGTCCGATGATGCGCTGGCCCAGTGGATGAGGGTGTTTTGACCATCTGCGTCTACGACGAGGACGCGTTTGCCTTTCTCATGAAACGCAGCGCCGAGGTGCATCGCGATTGTGCTCTTCCCGACCCCACCCTTCTGCTGAGTTACCGCGATGATTTCTGCTGCCAATCTTCACCTCCTCTTTTTAGACGCAAATGGATTTTACCTGGATGAATTCGTAATTCAATCGTTTTTGGTAAAACAATAGACGCGTTAGCCATTCGGGATAGGTTTATGCGCATAAAGCGACGTGTGGCCGACGAGAGCGCAATCGCGAGGCTGTGATCGGCGGTCCCGGGTGTGGTTAGCGATGCGGTGAAGAGGTACGACTGGATGCAAGTCTGCGCTGTCGATGCATGTGACGCTGACGGAGTCGGAGTCGGAGTCGGAGTCGGAGTCGGAGTCGGAGTCGGAGTCGGAGTCGGAGTCGGAGTCGGAGTCGGAGTCGGAGTCGGAGTCGGAGTCGGAGTCGGAGTCGGAGTCGGAGTCGGAGTCGCTGGCGTTGGCGTTGGCGTTGGCGCCGACCCTCGCCTGGAGCTTTCAGCTCCGCCGCTTAGATGAACGAGGGCGCTAGCGCGATCGAATATCAGGGGGGCGCGGCATTGTCATGCGCGACAGTGGCATCAGCGGGGAAGGCAAAGCTGGCAGACGCCCGGTCACGCGCTTTATGCGCATAAAGTCCCCCGCGACTTGACGCAGTTCGCAACGGGCGTGGGAGCATTCGGCATCGCGAGACGCCACCGTATGGTGAAGGCGGGGATGTGTGTGGGACCTATCCGAGCGTGCGACACGTGACACAAGTTCGTGTCGGTTCGAAGCCACGGCCGACCATCTTCGGGTGGCTTTATGCGCATAAACCGAAAACGGTGCCGTCGGAGCGAATCGACGATATGTGCCCGACCTTCCTCCTCCCCTCTCGTTGCGAGCACCCGCGCATGAGGAAATACTGCAGCCCGCGCCTACTTTTGCAGACGGGCTGGCTAAGCACAAGCCGACCGAATTGGCAGCGTCGATCAGAATTCGCTGCGTGGCCGGACGCCTGCTTAGCGTCACGTCGATCATCAAACGCAGCTTGTCTTTATATCCCTCGCTGGGACACGGAGCATCGTGCGGAAGAAAATCGGCTAATAAATTGTGGAAGAAACACAAGAAAAACTAGCTCGCGTCGTCGAGCCCAGAATCCGCCTAACCGCCAAACGCGACCCATCCCTTGTCTGGTGTGAACCGCCTGCGCCGACGCCGAAAAAGAAACTACCGACGCAAACCGCCGCCCCACCCACCGACGCGCGAACACCCATCAACCCGCTAAAATTCACCACAAAAAAGCGCCATGCCAGCAGAACACCAACCGCAACAAACTACCCAACCATGATCACCATCTACCACAATCCCCGTTGCTCAAAATCGCGTACTGCGTGCGAGTTGCTCACCAGTACCTACAACGTCGCAAACGAACCGACGGAAATTGTCGAGTATCTGAAGCAACCGCTCACCGTCGCTCAACTCAAGCAGTTGAACGCCCAGCTAGGCTGCCCGGTTCGCGAGATGATTCGAGACACGGAAGCCGAATATAAAGAACTCCAACTCTCCGACGTCGCGCTAAATGACAACGAGTTATACGAAGCAATGGCCAAGCATCCCATCCTGCTGCAACGGCCGATTGTCGTGCGAGATGGCCGCGCGGTGATCGGCCGTCCGCCAGAAAACGTCGCGGCGCTCTTCGCCTGATCGACCACGAAAGTGCATCACCTAACCTGCGCAGCTGCCACGCCAGCAAAGCACGTCGTTCAAGCGGCGTGTCCTGGCCAAAACTTCAGTCGTCGTCACCAACGCCGCATCCATCGTCACGATCTTCGCGAAGATCGCCGATACGAAATTCTTTGACGTGAGGCGCATCGGCGGCGAAAACGGATTGGGACGCAGCGTCCAACAAAGCGTCCACATCGCCAAGCAACGCACGCCAAACGACCCACCGCTGCCTCACACAAAAACCGCTCACAAAAATAACGATCACAAACCAAACCCATCGACGCCGGCAATAACTTGTCCGCTACCCCGTCCAATCCGACAAATTCAAATAAAAAAATCACGGCGGCGCGCAAAGCCCACACCCCTCTCACCAATCTGTCGCCCTCACAACGACGAGCCGTCGCGCCCCGCTACAATCCGTCATCCGCGGGCGGCCGTGGATGCGTCAATCGATTAAAAGGGACACCGTGCATCTGACGACAACACTCGCGCCGTGGTCATCCCACGACACCCAACTGATTCTGTCGTGCGTGCTCGGGCTCGCACTCATCATCATTTTCATCAGCGTGCTGAAGCTTGCGCCGTTCCTGTCGATTCTGGTCGGCACGTTCGCCGCCGGTTTTGCCGCGGGACTGCCGCTCGAGGCCGTCGCCAGTGCTTTCAGCAAAGGCGCGGGTGCGTTGCTCGGCGACGTCGGCATCATCATCGCGCTGGGGGCCATGCTCGGTGCGCTGATGGCCGAATCGGGCGCGGCCGACCGGCTCGTCTCGACCATCCTCAAACATTCGACGCCGCGCACGCTGCCATGGATGATGGCGCTCGTCGCGCTGATCATCGGCTTGCCGCTCTTCTTCGAAGTCGGCCTCGTGATGATGGTGCCGATCATCTTCGTGATGGCGCGCCGCTCGCAACAACCCATCTTGCGTATCGCGATTCCTGCGCTGGCCGGCATGACCACGCTGCACGCATTGCTGCCGCCGCACCCGGGTCCGTTGATCGCGGTCAGCGCGCTGCATGCCGATCTCGGTCTGACGCTCGGCCTCGGCCTGATCGTCGCGATTCCGGCAGTGATTCTCGCGGGTCCGCTTTACGGTATCTGGCTGTCGAAGCGGATGCATGTCGCCGAGCCCGAAGAAATGGGCAAGCTGTTCACCGCGCAACAAGACACCGCTGAGCCGCCGGGTTTTGCGATCTCGCTGATCACGATTCTGTTGCCCGTCGTATTGATGTTGGGACGCACGGTCGCGAAGCTGCTGCTTCACCCTGAAACCTTCCTGTTCGACGCGCTGAATTTCCTGGGCGAGCCGTTGATCGCGCTCGGCCTCACCGTGCTGTTCGCGGTGGTCGCATTGGGCTGGTCGCGTGGCATGGCGCGCGATCGCGTCGGCGGCATTCTGCGCAAAAGCTTGCCGCCGATCGCCGCGCTGCTGCTGACCATTGGCGCGGGCGGTGGACTCAAGCAGGCGCTCGTCGTCGCCGGCATCAGCACGACGATCGGCAAGATCGCGGTCGGCGCGCACATGCCGCTGATTCTGCTGGCGTGGCTCATCGCGGTGGCGCTGCGCCAGGCGACGGGTTCGGCAACCGTCGCCACCACGACGACTGCGGGGATCGTCGCACCGGTCGTCGCGGGTCTCAGCGCGACGCACAATTCGCTGATGGCGCTCGCGATCGGCGCAGGCTCAGTGTTCTTCTGCCACGTGAACGACGCCGGCTTCTGGATGGTGCGCGAGTATTTTGGCTTGCAATTGAAGCAGACGGTGCTCGTCTGGTCGGTCCTGCAAACGATCGTCTCCGTGGTCGGCCTTGCGCTCACGCTCGTGCTGTCGGGCGTCCTGACGTGACGCTGCACTAGGCGCCGCCGGATTGGCAGGAATTGCGACTGCGCTGTCAATTTCTGCGTGAGAAGGCCGCTTACACTGCGTGGTCAGGCGAGGTGCGGCGCACCTCGCTCCCCTCTCGACGCGGAGCCACCATGCTTGAATTGAGACCTTCCTGCGAAGGATGCGGCAAGTCACTGCCGCCGAACGCGCCCGACGCGATGATCTGCACTTACGAATGCACGTTCTGCGAGGTTTGCGCGCTCAGCACGCTGCGTAACGTGTGTCCGAATTGCGGCGGCAATTTCCAGCATCGGCCGATACGCACGCGTGCGCAGCTCCAGAAACATCCTGCGCGTATCGAACCGTTTCCCATCTCGATCGACGAGGCGGCGCACGCAGGTTATTTCGAGCGTTATCGGAACACACCGCCGACCGAGCGGTGAATGGTGAATGCGATGCCAATGCATGCCGGCATCGCGTTCGCCCGCTGCGCCGCCACTGCCCTACACCGCGCGTCAGTCGTCCCCGCTCGTCGCGCCCGGCGTTGCGATCCCGCTCATCGACCGCGCGGCCACGCGCAGCAAACGGATCTGCTTGCGGTAGTTGCGGCAGCCGCTGCAGGTCGGCAGATGCAGCCGGATGGCGACCCATTCCCCCGTTGTCAAACGGCGATCCAGCGCATCCGACAACAAGCGCGTGATGTTTTTACATTTCCCCATTCGCATCCTCGCTGGATAGGCCTTTTTCGCTCAGGCAAGTGCGCAGGCGCAAGCGCGCGCGGTAAATCAGCACGCTGCAATGATTGGCGGTCATGTTCAGTTCGGTGCAAATCGCGTCGGTCTCGAGATCGAGAAATTCGCGCATCATGAACACGCGCCCGATCTGTTCCGGCAGGTGGTCCAGACACATTTCGAACAGCGTCCAGAACTGCTGCTGACGCAGCGCGGTTTCCGGCGTCGGCCATGGACGCGGTTTGGTTTCGCGCGACCAGTGGCCGTTGTCCTTGAACAGTTCGCGATCGAGCAACGCTTCGCCGTCGAGTTCGGATTCCAGCGCGGACAGGTTGATCGTCCGTTGCCGGGCGCGCAGCGTGTCGATGAGCTTGTGCCGCAGGATGCCGAACACCCACGTCTTGTGCTCCGACTGCGCCGCGAAGCGATCCGCTTGCGTCCACGCCGCGGCGAGGGCTTCCTGGACGGCATCTTCGGCGGCGGCCGCGTCGCGCAGTTGCAAACGGGCGAAGCGCACCAGGTCGCGCCGCAATTGCGTCAGATAAACGGGATCGTCGAGCGCCGGCCCGTTTACTTGCGCCATGGCATGCTCCGTCGCCCTGCTCGCGTTCGCCGCGCGCTTTCTCTTGCGTCGTTGTGGTTCATAGAGGGGGGTGTTTTGCGCAATAGGGGGATTCGAGCGCCATTGTGCTCTAAGCCCCAGCGCAATCGAATCGGTATTGAACATATGCCCCGCCGACGCACGATAAACAGATGACGTTAGTCGAGCCACGGCAGGGGGTTATGACAGAAAAAACATTATTGCGAAAATTGAAATCAATCTCATGGGCGAGCGTTGCCGTCGCCCGCGCTACAGCCCAGAGCCAAGTGCTCATCATCGCAATCAACCCACCACGCATGCCAATTCTGATTGTTTCATTTTGCGAAAAGATGTCTTTGCGACTTTGATATTTTTAGGCGGACACTGAATCGCTATCCTCCAGTCCATCGATCGCCCTGATCGCGAACTAAACGCTGAAGAGGAGTAGCACCATGAAACGCATTCTGTCCGCCCTGATCGCTTCCGTCGCCCTGTTTGCGGCCGCTTCCGGCGCTGCGCACGCAGCCGCACCGGCGCAATGCAACGGCCCGGCATCGTATTGCAACGTGTTTTTCGGCAACTAAGCCGAGCAGCGAACGGGCTCGCCGCTGGACGCTTCATTTGTCCAGCGCCGGTCTGTCAGCAGGGAAGCTTTTCGAAGCAAAAGGGTGCCGTTATCGGCGCCCTTTTTTCGTTTGAGCGGGAGGTGATCGGAGGACATCAGCGCGTCAAACTGAGCGGTACACAATACGCGGGACTCCAAAGCAACACTCGCGCCTGGCCGGGAAATGCGTCCAATGCTCGCTCTACTGACGTGTTACAGTGGGTCAACAGCTTGCAGTTCTCCTGCGCGCTCGCGCAGTCCCCGACGCAAACGCTTCGCATCACCGCGCCCTGCTCCGAACAGGGTCCCGTTCCTCCTACTCTGCTTTGCGATGTCGTCAGCCGACCGGTTTGAAAGCGGCCGTTGCTCACGCGCATCGTCGATCATTACCGTGTTTTCGTGAGACGTCTTCTGCCGGCCGCGCGACTCGCCGCAACGTAGCGTTCACGAAAGCCCTCACTGGAGACGACCATCATGAGCAACACGATTCGACACTATCGAGGACTCGAGATCTATCCGTTGGTTTATCCGCACCAGCCGAGAGATCGCGACGGCGCCCGTCACTACGACGCGGGCTTCGACGCCGCAGTGCGCATTTGCCGGCGCGGCAGCGATCACATCGTCACCGGCAGCCGCCTATTTGTGGTGCCGAGCGCATCGCCGTTCGACGCCGCCGGCGTCGCGCGCATTGCGTCGACCAGCTACGCCGAACAGGTGATCGACGGCATGGTAGCCGGTCAGTCGATCGCCGGGCTTTGACGCGCGCAACGATGGCAAGTCACGTTTCCAAACGCTCGCAGGGCGAGCAGGCTCCGGCTCTCGTCGGCCGTGATAATTATCAGGTGTCGGCGTCGTCGCGGCGTACGTCGAGCGGCACCGTGCCGACGCTGAAAGTCATCCGTCTGAGCGACGATCGGGTGATCTACCCGTTTCAGGGGCACGCCGACATGCCCTTTTTCGACGAAGCCGACGACGCGCAATCGTATGCCGAGCGATACGGCTGGCAATTGGTGGATGGGGATATCGCCGTACCTGAGTAAGCCGTTCAACGAGCGGACGGGAAGTCGGCACGCAAGATTTGCGGACATCGGTCATTTGTACTCGCGCCGCCTTGCCTTCCTGACGTCTGCCCATGGGATTGCTGCGATTTGCCTCAAATCTTCCTAGGCCGAAAGCATGCTTGATTGACAAGGCAAAAGTACCAGTTATCCACAAGGTTATTCAGTGAATCTGTGGATAACTTTTCCCGGCGATAAAGTTATCCACCGGTTGCCGCGCCTCCCGGTCGCCCACGCGACCGGCGACAAGTCGCCAGCGGTCATCGCCGCACCCGCCGCGGCTTTTGCCTATGATGAACATGCATGAACGTGCGTTACCCGCTTGCGCGTCCCGCGCATCCCATTCGAGGAAACGAACCATGGCATATCACATCGCAGTCGTCGTCGGCAGCTTGCGTCGCGAGTCGTTCAACCGCCATCTGGCGCAAGCCGTGATTTCGCTTGCGCCTTCCGACTTCACGTTCGAGTTCATCGACATCGGCTCGCTGCCGCTCTACAGCCAGGACTACGACGCCGACTATCCCGAAGCCGGCAAGCAGTTGAAGCAGCGTATCGAGGCGGCCGACGGCCTGCTGTTCGTCACCCCCGAATACAACCGCTCGATTCCTGGCGTGCTGAAGAACGCGCTCGACTGGGGTTCGCGCCCGTGGGGCACGAATTCGTGGGGCAACAAACCCGGTGCGGTGATTGGCACGTCGGTCGGGGCGACCGGCGCGGCGTTGGCGCAGCAGCATTTGCGTAACGTGCTGGCTTATCTCGATGTCGCCACGCTGGCGCAACCCGAAGTGTTTATCAAACACGACCTGTCGGTGATCAACGAAAAAGGCGAGATTGTGAGCGACGGCACGCGCAAGTTTCTGCAGACGTTCGTCGACCGTTACGTCGCGTGGGTTAAGCGCCAGACGGCCTGACGGCTCATCAAAATTTCGCTGCCGCAGGACGATAGGCCTCGCTAGAGAAAAGTGAAGGCCTATATCGCCGGGACTGCACCGCAAGACCGAGCGGGCACACGGCGGCCTCGCCCTGGATTCAAGGCGTGCCGCCGCCGCACCACGCTACACGTGATGATGCCCCGTCACCCGCTCCCAGCCATGACGCACGGCGAGCTTGAACCGCTCCCACGCGCTATCCGGCGCGGTCGTTTCCCACTGACGCCGTACTTCCGGTTCGACGTCGTCCCAAGGCATGTCGCGAAAGCGCGCGTCCTGACCGATTTCCGCGCCATAGCGGTACGCCGGCACATAGTCCTCGTAACGCGAATTTTCCGCCGCGTATTGCTCGTCATAGTGCGAGCGGAAATCTTCTTCGTATTCGAGGTATTCGTTCGGAATCTGGGCGCCTAAACCCGAGGTGGGATGCGTCGCTTCGGGAACAACTTCAGACGGCTGCATGATCGCGCCAGATCCGCCGATCGAGCCAGCGGCGATTGCACTACGCCCCGCATCGCCGACCAGCGGATCCGTCACCGGTTCGTTGACCGGATCCAGCACCGGACGTTCGCTGAGCGGCGGCGGCACGAACGGCTCGGCGTCGATGTTGCCCGGCGGCATGGCGTAGAGCGGATCAGCCATCGTCGGGCTGGCACTCGGGGTCGCTACACCGGCTGCCGGTGCGTCAGCCCCCATCACTCCCGACGCTGCCACGCTCGACGAACGCGGCGTTCCGGACCTCACCGTCCCAATGCCGAGCTCGTCGAGCACCGAATGCTCGCGACCCGGCGCAGCGTCCTCATTCCACTCCGGCACCCGTTCGCCGATATCGACCGCGCCGAGCCGCGTCAACGTTTCGCGCGCCAAATCCGCGTGAGCTTCACTTACCGCATTGACGCACACCAGCACCGCGCCGCGCCGCACGGCCTCGGCATAGCGCGCCGTGTCCGGCGCGCGTGCGCCGGTGGCGAACAGGCTTGACAGAAAGCGCTCGATATTCGCGATCACGCCGGTGCTGGCGACCTCATCGGTTGCCGAGCCGACGGACGGTTCAGGATTGGCCTGCAGCTCGATCGTTTCGCGTGCAAAGCCGGTTTGAACGAGCGTGTCGCGGGCGCCTTCCGCTTGAGAATAAGTGTCGAATAAACCAATCACGGTATGTTGCATGGCTGTCTCCCGACGTATTGAATGGACTGACGGGCGTCGCGATACGCGGGCCCTCCATCCGATGCATGCCGCAACGATCGTGCCGGAGTCGGCGCAGAGGTGCCCAAGCCCCTAGGTCCGTGTAGGCCAGCCTGCGCTGAAGAATTGGTGACACCTGCCCACCTGGCACCGCAGGGCAGCGACGCGGCGCTTTTACAACGCCGGTAAATGGCGTGGACCTTGACCCACGCCTCAAACACGCGCAAACACGCCTCAAAGCCACCACCCGCTTCAATCCGCCGATTGCGCCGCCGGATCCGTCCCCGTCTGCGTCAAATCGTGCTGGATCGCTCGCAGCAGTTGCTCCAGCAGGCCGATATCGAAGGGTTTGGAAAGCACCCGCACGTCCACGTGTCGCGCACGGTCGAGTTCTTCCGCGTAGCCGGTTACCAGAATGACCGGCAATTGCGTGTCGAACGCCAGCACCGCCTCGGCCAGATCGATACCGTTCATCTTCCCCGGCATGTGGATGTCCGACAGCACCAGATCGAACGGCAGCGGTTCACCCGTGCGGGCTCGTCGCGCGTGGGCGTCGTCGAACAGGCGCAGCGCGGTATCGGCATTGAATACGCAGGTGATCTGGTGGCCCATCATCTGCAGCAGCGCTTCGGTGCCGGCCGCCACTTCCTCGTTGTCTTCGACCAGCAGAATGCGCAGCCCCTGCGGCGCGCCGCTCTCGTCGACGCTCGTCTCAGGCGGAGCGTCGGCGGCAGGTTCGTCGGTCGCGCGCGGCAGATACAGGCGCACCGATGTACCTGCGCCGACCGCGCTGTCGATCGCGGCCAGCCCGCCGGAGCGTTCGCAGAACGCAAAAACCTGCGGCAGCCCGAGGCCCGTGCCCATGCCTTGCGACTTGGTCGTGTAGAGCGGTTCGAAGGCCCGCGCGAGCACGTCGGGCGCCATGCCGATGCCGGTATCTTCGAGCGACAGTTGCACGAACTCGCCGCTCAGCGGAAAGCCGTCGTCGCGACGAAAATGGATATTCGCGGCTCGCACGGTGAAACGGCCGCCGTTCGGCATCGCATCGCGCGCGTTGATGGCGACGTTGATCAGCGCGAGTTCGAGCTCGGCGACGTCGACGTGCATCGGCCAAACCTCTACGCCAATATCGATCACCAGCGACACCTTCGCGCCGAGCGACGCGCGCAACAGTTCGCGGCAGGCCGGCAGCCAGCGCTCGAGCGACAGCGTCTCATTGCGCAACGGCTGTTTGCGCGCCACCCCGAGCAATTGCCGCGTCAGCGACTGGCCGCTCTTGAGCGCGCGTTCCATCGCCGACAATTCGCGATCGAGGCCGGGCGTGCCGCGCCGTCGCGCGATCTGCACGTTGGACGAGAGAATCATCAGCAGATTGTTGAAATCATGCGCGACGCTGCCGACCAGCGTGCCGAGCGCCTCCATCTTGCGCGACTGGCGATACGCGGATTCGATCGAGCGGCGCATCGACGCTTCGGCCTGCCAGCGCTCCCACGCTTCCTCTTCGGCGCCGAGCCGGCGCAGCGACAGCCAGATCACGCACCACAACGCGATGGACGGCGTGAATATCGACAGAATCAACACGCTCAGATGCCGATACCACGCGGCCCAGATCGCCGAGGTGCGATAGCCGCACGACACATACACCGGATACGAGCCGACCCGCCGGAACGCGACGATCATGGCGTCGCCGTCGAGGTCAGAACGCATGGTCACCACGCCCGCCCGCCGACCCTGCGCCAACGCTTCGGCGAACGGCGAATGCGGCGCCACCGCAGCCGGCTCGCGCGGGTTCCGCGGGTTGCGTGGATAGCGCGCGAGGATCGCACCGTCCGTGCGCACCAGGCTCATCGTGATCGGCGTAATGTCGTTGCCGCCGAGCAGCTCGCGGTAGAACGCGTCGAAATAGCTGGGCCGCAACGCCACGGATACGACGCCGGCAAACGCGCCGTCCGCATCGCGCCGCGCGACGCCCGTGTTGAACACCTGCTCGCCGGCGACATGCCCCGTCATCACTTTCGACACGTGGTCGAGATCCTTGCCGCCGCGAATGCCGACGAAATCGTCGCGCTCGCCGATCGAAATAGCCGGCGACGGATAGAACCGGCTGGTGGCCAGCAGACTGCCGTCGCGCCCAAAGATCGACACCGCGGCCACTTGCGGATAACCGCCGCCCATCGTGCGCAGCTTGTCGTGAATGGAAGCTTCGCGGGCGCGAATGCCGTCGTCGTCGAGACCTTCGGTCAGATCGACGACGCGCGCGTCGAGCGTCTCGTTCATGTCGAATACTTTCAGCGCGTGTTCGTCGGCCACCCGCACGGTGCGCAGCGTCAGGTCGGTGGCGTCGGCGACGCGCGAGCGCCAGTCGCTCAACGCCATGATCGCGACATAGACGCACGGCAGCACGATCGCGGCGACCAGCAGCGCAATCAGCGTCATGCGCCGTACGTGGAAATTCTGTTCCGGCACGGCGGGGAACATCGCCTCGTTCTGCCGGCTGGCAGCAAGGCGGTTCGCGGATGGCGGGTCGAACCGGTCGGGTGTCATGGTCGTTAAGGCCAGCTTCGTGCGAAACGAAAAGGGTCCGTTGAAGGCGTCATACGAGAAGCATAGACACACAGCCACGGTAGAAGTTACCTCGGCGAGTCGCTATGCGGGGTGCGGCACGTTATTCGTCTGCTTTTTGAAACAGCGACGAATCGGCAACCGCAAACGTACACAAAAGTATAAATAGCAAAGATAGCTTCCCATATCTATCAAAATATTTTTATAAATAGTACTTATGGGAAAAATCTCTTTAATGAACGTGGAATTGGCGAGTTGCCTTTCCGTTGATTTGCTTCGAAAATCGATGCCACGATAAAAAATGCGTCCGCCATGTTCGGAGGCATCTGCCGCGAGGGCTGCCAGACCGTGCGTACCACGCACGCCGAAGGCGTTCGCGGAAACACGCGCGCGGCAAGGGACCAGCCCGATCCACGAGGCCGCGCAGATTCATCTACGGGGTAGGCTTCGAACATGCCGGTCATAGCCGTCGTTCACCGTGCGAGCACGCATTCATGCCCGCCCACGGGTTCCGCCAAACGCACCGCGCCGCGCGTGCTCCCCGCTCGCTCGCCATCTGCTTTCCCCTACGCTTCAGCGCACTTAGCCGCTGGTCGACAGACCGTCTGCTAAAGAATTCGCCTGTAAACGCCGTTAACGCGCAAGAGCTAATTTCGCTTTCCGACCCGCCCATGCCTTTGCCTATTGTGATCGCCGACGATTCGCTGCTTGCCCGCAAGGTGCTCACCAAGGCATTGCCGCCGGACTGGGATGTCGACGTGTCCTACGCCACGAACGGGCGCGAAGCGCTCGGTCTGTATCGCGAAGGCAAAGCGTCGGTGATGTTCCTCGATCTGACAATGCCGGACATGACCGGCTACCAGGTGCTCGAAGCTTTGCAGCATGAGGATCTCAACACCTTCGTGATCGTCGTCTCCGCCGATGTCCAGCCGATGGCCCAGTCGCGCGTGCGCGCGCTCGGCGCCGCCGCATTCATCGCCAAGCCCGTGACGCCCGAGGCGGTACTTCCTATCCTCAAGGAGTACGGGTTGTATGTCTGAACCAGTCCTCACCGAAGATCAGCGCGACGCGCTGCAAGAGGTCGCCAATCTGGCGATGGGCCAAGCCGCGACGCGTCTGGCGCGGCTGCTCGATGCGTTCATCGAATTGTCGGTGCCGCGCGTGAGGGTGGTGGCGGTGAGCGAGGCGGCGCAGGCGCTGCGCGAGATGACCGGCATCGAGGACAAGGTCAGCGCGGTGCGTCAGGGATTTCGCTCCGATATCAAGGGCGAGGCGCTGGTGATTTGCCGCAGCGATAGCGTCGATCAACTGTGTTCGCTGGTCAGCGATCCGTACTCGCGCTCGGCCTACGAGGCGGTCAGCCAGCGCGAGCTGGTGTTCGACGTCGCCAATGTGCTCACGGGCGCGTGCGTGTCGTGCATTCTCGACCAGCTCGGCCGCACGCCGGTGTTCTCGGCGCCCGGCCTGCTCGGCGAAGCGATGACCCTCGACGAAGTGTTCCAGCCGGGCGTGCTGCAATGGGGCGTCGCCTTGCTGGTCGAAGTCAATTTCGCGCTGGAAGATCAGAGCTTCCGCGCCCATCTGGTGATGCTGATGGCGGAAGAGTCGATCCGTCACATGAACGGAGCGCTCGACGAGCTGTTGTCCAGTCTATGAATGTGCCTGTGGAGTCGTTGAGCGATCTGGTTGTCGAACGTGTCGGTTTCGGCATCTTCGTGCTCGATCGCGATATGAACGTCCTCATGTGGAACCGCTTCATGCAGGACCACAGCGGTATAGCGGCCGAGCAGGCAGTCGGCCAGTCGCTGTACACGCATTTCCCCGAACTGCCGCGCGTGTGGCTGTCGCGCAAGATCGAAAGCGTGTTTCAGCTCGGCAGTTTCGCGTTCAGTTCGTGGGAGCAGCGCCCATATCTGTTCAAGTTCGATCACGACCGGCCGATCACCGGCGGCGTCGATTTCATGCAGCAGGACTGCACGTTCATGCCGCTGATGCGCGATCGCGAAGTGGTGGCCGTGTGCGTGACCATCTCGGACGTCACGCACGTCAGCATCGTGCAGCGCGAACGCGAAGAGGCGGTCGCCAAGCTGCAGGAATACGCGGACCGCGACGGTCTGACGGGAATCGCCAACCGCCGTTTTTTCGAAGCGCGTCTGCGCGACGAATTCACGCGCTGGCAGCGCTACGGCGGCGACATGTCCGTGCTGCTGTTCGATCTCGATCACTTCAAGAAAATCAACGACCAGTTCGGCCACGGCGTCGGCGATACGGTGCTGCGCGTGATGGCGCAGCGCGTGGCCGGCGTGGTGCGCGCGCAGGATACCTTCGGGCGCTTCGGCGGCGAGGAGTTCGCGTTGCTGCTGCCTTGCACGCCGCTCGAAGACGCCATGCGCGTCGCGGAAAAGATCCGCTGCACGATCGCCGACACGCCGGTCGAAGTGCAGGGCGTGGGCGTGCCGGTGACGGCAAGCGTCGGCGGTGCCGCGGCGCGCACCGGCGTGCCGGCGTATGACGTGCTCATCAACGAAGCCGATGCCGCGCTGTATAGCGCGAAACGGCAGGGACGCAACCGTTCGATCGCGTTTAACTGAGCGGCGCGGCGGGTTTTTTTTACCGGCTCGGCGTATTGCGTGAGCGCGCGTGCAGCACATTGCGCGGCATAAACTGCCGTCGTACCGCTGACCTTCCGGCCCCTTATTCACCCGCGAAACTGCGGCATCTCACAAACGTTGATATACTTTTCGCCGTTTCCGGCCTCCCTGCCGGATGTTTCGCGCGTGTCCGCGCGCGCGGGCCGCTCGCCTCGCGGGTGAGTATCAAACTTCTTGAACGCCTTTCAGCGGGCGCCTCCAGCGGAGATCGTCTTGGCTGTTTCCAATCTTGTCGTGGACGAACCAGAAATCGACGCCGCTGCCGCCACGTCCGGCAGCTCGTTTTATCTCGCCATGCGCATCCTGCCGGCTGCGCAGCGCGATGCGATGTATCAGGTCTACGCTTTTTGCCGCGCTGTCGACGATATCGCCGACAGCGACATGCCGCGCGTTGAACGCGCCGCCGCGCTCGAGCGCTGGCGGGCCGACATCGACGCGTGCTACGCCGGCGCGCCGCGCGCTTCGTTGCGCGCACTGACGCGGCACATTCATACGTTTCATCTGCAGCGCGAAGATTTTCACGCGATGATCGACGGCATGGCCATGGACGCCGCCGCCGACATCTGCGCGCCCGACGAAGCCACGCTCGACCTCTACTGCGACCGCGTCGCCAGTGCGGCGGGCCGGCTATCGGTGAGGATATTCGGGATGCAGGACGAACCCGGCCGTTTGCTCGCGCACCATCTGGGCCGCGCACTGCAACTGACCAATATCCTGCGCGATATCGACGAAGACGCCGGCATCAACCGCTGCTACCTGCCGCACGAATTGCTGGCGCGCGAAGGCATCGCGGTGACGAGCCCGACCCAGATCGCCGACGATCCGTCGCTGCCGCGCGTCTGCGCCACGCTCGCCGAGCGCGCCAAGGAACACTTCGCCGCGTCTGACGCGATCATGGACCGCGAATCGCGGGTTCACGTGAAGGCGCCGCGCATCATGTCGGGCGTCTATCGCCTGCTACTCGACCGCACGCTCGACCGCGGCTTCGACATTCCGCGCACGAAGGTCAGCAAGCCGAAGCTGCGCATGCTGTGGATCGTCGCGCGTTACGCGCTCTTCTGAGTTGATGCCGAAGCTCGTCCACGTGGTCGGCGCGGGCCTTGCCGGCCTGGCCGCCGCGGTGCAACTGCAGCGGCGCGGCGCGCAAGTCGTGCTGCACGACGCGGCGGGCTACGCAGGTGGACGTTGCCGTTCGTATTACGACGCCAAACTAGGCGCAACGCTGGACAGCGGCAACCACATCGTGTTGTCGGGTCATACCGCGACGCTGAACTACACGCGGGCGATCGGCGCCGCCGACGAACTGGACGGCCCGGCGCAGCCCGACTATCCATTCGTCGATCTGGCCACGCGGGCGCGCTGGACCGTGCGCATGTCGCCGGGCCGCTTGCCCTGGTGGATCTTCGACCCGAATGCGCGCGTGCCGAACACCGGGCCGGGCGATTATCTGTCGCTCGTGCCGTTGCTGTTCGCCAAGCCCGGACGCAGTGTCGCGCAGACCATGCGCGCCAATGGCCCGCTGTGGGACCGTTTGCTGCGGCCGCTACTTCACGCGCTGCTGCAGGTCGAGCCGCGTGAGGCATCGGCGGAATTGACGGCGGCCATGGTGCGGGAAACCGTGCTCGCCGGTGGCCTCGCGTGGCGTCCGCTGATGGCGCGCAATGGCCTCGGCAGCGCTTTCGTCGACCCGGCGCTGCGACTGCTGCAACATGGCGGCGCGGCCATCCGGCTGGAGTCGAGCCTGAAGGAAATCGGTTTCGCCGCGGACAACCCCCGCGTGCAGACGCTGAACTTCGCGCACGAGCAGATTGCCGTCGACGTCAATCACGCGGTGATTCTCGCCGTACCGCCGGAGATCGCGCAGACGCTGGTGCCCGGCATGCGCGCGCCGACGCGCTTCGCGGCGGCTGCGAGCGTGCATTTCGCGGTCGAGCCGCCGTTCGGTTTGCCGCCGCTCACCGGGCTACTCAACGGGACAGCCGAGTGGCTGTTCGCGTCCGACGGACGCCTCGCCGTGACCGTCGGCAACGCTGAAGCCCTGCTCGACACGCCGCACGAAGCGCTCGCGGCGACCGTGTGGGCCGAAGTTGCCCAGGCGGCCAGTCTGCCCGCCACGCCGATGCCGGCCTGGCAGGTCGTGATGAACAAACGCGCGACCTTTGCCGCGCTGCCGGACCAGGAAACCCTGCGTCCCGGCACGCGCACTCGCTGGAACAACTTGATGCTCGCGGGCGACTGGACGGCCACCGGCCTGCCCGCGACGATTGAAGGCGCGATCCGCTCTGGCCAGAAGGCCGCGGATACGTTGCTGAATGAACCGATGGAACGCCGATGAACGACTTATCTCAAGCTCAGCCGCTGGACGCCGTCCTGCCCGAATTCGCCGCCGCCGCCGTGCCTGCAACGCCCGACGTGCCGGTGACGGCGACGACGGCCGCGCAAGCGCCCGACGCATCGCTCGACGCCGCGATCACGCGCGCGACCGACGCGATCCTCGCCGCGCAGAAACCGGACGGCCACTGGGTCTACGAACTCGAAGCCGACGCGACGATTCCCGCCGAATACGTGCTGCTGGTCCACTACCTCGGCGAAACGCCGAATCTGGAACTGGAGCAGAAAATCGGCCGCTATTTGCGCCGCATCCAGATGGCGGAGGGCGGCTGGCCGTTGTTCACCGACGGCGCGCTCGACATCAGCGCCAGCGTGAAGGCCTACTTCGCGCTGAAGATGATCGGCGATCCGGTCGACGCCGAGCATATGGTCCGCGCTCGCGAGGCGATTCTGGCCCATGGCGGCGCGGAAACGGTGAACGTCTTCACGCGGATTCTGCTCGCGCTGTTCGGCGTCGTGTCGTGGCGCGCGGTGCCGATGATGCCGGTCGAAATCACGCTGTTGCCGGAGTGGTTCCCGTTCCATCTGTCGAAGGTGTCGTACTGGGCGCGGACCGTGATCGTGCCGCTGCTGGTGCTCAACGCGAAGCGACCCGTGGCGCGCAATCCGCGACGCGTGCGGATCGACGAGTTGTTCCGCGGCGCGCCGGTCAACGTCGGCCCGCGCGATCGGGCGCCGCATCAGCACCTCGGCTGGTTCCGCTTTTTCAGCGGCGTGGACGTGCTGCTGCGCGCCGTCGACGGGCTGTTTCCGAAAGCGACGCGCGACCGTGCGGTCCGCGCGGCTGTGGCGTTCGTCGACGAACGGTTGAACGGCGAAGACGGCCTCGGCGCGATTTTCCCGGCCATGGCCAATTCGGTGATGATGTACGACGTGCTCGGCTATCCGGCCGATCATCCGAATCGCGCGATTGCGCGTCAGTCGATCGAGAAGCTGCTCGTCATCAAGGATGACGAAGCATATTGCCAACCGTGTCTGTCGCCGGTGTGGGACACCTCGCTGGTTGCGCATGCGCTGCTCGAAACCGGCGAGGCGCATGCCGAACAGGCCGCCGAACGCGGGCTTGCGTGGCTGCGCCCGCTGCAGATTCTCGACGTGCGCGGCGACTGGATCTCGCGTCGGCCGAACGTGCGGCCTGGCGGTTGGGCGTTCCAGTACAACAACGCGCACTATCCGGACGTCGACGATACGGCGGTGGTCGTGATGGCGATGCAGCGCTCGGCCTCGCTCACGCAATCCGACGTGGATCGCGAAGCCATTGCGCGCGCGCGCGAATGGGTGGTCGGCATGCAGAGCAGCGACGGCGGTTGGGGCGCGTTCGAGCCGGAAAACACCCAGTACTACCTGAACAACATTCCGTTCTCCGATCACGGCGCCTTGCTCGATCCGCCGACCGCCGACGTGTCGGGCCGCTGTCTGTCGATGCTCGCGCAGCTCGGCGAACTGCCGAAGGACAGCGAACCGGCGCAGCGCGCGTTCGCGTACATGCTGAAGGAACAGGAATCGGACGGTAGCTGGTACGGCCGTTGGGGCCTGAACTACATCTACGGCACGTGGACCGCGCTGTGTTCGCTGAACGCAGCTGGTTTTCCGCACGACGACCCGCGCATGAAGCGCGCCGCGCAGTGGCTCCTGTCGATCCAGAACGAGGACGGTGGCTGGGGCGAGGGCGGCGAGAGCTACAAGCTCGACTATCGCGGTTACGAACGGGCGCCGAGCACGGCTTCGCAAACCGCGTGGGCGCTGATGGGCCTGATGGCCGTCGGCGAGGTCAATCACGAAGCCGTGGCGCGCGGCGTCGCGTATTTGCAGCGCGAACAGCGCGAGCACGGCTTGTGGGACGAAACGCGTTTCAGCGCGACCGGCTTCCCGCGCGTGTTTTATCTGCGTTACCACGGTTATCGCAAGTTTTTCCCGCTGTGGGCGCTGGCGCGCTTCCGCCATCTGAAGCGCAACGGGCTCACGCGCGTTGCCGTCGGAATGTAACGGATGTCGCTTTCGACAACGCCGTCCGGCGCGGCCGGCCGTGCCGGCTTGCCGGTGATCGTGGTGACGGGCATGGCGTTCGAGGCGCGCATCGCGCGCGGCGAGGGCGTCGAAGTGGTGTACGCGGCGTGCGCCGATCTGCTGGAGCGCGCGTTGAGCGCGGCGGTGGCGCGCGGTTGTGCGGGCATTGTGAGTTTCGGCACGGCGGGCGGGTTGGCGCCGGATCTGGAGCCGGGTTCGATAATCGTCGCGGATGCCGTGGAAGGGCCGTTAGGGCGTCTCCAGACCGATCGGGCGTGGGCGGACAGGCTGGCGGCCGCGCTGACGGCTGGGTCGCTCAAGGCGCGTCTGCGGCGCGGTCTCGTGGCTGCGGTGAGCGCCCCGCTGGTGAGCGCCGACGACAAGAGCGTGCTGCATCGCTCGACCGGTGCGTTGGCGGTGGATATGGAGTCGCACATTGCCGGTGCGACGGCTGCCGCGCATGGCGTGCCGTTCGCGGTGTGCCGCGCGATCGTCGATCCGGCCTGGCGGACGCTGCCGTCCGCGGCGACCGCCGGTCTGCGCGACGACGGCAGCACGGCGCTCGGACCGATTCTGCGGGAATTGCTGCGTCAGCCTTCGCAGCTCGGCGCGCTGATTCAGGTGGCGGTGGATGCGCGGGCGGCGCGAGGTTCGCTGGTTCAGGCGCGACGCGCGATGACCGAGGCGGGCGCTTTGCGGATGGTCGCGGCGGTCTGAGTCGGCGGTTTCGCCCGCTGGGCCTGCCGCCGATTGATTTTCCCTAAGAATTCAGTAGATATTGAATAACTAGGGAAAACCCTTATATTTGGTACAATCTCAGTGTTAACCCTAGGTTGAGGCGGCGCGCCTCGCCAGGTGCCTCGAACACGGAGTACCAAATGAATTTCCATACCAGAAAGTGGGTCAAGCCCGAAGATCTCAACCCCAACGGCACGCTGTTCGGCGGTAGCCTGCTGCGCTGGATCGACGAAGAAGCCGCGATCTACGCGATCTGCCAGCTGGACAACCAGCGGGTGGTGACCAAGTTCATGTCCGAAATCAATTTCGTCAGTTCGGCGCGGCAGGGCGACATCATTGAACTCGGCATGACCGCCACGCACTTTGGCCGCACGTCGCTGACGCTGCGCTGTGAAGTGCGCAACAAGATCACACGCAAGAGCATCCTGACCGTCGAAAAGATGGTGTTCGTCAATCTGGACGAGAACGGCGAACCGGCGCCTCATGGACGCACGCAGATTCGTTACGCGGAAGAGGCGTTTGCGAGATATCGCGAGGATTCGCGGCCGGGCGCGGTAGTTGAAGAAGAGATGGCTGCGCGGGGTGAGGTGGATAGCCTGCACTGAGGCTAGAGGCGCGACCGGCGATGCTGGGCTGGCCGCACGGCATTGCATTCAGAAGGCGTCGCGCCCGTTTTGCCATTTCAGCCTAGCCCCGCTTTACGCGGGGCTTTTCTTTGTCCGCCTTGTACGGCGTTCAGCGCGGCACGCCAGCGTTTAGTGCTTCCTTTGCGCCGTTCTTAGGACGTAGACATAGGCGGCGACGATCAGTACGGTGATTCCGTCAATGATTCCGAGTGTGGGTAGGGGATTTGACCACTTATCCCTATTGGTCGTCATGGAGTAATGCGGAGGACCACCGCCATATGCTTCTTGCAGATTAAGTACGTTGAACGCGATTACCAGCGCCAGCAGGAGTAGCAGGAGCGCGCCCAAAACAACGACAGCAGTTCGGTTACGTGTCATGTCGGTATTTGACGGTCTGTCCATGCCGACTGTTGATCGTCAGCACGATGCAATAAAAAGGCGTATTCCCTAGGAGCTAGGGCGACGCCTTCGTCACTGCGATAAGCCGAGCAGGCTTTCTATTGAACGGCAGGCGCCGCCGCCGGCTGCTTACCCACTTCCGATGCGGGTTGCGGCGTCGGCGCTGCCGCGCCCGAAGCCGCCGCCGCCGCAGCCGGCATAACACTCGCCGCGCCGCTAGCCGGCGCATTGCCCGGGTCCGCGTAGTTCGGCACGCCCGCAGGCGCACCCGTAGCCGCCCCTGACGCCGCATTCGGCGCCTCGGCGGCATCGCCCGGATCGGCATAATTCGGCAAGCCGCCCGCCGTGCCCTTCGCGGGAGCTGCGGCACCGGAATCGCCCTGATCGTCATAGTTCGGCAACGGCGCCGCATTGTCGCCAGTACCGCGCAGACGCGCCTTGCGCTGCTGCGTGTACGCGTCCCGCACGAACGAGTACTTATCCAGCGCCGCCTGCTGCAACAGATCCGTCGCGCCCAGCAGGTCGGAACGCACACTCACGAACTGCAGGACGTACAGCGGATTGCGCAGCGCCGGCTCCATGTAGTTCAACGGGTTGAACTTCACGTCGACCACCAGCCCCATGCTGTCCCGCACCGTGCTCGGACCAAACAGCGGCAGAACCAGATACGGACCCGACGGCACGCCCCAGTGTCCCAGCGTCAGCCCGAAATCCTGATGATGCTTCGGCAGCCCGGCCGGCGTCGCCCAATCCAGCAGGCCGCCCAAACCGAAGGTCGAGTTGAACGCGAAGCGCACTAGGTCTTCGGTTGCGTCCGTGATCTTCAATTGCAGCAGCGCGTTCGCGGCGTTGCTCAGGTCGCCCAGATTCGAGAAGAAGTTGCTCACGGCCGTGCGCAACGGCTGCGGCGTCACTTTCTGATAACCCTGCGCGACGGGCCGCGCGACGTACGTGTCCAACCCGTCGTTGAATTTGAACACCACCCGGTTCACCGGCTCGAACGGGTCGCCGGGCTTGCGGTCGGGACCGGTCGCGCAGCCAGAGATCAGACCGGTGGCGGCCAGCGCCAGCACGGTGTTACGCAGCTTCATGCTTATATTCCTTTGTGCTTCGAGCGACGTGGACGCGGCTTGCCCATCAACACGGGTTGGAACACCACCGCGCCGATCAGCGTACAGAACAACGACAGCGCCAGCAGGCGTCCCATGCTGGACGTCCCCGGATGATGCGACAGCCAGAGGCTGCCGAACGCTGTCGCCGTAGTCGCCGCGCTGAACAGCACGGCGTGCGTCAGGCTCGACTGCAACAGGCCGGTCTGGCCGTTGCGCCATGCCATCACGAAGTAAATCTTGAATGCTACGCCGACGCCAAGCATCAGCGGCAGCGCAATGATATTCGCGAAGTTCAGCGGCATGCCGAACACCACGCACAACTCCAGGGTCACGAGCGCCGAGACCAGCAGCGGCACCAGCGTGCGCAGCATGTCGCCGACGCGCCGCAGCGCGATCCACAGCAGGATCGCGATCGACAGCAACGCCCAGCCGGCGGCCTGCAGGAACGCCTTGATGATCGTGTCGGCGGAATTCAGGATCGAAATCGGACCGCCGATCGCGTCCGGCTCCGCCTTCTTCACCGCGTGGACGAAGCTGGCGAGCACGGTGTCGTCGTTCGGATCGGCGCCGGGCTTGATCTTCGGCGCGATGTCGACGAGCGCGCGGCCGTCTTTCGACACCCAGCCGCTGGAGATTTCCTTCGGCAGATTCTCTCGGGTGATTTGAGTTGGCTGCAACAGATCCGCCAGCTGCTTCAGCGCGATGCGCAACGGCTCGGACAGCGCGGTTTCGGCGCGGTCGCGCGTGGCGGCGTCGGCGGCGGCGAGTTTTTGCAGCGTCGCGGACAAATGCTGGGCTTCGGCCGCGCCGGGGCCCGGATGATCTTCGGCGGCGAGCGAGAGCTGATTCGACGCGCGCTTGAGCGTGGCCACGCGCACGGCGTCTGTGGCGGCCGGCGCGGGTTGCTGCTGCAGCGCGGGCAGCAGTTGCTGCGCGGCGCTGGCGACCAGCATCATCTTTTGCTGCTGCTCGGTGGGGACGAACGTATCGAGCGTCGTGACGCGCCCCACTTCCGGCAACGTGCGCAGATGCGCGGCTTTTTTATCCGCGTCGGCGAGCGACGCCGCCAGCACATGCACGTTGTTGACCGAGGCTTCCGGCGAATCCTTCAGCGACAGCAGCGTTGCCATCGATTCCGTATGCGGATCCTTCAGATGCAGCGGGTTGAAGTCGAAGCGCAGATGCGTGAGCAGCGGCGACGCGCCGATCACGACGATCAGCGTGCCGATCAGCACCGGCTTGCGGTGATGGTCGAGAAAATCGTCGACGGGTGCGAGCTGCTTGAAACCCGGCGATGCGGCTTCGCCCGGCGGATTGAAGAGCTTCAACAGAGCCGGCAGCAGCGTCATGTTGGTGAAGTACGCGACGAACATGCCGACGCCGGCGATCTCACCCAACTCCGAAACGCCGCGATAAGCGGTCGGCAGGAACGAGAAGAAGCTCAACGCGACCGCTACGGCCGCAAGCGTCAGCGGCACGCCGATGCTGTGCGCCGTGTGCATGAGCGCGGCGGAAAGACGGTTGTCGCGATTGCGCTCCTCGCGATATTTGACGCCGAACTGCACGCCGAAATCGACCCCGAGCCCGACGAACAACACCATGAACGCGACCGAAATCATGTTCAGCGCGCCCACCAGCATCAGACCGAGCGCGGCGGTGATGGCGAGCCCGACGAACAGCGTGATGAACACGGCGGCGATCATGCGGCCCGAACGCAGCGCGAGCCACAGAATGATCAACACGACGATAAAGGTGCCGATGCCGTTCAGCGCCGCGCCGTCCTTGACCGACGCGAACTCTTCATCCGCGAGCGGCTGTTCGCCGGTCAGGCGGACGGTGGCGCCGTAGCGCGCTTCGAGGTGCAGCGCCACGGCGGTCGCGCGGATCGATTTCGACGCGCTCGCGCCCGGTTCCAGCGCGTCGTAGTTCACGACCGGCTGCACGACGACGAACGCGCGCGCCGGGTTGGTGGCGACGCCCTTGTCGACCAGCGCGCGCCACGAGAACGCGGCCGGCTGTCCGGCCAGCACGCGATCGAGCGTGGTCGCGCTGGTCGACAGCAGATGGCTCATGTCGGCGAGCTTCACCTGACCCAACTGCAGCGGCAGCAACAGGCTCGTGGTGAGCGTGCCGGCGAGGCCGGTCAGGCTCGGATCGTGCGCGAGCGCATTGACCAGCGGACGCGACTGCACGAGTTGCGACGTGGTGGACAGGACTTCGTCGGTGGACGGAAACAGCAGGCCGTTGTGATCGAAGAACGGACCGCCGGCCGGCTGCGATACCTGCACGAACTCCTTCGGATCGGCTTTCAGCGCGGCGGTCAGCGCGTCGGCGGCGGCGTCGGCGAATTCCGGCGCGCGCGCCTCGACGACCACCAGCACGGTATCGCCGCGATCCGGGAAAGCCTGATCCATCGCGTGTTCGAGCGACGTCCATTGCTTGTCCGTGTCGATCAGACGGCTGATGTCCGTGTTGATCTTGAAGTTATGGGCCACGTAGATGCCGCTCAGAACGGCGAGCGCGAGCGACACGGCGACGATCCGTAGCGGATATCGCACCGAGTAGGCGACGAGACGGACAATAGATGACTTCAGCATGTAGGCGAAACTGGCCTTATCACGGGACGTTGTTTTTGACGAAAGTGCACAAGTATACAGAGCCCGAGGGATCCGGGCCGTATTCGGTAGCAAGTACAGCGCCCGGTGCGGCGCATCGGGGTGGGAACGCAATATCGGTATACTGGTCTATCCTGCTTTCGCCGCGGCTGACAAGGCTGTCGGCACTTACTTCTTTCAGGTTTTGACGAGCGTATGAAACGTTATCTGTCTGCTTTTCTGGCTGCGGCCCTGGTTTCCACGGCAGCTTTTGCGCAAAGCGCGCCTGATGCCGTGGTAAAAGGTGCCGTCGAGGGCACGGTCGCTGCCATGAAGGCCGACCCGCAAGCGCGTGGCGGCGATATGAACAAAATCACGCAGCTCGTGGAGACGCGCTTCCTGCCGGCCACGGATTTCCAGCGCACCACGCGGATCGCCGTGGGCAAAGCCTGGTCGACCGCTACGCCTGATCAGCAGAAACAGCTCTATGACCAGTTCACGCTGCTGCTGGTTCGCACGTATGCGGCATCGCTGTCGCAATTGCGCGATCAGGACGTGAAGTTCAAGTTCTTGCCGGTCGATGCATCGGCGGGCGCTAAAGACATCGTGGTGCAATCGCACGTGATCAGCAACGGCGGCGACGACGCGATCGACTACCGCCTGACCAAGGGACCGTCCGGCTGGAAGGTCTACGACATCAACATGATGGGCGCCTGGCTGATCCAGGTTTATCAGACGCAGTTTGCGGATCAGATTTCGAAGGGTGGCGTCGACGGCCTGATCAAGTTCCTGACCGCGCACAACGCGCGTAGTGCAGGCTAAGGACTTGAGGGTTAAGGCCACCTACGTTTAAACGTAGCGCCCTTAGCGGCGGGGCCAAAGAAAAAGCGCGGTGGCCCGAAAGCCACCGCGCTTTTTTATGTCTCCGGCATCACAATCGGTCAGAAGCGGTGCGAAGCCGCCTCATGTACCGCCTAGTGTGCTGCCGCTGTCGCTGCCCGCGCGTTCTTGCCGCGGACATTGTGCGGCCAAGATTGCAGCGGAATAGACAACACGCTCTCTTTAAACTTCGCGTGCGGCGAGCGGTTGCAGCAGTTTCGCCGGCAACTTGAATTCGACTTTCTCTTCACGGCCTGACATCGTCGTGACGTCGACGGGTCCCAACGCGCTCAGCGCATCGATCACGTTTCTGACCATTTCTTCCGGTGCCGAAGCGCCGGCGGTGATGCCGACCGTCTGCACATTCGCAAACCACTCCGGCTTCACTTCCGAACCGTCGGCGACGAGGTAGCTCGCCACACCGCTTTCGCTGCCGATCTCGCGCAGCCGGTTCGAGTTCGAGCTATTGGTGGCGCCCACCACCAGCAGCACTTCCACCTGCTTGCTCAATTCGCGCACCGCCGCCTGGCGGTTTTGCGTTGCATAGCAGATGTCGCGCGTGTCCGGTCCGACGATGTCGGTGAAGCGGCGCAGCAACGCGTCGATGATGCCGCGCGTGTCATCGACCGACAGCGTGGTCTGCGTGACGTAAGCGAGCGGCGTGTCGAGCGGCAGATCCAGATGCGCGACCTCGGCTTCGCTCTGCACCAGGATCACTTTGCCGGGGATCTGACCGATCGTGCCTTCCACTTCCGGATGCCCGGCGTGGCCGATCAGGATCAGCGTGCGGCCCGAGCCGACATACTGGCGACCCTGCACGTGCACTTTGGTGACCAGCGGACAGGTTGCGTCGAGCACGTCGAGACCGCGCGCTTCCGCGTCACGTTCGACGGTTTGAGCGACACCGTGCGCGCTGAAAATGGCAACGGCGCCTTGCGGCACTTCATCGAGTTCCTCGACGAAGCGCGCGCCCTTCTGGCGCAGATTGTCGACCACATGACGATTGTGGACAATCTCGTGACGGACGTACACGGGGGCCCCGTGTTGCTGTAACGCGCGATCGACAATCTCGATTGCACGAACAACACCCGCACAAAAGCCGCGGGGTTGAGCAAGGATGACTCGCATAAGTTGGCGAACTCCGACTGACGCGGGTTTCGAAGAAGTCGGTAAGTTTGACTTTATCGCCGCGACCATCTAATTAGTTGACGTCTTGAGCCCCGGCGACCGCCGGTACAGCAAAACCAAACGCGCATTCTAACGCTATCAGGCCGGCTTTGCTTTGGCGGCCCCGCCGGGTGTTGGGCGGGCGCTGCATTACCGGCCTGGGTTCGGCGCCACCGCGGGGGCATGCGGCAATGATTACACGCTGCGCCGGATTGGCGGAACCCTTAAACTACGGGGTCCTGCGGCGCGCTCGGGCGCCCGCATTACAGAATGGTTTCGAGGCTCGCTGGATGGAAGTCGATCACTCCGAAAATTTTCCGGTCGCGAGCGTGTTGCTGCCTAAGGCGCTGCGCGCGCCCATCGGCATTATCTATCAAGTTGTCCGCACGGCGGCCGACATCGCCGACGAAGGCGACTGGAGCGCGGCCGAGCGGCACGCCCGGCTCGCCGACTTCCGCGCCGGTCTCGACGCGGTCGCGGAGCGGCGCGCGGCGCCGGTGCATCCGCTGCTGTTCGGCAAGCTGGCCGGCGTGGCGGCGCAATATAAACTGCCGCTCGCGCCGTTCTACGATCTGTTGCGGGCGTGCGCGCAAGACATCGATACCCGCCGTTATGCGGATCGGGCCGCGCTTCTCGACTATTGCCGCCACTCGGCGAATCCGGTCGGGCACCTGATGCTGCATCTGGTGGGCGCGGCCACGCCGGAGAATCTCGCTGACGCCGACGCGATCTGCACCGCGTCGCAACTCATCAGCTTCTGGCTCGAAGTCACCGACGACTGGAAAAAGGATCGGCTGTATCTGCCGCTCGCGGATCTGAAGCGCTTCGGCGTGACCGAGGCGCAGATCGCCAACGGCCTCGCCGACGACGCCTGGCGCGCACTGATGGCGCACGAGGTGTCGTTTGTCCGGAGCACGCTGGTGCGCGGCGCGCCGCTCGCGTTGCGGATTCCGGGGCGGCTCGGGTTCGAGCTGTGCGGCGCCGTGCACGGCGGTCTGCGCTTTCTCGAGCGAATCGAGCGCGCGGGTTACGACGTGTTTCGCGAGCGGTTGGAACTCAATGCGTTTGACTGGTGCGTCGTCGCGGCGCGCACCGTGGTGATGTGGCTATCGCGACGCGTCGGTGTGGCGGCGCGTTCAATCGAGGGTAATGCTTAATGGCGGTGGTTCTGTTTCTTCTTTCGTGTCTCTCCCTGTTGATCTGGTGCGTGCTGCTGTTCGCGCGCGGCGGTTTCTGGCGCGCGCGGCCTGCGGCGCCGCTGGCGCTCACGCCGCGCGAAACCTGGCCGGCGGTGGCCGCCGTGGTGCCGGCGCGCAATGAGGTCGAGGTGATCGCCGAGGCGGTCACGAGTCTGCTTCAGCAGGACTATCCCGGCGACTTCCACGTGATCGTGGTCGACGACCACAGCACCGACGGTACCGCCGACGCCGCACGCGCCGCTGCATTGCAGTTGCAATGCCCCGACCGTTTGACGGTGCTGAGCGCGAAGCCGCTGCCGCCGGGTTGGTCCGGCAAGGTGTGGGCGCAGTCGCAAGGTATCGAGGCGGTGCGCACGCTTGGCCTGCCGGCGGACTTTCTGCTGCTGACCGACGCGGACATCGGCCATCCCGCGGATGCGGTCGCGCAACTCGTCGCGCGGGCGGACGCGGAACAGCGCGATCTGGTCTCGCTGATGGTGCGTCTGCGGTGCGATTCGTTCTGGGAGAAGGCGCTGATCCCGGCGTTCGTTTTCTTCTTCGCCAAGCTGTACCCGTTCGCGTGGGTGAACAACCCGCGCAATCGCACGGCGGCTGCGGCCGGTGGCTGCATGCTGGTGCGACGCAGCGCGCTTGAGGAAGCGGGCGGTATCGAGTCGATCCGCGCCGAACTGATCGACGATTGCAGCCTCGCTGCGCGCATCAAGCATCGCGGCACGGGGCGTCATCCGATCCGGCTGGATGTGGCGGCGCGTAGCGTCTCGCTGCGTCCGTACGATAGCTGGCGCGAGATCTGGAACATGATCGCGCGTACGGCCTTTACACAGTTGCATTACTCGCCGCTGCTGCTCGCCGGCACGCTGCTGGGCATGACGATCATCTATCTGATGCCGCCGGTCGCAGCGCTGGTGCTGGGCCCGATGGGCTGGCCCGCGTGGCTCGCGTGGGCCGCCATGTGCTGCGCGTATGCGCCGATGCTCAGTTATTACCGCCGTTCGCCGCTGTGGGCGCCGTTTCTGCCGTTGATCGCGCTGTTTTATGTCGGCGCGACGTTTGCGTCGGCGGTGCGTTACTGGCGCGGCAAGGGCGGGCAGTGGAAGGCGCGCGTTCAGGCGCCGGTGCAGGAACGCTGATGCGGTTTGTCCCGGTTGAGTGAGCAAAAAAATGGCGCCTTCGAAGGCGCCATTTTTTATTTGCTCTGCGTAAGCATCATGTAGAGCTGAATCACCATGTCGGGTGAAAAGGTGAACGGCACCCAGCCGTGCCCCGTATGGCGCATGACCAGCAAACGGTCACCGTTCGACTGCTTCTGTACCGCCATGACCGGGTTCTTGGTCGACACGAAGCGCCAGCCCGGCGGAATACCCGGCGGCGGCTCCGGCGTCATCGAAGCGCGCGCGTTCGACAATTCCTCGATCAGTTTGCCGATCTGGTCCGGACGCAGCGCGACGGTCTGACCGCCGATCGTCATCGTGATCTCGTTCTGGCCGGGGCGATTGATTTCGAGCGTGGGTGGAACCGGCTCGGCCGGTTCTTCGACCACCGCCGACGGCGCTTGCTCAGCCACGGCGGTTTCAGCCACGACATCGTTCGCGTGCGATTCGGGCGCGACGTGATCCGCCGACGCTTGCGGCGCAACGGTCTCTGCGGGTGTCTCGGGAGTATTGTCGGCCGGCGGGGCCACGACAGCCTGAATGAGCTGATCGACGCCCATTTCCAGCGCGCCGAGCTGTTCGTGAAGATTCATGCGAGGTTTCTCTGGTAAGACCTACGATTTTACCTGCTGCGCGTAGGCTTTTACCTGCCGCAAACACAGTGACGTTGTAACAAAATGCTGGCGGCCGCGCCGGTTTGCCGGGCGCGGACCGCTTACTCGAGCTGGTTTCAGCGCTTCGAGCCGGGCGTCAGATAGCCCGCTTGCCTGAACCAGTCGAGCGCGTCGCTCAAGCCTTCGCGGTAGGGCCGCGCGCGATAACCGAGCTCGCGCTCCGCTTTCGCCGAGGTGAAGTACATCTTGTTCTTCGACATCTTCAGACCGTCGACGGTGACGAACGGTTCACGCTTCGTGATCTTCGCGACCGCTTCGGCGCCCATCGCGAGCGGATACAACGGCCAGCGCGGCAGACTCAGCGTCGGCGCCTTGCGACCGGTTAGCGCCGCGATATCCGCGAGCATCTGCTGCAACGGCAGATTTTCGCCGCCGAGAATGTAGCGCTCGCCGATCTTGCCGCGTTCCAGTGCCAGAAAATGGCCGGCGGCCACGTCGTCCACATGCACGAGATTCAGGCCCGTGTCGACGAACGCGGGAATCTTGCCGAGCGCCGCTTCGACGATGATGCGGCCGGTCGGCGTCGGTTTGACGTCGCGCGGACCGATTGGCGTCGACGGATTGACGATCACTGCCGGCAGGCCGTCTTCGGCGATCATGCGTTCCACCGCGCGTTCGGCCAGCACCTTGCTGCGCTTGTACACGCCGATCGCCTGATCGGCTTTGAGCGGCGAGGTTTCGTCGGCGGACTGGCCGGAACTGGTCACCTTCAGCGTCGCCACGCTGCTCGTGTAGACGATGCGTTCGACGCCTTCCTTCAGCGCCGCGCGCATGGTCGCCTCGGTGCCTTCGAGATTCGAGCGCTCGATTTCGCTCGGGTCCGGCGCCCACAGTCGATAATCCGCCGCCACGTGCAGCAGATAGCGCACGCCTCGCAACGCGATGCGCATCGACGCTTCGTCGCGCATATCGCCGACGACGATTTCCGCATCCAATGCCTCGACGTTTTGACGCGGACTGGTGGCGCGCACCAGCACGCGCACCTTGAAACCCTTCTGTTGCGCAATGCGTGCCACCGACGAGCCGACGAAGCCGGAAGCGCCGGTCACGAGCACGAGATCGCGATTCTGTTCGCTCATTCTGTTTCCATTCCCTGCATGACAGTCGACGGATTGTACGTGCCGCGCGCGCCGTGTGTCGCGCCGGGTGCGCCGGGCAGGCGCTCGGAGGGTGGACATTGCCGAGCAAGCTCGTCGCGACGCGGCTAGAATGCCGGCTTGAAAGTTGAGTTGCATGGGAGAACACGGCATGGCCCCGGATCTGGATCAGCGGATCGAAACGTATTACGTGCGCGTACGCGGCACCGTGCAGGGCGTCGGCTTTCGCCACGCGACCGTGCGGCAGGCTCACGCGCTCGGTATCAAAGGATGGGTGGCGAATCTCGACGACGGATCGGTCGAAGCCATGTTGCAGGGCTCGGCCAATCAGGTCGACCGGATGCTGTCGTGGTTGCGGCATGGACCGCCGGCGGCGCGCGTGACCGAGGTGGCCGGCGAAGAACGCGCGACCGAAAAGCGTTACGAGCGTTTCGAGCAGCACTGAGCGAGTCGACTCCGCGCTGAATGAAAAAGGCGGGCCGCCATCACACGGATGGCGGCCCGCCTTGTTCATTTGCGCTGGTGAATCGGCTTTGCTTGAGCGTTCAGCCGGCGTCTGCGTCCACGTCCGCGTTTAGCGCGCTACCAGCAAACTTTCCGCAAAACCCCATTCGTCTTCGACCCACTGATGACTGCATACGAAGCCGGCATCGTCGGCGATCGCGGGCATTTCTTCCGCGCGATATTTGTGGCTGCTCTCGGTCCAGATCGTTTCGCCCGCCTTCAGCGACACCGTCAACTGCGCGGCGCCGACGTGCGCGGTGATATCGCGCTTCGCGCGTAGATGCATTTCGATGCTGCGCGCGTCCGGATTGAAACGCGCGACGTGCTCGAACGCCTCGAGCGGAAAATCGCCGTCGAGTTCACGGTTGATGCGCGCCAGCAGATTCAGATTGAACGACGCCGTGACACCGACCGCGTCGTCATACGCGGCGATCAGCACCGGCGTCGGCTTGATCAGATCGGTGCCGAGCAGCAACGCGTCGCCGGGGGCGAGCATGTTGCGGATGTCGCGCAGAAAACGCGTGGCCGCGAGCCGGCCGAAATTGCCGATCGTGCTGCCGAGAAACAGCACGAGCAACCGGTCGTCCGCCGCGCGGTCCTTGCTGACTTCGGCCAGACCGGCGAGATAGTCGCGTTCGTAACCGACAATCGAAATCCGCTCGATGTCGCCGAGTTCGCGCCGGCACAACTGCAACGCGCTGCGCGAAATTTCAATCGGGCAGTAAGAAGTAGGGCGTTTTTTACACAGCGCTTCAAGAATGCGCCGCGTTTTACGTCCACTGCCGCTGCCGAGTTCGGCGACGGTCACGTCATGCGGCAAATGCGCGACGATGTCCGCCGCATGCTTCGCGAGCAGCCGCTCTTCGGCGCGCGTCACGCCGTATTCGGGCAGCACGGTGATGACTTCGAACAACGCGGAGCCGACTTCGTCGTACAGATACTTCGACGGCAGTTCCTTTTGCGGCGTGTGCGTGAGTCCGGCGCGGACTTCGGCGGCGAAGGTGGAGCGGAAGTCGGGTGAAGCATCGTGCGAGAGGGCTGGCTGGGTCATGGTGGCTCCAGTAGTCACATTCGGTGAGCGGAGTTGCCGGCAGTGCGGTGACAGGCATGTTGAAACGCTGTCGAGGCATGCCGCGGAAGAGTCGGGCGGGCTCGTCCGTTGGACGTGTTGTGCCGGCCCGGCTCGGGGATGCTGCACAAGCTGTATCGCCCATGAGAAATTTCAGCGGGGCGTTGCGAACGACAAGGCGTACAGCGTCGCAAGACTTCGTAGCAAGATTCGCGCTTGAGCCGGCTTGGGTGGCTGCGAGAGACGCTGCCGGATGAAAAGCCCACGCTTGGCTGGTCGCGCGTGAAGTTAAGTTCTAGTGCATCGATACGTGATGCGCACGGAATAATTTGCAGCTTGATGACGGGAAAGCGCAAAGCCGTGTATGACCAACCCGTCTAGAATGCCGGCTTGCGCTGCCTGATGAACCGACTGAAAAACTGGAACGCAGTGAGCTCGTAGACACAGCTCGCCATACTGCACCGCCTGCTTAAGAGACACGCCGCTAATGACGACCCGCCTCGCCGCGCTGCCGGATGCTGCGCTGCAAACAACATCGCTTGCAACGGGATTTGCAACTGCCTCGCCCATTACCGCGATCGCGCCGCGGACCGTGCAATGAACCAGTATGACCCAAAGCGCGGCATCGCGTTGTCTGTCGGCGCGTCCGCGCTGTTTGCATTACTGTCCGCTTACGCAACGCTGCTCGCGCCGCTCAGTGGCCTCGATATCTTCGCGTGGCGGATCATCTGGACCGTGCCCGGCGCGCTTCTGCTGGTCGCGTTGCGTAAGCGCCTGCCGATTCTCCGGCAGCTTCTTTACCGCATGGTGACCGAGCCGACACTCGGTGTGGCGATGATCGTCAGCGCCGTTCTGCTGGGCGCGCAACTGTGGGTATTTCTGTGGGCGCCGCTGCATGGCCGCATGCTTGAAGTCTCGCTCGGCTATTTTCTGTTGCCGCTGGTGATGGTGCTGGTCGGCCGGTTCTACTATCACGAACATCTCGACGGCTTGCAGTGGCTCGCCGTGATTTGCGCCGCCGCGGGCGTCGCCCATGAACTGTGGGCGACCGGTGCCTTCTCGTGGCCGACCTTGCTCGTTGCGCTCGGCTATCCGCCGTACTTCATATTGCGCCGCAAAATCAATCAGGATTCGCTCGCCATGTTCACCGTCGAAATGGCGTTGCTACTGCCGGCAGCGATTGTCTTCGCGATCAGCGGCGGGTCGCTGGCGGCGATTGGCGGCCGTCTGGACATGTGGTTTTTATTGCTGCCAGGCCTCGGCGCATTGAGCACGCTCGCGCTCGCTTCGTATCTGAAGGCGAGTCGCCTGTTGCCGGTCGCGCTGTTCGGCATTCTCGGTTATGTCGAGCCGGTGTTGCTCGTGCTGGTTTCGATCATGCTGCTCGGCGAAACGCTGAACGCCGCGCAACTGGCCACGTATATCCCGATCTGGATCGCGGTCGCGTTGACCGCGTTGCATAGTGTGCGACTGGTTCGATTGGCGCCGAATTGAAGCGCTTACGACGTGTCGCGCTATGCCATGCCATGCGGCTCAGTGATGCGCCGCCGCCCGCTCCGCATTGATACGCGTCGGCCCGACTTGCGCTTCGATCGCCTCGCGCAGCGCGGGACGCCAGCCGAAGCCGAACAACGCTTCCGCGAGAACGAACAGCGGGCCGATCATCAGTCCGATGACGTCGTCGACGAAAGCCGGCTTGCGATGTTCATAAGCCACATGGCCAATGAACTGAAACACCCAGCCGATCACAAACAAACCAACGCCGGTCGCAATCCAGATCAAAGTGGATTGCGCGGCGATCCACTGCCCGAACGCGACACACACGACCGACACGACCGCCATCATCACGCCGAGCGGCACGTCGAGCACGAGGTAATAAACAGTCGCCGCGCCGAATAACAGCCACGCTGGCGACACCATAAACGGCAACGCGCCGACCGCGAAAGCGGGACGGCTCATCAGAACCGCAAGCGCCACCACGATCATCGGAATGCCGATGAAATGCGTGGCGATATTGCGCCGGTCGCGATGGTAAGCCGCGTATTGCGTCAGTTGTTGCGTCAGCGTTCTCATGGATGCCCCTCGTCCGTCAAAGTCAGCATAATCGCGGGCAGCGGAATTTGAAACCATCGGGTAGCCGACAATCGGGCACGGATGCCGTCCTATGACTGCGAGTTTTTCATCGAACGAGAATGAATTGAGCGCGCTGCTGGCGCGCAGCGCGTGGTTCCGCTCGGCGCCGGCCGACATGCAGGCGCAGTTGATCGAAGCGGGGCGCGTGGAGCGCCTCGTTGCCGGGCAGCGGCTTTTCACACGGGGCGACTCCGACGACGGCCTCTACTGCGTGCTCGACGGTCTGGTGAGAATTGGCGCGGCCAGTTCGGCCGGCAAGGAGGCCTTGCTTGCCGTGATCGAACCGGTGAACTGGTTCGGCGAGATCGCGCTGTTCGACAATCGGCCGCGAACCCATAACGCGTATGCCGAACGCGATTCTGTGCTGTTTCATGTGACGCGCGCCGTGCTTGCCGCAATGCTCGAACGGTCGCCCGCGTATTGGCATGTGTTCGGTTTGCTGCTGACGCAAAAGCTGCGCCTCGCGTTCGACGCAATCGAAGAAGCCGCGTTACTGCCTGCCGCGCAGCGCGTGGCGCGCCGGTTACTGCTCATGGCGGGGGGTTATGGTGAACCTGGCGCACTGCGGCGCGTGCTGAAGGTGCCGCAGGAAGATCTGGCGATGATGCTGGCGTTGTCGCGGCAGACCATCAACCAGGTGCTGAAGCAGTTCGAAACGCAAGGGGCGTTGAAGCTCGGCTACGCCGAGATCGAAATTATCGATGCAAAAAAACTCGGCGCACTAGCGGAACTCGATCCTGCCGCGGAGTGAAACACGCACTGCCCCGCCGGATCGCGCGGCATCTTTATAAGCATTTTACGGCGCGCCCCTGTTTCTTTGGCGATTCGCTATACCAAGCCCGGTAAGGTCGAGACACTCCGGGTCAGGAAGCGAAAACATGCATGGAAATAGCGTTCTGGATGGTGTGCAGAGACAACGACAAGCCGGGCGAACTTGCCCGGCATCTCGCCTGACGACGATGCTCGCGGCGATCGCGTTTTCGTTCGGCGTTGCCGCGCAGGCGGCCGATGCGCAGTCGGCGGTGGCCATACCGACTACGGTTGCGGTCGCAGGTAATTCGATCAGCGCTTCAATGAGCACCTCGACGAGCGACTCGACGCCCGGGTCCACGCTCCCATCGCTCAGCGACATCACCGCGATGCTACGCGCGCAATTCCGCGTCGCGCCGATGGAATCGATGAAGATCGCACGTGCCGTGTTGACCGAAGCGGACCGCCGTGCGATCTCGCCGGTATTGCTGCTCGCGGTAATGTCGGTCGAGTCGAGCTTCGATCGCCACGCGGTGAGTGTGGCTGGTGCGCGAGGCTTGATGCAGGTGCTGCCCGCAGCACATCCGCAATTGATCGCCGTGACGACCGATCTGTCCGATCCGGCGATCAACGTGCGTATCGGTACGACGATTTTGCGCGACTACCTCGACGCGAGCGGCGGCGATCTCGAAGCTGCGTTGCTTCGCTATAGCGGCGGCGGTCGTGGCTACGCGCGGCGCGTTGTGTTGCGCATGCAAAGTTTCGACGCGAGTCTGCGCCGCGAATGACGAAGCCATTCGCGGCGCGTTTTTAGTTCGCGATGGGTACGGCGACGTGGAAGACGAACCGCTCAGTTCGTCGCGCCGGCAAACTCGGCGCGCAGATCCTGCAAGCGGTCGCGCGCCGTGCTCAACCGCTCGACGAGTTGCGCCGGTGCACGCGTAATCGGCATGCGGGTCTCGTCGCTGAGCGAATGATCGAAGGCGAGCATGGCCTTGATGGCCGACGGATTCGGCGCCGCGAACAGCAGACGCAACACCGGCAGCAAACTGGCGAATAGCGTACGCGCGTCCATCGCGCGATCGGCATGGATCAGTTCCTGCACCGCGATCAGCAGATCCGCGCAAACATGTGCGCTGGCGAGAATGCCGCCTGCGCCGCCGTGATGCAGGCAGTCGTCGAAGGCTTCGTCGGTGCCGCACAGTACGTTGACGGGCAGTGCGCTCAGCTTCTCGAAGTGTTCCCTCACGCACTCCTTGATCGCGACGATATTCGCGTGTTCGACGAGCCGCGCGACCGTCTCCGGCGCGATTGTCACGCCGGTTCGGTGCGGCACGTTGTACAACACGATCGGGCGTTCGGTGGCGAGCGCCACCTGGTCGAAATGCCACTGCACGCCAGCCTGATCCGGACACACATACGACGGCGCGGACACCAGATAGCCGGCGCAATCCCAGCGCTCGTAGCGCTGAATATCGTGCAGGACATCACGCGTGTTCGAGCCGCCGACGCCGATCAGCATCGGCAATCGCTGGCCGACCACTTCCGTGAGCGCTTGCAGCACGGTGAGACGTTCGGCTTCCTGTAACAAAGCGGCTTCGCCTGTCGTGGACAGCGCAACGAAACCGCTGATTTCCGTGCGCAGATAGTAATCGGCGAGACGCTGCAGCGCGTCGATATCGACTTCGCCGTTACGCAGTGGCGTAACGATGGGCAACCAGATACCGGAGAACATGATCAACGCACCTTTGCGGTCGTACTGCCGCGTGTCACGGGGCCGATCAACGCGGCGGGGAGGGTCGAGATCAGGGTGTGCAGGGTGAAGTCGAGATCGTCGCGCGCAATGTTGAGTTGCACACGCACTTCGTCACGATCGGCTTCGGTACTGACCACATACACGCCGAGCGGCGAGTGAAGCAGTGCGCGCAACTGGGTGCCGGGAAGGTCGTGCGGGAGATGCGGCAGAGCGACTTGCAGGCGCACGCGCGCCGAGGGGAAGGGAAAAACGTTGTTACGTGACGGGGCCGGCGGTGCGTTGAGCGGTTGCGGAGCGAAGCTATCGATGGTTTGTGTGAGTGCCATTTAATCCGGCGTTCGTCGACGCCAGGGTTGATCAAGACAGTTCGAGATTAGACTTCCGCGGGTAAACGCAGTGCAAAAATTCGCGTGCCGATTGAAAAAATCATGCGGACTTTCTGACGGTGGACGCATGCTCTCTCACGAGACGCGCAAAAAAAAGGCGAGTCCGTAAACTCGCCCTCCCTGAACGGCACAGTGCGGCTTCGACTAACTACCCATGCATGGCCGATGCGTGCCGAAACCGATCACGTGTTATTGCGTCTTGGTCGTGTCGGTCTTTGCGCCGTCGACTTTCGCCGGGGCATTGCTGGCCTCTTTCGCGTTCTCCGTCTTGCTCTTCGCGGCGCTTGTTTCGACTGCGGCCTTCTTGGTGACCTTATGCGGCTTGGCCGTGTGGTGAGCGGCAACCTTCTTCACATGCGACTTGCTCGCGGCCTTGGTCGGCGCTTTCGTCGTCGCGGCGCCTTCGTCCGTTGCACCGGTTTGCACGGCGGTGCTGGCCTTCAGGTTCGCTTGACCGGCGGCCTGCGTTTGCGCAGGTTGTGCCGGTTGCGCGGCGGACGGTGCGGCCGTTTGAGCAAATGCGGTCGACACGACGAGAGCGGAAGCGAGAGCGGCGAAAAGCGTCTTCATGGTGTTACTCCTGGTTAAACCGGTGGTTTCTTGTATCGCGGCTGAATGTGTTCAGCGCTGCCGGTTTAACGTTGGCCGGAAGACAGGAGTTGACGACGCTCTGGTGACAAAACGTAACGGCTGAAACATGTCGGGGTACTGAATCAGGGGGGGCATTGCGTGCGGCAACATGGTGCTAGCTCGGCGAAGGTGAGGACGAAAATCGGCGAGTATTTTGTCTTTCGTATTGTCGGACGGCGTGAGGACGAACTGAGTGGAGAGAGCGAAGTTCAGGAGTTGAAAAAGTGGGGGAAAGCCGTGCCATTCGGATCGTCATCGGGGCATGAACGTTAGCTGCGAACTCCGCCTCGAAAATTGAGGTGCTATCGGTATTTAATCGGTAAATACATGCCGTTTAAAGCCATTTTTTGGCTTTAAACGGCAAATTCACGCCGGTTAATTTTCGATAAAAATTTGACCGTGCGTCGGCTAATCGGTAGAATATTGCCGATAAACCGTCATTCAGCCACCTAACCGGCGCAAAAATGAACTTTGAGCTTGCAAGTTCTCAAGAGGTTGCTCGCGAACTGGGCCAGCGGCTTCGCGAGCATCGCCTTGCCCAAAATCTTCAGCAGGAAGAGCTCGCGAGCCGCGCGGGCATATCGGAACGGGCCCTTCGCAATATCGAGCTGAATGGCCAGGCAACGCTCGACAACTTCCTTCGCGCGGTCATGGCTTTGGGCCTGGCGGGCGAGTTGGGCAACGTGTTCAATACGAAGCCGAGATCGATTCAGGCCATGGAGGCTGCCAACGTCAGGCGTCAGCGTGCTTCCCGGGGATCGTCATGAAGAAACTCAGCGTCATTTACGCGGGCTGGGGCGAGCGTTTCGAACTCGGTCAGCTCGCTGACGACGGCACCGATCTTCTGTTCGAATACTCAGCGGCTGCACTACAGCGAGGCCTCAGCCTGTCTCCGTTCAAGATGCCGCTTGCACCCACCACCTACGGAAACTTTCCGGCGTATCAGTTGGGGTTGCCGGGACTCGTGAGCGACGCGTTGCCGGATGGCTGGGGCATGCTCCTGATGGACCGGCTGTTCCGCAAGCAGGGCTGGGACACACGCCGCCTGTCTCCGCTCGACCGCCTTGCGTTCATCGGCGAAAAAGCGATGGGTGCGCTCGCCTTTGAGCCGAACGCCGGTGAAGCGCTCGATCCTCAGGATGTCGAACTCATCACGCTTGCTCAAGACGTCCGGCAGGTCATGGTTGACGGAAGCGAGCCACTCTTGCGCGAGCTGGCTTTAATGGGTGGCTCGCCGCACGGCGCCCGCCCGAAAGTTCTGGTCAACTTCGACCCGAACTCCAACCGGATGTCTAATACCGAGCAGGGTGCCGGGACACCGTGGCTGGTGAAATTCCCGGCGCAGCACGACGACAAGGAGGTCTGCGCCGTCGAGGCAATGTACGGTGTGATCGCCGCGGCGTGTGATCTTCGAATGCCCGTTACTCGCTACTTTGACCTTGGGTCCTCGCTATCGGCGTTCGGCATAGAGCGGTTCGACCGCACCGAAGGCAAGCGGGTGCCGATGCACACGGCAGCAGGCGTGGCCCACGCCGATTTCCGTGTGCCGCAGATGGACTACGTCACGCTTTTGCGGTTGACGCAGTTCATGACGCGCGACGCGCGCGAAGTTCAGCAAGCGTTTGAGCGGTGCGTGTTCAACGTCGTATTCAACAATCGCGATGACCATGCCAAAAACTTTTCTTTCGTGCTGGCATCGGACGACCGTTGGCGCTTCTCGCCCGCGTACGATCTGACGTTCAACGGCGGCCCCGGCGGTGAGCATCAGATGGACATCTGCGGCGAGGCAAGGGCCCCTGGCCGCGAGCATCTGATGAAGCTTGCAGGCATGACCGGTGTCGAACCGCGCATGGCGTCGCTTGCCATCGAACGTATTGCTACGCTTGCGTCAACGTTCCGGGAATTTGCCGACGGCTTGCCTATCACGAGTGAAACGCTGGACGTGATGGAGCGTGCCGTCAAAGAGAATCAGTCGCGGATGGTCTGATTCCTCACCGACACGTCACTGAAACGGATTCCGCACCACGCCCGGTTTCAGATCCGGTTCGTCTTTCACCTTCGCAGGCAGATTCGCTTGCGCCTGCAACGCGGCGACGACGGCATCCACCGCTGCCTTAAGCGCAAGCGCTGCTTTCAGCCCGGCTTGATCCTGCGTCAATTCCAGCGTGCCGTTCAGCACGACGCGCGTCGTGCCGTTGCTCAGTGTGAACGCGTCGCCCTGAATGTTGAGCACGTCGTCATCGTTCGAATAGGGTTTAAACACCTTTTAGTCCTCCCGGTCGCTGATCTTTGAGGTTCTCCGGAATGCCCGGAAAACGGATGCCCGATGCGGCTTCGAGTTCGTGAATCGTCTTGATGTCGTAACGGTTGGTCGAGACATTGTCCACCATCACTGCGAAGGCCAGTTTGCGCGACGGCACGTAGACGACCTTGAACAACTGCGTCGGCACGAACACGCGCGTCGGTCCGATGGTCTGCAACTGCTGACCGTTGAAGAGCGGACCGGTGACCACATACGTATCGCCGTACGACATCGCGATCTTGCGCACGGAGGTTTCGATACGTGCCCACAGCCGCTGATTGTTCTCGCGATTCTGCGGCACGACATTGGCCAGCGAGAACGACTGCGCCATCGCCTCCTGATTCCAGCGATTACCCGCCGGACTCATATGACCACGATCGAAACCGCTGCGCTTATAGTCCGCGAGCGTCGCGCCTTCGCCGTCCGGCAAGCGCGCGTCTTCGAAGAACTTGTTGGTGCGCACCATGTCTTTGGCGGCTTCGATATGGTCGGGCGTCAGATGCTCGGCGGACCACAACGGACCGTGCGTGAGACCGGAATGCAGCACCGCGAAATCGCTATAGCAAAGCATGCGCGTTTTCGGCGCCATCTTCTGATTGGTCAGAACCGGCCATTGCGCGTTTGGAGTGAACTCGGTGCAGGAGGGCGCTGCGCTCGCGTGTGCGGCAACAGCGAATAACAGACAGGCAAACCACTTCTTCATGTGTCGGTCGGTCGAGGGATAGGGCCGCAAGTATAGCGTCGCGAGCGCAATTCGAGCGATGCGAAACACTGCGAAAAACCGGAAGAAGAAAGCGGAGTGCTACGGTGTGCCGCGTTGAAGAAGAGACGTGAATGTGGTGTGCGCGGCGTGGTCGCAATCGCGTCGCACCAAAAAAAACGGGCCGCTTTGCAGCGACCCTAATGCGTGGAGTTCCAACTCTACGGATGGAAACTTAAGACGGGCTTAAAGGCATAAACGACGAAATTCAACGAGAGAAGTTCGGCAAGGAAGACGCGAACGCACGTGCGAATTTCTCTTCAGCAAGACCGTGCTCGCACTGACACAAAGCCATTCCTACCGACACAAAAGAAAGCGCCAGAACTCAATTACCGAACACGCTATTCTCGGCACGGACCGTCTGACGATCCACCGCCTGCAACCGCCAGAATCCGCTTGTCGGCGCGCGCGTCGGCAGAGCCGTCCAGGCCGCAGCGCCTTGCGCCGCGCTCACGCGCTGCTTGCGATCCACATGCAAGCCACGCAACGTGCACAGCGGCGCATCCGTGCTGGGCGCACAGAGGGTCGTCACGCCGTCCTCGTCGTGCAACTCGCCCCATGGCGGAAGATCGATCCCTTGATGCGCCTCTCTCGACCACCGATGTTCTTCGGTGTCGAGCCATAGCACGGCGTAGTCGTGGCTGACGGTGGGATCCGAACCGTTGATGAGAATGGTTAGGCGCATGGCAGTTCCGTACAGATTGCGAAGTTTGGCTATACCAGTCTAGGCGGCGACGTGCGTTATTCAAGTCTAGAAGTATCAGGTTCCGACACGAAAAAAACGAACGCGCCACGCACGCGGCGGTACGATAGCCGCGTCGTGATGACGTCCGCGGAGGCGCGCCATGCTGCATCGATTGCTGCGGTACACGGTGGTGACGGGATGCCTGACTACGGCAGCGATGTCCGGCGTCGCGGCGGACAACGCGCCGTTCGCCGCGCCGGCGCCGATTGTCTATGTGGCTGATTTCGACCTCGACGTCGCGAACGTAACGCCGGACAGTGGCCCAGGGCAGCGCGTGCGCCGTCTGCGCGGTTTGCTGCCGAGCGGGCCGGGCCCGTTGGGGCAGGATAAAAATCCGCAGGACCACGCGAAACACATCGTCGACGAGATGGCCGACGCGCTGACCGACGATTTGAAAAAGGGCGGCGTGGATGCGCGTCGCAGCGCACCCGGTCAACCGTTGCCGCCAGCGGGCTGGCAGGTGCGCGGCGTGTTTCTGAACGTCGACGACGGCAATCGTCTGCGCCGTGCAATGGTCGGCTTCGGCGCCGGCCAGAACACTATTCAGGTAGCGGTCTCGTGCGATAGCCTGGGGGCGGCCGATCTGCCGCCGCTCTATCAGGCCGTTGAAGAGGCCGACAGCAAGAACAAGCCGGGCGCGGTCATCAAGCTGAATCCCTACGTGATCGCCGCGAAATTCGTGATGGCGAAAGGCGACGAGAAAAAGACGATCGAGAAAACCGCTCAGGAGATCTCGGACGCGGTGATCGCCAAACTGCATGGCGCGGCGCAGTAAGACGACGTAAAGCGGCTAAGCGCAGCGCCAGCAGCGGCACTTAGCCGCGAGCGCAGCGCACGGTTCACGCGCAGCGCACGTAACGCACCGCGCGCGAAAAAACCAAAAACTTGCGTCGCCCCTTCGCTCAAGCCAGATCCAACGTTCCCGTCAAATCCCCCAGCGGCGCGAGCCCATTACTCGCGAACGCGCGGTCGCGCGCCATCACGCCGTCCAGCGGCGCCAGCCCATGCACGCGCGTGATCAGCCGAAGAATCGAATTGGTGTCGTACACCGTGTGATCGACGTAGCCCTTCTTCGCGAGCGGCGACACCACCAGCGCCGGAATTCGCGAGCCCGGACCCCAGCGATCGCCCTTTGGCGGCGACACCGGATCCCACCAGCCGCCGTTTTCATCGACGGTGACGATCACGACCGTGTTCGCCCACTGCGGTCCGCGCTGGATATGGTCGATCACCGCAGCGATGTGGCGGTCGCCCGATTCGACGTCGGCGTAACCCGCGTGCATGTTCAGATCGCCTTGCGGCTTGTAGAACGCGACCGCGGGCAAACGGCCCGCGTCGATATCCGCGATCAGACGATTGCTCGTGGCGTCGTTGCCGAGTCCGGCATCGCGCAGATGTTGGCGGCGCGCGGCCGTGCCCGGCGCGTAATTGGCGAAGTAGTTGAACGGCTGATGGTGATACTGGAAGTCAGGCACCGCGCCCGTATCCTGGTGATCCAGCGCGTATTGCCACGCGCCGCTGTACCACGCCCAGTCGACCCCTTTGTCCGTCAGCCGGTCGCCGATCGTCGCGTAGTTTTGCGGCGGCAGCACACGCGGATTCGACAGATCCGCGAACGCGGGATTGCCGCCTTCGGCCGGCCGCACATTGCTTGGCTGATACGGCGGCGCCATCGTGTTGACGGCGTAGCCGTCGGCGGTGAATGCGCCGTCGTTGACGAATTTCGGCGGACCGTCGAGCGCGGACGCGGGCGAGTCTGCCGCGAGCTTCAGCCGCGTGCCGGTCGGATCGTCGCCTTCCACCACCGAAGCCAGCTTTTTCGCCGGACTATTGTGAATGTCCGGATAGAACGGCGGCTGCGCCGAAATCAGAAAGATGTGGTTCATCCACGAACCGCCGAAAGCCGCCATGAAGAAGTTGTCGCACAGCGTGTATTGCTGCGCCAGATTCCACAGACGCAGCGTGTCGGCGGAATTGCGGTAGTGCCCCATCACGAGGCCGCCGGAATCGCCCCACGCGGCAAACTGATTGTTGCGGCCGGCGTTGATCTGCATCTGATTCTGATAGAAGCGGTGCACCAGGTCGCGCGTGATCACGCCGTTGGGCAGCGGCGCGCCTTGCGCGTCGGTGATATGGAACGGCTGGTTGCGCAGATTGCCGAGGTCCTTCTGCGCGATCATGTAACGCTTGCCGTCCACTTCCTGCGCTTGCGGCACGAGGCCGCCCCAGATGGCCGGCAAACGCGGCAGCGGCGTTTTGCCATCGCGGTCGAATTGCAGATAGCGCTCGGCGCTGACAGCGTCGAGCGGATGCTGCACGCCGGGGAAGTTGCCGTACAGATTCGCGAAGCTGCGGTTTTCCGCATAGATCACCACGATGTGCTTGACCTGATCGTGCAGCGCGGCATCGAGGCGCAAGTCGGCGGCGCTGCGCGGTGCGCCGTCGCCCGACAGGCTTTGCTCGGTCTTGCAGCCCGCTAGCGCGATGCCGAGGCCGACCGCCGCGAGCCCGGTGAGAACGCGGCGGCGTTCGGGATCGTCGGGGGCGTTGTCGGTGTGGTCAGCGTTGTTGGCGTTGGGCGGCAGGGTGGAGTCGTGGTCGGTCATCGGTCGTTTCCAGAGTGGGCGTGACGGGCGCTGGGGCCGCGCACGGCGAGAACGTGCGCGTGCGCCAACGGTGGCAGATCCGGGCGAGCCGCAAGACGCGGCCTAAGGCAATCGGCGCTTGACGCGCCAACTATTGTGCGTTGCATCGACGGCGAGCAGCAGCCATTGTCGACTATCAACAGGGTGACGCTTTTGGGTCGCATAGCGGTCCACGGCCAATTCGAGTTCGTCGAGCGCGCGGCGGTGACAGGTTGCCTTCGCGCCGGAGCCATCCGCGAATTCGACGATGGCGGCCGCCTCGCGGGCCGACTCGGGTAAATGCGGAATGCGTACCGCGCAGCCCGGATACAGATGTGAGTCGGCAACCTGAATCTGGATGGAATCGGACATGAGCGTGACCTCCGGACGCTTGAGCGGAGCGAAAGCGCGGCAGTGAGGCGGCGCGCAGTGGACCGCATCAAAGGATAGCACCGCGCGAATGGGCTGCGGCGTCGATAAATGACCGCCGGGTGCTTCGCGCTATGATGCTGATCTGACTACGATGAACCGCAGAAACGGCAGCCAAGATGGCAAAACAAGAGCAAACAGGAGTGGGACGCAAGCAGGCAAAGCCACGTGGCGAGGCGGCCGCGATTTCGCCGGACGATGCGTTGTCGCCGGCTCAGATGGAAGGCGCCGAGTCCCACGATTCCACGGACGAAGAGAGCGCCGGCGGATCGACTTATCTCGTGCCGGGCCTCGAACGCGGGCTGCGGATTCTCGCTGAGTTCAGCGCGCGCGAACCGGTGCTCGGTGCGCCCGAATTGTCGAAACGCATCGGCATTCCGCGCACCACCACGTTCCGCTTGTTGCAGACGCTCGAAGCGCTCGGTTTTCTCGAACGCGTGAATGGCGATCGTTATTTCCGGCTGAGCGTCGCGGTGTTGCGGCTCGGCTTCGAGTATTTGAGTTCGCTCGAACTGACCGACGTCGGCACGCCGATTCTCGAACGTCTGCGCGACGCCACCGGCTTGAGCACCCATCTGCTGATTCGCGATCAGCGCGACGTGGTGTTCGTCGCCAAGGCGCAAACCCACGAGCCGATGTTCAGCTCCGTCAAGGTACATGTCGGCACGCGTCTGCCGGCGCATGCCACCGTGCATGGCCAGGTGCTGATGGGCGATCTGAGTTTCGAGGAATTGCGCCAGTTGTACCCCGAGCCGCAACTCGAACGCTTCACCGAACGCACGCCGAATACCGTCGAAGAACTGTACGGCCGGGTGCGCGAAAGTGCGGCGCTGGGTTATGCGTTGAGCGAAGCGTCGTTCGAGCGCGGTATTTCCGTGGTGAGCGCGCCGGTGCGCGATCAGAGCGGCAAGATCGCCGCCGCGTTGACCGTTACGATTCCGCGTTCGGATATCGGCGAGGCCGAGGAGCGCGAGCCGCTCATCATCTCGGTCTGCCAGGCGGCGCTCGAATTGTCTGAGCGTTTGAGCTATCGCCCGCGTCCGGACGATCCGACCGCAGCGCAGGCACGTCGCAGGCCGGTTGCGGCGAACTGATTCTGCCGCGCACTCAATAAATAAAGCGCGCGAGTCAGGCTGTGTTCACAGCCGACTCGCGCGCTTTTGCATTTGCGCTGCCGTCCCGTATCAGACGATCAACGTATCAGAACGAGTGATGAATCCCCGTCAGGAAAATCGTCTGATTCCGACCGCTCGACACACCCGCGGTAAAGAACGCGGCGTCCGTATTCGAGCCCGCGCGCTCATACAGCGCGTTCACATACAGCTGCGTCGACTTTGACAGCGCGTAGATATCGCCGATCTCGAACTGCGTCCAGCGATGTCCCGCCAGCGTCGTGGTCGCGGCACCACCGGCTATGCTATTGAACGGCGTGAACTGATAATTCGCGCCCGCATCGTAGCTTTGATACGTGTTCGAATGACCGGCGTATTCCAGCTTCACGCGCGTGTACAGACCATGCACCAGCAGCTTGCCGAACTGGTAGGACGCGCCCGCGCCCATGTTCTCGACCTTGTCCGCCGTGTAGGTCGCCGCGGCCACCCCCTGGAAGTTGGTGATGCCCGTCGTAATGATCGACGGTGTGCGGTCGTGCTCGTTCGCATATGTCGCGCCGGCCTTGAATGGGCCGTTCGCATAGCTAAGCGCAAAGCTCAGTGTCTTGCCGGTCGAGAAGTTGGTCGTATTGCCGAGACCCATCATCGCGCCGACTGAAAAGCCGTTGAAACTCGCGGAACGGAATTTCACCGAGTTGTCGAACGGCACGACGCCCGTGTCGGCGAGTTCGTCGATATTGCCCGGGTGGAACGCGTACCAACTGGCGGCCAGATAAGCCGTGCTCAGCGGACCCAGCACGTCGAAGCTGAACGGCGTCTGATGGCCGAGCGTCACCGTGCCGATCTTGTCCGAGCTCAATCCCACGAACGCCTGCCGATTGAACAGCACGCCCGCTTTAGCGAAGGCGCCCGTGTTCGTATAGAAGCCGTTTTCCAACTGGAAAACCGTCTTCAGCCCGCCACCCAGATCTTCGACGCCCTTCAGGCCCCAGCGGTCCGGCTGCATGTTGCCTTGTTCCTCGATCCACTTCGAACTGCCGCCCGCATTACTGATGTACGCGATACCGGCATCCAGACTGCCGTATAGCGTCACACTGCTCTGCGCCCATGCGCCAGTTGTTGCGCAGATTGCCGTCAAGCCGGCCGCAATGATGTGCTTCACCGTTGGTTCTCCTGATCACACGACGGATTGGCCTGCGCCGATGTCGTCGTCCCTGATCCTTGCTTTGGGGTTGATTGCAGCTTTGGGTTTATGCGCCAAAACTGCACCGCTTTATGTTCCACCTATGGGCGTCTGTATCGCCTATGGAAAGTATAGTGACTCTAGAAGTGGTCAAAATAAATTTTCGGACCCCGTACAAACCCGCATCGGTGCATTTCGATTTGTCTGCCAATAACGTCTGAACCAAGCGCCAGAAGGCGCTGCGCGCGATTCAAAGATTTCGGCCGAATCACGCAATGCTGTGTTGCGAAAGCCACAGTCGGTGTTTTCCCCAGGCGGTTCAGATTTTTATTTTTTCTCACTGAAGCCACTCCTATAATTATCCATACACGAACTGATGTTCCTTAGGTGGAACATAAGGCTTCAGGAGAAGGCGAGAAATGACTGAACAATGGCGCTGCGCCGGCCATGCCGGCGATCTGTCCGATGACGCGCCGATCGAGTTCAAGCTCGACGGCACCGAAATCGGCATCTACAAGGTGGGCGATGCGCTGTACGCGCTGGAAAACGTCTGCCCCCATGCGTTCGCGTTGCTGACGCAGGGCTTTATCGACGGCGACACCGTCGAATGCCCGCTGCACGAAGCCGTGTTCCATATTCCGACCGGCAAATGCCTGAAAGAGCCCGGCGGCCGCGACCTGAAGATGTACTCAGTGCGACTCGCCGGCGAAGAAATCCAGATCAAGGTGGAATGACATGCGAGAGCAAATCGTGAACTTCAATCCCTTCCTGAAGCCGTGGCTCGCGCCGCAGCCGAATAACGTCGCCGGCAAGGGCGTGATCGAGAAGCCGGGCGAAACCGGCAACTTCATCTGGCAAACGCGTAAGGCCGAGCCGACCCAGTACGAAAACGACTTCGGCGACGCACTCGAAAAAGTGTTCGACGCCGGCGCGGTGGAGTTGCAGGAAGTGGCCGACGGTTTGAATCGCGTGGGCTTCCGCACCCCGGAAGGCAACACGTGGGACGCCGACCGCCTCGCCGCCGAATTCCGCCTGCTCGCCGAATAAGCGCGCTTTCCCGAACACGTTTCATCGCTTTCGTTTCCGGAGTCTTTTGATGACGTCCCCCAATACAACGACCCAAAGCGCGGCCGATCCGATCCAGTCCTATCTGGACAAAGGTCTGCGTAATTACTGGTATCCCGTCGCACCGAGCTGGCAAGTCGGCGACGCGCCGGTCGGCATTACGCGCCTCGGCGATCAGATCGTGCTGTGGCGCGATAAGGAAGGTCAGGTTCGCGCGCTCGAAGATCGCTGCCCGCATCGCGGCGCGCGTCTGTCGCTCGGCTGGAATCTTGGCGGTAGCGTTGCATGCTGGTATCACGGTATCGAGATCGACGGCAGCGGCGAGGTCACCAAAGTGCCGGCCGTGTCGAACTGTCCGCTGGAAGGCCAGAAGTGCGTGAAGTCGTATCCGGTCGAAGAACATGCCGGCGCGATCTTTCTGTGGTTCGGCGACGACGCGCATAAGGAGCCGACGCCGCTCGTGCTGCCGGAAGAACTGGTCGGCGAGGAATACGCGAACTTCCTGTGCATGTCGAACTGGAAGTGCAATTACCAGTACGCGATTGACAACGTGATGGACCCGATGCACGGCGCGTATCTGCACGCGACGTCGCACTCCATGGCCGAAGGCGACAAGCAGGCCGACATGCGCGTGCGCAAAACCGAAACTGGCTTGATGTTCGAAAAGGTCGGCCAGCGCGACGTGAACTTCGACTGGGTGGAACTCGGCGAAACCGGCTGCCTGTGGATGCGCCTTGCGATTCCGTACAAGAAGAAGTTCGGCCCGGGCGGCAACTTCGGGATCATCGGCTTCGCCGTTCCCGTCGACGAAAGCCACTGCCAGGTGTACTTCTGGCGCACGCGCAAAGTGTCCGGCTGGCAGCGCGACGCGTGGCGCTTCATGTATCGCAATCGTCTGGAAGGTTTGCATTGGGCGGTGCTGGAGCAAGACCGCTACGTGCTGGAAAGCATGGCGCCGAATGCACGCGATCAGGAATTCCTCTATCAGCACGACGTCGGTATGACGCGTGTGCGACGCATGCTGCGTCAGCGCGCGCAGCAGGATTTTGCGGCGCTGGAAGCGCATCGCGCGCAAGCGGCGAATGCTGAATCCGGCTCGACGGCGGCAGCGGCACAAGCCGAAGCAGGCCACAGCCATGCATAACGACGCGCTCGCAGCGCTCACCGGCCGGCGCGTCCTCGTGACGGGCGGCGCGCGCGGTCTCGGCGCGGCGTTCGTCCGCGCGCTGGTGCAAGCCGGCGCGAACGTGGTGTTCGGCGATGTGCTGCATGAAGAAGGCAACGCGCTGGCTGCGTCGCTCGTTGAACAAGGGCACGCGGTGAGCTATCTGCCGCTCGATCTCGCCGATCCTGCCAGCATCACGCAGTTCGCGCAGCAGGCCGCGGCGCAACTCGGCGGTCTCGACGCGTTGATCAACAACGCGGCGATCACCAACTCCGGCGGCAAGTTCGCCGACGAGTTGTCGGTCGACACGTGGGACGCCGTGATGAACGTCAACGTGCGCGGCACCTGGTTGATGAGCACCGCCGCGCTGCCGTATCTGCGCGACTCGGGCCACGGCAGCATCGTCAACATCGCGTCGGACACGGCGATGTGGGGCGCGCCGAAGCTGCTCGCCTACGTGGCGAGCAAGGGTGCGGTGATCTCGATGACCCGTTCTCTCGCGCGTGAATTCGGCGCGCACAACGTGACCGTCAACGCGATCGCACCGGGCCTGACTGAAGTCGAGGCGACTGCCTACGTGCCCGCCGAGCGTCATCAGTATTACCTGCAAGGCCGCGCGCTGACGCGCGCACAGGTGCCCGACGACGTGACCGGGCCCGTGCTGTTCCTGTTGTCCGATGCCGCGCGCTTCGTGACCGGCCAGTTGCTGCCGGTGAACGGCGGCTTCGTGATGAATTGATCTTGTCGAATCGAAAGGAGAAAGAGATGGCGGACGCCGAACTCGAACGCAAATCGTGGGAACAACCCGCGGACGCAAGCTTTGACCAATGGCTGGACAGCCGCGTCGCGCGCCTGGAAACCCGTCGCTACGACTGGGACGCATTGAAGTTCCAGGCCGACTACGACCCGAAGTACCGCCGCGCGCAAATGCGCTACGTCGGCACGGGCGGCACGGGCGTCGCGAAAGACATGAACACGGTGCCCGCGGGCGGCTTCACGTTTTCGACGATGGTGATTCCGGCCGGCAACATCGGCCCGAGCCATATTCATATGGACGTCGAGGAAATCTTCTTCGTGCTGCGCGGCAAGATGAAAGTGGTCTGCGAGAAAGACGGCGAGACGTGGGAAGCCGTGCTCGGCGAGCGCGATCTGATTTCGGTGCCGCCGGGCGTGTACCGCACGGAAGTGAACGTCGGCGAAGAAGACGCGCTGATGTGCGTGATGCTCGGTTCGCCGAAGCCGATCACACCGACGTATCCGCCGGATTCGCCGCTGGCGAAGCTCAAGCGCTAAGCGCGCTTCGTTGCATCGAGTTGCACCTAAGCGCCCTGAAAACACCCACGAAGGAAATCATGTCCGCCGTTCCGACCGTTACCGCCGATCAGCACGCCACGCACGCCGGGCTCGAAGCTCGCCTTGCGCGTTTCCCGGCACTGCAAATCGGGCTGGCTTCGCAGCGCGCGGTGAGTTATCGCGAAGTGGCGTACGCGGACAGCGACAGCAATTGCAACGGCACCGCGTTGCCGCTGGTGTTGTTGCACGGTATCGGTTCGGGCGCGGCCTCGTGGGTGCAGCAGTTTGAAGTGCTCGGCGCGACGCGCCGCGTGCTGGCGTGGGACGCGCCGGGTTATGGCGCGTCCACGCCGGTCGCGGCCGAATCGCCGAACGCCATGGATTACGCAACGGTCTTGAACGAATGGCTCGACGCGCTCGGTATTGAACGTTGCGTGCTGGTGGGCCATTCGCTGGGCGCGATCGTTGCCGGTGCGTGTGCTGTTGCGTATCCGCAGCGCGTGGCCGGCTTGCTGCTGTTGTCGCCGGCTGGCGGCTACGGCGCGGCTTCCGCCGACGTACGCGACACGAAGCGCGACCAGCGCCTCGCGATGCTGACCGAACTCGGCCCGCAAGGTCTCGCCGAAAAACGCAGCGCCAACATGGTGTCCGCGCAAGCCAACGACGAAGCCCGCGCGTGGGTGCGCTGGAACATGTCGCGCGTGATCCCGCACGGCTACGCGCAGGCCACGCATCTGCTCGCGAACGCCGATCTTGCCGCCGACCTCGCGCGCTACACCGGGCGCATCAATGTCGCCGTCGGCGCGGACGACACCATTACGCCCCCGGCCGCCTGCGAGCGACTCGCGCTGGCGGCGCGCACCCCACTGCAGGTCGTGCCGCACGCGGGGCACGCCGGCTATATCGAAGCGCCCGCCGCGACTACCGCGATCATCGACACGTTCTGCCGCGCGAGCGACGGACAACGGAGCCCTGAATGACGCCCGACCTCATCAACGCCGAGCGCGACGCGGACGACGACCGCAACGACACCGGTAGCGAAGCCAGCTACCGCGTGCCGGGTCTCGAACGCGGTCTGAGGATCCTCACGGAATTCTCGCCACGCGAGCCGGTTCTCGGCGCACCGGAATTATCGAAGCGCCTGAAGATTCCCCGCACGACGGTGTTCCGTCTGCTGCAAACGCTCGAATCGCTTGGCTTTCTCGAACGCGCCGATAAAGACCGCAACTATCGCCTCGGCGTCGCGGTGTTGCGGCTCGGTTTCGAATATCTGAGCTCGCTCGAATTGACCGACCTCGGTCTGCCGATCATCGAGGCATTGCGCGACGACACCGGCTTGACGAGCCATATCGTGATTCGCGACGGACGCGATGTGGTGTTCGTCGCCAAGGCACAAAGCCACGCACCGATTTTCAGCTCGGTGAAGGTCAACGTCGGCACGCGTCTCCCGGCGTACGCGACGACGCACGGTCAGGTGCTGATGGGCGACATGACGCTCGACGACCTGAAGAAGCTGTATCCCGAACCGGAACTCGAACGCTTCACGAAACAGACGCCGATCACGCTGGAAGACCTGTACGAACGGATTCGCGACGACGCAAAGCGCGGCTTTGCGATCAGCGAGTCGTCGTTCGAACGCGGTATTTCGGTGGTCAGCGCGCCGGTGCGGAATGACACGGGTCGGATCGTCGCCGTGATCACGACGACGATTCCGCGCCACGAGATCGACGCCTCGTTGCTGGACAGCGGACTGATCGACAAGGTGCGCCGCGCAGCCGAAGAACTCTCGCAGCGGCTCAACTACCGGCCGAAGAATGGGCCGAATGCAGGCAGCAAATACATGAAGGCACTGGGGCTCTGATGATTCAAATCGACTTGACCGGGCAGGTGGCGGTGGTGACGGGCGGTTCGTCCGGCATCGGCCTCGCGACTGCCGAACTGTTTCTGCGAGCCGGCGCCTCGGTCGCAATCTGCGGCCGCGACACCGAGCGTCTCGCGCAAGCGGAAGCCGCGCTGAACGCGCAGTTTCCCAACGCACCGCTTCTCGCGCGCCGTTGCGACGTGCTCGATACCGACGACGTCAGCGCATTCGCGCAAGCGGTGCAAGCGCGCTTCGGCCGCACCGACATGTTGGTGAACAACGCGGGCCAGGGTCGCGTGTCGACCTTCGCCGACACCACCGACGACGCCTGGCGTGAAGAACTCGACCTCAAGTACTTCAGCGTGATCCGCCCGACCCGCGCGTTCCTGCCGATGCTTCGTGACGCGGCCAGCGCTGGTAACAACGCCGCGATCGTCTGCGTGAACTCGTTGCTTGCACAGCAGCCGGAGCCGCACATGGTGGCGACATCATCGGCACGCGCCGGCGTGCAGAACCTGATCAAGTCGCTCGCGGTGGAACTCGCGCCGCAGCGTATCCGCGTCAATTCGATTCTGATCGGCATTGTCGACTCGGGTCAGTGGCGCCGCCGTCACGCGAAAGAAGCGCAGCCGGGTCAGAGCTGGGAAGACTGGACCGCCGAACTGGCGCGCAAGAAAAACATTCCGCTAGGCCGCTTCGGTCGCCCCGAAGAAGCCGCTCAAGCGCTCTTTTATCTGGCTACGACGCTGTCGTCCTACACGACGGGCAGTCATATCGATGTTTCTGGAGGCGTTGCACGACATGTCTAAAAAAACCACCGTTGGCGAACTGATCGCCGCCTTTCTCGAGCAATGCGGCGTTCAAACCGCATTCGGCGTGATCTCGATCCACAACATGCCGATCCTCGACGCGATCCATAACCGCGGCAAGATCCGCTACGTCGGCGCGCGCGGCGAAGCCGGCGCGGTGAATATGGCCGACGGTCTGGCGCGTGTGTCAGGCGGCCTCGGCGTCGCGTTCACCAGCACGGGTACCGCCGCAGGTAACGCAGCGGGCGCGATGGTCGAAGCGCTGACCGCCGGCACCGCATTGCTGCACGTCACCGGTCAGATCGAAACCGAATACCTGGATCAGGACCTCGCGTATATCCACGAAGCACCGGATCAACTCGCGATGCTGTCGTCGATTTCGAAAGCCGCGTTTCGCGTGCGCTCGGTCGACACCGCGCTGCCGACCATCCGCGAAGCCGTGCGCGTTGCGCAAACCGCACCGAGCGGCCCGGTGAGCGTCGAGATTCCGATCGACATTCAGGCGGCTGAAGTCGAATGGCCCGCCGACCTGGCCGCGCCGCACATCACGACGCTCACGCATTGCAAGCAGCGCGTTGCGCAACTGGCCGAGCAACTGGTCAACGCGAAGCGCCCGTTGCTGTGGCTTGGCGGCGGCACGCGTCACGCGGCCAAGGCGGTCGAACGTCTGGTGGCCCTCGGCTTCGGCGTGGTGACCAGCGTGCAAGGCCGTGGCGTGATGCCGGAAGATCATCCGGCGACGCTCGGCGCGTTCAATGTGCACGCGGCGGTCGAAAGTTTCTACAAGACTTGCGATGCGCTGCTGGTCGTCGGTTCGCGTCTGCGTGGCAATGAAACGCTGAAGTACAAGCTCGCGCTGCCGCAGCCGCTGTATCGCATCGACGCCGACGCGCTCGCCGACAACCGCGGCTATCGCAACGAGATGTTCATTCACGGCGACGCCTCCGCCGTACTCGAAGAACTGGCGACGCTGCTCGAAGGCCGCCTCAAGGTCGATCCGACCTTCGCCGCCGATCTTTCCGCCGCGCGCGTTAGCGCCGTCGCCGATGTGGGCAAGGGCCTCGGCCCATACAAGCAACTCGTCGACGCGCTGCAAGGCGCGGTGGGTCGCGACTACAACTGGGTGCGCGACGTCACGATCTCGAACAGCACCTGGGGCAACCGGATGCTGCAGATCTTCTCGCCGCGCGCGGGCGTGCATGCGCTCGGCGGCGGTATTGGCCAGGGCATGCAGATGGGCATCGGCGCGGCGCTTGCTGGTAGCGCGGCGAAGACCGTGTGTCTCGTCGGCGATGGCGGCTTGATGGTCAACGTCGGCGAACTCGCCACGGCCGTGCAGGAAAACGCCAACGTGATGATCGTGCTGATGAACGACCAGTGCTACGGCGTGATCCGCAACATTCAGGACGCGCAATACGGTGGCCGGCGCTGCTACGTCGATCTGCATCAACCGGATTTCGCGCAGTTCTGCGAGAGCCTGAAGCTCACGCACTACCGCGTCAAATCGCTCGATCAGGTCGACGCGATCATTCGCGAAGGCATGGCGAAGGCCGGCCCGGTGCTGGTCGAAGTGGACATGCTGTCGGTCGGCTCGTTCGCCACCGCGTTCGCGGGTCCGCCGGTCAAGAAAGAGGAGCCGGAACATGCATGACGCCGGCTACGCGGGGCATCACGCACCCGTCGACGTCGCGATGATCGGTTTCGGCGCGATCGGCCAGGCGGTGTATCGCTCGGTCGCTGCCGATCCGACCGTGCGCGTGTCGCACGTGATCGTGCCGGAACGTCATATGGCGTCGGTGCGTGAAGTAGTGGGGTCGTCCGTGGACGTGGTGGCCTCCGTGGCCGCGTTGAGCAGCCAGCCGCATTTCGCGCTGGAGTGCGCGGGACACAGCGCGCTGGTCGATCACGTGGTGCCGTTGCTGAAGGCCGGCACCGATTGCGCGGTGGCTTCGATCGGTGCGCTGTCCGACATGCTGTTGCTCGACGCGTTGTCCGCCGCCGCCGACGAAGGCGACGCGACGCTGACGCTGCTCTCCGGCGCAATTGGCGGCGTGGATGCGCTGGCCGCCGCGAAACTGGGCGGCCTCGACGAAGTGCTGTACACCGGCCGCAAGCCGCCCACCGGCTGGCTCGGTACGCCGGCGGAACAGGTCTGCGATCTGAATGCGCTGACGGAAGAGACGGTGATCTTCGAAGGCAGCGCGCGCGAAGCGGCGCGGCTGTATCCGAAGAACGCCAACGTGGCCGCGACGATTGCGCTGGCTGGTCTCGGTCTGGACCACACCACGGTGCGCCTGATCGCGGACCCGAACGTGACGCGCAACGTGCACCGCATTCTCGCGCGCGGCGCGTTCGGCGAGATGTCGCTAGAAATGTGCGGCAAGCCGCTGCCGGATAACCCGAAGACGTCCGCGTTGACCGCTTACAGCGCGATTCGCGCGCTGCGCAATCGCGCGGCACGTTGCGTGATTTAAGCCTTAAGCCTCAAGCCCTAAGCCATTAGCAGAAGCAAGCAAACCGGAATGACCGACATGACTCACTTCGATACCAGCCTCGTGCCCAACGGCGATATTTTCATCGGCGGCGAATGGCGGCAAGGGCGTGGCAACCCGTACAAAAGCCTGTATCCGGCGGATCAGTCGGTCAACATGGAAATTTCGACGGCCAATGCCGACGACGCCCGCGACGCCATCGAAGCCGCCGACATCGCATGGCGCAAAGCGGATTGGTCGGGACTCAAGCCGCATCAACGCGCGCTGGTTCTGTATCGCATCGCCGATCTGATCATGGCGCGTCATGAAGCGCTCGCGCAATTGCAGCGTCGCGACAACGGCAAGCCGATAAGCGAAACGCGCGTGCTGGTGGCGAGTGCCGCCAACACGTTCCGCTATTTCGCGGCTTGCCTCGAAACGCTCGACGAAGAAGTCACGCCCTCGCGTGGCGATTATCTGACCATGAGCATTTACGAACCGATCGGCGTGATCGCGGCCATCGTGCCGTGGAATTCGCCGATCGCGTCCGACGCGCAGAAGCTGGCGCCGGCCCTGGCGGGTGGGAATGCCGTCGTGCTGAAACCCGCTGAAGTGACGCCTTTGATCTCGCTGGCGTTGGCGCGCATCTGCGAAGAAGCCGGTGTGCCGAAGGGCGTGATCAGCGTGGTGCCGGGCAAGGGCTCGGTAATCGGCGACGTGCTGGTGCGTCATCCGCTGGTGAAGAAAGTGTCGTTCACGGGCGGCACCGAAGTAGGTCGCGGCATCGCGCGTATCGCGGCCGACAAGCTGATGCCGGTTTCTTTGGAACTCGGCGGCAAATCGCCGACCATCGTGTTCGACGACGCCGATCTCGATCACGCGGTCAACGGCGTGCTGTACGGTATTTTCAGTTCGTCGGGCGAAGCGTGCATTGCCGGGTCGCGGTTGTTCGTGCAGCGCTCGATCTACGACGCGTTCATGAAGCGTCTCGCGGAAGGCGCGCGCAAGCTGCGCGTCGGCGATCCGTCGCGTGCGGAAACGCAAATGGGTCCGCTGATTACGGCGGCGCATCGCGAAACGGTTGAGCGTTACGTCGCGCTGGGTCTCGAAGAAGGCGGCCGCCTGCTGTGCGGCGGGGAGCGTCCGGTCGGCGATGGCCGCGAACAAGGCACCTACTTTCAGCCGACGATTCTCGAAGGCCTCACGAATGACGCGCGCATCTGCCAGGAAGAAATTTTCGGCCCGGTTTTGGTGGCCATGCCGTTCGACGACGAAGCCGCGTTGCTGAAAGATGCGAACCACAGCGTGTTCGGCCTCGCCGCCGGCATCTGGACGCGCGACTACAAGCGCGCTTACCGGATTGCCCGCGCGCTCGAAGCCGGCACCATCTGGATCAACACCTACAAGCTGTTCTCGATCTCGACGCCGTTCAGCGGCTGGAAGGAGAGCGGCATGGGCCGCGAGAAGGGCCGGCTCGGCATCCGCGAATACATGCAACAGAAGAGCCTCTACTGGGGCTTGAACGACGCGCCGCTGGCGTGGGCCAACTAAACCGACACGCAGGAACCGCAAGAGGCACGTTATGACGATTCTCGGCATTGAACAGATTATTTACGGCGTGACGGATCTGGCCGCCTGCCGCCGCTTTTTCGCGGACTGGGGCTTGAAGGAAGTCGCGCACGACGAAACGCATGCGCGCTTCGAAACGCTGAACGGTTGCACGGTGCTCGCGGTGGACGCGAATGACGCGTCGCTGCCGCCCGCGTTCGAAGAAGGCCCGACGTTGCGCGAAGTGACCTGGGGCGTCGCCACGAAAGCGGAACTCGACGCACTGCGCGGCCGCTTTGCCGGTCAACCGGGTCATTTCGAAACCGACGACGCGGTCGGCTGTATCGATCCGAACGGTATGGCGATTCGCGTGGAAGTGACCCGCAAGCGCGCGCTCGACATTCACGGCTCGCCGTCGAACGTGTGGGGGCAAACCTTGCGCGTCGATCAGCCGTCGACGATTTACGAGCGCGCCGAACCGGTCGAAGTCGGTCACGTGGTGTTCTTCACCAACCAGCTCGCCGAACAGGAAAAGTTCTATCAGGAACTGCTCGGCTTCGAGATGTCGGACCGCTATCCGGGCCGCGGCGCGTTCATGCGTTGCGCGCCGCACGGCGGCCACCACGACATTTTTCTGCTGGCGTTGCCGGGCGGCAAGCGCGGTCTGAATCACGTCGCGTTCACCGTGCGCGATATCCACGAAGTGTTCGGCGGCGGCATGCATATCAGCCGCTGCGGTTGGGATACGCAGCTTGGACCGGGACGGCATCCGGTGTCGTCGGCGTACTTCTGGTACTTCCAGAATCCGGCCGGCGGCCTGATCGAGTATTACGCCGACGAAGATCAACTCACACCCGACTGGCAGCCGCGTGACTTCGAACCGGGTCCGACCGTGTTCGCCGAATGGGCGATCGACGGCGGCATCGACGGTAATACGCGGCGGCAGAAGAACGCGAAGGCGCCGGAAGGCAAGTTCATGACGGAGCGGAAAAATGACTGACGCTGCTGTTGCCAAGGCGCAAGCCGCACACGAAGGACTCGAGGCGCCGCGCACGACCGTCGTGATCGGCGGCGGACAGGCGGCCGGCTGGGTCGTCAAGACGCTGCGCAAGGAAGGCTTCGACGGCCGCCTCGTGATGATCGCCGACGAAGTGCATCTGCCGTACGAACGCCCGCCGCTGTCGAAAGCGGTGCTGGCCGGCGAAGCGGATATCGACACCGTGCGTCTCGTGAAGCCCGACGACTTCGACGCGTTGAACGTGGAAGCGTGGCAGCCGGATTGCGCGAGCTCGATCGACCGTGAACAACGCATGGTGCGCACGCAGTCGGGCCGCGAAGTGCAGTACGACCGTCTGGTGATCGCTACGGGCGGCGCGGCGCGCCGTTTGCCGGACGCGCTCGTCAAGACCTCGCACATTGCCTATCTGCGCACGCTCGACGAAGCCGTCGCGCTCGGTGAGCGGCTGCGTGCGAGTCGACGTGTGCTGGTGGTGGGCGGCGGCTGGATCGGCCTCGAAGTCGCGGCCACCGCGCGCAAGCTCGGCGTGGAAGCGTCGGTGGTCGAAGGCGCGCCACGTCTGTGTGCGCGTTCGTTGCCGCCGATGGTCTCCGGTTTCCTGCTCGACCTGCATCGCGCGAATGGCGTGGACGTGCGTCTGAATGCGTCGCTCGTGAAGCTCGAAGATCATCCGAACGACGCCAACCGGATTCGCGCGACGTTCGCGGACGGCTCGACGCTGGACGCCGATTTCGCCGTTGCCGGCATCGGTCTGACGCCGCATACGGCGCTGGCTGAAGCGGCGGGCGTGAAGGTGGAAGACGGCATCGTGGTCGATCATTTCGGCGCGACCGACGATCCGCGCATTTTCGCGTGCGGCGACGTGGCCAATCATCCGAGCGCGTGGCTGAAGCGCCGCGTGCGGCTCGAATCGTGGGCCAATGCGCAGAACCAGGCGATCTCCACGGCGAAAGCGTTGCTCGGCCACTTCGAACCGTACGCGGATATTCCGTGGTTCTGGTCCGATCAGTACGACGTCAATCTGCAAATTCTCGGCGACATTCCCGCCGACGCGCAGCTCGCCGTACGCGGCGATTTGCCGGGCAAACGCGCCACGCTGTTTCATCTGGAAGACGGCGCGATTCGCGGCGTGATCGCCATCAACACGCCGCGCGAACTGAAACTGTCGCGCAAATGGATGAACCAAGGCCGGACGATCGACCTTGCCACCCTGACCGACGCCTCGACGGCGCTTGCCTAACCACATCTACGGACGGCACCACGGCATGAGAACCATCGATAACACTATGGGGGACCGCAGCAGCGCCGGTGTCTCAGGCCCTGTCACCCGGGGCTCGATCATCGCGCGTCTGGAGCGTTTGCCAGGCAACGCGATGCAGGTGCGCGCGCGTATTTTGATCGGACTCGCGACGTTCTTCGACGGCTTCGACGTGATCGCCATCGCGGCCACGCTGCCGATTCTGATCGCGAAGTGGCATCTGACACCGTGGGAGATCGGCTTTCTGATCGGCTCCGGTTCGGTCGGGCAACTGATCGGCGCGTTCGTGTTTCCGTGGTACGCGGAACGCAAGGGCCGCGTGAGGGCGATTGCGCTGAGCTCGGGGATTATCGGCGTTACCAGTATTGCGTGCGGTTTTGCGCCGACGTTTGCCGCTTTCTTGGTGCTGCGCGTGATTCAGGGTTTGGGGCTCGGCGGCGAACTGCCGGTGGCCGCGACGTACATCAACGAGATCAGCCGTGCGCATGGTCGCGGCCGTTTCGTGCTGTTGTATGAAATCGTTTTTCCAGTCGGGCTGCTCGCGTCGAATGCGTTGGGCGCCTGGATCGTGCCGCGTTTCGGCTGGCAGGTCATGTACTTTATCGGCGGCATGCCGTTGATTCTGTTCTTCGTGTTGCGCAAGCTCGTGCCGGAATCGCCGCGCTGGCTCGCCGAACGTGAACGGATGGCCGACGCCGACGCCGCCGTGCATGCGTTCGAACGCGCCACGAAGGGGCCGTTGCCGCCGGTGACGCAGTCGGCCGAATTCGAAGCGATGGTCAATCGTCATCCGAAGCGCCGTATGAGCGACCTGTTCGGTCCGGCGTATCTGAAGCGCACGCTCGCCGTGGCGATGCTGTGGGTGACCTGCGGCTTCATTCAGTACGGTCTCTCGACCTGGCTGCCGACGATCTATCGCACGGTCTATCACGCGCCGCTGCAACTGGCGCTGAACCTGGCGGTGGCGGCTTCGGTGCTGGGCGTGGTGGGGTCGCTGACCTGCGCGCTGCTGGTGGATAAGGTGGGACGCAAGCCGATTATCAATCTGTCGTTTGTGGCATGCGCGATTTCATTGCTGCTGGCCGGCGTGTTCCACGATTCGTCGGTGTATGTGGTGGCGACGTGCTGCGCGTTCTCGCTCGGGTTCCTGGCTTGCGGGTTTATCACGGCGTATGTGTACACGCCGGAGTTGTACCCGACCAGTATCCGTGCGATGGGTTGCGGCGTCGGCGGCGCGTGGTTGAAGGTGGCGGCGATTTTTGCGCCGGCTATCGTGTCGAAGACGATGATCGGCGGTAACTTGCAGGTCGCGTTTTATATTCTTGCGGCTGTGCCGTTTGTTGCGGCGATCGCGGTGCATTTTCTTGGGATCGAGACGAAGGGCAAGGTGCTGGAGCAGTTGGAGGCTTGAGCGTTGCTCGTGTAAGGGGTTTGGTGGGCGGTGATGGGTAGTACCGCGATGGCAGGAAGACAAAGGGCGCACCGGGTGGTGCGCCCTTTGTTGTTGGGGCAATGCCGAGAGGCTTTCGGATTTTTCTCAGATGCCGATCGGTGTTATCCGCATAAGTCGATTCGACATCAATTATTGACAAATTCTCAATTGCTCATGCCTTCGAGAATGTGATATTTGTTCGGATGACTGAATTACGGAAATGGCGATGAAACGTAGTTATCTGAAAGTCGGCGACAAGTCTTCAGCCGGGGGGGACTGCCACCGAAGGCATTGCTCTCATGTCTCACCACGGAACGCAACTGACTTTCGTTGGCGCAACTGTCGAGTGCCCCGCATGCCGTTCCACGGGGAAAATCGTCCCACGAGGTCCTCGTTGGGCAGGGAACCTAATGGGCAAGCAAGCGGCGCTGGAAGGTGATGTTTGTGCATGTCAGTGTTACCCGCTTCCTGTGATGCTCGCTTCCCAGTCAGACATGACGATGAGTTTTGAAGCGCACGCGTTGGCTCGCATGGGGCTCGGTGCAGACGGCGCATCGCTAAACGAAACGCCGGCAAGTGACCATTGGATACGGTTTGCTCTTAATGAAAGAGGAAGCTGTGAGGGCCTACGGTGTTGTGCTCATTTTGCTGATGGCTCGGTCGCGCATGGCACGTTCGACGCTAACAACATTGTTCATTTTGAGCGGCCGAACGCTACTCCCTGCCAGAAAGTCGAGCTTGCGATCGACTATGAAAAGCCCTCTCGATCGCTCGTCCACTCTCTGTTGTCTGCGATGTTGGAGTGAGGTATGGCCGGCGCTCAAACCACCTTTAACGGTTTGGTGGATGAAACGATGAGGGTTTTGAGGTGACAAAACCTTTACTGATACTTCTGCTTGTACTTTTTGTTGGCTCGGGTGGTGTGATGTTGATTAGCCTCTTTCCGAGAGATCGAGGCATCAATTTCTCAGACCTGGACAACCAAGAAATGGCGCCTGCCAACAGGTTGGACGTGCTGAGAAAGCCAGCCGTCTTCTATACGGCTACTGCCCTATTGGTGGGTTCGGCCGGCGCGTATCTATGGTGGAAAGCGACTGCTGGATAAGACCGCCGCGCGGCAACCATGTCGCCATGGCCGACTATTCTTGCTGGTTGCCGGCTAACCCACGCCGCCGCCTGACACCCTCGATGATCCAGATACTCATCAACCCCGCGCCCACACAAGCAACGATGTCCGGTTTCACGACAGCCAACACCATCCAGAACATATTCACATAACCGCGAAAAAACGCCGGCACCGCCGTACGCATTTCCTTCCAGCGCGTCGCCTCCAGCACCCCCCCCGCCGCCGACATCACCGCAAAGAGCGCCCACGCGAACTGTTGCGAGCGCTCTTCACGCTGCAACAGCAGCACGATCAACGCGACGAAGCCCGCAAACCAGATCGGCAGACAAGCCCACGACAAACGCGGCCGGCGCGCGAGCCAATCGCGCCACTCGGCTTGCGCGAACGAGAGGAAGAACGCGAACAGCACGCCATGGGCAAACGGCATCGGCCATGCACGCGGGTCGGTAGCGATCCAGTGGCCCACGAAGCCGAGCGCGCTGGCGTTGGCGACAGCCAGAATCGCCAACCGCTTGATAGACGGCCAGCCGTGGATCAGCGTCGCCCAGATTGTGCAGACGCCAAGCGTGATCATCGCAATCGAGGTGGAACGGCCATTGCCGTCTTCGCACAACGCCGCGGCGGTGGCGCCTAGCCACGCAGGAATCCAGCCATAACGCAGCCAACCGACGGAACGCAATGCGCGCAACCGCTGTTGCTGCGGTTCCGAAAGCAGCACGCTTGTCGCGGCGAGGGTGACCAGCGCGAGCATCAGCGTCGACAGAAGAATGGCGAGTTGCGGCGCCGCCCATTGATCGAACAATCGATCGCTCGCGGGATTCAGCGAGGCGGTGGCGAACAGCACGCCGCACCACGCATTCAACGCGAGCGCCGGACCCAGCAGGCGGCCCACGCCGACGCGGAATTTCAGGCAACTGCCCCAGAACTCGACCTTCTCGCGATCCAATCGCAGACGCACCACGCTCGGATGGTAGTGGCCCAGTGCGGTCAACAACTGCTCCATCTCCGTGCGCACGCCGGCACGCAGCAACGCTCTCGCGCCGGTTGCGATGGATGGCGCCGGCGCTTCGAGCAGCGCCATCGCGTTCATGAAGCGCAAACGCAGCGCGTTGTAGTCCTCGTCGGCGAATACGCGGTCCAGCGCGAGATTCGCAATGGGCGCGTTGCGCCGGCGCAGATGCGCGGTGTTGTCCCGCCACCCGAGCACGGCGTTCAGATTCATACGCAGTTCGGCCGGTGTGTCCTCGTTCAGACAGTGACACAGCGCTTGCCATTCGAGTTCTTCGCGCGTCGGAATGTTGACGATGGAGCCGAACAGCGTCTCCAATGAACGGCGCGACGCGAGTTGATCGGGTTGCGCGACGAAGTCTTGCCAGAGCTGCACCGCGCTGTCGAACGCATCGGGTTCGCGGACGGTTTGCACCGCGGGCGTGGGCATCGACATCGTCGACACCGTCGCCGGCATTGCCGAAAACGCCTTGCCGTTCACTATCTGCAATGCCGACTCATACGCATACCGCAGACGCTGAAACGCGTCGGTATCCTCATCCGGCCGCTGTTGTTTCAGCAGCTTCGCGTAAGCACGGCGCACCGCGCGCTCATCCGCATTCGATTCGATGCCGAGCGCGTCCCACGGCCAGGTGTTGTCAGAACTCGTAGTCATGGCCGATCAGTAAGTCACATGCACGTCGAAGCGATCCAGCAGCGCGCTCAGGTCGCTGCGCGCAAGGGCGATTTCATCGGCGTGCTGCCGTTCGATCAACGCCTGAAAACGCGCGATATGCGCGGCCAGATACTGCCGATGGTCCCCGAGCGTTTCTTCATAGACACGATCGGCACGCGTCAACAGTGTGCGATTTTCGAGTTGATCGCGCGGATGAATTTTCAACGCGCTCAGCGCAACGAGCCGCTCGCGGATTTCTTCCGGCGTCATCACGCCGGGGTTTTCTTCAATCACCATCGCGCGCTTTTCGCCGCCGGGAAAGGCGGTGGCTTCCACTTCCAGCACACCGTTGACGTCGTAAGTGAAGCGCACATCCGCGCCCGCTTCGCCTGCCGGTTTTAGCGGCACGTCGAGCGCGAATTCGCCGAGCGGCACGTTGTCCCGGGTCAGACGCGCTTCGCCCTGAAACACCTTGATGCTGAGCCTCTGCTGACGGTCGCGCACCGTGAAAATCCGCTGCATGCGGCTCACCGGCACGATCGTATTGCGCTCGATGATCGGCAGGAAATGCCCCGGCACGATCTGGTCCTGCGCGAGCTGGATGGCGGTATCGATGCCGAGGCTATACGGCGCGACATCGGTCAGCACCATTTCCTCGAGCCCTGCATCGCGCGTGACGAGACCCGCCTGCACGGCGGCGCCGAGCGCCACGACTTCATCGGGATTCAGGTGCCCGGCGGGCAGGCGGCCGAACATCTTCGAGACCAGCTTGCGGACCATCGGCATGCGCGACGCGCCGCCGACGAGGATGATTTCGTCGAGCGCGTCGACGGCGATCTTCGAATCGCGCAACGCCCGTTCCACCGGCTTGCGCAGCCGTTGCAACAAATGCTCGCAGGCACGTTCGGCGGCGGCTGTGTCGAGTTCGAGCGTGGCGTCGCGGTCGTTGACTGCGAGCTTGAGCGTGACGCTATCGGCGCCGTGCTGCGTGAGCTGCCGTTTCGCGCGCTCGGCCTGCTGATGCAGACGTTGCGCGGCGATCGGCGAGAGCGCGTTGAGTTTCAGGCTATTGCGCTGGCAGAACAGCTCGACCAACGCCTCGGTGAAGTCCTCGCCGCCCAGAAAATTGTCTCCGGTGCTGGCGCGCACTTCCATCACGCCTTCGAAGAAGTCGAGCACCGACACGTCGAACGTGCCGCCGCCCAGATCGAAGATCAGGAACTTGCGTTCGCTATCGCGCTGATGCACGCCATACGCGAGCGACGCCGCGGTCGGTTCGTTGACGAGCCGTCGCACCTTGAGCCCGGCCAGTTCGCCGGCAATGCGCGTGGCTTTGCGTTGCGCGTCGCTGAAATAGGCGGGCACGGCGATCACCGCGTCGTGGACCGTTTCGCCGAGAAAGGCTTCGGCGTCCGCCTTCAGCGCTTTGAGCACCAGCGAGGACAGTTCCTCGGGACGCAGGGTTTGCGTGTCGAGCGGCACGCTGCGGTTCGTGCCCATGTAGCGCTTGAAGTTCGCGGCGGTACGCTCGGGATGCGTATGCAGACGGTCATGAGCGGGGCGGCCGATAAGGATCGAGCCGTCGTCGTCGATCGAAACGCACGAAGGCGTGAGCGTCTCACCCAAGGCATTCGGGATGAGGACAGCCTGATTGTCGCGCCAGACCGCCGCGAGACTATGCGTGGTTCCAAGATCGATGCCGATGATCGAAGGCATGGTCAGTTTCCGATTCCGTTTCGCGCCCCTCCATGAGGAGATCGCCCAAGTTGCCGCGGATCAACCGCGCGGGAGCCGCGAGTAGCTCCGTCCAATGGCGATAACGGCAAGCCGCACGTAAAACTTGAGCGGCACGGTCCGCCGGCGGGGCGGGAATCGAAAACCTGCGGCGTTATAACGCCTTGCGATACACCACGAAGCCTGAGTGATCCGCGACCTGATCGTAGAGTTTCATCGCGGTCTGATTGGTTTCGTGGGTTTGCCAGTAGACGCGCTCCAGACCATCCGCCCGGGCTCGCGCATACACGCCTTCGATCAGCGCGCGGCCCACGCCCTTGCCGCGCTCGGTGTCGAGCGTGTAGAGGTCTTGCAGATAGCAGGTGGGCGCGGCCATCGTCGTATGGCGGTGATACAGGAAATGCACGATGCCGAGCAGTTGGCCGTTGCGTTCGGCGACCATGGCGTGCATCGGCTCGTAGGCATCGAAGAAACGCGCCCAGGTGATGCGCGTGATCTCGCGCGGCAGGGCCGTTTCGCCCGAGCGGCCGTAGAACGCGTTGTAGGCGTCCCATAGCGGCAGCCAGGCGTCGAAGTCGGCGGGCGCGGCGGGGCGAATCTGGATCGGGTCGGACATGGGTTTAAGTTCCTCGTGAGTGGATGACGTCTTGCGGGCAGGCCGCCGGGACGACGCTAAGGTTGAGTCGAACAGGCGTAGAGCGCCGCGCTGAGCGCCTGCTCGCGTTCGTCACGGCTAGCCACTCGTGCAACTTGCGCAACGGCGCCCGACGCAGCCGCGTCCGCTGCGTCGCCGTGCAGCGCGAGACGTTCGTGCAAGCAGGCGTCCAGATTCGCGCGCGCGGTCGTGGCAGGATCGAACGCGCCATAAATGCATGCGGCGCACGCCAGCGCTACGCAGCACGTTGCCGAGGCGCCGTAACTGGCGCGCAGGGTTGCGGTTTCTCGTGTCTGCGTATTCATCATCGTGGTCCCTTCTTCTGGCGTAAAGGCGTAGAGGCTTACAGCGTGGCGGCAGCGCCCGAACCATCAGCATAAGAAATTTGTGGCACCATTGTTAGCTCCACAAGAAGAGAAAAATTTGGAGCCACGATTTGGACTACGGTCTGTTGATGTCGAACGTCGAGCGAACGTTGGGTGGGCGCAAGCTCACGCAACAGGATCTGCTTTACGAAAGCCTGCGCCGCGCGATTCTCGACGGCGCGATTCGCCACGGTAGCCGTCTGCTCGCGAGCCGTGCGCTGGCCGAGCAATTGGGCATTGCGCGTAACTCGGTGTTGTACGCGTACGAACGGCTGACCGAAGAAGGCTTTATTGCCGCGAGCCGGCACGGTTCGATCGTCAGCATGGTGAGTGGCGCGGATAGTGCCGCTTCCAAGGCAGTAGGACGGCTGCAGTCGTCCGGCAGTGGGCTATCGCGGCGCGTCACGGATCTGCCGCGCGAACGCACCAGTCCCGACGACCCCACACCGTTCCGCCCAGGCGTGCCCGCGCTCGACGAATTCCCGCTCGCGCAATGGCGAGCGTCGATGGAGCGCGCATGGCGTGCGGTCCCGTCCGGCGAACTGGGATATGGCCACAACTCGGGCCATCCCGCGCTGCGCCGTGCGATTGCCGAATATGTACGCGTGTCGCGCGGTGTGCGCTGTTCCGCGGAGCAGGTGTTCATCACCGCGGGCACGCAGGCGAGTCTCGATCTCTGCGCCTGCATGTTCGCCGATGCCGGCGATAGCGTGTGGGTCGAGGACCCCGGCTATCACGGCGCGAAAGCCGCGTTTCAGGCTGCGGGTTTGCAACTGGTGCCGATTCCCGTCGACGCCGCCGGCATGGCGCCGACCGCCGATGATTGGCAACAGACGCCGCCGCGCTTGCTGTATCTCACGCCGTCGCATCAGTATCCGCTCGGCAGCGTGCTGAGCCTGGAGCGGCGCTGGTCGATCATCGATAACGCCGTGGCGCGCGGCGCGTGGATCATCGAAGACGACTACGACAGCGAACTGCGTCACAGCGGTCCGCCGCTACCGTCGATTCAAGGGCTCGTCGAGCACGCGCCGGTGATCTACCTCGGCACCTTCAGCAAGACGATGTTTCCGGCGCTGCGCATGGGTTTCATGGTTGTGCCCGCGCATCTCGTGACGCAGGTCGACGACACGCTCAGCGAGATCGCGCGGCAGGGGCGCGTGGCCGAACAGATTGCGTTGGCCGACTTTATCGATAGCGGGAAATATGCGCGGCATTTGCGGCGCATGCGGCGTCTTTATCAGCAACGCCGCAGCGCGCTGGTAGCAGCGATCGAGCGCCATATGGGCGATCTGGTGACGGTGTCGTCCGACGGCGGCGGCATGCATCTGACGGTGCGGCTCGACGCGCCGTTGCACGATCAGGACGTGAGTGCCGCGACGCGCGAGCACGGTTTGCATATCGCCGCGTTGAGCGCGTTCTGTCAGCATCCGGAGCGGGACGCTGAGCATTACAACGGCTTCATGCTCGGCTACGCGGGCGTGAAACCGCAGGAGGCGGATGCGCTGGTGGCGCGGCTCGCTGCGGTGGTGCGTGGGTTGTTGTGACGACACGTTAGGCATTTCGCGTCGTCACAGCGGGTTCCGTCACGCCGAAAGCCGTTCAGGCGGCCTCGGCTCTGAGCCAGCGCGCGAGCATTGCGTCGTCGTCCGTATCGAGCGCCTGGGCGACGCGCCGGCCTATCGCCGCGCCGAATTTATAACCGTGCCCCGAGCACGCGGACACCACCAGCGTGTTGCCGATATGCTTCGAGAAGAAACGGCTGTCGGCAGTGAAGGTGTAAATGCAGGTTTTGACTTCGGAAACCGTGTAATCGCCAATGCGGCTGAACGGCGGCGCAAACAGCCGGCGCACACTGTTGCCTTCACCGTGTGTCGCGATGCGGTCGGCGTCGGGGTCGAGCGCGTGGACCTTGTGAATGCCCGCACCAAACTTCAGACCAATGCCGTCGAGCGGCGGCAGGGCATAACCGCCGCTCGATCCGCCGATGTCGACGATTGCCGGTGCATTCGCCCACGCCTCTTCGAGATCCGCGGGCGGCTCCATGTAGGCGACCACGTTGCGGAACGTCATCAAGGTTTCGGCCAGCGCGGGGAACAGTTGCAACGTCCATGCGCCCGCGGTAATCACGAGGCGGTCGGCGCGCACGATGTTGTCGTCGTCGATACGCACGCAAGCGGTGTGCGGGTCGACCGAGAGGACTTTCGTATGAGTACGGATATCGGCGCCGCGCATCTTGAGCCACGCTTTCATGTCGCGCGCAATGCGCTCGCTGAAGAGCGCACCGCCGTCCTGATCGAGATACGCGTAGCGAAACGTGGCGGGGTCGAGAAAGGGATAGCGCTCTGCCGCTTCTTGCGGCGCGAGTTGTTCGTACTCGAATTGCATACGGTCGAGGCCGACGCGAAATTGCTCGGCGTCGTCGCCGGCGAATTGCGAAATGCCGAGCACGCCGCAATTCGCATAGTGGGACACGCCGAGATCATTCCACAGCAGATCCCAACTATCGAATGCTTCGGCCATGGTGCGCGCATAGCCGTCGGCGTCGCCATAGGCGCGGCGAATCATTCGGGTCCGGTCGCCCGAAGCGGCCAGTGGATTTGGAATCGAGCCTTGCTCGATCAATGTGATGTCGTGTCCCAGTTTCGCGAGCGACCACGCCGTGCTTAACCCGGCAATGCCCGCTCCTACGATTGTCACCCGCATGCCCACTCCCCCGAGTCGATGGTTCCGGCACAGAGTCTAGCAGCGGAAAGAAAATAATCGGTAAGGGTTCGTGCGGATCGGCGCGCGAGCGGACTGATCGACACGACGCAAAACCCGGCAGGCGGTGGTCTCCGCGCGCGCCGTGTCAGTGTTTGCGATGCGGGTTATGGCGAAGCTGGTTGCGCACTTTTTTCGCTGCGAACAGCGGCACGTAATCGAATACGCGCGCTTCGTGACGGTAAGTGGCCAAGGTGTCTTCGTACATCTTCGACACTGTTTCCGTGGGAGTGTCGGTCTCCTCTGCGATGCTTCTCACGACTTCATCGATATTTGGCTCGGGTTGGGACATGAAACTCTCCGGGGAGGCGGGTTGGACAGCGGGCACGGACAACAGGAGTTTCATTAGAGGATGCGATCCGCGCCGATGCCAATTGAATCGGTCTATCGCACACACTGTTTCACAGAGATTTTTGTCTTGCGGTGCAGCAAGTCGCCGCGCAGCGCGGCGACGCCGAAAATCAATGCGAATGACGATGATGTATGTCAGGAAAGTGTGCATGAACATGCGTGAGCGGCGCATGTTCATGCGGATGGGTGTGGGGCTCTTCGCCGTCCCATGCGAAGTCGTGCTCGTGCTGATGATGCGCGTCGTGCCGGTGGCGATGCGTGTGATCGAGCGGTGCATGCGTATGCGGATGCTCATGCCGTTCGCGGATGTGCAGCCACACGCCGAGCGCCATCAACGCGGCGGCGACCCAGAACAGCGGTGGCGGCAACTCGGGCCACAGCAACCATGACAGCGTCACGCCGAACAGCGGTGCGACCGAGAAATAAGCGCCGGTTCGCGCGCTGCCGAGATGGCGCAGCGCGACGACGAACAGCACGAGACTGACGCCGTAGCCGGCAAAACCCGTCAGCATCGCCAACCCGACGGTCGCACCCGTCGGCCATGATGCGCCGAGGGCGAGGGCGAGCGCCACGTTGACCGAACCGGCCACGAGTCCTTTCAGGCAGGCGATGAACATGGCGTCGTGCGTGGACACTTTGCGCGTGAGGTTATTGTCGATTGCCCAGCATGCGCACGCGCCGACCAGCAGCAGCGTGCCGGGCGGCAAACCCACCGTGCCGGGTTGCCAGGACAACGCCACGCCGCCCGCGACGATCGCGGCCATGCCGAGAAACACCTGCACGTCGACGTTTTCGCGGAACACGATCCACGCGATCAGCGCGGTGAACACGCCTTCGAGATTCAGCAGCAGCGAGCCGGTGGCGGCTGGGGTGGTTTGCAGACCGAGCATCAACAGCGCGGGACCCGCGACGCCACCGGCGACAATCGCGCCGGCCAGCCACGGTGCTTCGCGTAAGGGGAATGGGGGAAGAACGGCGGATTGTCCAGCGGCGCTGCCTTTGCCTTTGATGCGACGTGCCAGAATCACGGTGGCCAAACCGAGGCCGCTGCCGAGATAAAACAACCCGGCCAGCAGAAACGGCGACAACGCGCCGAGCAGCGCCTTGGCAAGCGGCGTGGTCGCGCCGAACAGCGCGGCGGCGAGCAAGGCGGTGAAAGCGGCGTTAAAGCGGAGGGACATGATGGCCCAATCGGATGGGAACAGCGGGCGTGCCAGACACGAGACACGATAGCGCGAACTGATCGACGGCGTTATGCGTCGCTGAATACGTGTTCGGACAGGAAGTCCACGAACGCTCGCAGCTTCGGCGAGAGTTGGCGGCTCGACGGCCAGAGCACCGAAAATTGCCCGGGGTCCGACAGGTGATCGTCGAGCACGCTTTGCAGCCTCCCCGCGCGGAGTGCGTCGCGGGCCAGAAAATCGGGCATATAGCCAATGCCCAGACCGACTTCGGCGGCTGCCCGCAGCGCTTCCATGTTGTTGCAGGTCAACGCGGTGGGAAAACGCGCGGCCGTTTCTTCCGGCTGCCCGCGAAACGCCCAGGGCTGCAATTTGCCTGAAGTCGGAAAGCGGAACCGCAGGCATGCATGATCGGCGAGGTCCGCAGGCGCGAGCGGCACGCCGCGCCGTTGCAGATAACCGGGTGACGCGCACAGCACGAAGCGGAACGGGCCGAGGCGCTTCGCCATCAATTGCGAATCGGCCAGGTTGCCGCTGCGGATCGCCGCGTCGAAACCGCCTTCGATCACGTCGACAATGCGGTCGTTGAAATCCAGTTCGAGATCGATCTCCGGATAGCGCTCCGCGAACGCCGGCAGGATCGGCAGCAGAAAGCGATAGCCGATGGTCGGCAGGCTCACGCGCAACCGGCCGCGCGGCACGGCGTTGGCTTCCAGCATCATCGATTCGGCTTCGCTTAGCGCGTCGAGGATTTGCCGGCAACGCTCGTAGAAGCGTTCGCCGTCGTCGGTCAGGCTGACGCGACGCGTGCTTCGTTGCAGCAAGCGCACGCCGAGATGCTGTTCGAGTCGCGCCACGCTTTTGCCGACGGCGGACGGCGACACGCCCAGCCGCTGCGACGCGGCGACGAAACTGGAGGCCTCCGCCGTTTGCACGAAGGCGACGATGCCGCTGAGGTTGTCCATTCGGTCGATTCGAGCACTAAAGTCTGGAATGGGCGAAATGTAGCATTATTTAGTGGCTTTCAGTCCGCTATGGGCGTTCATCTCACCACGCCGATTCAGCCGAACCGATTCACGTACCAATGCGCGCGCATCCATCCGGCCCCGTCGAACGTAATACGTTTATTGACGCTACGTTCGAGGCCCTTGCCATGCGCCGCCTGTTCTCCGCTGCCGCCGTTGCGACCGTGCTGCTGTTGTCTCTCGCCGGCTGTTCCAACGATCCGCCCAATCCGAATCCGCGCGCGAGTGAACCGCTCACCACCGTGCCGGTCGATTTGCCGCGCTATATGGGCCGCTGGTACATCATCGCGAACATTCCGTACTTTGCCGAGCGCGACATGGTGGCGAGCCGTGCGGAATGGCAATTGCGTCCGGACGGCAAGATCGACGACTCGTACTACGCGCGCAAGAAAAGCTTCGACTCGCCGGAAAAGCACTATCAGTTTCTGGACACGCCGGTGCCGGGCAAGGAGGGCGGCGAGTGGAGCGTGCAGATCTTCTGGCCGGTTCACGTCGCGCAACTCACGCTGTACGTGGATCCCGACTATCGCTACACGATCCTCGGTTATCCGGGCAAAAACCTCGGCTGGATTTTTTCGCGCGAGCCCGATATGAGCGACGACACCTACCGGTCGATGCTCGCCCGTCTCGATGCGATGGGCTACGACACGTCGCGTTTCAGGCGCGTGCCGCAGCATCCGGATCAGTTGGGCAAGGCGGGCTTTGCTTCGCCGGGCGATAAAAACTAGGGCGTCGGGCGCGTTCGCGCGTCAGCGCTTCACGTTGGTCGCCTGCGTCGCGCTTGCCGCATCCGATCCTGTTTTCACCGCGTATAACCCGCATCGTTACTGAATGAGCGCCTTATGCCGCCACTTGCCGCCGCCGTGATTGCCTTGATCGGCCTCGTCGCGATCTTCAGCGCCGCCTGGGCGTGGCAGTTGAAGACCGACAACGCCGGCATGATCGATCCGATCTGGGCGTATTCGCTCGGTCTCGTCGCGGTGCTTTACGCCGTGCTCGGCAATGGCGATCCGCTCACGCGTGCGCTCACCGCGCTGGGCGGGCTGGTGTGGGGCGTGCGGCTTGGCACGCATCTGTGGCGGCGCAATTTTGGTCAGCCCGAAGACGCGCGCTATCACCGCTTTCGCGAGGAATGGGGCGATGAGGCCGCGAGCAAGATGTTCTGGTTCTTCCAGTTGCAGGTGGTGGTGTCGATGTTGCTGTCGATCGCGTTTCTGGTGCCGTCGTACCGGACCCAAGCGCCGGCCATCGGCTGGATGTTGCTGGCTGTGGCGCTGTGGATCGCCTCGGTGATCGGTGAGGCCCTGGCCGACCGCCAGCTGAAACGCTTCAAGGCCGATCCGGCCAATCGCGACGCCGTGTGCCGTGCCGGGTTATGGCGCTATTCGCGGCATCCGAATTACTTCTTCGAATGCGTGCATTGGCTGGCGTATATCGCGCTGTCGGTGGGGACGCCGTGGACCTGGTTCACGTTGCTGCCGCCGGTGCTGATGGCGTTTTTGTTGCTCAAGCTGTCCGGCATTCCGTTGCTCGAAGAAAGCATGGCGAAACGGCGTCCGGGTTATGCCGAGTACATGCGTACCACCAGCGCGCTGATTCCGTGGCCGCCGCGGCATTGAAATATCGACCGAAGCGCAAGTGCGCGTCCCGACAAATACATGAATGATGGGAGTTAGCCTCATGAGCCTTTCCACCACCGACCACACCATCCCGCCGTCCGCCCCTGCCGAACCCGGCGACGATTGGCTGATCCGCAGTTGCGAGCGCGGCTGGCTGCCTGACGGCCTGATCCGCTTCGGCATGCGCCAATTGATGCGGCAGCGTCTGCGCGATGAAGCGCTCGACAACGGCGAGGTGCGTGCGCAGCGGCTCAACCGTCTGCTCGACGAATTGCGCGCGAGTCCGATCGCTATCGAAACGCAAGCCGCCAACACGCAGCATTACGAGGTGCCCGCGTCGTTCTTCCACGCGCATCTCGGACCGCATCTGAAGTATTCGTGCTGCCTGTATCCGACCGGCACCGAGACGCTCGCGCAAGCCGAAGCCGCCATGCTCGAACGCTATGCCGAACGCGCGGAACTCGCCGACGGTCAGCGGATTCTCGACCTCGGCTGCGGGTGGGGTTCGTTGTCGTTGTGGCTGGCGGCGCGCTATCCGCACGCGCAAATCGTCGCGCTGTCGAACTCGCACGGACAACGCGCTTTCATCGAAGCGCGCGCCGCGGAAAGGGGTTTGCAGAACCTCACCGTGGTCACGGGCAATGTTGTCGATTTCGAATTCGATCAGGCGCAACTGGGCGAGGGCTTCGACCGCGTGGTGTCGATCGAGATGTTCGAGCATATGAAAAACTACGGCCTGCTGCTCGCGAAAATCGCGCGCTGGCTGCGCGACGATGCCGAAGCGAAACTGTTCGTGCATATCTTCGTGCATCGCACGCTTGCGTATCACTTCCAGGTGCAGGACGGCAGCGACTGGATGTCGAAGTACTTCTTCACCGGCGGCACGATGCCGTCCGAAGCGCTGCTGCTGAACTTCCAGGACCATCTGCGGATGGAGCGGCAATGGTGGGTCAGCGGCACGCACTACGAGCGCACGGCGAATCATTGGCTGGCCGCGCTCGACGCCGCGCGTGAGCGCGTCATGCCGATGCTCGTCGACACTTACGGCGCGCGCGACGCGGCCGTGTGGTTGCAGCGCTGGCGCATGTTCTATATGGCCGTCGCGGAGTTGTTCGGTTACGCGAACGGCAATGAGTGGGGCGTCGGGCATTATCGGTTCGTGAAGCCTTGAGCAACGACCGGCGATCTGCCCACGGCAGGTCGCCCCGCTGAATGCGCGTCGCCCGGCGCGCCGCCTACGGGTCTCGCCGCGCCAGGCACGCGCGACGCAGTAAAGGCACAATCTGACATTTGCCGCCGCGGATCATGGCGGCCGACGACTCCGTGCGTGCGACATCGCCCCCTTTTCGACAAGCGGACCGAATCGACCGCGCTGATCACACGGCGCTGACCGCATCGGTCTCGCCCCCGTCACGCCGCATCGAAATAATCTGAAACACACCTTTACGCGCGTGGCGGAATAAAAGGCCACACTTAGGCGTTTTGTTAATTGAGTCGGGCGCCTGATCGCTTCGGCATCGCCGGCATTTCAAACAGCTTTCGCGGCACTGCGCTCGCGAATGGAACACAACGATGAACACCCAAGCCAATTCTCTGTCTGACTCGAACGATGTATCGGCCCGCTACACGCGCACCGCGATGACGCTGCACTGGCTGATCGCGCTGCTGATGATCGGCAACGTGGTGCTCGGTCTGAGCGCCGATTCGCTGCCCGACGACTGGGTGCGTCCGGTGGTCGATACGCACAAGTCGATCGGTATCACGGTGCTGGGTCTCGCGCTCATGCGTATCTTGTGGCGCGTGTCGCACAAGCCGCCGCCGTTGCCGCGCGAGTTTCCGTCGTGGGAAAAAATTGCCGCCCATGTCGCGCATTTCCTGTTGTATCTACTGATGATCGCGTTGCCGCTGTCCGGCTGGTTGCACGATTCCGCGTGGAAAGACGCGGCCACGCATCCCATGCGGCTGTTCAACCTGTTTCCGTGGCCGCGTATCGGCTATGTGATGAACCTCGATCCGACGCTCAAGGAGAGCTTGCACGATCGGTTCGGCGCGTTGCATACGTGGCTCGGCTACGCGCTCTATGCGCTGCTGGCCATGCACATTGGCGGTGCGCTGAAGCATCAGTGGATTGATCGCAAGTCGGTGCTGAAGCGCATGGTGCCGTGAGCCCTATCGCGCTTCGTTGAGTCCTTTAACCGCAGCCTCGAAGAATTCGTCGTCATTTTGAAGAAAACCCTGGAACAGGCGCTCGCCCTTGCGTCGCCACGCATCCTGCCGCGTCGCACGACACCGCTGAGCTCGCTGATTCATTTCAGCGTGCTCGCCCTGTGGGTGCTGCTGTTCGCGCGCGCCTTCTTTCTGAAAGGCGCATTGGCGTGGTCGACCGGCATCGCCTACGTGCTGTACGACACGTTGCTGCTGGCGTTCGTCACGTGGAAGTCGTTGCCGCTGATGCGCCGCACGGCGCCGCTCGAACCCGACTACGACCAGCGCAACCTGCCGGTCATGGGCGTGATCGTCGCGTCGCATAACGAGGCGAGCGTGCTGCCGGTGACGTTGGCCGCGTTGCTGCGGCAGACGCACGGTCCGGCGCAGATCGTGATTGCCGACGACGGCTCCACCGATCACACGCGCGAGCTGCTGATCGAACGCTTCGGCCTGACCGCAGCCGCCGACGGTGTGCTGAGCGCACCGAGCGCGCTGTATCCGAACCTCTTCTGGCTGCGTGTGCCGCACGGCGGCAAGGCGCGCGCGCTAAACGCCGCGATCACGCTGATGACCACGGAAACGGTAATGACCGTCGACGCCGACACGCTGCTCGACGACGACGCCACTTACGCCATGCGCGCCGCGTTCGCGAGTGAGCCGAAGCTGGTCGCCGCCGCCGGCATTCTGGTGCCGGTCTGCGGCAAGACGGTGTCGGGCCGCATCTTCCAGTGGTTCCAGACCTACGAGTACATGCGCAACTTCATCGCCCGTTTTGCGTGGATGCGCGCCGATAGTCTGCTGCTGATCTCGGGGGCGTTCGCCTCGTTCAGACGCGACGCGCTGGTCGATGTGGGCGGCTTCGACCCGGCATGTCTGGTCGAAGACTACGAACTGATTCACCGGCTGCGCCGCTATTCGGTCGATCACGGCCTCGGCTGGGACGTGCGGGTGGTCGGCGAAGCGCATGCGCGCACCGACGCGCCGGACAACCTCGGCAGTTTTCTGCGGCAACGCCGCCGCTGGTTCGCGGGCTTCCTGCAAACCCAGTACTGGAACCGCGACATGACCGGCAATCCGCGCTACGGCACGCTGGGCATGCTGATGCTGCCGGTCAAGGCGATCGACACGATGCAGCCGATCTACGGGCTGACCGCGTTCGGCTTGCTGCTCGCGTTTCTATTCGGCGGGCATGGCGCGATCGTCATCTCGATCTTTAGCGTGATCGGCATCAAGACGGCGATCGACCTCGCGTTCTATCTGTGGAGCATTCATCTCTACCGCCGCTGGACGGGCGAGCGCAGCGGCTCCAGTCTGGGCATGGCGATGCTGGCGGCCGTGGCCGAGCCCTTCACGTTCCAGTTGGTGCGGCACGTGGGCGCAGCGCTCGGCTGGCTGCATTTTCTGCGCGGCGGACGCTCGTGGGGCGTGCAACGGCGCTCCGGGCTGGTCGCGCACGACGAAAGCTAGCGGCGGTTTTTTTGGCGCGCCAAGCCGCGCTCGCATCGCTGGACGGCCCGCCGGGCCGGCCCAGGGTGCGTCCGGGGACCCCAGGCGGGGCCCGCTTCGAGTAGACTGACGGGCGATGCCGCGCTGGTAATCAGGCGGCTACCTTCTATCCGCTCGTGCACGGAGGCCCCACCTATGCATGCTGTTCCCCCGTTCGAACAAGACACCGTCGAAGCAACTATCGATGCGCCGCCGGCTCATGACGCATCGTCGAAAAGCGCTCATGCGTCCGCTGACGCGCATACGCCGGACCAGGCCGCGACTAACGCGCCGGTGCGCGATCTGCGCCGCGTCGGTATTCACCCTGACTACTGGTATCCGCTCGCGTGGTCGCATGAAGTGAAGCGCGGCAAGACGCATGGCGTGACGTTCGCGGGCGAGCCGATCGTGCTGGCTCGCACGGAGAGCGGCAAGGCGTTCGCGCTCGAAGACCGCTGTGCGCATCGGCAGGTGCCGTTGCATCAGGGCGTGGTGGAGGGCGAATCGATTCGCTGCGGTTACCACGGTTGGACCTACGACTGCTCGGGCAAGTGCATCGACGTGCCGTATCTCGGCAAGGATCGTCTGCCCAATGGCGTGCGCGCTTATCCGTGCCGCGAAGTGGAAGGCCTGATCTTCGTGTTTCCGGGCGATCCCGCGCTGGCCGACGAACGCGCGTTGCCGCCGCTCGGCTCGGTCTCGGACCCGAAGTACAAGACGCGCCGTTTCGGCCGTCCGGTGAATTGCCATTACTCGTTCATGCACGAGAACCTGATGGACATGAACCATCAGTTCCTGCACCGCCGGCAGATGGGTCAGATGCGGGCACGCTCGCTGGGCCGTCGGCGCGGCGACGGCTGGGTCGAGGTCGATTACACGTTCGCGCGTATGGCCGGCCAGCAGCCGATCGGCGAAGCGATCGTGTTCGGCCAGAGCCGCAAGACCGGCGGCGACAACGACAAAGACGTAATGACGATCCGCACGCAGTATCCGTATCAGACGCTGCAGATCCGCACGTCGGAGAACACGCTGGTCATGGATCTGTGGATCATCTATGTGCCGCTCGATCGCGAGCAGCGCACCAACCGCACGTTCGGCCTGCTGTCGATTCGCAAACCGGGTATTCCCGGCGTGCTGAATCTGGCGTGGCCGCTGCTCGTCTGGTTCACCGAACGCATCTTCAAGGAAGACCGCGAGATCGTCGAAGCCGAACAACGCGCACACGATTCGCAGGGCTCGGACTGGAATCACGAGGTGTTTCCGGTGATCAACGAACTGCGCGCGTTGCTGCGCGAAAGCGGTGCGCCGGATCAGGTGGTGGGCGCCGGCACGGGCGACACATCGGTGATTCGCTTCTGGGATTCGCGTCACGACCGGCCGGACCGGGCTGCGACCGAATAACAGATATTTGAGTTTTTTCGCGCCGCCTGGAACCGTACAATCATCCGCGACGATGAGCGGCGAGCCGGGCGGCGGGGCGGCACAACACACATGCGCGGGGCGCGGGTTCATCGATCGGGAAAGCTATAAACATAAATAATCGCCTGAGAGGCTCATTCGATGAGTACCGAACTGCATACGGTTATGCCGGTTGTCGTATTCCTGGTGGGCCTCGCCTTTGTGGCGTGGGCGCTTGTGAAGGGCGGTCCCAAACCGCCGCCGCCGCTCGATTCGATCAACGCGCCTTTCAAGTCGATCGATACCTCTGATTTACCCCCTCTAGACCGTTTCACCGCACGTGATAACACCGCGCTCGCCTATCGGCTTTATGCCAGCCGCGTCGCGCAGGTGCGCGGCAGCGTGGTGCTGATTCACGGCTCGTCGGCGAGTGGCGTGAGCCTGCATACGCTGGCCAAGGCGCTCGCCGCGGCCGCTTACGACGTTTATGTGCCCGATGTACGCGGCCATGGCGAATCGGGCAGGAAAGGCACGATTGCGTATATCGGCCAGCTCGAAGACGACCTCAGCGATTTTCTCGACGAAGTGCAGCCGCGTGGGCCGCGTACGCTGGCCGGTTTCTCGGCGGGCGGCGGGTTCGTACTGCGTTATGCAGGCGATGCACGGCAACTGGCCTTCGAGCGCTATGTGCTGCTTGCGCCGTTGCTTCACCATAATGCGCCGAGCACGGTGCCCGGCGGCGGCGGCTGGCTGAATGTGGGGCTGCCGCGGACTATCGTGCTGGTTCTGCTCAACAAGCTGCGTATCACGGTGTTCAATCATCTGCACACCGTGGCCTTCGCGTTGACGCCGGAGGCGGCGGCGAAACTCACGCCGCAGTACTCGTACAACCTGATGCAGAATTTCCGCCCGCACGATCACTACCGCGCCAATATTCGCGCGACGCGGCGACCGCTCGAAGTGCTGGTCGGCGCTAACGACGAAGCGTTCCATGCCGAAGCCTTTGCCGGTGACTTCGCCGACGCGGGGCGGGTGGTGCCGGTCACGATCGTGCCGGGCGTTGGGCATATCGGTCTCACACTCGAACCCGCTGCGGTGGCCGAGATCGTGGCCGTGGTGTCGGAACGCGCCAGCGAGGCGGTGGTTTCGTAGCGGGTTTTGCCATTGCCTTTGCGCCGCCTGGGGAATGAGTCCATCTCCGTTCGGTAGTTAATGAGCGGCCGTCGAGCGGCGATAATGGCATCCGATATTGCATCTGATGCACGCGGGTTTGCGCTAAACGGCATGTGCCGGTCGCGGACCCGTGTACCATTTCGCTTTTTCCGACTTTGAAGACCCAGCCCGTGACTTCGCAACAAACCCCTACCGCATCGCGTAAATCCCTCACTCTGCTGCAATTGCTGGGCCTCATCGGCGGTGCCGGCCTGATTGCCGCCATCGTGCTGAACCAGTTCGTCTGACCCCGCCGCGAAGTTTCAGTTTGACGCTTCCGACCTATGCCGGTGTGCTCCCCGAGAAGTCTTCTTGCGGGACGCGCTGCCGGCTTCCTCGATATTCCGATTTGCCATGTACAAGAAGGGCGTAGCCGTAGAAATCCAGTTTTCCGCCGAGCGGCTCAATGACGGCGCCGGCGATCCGTACTGGATCGATTTGACGCTGGCCGAGGCGCAGCGGCTGCTGGAAAGCCTGCAGGCGCGTCTCGCCGGGACGAGCGGCGGAACTGCCGCGCCGTTGGTGGTGAGTCTCGACGCGTCGGCGGATGCGCAAGTGGCGGACGTGCCGGTAGCCGACGCGCCAGTCCTGGTGGATGACTTCAAGCAATGGGTCTGCGTGATCTGCGGCTGGATCTACGACGAAGCCGCCGGTCTGCCGGAAGAGAATATCGCGCCGGGCACCCGCTGGGCGGATGTGCCGGCGGATTGGCGTTGCCCACTGTGCGACGTGGGCAAGGAAGATTTTGCGTTGGTTGAGTTTTGAGTTTGGTCGACCGACGGATCGGCTGATCGGCTGATCGACCCCAGCAACAGCACGACAAAATCACGGCCCGGCAAAACACGCCGGGCCATCCGGCGCCCTTAACCCGCCCCTTCCGGATAATCCGCACCTACCGTAGCCGCTTCCCACGCATCAAAATCGCCGCGCATGAAGTCAAGCTTCTTGCGCGCCAATTCGAGCGCCATCTTGCCAAGCAGCAGACGCAACGGCGGCGTATCCGACAGCGCGGCGTCGATGATCGCCTGCGCTGCGCGCACCGGATCGCCCGCCTGTTTGCCGCTGCGCGCTTCGGTCTGCTTGCGGCGCTCGCCGGCCGTGCTCGCATAGTCGTCGATCAGTGTGGCGGACTGTTTGATCGACGGTCCCGCCCAGTTCGTGCGGAACGGTCCCGGCTCGACGATCAGCACGTCGATGCCGAGCGGCTTCACCTCCGCCGCCAGCGACTCCGACAAACCTTCGACCGCGTACTTGGTGGCGTGGTAATAACCGGTCGCCGCGAAACTCGTAATGCCGCCAATCGACGACACATTGACGATCAGCCCGCCGCGCTGCTCGCGCATGATCGGCAGCACCGCTTTCGTCATGTCGACCAGACCGAACACGTTGGTCTCGAACATCGCGCGGACTTCGGCGTCTTCGCCTTCTTCCACCGCGGCCAGATAGCCGTAACCCGCGTTGTTGACGAGCGCGTCGATGCGGCCGAAACGCTGCTTCGCCTGCTTGACCACGTCCTCGACCTGCGCGAGGTTCGTCACGTCGAGCGGCAACACTAGCGCGCGGTCGCCGTGCGCTTCGGCGATATCTTTCACTTTCGACGCGTCGCGCGCGGTCACCACCGCGCGCCAGCCGCGCTCCAGCACCAGCTTCGCGAGTTCACGGCCGAAGCCGGTGGAACAGCCTGTGATCAGCCAGACGGGATTGTCTCGATTCATCATTTGGGAAACTCCGGTTGATGGTCTACGACTTACGTGGGAACACTTCATACGGCACGAATGCGCGATCAATGCGCAGGTCACGTCCGCAATCGGTTTGCTACGGTGCTTAGCGTGAAGCGTGCCCGGTCTGATTGCCGGGTGGATCGGCGTGGGTTCGCGCGATGCGAACGGCCGTGTGCTGAGAAGGGACCTAACGCGCCTCGCTCGCCGCGAAGGACGGTCAAGGCGGTTCGTCTCGTAGCTGTCGCTGATCGGACAACGGCGTTATGGCTGCTTGCGTCCGGTGTGACTTTTCAATTGTAGCCGCAGCGCGGCGGCCTCGCTTTGCAGCGCTTGAACGAACGCGCCGGCGAGCGGATGAGCTGGTCGATGCTCCGGATGAATCACACTCACGCGAAACGGTAGCGACACAGCAAGCGGGCGGATATGCAACTGCCGCCCCACGAAATCGAGCGCAGTCAGCGGATTGACGATCGCCACGCCGAGGCCTTGCCGCACGAAACCGCACACGGAAACGGCGGTGGGTGTCTCGACGGTCTGCCGACGCGCGATACCGGCGCGAGCGAAGGCTTCGTCGATCTGAATCCGGTAGGGATCGCTCGACGACAGGCTGATGAACGGCTGGTTCGCGAAGTCCTTCAACGCGATCACCCGCCTGGCCAGCAGCGGATGCCCGTCGGGCAGCACGCAGACCTCGTCCACTTCGAGCAGGGGCGTCAGGCGGGTGCCGGCCGGCGGCGCGCCGTGCTCGGTGAGGCCGAGGTCATACCGCTGCGCCGTGAGCCATTCTTCGAGAAAGGGCGATTCCTGCGTGGCGATCGACAGACTCGCGTCGGGCTGCGCGTCGTGAAAGCGTTTCGACGCGCCCGGCAGGATGGAATGTGAAAACGCGGGCAACGCGATGAGGGAAAGCTGCCCGCCCTGGAATTCACGCAAGCTCGCCGCCGTGGAGGCCACCCTTTCGAGGCCGACATACGCGCGCTTGATTTCGTCGAAGAGCGTCAACGCGGACAACGTGGGACGCAGCCGCCCATGCACGCGTTCGAACAACGCGAAGCCGATGCTTTGCTCCATGCGCGCGAGTTCGCGGCTTACCGTGGGCTGCGAGGTGAAGAGCATTTCGGCGGCGCGGGTGACGCTGCCCGCCGTCATTAGCGCGCGAAAGACTTCGATATGCCGGTGGGTGAGCGCCATGATAGGTATATCAGAAATGAATGGATCATTGAAGAATAGGTATTTTACTGAATGCCAACTTCTCCGCATCATGTCATGCATGCCAACGCTTGAACATCGAGAGCCGGGAACCGTGACGCCATTCAATCCGCTACAACTTGTCGAACTTGCCCGGCAGCACGGCACGCCGCTATGGGTCTATGACGCCGACGTGATCCGTCAACGGATCGCCGAGCTGCGCAGTTTCGACGTGATTCGCTACGCGCAGAAAGCGTGTTCGAATCTGCACATTCTGAAACTGATGCGGAACGCTGGCGTGAGGGTCGACGCCGTGTCGCACGGTGAAATCGCACGCAGTCTTGCCGCGGGATTCACGCCGGACGGCGATCCTGAAGGCGTGGTTTTTACGGCGGATCTGATCGATCACACGACGCTCGCCACCGTGGTTGAGCATCGCATTACCGTCAACGCCGGGTCGCTCGACATGCTCGAACGCGTCGGCCGACATGCGCCCGAAGGCCATCGTGTGTGGCTGCGGATCAACCCAGGTTTCGGCCACGGACACAGCAACAAGACCAACACGGGCGGCGAACACAGCAAGCACGGTATCTGGCTCGATGACGTGCCGAAGGCGCTGGAGATCGTGCGTCGTTATCGATTGAAGCTGGTTGGGCTGCACATGCATATCGGCTCGGGCGTCGACTATGGGCATCTGTCGCGGGTCTGCGATGCGATGGTCGACGCGGTCAAAGGCCTTCAAGGCCACGACATCGAAACGATCTCGGCCGGCGGAGGTTTGTCGGTGCCGTACAAGACCGGCGACGCGCGTATCGACGTCGAGCATTATTTCCGGTTGTGGGACGCGGCGCGTCGGCAGATCGAGGCGCATGTCGGGCATCGCGTGAGGCTTGAAATCGAGCCGGGACGTTTCCTCGTCGCTGAAGCGGGCGTGCTGGTTGCCGAGGTGCATGCGTTGAATCGTCGTCCGTCGCGGCAGTTCGCTTTGGTCGACGCTGGATTCAACGATCTGATCCGGCCGTCGCTGTACGGCAGTCATCATGAGATGACGGTGCTGAAACGCGACGGCACGCCGAGCGGTGCAGCGCTGAACGCGTTCGCCGTCGCCGGCCCGCTCTGCGAAGCCGGCGATGTCTTCACGCAAGCGGAGGGTGGCGTCGTGCTGAACCGGACGATGCCGACACCTGAGATAGGCGATTTCGTCGTGTTTCACGATGCGGGTGCGTACGGCGCGGCGATGTCATCGAACTACAACAGCCGGCCGCTTGCGCCCGAAGTGCTGCTGGAAAACGGCCACCCGCGCGTGATCCGGCGGCGCCAAACCGTCGACGAGTTGATCGCGCTCGAAACGTTCGGTTGATTCTGGCTCGCACGATTGCCGACGCGCCGCGCTACACCGAACGCACGATCAACGCGCCCGCACCGTGCGCGTGTACGACGCGATCATCGTCGAGAGTTCCTGCGCGGCGGGCGTGAGCGGAATCGCCGCGCGCTGCAGCAGGCAGACGTTCTGATCCACCGCCCGCTCGCGCAACGGAATGACGGTGAGCGCGCTGGCGAACGGCCCGCGCGTAGCCACCGCCGACGCTTCCAGCGACAGGCAATCCGTCGCGCCGACCAGATGCAGCGTCTCGTACAGGCCCTCGATCGTCGCGATGATGTTCGGCGGTGGCAAGCCGTGACTGTCGAGCAGATGGTGCAGACGGCTGACCTGCGGATCGTCCGTGAGATTCGGCGAACGCGTGGCCACCCACGTGCAATCGACCAGTTCGGCCAAGGACGTCGCGCCTGCTTTCGGATGCCCCCGGCGGCACACCACCACCGGATCGGACGGGTAAAGCGGCGTGACCGACAGGTCGGCGGTATCGGTCTGCTTCGACACCAGCGCGACCGCGAAGTCCAGCGTGCCTTCGCGAATCATCGAGATCATCATTCGCGACGTGCCGGTGCGCAGATGCACCGCGACCCGCTCGAAGCGCGTGCGAAATTGCGTCAGCACCGGCGCGAGCGCGTCGACGAGCGGTTCCGTGGTCATGCCGAACGTCACTTCGCCGACGTAATCGCCGCGCAATTGCTGCACTTCCTGCTCGGCGCGCTCGCATTCGCCGATGATCGTGCCGGCCCGCTGTAGCAAACGCTGACCGAGCGCGGTCAGCGCAATGCCGCGATTCGTGCGGGTGAATAGCGTCGCGCCGAGGACCGATTCGAGGTTCTGCAACTGCTGCGTGATGCCGCTCTGCGCAATGCCGAGCGCCCGCGACGCCGCGCGGATGCTGCCATGCTCGGCCACGGCGGTGAACGCGCGCAGCTGGGAGATCGTCAACGCCATGGCGGTTGGGGGTCCAGTGATCGGTAAAAATGATCATGATAGTCTGAACGGGACTTCTTTGAGGCACAAGAGCGGCATAGGATAGGGCTGTCGTTCTCCGCTCACCTCACACTCCGTCTCCCATGAAAATTCTGCTGATGATCCTGAGCGCCGCGCTGACTTTTGGCAGTGGCGCGTTCGCCGCCGAGCCCCAGACCGTGCGCCTCGGCATCGACCCGACCTACCCGCCGATGGACTCCAAGGCGCCCGACGGCAGCGTCAAAGGCTTCGACGTCGATCTGGGCAACGAAATCTGCAAGCGCATTCACGCGCGCTGCCAGTGGGTGGAGCTCGAATTCTCGGGGATGATTCCGGCACTGCAGGCGCGCAAGATCGACGCCGTCATGTCGTCGATGGCGATCACGGAGAAGCGCGAGCAGCAGATTCTGTTTTCATCGAAGCTGTTTCAATTCAAATCGCGGCTGATCGCGCGGCAAGGTTCGCCGCTCGCGGGCGGCATGAACGCGTTGTCTGGCAAGCAGATCGGCGTGCAGTCGGGCACGCAGTTCGAGTCGTATGCGCTGAAGAACTGGGCGCCGAACGGCGTGCACGTGGTGGCCTACAAGAGCCAGGACGAAGTATTCGCCGACCTGGAGAACGGGCGGCTTGACGGCGCATTGCTCGGCACCGTGGAAGCGGATTACGGCTTTCTGCGCACGCCGGCGGGCAAGGGCTTTGCGTTTGTCGGCGAGCCGCTTTCCATGGGCGATCACGGTGTGGGCATCGGCCTCCGCAAGGACGAGACGGCGTTGCAGGCATCGATCAACGGAGCGATTGCCTCCATGCTCAAGGACGGCACTTACGCGCAGATCGCGAAGAAGTACTTCGACTTCGATCCGTACGGCAATTGATTCTTTTACTCCTACTCTTTCGCACCAGGCTTTCCGTTCATGAACAGGCAATCGATTCCGCTTCTCTCGCCGGCTATCGGCACGCACCGCGAACTGGTGTCGTTTCATTTTGGCCCGACGGATCGTGGGCAAAAAATCTATATCCAGTCGTCGCTGCATGCCGACGAAACGCCCGCGATGTTGACGACGGTGTTACTGAAGCGCCGTTTGCTGGAACTGGAACAGCAGGGTGCGCTGGATGCGGAAATCGTGCTCGTGCCGGTGGCGAATCCGGTGGGGCTCGGGCAATACGTGCTCGGACAGTTTCTTGGACGTTTCGATCTGGGCAGCGGGAAGAACTTCAATCGCCATTTCCTGCAGTTCACGAAGTTGAACGCGCGGGCCAAAGAGGTGTTGGGTTCCGACGCCGCGGAAAACGTGCGGCTCGTGCGGAAGCTGATTGCCGAGGAACTGGCCGAGCAGAAACCGTCGACCGAGTTCGAGTCGCTGCAATGGGCTTCGCTGAAGCTTTCGTACGATGCGGACGTGGTGATCGATCTGCATTGCTCGCTGGAAGCGGCGATGCATCTCTACACCAGCGAAGCAGCGTGGCCGGAGTTCGAGCCTTTGTCGCGGTATCTTGGCGCGCAGGCGTCGTTGCTGGCGACGAACTCAGGCGGCGAATCGTTCGACGAGACGCATAGCCTGTTGTGGTGGAAATTGCAGCAGGACATGCCGGCGGATAAACCGGTGCCGAACGGTGCGATTGCGGTGACGGTGGAATGCCGCGGTCAGCGCGATGTGTCCTACGAAGTGGCACAAGAGGACGCGGATGCGATTGTCGATTATCTGGTGTGGCGTAAGGCGATTCGACGTGAAGTGAAACCGATGCCCGCGTTGCTGTCGCCGGCGACGCCGCTCGCCGGCAGTGAGCAGTTTTATGCGCCGGTCAGCGGGATTCTCATTCATCGCGCGAAGATTGGTGAGACGATTCGCGTTGGGCAGGCGCTGTTCGATATCGTCGATCCATTGACGGATGAGACCACCACGATTTCGAGCAATACCGAAGGCGTGTTTTATATGCGCCGCGCGATTCGCTTCGTGACGACGGGTGCGCCGTTGGGCCGCGTGACGGGGACGCGCCCGTTCAGGACTGGGGTGTTGTTGGGCGCTTGAATCTACGTTTTCTCTCTGCGGGCGTGGCGTGTTTCGATGTTTGAGATTGAAACCGGAATCGCCTCGCCCGTAGTTGCCTGTCTGCAGTTCTCTACTCTTTCCTTCCCACCAGATACGTCACGCCATTCGGACCGTAGCGCTCTGAATGCGGTTTGTTCGCCGCCAGGTGGAAGACGTCGCCGACCTGGTACAACCGTTCTTCGTCGCCGCAGACGATGTGCAGCTCGCCTTCCAGGATCAACGCTTTGGCCTCGAAGGGATGCGTGTGGACGGCCATCGTGATGTTGGGTTCCTTCCTGGTCACCACGGCTTCTGGGAAACCGTCTTTCGTCAGGCTTTCAGTGAATGCTTCGCGATCCATGGTGATTTTCTCGCTGTGGGGTGGGGAGATTCACTTTAACGCTCGGCGGGTTTTTCTGCAGGGCGTGTCGTCATCGACGCCGCATTCGCGGCGTGTCTCGATCGCTAACTTTGATCGTTTGGATTTTTCTTCAGCTTCATGTCGAGGTCTGGGCGTGCCGTGTAGGAATAGATGGCATCGCGCGCAGCTCTTTCCGAGTGCTGCCTGTTAATTCCGCACATTCGTAAAGATGCGCTTCAAATTTTCGTTTTTCCGAATTCTCTTATTCTGAGTTTTATCTCCCTGATTCAGCGTCTGGTCGTTACGGATTTCTAACGACGCATGACAAAGAAGGGGAACGTATGAAAAATGAGAACCCGTTTTGCGGAATGACGGGAAACCTGGCGCGCGTTTTCGCCATGTTCGCGTTGCTGTTGGTCGCATTCGGCGCGAATGCGACAGACTGTCTCACGCTCTACGCGCAGTCCGGTGCGACGCCGGGATCGAAGACGTGCCGTCTCGATGTGGTGGGTAATACGCCCGGCGGGATGGGCAACTATGCGTGTATCAACGACCTTGCACTGATTGACCAATGGTGCGCGGCGCCGAAGGCAAACGAGCCGGAGGCCAGTTGTCCGATCGCTGATCCGGTGTATCCGGGTAATGGCGCCGTCACGCTAACAGAGGCCGATTTCGTCAGCGGTGACG
>NZ_CADFGI010000016.1:0-146784 GCF_902833695.1 Paraburkholderia sp. BCC1876 | reverse complement strand
TGATGACCATAGCGAGTCGGTACCACCCCTTCCCATCCCGAACAGGACCGTGAAACGACTCCACGCCGATGATAGTGCGGATTGCCCGTGTGAAAGTAGGTAATCGTCAGGCTCCCTAGCAGAAAACAGAAACCCCACCCTAAAAGGTGGGGTTTCTGTCGTTTACGGCGTGGAAGAAATCACAACCAAGTACTCAACGTCCACCGCCGTCATCGCCCAACTATTCGTTCTTACTCGACAACGACTGCGCCAGTTCCCCGGCCTTCAGCGAGCTCATCAGCGACATCAGCGTATTGATCGCATTGCCGCCGCTGTCCCCACCTAACTGGATCTGTGGAACGAGCGGCACACGCGACGTTTCGAACGCTTCGGCCAAACGCAGCATCACCGTTTGCATCAGTTGCTTGTCGGCGCCTTCACCCTGCAGCGCTTCCGACTTCGCCTTGATCGCCGAAGCTTCCGCTTCACCGACCGCCTTGATCGCCGATGCGCGACCTGAGCCCTCCATCTCCTGCCTGAACTTATCCGCTTGCGCGAGCGCTTCGATTTCCTGACGACGCTTTTCAGCGGCCTTCACCGCGGCCGAGCCCTGGTTCTCCTTGATCGATACGTCGACCAACGAACCCGTCAGTTCCTTCTGTTTCGCCGCACGCTGTTCCGCTTCGTTCAGTTCGCGCTGCTTGTCTGCGGCGATCTGTTTCTGCGCGAACGTTTCGACCTGTTCGCGCGCGATCTGCCGGTCGCGCAACTGCGCCATGATGTTCTCGATCTGCGTGTCACCGGCTTGCGGCTTCGGTGTGCCGATCAGCACTTCCTCGAACTCCAGCGAATACGCCTTGAAGCGCTCACGCATCTCACTCGACGCATTGCCCTGCAATTCGCTGCGCGACTGGATCAGTTCGATAAACGTCCGCGTTTGCGAGACGTTCTTGAAGTACGACGACACCATCGGATCGAGTGTCTGCTCAACCAGTTGCTCGATATTGCCGAAGCGCTGCACGACGAGCGGCGCCTTGCGATAGTCGATGTGCACAACCACCGACAACGGCAATTGCGGTTCGAACGCGTCCTTCGTGATCAGCGTGATCTCGCGCAGATTCGAGTCGAAATTAGAACCGCTCTCGCCCGCTTTCCAGAGCAACACGAAGTTGGTGGTCGGGACGAATTCGATCTTGCCGGCGTACGGGTTGAACGCGTACTTGCCGGGCATCAGCGGTTCGCTCCAGACGCCACGGCAACCGGTCTTGACCAGCTCGCCATGACTGTAGTCGCTGCCCGAGAGGTCGTCGCCGCGACGGCCCGTGTACGACACGACTACGCCCACGAAGCCGACCGGAACGATGGTCTTCGTCAGAAACTCAACCGTCGCGAAGAGCCGGTTGATGTAGTAAGTGCCTTCCACCAGCACACGTTCCTGACGACCGCGACGTCCACCCGCCGCGAGAAACTTTTTCGGCTCCTGAAACGCGTTGTGCAGATCACCGACGTCGGGTGCGAGCAATTCGTCCACGCGCAGACCCGGGCCATCCTGCACCGTCACCACGGCGATCTGATCGGAACCATGGGCGCCCGTGACCTCCTTGATCACGACCGGCGTGAAGGCGCTGCGCTCGTCGAGCACGTCGCGCATGCGGGCGTAGTAGGCGCGTTCTTCCGGCGCCATCGACAGTGAATAGGTCGTGTCCTCCGTCATGACGACGAACAGCGCCGGATTCAGAATGTGCGTGCCCTCACGCAGCACCTTGCGCTGCGGACCCTTCTGGCCGCCATGTTCGAGAAACGCGCGGACGTCGCGGAAATCGTCGACGGTGGCATTGTCGGCGAGCGTCTGGCCCGCCGGCAGATCGACCCCGTCACGCGCGAAGACGTAGCCGATCTTGCCTTGCGTGACCGACACCATCGGCCGGATATGAACGCGATACTGGAATGGCGTGAAGAAGTGAAAGCCGCCGCGGCGCACGTCAGGTTGAAAACCCGCTTCGCCATGCAAGGCGAGCAGGCCGACCTGCACGGATCCTTGCGCACTCCAGATCTTTTCGATGACACCGATCGCGTCGTTCGGAATATAGCGAACGGCCCCCGACAGCCAGACGCCGACCACCGCGAGCAATCCGATGACGAGTAAAACGATCAACGGAACCAGTAAGCTCATGGATAAAAACGTGTGCATGTTATTGGACTCTTTTTAGCGTGGTACTTCGAATACCCGAGCGTCATCATTCGCGGTCCGTGCTTCTGATAGCACGAGCGCGACGCAAGGGTCCAGGCACTACAGTGTGAAAAAGACGTAGAGCGACGTCAGCCGTCGAGCGGCGTAGTGGGATTTCTATCCCGACGCCTGGAGAGAGCAGGATGGCCTGTAATGGCGAGCACGATACGCCACGGAGGCTGTGGCGCGGACCATTGCATAGTCACGCAATTAACCGTGCGACTCAGCAACGCAAAATGCGTTGCTGCATGAGGCAGGAGAAAGGAGAGGGGAGCCAATGCGCGCAGCGCGCGGGACTCAATCCCATCACGCGTGGCGTCGTGCTCGACGAAGCTCAGGAACCAGACAAACGGTGCTGCCGTAGCGACTTGCAAGATTTCAGCGACCTTCCGCGGATTGCTAATCTGATGGAATTCTATGCCTCGCGATGCGCGAATGTCCAAGTAATTTTAGATGACACCCCGGCTTTTAGAGGAAGGCTTCATGAAGAATCCGCAACGCATAAATTCATAAGAAATACCCCCTGCGGAAAAAGACGAGACAGAGCGGCGCCGCCTGATCGACCTGAACCTGTCACATGGATCTGGTTTGCTTGGCAGGTGTTTTACCCAGAAATAATCACCCGCCACAACTACCACTGCGTGAAGCCGGACTAAGTGCAAATAACAATGGAGTCCCTGGCAAATTTCAGTGTAACTTTGCTAAGCTTAATGTTCCTGATGCCGATAACACAGTCAGCCACGCCGCTGGCACGGTGAAGTGCGCAACTGCGAAAGAGCATTTTCGCAAAACCAATTAATAAGCATAAAAAAATATATTACTGCCGTAACCATTCCGGTGCATGTGATTGGAATGACACGACGGTTATTGAAAGTCACCGAAGACAGAGTATCCGGATTGCATGAGTGAATGCACGGTAGGCCCCATGCGAATCGCATAGGGCGACCGTGTCGGGCGTCGTATCGCCGGTTCGCTCTGCGGCTAAAGAAGTCCTACCGCTTGTCATCATGATGTGGAGGCCGTGCCCGGGGGCGCGTCATATGATGAAGTTCGATACTCAACCTTCGTCGAGTGAGTCGCGCACGTGCGCGCACGCTCAGGACGACGCCACGTTCATCGGCTCGTCGATGGCATTCCGCCAGTTGGTGCGGATGATCGACCGCGTGGCGCCCACTCATCATGCGTTATTGATCATGGGGCCCACGGGCTCGGGCAAGGAGTTGGTGGCACGGCGCATCCACGCGCTCGGCCTGAATCGCGACGAACCGTTCGTCGACGTCAATTGCGGTGCGATTCCCGAACACCTGGTCGAGGCCGAACTGTTCGGCCACGTGAAGGGCGCGTTCACCGGCGCGTCCGATCATCGCGAAGGTCTGCTTCGGCAGGTCGGGCAGGGCACGCTCTTTCTCGACGAGATCGGCGAGTTGCCGTTGACGCTGCAACCGAAACTGTTGCGAGCCCTGGAAACGCGCAGCTTCCGACCGGTCGGTTCATCGGTCAACGTGCGCTTCGAAGGGCGCGTGGTGGCCGCGACGCATCGCGATCTGCGCCACGCGGTTCACGAAGGACGCTTCCGCGAAGACCTGTTCTATCGCCTCGCGGTGTTCGTGCTCAACGTGCCGGGTCTCGACCAGCGTGCCGACGACATCCCATTGCTCGTCGCTCATTTCGCCGCGCAGCAAACGCGTGTGATCGAATTCACGCCGACGGCGATCCGTTGTCTCTGCCAGCAGGCGTGGCCCGGTCATATCCGCCAGTTGCGCAATCTGATCAGCCAGTTGAGCGTGCTCGCGGAGCGCACGCGGATCGACGCCGACATGTTGACGCCGTTTCTGCTCACCGGCGCGGTCGACACGAACTCGCGCGTCGCCCTGGCGGATCAGCTCATGCAACTCGACGGTTGCGACAAACTGGCGGCAGCGGAAAACCTGCTGATCGATCGCGCGCTCGAACGCACGTCGAACAACAAGAGCGCCGCCGCGGTGCTGTTGGGCGTGAGTCGCAAGACGATCGAGCGCAGGCAGAAGGCGCGTGAAGAACGGCACCACGCGGCGCGCGATTGTCTGGCGCAGGCCGACACCCTGGTCAACGCATCGCAATTCCAGGAGGCCATTCCGCTATTGCGCCGCTGTCTCGATCTGTTGCTCAAGAGCAATGGTCCGGACGACACGCGTCATCTGCAGTTCGAAGCCTATCGCATGCTCGGGGTGAGCCTGCGCAGCGTGTACGGCTGGCTGCATGCCGAAGCGACCGCGTGTTATCTGGCCGCGCTAACCGCGGGTCAAGGCGTGTGCGACGAGGACGAACTGGCGTCGGTGCGCTTCGGCGTGTGGACGACCCAACTGACGACGCTGCAACTGACCGAGGCCCGCGCGACCGCGCAGAACCTGCTGCAACAGGCGCAAGGCATGGGCCGGCAGGCAACGCTCGACGAAGCGCACATCGCGATGGTCAACACGCTGTTCTGGCTGGGCGACAGCGAAGAGGCGCTGGCCTGTCTCACGCGCGGAGAATTGACCGGCATCGGCCGCAAGGATCGGCGCATCGGCGTTCAGGGCCTCGATCTGGCGGGCCTCGCCTTAACGTTCGAAGGCCTCGCCGGCTTCCAGATCGGCGCGGTCGACAACGCGCGCCGGTCGATGGAAATGCTGATCGCCCGCACCTCGGACGGCAACGATCATGCGCTCGGCCACGTGCTCGATCTGCAGGGCGCGGCGTGGCTCGCGTTCCTCTTCAACGAAATCGACCGGCTCGGCGAGCTGGCCAGTGAACTGGACGCGGTGTCCAAAGTGGCGGGTTTCACGTTCTATCGCGGCGTGGGCAAAGTGTTCCGCGCGTGTTACCTCAGCGCGCGCGGTTCGCTCGACGAGGCTCAGGCCACGCTGCTGGACGGCTATGACAATCACATGGCGAACAACGGCGGTGCGTTGTTCTATTCGTTCAAGACCTGGCAGCACGGCGAACTGCTGTTGCGCGCGGGACGTCCGCAGGCGTGCGAGATGCTGCTCGCCGGCGCGCTCGATGAAGTGATCGAACGGCAGGAGCGCGTTTATCTCGGCGAACTGCTGATCGTCAGGGCGCGCGCGCAATGGGCCCTGGGCGACATGACGGAAGCCGAGCAGGGCCTGCGCAGCGCGATCTCCACCGCGCGCGCGCTGGGTTCCGTGCCGGCGCGCATCGCCGCCTCGACCTATCTGGCCGACCTGCTCAACCAGACCGGACGCCGTACCGACGCCGTCGACGTGCTTGAGCGCGCGCTGCGCGCCGAGTCTTCCGCCCGCCCGGCGCCCGGCGCGATGCGCGCGCTTCGCCTGCTGGCCGAATTACGCAATACCGATTCCCTCCAACCGCAAAAAAAAGGAATGGCACATGGCCTATGAACTCGGTCCACAGGATTTGGAACCCTTGCTGCTCGGGGGCGCTTTCTTCGGCAGCGGCGGCGGCGGTACGGTCGAGTCGGCGCGTCATCTGGCCGCGCATTTTCGCAAGGGCGACTACTACCCGCGCGAGACCGTCAACGTCGTGACGGTCGAAGAAGCGTCGGGCCCCGACGCGTTGGGAGACGCCGTCATGGTGGCCTATCTCGGCGCGCCGGAAGCGATCAACTCGGCAACCTATCCGACGGGCCCCGTGCTGGCCGTGCAGAGCGTGCAGGAGCGGCTGGCGGCACAAGGTCGCAAGCTGGCCTACATCGCGCCGCCGGAGAGCGGCGCGCTGGGTTTTAGCGTGGCGTGTCTGGTGGCCGCGAAGCTGGGCCTCTCGGTGATCGACGCCGACGGCGCCGGCCGCGCCGTGCCCTCGCTGCCCATGCTCACGTATGCCGCTCGCGAAATCGATCCGCGGCCGGCCTATCTCGTGAGCCAGGGCGGACTGAACGTCGAACTGAACGTGACGCCGCGCCACACCCATACGAGCGGCGGCACGTCGCATCAGCGCGATGTGTCGGCCATCGTCGAACAGATGATCCGGCCGATCGTCGGCGATCCGGAATTCAACCAGTTCGGCGGCCTCGCAATGTGGGTGATGACGCCGGCCGAACTCGGCGGTGCGATGCCGATTCGCGGCACGCTGACCCGTGCGTTGACGCTGGGCCGTGCGCTCGGCGCAGGCCGGGTCCGCAACGTGCCGCAGATGATCGCGTGGCTCGCCGAGCATGGCGGCGTCTCGGCGCGTGCGATCTCCGAGCCCGGCGAACTGGTGTCGGCCAAGGTGGACACGAGTGGCGGATTCGACGTGGGCAAGATCGGCATCAAGGCGGGACAACATACCTATACCGTGGTCTATCAGAACGAATCGCTGATCGCGTGGGACAGCCGCCGTCCGCAGCCTATCGTGCTGGCGCCGGACAGCGTCGCGTATTTTGTCGAAGGCGACGGTCAGTCGATTTTCACCAACGGCGATCTGGTGATGGAGGATGGTTCGCTCAACCCGGTGGTCGGCAAGCGCAAGGTGACGCTGATCGGCTGGGAAGCCGAAGCGCCGCTGACCGTGCCCGGTGGCCTGATACTCGAGAGTTTCCTTGAGCTGCTTGAGCCGCTTGGCTATCTCGGCCCTTACGTGCCGGTGGGCAAGCTTCAATCGGCTCCGCTTCGGGGAGAATTGTCTTGAGCGCGCCGCTTCGTATTTGCGTCCTCGTGCCGGTTGCGACGAACCAGTTCAACGATCGCATCATGAAGGCCGTTGCGCCCGTCGTGCCGCCCGACGTTCAGGTCGAGGTGCGCAATATCACCAGCGGCCACCCGTGTATCGAGAATCGCACCAACTGGCTCGAAAACGGCATGCCGGTCGTGACACTCGCACGCCAGATCGCGAAGGAAGGTTTCGACGGCATCTGGCTGACTGACTTCGATATGGCGGGTGTCGAAGCGGCCAGAGAGGTGATCGACATTCCGATCATCGGCGGGTTTCCGACCTCGGCGTTCGCGGCGTTGATGCTCAGCCAGCGCTTTTCGATCATCACGATTCTGCAAAGCACGCTCGCCATGCAGCGGGGTCATCCGCAGAGCTATGGACTGCAGGATAACTTTGCGTCGATTCGCGCGATCAATTGCCCGGTGGATCAACTCGATAACACCGACGTGGTGGTCGCCAAGACCTTCGAGCAGGCCATGAAGGCGATCAACGACGACGGCGCGCAATCCATCCTGCTCGGCTGCACCGGTTTCGTCGATGTGGCGAGCCGCGTGGGCGCGCTGCTCGAGGAAGCGCTGGGAGCTTACGTGCCGGTGATCGATCCCAATCACGCCGGTTTCAGCTTGCTCGTTTCGCTGGTGCGGATGCGGGTCCGCCCGAGCCGGCTGACTTATAGCAAGTACGTCATTCCGTCCTGACGCTTTCCTGAAATTTTCCTGAAGCGTAGCGTGTCCAGAGCATCCGGCTCGGGGGAACCCCCCTGACCCGGATGCTTTGTCGTTGACGGCGCTCGCCGAATACGAGTGGACGAAATCGTCCACTACGTCGCCCACAAAAAGGACGCCTCCGTCCACTGCCCACGCTCCGGAATCGATCAACTCCTGTCACGCGGCGTGTCGCTGCGTTGGCATATGGCTTGCATAGTGTCTGCCGCGTCCGAGGCAAGCCGGGTTCGCCGGCGCGAACATAAAAAACGTCGCGCTCTCTGCTATGGCGTCATTTCGTTAAGTGAGGAAGAACATGAGTCAAGAAGCTCAGCATCCCATCACACCGTACGGTGTGGCGATTCACCGGGCCGTGTCGGAAGGCGATCTGGCGAAGATGAAGGCCTTGCTGACCCAGGCCGAAGCGATCTTGCAACAGCAAGGCAATCTCGCTGCCGCGGTCGACGTGCTCAAGCTGGAGATCGCGAAGCTCGAGCGCAAGTGATCCGTCGTTGTCGTTCATCGCCGTTCACCGTCGTTTAACCACCCACCAGGAAAACAGCATGGCTACCCTTCCCCGTATTGGCCTATTCCCGGCCCGCTATGTCGTCGGCACCGGATTGCCGGGCGCGCCGACACTCACGCTCGGACTTCTGGTCGATACGCCCCGGCGCACCGTCGTCGGCGGCGCATCGATCACGCAGGCGGTGAATCCGCCGCTCGATTTTCATGCCGACACGTGGGGCACCTTCACGTATATGGCGCTGATGCCGCCGTCCGAGACGCGCATCCTGGTGGTCCTGCAGGGCAACACCGGCGGCCCGGAATCGAACTCGATCACGACCTTCCGCCTGCATCTGGTGTTGAACAGCGATTGGCAAAACGGCGTCGCCAACTACAGCTATCTGAACGACGGCCGCTGGCTTGAAGTCTCCAACGTGCCGGCGCGGCTCGATCCGGAATTCGTGCCGCTCGAACCCGGTCCGGTGATGCCGAGCAACCCGCATGGCGGTCCGACGCCGCTGTACGGCGTGAGCATTCAGCATGCGCTGGCAAGCGGCGATCTCGCCCATATGAAGACGCTGGCGACTTTCGCGCAACAGCAACTCGACAGCCGCGAAAGTATTCAGACCGGCCTGAGCGACCTCAAGGCGGAAATCGCCCGGCTCGAAGCCGCTCGCTAACGCTGGCTCGTCACGCTTCGCTACCCCTTGTTCACAGGAGTTATCGCCATGACTGTCGGTCTTTTCCCGGTTAATCTGCGCGTCGCGACGCCCGCGATCGGCGCGCCCGTTCTCACACTGTCCCTGCTCGTCAACACGCCGGCCAAGCGGGTGAGCGGTGTGGCCCGCATCTATCAGTCGACCTATCCGCCGCTGGAATTCCATGCGGACGTCTGGGGCAATTACAGCCAGCTTCAACTGGCGCCCGGCACCGATCCGGTCATCGTCCTGACCTTGTCGGGCAATCCGTCGGGACCGACCAGCGGTCTCGCGGAGACCTTCCAGTTTCACGGCGTGCTGAAGAGCAACTGGCAGTCGGGACAGGCCGGCTACAAGTACTTCGACAACCAGCGCTGGCACGACGTCGAACACGCGATCGTCACGCTCACCGGCGCACTGCAGCCGCACGAGCCGAGCCAGCCGGTCGCGCCGCTCTATGGCGTGGGTTTGCAGCAGGCGAAGGCATCCGGCGATCTGAGCCAGATGAAGTCGCTGGCGCGCCAGGCTGAACAGCAGCTTGCCGACGCCGGCAACATTCAGAGCGAGCTGACCAAACTGAATGCCGAGATCGCCCGGCTGGAAGGCCGTGCCTGATTGACGGCAACAGGCGTAGGCGCTTTGGGGCGCCTGCCTTCCCGGCGACGTAGCGATGCAGCGATGCAGCGACGTAGCGACGCAAGTGCGCAACGCCGTGCGTCGCCGGGAAGGGGCGGTTAAGCAGCGGTGCAGTCGCGGGAACCCACATACGAAAGGGAAGCAACATGCACGAGACCAGTCAGCAGCCGGCCCGCTATTTGCGCGACGATGACTTTCAGCGCTTCGTTCCCGTTCATGTGGTGTGGGAAATTACGTTGGCCTGCGATCTGAAGTGTTTGCATTGCGGCTCCCGCGCGGGTCGTCGTCGCCCCAACGAATTGAATACCGAAGAGTGTCTTGATGTCATCGAATCGCTGGCCCGACTCGGCACGCGCGAAGTGTCGCTGATCGGCGGCGAAGCTTATCTGCGCAAAGACTGGATCCAGCTAATCAAGGCGATCCGCTCACACGACATGTACTGCGCCATTCAGACCGGTGGCCGCAATCTGAATCCGGCGCGGCTCGCGCAAGCCGTCGAAGCGGGGCTCAACGGCGTGGGCGTGTCGCTCGACGGCATGCAGCCGCTGCACGACAAGGTGCGCAATGTGCCCGGGTCGTTCGGCAAGGCCGTCGACACGCTCAGGCGCGCGCGGGCCGCCGGTCTCGCCACCAGCGTCAACACGCAGATCGGTGCGGCGACCATGCCGGATCTGCCGGCGCTGATGGACACCATCATCGAACTCGGCGCAACACACTGGCAGATTCAACTGACGGTGGCGATGGGCAACGCCGCCGACAACGACGAACTACTGCTGCAGCCGTACCAGTTACAGGAACTGATGCCGCTGCTGGCGGACCTCTACAAACGCGGCTTGAGCCACGGCCTGTTGATGAACGTGGGCAACAACATCGGCTACTACGGTCCCTACGAACACTTGTGGCGCGGTTTCGGCGACGAGCGCGTGCATTGGACCGGCTGTAGCGCGGGACAACAGGTGATCGCGCTGGAGGCGGACGGCACGGTCAAAGGGTGCCCGTCGCTGGCGACAGTCGGCTTCGCCGGCGGCAACGTGCGCGATCTTTCGCTGGAAGAAATCTGGCGAACGAGCGAGGCGATTCATTTCGGCCGGCTGCGCTCGGTGGACGATCTGTGGGGCTTCTGCCGCACCTGCTATTACGCGGATGTGTGCCGCGGCGGCTGCACGTGGACGTCGCATTCATTGCTCGGCAAGCCCGGCAACAATCCGTATTGCCACTATCGCGTGATCGAACTGCAGAAGCAGGGGCTGCGCGAACGGATCGTCAAAGTCGAGGAGGCGGGCGCTGCGTCGTTCGCGGTGGGGCGTTTCGATCTGGTGACCGAGAAGATCTCGGACGGCACGCCGGTGGCGAGCATCGTCCGCTCGGGGCAAACCATCGAACTCACGTGGAAGAACAAAGGCAAACGCGCGCCCGAAGTGGGCCGTGTGCCGGCGAAACTGGCGCTATGCCGTAACTGCAATGGCTACGTTCACGCGAACGAGCAAACCTGTCCGCATTGCAGCGCGGATATCGAAGCCTCGGCGCGAACCTATGAAGAGCAGGCGCAATACCGCCGCGCCTTGATCAGCAACCTCGAACACCTGCTGGGTCACCCGGCCGGTTAATCGTCGTTCTGCGGCTTCGCCTGATTCTGCAACGCGAGCCGCTTTCAGTCCCTCAAGCTCCCCGATTTCACGCCTGGCGCCCGTTCGCGCGCCAGGCGAACCCGCGCCCGCGTTTCCTCACCTTCAGCAGCCGGCCGGCACCTTTCCATTCCCTTGCCACAAATCTTTAACGATCCACAGCCAGAATGGCGGCCGTGCATTGAGAGAGATTTGTACCTGGCGTTGCACACGGTTGCAATCAACCCGCCTGACTTCCGTCCCATCACCGAGAGATCGCATGAAACTGTTCAGCAGCCTGCGCGCCGTGTCCGTTGCCGTCGCCTTATCCCTTGCAGCGGCGAGCGCCGGCGCAGCCGATCTCGTGATCGCCGGCCGCGACGACATCTACGGACGCGGCCTGGCGGACGCCGTCGCCGGCTTCACGAAACTGCATCCCGGCGCGGACATCGAACTGCTGAAGCTGCCCAATGCGAACCTCTACCAGAAGCTGAAACTGTCGATGCGCGAAGGCACCGGCGCATTCGATCTGGTGATGATGGACGACACCTGGTCGCCCGAATTCATCTCGAACGGCTGGCTTAAGCCGCTGCCGGCGAACCTCGCCGATGCGGACATGGTCGCCTCGACCGTCGCGCTCGGCCGCGCGCCGTCGGGCGGTTTGTACGCGCTGCCGGTGGTGGGCAACGTCGAAATGTTCGCTTATCGGAAGGACCTGCTGGCGAAATACAAGCTGCAGCCGCCGCGCAACTGGGACGACGTGCTGAAGATCGCGCAAACCACCGGCGCCGCGGATAAGGACGTGTCCGGCGTGGTGTTTCGCGGCGCGAAGGGCAACCCGGTCGTGACCGGTTTCCTGCCGATTCTGTGGGCGTACGGCGGCGACGTGATCGATCAGGGCGGCAAGGTGACGATCGATTCCCCGCAAGCGCTGGCGGCCCTGAAAATGTTCGTCGCGCTGAAGAACAACGCGCCGAAGGACGTCGCGGTTTACGGCGCAGCCGAAGTGCGCGACGCGTTGCAAAAGGGCGCGGCGGCGCAGGCGCTCGAAGTCTGGCCGGCATGGATTCCCGCGCTCGACGATCCGAAGCAGTCGCGTGTGGTCGGTGAAGTCGCGCTGCAGGCGCCGCCCGGCCAGGTGAAAGGACCGTCGCCGATGCTCGGCATCTGGCAGATGGCGATTCCGAAAGACGCGCCGCACGCCACGCTCGCACAAGAGTTCCTGGTCTATCTGACCCAGCGCGATACGCAAACGCGTCTGGCCGCGATGGGCATTCCGCCGACCCGTAAGAGCGTGTTCGAAGATCCGGCGCTGGTGAAGCAATTCCGTTGGTATCCCGATCAGCTCAAGGCGCTCGAAGCCGGCCGCGCCCGTCCGCGTGTGAAGGACTGGCAGCAGATCGAGAGCATTCTCGGCGACGCGTTGCAACTGGTGCTGACCGGCCAGCTCGCGCCGGACGCCGCCTTGCATCAGGCCGCGCAGAAGATCACGCCGGCGCTGGCCGCCGCGGCCCAATAACCCCGTCGTCCTGTCGATCCCGTCCATGAACGCCGTGCGCCGCTATCTGCCACTGGTCCTGCTGGTGGGTCCCGCTTTGCTGGTGCTCGGCGTGCTTGCGCTGTATCCGGTCCTGCGCGTGCTGGTCGACTCTTTCTTCAATGTCGACTATGCGTCGGGTCATCGCCTCTTTACCGGACTGGAAAACTATCGCGCGGTGCTCGGCGACAGCGAGTTTGCCGCGAGCTTCGCCAATACGCTGCAGTTCACGGTCGCGGCTTCGGTGATCGAAGTCGTGCTCGGCGGCGGGTTGGCGCTGCTGTTCTCGCGCGCGTTTGCCGGCCGCCGTTTCATCATTCCGCTCGCGATTCTGCCGATGATGCTGTCCACGCTGGTGTGCTCGGCCATCTGGCGCAACTGGCTGAACTACAGCGGGTTTCTGAACGCGCTGCTGGCGGTGTTCGATCTGCCCGGCGTGCAATGGCTGTCCGATCCGCATCTCGCGATCTGGTCGCTGATTCTGGTGGATGTCTGGCAATGGACGCCGATGGCTTTTCTGATCATTCTCGCCGGCTTGCAGTCCATCGCGCCGGAACTGTATGAAGCGGCTCGCACCGACGGCGCGAGCGAGTGGCAATGTCTGCGCCACATCACGCTGCCGCTGATCGTTCCGCAAATCGTGCTCGCCATGCTGCTGCGTTCGATCGACACCTTCAAGCTGTTCGACAAGGTCTACGCGCTGACGGGCGGCGGTCCCGGCAATGCGACGCAGACGCTGTCCACCTATATCTACGACACGGGTTTCCGCTTCTTCAACGTCGGGCCGGCGAGTGCTGCTTCGGTGCTGATGCTGCTGATCTCGGCGGTACTGGTGTCGGCCAATGTGTGGTTGTCGATCCGCAAGGCGGGCGCGCGATGAATACCGGTACGTCGTCTTCCACGTTGCTTCCGGCGGGCCTCGGCCGCCAAGCCGCGCTTTGGCTGTTGCGAATCATCGCGCTGATCCTGTTGCTGCTGCCTTGCATCTGGATGGTCGGCGCGGCGTTCACGCCGACGCTCGAACGCCTCGATCATCCGCTGTTGCTGTGGCCGCATGTGCCGACCTTGCAGCACTTCGAATCGGTATGGGCGAGCGGGATCGGCCGGCAGTTGCTGAACTCGGTGCTCGTCAGTGGCGGGACGACCGTGTTGTCGCTCGCGCTCGCTTTTCCGGCCGCTTATGCACTCGTGCGCATGCGCTTTCCGGCGCGTCTCGATCTGGTGTTCCTGATGCTGGTGCTGGCGGTCAAGCTGATGCCGCCGATCACCGTGGCGGTGCCGTTGTTCACGCTCGCGAAGCACCTGCATCTGCTCGATTCCGAAGTCGGCTTGATGCTCGCCTACCAGGTGTACACGCTGCCGCTGTCGATCTGGATGCTGCTTTCGTTCGTGCGCGAAGTGCCGATCGACTATGAAGAGGCCGCCTGCCTGGACGGCGCGGGTCTTGTCCAACGCCTCGTCTATATCGTGCTGCCGTTGTGCGCGCCGGGGCTCGTCGCGACCGCGATCTTCGTGCTGATCGCCGCGTGGAACGAGTTTCTGCTGGCGCTGCTGTTTCTCACCACGCCGAGCCGATTTACGTTGCCGCTCGCGGTGGCGGGCTACGTCACCGAAAACGGCATCGACTGGGGCGATCTGATGAGCGTCGGCATGATCGCTTCGCTGCCGACCCTGGCCGTCGCGGGATACGTGCAGCGCTATCTGCTGCGCGGCTTTTCCGGTGGGCTGAAGTAGAGCGAATAAAGCAGGCGGCACGCGCTGGTCGATGGCGCCTGCGTCGGGTGACTTTGTCAATGTGTCGGGTGCTTTGCGCTCGTCTACCTACCATCTGGAGATCCACGAAAATGAACAAGCATTTGGCGGTCGCGCTGGCGGCTGCGGGCCTCGTCGCGACCACGGCGGCTCACGCGCAAAGCAGCGTCACGCTCTACGGGGTGATGGATAACGGCCTCGTTTATCAGAACAGCAGCACGTCGCGCGGTTCGACTACAGGCGGCCACTCGGCGATCACGGCGTCGAACGGCGCATGGGCCGGCAGCCGGTTCGGCCTGAAGGGCAGCGAGGATCTCGGCGGCGGGTCGAAGGCGATTTTCCAGCTCGAAGCCGGCGTGAATAGCCAGAACGGTCAGTCGCAATTCACGGGCGGCATGTTCACGCGCCAGGAATGGATCGGCTTGACGAACCCGGCCTACGGTACGTTGACGGCGGGCCGTCAATACACGGCGTACTACACGCTGCTTTCGCCGTATAGCCCGACCACGTATCTGACCGGCTTCTTCGGCACACACCCGGGCGATCTCGATTCGCTCGACACGACGATTCGCGCGAACAACTCGCTGGTCTATACGTCGCCGAAGTTCTACGGCTTTACGGTGAGCGGTTCGTATGCGCTCGGCGGTGTGGCGGGCAGCACCAATCGCGGCTCGACCTGGAGCGCGGCGATCCAGTACCTGAATGGACCGTTCGGCATGGCAGCGGGTTTCCAGCGCGTCAACAACTCGACGGTCGGCGGCGGCGCGTGGGGCACGGATTCGACGACGAACTCCGGCGGCCAGCCCGGCATCTCGGCCATCAACAACGGCTATGTGACCGCGCAAGCGCAGCAGCGCGTGGCGGTGACGGCCGGCTACAAGTTCTCGCCGGCGTGGGACGTGTCGGTGTCGTACTCGAACGTGCAGTACATCCCGGGCGTGGGCTCGGCGTTCCTGAACACGGCGACCTTCAATACGGCGGGCGCGGTCCTGCACTGGAAGCCGACCGTGAGCTGGGATTTCGCGGGCGGTTATAGCTATACGCGCGCGACGCAATCGAACGGGATCAGCAGCGTGGCGCAATACCATCAGATCTCGCTGACGCAGTACTACAGCCTTTCGTCCCGCACCGGCCTGTATCTGGGCGAAGCGTATCAACACTCGAGCGGCAAGACGATCGGCTCGAACGGCGTGAAGATCATCGACGCCACGGCAACGATCGGCGACGGCTTCAACGGTTCGCCATCGTCGACGAGCACGCAGTTCACGGCGGGCGTCGGCATTCTGCATCGCTTCTGATCATGCGTGCCGCCGCGATGGTGGGCGGCGTTCATGGCTCGGCGGTTCAGGTCTCTCTTGTGCTGCGACTCAGGGCGACGCAAGAGAGGCCACCCTGTGTGGCGGATTTCGCTTCGCAGCGGGATGCGGGATGCGACGGTAATACGACAAGGAATACACGGTGGCTACACTCACACTCCGTGCGGTCTGCAAGACGCGGCACGGTCGGCAGCAGGTGTTGCGCGATATCGATCTGGACGTGGCGGACGGCGAATTCGTCGTGCTGGTCGGGCCGTCCGGTTGCGGCAAGTCGACGCTGTTGAGAATGACGGCGGGACTCGACAGCATCACCTCGGGCGACATCAGGATCGGCTCGCGAGTCGTCAATCAGATCGCGCCGCAGGAGCGCAATGTCGCGATGGTGTTTCAAAGCTACGCGCTCTATCCGCACATGACGGTCGCGCAGAACATCGCGTTCGGTCTGCGCATGCGCGGCATGTCGGCCGATAAGGTGCAGGAACGCGTCGCGTCGACCGCGCGGATGCTCTCGCTTGAAGCCTTGCTCGAACGCAAGCCGCATGCGTTGTCGGGCGGCCAGCGTCAGCGTGTCGCCATGGGCCGCGCGATCGTGCGCGAACCGGCGCTCTTTCTGTTCGACGAACCGCTGTCCAACCTCGACGCGAAATTGCGCAGTCAGATGCGCGCCGAGATTCGCAATCTGCACGCGCGGTTGGGCACGACCTCGCTGTACGTCACGCACGACCAGGTCGAGGCGATGACGCTCGCGCAACGCATCGTCGTACTGAATCAAGGCGGGATCGAGCAGATCGGTACGCCGGAACAGATTTACGAGCGTCCGCAGAGTACGTTTGTCGCGAGTTTTATGGGGGCGCCCGCGATGAATCTGCTGCGTGGGCGTTTGACTGCCGACCGCCAGCACTTCGACGTCGACGACGGTCCGCGCATTCCGATTGCGGGCGCGGGCGATGCCGGTGTGCAAGTCGACTCGAATCGCGAGACCGTGCTCGGCATTCGTCCCGAACACGTGACGGTAACGGCCGATCAGCCGATACGTCTACCCGTCGACGCCTGCGAGATGTTGGGCGCCGACAATCTGGCGTTCGGCCGTCTCGGCAAGCAGAGCCTGGTGGTGCGCCTGCCGTATCACCAGCGCCCGGCGTCCGGCGAGCAACTCGGCGTCGCCTTACCGGCCGCGCAACTCCATTTTTTCGACGGACAGAGCGGGCGGCGCGTGAATTGAAGTGGGTTCAGCCGCAGCTTTTGCGCACCACGCTCGTGACCGGCACCACGTAAGTGCGCGAGGCCCCGGAAAACGACTCCATACGATCGATCAGCATTTCGACCACGGCATTCGCCAGTCCGGAGGTGTCCTGGTGAATGGTGGTGAGCCGATAGTTTTCGTAGCCGGCGGCGGGGATATCGTCGAAGCCGACCACTCGCAGTTCTTCGGGCACACGGATCGAGAAGTGCTGACGAGCGGCATCGAGAAAGCCCAGCGCCAGCAGATCCGACGAACAGAACACGCCGTCGGGCCGCGGGTTTTGTGTGAGGACGGCTTGCGCTGCCGCCACGCCGCATTCATAGGTATCGGCTTCCGTGGCATGAACCAGAACCGGATCGACGAGGCGCGGTTCGTCTTTGGCGATGCGCTGGACCGCGCGAACAAAGCCGGTGCGGCGCGATTTGCCGTTGTAGCTGGTCTTTGTCGGGCCGACGAATGCGAGCCGCTTTGCCCCCGCGTCGATCAGCATGCGCGCGGCCAGCGCGGCGCCGGCCGCGTTGTCGCTCACCACGACGTCCGCGCCGGGCAGATCCGACGCGCGGTTGATCATCGCCACCGGAATCTCGCGTTCGAGGTACTGGCGAGCGAGGCCGAGCGGCGGCGACGCCGAAGTCATGATGATGCCGGCGATCCGGTAGCTCAGCAGCATTTCCAGTGAATGCTTGATTTGCACCGGGTCTTCCGCGTTCATCACGAGCGGCGTGAGTTGCTGGCGCCCGAGCGCGGCGATGATCTGCGAAAGCAGCTTGGCGCGGAACGGGTTTTCGAAACCCGCCGTGACGACGCCGACCATGCTGCTGCGCTGCATGATCATTTCGCGCGCGATCTGGTTGACCTGATAGCCGAGCGCGCCGGCGGCCTCCATCACGCGCTGCCGTGTTTCGGGTGCGATGCTCGCGGTCGGCGAGAAGGCGCGCGAGACGGCGGAGCGCGACACACCGGCGCGGCGCGCGACGTCGGCGGCGGTAACCCAAAGCGTTTGTTTCTTAGGCATGTGTGAATGAATGAAGGGACGCGAAGCTAGCTTAACGCAGCTTGCCCGATCAAGAGGACAAGAAGATGACCGTCGAACACGATATGAGCGGGCAGGGCGATTATTCCGGCGAGACGCCGGAATGGGCATCGGCATCGGCATCGGCATCGGCATTAGCGCCGGCCTGCTGGATGTCGAGCCTTGGCGACGATCTCCTGCTGAGTCGGTTGGCGTTGCCGGGCAGTCACGATAGTTGCGCGTACACCGTTGAGGATTCGCTCGCGAAAACGCAGGGCGCGACGCTGGCGGCGCAATTGGCGCACGGCGTGCGCGTGCTGGACATCCGCTGCCGGCATGAAGGGGACGTTTTCCACATCAATCACGCGCGCATTCCGCTCGGCCTGATGTTCGACGATGTGATCGCCGCGTGCGCTGAGTTTCTATCGCAGTATCCCGGCGAATGCATCGTGATGTCGGTGAAGGACGAGTGCGGCACGCAGGATTGCACGCGCAGTTTCACGCAGACGTTCGAGTCGTATGTCGAGCGCTATGCGCAGCAGAGTTGGTATTTGGGCGACACGACTCCGCGTCTGGGCGACGTGCGCGGTTCGATCGTGCTGTGGCGGCGATTCGAGAGCGATCGCGCGCTGGGCATCGATCTGTCGAACTGGCCTGATAACGCCACATTCGAACTCGATGCACCTGGCGCGGCGTTCGTCATTCAGGACGAGTTTCGCGTGCCGGTCGAGGCGTCGATCGATTACAAATACCGCGCGATCGAAGCGCTACTTTCGATCACGCAGCACGGTGCGCTCAAGCGCTGGATCGTCAATTTTTGCAGCGGCACCGGCATGGGTGCGAACCCGCGCCGGGTGGCCTGCGGTGACGACCGGCGGCGCGGTATCAATGACATGGTGGCCGAACGCCTTGCAAACTGCGCGGAAGCGCGCGGCACGCTGATGATCGATTTCTGCGAGTACACGGAATGGGCGCTGGTTCGTGCGTGGGTGGCGCGCAACGCGAGGCTGTACGGCCTCACTTGAAGTACTCGCTAGGCGCCACCCCCAGCACCTTGCGGAACATGGCGGTAAAAGCGCTGGGGCTGTCGTAGCCGTGTTCGAGCGCGACGTCGAGCACCGACGCGCCGCCCGCGAGTTGCGGAAGACTCAGCAAGACTCGCGTGTGCCGACACCACACCCCATGCGTCATACCGGTTTCGCGTTGGAACGCGCGGGCGAACGTGCGCGGATTCATCCCGGCGCGCTCGGCCCATCCCTGCAAGGTCGCTTCCAGCGACGGTTGCGCGATCAACTCGGCACACAGTTCGCGGAGCGCCGGATGATAGGGCATCGGCACATGCAGTAGCAGAGGTTCGGCCACGCAGATTTCATCGAGGATCAACGCCAGCACACGCCGTTCGCGCTCACCGTGCCCCGCGGCCGGCCCCAGCCTGGCGGCGGTCACGATCAGCTCGCGCAGCAGCGCGCTCACCAGGATCACATGGCAACTGTCCGGCAGCGTGTCGCGGGCCTCCGCGGCTACGTAGACCGTGCGGATCTGCACGTCGCTGGCGATCTGGATTTCATGGCGTACGCCGCCCGGCACCCAGACCGCGCGGCCGGTCGGCACGACCCAGTTGCCGGCCGCCACCCGCACGATCATCACACCCGAGATCGCGTAGATCAGTTGCGCGCTGCTGTGCGCATGCGGCGCAAACGCGGTGCGGGCGGGCTGGTCGGTGGCGAGGACGGTGACGGGCGAGACTTCGAGCGCCTTCTGGCTCGCCAGAAAACCGAAGCTGTCCATTTCGCAACGATGCATGGCAATTCTTCGAGAGATGACTGGGTCGCAGGACTCTACCATCTGCTCTTCGATTCCACTGCCGAGCATCTGCCATGGTTCTTTCGGGCGTTCATCGCACCGCGCATCTTTTCTTTCGTCTTGGCGCGACGGCGCTCGCGCTGCTGGCGTCGGGCTGCTCTCTCGAGGCGCCGTATCGCGCACCGCCATTGCCGACAGCGGCCGGGGCGCCGTTCACGGCGGCACGAGGCGCGCCGGTCGTGCAGCAGTCGTTGCCGGACAACTGGTGGCATCTCTATCAGGACCCCGTACTCGACGGCCTGATTCAGCAGGCGCTCGAACAGAATCGCGATCTCGCGGTGGCGGCCGCGCGGCTCGCAGGCTCACAGGCGGTCCTGGACGAAGCGGGTGCGGCCAGGCTGCCCGATACGCAACTCGCGCTGGGCGGCAACTACGGCAAGCAGAGCGCCGATCAGACCGTCGCGGCGGCGCGGCGCGACTCGGCCGACACGCGCTGGGCCTACACGCCTTCGCTCGCGGTGTCGTACGAAGTCGATCTGTGGGGGCGCGTGCGCCATCTCGTCGACGCCGCGCGCGCCGATGCCGATGCGATGCAAGCGGCCTCTGACGCCGTGCGCGTCGCGGTCGTTGCATCCACAACGGATGCCTACCTGCACGTGTGCTCCTACGGCGAACAGATCGACGTCGCCAATCGCTCGCTCGGCATCGCGGAGCGTGTGGTGGCGTTGACCACCCGGCAACGCGATCGCGGCCTCGTGTCCGATCTCGAGGTCACGCGCGCCCGCGGTTTTCTCGACGAGACACGCGCCACCCTTCCGGCACTCGAAGGCAAGCGCCGCGCGGCGCTGTTCGAACTTGCCGTATTGCTGGGCCAGTCCCCCGGCGGGTTTCCGCCGGCCGCCGACTCCTGCCGCGTCACGCCGGTGCTCACTGCGCCGTTTCCGGTCGGCGACGGCGCCGCCTTGCTGCGTCGCCGTCCCGATCTGCGCGAGGCGGAGCGCAAGCTGGCCGCCGCCGATGCGCAGGTCGGCGTCGCCCGTGCCGAGTTGTATCCGTCGATCGTGCTGGGCGGCTCGGTGAATCTGCTGTCCACCACCGGTAGTCTGACGTCGCTCGGCGATCGGTACGCGCTGGCATGGGGCGTCGGTCCGCTGATCAGTTGGCGCTTTCCGAACATGGCGATGAGCCGCGCGCGGCTCGCGCAGGCGAAAGCCGGCAATGCCGAGGCGCTTGCCGCATTCGAGCGCAACGTGCTTACCGCGTTGAAGGAATCCGAACAGGCGCTCACGTTCTACGGCGCGCAATGGACGCGTCAACATGCGTTGCAGGACGCTCGCGCGAATGACGCTCGTGCGTTCCATCTCGCCGAGCTGAATTACCAGGCCGGCGCGCTGGATTTTCTCGACGTGCTCGATGCCGAGCGCACGCTGGTTGCCGCCGATGCGGCGCTGGCGGCATCGGCGGAAAACCTCGCATCCGATCAGGTGGCGGTGTTCAAGGCACTCGGCGGTGGCTGGCAACGCTAGCACGCTGGCGTGTCGCGCCGTCGCGCGATGGGTTCGTTATTTTTAATCAAGGTTCCGATATGAGTACTACGGTCGTTCCCGGCAAGACGTCCCCGTTTAGCCGAAGAAATCTCCTGGTGGCGGGTAGCGCCATCGTGGTGGTCGCCATGCTGGTGGCGGGCATACGCTGGTGGACCGTCGGCCGCTTTATGGAAAGCACCGACGATGCTTACGTCCGCGCCGACGTGATGACGGTCAGCTCCCGCGTGCCGGGCTACGTCACGAGTGTCGAGGTCGACGACAATCAGCCGGTGCATAAAGGCGATGTGCTCGCGCATCTCGACAACGCCGATTACGCGGCGAAACGGGATCGCGCTCAGGCGACGGTCGATGCCGCGCTCGCCACGCTGCACGCGGAACAGGCGAAGATCGCCACGCTCGACGCGCAGATTGCGCAGCAAGGCAGTCTGACGGCCGCGGCGCAAGCGGACGTTGCCGCCGCGCAGGCCGGCACGATCCGCCGCAAGGCCGATGCTGAGCGCTACCGGCAACTGGTGGCCGAACAGGCTTCGAGCGCGCAGCGCTGGGAGCAGGCGCATGCCGACGCGCTCACTGCCGACGCCACGCTCGCCAGGGCCGACGCCTCCGTACACGCGCAGCGCGGCGAGCAAACCGTGCTGCTCAAGCGCCGCGCGCAAACGCTTGCCGACATCGAGCAGGCGCAAGCCCAACTCGACGTGGCGCGCGCGGCGTTATCGCTCGCGCAACTCGATCTCGACCATACGACGATTCGCGCGGCGGGCGACGGCACGGTCGGCCAGCGCGCCGTGCGAGTGGGCCAGTATGTCGAGACCGGACAGCCGTTGCTCGCCGTGGTGCCGCTGCAGGACGTCTATGTGATCGCCAACTTCAAGGAGACCGAGGTCGCCGCGATGCAAGCGGGTCAGCCGGTCGAGATCGATGTCGACACTTACGCCGGGCATACGCTGCGTGGACGCGTGGCGAGCATTGCGCCGGGCTCCGGCGCGCAGTTCGCGCTGCTGCCGCCGGATAACGCGACCGGCAACTTCACCAAGGTCGTTCAGCGGATTCCGGTGAAGATCCGCGTGGACGCCGGGCAGCGCGATGCGCTCGACCTGCGGCCGGGCATGTCGGTAGTCGCGCGCGTTCACACCGGCGTGGCCGCCGCGCCGTCCGCCGCGAGTCGCTCATGAGTACGACGGCGAATGTTTCCCGCGCGCATGACCCGGTGTCGCTGCGCGCCTGGGTGGCCGTGCTCGGCGGTGTGTTCGGCTGCTTCATGGCGGGCATGAATGTCCACGTCACCAATGCGTCGCTGCCCGATATTCGAGGCTCGCTCGGTGCGAGTTTCGAAGAGGGTTCGTGGATCACCACCGCGTACCTGGTCGCGGAGATCATCGTGATTCCGCTGACCGGCTGGCTCGTGCGCGTGTTTTCGATCCGTCGCGTGATGCTGGTCGGGACCAGCGGATTCCTGGTCTTCTCACTGGTGTGCTCGGTCGCGCCGACCATCGACGCGATGATCGCCGCGCGTGCCTTTCAAGGGGCGTTCGGCGGCGTGCTGATTCCGTTGTCGTTTCAACTGATCGTCACGGAGTTGCCGGCGTCGCGACATCCGCTCGGCATGGCGCTGTTCGCCGTCGCCAATAATGTCGCGCAGGCGGCGGGGCCGTCTTTGGGCGGCTGGCTGACCGACATGTATTCGTGGCGCTGGATTTTCTATCTGCAGATTCCGCCCGCGCTCGTGCTGCTGGGCGCGATCGGCTGGGCGATCAAGCCCGAGCCCGTGTACCTCGACCGCTTGCGCAAGGCCGATTGGCTCGGCATCGCGAGCATGGCGATCGGCCTCAGCGCATTGCAGATCGTGCTGGAGGAGGGCGGCCGAAAAGACTGGTTCGGTTCCAGCTTCATCACGGAGATGTTCGTGGTTGCTCTCGTGGGACTGAGCGTGTTCGTGATTGCACAGTTGCGTCGCGACGAACCGTTCATCAACCTGAAATTACTCGGCCGCTATAACTTCGGCATAGCCAGTCTGATGCAGTTCCTGTTCGGCGGCGTGGTGTTCGCGGTGGTGTTTCTGGTGCCGAACTACTTCGCCGAATTGCAGGGCTATAGCGCGCGCGATATCGGCGTGATGATGGTGCCGTATGGGCTGGTGCAGTTCGTGATGTCGTTTCTGACACCGCCGCTGATGCGCCGTACGAGTGCGCGGACCGCCATCATCGCCGGCTTCACGCTGGTCGCGATCGGCTGCCTGATGAACATTCATCTCGACGTGAATGCGTCGGCGAATGTGGTCGTGCCGTCGCTGATCGTGCGTGGCATCGGACAGTCGCTGGTGGTTGTCGCGCTGGGTGTGATGGCCGTGGACGGGATCGAAAAATCGCAGCTTGGATCGGCCTCCGGGCTCTTCAGCATGGTGCGCAATCTGGGCGGCGCGATCGGCATTGCGATCGCCAGCCAGATCGTGGTCGAACGGGAAAAAATGCATGCTTCGCGGATCGGGGAAGCGATCACGCCGTTTAACGGCGCGTACCGCGAGCGGATGATCGACATGGTCAGAACGCTGACGCGCGGTTACGTCGGCCGCGCGGATGCGCTGGCGTCGACCGGCCTGGACGGGACGCGCGAGGTGGCGCTCGGCGTGATCGATAAAGTGATCGGACGTGAAGCGCTTCTGATGGCTTACAGCGATACGTTCCTGCTGGCCGGGATCGCGATGCTCGGATGCACGCTCGCGGCGTTTGCTTTGCGAGGGCGCAAGAAGAGCGGCTAGCCGAACGGATGAATAGCGAGGTCTTGGTCGACGCCCCGCGCTACGCGTCCTAGGCGTCGACCGGATCGTGATGACAGACACACAGCTTGTTGCCGTCGGGGTCCCGAAAGTACGCGCCGTAGTAGTTGGGGTGATAGTGCGGTCTCAGTGCCGGTGTGCCTTCGCACGAGCCGCCATGCGCCAGCGCGTGGGCATGGGCGAGATCGACCGCGCGCCGGTCCGGCGCCAGCAAAGCGATCATCTGACCGTTTCCGCAGCTTGCCGGATGGCCGTCGAAGGGCCTGCCGATCAGGAAGAGTGGGCGTGGCGTGTCTGGCTTCATCCAGCCGGCCCACGGTGTGTCCCGGTCGCAGAACTTCATCTTGAGCTGCAATGCTTCCATGACGGACGCATAGAACTGGACGGCACGATCGAAATCGGTGACACCGATAAAAACGTGTGAAATCATTGCCACTTTCTCCGAGGATCAGATCAGATATGCCCCAGTCTACCGAGAACGCTGTGCATGTGGTTCAGGAGTTTTGGCGTCTCATGACCACCAACGATTTCCATTCCGCCACCGCGGTTCTGGCGGACGACTTTGTGCTCGAATGGCCGCAATCGAAGGAGCGCATTCGCGGTGCCTTCAATTTCGCGCAGTTCAATGCGGAGTACCCCGCGCAAGGGCGCTGGGTTTTCACGATCAATCGCATTGTCGGCAATGAGACGGACGCGGTATCGGATGTGTCCATTACCGATAGCGTCCTGCAGGCCAGAGCTATTTCGTTCTTCACGGTCGAGCATGGAAAAATTGCCCGCGTGGTCGAGTACTGGCCGGAGAATTACGAGCCGCCGTTCGATCGCACGAAGTGGGTTGAGCGGATTGAGTGAGTGGGGCGGCTTTCGTGCTTCTAACCACGAGTCTGCAGATCGACGACGTGATCGGTCGAATGGATCGTGCTCTTGCGATGCGTGATAGCCAGCACGGTGACTTCGCCGGCCAGCGTGCGGATATGGTCCATGATGCCGGTCTCCGTGGGTTCATCGAGCGCGGAACTGGCTTCGTCGAGAAACAGCAGTTTCGGTTTGCCATAGAGTGCGCGGGCAATGGCAACCCGTTGACGCTCACCGCCCGACAGCTTGAGGCCGCGCTCGCCGATTACCGTGGCGAATCCATCGGGCAGATCTTCGATCCGCGTGAGAATCGCGGCTCTCGCTGCGGCTTCGCGCAGGCGTGTTTCGTCGACCTCCCGGCCGAGCACGATATTCGCCGTTAGCGTGTCGTTGAGCAACATGATCTCCTGCGGAACGACGCCGACCATGCTGTACCAATCCTTGCGGGCGATCTCGCGCAGATCGAAGCCGTCGATCAGGATCTCTCCTGCGGAAGGCTCCATCGCTTTCAACGCCAGTTTGAATACCGTGGATTTACCCGAACCGGATTCACCGGTGAGGAACGTCACCGCGCCTCTTGCCGCGGTAAAAGACACATCGGAGACGCCGCGCCCATCTTCATACGCGAAGCCGACACGCTGGAATTCGATCCGCCCGTTGCTTGCGGGTAATTCGGTGAGGGGCGAAGTGGGTTCGATCTCTTCGGCGGCCGCCCACATGCGGGCAAAGGGTTGTATCCGTGAATACGATTGGATCAGATTTTCGATCGCGATTCCGACCATTTCGAACGGATGGTTGAGTTGGAGCAATAGCACATTGAACAAGACGATATCGCCGACGCTCACCAGCCCGGCCTTGTAGCGCGGCAGAAAAAGAGTAAAGGCGATCACGAACTGGAGCGCGAGCGCCACGCCATACACACCGGCATAGGCGATCCGCTTAACGCAAAAGCTCCGCCAGTTCTCCAGAACTTCCGTGGCGCCATGATTGAAGCGCTTGCTCATCCACCCGGAACTGCCGAAATAGCGCAGCGTTTCCATCGACGTGATTGCATTGCCGACCAGGCTCGCATTGGCTTGCGCAACACTGATCGCGCGATTCAGGTGCGGCCGTGTCCAAACGTTGGTGAAATAGGTGAGAGAGGTGAACACCGCGCCATAGAGGAGCACGACCGCGGCGATTTTTGCATTGAGCGCGGTGCCCACAACGGCCAGTGTCAAAACGAGCTGGATGGCGCCCGGCAGAATAATGCTCAATATAAGGTTCACCGTCATGCTGAGGGCTTGCGAACCTTGCGCCTGGGCGGTGTGAACTTCCACCGGATTGTGTTCGATAAAAAAACGCGGCGACTTTTTCGACAGACGCTCGAAGAAACTGGTGGACGAGATGAAATTCAGATTCTCGGCGGCCATCAGCGCAAGATATCTCGCCGTGTTTCCCAACGTGAGCGAAGCGCCGACGAGAATGGCGTAAAGCAGGAATCCCGCGAAAATCGTCTCGATAAGGTGATGACTGGAAAGCCGGTCGACAAGGCGGGAAAAGACAAACGGCGCAAAGACCGAGACCAGCGAGGAACCCGCTACCACGGCCGCGACGAGCGCTATAGTGCCGCGGGACATATGCCAGAACTTGCTGAGAATACTGCTGACAGGAGACGCTACGATATGCCAATTGGTTTGTTTAACCATCTGCACGCCTCTCTTTGCGATAGGTAATCCGCAATTATCGGAGATTTTGCGGTGCGGTGTCGAACGACCGTGGCCGAAGCGTGGGCAGGGTGTTTAGTTTTCACGCACGACGTCCGCTGTTTTTCGGTAAGGTCCGGACGATCACGAACGCAAGTACGGCCATCAACGGCAGCATCAGTACGCTGCCTTCCGGACCGGCCGCGCCGCCACTCAGCCAGGCGGGTCCGGTAGGGTGGCTCGTCAACCAATGTCCGCTCGCCATCGCGCCGCTATCCGCGACACCGAACACAAACGATTGACTCCAGTCCCACGCGGCGTGAAAGCCGATGATCCACCACAGCGAGCCCGTGCGCCAAACCGCGAGACAGAACACGAGTCCGGCAACTGCGACGGATGCAATGCCGAATACCGTCTCGCCCGGATTGCCCATATGCGCGAGCGCGAAAATGGCGGCGGTGACGAGGGTGGCGACGACTGGCCCCACGCCGCGAAGCAAACGGAAGAACACATAGCCCCGGAAACACAGTTCCTCGTTAAACGCGACGAGCAGGAACAACGCGGCCCAAACCGCGGCCGATTGGATCAGCGGTCCCAATTGCATGCCTGACTGTTCAATCGTCACCGCGTGAAAATAGCGGAGCGCGGCCATCACGAGCGACATGGCCAGAACACCAAAGAAGAGTCCTTGCGCGAGATGCGCAACGCGATGCCGTGCGCGCAGGCCGTAGTCGAGCCACGAACGTTTGTCGATCAGGCTCATGATTTTGGTGGCGACGATTCCTGCAAGGATCATGACGATTTCACCGATGAGCATTCTCGTCGGGATCATCTCCGTGGTTCGGGGCGGAAGGTGATGCAACAGATGCGCGATAAACGCCGCGCCGCCAATCAAACCGCTGACGATCATGACGAACAGTAACGCGGCCCAGCCTGAGCGCAGGCCGTCTTTGCCGACCCAGATCCGTTTGAATTTGCCACCGAAAAAGCGACGCAGCCGGCTGGTCCGTTGTGGGACAGGATTGCCGCTGTGATCAGGGCCAATCGATGCCGTGCTGTCGTGCTTCGAATCGCTCATGCGTTGCCTCGTTATTTTTGTTGGACTTCGAGAGAGAACCTTGGAACGTCTTTGGGACGAGCGAAGCCAACGGTGCAAACTGTCGAAGTGTGTCAATCAGCGGCTCCGATTCTCGACGAACCATTAGGCAGCGTCAACTGACTGTTTATCGTGGAGCTGTGTCTACGCGATGGGCATAAATCAATGGATTGCCGTTGTTAGCTTGGTCGTTTCTGACGACCAAGCAGCACGATCGCTAGAAAGGTCAGGGGCAACATGTAAGGGGAGAGTTTGAGGACCGTCGATTCGAGAGGCGTGATGTATCTGATCTTTCCCGATACCGCTATCGGCGTGATATGCCATGTACTGGGATCAGGCGCGAACGGAGCCAGTTGACTGGTCACGCAACTGACGAGGACGTTGATGGCGAGAACAACACATACCGCGATGCCTGCCGCGCGATTGACAGTGTCGGGTCGGAGCCTGCGCATGGTCGTCTCCTCGTGTGTCGCAACGCGGATTGATGCGAGTGCGGGCTATCCGCGATTCTGAAACGAATAGCGAATAACTGTACAAAGCGTTAGTTCGATCCGCGGCCACATTGCGTGTGGAACGCTGACGCGAATTACATCAATTCAAACGGCGCGTTGTCAATGAGCGCTCAGTTCACGTTGGGCGACTGCAGTGGGTGCGATTCCCACCCATTCACCGCGTACTCGCTTTCGCCCGCTCACGCCGACGTCGCCGAAGCAGATACGCGTCCACCATCTCCACCAGTTCCTGTTTCAGAACAGGCAAACCGATCGTCCCCCGATGCGCCGCATCATGAATCACACCCGCCACCGCAGCGGAGACGACTTGCGCCGCCGCGTCAGCAGATTCGCGATTCCGCGCGTCACCCTCATCCGGCTGCGCGATCAATGCCGCGTAGCAACTCAAATACTCCGCCTCGAAGCGGTCATGAACCGACTTCGGCCCACGAGCGCGCGGCGCTTCCTCAAGCAGCACACGATGCAGCGCCGGGTTAATGCTGTGAACCCCGATCATGCCGTCGACCAACTGCTCCACACGCCGCGCCAGTGGCAACGTCTTATCGCCGATTGCGCGCAGCACCGCGAGAATCTCGTCGAAGTGACGCGCCGTGATCGCCTCGGACAAGATCAACTTGTTCGGAAAGTACTGGTACAGCGAGCCGATGCTCACGCCGGCGGCCTCGGCAACCTCATTAGTCGTGAAGCCGGCCCAGCCGCGGCGGCCCAAAACCTGAGCCCCGGCAATCAGAATCGCTTCGACCGTGGCACGGGAACGCGCCTGGCGCGGCGCTTTGCGCATGGTCGAGGGACGCGTGGGAATGCGAGTAGCCATGTGTCTGCTCCCGGGAGAATATGAGCGCTATGCTCACATTGTTCGACACGTTTGGCAATGACGTGCGCGCATCGCCTCATGAGAACTTTCAAATGACCCAGACACTCCCCGCCACCAGCCGCGAAGTTCGCTTGAAGTCGCAGCCTGAAGGCTTGCCCCACGCCGACAACTTCGAGATCGTTTCGACACCGCTGCCGAAGCCATCCGACCACGACGTGCTGGTTCGCAACCGCTATTTCCTGCTGTCGGCGTCGCTGCGCATGATGATCAGCAAAGGCGCGCAGGACGTGAAAGGCGTGCCATTCCCCGCCTTGCGCGAAGGCGACACGCTGGCCGCTGAAGCGCTTGGCGAAATCGTTTCGGCCCCTGCGGGCAGCGGTTTTTCTGCAGGCGACCTGGTGCTGCATTTTCAGGGTTGGCGCGAATACGCGGCGGTTCCTGCGGCAGATTGCAAGCGGGTTGTTGGCGGATTGCCGGACCCGATCGCGTATCTGGGGCATGGCTGGACCGCCTATGCCGCACTCACTCGCGGCGTGGAGATTCACCCCGGCGACACGGTGTTTATTTCCAGCGCGGCCGGCGCGAACGGATCGATGGCTGGGCAGATCGCGCGCTTGCTGGGTGCGGGGCGAGTGATCGGCAGCACCAGTTCCCGCGAGAAGGCGGCGCGGTTGGTGTCCGAGTTGGGCTATGACGCGGCGGTGTGGCGAGGCGCTACACCCATTGCCGAACAACTGGCCGCGGCGGCGCCGGAAGGTATCGATGTGTTTCTCGACAACGTCGGCGGCGAACAACTGCAGGCGGCGATTGCGAGCGCGCGTGAAGGCGCGCGCGTGGTGATCGTCGGGACGCTGTCGGGGCAACTGGCGAGCCATGGCGCGGGCAGAACCGCGCCGGTCGAGCTGGATTCAGTGCAGCTCCTGGTCAAGCGCATCACGCTGCGCGGCTACAGTGCCGACGACGATCCCGAAGCCTACGCGGAGTGGATTCAACAATTCGCACGGTGGCTGGACGCAGGCAGCATCCGCTTTCCGCACGAGGTCATCGACGGGCTCGATCACGCGCCGCTCGCGCTGGAGCGGGTGATTCGAGGGGATTACTTCGGAACGGTGGTGATCAAACCGTAAGCGGAAAACGGGAAACAGAAGCCACCACACAAGATCAACCGCCCATCATCCCCGTGTCCCGAAGCTTCCGCAGTTTCGCGTACAGCGTAGTCCGCGACAAACCAAGTTGCCGCGCTGCCGCCGCGATATTGCCGGCGTGCTCATCGATCGCGCTCTGGATCGCGTTGAGCGCCTGTTCCTGCAGACTGCCTTGCTTGCCGCTCATGGCCAAAGCCGGCGCCGCCTGATCGAAGCGCGCGGTACTGGCAGGCGTCGCACGCCGCGCGGTGCTGCGATTGAGCGGCGCGCGCGCGTATTCCACCCAGATATGACTGCCGTCCGCGCGCGCCACGCGTTGCACGCCGCGGCCTCGTTGCAGTAGGCGGTTGAGTTGCGCGGGCGTCGCGTCGTCGAAAATTTGCCGCAGCTCCAGCGCGGGCAGCGGCGCGCCCGTGGGCAACGCGAGCATGCGTCGCGCCATCCGGCTGGCGGCGCGCAACTGGCCGTTTTCTTCGACCGCGAGCAGGCCGGCGAGCGGTGTGCCGAGCCAGCGCGGATCATGTTGCACGCGCAACAGATGACAGCCTCGCAGTGTGGCGAACAGACGCTGTTCGGCCGCCAGCGCGGCGAGCCTGAACTGCTCCTGAACCTGCGACACGTTCCGTTTCCCGGTGCCGGTGATATCCAGCGCGCCGATCACTTCGCCGTGAAAACCGAACAGCGGCACGGCGAGACAGAAGACCCGTTCGAACTCATCGAGGTAATGTTCGCCGCCCGCCACGATGGTTTCCGTGCCGTCGTGAATCACGCAACCCGGCGCGGTGGTGCCGATGTTGGGTTCGACGACGCGCCGGCCCGGCGTGATCGGCAGCAACAGGTCGTCGTCGCAAGCGGGACTCTGTCGTGCGTGAACGATGGTGCCTTCGGTATTGACGCAGAAGATCGTCCAGTCGGCGCCGCCGAACGCATCCCACAACTGTTCGATTTCGTCGACGACGCAACTATAGAGACGCCGGTCGGCTTTCGAGTCGCGCATGGTGCGCGACTTATCCAGCAGCTCGTATTGCGGCGTGCTGGAGGGCAGCAAGCCGGTGCCGCGCGAGCGCTCCCACGAGCGCGCGACCGGCGCGGACAGCAGCGCCGCCGGCAACTGCTCACCGCCGACAAACCGCGCGCGCGCCGCATGCAGGCGTTGTTGCCGTGAATCTGCTGAAGCGATCTTGGCCATACGGGTCTCCATTCAGCGCAGCGTCGTTGACCGCTGCCGCGCCATGCCCGCACAGAATACCTCAGCGCTTGCGCACCGCGCCGCCAAGCCGGCACCCGTCAATGCGCGAACCGCAGGATCGGTTTGAGCGTGACGCCGCTGCTGCTATCTTCGGCCGCCTGGTTGATCTGGTCGAGCGGGTAGAACCGGACCAGCTTGTCGAACGGAAACCGCCCTTGCTGATACAACTGCACGAGTTGCGGAATGAAGGTTTGCGGCACGCTGTCGCCTTCCACGATGCCGCGAATCGTGCGCCCATTCAGCAGCAGACTGTTGATATCGAACTGCGCCAGGGTGCCGAGCGGCGGCGCGCCGACGACACCCATCGCGCCGAGCCGGCCGAGCGTTTCGATGCCTTGCGACAGCACCTCCGCGCGGCCCGTCGATTCCAGCGCGAAGTCCACGCCGCCGCCGGTGATCTCGCGAATCGCTTCGATCATGTCGACTTCACGGCTATTGACCGTATGCGTCGCGCCCAACTCTTTGGCCAGCGTCAGCCGCGACGGCACGACGTCGACGGCGATGATCGTAGTGGCGCCCGCGACCCGCGCGGCCATCACCGCGCTAAGGCCGACCGCGCCCGCGCCGAGGCTCGCGAAGCTGCTGCCCGGGCGCACTTTCAGCGAGTTGATGACGGCCCCCGCGCCGGTCTGGATACCGCAGCCGAGCGGCCCGAGCAACGCCAGCGGCGCGTCGCGCGGCACCTTGATGGCATTGTTCTCGCGCGCAATCGCAAAGCTCGCGAACGACGACTGCGCGAAGAAATGATCGTGCAGCGGCCGTCCTTCGTCGTCTTCGATCGCGTTGCGGCCTTCGAGATCGCCGCCGCCGAAGTTCAAGCCGAAGAAGTGCTGGCAATACGCGCCGTGGCCACCGCTGCAAGACGCGCAGTAACCGCACGCGCCATAAGTCAGCACCACATGATCGCCAACCTTGAGGTCCTTGACGGCAGGACCGGTTTCCTCGACGACGCCCGCGCCTTCATGTCCCAGCACCGCCGGCAAGGGCACCGGGTAGTACTGGTCGCGCACGATCAGATCGGTGTGGCACAGGCCGGTCGCCACGACGCGGACCAGCACCTCGTCCTCTTTCGGCGCGCGAATTCGTGCCTGCCGGATCGCGAAGGGCTCGCCCTTCGCGGTCGCGACGGCGGCGGTGATGGTGCGAAATCCGGCGGACGTTGTCGTTGATGTTGTCATGGCTGTCTCCTTGGCGTGCTTCAGATGGGATAGAGGGGCGCTTCGCCCTTGACCGTGAGCCACTGCCACTGGGTGAACTCTTCCCAGTTCGCCGGGCCGCCGATGCTGGTGCCGTTGCCCGATGCGCCCACGCCGCCGAACGGATTGATCACCTCGTCGTTGACGGTCTGGTCGTTGATATGCAGCAGGCCGGTATGCAGGCGTTCGCCCATGCGCAGTGCGCGGCCGACGTTCGCTGTGATGATCGCCATCGAGAGCCCGTATTCCGTACGGTTGGCGAGCGCGATCGCATCCTCGTCGCTGTCGAACGGCACGACCACCGCGACCGGTCCGAAGATCTCTTCGTTGAACGCGGGGTTGTCCGGCGTGACGTCGCTCAACACGGTCGGCTCGAAGAACAGCTCGCGGCTGTGGCCGCCGGTCTCGAGAATCGCACCGGCCTGCTGCGCGTCGGCAACCACGCGCACCACGTGGTCGCGTTGCGCGGCGTTGATCAGCGGACCTAACGCAACGTCGGCGGTGGCCGGATCGCCGACCGTCAGGCTGGCCGCTTTCGCGACCAGCTTCTCGACGAAGGCCGCGTAGATTTTGCGCTGCACGAGCACGCGGCCGGTCGCCATGCAGATTTGCCCCTGATGCAGGTACGCGCCCCAGGCGGTATTGGCGACGGCCAGTTCGAGATCGGCGTCGTCGAGCACGATCAACGAGTTCTTGCCGCCCAGTTCGAGCGAGACTTTCTTCAGATGCCGGCCGGCTGCTTCGCCGACCTTGCGGCCCGCCGCCGTCGAACCCGTGAACTGGATCATCGCCACGTGTGGATCGCTGGTCAGCGCCGCGCCCGCAGCGCCGGCGCCGGGCAAGACGTGCAACACGCCCTTCGGCAAACCGGCAAGTTCGAAAATACGCGCGATCGCAAAACCGCCGCACACGGCCGTGCGCGGGTCCGGCTTCAGGACGACGGCATTGCCCAGCGCGAGGGCGGGCGCAACGGCGCGCATGGCCAGATACAGCGGGAAGTTGAACGGCGAGATCACGCCGACTACGCCGAGCGGACGGCGGCGCGCCAACGACAGACGTCCGGGCACCGAGGGCAGTACTTCACCGGCGGAACGCGACGGCAGACTGCTCGCTTCGTGCAACGCCTTGACCGTGACGGCGGTTTCGAAGCCCGCTTTCGCGCGCGTCGAACCGCTTTCCCGGACCACCCATTCGACGATCTCGTCGAAGTACGTCTCCGCCATACGCGCCGCGCGGCGCAGCACGGCGGCGCGTTCGTCGTAGGGCAGCGCGGCCCAGGCGGCCTGCGCGCGCGACGCGTTCGCCGCCGATTCGCCGATCAGCGCAGCGTCGGCCATGCCGATACGGCCGAGGCGCTGGCCGGTAGCCGGCTCCGTCACGTCCGCTTCGGCGCTGCCGGCGTGCCAGTCGCCGGTGAACAGGCGGGCTTGCCAGAGGTCGCTGTCGAGTAACCGCGAGGGAAGAGTGACGCTCATGCTATCTCCTGAAACAGTGCAAGTTCGCTAGGGACCCACGCTGGACCCACGCAGGGTCCGCCGGTCGCTGAAGATAGGCGCTACGCCGTGGCGGCCGCTATCGGTGTTTGTTCCAGCGGCGCAAAGCACTGCGGCGACAGGGCGGTCGGCGCGAAAGTGTCCAGTTTCCGAACAGTACGCGCGCGGCGCTCGAAATGGATGAGCATGCTTCGATTCGTGTCGAAGCATCGGCGAGCAGGTGGCCTCTACACTCGTCTCAACTTCTTTCGACCTGGACGCGCCATGATTGCCAACCCTGATTCCGCCATTGAAACCGCCGCCGCCAACGCGGCCGTCCGCTGATCGTGGCCGCGCTCGCGCCGACTCGCCGCGCCGCGTCCCGTGTGCTTGCCGCCACCTGTATCAGCTACACGGTGGTGCTGCTGGAGGCGTCGATCGTCAATGTGGCGCTGGGGGAAATCAGCCACACGCTGCGCAGCAACATAGCGGGACTCCAGTGGGTCGTCAACGCGTACACGCTGACCTTCGCGAGTCTGTTGATGACCGGCGGCACGCTCGGCGACCGGCTCGGCGCGCGCAACGTCTACCTCACCGGGCTCTCTGTCTTTGTGCTCGGTTCGGTGTTGTGCGGATTCGCGCCCGACCTCACGACGCTGACGTTGGCGCGCGCGTTGCAAGGCGTTGGCAGCGCGATGCTGGTGCCGTGTTCGCTCGCGCTGATCAACGACGCGTATCCGCTTCCCGCGCGTCGCGCGGCGGCCGTGAGCCTGTGGATGGGTTGCGGCGGTGTGGCGATGGCATCCGGTCCGTTGATCGGCGGGCTGCTGATTCAACTGTTCGGCTGGCGCAGCATTTTCTTCGTCAACGTGCCGATCGGGCTTGCCGGCATCTGGCTCGCGCAAGCGGTCGAGCGCACGGCGTCGCCTGGCACGCGGCATGTCGATCTGCCGGGACAACTGGCGGGCATCGTCGCGCTGGGCACGGTGATCGGTGTGCTGATCGAAGGGCATCGGCTCGGCTGGCAATCCGCGCCGATCGTCGCGGGTATCGCGATTAGTGGCGTCGCGTGGGTCGCGTTCTTCGTGATCGAGACACGGACCCGGCATCCCATGTTGCCGATGCCGTTTTTCCGCAATGCGTTGTTCTCGGCGTCGACCTTTGTGTCGATGGTGTCGGCGTTCGTTTTCTACGGCATGTTGTTCACGTTCAGCCTGTTCTACCAGCAGGCGCGCGGTTATTCCGCACTCGACACCGGCCTCGCCTTCCTGCCGATGACCGGCATGGTCGCGCTGGGCGGCCTGCTGTCGAGCCGGGTCGTGAAACGAGTGGGCGCGAGAGAGTCGATGTGTATCGCCTTCGTGCTGTACGCGTTGGGCGCCCTCGGCATGAGCCTCACGAACGCCGCTTCGCCGTACTGGGTCGCTGTCGTGCCGATGCTCGCCATCGGCATGGCGTCCGGCTTTATCTCACCGGCGGCGACCTCGCCCGCGCTCGGCACCGTCGATAAAAACCGCGCGGGGATTGCCGCCGCCGTGTTGAATTCGGCGCGTCAAAGCGGCTCCGCGCTGGGCGTGGCGATCTTCGGCACGTTCATTTCCACCGCCCACGTGTTTCAGCAGGCGATGAACCTGATTCTGGGCATCGTCGCGACGCTATCGATGATCGCCGCCTGCGTGTGGTGGGTGGCGTCGCGCCCGGTTGAAGCGGAACCCTGTCGCCTGTCGTGAGTGAGCGATCGCGCGCAGCACCTACGGCAACCACAACCGCATGGCTACACATCGATCCGCTTGCGCAAGCTCTCGCCGGCTAGAGGCAAATCACGCAAACGCTGCCCCGTCGCATCAAACAACGCATTGCCGAGCGCGCCCGCGGTCGGGCCCATCGACGCTTCGGCGACGCCCAGAAACGGCATGCCGGGCCGGTTGATCAGATGCACGTTCACGCCGCGCGGCACCGCCGAAAACCGCAGGATCGGATAACTGCTCCAGTCGAAGCTGCGGATTCGCGAGGTATCGAACTTCAGCTCCTCATACAGCGTCCAGCTGGCCGACTGAAGCACGCCGCCTTCGATCTGGTTGCGAATGCCGTCCGGGTTGACGCCTTGCCCGCAGTCCACCGCGACTTCCGCGTGTTCGAGAACCACCTGACCCGTTTCCGGCACAACGGAAATCTCCACGGCCATCGCGACATACGCCATCAGGTTCTTGTACTTGCCGAACGCGAAGCCGATACCGTGATTGCGCTTGCGCGCCGCGCGCGGCCAGCCGAATTTTTCGGCGGCGAGTTTGATCACGTCTTGCGCGCGCGGGTCCTGCATATGCTTGAGCCGGAACGCGACCGGATCGGCGCCCGCGGCGGCGGCCAGTTCGTCCATGAAGGTTTCGATCGTGAAGACGTTCATGTGCGCGCCGAGCGAGCGCATCGCTGAGGTTTGCAGCGGCATGGTCGGCGAAAAATTGTTCATGACGTGCACGTTCGGCAACGTGTACAACGGAATCGCGTTGCGGTCGCCGCCGCCTTCGGGCTGCACCATCGGCACCGAAGGCGCCGACACGAACGGTTTCGCCAGCATGCGCGCCGGCAGAAGCCGGCCCGCGTTGACGATCCGCTCATTGTGCGAACTGCTCCACAGCGCGTAGTTCCAGTCGACGATGCTGCCGCCCGCGTCGAGCGACGCGCTCACTTCGGTGACCATCGCGGGCGTGAAGTGGTCCCACGTGTGCTCCTGTTCGCGCATCCACTGCACCCGCACCGGCTGGCCGGGCAACTCGCGCGCAATCAGTGCGGCGTGCGCGGCGACGTCGTCCGCGCCGTTGTGGCCGTAGCATCCCGAGCCTTCCATGTGGATGCAACGAACCTGCTCCTTGGGCAGCGAGAGCATTTCAGTGAGGCCGTCGCGCAGCGGGTAGACGCCTTGCGAATGCGTCCACACCGTCATCACGCCGTCCTTGAACAGCGCGACCGAACAGGACGGCCCGATCGAACCGTGCAGCATGTAGCGCTTGGTGTATTTCGCGCTGAGCGTTTTGATGGGCGTGCCCGCCGCACTGTGCGTGTTCGCAATCTCGATGTGTTGCGTGGAGATCGTCTTCAGATCGCGATGCACGGTGGCCGGATCGGGCAGCGCGCGGCCGCCGCTCCACTGGCTGCCGGCCGCCAGCGCGCGTTGCGCCTGCACCGCCTGCCATTCGCCTTTGGCGACCACGGCGAGCATGCTGCCGTCGCGGATCACCTTGATCACGCCCGGCATCTTCAGGATCTCGGGCGTGTTGGTCTGCATCAGTTGGGCGTCGTACACGGGCGGCATCACCACGCGCGCGTGCAGCATGCCGGGCATCGTGATGTCCTGCACGTAGCTCACGCCGCCAGTCACCTTGCCGGGAATGTCGAGTCTGGGCAGCGAGGTGCCGATCACGTTGAAGGTCGCGGGATCTTTCAGCGGCGACGACGGTGTCGCCAGACGATGCAGATCGACGAAGCCGACCGCCTGGCCGTAGGTCATGCTGCGGCCGTCGGGCGTTTTGATCACCGCGTTGCGCACGTTCAGCACCGTGCTGCTCACGCCGAACTTCGCCGCTGCCGCGTCGACCAGCAGACCGCGCACCTGGGCGGCGGCGTTCAGCAACGCGCTGCCGCTGTCGGCCATCGTGTGGCTGCCGGCGGTGAGTCCTTCGTCCGGCGAGGCGCCGGTGTCGGCGGTCAGGAAGGTGATCAGCGCGGGCGCCATGTCGAGCTCTTCGGCCGCGACTTGCAGCAGCGCGGTACGCACGCCGGTGCCGAGTTCCACCTTGCCGGTGTAGACGGTCACCTTGCCGGCCGGATCGATCTTGATCCACGCGTCGAGATACGGATTGGTCTTCAGGCTGCCCGCCAGCGTCTGGGTCGCTTTGCCGATATGCACGGCCGCGCCTTCGTCGGCGATCACTTCCTGCGCCATCGCCCTGACGCCGGGGAACAGGCTGAAGCTCACCACCAGCGCGCCGGACATCAGGAAGCGGCGGCGTCCTTCGTTGACGTCGTCGTGATCGAGGCTCATTGCGCGCCTCCGTGAGCCACCGCGCCGTAGGTTGCGGCAGACGCGGCCGCCGTGTCCGGTACGGGCAGATGCGCGACTTCGCGGATCGCCGCGAGAATCCGCGTGTGCGTGCCGCAACGGCAGAGGTTGGTTTCCATATGGTCGAGCAATTCGCGTTCGGTGGGGCGCGGATTGCGATCGAGCAGCGCCTGCGCGCGCATGATCATGCCGGCGATACAGTAGCCGCACTGCGCCGCCTGGTGATCGATAAACGCCTTCTGCAACGGGCCGGGGTGCTCGGCTGTGCCAAGACTTTCAATCGTGCGCACGGTGCACGTGCCGATCGCCGACACGGGAATCAGGCACGAGAACGTCGCCTTGTCGCCGACGATCACGGTACAGGCGCCGCACTGGCCGAGTCCGCAGCCGAACTTCGCGCCATGCAGATGAAGGTCGTTGCGCAGCGCGTACAGCAGCGGCGTGGAGGGATCGATATCGAGCGTGTGCTGCACGCCATTGACGGTAAGGTTGATCATCGCGCGTGGTTCTCCTTTCTGACTTTGGCGACCGTCGCCTCGACGTCCTGCCACGGGCCGCGCTGTGAATACGCGGCGCGCACGTAGGACGCCAGATCGGCGATCTGCTGGTCGCTATAGACCTCGCTGAAGGCGGGCATGTAGTTAATGCTGTCCTCGCCCTGCCAGCCGTTGCCGCTGAGGATCATCTGCGCGGTGTTGCGTGGCGTCGTCGCGTTGATCGCGGTGCTGAAGGCGAGGGTGGGGCGTTCGCCGATCGACTGCATCGGCGCGGCGGGGCCGTGGCACTGCGCGCACGAGGCGGCGAACAGCAACGCGCCGCGTTGCGCGCCGGGCGACGTCGCGCCCTGGTACGCCACGTTGACGAGTGCGGGCTGCGGCTTCTGGATCGACAGGAGGTAAGTGGCGATCGCTTGCACGTCTTCTTCCGGCACGGTCGCCAGATCGCGCGTGACCGGCAGCATCGGACCGGCCGCCGCGCCATGTTCGCTAGCGCGGCCGGTGCGCAGATAGGTCACGAGTTGTTGCTGGGTCCACGGCCTGGGCGCTGCGCCGAGCGCATTGAGCGCAGGCGCTTCCCAACCGTCGACCACGCCGCCGTCAAATGCATGGCCCAGCTTTTCGCCGCCGATCGCATTGAGCGGCGAATGACACGACGCGCAGTGCCCCAAGCCATCCACCAGCAGCTTGCCGCGATTCCACTGGGCGTCTTTCGACGCATCCGCTTGCTGCTCGCCGGGACGCAGGAACAAGACGTTCCAGAAGGCGAGCGGCGGGCGGAAATTCAGCGGGAAGATCAGGTCGTTGGCGGGCGCGCTGGCGTGGACCGGCTCACGCGTCATCAGATACGCGTAGGCCGCGGAGACGTCGCGATCGGACATGCGGGTGAAATGGATATACGGAAACGCGGGATACAGCAGATGACCGTCGCGCGCCACGCCATGACGGACCGCTCGCGTGAACGCTTCGAGCGACCAGTTGCCGATGCCCGTTTCCGGATCGGGCGTGATGTTGGTCGCGTAGATCGTGCCGAACGGCGTGGCCAGCGGCAGACCGCCGGCGAATGGCTTGCCGCCCTTCGCGGTATGGCAGACGATGCAATCGCCGAGCGCCACGACACGCGCGCCCGCGAGGCGCGTCTGCGAGTCGAACGACGTCGCGGCCGGCGGCGCGATCGGATCGATGGCGGGGTTCCACGCCAGCAGCAGGAAAACGGTCAGCGCGGCGAGGATGACCACGCCGCCTGCCGTCAGCAGTTTTGACTTGCGGGTCATTCACGCACCTCTCACTGAAGTCTTGATTTAAAGAAAACGCATGCGCGGGGTGGTGCATGCGAGTGGGGGACGAGCGCCGTCACCGTGTGATCCCAACGAACGGCACGGGTTTTTTATTGCAACGATGGTTTGTCGTGCCGGCGTTTTGACTCGATGGCGCTAGCGTATCGCCAACGTCATGAGAACTCCTGAAGCCGGACTAAAAACTTGTTAATCCGGACGGCGCGCTGCCGCCCGGATGAAACTGCAAGCGTTAGGCAATCCGCGCGGCGTGCGGCCGGCCGATCGCGAGGTAGTGCGCCAGCGCAATCAGCGGGAAGGCGGTGGCGACCGTCGCGACCAGGGTCCAGCCGCCATGCTCATACAGCGGGCTGGCCAGCGCCGAACCGAATGCGCCGCCCACGAAGATGCTGGTCATGTACAGCGCGTTCAGCCGGTTGCGGCTCGCCGCGTGCAGCGCATAGATCTCGCGTTGGCCGAGCACCATGTTCATCTGCACGGCGAAGTCGAGCACGATGCCGGTCGCGACCAGGCCGAACACGCCCCACGCCGGATGAATCAACGCCGGCGTATAAGCGAGCGCGCCCACCACCAACGCGATCAGCGTGGCGCGCATCGTATGGCCGCCGTCGGCGAGACGTCCCGCCACCGGCGCCGAGGTCGCGCCGATCGCGCCGACCAGCGCGAAGATCGCGATCGCGGTCTGCGAGAGCCCGAACTGCCGCGTCAACTCGATCGGAATCGCGGTCCAGAAGAGGCTGAACGAAGCGAACATCAGCGCCTGATACAACGAGCGATGACGCAGCACCGGCATCGTGCGGACCAGATGACCGAGCGAGCCGATCAGCTCGAAGTAAGTCGCCTTGTGATCCGGCTGGCGGCGCGGAATGGTCAGCGCGAGCACGCTCGTGACGATCGCCATCAACACGGCGGCGCCGCCGAACACCACGCGCCAGCCGAAGTGGCCCGCCACCACGCTGGAGATTGGCCGCGACAGCAGAATGCCGAGCAGCAGGCCGCTCATGATCGTGCCGACCACCTTGCCGCGCGATTCGTCTGGCGCGAGGTGCGCGGCGAGCGGAATCAGGATCTGCACGGCGACCGAGCTGAAGCCGATCAGCAGCGAAATCGCGAGAAACCCGCCCGCGTGATGCATGAAGGTCGCGGCGGCGAGGCTCGCAATCGAAACGAGCGCGGTGGCGATCATCAGCTTGCGGTTCTCCAGCAGGTCGCCCAACGGCACGAGAAAGAACAGGCCGAGCGCATAGCCGATCTGCGTCAGCGAAACGATCAGGCTGGCGGTGCCGGTGGACATGTGAATGTCCGGCGCGATCAGTTCGGTGATCGGCTGCGCGTAGTACAGATTCGCGACGATCGCGCCGCAGCAGAACGCGAACAGCGCGATCAGTCCGCGGGTCAGTTTGACGTGGCCGGTACCGGCTGCCGTCGTGGATGCCTGGGTCGACATTGCAACTCCTTAAAAAGAAAAAACGTGAGCTCAGCGAGCGATGTTCATCACCCGGTCGCCGAGCGAAATACCGAGATCGGTCATCAGGCGGCCGCGTTGCAACTGCTGGTCTTCCCAGCGCTTGAGCGCGGCGTCGATCGTCACGCCGCTCTGCCATGTCGACGACAACGCCCGCGCCAGTGCATGCGCATTCGCGGCGGCCTTCGCGGTGCTGCCCGCCGTATGCGGACGCGGCACCGAGGCGGCGTCGCCGAGCAGCACCGCACGGCCGAACACCATGCGCGGCGAGCGCAGATCGACGATCGGCTGCATGAACGGATCGTCCGTGCTGTCGATCAGCGCGCGAAACGTCGGCGCCAGCAAGGCCGCGGCGTCGTCGCGTAACACGGCGACGTCGGCGCGCTTGGTCGAGCCCGGTGGCAGCGAAAACGCCCGCGGATGGCCGTGCCGGTCGACCAGCAAACGATCGAGCTGCGCGCGGCTGTACTTGCGATACCACACCCAGTTCCAGCGACGTTCGCCGACCGCGGTCGAGTCGTGCTCGCCCGGAATCAGATAGGCGAGCGCCGAGTGTGCTTCGCCCTGCTGGAACGTGAAGCGCTCGCGCAGCATGTTCGCGGCCTGCAACGGCAGGTTCGGTTCCTCGACGAGCCCGCGCCATGCGACATAGCCCGCATAGGCCGGCACGATCTCGGGCAACAGCCGCCGCCTGAGCGTCGAACGGGTACCGTCGGCGCCGATCAGCAGATCGGCCTGTTCGCTGCGACCGCTTTCGAACTGCGCGACGATCTGCTCGCCGTTCATGCTGAAATCGGTGAAGGTTTCGCCCGCGTGCTGCGATTCGGCGGGTAACGCCTCTTTCATGGCGCGATACAACAGGCTCCACGACGTTTGCATTTGCGGCATATACAACTGCTCGACGCGGCGGTCGTCGCGATCCAGATAAATGCGCTCGCCCGACGCCACGCCCGGCGGGTCCGGCAGCGCGACGCCGGCAAACTGCAGCGCGTCCAGCACGTCCGGCTGAAGCACGATGCCGCCGCCGCGACTATCGAGCTGGTGGGTCGAGGTTTCGAACACGTCGACCCGCCAGCCCGCCGCGCGCAGCGTGGTGGCCGTGAACAGGCCGCCCAGCGAGCCGCCGATCACGACGGCACGCGGTTGCTCGAGGGCTTTCATGCTGCGTCCCTCCGCGCTGCCGCACGCAGGGCCTGCGTGAACACCACGGGCGGCTGCGCGCCGCTGATCGCGTGGTCGTCGATCACGATCGTGGGCACCGCCTGCACGCCGCGCCGGTCGGCCCGTTCACGCGCCGCATCGACCTTCAGATCGCCCGCGGTGCTCGCCAGGTAAGCGCGCACTTCGTCCGCGTCGAACGTGTGTTCGGCGGCGATCGCGACCAGCGTGTCGAGCGAGCCGATGTCGCGGCCTTCGGCGAAGTACGCGGCATAGATGGCCTGATACAGCGCGGCCGTGGTGCGCGGTTCATTGCGGCACTGCGCGAACTGCATCAGCCGGTGCGCGAGACGCGTGTTCGGCGTGCGCAGCACGCGCTCGTAGTCGAATGCCGCGCCGGCGCTCAGGCCGGCGGCTGTCACCTGCGCGTCCATGGCTTGCGAGCGTGCCCAACTGCCGAACTTGAGGGTTCGATAGGCGCGCCGCTCCATGCCTTCCACGGGCATCGACGGGTTCAGCTCGAACGGCACGTAGCGAATCGACACGGCCTCGCCGATGCCGGCGTCCGCCAGCGCCGCGGAAAGATTCCGTTGGCCGATCCAGCACCACGGGCAAATAAAGTCGTAATGAACTTCCACCTGAATGGCTTGCATGTTGCACCCCTCACTAGGTAACGGATGCAGCTTATATGTTGCGTTTATGCTGCGGAATGGGTCTAAAATGCAAACCCGTGTTGCGTTTTTTGCAACCAAATAGCGATCTATCGACACCCAAACCGACCATGGACAAATTCCTTGCCGTGAAAACGCTGCTGGAAGTCGCCGATGCCGGCGGCTTTTCGAAGGCCGCGCGGCGTCTTGGCGTGGCGACTTCGTCGGTCACGCGCCTGATGGACTCGCTGGAAGCGTCGCTCGGCTCCGCGCTGCTGACCCGCACGCCTCGCAAGGTCAGTCTCACGGACGCCGGCATCGCCTACGTCGAGCAGGTCGGCAAGGTGCTCGACGATCTCGCCGAGGCGGACGAGAGCGTGTTCGACAGCGGCGCGTCGCCGGTCGGCTCGCTGCGCATCTCGGTGCCGTCCACCTTTAGCCGCTTAAGACTCGCGCCGCACCTCGCGGCGTTTCTCGCTGACCATCCGCGCGTCTTTCTCGATGTCGTGGTGGCCGACAACTTTCTCGACCTCGCGCTCGAACGGATCGACGTGGCAATCCGGATCGGCCGGCTGGATCGCGACCCCAACCTGATCGCCAGAAAGCTGGCCGACAATCCGCGCTACGTCGTCGCGAGCCATGGCTACCTCGAACAGCACGGCACGCCGCGCACGCCGCAGGAACTGGCCGACCACGAATGTCTGCGGGTCGCGTACGGCGGCGGCTATCGCACGCGACAGATGTGGACCTTCCACCGCGACGGCGAAGAAGAACGCGTCGAGGTGCGTGGGCGTCTGCTGTCGAACGGTCTCGACATCCTGCTGGAAGCGGTGATGGCGGGCCGTGGCATTGCGTTGCTGCCCGAGTGGCACGTCAGCGCCGAGATTCGCGCCGGTCGTCTGATGCGACTGTTCGAAGATTTCGACGCCAGTCCGCATCAGGGCGACGCGGTCGTCTATGCCGCGTATCTACCGAATCGCCGTCACTCCAGCAAAGTGCGCACGCTCGTGCAGTTTCTCGAAGCGCGGCTGCAAGGCGCGCTCGAAGGCTGAACAGCGGCGAATGCAGTGTAGAAAGAGCGCCGGCTTAATGTCCTGCAAAAAAGTGAATAGTTCTGAGCGCGGCACGCGCAACGCATCGCCGGTGGGTTCTGAAGCTTGATATTTTTTAAGAATGATTAAGGGGTTCAACAAGGACGTTGACAAACGCCGTGGCTAGACTGGCTTCAGTTTTTCACGCACTTCAGGCAAGTGCGGCATGTCTCCCATGTCAACTCACCCTTTTAGGACTTACATAGTCATGGCTAATCCGAAACTCGAAGTGCTGACCCCGGCAAACTCCCAGCTCATTTTCATCGACCAGCAGCCGCAAATGGCTTTCGGCGTTCAGTCGATGGATCGTCAGGCGCTTAAGAACAATGTCGTCGGCCTCGCAAAGGCGGCGAAGGTGTTCAACATTCCCACCACGATTACCTCGGTGGAATCGGAAAGCTTCTCGGGCTACACGTACCCGGAATTGCTGGACGTGTTCCCGGATCACAAGGTGCTCGAACGCACGTCGATGAATTCGTGGGACGACCAGAAGGTGCGTGACGCACTGGCGGCGAACGGTCGCAAGAAAGTGGTGGTGGCCGGTCTGTGGACCGAGGTGTGCAACAACACGTTCTCGCTGTGCGCCATGGACGAAGGCGACTACGAAATCTACATGGTTGCCGACGCGTCGGGCGGCACGTCGAAAGAAGCCCACGACTACGCGATGCAACGCATGATCCAGGCCGGCGTGGTGCCGGTGACGTGGCAACAGGTGCTGCTCGAATGGCAACGCGACTGGGCGCACAAGGAAACGTACGACGCGGTCATGAAGCTCGTCAAGGAGCATTCGGGTGCGTACGGCATGGGCGTCGACTACGCGTACACGATGGTTCACAAGGCAGCTCAGCGCACGGCGCAGCAGCACGAAATCCTCGCCCCAGTGCCGGCGAAGACGAAGTAAGCACGCCCGCTTGCCCTGAATAGCTCCGCGCATTCAACGCGGAGCGCTCCCCATGAGGATCGCCATGACTTCCAGTACTTCCGCGCCGACGCCGGCCGACGTCGTCTTCTTCAACGGCAAGATCGCCACGCAGGACGACAAGCGCTCGTTCGCCGATTCGATCGCCGTCGCCGATGGCCGCGTGGTCGCCGCAGGTTCCCGCGACGCCGTGATGCGGCATGTCAACGACAAGACGCGGCATGTCGACCTCCAGGGGCGCACCGTCATTCCCGGTTTGAACGACTCGCATCTGCACATCATTCGCGGCGGCCTGAACTTCAACCTTGAACTGCGCTGGGACGGCGTGCCGTCGCTCGCGGACGCGCTCGACATGCTGCGCAAGCAGGTGGCCCGCACGCCGGCGCCGCAGTGGGTTCGCGTGGTGGGCGGCTGGAACGAATTCCAGTTCGCTGAACGGCGCGGCCCGACGCTCGAAGAAATCAATGCCATCGCGCCGGACACACCGGTGTTCATCCTGCATCTGTACGACAGCGCGTTGCTTAACGCTGCCGCGCTGCGCGCGGTCGGCTACACGAAAGACACGCCGAATCCGCCGGGCGGCGAGATCCAGCGCGACAAGCGCGGCAATCCGACCGGCATGCTGATCGCACGGCCGAACGCCGGGCTCCTGTACGCGACGCTCGCGAAGGGTCCGAAGCTGCCGCCGGAAGATCAGCGCAATTCCACGCGCCATTTCATGCGCGAGCTGAACCGTCTCGGCGTGACCAGCGCGATCGACGCGGGCGGCGGCTTCCAGGCCTACCCGGACGATTACGCCGTGATCATGGACCTGGCGAAGCACAATGAACTGACTGTGCGGATCGCCTACAACCTGTTCACGCAGAACGCCAAAAAGGAAATCGAAGATTTCGCGAAGTGGGTGAAAGTGACCAAGCCCGGCGACGGCGACGACTTTCTGCGCGTGAACGGCGCCGGCGAAATGCTGGTGTTCTCGGCCGCGGACTTCGAAGACTTTCTCGAACCGCGCCCCGATCTGCCGGACACGCTCGAAGTGGAACTCGAAGCCGTGGTGCGCCTGCTGGTGGCGAACCGCTGGCCGTTCCGCCTGCACGCCACGTATAACGAGTCGATCGAGCGTTTCCTGAACGTGTTCGAACGCGTCAACGCCGACATTCCGTTCAACGGACTGCGCTGGTTCTTCGACCATTGCGAAACGATCACGCAACAGAATATCGAACGCGTCCGCGCGCTGGGCGGCGGCATTGCGATCCAGCATCGTATGGCCTTCCAGGGCGAGTACTTCATTCAGCAATACGGTGAAGAGGCCGTCAAGCGCACGCCGCCGATCCGCCACATGCTCGACGCCGGCCTGCCGGTTGGCGCGGGTACGGACGCGACGCGCGTCGCCAGTTTCAACCCGTTCGTCTCGCTGTACTGGATGGTGTCGGGCAAGACGGTAGGCGGCACGCAGATGTATTCGGCCGAGAACCGGCTCGACCGCATGGAAGCCCTGCGCCGCTACACGGTGGGCAGCGCCTGGTTCTCGAACGAAGACGACAAGAAGGGCGCGTTGGTGCCGGGTCAGTTCGCCGACTTCGCGGTGCTGAGCGAAGACTACTTCAGCGTCGACGAGAGCCGCATCAAGTTCCTCGAATCGGTCATGACGGTGGTGGGCGGCAAGGTCGTCTACGCCGACGACGAATTCGCGCCGCTCGCGCCGCCCGCGCTGCCGGTCAGCCCCTCGTGGTCGCCGGTCGCGGAGTTCGGTGGCTATAGCCGCTACAAACCCACGGCGGTGGCCTGCGTGGACGGCTGCGTGAATCTGTGCGGCGTGCATGCTCACGCACACGGCTGGGCGTGGCGCAAGAACGTGCCGGTCAGCGATTCGAACGGCTTCTGGGGCGCGCTGGGATGTAGCTGCTTCGCTTTCTGAGCGTCACTGGTTCAACCCACCCCGCGAGCGAGGATCTGTATGCCGACTCTGACTGACGGCGTGTTGTTCGGCCTCGGCATTCTGGTGCTCGATTTTCTCGCGTGGCGGTTCATGATCCGCACGAGCGATCAGGCGCGCCTGGCATTCCGGGCGCTCCTGTTCGCTCTCTCTACTTACGTGCTGTTCAGTTCGGGCATGAATCCGCTGCGTGCGGCGCCGTGGCCCGATCAACCGCTGCGTCATCTGCTCGCGCAAGTGCTGGAAGTGGTCTGGTGGCTGCAGGGCGCGCGGCTGCTGACCATCGTGCTGGATCGCACCGTGCTGCCCGAAACCTGGCACAAGGAGCGTCTGTTTCAGGACGTGTTCGGCGCGCTGCTGTTTCTGGCCGCCGCGGTCGGCGCGATCGCGTTCGTGCTGCAACTGCCGGTGCGCGGGCTGCTCGCCACCTCCGGGGCGTTAGCCGTCGTGCTCGGGCTGGCGATTCAGAGCACGCTGAACGACGTTTTTTCCGGTGTCGTGCTGAACGCCACCGAGCCGTTTCGGATTGGCGACTGGGTCACGATCGGCGAGGTGGAAGGCAAGGTGATCGAGAGCAACTGGCGCGCCACCAGTCTGCTGAACGGGCAGGGCAATATCGTCGTGATTCCGAACAGCGTGGCGGCGCGCACCAACATCGTCAACGCGAATCAGCCCTCGCATACGCATGGCATCAGCGTCGTGCTGCCGATCAAACCGTCGATCCGGCCGGCGCTCGTGCTGGCAGCGCTGTCGAACGCCGCGCAGAGCGCCGAGGGCGTGCTGGACGATCCCAAACCGGTTGTCAGCGTGCGGCGCGCAACCAACGACGCGATCGAATACGAGATCGTCTGCTACGTCGCCGAGCTCGACAGAAAAATCGAGGTGCGCAACGACCTGTTCGATCTCGCGCACCGGCATCTGGCGTCGCGCGGCGTGCTGTTGCAGCCGCTGTCGGTGCCCGAGCCGGCGCCTGCCGGCATGACCGAGAAGCAGCGCCTGCTGCGCAACGTGCTGATCTTCCGCACGCTCGAAGACAACGAACTGACCGAACTCGCCGCGAAGCTCACCCGGCACGAATTCGATGTCGGCGAAACCATTTACACGGCCGCGGACGAGAGCGGCCACGAACTGCACATTCTCGCGCAAGGGGTCGCCAAGGCGGTCGTCTCGAAAGACGGCGGCGAGGTCGAGTTGCGGCGCCTCGCGCCCGGCGATTCGATCGGCCAGTCGGGCATTCTGGCGGGCGTCAGGACGGCGGTGATCGTGCGCGCCACAACGCGCGCCACCGTGTTCCGGCTCGATAAGACCGCGTTGACGCCGGTGCTCGAGCGGCGCCCCGACGTGGCGAAGGAAATGTGCCGTCTGCTGTCCGAACACCACGCTACCGAAGAATTGCTGCTGGCGTCCCCGCACGACGTGGAGGACAACCCCGGCGGCTTGCTGCAATGGATTCGCGACGGTGTACGGCGCTTCCACGAGCTGACGCTGTGACGGCCACGCCCGGCGTGCGCGGCTTCGATCGGTTCGGCATAACCGTCGCGTCGATTAAGTCTTTTTAAGAAAGCGCCAAAGTCTTTATGGGGTTAACTCGTTACGCTGCAATGGAGTGGACCTGACCTCGTTTCGTCCCGCCTGGCCTGGCGGCGAGGCCGCCCCGTCAGCGCCGGAGCGCGCCACGGCGGGGACGTCCCATACGGAGACTTGAGATGAAGAAAACCATTGCCGGCGTCGAGATTCCCGATGGCGTAGTGGCTCAGGCAGCAAGCGATTTGATGTGCGGCATGGAGTCCGAGTTGATGTTCCATCACGCGCAGCGCGCGTTTCTGTTCGGCGCATTGGCGGGATACCGCGACAACCTGACGTTCGACGCCGAACTGCTGTACGTCGGCGCGCTGTTTCACAACGCCGGGCTGAACCTGAAGTATCGAAGCTCGCCGCATCGCTTCGAGGTGGACGGCGCGAACGCCGCGCGTGAGTTTCTGCAGCAGCACGCCGTGCCCGACAGCGACATCAAGGAAGTCTGGACGGCGATTGCGTTGCATACCACGCCGGGCATTCCGCAGTACATGTCGCCGTTGGTGGCGATGATCAGCGCCGGTGTGCAGATGGACGTGCGCGGCGAGCATTACGACGAATTCACCGCGCAGCAGCGCGACGAAATCGTGCAGGCGTATCCGCGCGAATCCGGCTTCAAGAAGAAGCTGATCGAAGCGTACGCGCGCGGCATGGAGCATCGTCCCGCGACGACGTACGGGACGGTGAATGCCGACGTGCTGGACCGATGGGATCCGAACTATCGCCGGCTGAATTTTTGTGGACTGGTGCTGGGTTCGGACTGGTCGAATTGAAATTGAAGTGGATTCTGGAAAGGAAACAAAGCATGGGCTACCTCATTTCACTGGGCGTCGGTTTCGGCGTGGGATTGCTGTACTGGCTACTGAAAGTGCAATCGCCGGCGCCGCCGCTGATCGCGCTCGCTGGGCTGCTCGGCATGGTGCTGGGCGAACACGCGATACCGGTCGTCAAGGCGCAGTTCTTCGCGCAGGAACAAACGCAGAGCCAGACCCAGCCGCAACCGGTGCAGGTCGCGCAGGCGAACGGCGGCGCGGTGCAAAAGACGGTCACGCCGGGCGCGCCGAAGGACGGCGGCTGATGGCGCGCGTGGACTGCTCGCACAGCACGGAGTGTCGCGCGTGAACCAGCACGAAGACACGATCCTCGCACTGATCGCGGGCTACGTCGACACGCTCGGTTTCATCGCGTTGTTCGGTCTGTTCACCGCGCATGTGACCGGCAACTTCGTGCTGATCGGCGCGGAAGTGGCCGGCGTGGGCCAAGGGGTGCTGCTGAAGCTGCTGGCGTTTCCGTCGTTCATCGTCGGCATTGCGATGAGCAGTGTGATTTTCAAGTTTCTGGAGCGCCACCACGCGGCGCAGGCGGCAAGCGCGTTGTACCTGCTGCAGGCCGCGCTGCTGACGTCGTTCCTCGTGACCGGCATGCTGGCGACGCCGATCACGGATGCGAGCGCCGCCATGGTGCTGATCTGCGGCGTGCTGGGCACGATGGGCATGGGTGTGCAGAACGCGCGCGGCCGGCTGCTGCAGGTGACCGGCCTGCCGAATACGGTGATGACCGGCAATGTCACGCAGGTGGTGCTGGATGTGGTCGAACTGATTCATCGCGGCACGCAAGGCGATCACGGGCAGAAGGTGAGCGGACGGCTCAAGTCGACGCTCGCCGCCATGGGCGGTTTCGCCGTCGGGGCGATGGCCGGCGCGCTGGCTTTCGTGCGGGTGTCGTTCATCGCCGTTGCCTTGCCCGTGGCCGTGCTGCTGTTTCTGGCCTGGAAGCGGCGGGCCGCGACATGATTCGCGCCACGGCGCCGGACGCGCCGCTCTCCGCCGATCAACCCATCCGGCCTCGTGGTGCCGAGGCCGTTCATTCAATTGTTGCTAACACAATCGGGTAATCCAAATGTTCAAATCGCTGCATCCGTTTCGTCCTCTCGCGCTGCTGTCCGCCGCGCTGCTGATCGGCTTCGCGCCCGTTTCGTCCGCTTTCGCCGATGCCGGTCCGGCGGAAGTGCCGGGCGCCAGAACGGCGCTGGTGAAGCACCCCGACGTGTCGGTCGGGGCGCAGTACGATACGACCCACGTGTATGTTGCCGAGGCCGACCTCGACGCGTTCGTCAACAGCTTCGTCACGACGTTCGGCGGCAAGGCGTCGCCGCGCGCCGTGTTCACGGTCACGCCGACGCCGAGCAAAACCGCGTCGCAATACGTGCAGACGCCGGTCGGCATGCTGTCGGTGTTCGGCTTCGAAACGCCAGTGCCGTATCCGTTCGGCAATGAGCGCACCGGCTACCTCGTCACCGACATCGATCAGGCCGTGAAGGCCGCGCGTGCGGCCGGCGCGGACGTGCTGGTCGATTCGTTCGACGACCCGATCGGCAAGGACGCGATCATTCAATGGCCGGGCGGTCTGACGATGCAGCTCTACTGGCACACCAAGGCGCCGAACTATGCGCCGCTGCAGAGCGTGCCGGATAACCGCGTGTACGTGTCGCGTTACGAAGCGAACAACTTCGTGCGCCGCTGGCTGCACTTCTCGCACGGCAAGGTGGTGTCGGACAATCCGCGCGCGGATGCCGGCGTGATCGGCCGTCCGGGCGAGACGGTGCGCGAGATTCATATCAGTTCGGGTTTCGGCCGCATGGTCGTGTTCGTGACGGACGGCAAGCTGCCGTTCCCGTTCGGACGTGAGACCACCGGCTACGCGGTCGCCGACGTCGCGCAAACGCTCGAACGTGCGCAAGCGGCCGGTGCGAAGGTGCTGGTTCCGGCGTACACCGTCGGCTCGCACAAGACCGCGATGCTCGAATTCCCGGGTGGCTACATTGCCGAAGTGCACGATGGTCAGTGAAGCGGTCTTCATGAATCGGTCGGCGTCGGGCAACGCTGGGAGCCGGGGGCGGCGCGACAGCGCGTTGCGCGCGGTTCGTGCGTTGCTGCTGAGCACGGGGCTGGCGGCGGCGCTGCCGGCCGCCGCCGCGGTGAATACCGCGCTGGGCAGCGCGGACGATACCGCGGCGGGCAGCGACACCGTGGCGGCGGCCGCCACGCCGGCCGCGTCGTGCGCGCGGCCGGCGATCATGTTCAACCGCTGGCAGGAAAACTGGTCGGTGCTGGCGAATCCGTGCGTGCCGAAAAAGCCGTTCGATTCGCTCAAGTACATCCCGTTGTTCGGCAATCCCGACGCCTATATTTCGCTCGGCATGGTGTGGCGCGAGCGGGTCGAGATGAACGATGCGCCGCTCTTCGGTCTCGGCAGCGGGCACGACGATACCTATCTGCTGCAGCGACTCGAAGTGCACGCCGACGTGCACCTCGGCCCGCATGTGCAGATCTTCACGCAGATCGAAAGCGCACAGCCCTACGGCAAGGACAACGTCACGCCGGTCGACAAGAATCCGCTCGATTTGCGCCAGGCGTTCGTTGCGATTACCGAACCGCTCGGGCCGGGCACGTTCAAGTTCCGCGTCGGCCGTCAGGAAATGGCGTTCGACTTGCAGCGGTTCATTTCCGTGCGCGACGGCCCGAACGTGCGTCAGGCGTTCGACGCCCTCTGGGCCGACTATGAAACCGGCCCGTGGCGCTGGATCGCCTACGCGTCGCAGCCGGTGCAGTATCGCGACAACTCGGATTTCGACGACGTGTCCAACCGCGACCTCACGTTCAGCGGCGTGCGGGTCGAGCGCAAAGGCGTCGGACCCGGCGACGTGTCCGCGTATTACTCGCGCTACAACCGCAACAACGCGCGTTTTCTCGATGCCACCGGCAACGAGCATCGCGACGTGTTCGACGCGCGTTATGCCGGCACGCTCGGGCATATCGACTGGGACGTCGAAGGCATGTATCAGTCGGGGCACGTGGGCAACAAAACGATCGGCGCGTGGGCGGTCGGATCGCTGGCCGGTTACACGCTGGCCTCCGCGCCGTGGACACCGCGTCTCGGCGTGCAGGTGGATGCCGCCTCGGGCGACAACCATCCGGGCGACGGCCGTATCGGCACGTTCAATCCGCTGTTTCCGAACGGCTATTACTTCGCGCTGGCCGGCTACACCGGTTACGCCAACCTGATTCACGTGAAGCCGACGCTGACGCTCAAGCCGAACAGCAAGCTGACGCTGCTCGCGGGCGTGGGTCTGCAATGGCGCGAGACGACCGCCGACGCCGTCTATCAGCAAGGCTCGGCGGTCGTGCCGGGCACGGCGGGCCACGGCACGAGCTGGACCGGTTTCTACACGCAGTTGCGCGCCGACTATGCGGTCGCCGCCAATCTCACCGCGGCCGTGGAAGCGGTGCATTTCCAGGTGGGACCGTCGCTGCGCGATCTGGGCGCGCGCAATGCCGACTATATCGGCGCCGAATTCAAGTTCGGCTGGTAGAGCGTAGAGCTGCAAAACGGTAAAGCGGCAGGGTTTGCATTCCGTCGTCACGATGACGCGCTAGAAGAGGTCATGTCATGAGCACCCAGGATTTTTCCGCCGCTGCCGACGCAGCAGCAGTCGCCGCGTCGTCGGAACTCGAGTTTCCGTTTTCCTCGCTGGAATACCGGCAGCATCAGATGTTCCCGCGCCTGTCGGCGGCGGAGATTCAGAGCCTGCGGCGCTTCGCCCGGCCGATGTCGTTCAAGGCGAGCGAGTTCATCTTCGAAACCGGGCGCGTGGCGCTCGGCCTGTTCGTGCTATTGCATGGGCGCGTGCGGATCGAGTCGCGCGATAGTTTCGGCCGTGCGACGCTCGTCACCGAACACGACGACGGCCATTTCATGGCGGAGATGGCGCAGCTGTCCGGCAAGCCGGCGTTGATCGACGGCATTGCGTTGACGGAGGTCGAGACGCTCGTGATCGAGCCGGAGCGGCTGCGTGCGCTGATCGTCGCCGACGCGCAACTCGGCGAGCACATCATGCGTGCGCTGATCCTGCGGCGGCTCGGGCTGATCGAGCAGGGGCTGGGGCCGATCATCGTCGGCAATGGCGACGATGCGCGGCTCGTCAGACTGCAAGGCTTTCTGCGCCGCAATGCGTATCCGGCGATGGTGATCGACGCCCGCAGCGATCCCGAAGCGATCACGCTGCTGGGCGGCATGACCACAGGCCCCGGCGATTTTCCGCTGGTGTTCTGCCCGAACGGCTCGGTGCTGCGCGCGCCGGACGAGGCGCAGCTCGCGTCATGCCTCGGGCTGGTGCCGACCTTCGAGCCTTCGCATGTGTACGACGTCGCGATTGTCGGCGCGGGGCCGGCGGGCCTCGCCGCGTCGGTCTATGCGGCGACCGAGGGTTTGTCGGTCGCGGTGTTCGATCAACGCGCGCCGGGCGGCCAGGCGGGCGCCAGTTCGCGGATCGAAAACTACCTCGGCTTTCCGACCGGCATCTCCGGTCAGGCGCTCGCCGCGCGCGCGTTCCAGCAGGCGCTGAAGTTCGGCGCGCATCTGGCGATTCCCGGCAAGGTCTTGTGCGTGGAGCGGCAGGACGGCCTGTTCGTGCTGTCGCTGTTCGACGGGCAGCGCATCAGCGCTCGCACGGTCGTGGTGGCGAGCGGCGCGGCGTACCGCAAGCCGTCGGTGCCGGGCTTCGAAAACTTCGAAGGACGCGGCACCTATTACTGGGCGTCGACGATCGAAGCGAAGCTGGTGAAGGGGCAGGACATCGTGCTGATGGGCGGCGGCAATTCGGCCGGCCAGGCGGTGGTGTTTCTCGCCAACTTCGCGCGCAGCATTCGCGTGCTGATTCGCGGCGAGGACCTGTGTTCGAGCATGTCGCGGTATCTGATCGACCGGATCGGTTCGCTGCCCAACGTGACGCTGTGCACGCGTTGCGTGCTGCAAGGACTCGACGGCGATGAAGCCGGTCTCACGCAGTTGCGGATTCGTCGCGAGGACGAGCAGAGCGACGCAACGATCGACGAGACGCTCGAAACGCGCCATCTGTTTCTGTTTATCGGCGCGGACCCGAAGACCGATTGGCTCGGCGCGAGCGGTGTCGAACTCGATAATCGCGGCTTCGTCGTCACCGGCTTCGCTCGCAGCGAACAGTATGGGATCTCGCCGGAAGCGAACGCGCGCTATCCACTCGAAACCAGCGTGCCGGGCATGTTCGCGGTCGGCGACGTGCGCTCGGAGTCGGCCAAACGCGTGGCCGCCGCGGTGGGCGACGGCGCGGCGGTGGTGAGTCAGATTCACGCGTATCTGAGCCGGACGGCGGCCGTCGCCGCATAGCGTTTCGGTTCGCGCGCCGGACTTTTCCGTACGCCTTATTGCGGATTCCCAAAACGAGTCATGCGCGAGCGCCGGCCCAGGCACTGACCTACGCGCCGGCGCATACGCGCGGACCGCTCGATCACATCACACGGAGCACGAATCATGTCTTACTTCACCACTGCGGACGGCACGTCGATCTATTACAAGGATTGGGGCACGGGCCAGCCGATTGTGTTTTCCCACGCCTGGCCGCTCAACGCGGACGCCTGGGACGCGCAGATGATGTTCTTCGCCGAGCGTGGCTACCGCGTGATCGCGCATGACCGTCGCGGTCACGGGCGTTCGTCGCAACCGTGGCAGGGCCACGACATGAACACTTACGCGGACGACCTCGCCGGGCTTCTCGACTCGCTCGATCTGAAGGACGCGATGCTGGTCGGCCATTCGGCCGGCGGCGGCGAGGTGGTGCGTTACATCGCGCGCCATGGCGTGAAGCGGGTGGCGAAAGCGGTGTTGCTCGCCGCGGTGCCGCCGCTCATGTTGCAAACACCGGCGAATGCCGACGGGCTGCCGATGGCGGTATTCGACGGCATGCGCGCGGGCGTGCGCGCCGACCGTGCGCAATTTCTGAAGGACGTCGCGGCGCCGCTGTTCGGTGCGAACCGGCCGGACGCCAAGGTGTCGCAAGGCACGCTCGACGCCTTCTGGCGCGACGGCATGCAGACCTCGATCAAGGCGGTGTACGACTGCATCAAGGCATTTTCGGAAACCGATTTCACCGACGACCTTCGGCGCGTCACCGTGCCGGCGCTGGTGCTGCAAGGCGACGATGATCAGATGGTGCCGCTCGGCATCTCGGGCGTGCCGACGGCGAAGCTCATGCCGCAGGCGCGGCTGAAGATTTACGCAGGCGCCTCGCACGGCTTGTGCACGACGCACGCGGACCGCGTGAACGCGGACCTGCTCGAGTTCATTCAGTCGTAGCGGAATAGGCCGGCGGCGGCGTGTTCTCCGCCGGTCGACGCCGTGAGACGGCTTTTTCGCCGCTCTTGCCGGCGCCTTTGCGGACGGTTTTTACCGCGCTCGTCGAGGTGGTGTTCGCATCGTTCCTGGTCTTCGCGTCGCTCTTGCCGCTGCGTTTGCGCAGCTTGCCGAGCAAGGCCTGCGCCGCCTTCGCATCGGACGTACCGGCGGCGCGTTGCAACTCGGCCACGAGCGGCGCCAGCAAACCGACGGCTTCGTCTGCACGGCCTTGTGCGTCGAGCAAACGCGCCATGGCCGTCGACGCCCGCAACTCCCACATCTTCGCGCCCTGCTCGCGGGCAAGCTGCCGTGCTTCCGAAAAGCACGCGGACGCGGACGCGATTTTCACCTCATAGGCGTCGCTCGCTTTCGCGTGCTGCGCCGCTTCGGCTTGAGCCGCGAGACCGAATGCCCGCCAGACTTCCGGCAGGAAAAACAGTTCGCCGTTGCTGCGGCAAAAGTCGCGCGCGTCGTTGAGTCGTGCTGCAGCTTCCGTGATGCGTCCGTGTTCGATCAGTGCTTCGGCGTACGCCACGATAAATGGCGTGATCAGGCGCCGGAAACCGCGCGACATCAACGCGTCGAGCCGCGTGTCGAGCACCGCTAGCGCCTGTTCGGCGCGTCCTTCGAGAATGTCGCGGCAGGCGGCCAGGCAGTCGCAATAGTCCAGCCAGTTCGTGAAGCCGTGCAGCGCGGCCTGCGATCGCATGATGTCGATATAGCGCGAGCCGCGCGCCAGATCGCCGGACATCAGCGCGAATGGAATGACCGTGGCGCCTAGCACGTGCGTGAGCGACGGTTCGAGCGTGTCAGGACGGATCGTGTCGACGACGGTATCGATCAATGCCGTGGCCGCGTCGGGGTCGCCCTGCAGCCACGCGATCCGGCCGAGCGTGCCGTTGCAGTACACCGCGGGATCGACCGCGAAACAGCCGCCGCTCTGCGCGTCGCGCCGCATCTGCACGATGCGTTGACCGACGTTCTCCAGTCCGGCCTTGGCCAGTGCGTGCTGACCATGACAATGCTGCGAAATGGCGCCGACCTGGTCGGCGAGAATCTTCTGCCATGGCGTGCCGTGCTGCGCAGCGAGTTGCTGGAACTGCTTCGCCACGTTGATCGATTCATTGATGTTGCCCAGCGACAGCATGGTGTTCCACAAGCCCCATAGCGCGTGAGCCTGGACGGTCTGGTCGCCGCTCGCGGCGGCGCGCGCGAGCACGTCGCGCCAGAGTTGCGCCGCTTTGGACACCGGTCCGCACACATACGGCAACGCCGAAGCCAGCGCCGCGCGCACGCGCATGTCGCTGGCGGTATCGACGGCGCCGGCGGGCAGTGCGTCGAGCGCGTCCACCGCCTGCGTGGCGCGGGTGCAGCATTCTTCGATCATGCCCGCATCGAGCAATGCGCTCACCAGGTTCGACGCCAGTTCGACGCCGACGCGCGCATCGCCGTCGGGCGAAAAGGCCCAGTCACAGGCCACGCGTGCGTCTTCCAGCGTTTGCTGGCGCTCCTGCGGATTGGTGGCGTGGTTGCGCTGGCTCTCGTCCGTTTGTGCCTGGAAGCAACTGGAGAGATAGCGGGCATTGCGCGACGTGATGGTCTGCAACTCCCCCTCGGCGACCAGCTTCTCCAAGGCATACGCACGGGTCGATTCGGACAGGCGGTACTTCGCGACCGGTCCGTCGAACTCGACGTTCACGAGCGATTTCGCCACGAGCTCCGTGATCGCGCTGATCGCGTTCGCGACCGAATGCTCCGAGTCGCAGGTGACCGCGCACATCGCTTCGAACGTGAAGCTGCCGCCGAAGATCGCCAGACGGCGGAACAGGGTTCGCGTGTCGGTGTCGAGTATCGCGAAGCTCCAGTCGAAGGTTGCGCGCAAGGTTTGATGACGCGGCAGCGCGGTGCGGTAGCCGCCCGCCAGAATCGCCATGCGATCGTCCAGCCGGCGGTACACGCCTTCCACGCCCAGCGCGACGACGCGCGCGGCGGCGAGTTCGATCGCGAGCGGAATGCCGTCCAGCCGGCGGCAGATCTCGCCGACCAGGCGCAATTCCTCCGGGTCGGCGCCAATGGCGCTTTGCAGCGAGTTGGCGCGCTGCAGGAACAGCTTCACCGCCGAACAGCGCAGAATGTCGGCCGCGCCTGCCTGCGGTAACGGCACGTCGAGCGGATCGACCCGGAAGACCGCCTCGGGCAGAATGCGCAGCGGTTCGCGGCTCGTGACCAGTACGCGCAGCTGGTCGTTGCCGGCCACGATCGCATCGACGATCGTCGCGATGGCGCCGATCACATGCTCCGCGTTGTCGAGCACCAGCAGCCTGAGTTGCTGGCCGAACGCCTCGGCCAACTGCGCCACGGTGGGCGGCTCGGGCAGGTCGAGCCCGCAGGTGTCGGCGATCGCGCGGAGCGCCTCGATCTGAGTGCTCAGTGTGGCCAGTTCGACAAAGCTCACCGGTTCGTTGAAGTCACCCGCGGTGTGGCGAGCGGCTTCGATCGCGAGACTCGTCTTGCCGATGCCGCCCGCGCCGACGAGTGTCAGCACATGCGTTTGCGACAGCATCGCGCGAATCTGCCGGACTGCGTTGTCACGTCCCTGCAATCCAGCCTTGGACGGCGGCAGGCTGCGCGCGTTGCTCGCCGGTGCGGCGAACTGGGCGGCGCTCGCGTTCTTGCGCCGCTGCAGAAGCTGGTAGCCGCGGCCAGGCACCGTGAGAATCAGATCGCGGTCCGGGCCGAGGATTTTGCGCAGCGCCGACAGGTGGACCTGAACGTTGTTTTCTTCGACGACCGTGTTCGGCCAGACGCTGTCCATCAGCTCGTCTTTCGTGACGAGGCGTCCGCCGGCGGACGCGACGACCGCGAGAATATCGAAGGCGCGTGACCCGACATGCACGACCTCGCCGTTCTTCCGCAAAGTGCGCATGTCCAGATCGATCTGGAAGCTGCCTATTTCGATCATGATGTTCTTCAGGTTCAGGAATAGGGGGCGTGCATGGAAAACACGACTGTGCGCCGGCGGGACTGGACGGGCTGGGCGGCTGAGTTTGGCAGGCTCGACGTTACCCTGACCCAACCCTTGCGTCTTGCATGTAAGTACGATGCTTTGTAAGAAAGTCGTTGCCGCGCTCGGGCGGCTTATCGTCTGATTAAAGCAGGGCTGTTTGAAGCCGGTCGATCGAAGCGCGCCGAGGGCCGGCGCGCTTTACTTTACTTGCGGGTCTCGCGGCGCCAGGTGCCGGGCGGCGCGCCGACCAGTTGCGAGAAGGTGCGGGTGAAGTGGCTTTGATCGGCGAAGCCGCAAGCAATCGCGATCTCCGACAAGGGCGCGTCGGAATGCTTCAGCAGATCGCGCGCGCGATCGATGCGCCGCTCCACCAGCCACTGATGCGGCGTGCGGTCCGTGGTCTCGCGAAACGCGCGGATGAAGTAACTGCGCGACAGATTGCACGCGCTGGCGATTTCTTCGAGCGAGATGCTGCCTTGCGTCTTCGCGAGCAGCATGTCTTTCGCGCGGGTTTCCTGCAGGCTAGAGAGGCGCCGGCTTTTCTTGTCCGACTCGCTCGCGACCTTGCCATAGCGGTCGATCAGATGCGTGCCGAGCGCGACACCCAGTTGCTCGACAAACAGCGGACTGGCCTCGCTACGGCTATCCAAAGTCAGCGCGAGTACCTGCGCCAGGTGACCGAAGATCGGGTCTTTCTTGCCCAGCAGCGATGAGAAGCCGGTGATCGCCGAACCGCCGCGCTCATAGCAGGTGTTCGTGACGAATGCGTGTGACAGCTCGACGAGCACGAAGTCGAACGCGCCGTGCAGATCGGCCCGGTAGTCGTCTTCGAAATTGCGAACGTAGACCGAGTTCTGTTCGAAGTCGTGCAGGGTCGACCGGTTGCCGGACACGATCCGCCGACGGTGGCCGGCCGCCAGCGAAACGCCGATCAGGAAGCCTCGGTTCGACGGTGGCGTAGCGACTTCGCTGGTGTTCTGCTCGCGCCGGCATTTACGATAAAACGTGAACTCGCCGGTGTGCAGTTCGAGGTCTTTATGCAGTTGATTGGAAACACATCCGAGTGAGTCTTTTTGCCGGGATGCCGTGGTGGTGAAAATGTCTGCGTCGTTGAGCATGATCCGTCACCTCTGTTTGTCGCGCGGCAGATTGTCAGTCCGCTGCGTCTGGCCAAAATCATGGAGGGTGAAAGTCGGCGTGGTGGCGCGATTATCTCGGAAAAAGACAAATGTTAAATATTTATTTTCGTTGAGCTTCCAGTGTGTAATTCAATAAGCCTTTAGTCGGCTTTCTATGGGCGTGCAATGGGCTGTGTAATGTCGCTGGTGTTCGCCATGAGCGGATATCCGCGCCGACGCGCTTTGCCGCGTTATGACGGCGACCCAAGACCGAACGACTCAGCCAGCCGTGGTCCTTTGAGACGCAGCGGTTCGACCGCCGCGCGCCGCGCCGTGGCCCAGTCGGCGAGCGCTCGGACCACGTCCGGTGTCGCCGTGGATGCACCGAGTGCTTGTGCGAGGCTGACGGCGTCGTCGGCGGCTTTCGAGGTGCCCGAACCCGTATGCGGCCGCAGCGTGCAGGCGGCGTCGCCGACCAGCGCGACACGCCCTTGAGCGAACGACGGACTCAGCACGTCGGCGATGGCTTGCAGGAACGGCGCACCGGTGGCCGCCACCAGTTGCGACAGCGCAGGCGGCAAATGCCCAGCGGCCGTGTGTTGCAGGTGCGCGAGCGAGTGCGCCGACAGTTCGCCGGGCGCGATCGACGCATGGTGATGCCGGCCTTCGCGGTCCGTCAGAAACGAGGCGAGCGTGGCCGCGTCGGTTTCGTTTCTATACCAGAGCCAGTTGAAGCGGCGCTTGCCCGCTTCGAGCGAGCCGTCGAGCGCGGGAATCAGAAACGTCATGAACAGCGCGCCGTCCGCGCGTAACAGCGTCATGTTCTCGATCAGTTCCGCGATATCAGCGTGTTCGAACGCGTTTTCGTCCACCACGCCGCGCCACGCGATATAGCCCGCGTAAGACGACGCGCTGGCTGGGAACAGCATGGCGCGAAGCCGCGAGCCGGTGCCGTCGGCGGCGATCAGGAGATCCGCGCGCAGCGGCTCGGCGTGCTCGTCGAACTGGATCGTCACGCCCTCCGCGTCTTGCGCGAGGCGGGCGACCGTGTGCCCGTAATGCATCGCGCCGGACGGCAGCATGCTGCACAACGACCGGTAGACGGCGTCCCACGACGAGAACGGCAGCAACTCGGGCTCGTCGCGAATCACGCCGCCCTCGGCGTCGAGCCAGCGGCGCCGGTGCGCGGGCACCGACAGCATGCCGCGCACCGGATAGCCGTGCTGTTCGAGAAAGTGGAACATCTGCCGCAACACCACTACGCCGCCGCCGCGACCGCGCAGCGGCGCCGCTGAGCGTTCATAGACGTGGACGTCGTGACCCTTGCAGGTCAGCGTCAACGCGCAGGCAAGGCCCGCGATCGAACCACCGGCGATAGCAATTTTCATAGGCGTTGCGCTGTGGATCGAAGTGATGCTTCGGTCGAAGCGGAAGGGGTTTTCATTGGCCTTGCGTTAATGCGGACTTTAGCGCGTCGGGCAGGGTTTCATTCTGGCATTAATGGACTGAGCCCGGGCCTGAAACCGCCCTGAAAACCCCGCTGGCTCAGGACAATTAATAAAAATTAGCAACGGTTACGGACGCGTCGTCGTATGCTTTTTTCACCGTTGAGACAACCCACAGGAACGTAATGAAGAAGCAGATCCGGCACGCGTGGTCCATGCAGGCAAAAGCCTGGTGCCTCGTGATATTGAGCATGATCGTGAGCGCCTGGCCGCTTGCCGCGTCGGCCGCCGCGCCGCAGGTCCGAACCCAGGGGCCGGGCTTTTACCGGATCATGGTCGGGCAATTCGAAGTGACCGCGCTGCTCGACGGCACGCATCCGTTTCCGATCGACACGGTCGTCGAAGGCGTACCGAAAGCTGAAATCGCCCGCGACCTCGAACGCGATTTTCTGCATGCGCCGGTACAAGGTTCGATCAACGCGTTTCTGATCAACACGGGCTCCAAACTGATTCTGATCGATACCGGCGCAGGCGTGCTGTACGGCGATTGCTGCGGGCATATGCTGGCCAATCTGCGCGCCGCGGGTTATCAACCCGCGCAGGTGGACGAAGTGTTGCTCACGCATCTGCATAAAGACCACGTGGGCGGCATCATCGCCAATGGCGCGATGGTGTTTCCGAATGCGGTGGTGCGGGTCAGCCAGGCCGAAGCGGACTATTGGCTGAATCCGGCTAACAAACTGACCGCGCCGAGCTTCCTCAGCACCTTCTTCGACGCGGCGGTCGCGTCCGTCGCGCCTTATGTCGCGGCGGGGCGGTTCAAGACCTTCAGCGGCAATACGGACCTCGAAGCGGGTATTCACGCCATCGCGCTGCCCGGCCATACGCCGGGTCATACGGCGTATCTTGTCGACAGCGAGGCGAAGAATCTGCTGGTGTGGGGCGATGTGATTCATGTGGCATCGATCCAGTTGCAGAACCCCGCGGCCACCGTCGAGTACGACACCGACGCGGCGTCGGCACAGCGCTCGCGCCGCTACGCGCTGAACCTCGCGACCGACCGGCACTATCTGGTGGGCGCCGCGCACATTGCGTTTCCGGGCTTGGGGCATATCAGAAGGAACGGCACGACGTATGACTGGGTACCGGTCAACTACGAAGCCGCACCTGCGCCATGATCGCGGCGTCGGGTTCGTCTTTCATCACTTCGAGAGAACGGCAAATGAAAACGGAAACGGTTTCGGCCTCGGTCAGACAGCACACGCTGCAAGCGAACGGCGCCCGTCAGGCAGCTTGCCAGGCTTCGTACGAGCAGAGCGGCGCAGCCTTCGATGACGCCGGTGTGTCGGTATGGAATCACGTGATCCACGCGTTGCGCCGCGTCGACCGGAACGAGGGCGAGGGCGAAGGCGCGGGTGAAGCCTTCCTGCTGCGGCCTGCTTCGCGGCGCGCGGCTTATGCGCTGTCGCCGCACGTTCAGGTGGAAGTGGTGGAGCGCTTGTCCGAGTCGTCGATCGCGGTGCTGTGGCAGGACGCCACGCGCTGCCGCTACGCCGACCAGGTGTGGATCAGTTGCCGCGCCCGGCTCAAGGGGCGCTGCGCGTTGAGCGGCGCGGTGATCCGGCGCGACGACATGATCTACAAGCCGAGAGTGCGCGCGTCGATTCCGGCCAATGCGGCGGCGATGATTCTCGCCTCGGTGGTCGAGCAACTGCCGGCCATGAAGGTGGCCATGACGGGCAGCATGCGCTAGCTAGCGCGTAAGCGGCGCGTCATGCAGTGCGTGCTTAGTACAAATTTTTTGAATCATACGTTCAGTTTTTTTCGCGCATCCATTGCCATCGATGTTCTAGACTTCGGGGACGCAACGCTGAGCGGGCATTCCTCAGTTTTTCCTCCATTCGTTGCGTCAGGGAACTCAGGTAATGATTCGCATAGGTTCGCTTCTGGTCGATCTCGAGCGCCGGGAAGTGCTTGCCGACGGTAAACCCGTCCGGCTGGGCAGCCGCGCATTCGATATGCTGGCCGTGCTGATCGCCGCGAACGGTGAACTGGTGTCGAAGAACGAGATGCTGAAGGCCGTCTGGCCGAATGCGATCGTCGAAGAAAACAATCTGCAAGTGCATATGTCGGCGCTGCGCAAGATGCTCGGCGACAGTCGCGGACTGATTCGCACGGTGTCCGGCCGAGGCTACCGCTTGCTGCAGAGCCGCGCGCCGAATACGCCCGACGACGCGGACCACGAAGAACACGTGGCCGAGCGCGCCACCTCTCATCCCGCCACTCCCCATAACCTGCCTGGCAGTTACTCGCCGTTGATCGGCCGCGGCAAAGCGCTCGAAGACGTCGCGCTGGCCTTGTCGTCGGCTCGCCATGTGACGCTGGTCGGATCGGGCGGCATCGGCAAGACCCGCCTCGCGGTCGAGATCGCGCGTGGCCTGCTGACGCGTTTTCCCGATGGCGTCTATCTGGTCTCGCTGGCTTCCGCCACCGACGCGAGCGGCGTGCTGGCCGCATTCGCGGCGAGCGTCGGCGTCACGCCGTCGATGGGTCCGCTGACGCTCGCCACCCTCACCAGGGAAATCGGCGAGCGGCGCATGCTGTTCGTGCTCGACAACTGCGAGCACGTGCTCGGGCCCGCCGCGGAACTGGCCGAGACGCTCCTGAATGTGAGTCCCACGGTGCGCGTGCTGGCCACGAGCCGGGAGCCGCTGCGTGTTGCCGACGAACATCTGTACTGGGTCGCTTCGCTCGACGTGCCGGCGCGGGACGATCCCAGCCAGGAGGTGCTGCAATGCAGTGCGGTCGAGCTGTTCGTGTCGCGTGCCCGCGCGATCGACACGCGTTTTTCCTCCGATGAGAGAAGCATTCACCTGACCGGCGAGGTGTGCCGCCGTCTCGACGGCATTCCGCTCGCGATCGAACTGGCGGCGGCGCGCGCGGCGATACTCGGCATCGAGACGCTCGCCGGCCATCTCGACGATCGCTTCAACATGCTGACCGGCGGCAATCGCACGGCGCTGCCGCGCCATCAGACCTTGAAGGCCACGCTCGACTGGAGCCACGCGCTGCTCGACGACGCCGAGCGCGCGACGCTGCGGCGGCTCGGCATCTTCGTCAACAGCTTCACGATGGAAGCGGCGATCGCGGTAGCCGGCGACGACACAATGCGCGAACTCGACGTGATCGCCGCCGTCTCCGGGCTGGTCGAAAAATCGCTGGTGGTGACGCGCATGGAAGGCGGCCGCGCCAGCTATCGGCTGCTGGAGACTATGCGCGCCTACGCGATCCAGAAGCTCGAAGACAACGGCGAGCGGCGCAGCGTCACGCTGCAGCACGCGCGTTACTTCCTGAGTCTGCTGGAGCGCGAGGCGCAGGGTCGCGCGGACCCGGCGAACGCGTTTTCCGACGCCTGGTATCAGCGCATGCGCGCGCTGCTGGACGACGTGCGCGCGGCGCTCGGCTGGGCGCTGTCGCCCAAGGGCGACGAAGCGCTCGGCGAGACGCTGGCCGTGAAGACGGTCTTTCTGCTGTATGAACTTTCGCTGGTCGACGAATGCTGCAGGTGGGCGCGGCGGGCGCTCGACGCCGTCGCGGCAACGCACTACGGCTCGCGCTCGACTCACCATCTGCGGGTTCGGATGGAACTGCAGGCGGCGCTCGGCGCGGCGCTGGTCTACGTCAATGGACCGGATCGCGAAACGCGCGGCCTGTGGTCCGAGATTCTGGCGTCGGCCATTGCGCTCGGCGACGCGGCGTTCGAAGCGCGGGCCTTGTGGGGCATGTGGAATGGGAGCCAGTCGTCCGGCGCGGCGCGCAATGCGCTGGCGTTCGCGAAGCGCTTCGCGTCGCGCGCGGCCGAAACCGGCGATGCGGGCAACGCGGTGCTCGCGTACCGGTTGCTGGGCATCGCGTCGCACTATGCGGGCGATCAGCAGCAGGCGCGCGCGTCGATCGAACAACTGCTGCTGCGCTGCGACAGCTTGCGCTATGGTCTGCCGCTCGGGCGTTCGATCGATCAGGGCATTGTCGGCCGCGCGACGCTGGCGCGCGTGCTGTGGTTGCAAGGGTGGCGCGATCAGGCGATGCGGCACGCCGAGGCGTGCGTTGTCGACGCGTGCAATCAGCAACAGGCGATCGTCAAATGCTATGTGCTGATCGAGGCGCTGGTGCCGCTCGCGCTGTTATCGGGCAAGCGGGAGCGGGCCACTCAGGCGCTCGCGCTGCTGCACGAAGTCGCGACGCATGCGGGCTTGAGCGTGGCGCAAGCCTGTTGCCGTTGTTTCGGCGAATACCTGCGCTCGCTGGACGACGTCAGCCCGGAGCGTCTGCATGCGTTCCGTGTCGCGCTGGACCATCTCGAGTCGCTCGAATTTGGCGCGCCGCGCGCGATGCTGATCGGTCAGTACAGTCTCGCGCTCGGCCGCGCGGGTCAACGGGACGAAGGCGTGGCCACGGTGACGCGCGCGCTGATGCATTGTGACGAAACCGGCGACCACTGGTATGCCGGCGAACTCAGGCGCATTCATGGCGAATTGCTGCTGATGGCGCCGGCGGGTGCGCCGCCGTCGGAGATCGTGGCGCGCGATGCGGAAGACTGTTTGATCGCGGCGCTGGAAGATTCGCTCGCGCAAGGCTGCCGCTCGTTGCAACTGCGTGCCGCGACCAGCCTGGGCGCGCTGTGGCACACGCAAGGCCGCAGCGTCGAGGCGGCGCAGTTGCTCAGTTCCGCATGCGCGAAGCTGACCGAAGGGCTCGACTGGGACGACTTCAAGGCCGCGACCAACGTGCTGCTGATCGCCTCGGCGGCGGCCGGCGAGCAGGGCGGCGCTTCAGCCGCTATCGCCTCAACAGCCTTAAAAGTCTCACAACCCGCCACCGTCAGAATTCCCCGCCCCCGCGCGGATTCATTCGACGAAGACGCTCGAAGCAACGTGGTAGAGCGCGACTAGGTCGGCTCTTCAGCCGTGCATCATTCTTTGTTGCGCGGCGTCGTCGATCAGGTTCGGCCGGTCCAGTTGCTCGACCCACCAACGCAGCGCCTTACCCGTTTCGTCGCCGCGCCACGCGAGATAGAAATGCGTGGTGTGCCGCATGCCGATCACTTCCTTCTGCACCAGCTCACCGCGGCTCAGCGGCTCGGCGGCGAGGCATTCCGGAATCGTGCCGGCCGCGAGACCGCGGATCTGCGCGGCGAGTTTCGCTTCGAGCGTCGGGACCGTCATGACCTCCTGGTGCTCGGCAATCGCGATGGTGCGCGGCGCCAGTTTGCGCGACGTGTCGCCGATCGCCACTACGCGATATTTCGCCACGAGATCTTGCGTCAGCGGGCCGGGCATCGACGCGAGCGGATGATCCGGTGCGACCACGAAGACATGCTTTAACGAGCCGATCGGTTTGGCCATCAGATTGGGAATCGGCGGCGGGTCGCCCGCCGCGCCCACCACCAGGTCCGCGCGACGCGTCAGCAGCGCGTCCCACGAGCCGCCCAGCACTTCTTTCGACAGATGCAGGCGGGTATCCAGCTTCAGCTTGTAGAAATCGCTGACGTGGTCCCACAGCAGATCGAACGGAATGATTTCGTCGATCGCGACATGCAGGTCGGTTTCCCAGCCGTGCTGGATGCGTTTGGCCTTGCATTCGAGGTCTTCCGCCGCCTGTAAAAGACGGCGTCCTTCCTCGACCACCACGCGCCCCGCGTGCGTGAGCGTGGCGCGCCTGCCGCTGCGGTCGAACAGCTTGACGCCGAGATCGAGCTCCAGCTTCTGGACCAGATACGTCAGCGACGACGGCACCTTGTGCAGCGTTTCGGCCGCACTGGCGAAGGTGCCGGTTCGGTCGATGGCGTCGAGCACCTGCAGCACTTCGAAAGAGAGATTCATGGCGAACGGCGGGAAGGCTGGAAGTACGCCAGCATACTGGATTCCGCGCGTTTTTCTAATGCTTTCCAACGCCTTCCAGCGACCCGCGCGGCTTTTTTCTTCGCGCGCCGCGAGCCGATCCATTAAGGTGTTTTTAGTCCGGTTCAGGACATTTTTGACGGGATAGCCTAGCCTTGGCAGATTACGGTCGCCGAACGGCGCCGGGCTATTTCGCGGCCACCCTGGCCACCCACCCATGCTCACCCAGCGCTTGACGACTGCCCTATGACGCCGTCCGCGGATGCCGACGGCGCGGCCTCGCCGCGCCTGCGTGACGAGTGGAAGGCGTACTGGAGCGACGACGCCCCGCGCCTGCTTCACATCGTCAAGGTCGCCATGGCGGCGACCCTGGCGATGGGCTTGTGCATGCGCCTGGAACTGCGCACGCCGGGCACGGCGATGGTGTCGTGCGTGATCGTGATGATGCATCAGCAAAGCGGCATGGTGATCGCGCGTGGTTTTTATCGCGGACTGGGCATGGTGTGCGGCAGTCTGGCGGGCCTCGTGCTGATCGCGTTGTTCCCGCAGCAGCCGCTGCTGTTCTTTCTCGCGTTGGCGGCGTGGATCGGCGCGTGCGTGTTCGGCGCGTCGTACTACCGCAATTTTCAGTCGTATGGTTTCGTGCTGGCCGGCTACGGCACGGCGATCACCGCGATGCCGGCGTGGTCGAATCCGTATGGCGTGTTCGACAACGTCGTCTTCACCGTGAGCGAAGTGGTGATCGGCGTGGTCTGCGCGAGCGTGATCAGCGCGGCGGTGTTTCCGCAGCGCGTCACGCCGGCGCTCTACGCCTCGAGCCAGCGCAACTTCACGCATCTGTTGAATGCGTTGCATGCGGTGCTCGAACGCACGGCAGCCGTTGCCGGGTTCGACCTGTTTCTCGACCTGATCCGCGAGCGGGCCGGCGTGGAAACGCTGCGCAGCGGCGCGGTGTTCGAAGATCCGTCGATCCGTCTGCACAACCACCTGTTTCTCGATCTCGACCGGAGCTTTCTCGACACCGTGGCGTGGATTCATGCGCTGCATCAGTTGAAGGCGCGGGTCGCCGCCGAAGCCGGTCCACGCGTGCTGGCGGTCGTCGACGAATTGCTCGGCGACCTGCTCGCCATCGTGCCGGATCTGCGCCAGACGGAACCCGTCGCGCTCGACCAGGTGCAGACCATGCTGGCCCGTCTCGACGCGTTCGAACAGGCGCTGCCCGCGCAACTGGAGCGTCTGCTTCGATCGCTCGACGGCCAGGCGCCGCAGCAGCGCCAGTTCGCGGCGACCACCGGCGCGGCGCTGTTCTTTTCGATCGCGGATCTGCGCTTGCTGTGCCGCGCTTATGTCGACGCGCGGGTCGAGGACCGGCAGCCGTGGAGCCTGTCGGTGTTTCAGACGCTCAGCCGGATCGGCCGGACTCGCGCGACAGCCAACCGCACGGCGGCGCTGGTAGCCGGCGCGCGCGCGGCGATCGCGGTGCTGGCGGTCGGGGCAGCGTGGCTCGCGTCGGGCTGGGTGAACGGCTCCAGCGCGATCGTCGCGGTGGCGATTACCAGTGCGCTATTTGCGCTCGTGCCGAACCCGGCCGTGGTGAGCTGGCAGATTTTCGGCGGTTGCCTGTCCGGCTGGCTGGCGGGCTTCGGCTTCAACTTTTTTTTGTTGCCGCGCTTCGATAACTTTCCGTTGCTCGCGGCGACGATAGCGATCTTCGTGATGGTGGGCAGCTACGTGAATTCGTTCGCGAAGACGGCGGTGCTCGGGCTCGGCTTCAGCATCTATTTTTGCTTCATTGTCAGCATTTCGAATCCGACTGTTTATAACCCGAGCGCTTACCTCGATACCGGCTTTGCGCTGCTGGTCGGTATCGCCGCCGCGGCGGTCGCGTTCTCGACCATCGTGCCGCGCGCGGGCGACTGGATTTCAGCGCAGTACCTGAAGCAGATTCGTGCGCTGGTGGCGGAGAGTGCACGTGACGACGAACTCGACGATCTGCTTTACAGCTTCGAATTGAGTCTGCGCGATTTCATCATCCAGATCGCGGCGGCGCCGGTCGATCCGCGCGTGGATCGCAATCGTCTGATCGGCTGGGCGTTCGCCGCGCTGGAGATTGGCCGCGCGATGATCCAGATGCGGCTCGATACCGAACGGCTCGGCGGCGCGCTGCCGTCCGGCTGGCCCGCCGCGCAGGACGCCTGGCTGGCGGCGCTCGCCGAGCTGTTCTGCAATGCCGCGCCGCAGGCCGCTCAAGCCGCCTTGGCCGCGACGCGGCGCGCGCTGGACGTGTTGCCGATCACGCACAGCAACACGGTGGATGCCGCGATGCTCACGCATTGCCGGATGCGCGCGTTGCTGCACTTCACGGAACTGACCTTGCAGGACGATACTGTGTGGCTGTGGCAAACCCCGGGAGCGCCGGCATGAGCGCGCGTTGTCTGTTCACCTTGACGAGATCGCGAGCGATAGCGGCGGCGCTCGCGTGTACGTCGCTGCTGGGCGCGTGCATCGACAGCGGCGGCATCCATACGCGCGAGTCGATGATCGACCCGGCATCGCTCGATGCGGGGGCCGCGTTGCGCGCAACCCAGCGGGACGCGAAGTGGCCCACCGACCGCTGGTGGCAACCGTGGGGCGACCCGCAACTCGACACGCTGGTGCAGGACGCCACGGTTGGCAACCCCGGCTTGCGCGCGGTCGAGGCGCGGATCGACGCGGCGCGCTTCCAGCTGCAGATTGCCGGTGCGGCCGAGTTGCCGCAACTCGATGCCGGCGGCAGTTTCGAGCGCCGCCGCTATGCCCGCTACAACACGCCGGCGCCGCCGGGCGGCACGACGGTGTGGAGCAACAGCATCCAGGCGGATCTCTCTTACGACCTCGATTTGTGGGGCAAAACCCGCGCGCTTCGCGAAGGCGCGCTCGACAACCTGCATGCGACCGCCGCCGACGCGCGCTTCGCCGAAATCGAATTGCAGACCGCCGTGGTGCGCAGCTACGTGCAGTTGTCGTTGCAGTACGCGCTGCTGGACGTCTACCGCGCGGTGCAGGACGAGCAGCAGCACACGCTCGACATCGCAACGCGCCGCTGGCACGCGGGCGTGGGCAGTCAGCTCGAAGTCAGCCAGGCCGCCACGCAGTTCGCGACGAGCACGACGCGCGTGCAGCAAGCGCAGCAGCAGCTTGCATTGACCCGCATCGTCCTCGCCGGGCTGGCCGGCAAAGGACCGGGTTACGGCGACACGCTGCGCCGTCCGAGCCTCGCCTTGAGCGTGCCGGTCGCGTTGCCGGCGTCGCTACCGGCGGACCTGCTCGGCCATCGGCCGGACGTGGTGGCGGGGCGTTGGCGTGTGCTCGAAGCGGACAAGGGCATCGACGCCGCGCACGCCAACTTCTATCCGGACATTGATTTGCTGGCGACGGCGTCGCTCGGTTCGGCGGCGACCTTCGGCGGCTTCTTCAACTTTCTGAATAGCGACGGCATGGGTCACGGCGTAGGCGCCGCGATCTCGCTGCCGATCTTCGACGGCGGACGCCGGCGCGGCCAATACGGTGTAGCAGTCGCCTCGCGCGATGCCGCGGTCGACGCGTACAACCAGAGCGTGGTGAACGCGATGCAGGGCGTGGCGATTCAGGTGGTGTCGCTGCGTTCGCTCGACCAGCAGCAGGCGTCGGTGGAAAGCACGCTGGCGTCGGCGCGTCGCTCGTTCCGGCTGGCCGACACCGGCTATCGCAGCGGCATCACCGAATTTCTGAACGTGCTGGCCGCGCAGAACGAACAGTTGCAGCAGGAGGAAAGCCTCGCGCAGATTCAGGCGAAACGCCTCGACGCGTGGGCGCTTCTGATGAAAGAGCTGGGCGGCGGTTTCGCGTCCGCACCGGCCGACGACGTGTCGCAAGGAGCCAGCGATGCCGGGCGAAATTGATCTGTTCTCGCTGCTGTTGCCGGGGCTGCTGCCGATTCTCGTCGGCTGCGCGCTGCTGTTTTTTGTGCTCGATCTGGTGCTGGCGAGGCTCGGCTTCTATCGCTATACGTGGCACCCCGGGCTATTCCGCATCGCGTTGTTCGCCGCGCTGTTCAGCGGCATCGCGTTGTTGCTGCGTCAATAAGCTCGCAACTGAAACGCTTCCATGAATTCACCGACCGTCAACGTCCGGCCAAGAAGATGAAAACGCAATCCCTGCTGCGCGCAGCTTTCACGCTTACCCTTCTCGTCGTGGCGATTCTGCTGGTGCGCCTGCTGTGGCTCGACTACATGTTCTCGCCGTGGACGCGCGACGGCCGGGTTCGCGCCGAGGTCGTGCAGGTTGCCACCGACGTTTCCGGCCTCGTCAGCGAAGTGCGGGTGAAGGACAACCAGTTCGTGCGCAAAGGCGACATTCTGTTCGTGCTCGATCCGGCGCGGTTCCACTACGCGGTGGCGCAAGCCGATGCCGATCTGCTGCGCGCTCAGGCGCAGGTGGAACAAGCCCGCGCGCAGATGGCGGGCAGCGAATCCGGCTTCGCGATGAAGCGCGCGCAGGCGGCGCGTCGCGCCAATCTGGCGGGCGATGTGATTTCCGACGAAAGCCGCGTCGACGCAGCGTCGCTCGCGAAGCAATCAGCCGCCGCGTATGCCGCCGACGTCGCCGCCTACAGCGCGGCCCAGGCGCAGGTCAAGACCGCACAGGTCGCGCAGCAGACAGCGGTGCTCAATCTCGCGCGCAGCGAAGTGCATGCACCGACCGATGGTTACATCACCAATCTGAATCTCTATCCGGGCGATTTCGCCACGGCCGGCAGCGCGCGGATGGCGCTGATCGACTCGCATTCGTTCTGGGTCTATGGCTACTTCGAAGAAACCAAGCTGCCGCATGTGCATGTGGGCGATCAGGCGGTGGTGCGGCTGATGTCGGGCGGCGAAGAGATTCTTGGGCACGTCGATAGCCTTGCAAGCGGCATTGCCGATCGCGACAATCCGACCAGCAACGGCGATCTGCTTGCCGACGTCAATCCGATCTTCACGTGGGTGCGCCTTGCGCAACGCGTGCCGGTGCGGGTGCATCTCGACCACATTCCCGCCGGGATGAAGCTCGCGATGGGCATGACCTGCACGGTGACGCTGCGGCCGAAAGACGTTCACTCGTCGTGAACGTTTGAGCGTCTTAACGCCTGGCGATTGACGCGCTTGACGTTTGACGAATCGCTACCGTAGAAACGATTCAGCACCGCCGGCTGTGATGCAGCCGTACGGTGCTGATGATGGGTTCGCTTCGGGTGCTGTCCGGCTGATCGAGCCGGACAGCACCCGACCTGACCTTAGCCTTGTTGCAGGAACGCCAGCAGATCGGCGTTGACCTTATCGGCTTCCGTCGTGCACATGCCGTGCGGCGCGCCCGGATAAACCTTCAGCGTGGCGTTCTTGACGATCTTTGCCGACATGCGGCCAGCCTGGTCGATCGGCACGATCTGGTCGTCGTCGCCATGCAGCACCAGCGTCGGCACGTCGATCTTCTTCAGATCGGCCGTGTAGTCGACTTCCGAGAACTCCTTGACGCAGTCGTACTGGCCTTTGATCGAGCCGAGCATGCCTTCGCGCCAGAACTCGTCGATCGTGCCTTGTTCGATCTTGGCGTTCGGACGGTTGAAGCCGAAAAACGGCACCGCGAGGTCTTTATAGAACTGCGAGCGGTTGCTCGCGACGCTCGCACGAATGCCGTCGAATACCGACATCGGCAGACCGTTCGGGTTGCTTTCGGTCTTGACCATGATCGGCGGCACCGCGCCGATCAGCACCATCTTCGCGACGCGCGAGGTGCCGTGACGGCCGACGTAGTGAGCGATTTCGCCGCCGCCCGTCGAGTGGCCCACCAGCATCGCGCCCTTCAGGTCGAGTGCGTTGATCACCGCGGCCAGATCGTCCGCGTACGTGTCCATGTCGTTACCGTGCGACGGCTGGTCCGAGCGGCCATGACCGCGGCGGTCGTGAGCAATCACGCGATAGCCCTTGTTGACCAGGAACAGCATCTGCGGGTCCCATGCATCGGCGTCGAGCGGCCAGCCGTGCGAGAACACCACCGGCGTACCGGTGCCCCAGTCCTTGTAAAAGATTCGCGTGCCGTCTTTAGTCGTAACGTAATTCATGGTGTGACGCTCTCCTTGATGTGAATGGGACGAGTTGCCCGTGTGCGTGCTGCTGCTGGCGGATGCCGCTGCCATGGCGGCGCCCGGTGCTGCCATGGCGGCGACGGCTGCACCCGCTGCGCCAGCGCCTGCCATGAGTAGTTGACGGCGCTGCGCCGACGGCGTTTCGGATGAGTGGGCCAAAGTGATTCTCCAGTCTTGTGTTGTTTCTTGTGTCGTTGATGGATGTGCCGTTCTGACGCGTGCGTCATGGGACATCACAGGTTGAATCCTACGGCGCGACCGGCTGTGCTGAACTTCAGAATGCTTAATTGTTCTTAACGGGATTCGAGGTCGAACCGTAGGGAAGTTGAAGGCCAACGAGGCCGGCGGCGGGCGCGATCCGGCCACGGCGGCGGCGCCTTTTTCACACCAGGTACAATCCACGCAAACTATCGTGTTGAGTTGCATCGGGTCGTTCGCGTGTGAGGCATGCATTGCTCGCACCGTCCATACGCACACCATCGCAACGATCCATTCATTTCTCAGGGTCACAATGAGTCGATTTTTTGCCGTGGCAGCGGCCGTGTGGGGCATCGGGGGATGCATCGCGCTGATCGTCGGTCTGCTGTTTCTGGGCGCGGCCAATTCCTTCGGCGCGGCGCTGACGCCTTACGTCGGCGGCGGGTTGATGGCGCTCGTCGGGGTGCTCGGGCTGATTGCCGGATTGATCGCGGCGGTCTGGCCTTCGTCGAAAAAGAAGGCGGCGCATGGCGATGACAAACCGTGGCTGCGCGGAGATCGCTGACGCGGCGCTAAAGTTTGTGCCGCGCGCTGCCGTTATTCATTGAGGGGCAGTCCGTCGGGCTTGCCCAATCTCGACGAATCGACCTGTTTAAAGGAGGTGTGCTGATGCAGATCACCAGCGCGACCAGCCTCAATGCGTGGCAAACCAACGGCGGCGGAACGGCCGCGACGACTACAGCGACTACGGCGAATTCAGCGGCTTCGGGTTCTGCCGCAGCGGATTCGGCCTCTACGTCCGCTACTTCGTCGGGCTCATCGGGCTCGTCCGGCTCTTCCGGCTCGCAGTCCGGTAGCACCACGTCGACTTCGGCGGCTTCGGGTTCGTCGAGTAGCAGTGGCAGCAGTTCGACCACTCACGCCAAAGGCAAGGGCGGAAAGGGTGGCGGCGGAGGCGGCGGTGGCGGTGCGTCCAGCAGCTCGAGCGCCACTGAATTCGAAATGCAGGAGCTCACGCAACTGATCCAGCGGCTGCAGGCGCAACTCGCGGCGGTCGAGTCGCAAATGTCGCAAGCGCAGGGCTCGCAAACACGGACATCGCACAGTTCGCCATCGCAAGGCAGCCAGTCGATCGGGGCGGTTCAGTCCGGCGGCAGCGCTTCAGCCGACGCATCCGCGCAAACCACGCAGGCCAAACATTCGCGCCAATCCAGCAGATCGACGCAATCGACTGACGACGACGTTCAGGTCAGCGCCCAGGAAGTTCGTGTGAGCAGTTTGTCGAGCCAGGTGTCGACGATCAATTCCGCCATTGAAATGGCCACCTCGGAGCTTGCCCAACTGATGCTCGCCTCCGGCAAGACAACCGGCATGGTCGACACGGAAGCCTGAGTCGTTCTCTCACGCCGCACGCCGTCACCGCTCACTGTCTTTTGGACTCAAACAGTCGGCACGGGACGGCGCCCGTGCCGTCGCGTCAGATATTGATCTGACCGCCCATTTCCACCACGCGATTCGCGGGCAGGCTGTAGTACTCGGCCGCCTGCGCCGCGTTCCTCGCGAGGAACGCGAACAGCTTCTCGCGCCACAACGACATCGCCTTGCTTTCGCCGGTCGCCAGCACCGTATCGCGTGCGAGGAAGAACGACGTGTCGGAGGGTTCGTAGTGCCATTCCGGAATCTGTTTCTGCACGAACTCCAGAACGCGCGGCACGTTGGGAATCTCGGTGAAGCCATGACGCACGACCACCGAGTAGCAGCCATGCCCCAGATCTTCGACCACGGCTTTCTGTTCGTCCGGCACGTGAGGCACGTTGTCGGTCGTACCGGCCATGAAGATGTTGAACTGATGCATGACGCCGTTGTGCTTCAGATTGTGCAGAAACGCGCTGGGCGCCATGCCAGCCACGCCGCCGGGAAACACTGCGGTGCCGTTGGTGCGCGGCGGCGAATGAGCGCCGTCGCACAGCGAATGAATCAGGGTCGCGAGCGGAAGGTTGTCGCTTCTCATCCGCTCCATCAGGGTTTCGCGCCCTTTGTGCCACGTGGTCATCACGGTGAACAGCACGCCGCCCGCCAGTAACGGGAACCAGCCGCCTTCCATGACCTTGCTGACGTTGCTCGACACGAACACGGCGTCGACCAGCGCGAGCGGCACGATGACCACGGCCGTTTTCAGCGGGCTCCATTTCCACAGGTCGTGGGTAATGAAATACATCAGCAGGGTCGTCAGCAGCATGGTCGACGCCACCGCGATCCCGTACGCCGCTGCGAGGTTATCCGACGATTTGAAGAACACGACGAGGAACACCACCGCCGCGTAAAGCGAGATGTTGATGAACGGCACGTACACCTGGCCCATCTCGTGCGACGACGTATGGACCACCGGAATGCGCGGCAGGAAGCCGAGTTGCACGGCCTGCTTGGTCATCGAGAACGCGCCGGAAATCACCGCTTGAGACGCGATGATGGTGGCCGCCGTGGCCAGGATCACCAGCGGAACCAGTGCCCAGCCCGGCGCCGACTGGAAGAACGGTTGGGCGATGGTCGACGGTTTATCGAGCACCAGCGCAGCCTGGCCGAAGTAATTCAGCACCAGGCTCGGCAGCACGAGAAACAGCCACGCGAGATTGATCGGCCGCTTGCCGAAGTGCCCCATGTCCGCGTAAAGCGCCTCGCCGCCGGTCAACGCGAGAAACACGGAACCCAGCACGATGAACGCGGTGCCGGGCGCATGCGTCACGAACGCGAACGCATAGGTCGGCGACACGGCTCGCAGAATATCGATGTGCGGGATGATGTGCGACAGGCCGAGCGCCGCCAGCGTGACGAACCAGACGATCATGATCGGCCCGAACACTTTGCCGACCGCGCCGGTGCCGCGCTTCTGAATCTTGAAGAGGCCGGTGAGAATCACGAGCGAGATCGGCACGATCCACTCGGTGAGATGCGGATCGACCAGCGTCACGCCTTCCACCGCGGAGATCACGGAGATGGCCGGCGTGATCATCGAATCGCCGTAGAACATCGCCGCGCCGAACACGCCGAGGGTCAACAGCACTTGCCGCAGTCGCTCGGGCGCTACGCGCGAAGCGAGCGCGGTGAGCGCGAGGATGCCGCCTTCGCCGTCGTTATCGGCACGCATCACAAAAGTGACATATTTAAGCGTCACGACGATGATGATGGCCCAGAGAATCAGCGACACGATGCCGAAGACGTTCAATTGCGTGATGCCGCCGGCCGCCTTCAGACATTCGCGAAGCGTGTAGAGCGGACTGGTACCGATGTCGCCGAACACAACGCCGATAGCGCCCAGTACGAGGCTTGGCGCGGCCGCCTTGGCGGTGGCGTTGGGTGAGGAAGTCGCGGAGGAGGACATAGGTCTGTCGTAAGCGGAGTAAAGGCGGCGGAAACGTCAGCGTGGCGGGACGGGCGGCGATGGATGCCGGTCGTGCGACTCGCGAGCTAAGGTAAAGGATAGGCCGGGACGGGCGTGATCTGTGTGCGCGACCCTACCTCAGCCGCCAGATTCCCCAGATCGCGATGAGTAGGGCGAGTCCGAACCCACCGCCCAGCAGGATGTAAGTACTCATGTGAATCCTCGATGTCTTCGGCGAAGCATGATTGACGCGTCGCGTTGCGACACGTGCCAGCCCGAATCGTACCGTGGCTTCCTTTCAGAAAACATCGCGATGCCTTTACCCAGCACGCTTGCACGTCGCGTTCGACGCCGCGAGTCGCGGGTTTGTCTGATATCGGCGCTGGCGCTGGCCTATAACGAATTGCAGAGTCCGCATGAGGGATTCGCGTTTGCATGACGTTAACGCCGAGGTGCATCGTGGCCAAACTAGCGGTTTTTATCGGACGCCTTCAATGGGTTGCGTTCGCGTTGATGATGAGTCTGGGCAGTCAGGCCATGTCGCAGGAGAAGGCCGCGATGACGTCGTCGTCCGATCAGGTCAAGGTCATGGCGGAAAACGAGAAGGTGGTGGCCTCGGAGGAACGCATCAAGCCGGGCGCTGAAACCGATAGCCGCGCGCGCCCTTATCGCGTGGTGCGTGCGATGAAAGGCGGTTCGATCCAGCGGATCTATCCTGACGGAAGAAAAGAAATGGCCATGTGGAAGACCGGCGAGGTGCGTGTCTTCGAGGCGAGCGGTCCTTACAAACTCAAGAATGTCGGCAAGGAGGATGTCGTCTTCTACATCGTCGGGTTGAAGTGATCGGGAGGACGAGCCGGAGTAGATCATTTCGCAAACGTGTTAAAACACCGGATCGCTTTCGTTATCGAATCCGGGAGTCGTTCGATGCGGCCGGCTGTTGGCCCGCGCTGAGCGATGTCCTGTTTCCCGTTTGATGAAATTAAAATTACAACCATGATCCGTCTTCTCACCGCCGCCGACGCCGGCCTTTTCAGATCGTTGCGTCTTCTTGCCGTAGACAACTCGCCAACTTCAATCTGGCCGACTCGCGAAGAAGAGTCGGCGCGCTCGACTGAACAAACCATCGCGCGTATTCAATCGACCGAACTGCAGGCGGTTTTCGGCGCGTTCGCCGATAGTGAGTTGATCGGGATTACCGGTGTGCGTCGCGAGCCTCTGGTTCAGGTGCGTCATAAGGCGACAATCTGGGGCGTGTTCGTTCACCCTTCGCGGCGGGGGCAAGGTATTGCTCAGTCGCTGTTGTCGGCCGCGACGGTGCATGCGTCGAACGAGTGGGACTGCGTTCAGTTGATGTTGTGCGTCAATGCGGAAAATTTAGCCGCGAGAAAATTGTATGTATCGCAAGGGTTTGAGCGCTTCGGCGTAGAGCCGCGCGCCATGCAGATAGATGGCCGGTTTTACGATGAAGAGCACATGGTTAAACGGCTGCGGTGACGCGAGTCTTTCGCGCATTCCTCGCCCGCTTCTTTTCTACTACCCGTTATTGCAAGGCTTCGACTACGTATGACGGAGACTCGTGATTTATTGCTTGCGCTCAAGCGGCTCGCGAAAGTGGATACTCGTCCGCCGTCGTTGCTGCGCGTCGCGGCTCGGCCTTCCATGTTCGCGTTCGTCGCACGAGAAAAAGAGCGAATTGCCGATGTATTCCTGCCGCGTCCGTCGTTGATCGTGGTGCTCGAGGGATCGAAGGAACTCGTGACGATGGGCCGGCAACTGCGCTTCGCCGCCGGTCGCGCAATCGTGCTGCCGGGCGGATGGCGTGGCGATGTCGTCAATGTGCCCGATCAGGTCACCGGCTTTTACCGGGCGCTCTTTCTGGATTTCTCGGAAGCGCTCGTTCTCGGCGCGCATCGCGCTCATCCTGAATGGCAGGCGCAAACGGGCGCACAGAACATCGAGGCGCGACTCGATCCGCTGTTGATCGGCGCGATCCTGCATTCCGCCGAAGGCATTGCAACGCAATCGCTTCCTCCCGTGCTGGTCGATCATCGGATCATGGAGATTCTGTTGATCCTCGGCACGCGCGGTGTTTTGCCGTTACGCCCGCACGCGTCGGCGCAGTCCACCGCCGACGCCGTACGCGCGCTCGTGCGCTGGCGGCCCGATCATCCGTGGACGGCCGATCTGTTGTCGGCGGAATTGGGCATGAGCAACGCCACGCTCAGGCGCAAGCTCGCGGGCGAGGGCCAATCGTTGCGTGCGTTGCTCGCCGAAGAACGGATGGCTGCGGCGTCTTCCCTGCTGAAGGAGGCGGGCGTTTCAGTGCGCGATGCGGCGCTGGCGTCGGGGTATCAGTCGTCGCGACGCTTCATCGAGCGATTTCGTGAGATTGAGGGCGCCGATCCGCGTGCGCTCCGCGATTCGCAGCCGATCGACGACGGCAAATAATCGCGAGTCACCGCGTGTGAGTCGTCGTGACGACGAGACGGCTTTCGCTTCTCAATTGCGGGTATCGAAACAACTGATCGGATCTGGCCGAACTTTGAGCGTTTGCGTGCGCGCTGGGGCGCACCGTGCTTGCTAATTTGTCGTGACGGGCAAACTAGTGAGAACGGAAATGAAAACGACAACCAGACTTTGCGCGGCAGCGGTCGCCGCGACATCCCCATTCGTATTTGCTTTTGCGTTCGGCGCGGCAGGCGCGGCCGGCGCGGCCAGCGCTCAGGCTGGCGCGGAGATGTTGCGGGTTGTGATCGGTGTGTCGAAAGCGCCGGCATCCGCGGCGGTACACGAGCTTGCGCTCGCGAACGCGTCCTGCGTGTCGACCACGGCCGGCAGAAGCGCACCCGGCGCGAACCGGAGTCTCCCGGTGACCTGGTCGCGAGGACCGGCCGGCACGCGATCCTACGCGTTGACCCTGATCGATCCCGATGTACCGCTCAACTTGTCGACGCTGAACCAGCCCGGCACGAGCATCGCATTCGACGCGCCTCGCCAGGAGTTCGTCCACTGGGTGCTCGCCGATATTCCCGGGGATCGGACCACCTTGCCGGAAGCACTGGACGGCGAGGGCCACCTTCAGGGCGGTTTGCCGCTTGAACGCACGGTGTACGGTGTCAGAGGTCAGAACGGCTTCGCGTCCTTCATGAAGGACGGTCCGTATGGCGGCTACATGGGCCCCTGTCCGCCATGGAACGATGAGCGTGTGCATCGCTATCGGGTGACGGTTTACGCGCTCGATGTCGACACGCTCGGATTGTCGGGGGCGTTCAGCCGCGCAGATCTTTTGCGCGCGATGAAGACGCATGTTCTGGCCACGGGAAGCGCGAGCGTCGATTACTTCGTGAATCGCGGGGCGCGGCGCTGAAAGACCACAGGCTGTCGAGAATGCGCCGGCCTGCGCGTGCTCCGCGCTTTCCCTCTCAACTCCGCTTCAACAGTCGCTGTGGCGTTTCGCCCATTTCCCGCCGGAACATCGCGATAAAACTGCTGCTGCTCTGATAGCCCAGATCGTCGGCGACTTTCGCCACGGAGTCGCCGACCACCAGACGCGACATCGCCTCGACCAGACGCAACTGCTGACGCCATTGTCCGAAGGTGAGCCCCGTCTCCAGCCGGAAAAGACGCGCCAGCGTCCGCGCGCTCGCGCCGACGGTCTCGCTCCATTCGTCGAGCGTGTCGTCGTTGTCGGGCGAGGCCAGCAACTGGCTGCAGATCGCCCTGAGCCGTCGATCGCTAGGCAGTGGCAGTCCGCCTTGCGTCGTCGAATCGGCGCGGCACAGCAGCTCGAGCAGCAACGGCGCAATGTGCGCGCCGAGGCTATCGGCTGCATATTCTTGCGGCTCCTCCGCCAACTTGGTCGTCAACTCGTGCATTAGCGGCGTGACCAGCAGAACGCGGCACGCCGGCCATAACCACGGCGCGGCGTCGGGCTCCAGATACACGCTGTAAGTGTCGACGCTGCCGATTGCATGAATCTCGTGGTCGACGCCGGGCGGCAACCAGATCGCCCGCATGGGCGGCAGCATCCAGCTGCCCATCGGCGTCAGCACGCGCACAGCGCCGTTCATCGCGTAGCACAACTGCGCCTGCTCGTGCGCGTGCCAGATTTCGCGTTGCCCATTCGTATAGGACGAACCGCGCGCCATTACAGGTCGCGGTTGACGACGGTATTCGACGCCGAATTGCGCTCGCCAGATTGGATCCATCTCAAAGCTCTCGTTTAAGTCTGCCAAAAAGTGTCTGTTTTGCGATGTTTGATGGCAAGACAGCGCGACAATACCGGCGCTATCCTTCCACGACTTCTGCGGTTTCGCAAGCCAATGCGATACAGAATAGTAACGATTCGCATTCGTACTCGTATTTGATGCGACATAATGACAATTGAAGGGATGGTGGAAATGAGCGGTCGGGGATCGAAACGAATGAGAAAGACGCGTTGGGCAATGGCCACGATGTGGCTGACGGCTGCCGCCGCGGCTCATGCACAGAGCGCAGGGGAGACCACCCCAACGGGCGGCGCGAACGCAGCCGGTGGCGCGGACAAAAACACGCTGCCGGCAGTCGTGGTGACGGCAGGCTCGGGAGACGACAAGGAAACGTTCGGCTATGTCGCGAAGCGCAGCGTTGCCGGTTCGAAGACGGATACGCCGCTGATTCGAACGCCGCAGTCGGTTTCCGTCGTGACGCGCGAGCAGATGGACGCGCAAGCGGCGCAAACGCTGGACGCCGCGATCCGCTACGTACCGGGTGTCACCTCCCAGGACAACGAAACGCGCTTCGATCAGATCACGGTTCGCGGCTTCAGCCTCGACAGCGATACGTATCTCGACGGCCTGCGCCTGATGCGCACTACCTGGTACGCGTCGCCGCGAATCGATCCGTATTTCCTCGATCGTATCGACGTGGTGCGCGGACCGGTTTCGGTCCTGTACGGCCAGGGCAGTCCCGGCGGCGCGGTGCTGATGACCAGCAAACTGCCGACCGCCTACCCGTTCCACGAGTTGCAATTGCAGATTGGCAGCGACAACCGCTATCAGGGCATGTTCGACATGAGCGGCCCGGTCGATAAAGACGGCACGATTCTGTACCGCGTAACAGGACTCGCGCGCGACGCCGATTCGCAGACCGATCACATCAAGGAGCAGCGGCTCGCGATTGCGCCGTCGGTGACGTTCCGCCCCGACAGGAACACGAGCCTCACGCTGCTGGGCAGCTATCAGTACGATCCGCAAGGCGGCCTGTTCAATCCGGTGCCCGCGGCCGGCACGATCCTGCCGAATATCAACGGACACATTTCGTCGCATGACTATCTCGGCGATCCGAACACCGACCGCCTCAAGCGCCAGCAGTTTTCGATCGGCTATCTGTTCGAACATGCGTTTAGCGATACCTGGAAGATCCGCCAGAATGTCCGCTATCTGCATCAGGACATTCAGTACTACCAGAACTCGCTATTCGGCTCGCTCGCCGACGATCAGCGTACCGCCGGCCTCTTCACCAATAACAACGACGAACACCTGACGAACTTCAGCGTCGATACGCAGGCCGAGGCGAAGTTCGACACGGGAGCAATCAATCACACCGTGCTGTTCGGTTTCGACGTGCAGCGCGTGATGGATCGCATCAGCCGTGGTTATTCGCTGGGTACGATCGATATTTTCGCGCCCGACTACAGCAACGTCGCCTTCGTGCCGGACAGCACGAAGCAATACATCGCGCAAACGCAGTACGGCCTCTACGCGCAGGATCAATTGCGCTACAAGCGCTGGACGTTGACGCTCGGTGCTCGTCAGGACTGGGCCCGCAATTCGAATACCACCGACGGCGTCGGCACACTCAGCCAGCAGCACGCCTTCACGTGGCGTGCGGGGCTGAACTACGAATTCGAATCGGGCATTGCGCCCTATGCGAGTTTTGCGAAATCGTTTCAGCCGGTTGCCGGCGCGAACTTCGACGGTTCGCCGTTCCAGCCGACCCGCGGCAAGCAGTATGAAGTGGGCGTGAAGTATCAGCCCAAGGGCTACAACGCGTTGTTCACCGTGGCCGCATTCGACCTGCGTCAGCAGAACGTCCAAACGTCGGACGACGCGCATCCCGGCTTTACGAATCAGACGGGCGAAATCCGCTCGCGCGGTTTCGAAGCCGAAGCGCGCATCGGTCTCACCGAAGGGCTGAACCTGATCGCGTCGTATGCGTTCCTGAATCAGCGCGTGACCGCGGCCGGCGCCGACGATCCGTCGTTGAACAAGCGGCCGCCGTCGGGCAATCCCACCAACATGGCGTCGATCTGGCTGGACTACACGCTGCATGCCGGCAATCTGCGCGGCCTCGGCTTCGGCGGCGGCGCGCGCTATATCGGCACGACATACGGCGACGCGGGCAACACCTTCCAGGTGCCGAGTCACTTCCTCGTCGACGCGGTGGTGCACTATGACGTCCGCAACTGGCGCTTCGCGGTCAACGCCAACAATCTGTTCAACCGTCAGTACATTGCCTATTGCACGAACAGCGTGCAGTGCTACTACGGCTCGGACCGCTCGGTGATTGGGACGGCGAGGTATCAATGGTAATCGGCGTACACGGTTAGATATGCACCTTCTCTGGTCAATGGTAAAGGGGTCGCGCGGGCGCTTGCTCGTCGCGATCGTCATGAGTCTCGTCAGCGGTTTCGGCAACGCGGGGCTGGTCGCGCTGATCAATCAGGCGCTCGCGTCGCCACGCGAGCAACTGGTCGAACTCGGCGTGCGTTTCTTCGCGATCGGCGTCGTCGTGCTCATTACGCGCACGGTGTCGCAGACCCTCTTCATGAGTCTCGGCCAGAACGCCAAGGCGAGTCTGAGAATGAGAACCATCGAGCGGATTTCGACGGCGCCCTATGCGAGCATCGAACGTCAGGGATCGGCACGCGCGTTGGGCGTGCTGACCCAGGATCTCGACACGATCGTCGTGCTGTTCGTCAGCTTGCCCGGACTCATGATGAACGGTGCGGTGATTGCCGGTTGCCTCGTGTATCTGGGCTTCCTGTCGTGGCAGGTGCTCGCTTTTGCGTCGCTCACCGTGCTGATCGGCGCGGTGGGTTTTCGTGTGGCCCATACGCGCGGCCTGTTCCATCTGCGTAACTCGCGGCGCCGGGAAGATGCGCTGGTGCATCACTTCCGCGCGCTATTCGACGGTGCGAAAGAACTGAAGCTGCATCGGGCGCGCATGCGCGCTTTCGTCGACGACACGCTCGCCGGCAACATCGAGGCGGTGCGCGTACAGCGCACGCGCGGCTACGTGCTGTATGCCGCCGCGGCGAGCTGGGGCAGCTTCATTTTCTTCGCGTTCATTGGCTGCGTGCTGTTCGTTCTGACGCGCTATCTGCCCGTGACGCCGCATGTCATGTCCGGCTACGCGATGATCTTTCTGTACATGATCATGCCGATCGAAAGCCTGCTTTCGTCGATTCCGAACCTCGGCACGGCGCGCGTGGCGCTCGAACGTATCGAGCAAGTGAATGCAGAGCTGCCTGTCGAGCGAACGGACCTGGTCGCGCACGCGGCGTCGTTCGACAGCATCGTGCTGGAAGGCGTCACGCACCGCTATTTCAGGGAAAAGGAAAACGACGTCTTTACGCTGGGCCCGATCGATCTGAGCTTTCGTCCGGGCGAACTCGTCTATCTGATCGGCGGCAACGGCAGCGGCAAGACCACGCTTGCCAAGATGATCGTCGGCCTCTACACACCGGAAAGCGGACGCATCCTGCTGAACGGCGAAGCGGTCGGCGAAGCGCAGCGCGATGCTTACCGACAGCATTTTTCGGTGGTTTTCAGCGACTTCTTTCTGTTCGACACGCTGTTCGGCATCAAGCTGGACAACGTGGATGCGCTTGCGCACGCGCTACTCGACGAACTGCAACTGTCGCATAAGGTCCGCATCGAGAACGGCGTGTTTTCGACGCTCGACCTGTCGCAAGGTCAGCGCAAGCGGCTCGCGCTTCTTGTCGCGTATCTGGAAGACCGGCCGTTTTATCTGTTCGACGAATGGGCCGCGGATCAGGACCCGCTCTTTAAAGATGTGTTCTACCGGCGGCTGTTGCCCGAGTTGAAGGCGAAAGGCAAAGCGGTCGTTGTCATCACGCACGACGACCGTTATTTCCCGCTCGCGGATCGCTATATCAAGCTGGATTTCGGCCAGGTGGTCGAACAGGGCGGCGGCGCCGCGCCGTCCGGCGACCCCTTTCATGCCGGCACGGCCGGCACGTTCGCGGCGGGTGCTTCGGCGCGTGCCTGATGGGCATTTTCTTTTTTTCAAGCCGCAGCGTGCTGCGGAACGGTTCAGAGTTCATGGCCAATACGAGTTCGTCTTTCACGGAATCCGCGCCGGCGTCGTCGCTGTTCGAACTGGACAAGGTCCGATTCGATGTGGGTGCAACGACGCTGCTGGATGGTATCGATCTGTCGATTTCCCGCGAGTGCGTGACCGGCCTGATCGGTCACAACGGGTCGGGCAAGACCACCTTGATGCGTTTGCTGGCGCGCCATCACGCGCAAGGTGCGGGCGCGATCCGCTTCGACGGCAAGCCGCTGGCCGCGTGGAAGCCGCGCGAATTCGCGCGTCGGGTGGCGCATCTGCCGCAATACACGCCCTCTACGGACGGCTTGCTCGCGCGTGAACTCGTCGCGCTGGGCCGCTATCCGTGGCACGGCAGTCTCGGCGTATTCGGCGACGAGGATCGCGAGCGGGTCGCCGAGGCGATGCGAATGACGGACGTGACCCACTACGCGGACCGGCAGGTGGATAGTCTGTCCGGCGGCGAGCGTCAGCGCGTGTGGCTGGCCATGCTGATCGCGCAGGACAGCCGCTGCCTGCTGCTCGACGAACCGACGTCCGCGCTCGATGTGGCGCACCAGGTCGAGGTGCTGGACCTCGTGCGCACGCTGTGCGCCGAGCGTGGCATTGCAGCCGTGATCGTGCTGCATGACATCAATATGGCCGCGCGCTTTTGCGATCGGATCGTCGCGCTGCGCAACGGCAAGATCCTGATGCAGGGCTCGCCTCGCGACATCATGACCGGCCCGAACCTCGAAGCGATCTACGGCGTGCCGATGACGGTGCTGCGAGATCCCGCCAGCGGCCGCGTCGTCGGTATTCCGCAATGAAGACGGGGAGCGTTGTGCCGGATCGCTCGAAGAAACGCCGTCTCTGTCTGCGTGCGCTGGCCGCGACCGCGCTCGGCGCGACGGTTGCCGCGCACGGCGCCACGCCGCAAGCCGCCGCCCGCGTGCCACGGCGGCTCGTCGTGCTGAACTGGGATCTGACGGAGATGGTGCTGTCGCTCGGCGTCGCGCCGATCGGCGTACCGGCGCCCTCGTGGTACACGAGTAGCGTGGTGGCGCCGCCGTTGCCGGCCGGTGTCGTCGACGTCGGTTTGCTGTTTCAGCCGAACTACGATTTGCTGTACGAGTTGCGGCCGGACCTGATGGTGATCACCCCCGCGCATGCGAGCGTGAAGGCTTCGTTCGAGCGCATTGCGCCGACCTTGACGCTCGGCGCGTACATGACGGATCCGCAACCGTATCAGGCGATGCGTGCCGAACTGTCCATACTCGCCAGACGCCTGGGTCTCGAAGCGCGGGCCCAGTCGCTGATGGACGAAACCGACCGGGTGCTCGCGCGCTCGCGTGCGGTGCTCGACGCCGCCTTGCCGACCGGCGGCTATGCGCAGGTCTATGTCGCCCAGGCGATCGACGATCGTCATCTGCGGATTTTCGGCGGCGCCAGCATGTTCGGCGACGTCCTGCGGAGGCTGGGCATTCGCAATGCCGCCATCGCGTCGGCGGACGGCGCGCGTGACGCACTGGTGGCGGGAGGCGCTGCCTCCAGCATCGTCGAACTCGAGCGGCTGATCGCCGCGCCGGACGCTCATCTCCTGTGGGTCGGGGCAGGCGAGGACGGCACGGCCGCCGGTCTGCAACGCAATCCGGTGTGGCGGCAACTGCCTTTCGCGCAGCCCGGCAGATCGGCGATCCTGCCGGTCATCTCGCCGAGCGGCGCGTTGATTTCCGTTCAGCGGTTCACTCGCGCCGTCGTGGACGCCCTGCCAACGCGGAACAGCCATGTCGTATAACCCAATGCCCAATTTCAACCGGCGACGCAACGCGGCCGCCATGCCCGAAGCAGGCGAAGGCCCGCGGTTAGCGACCTCGGAGCCGAAAAACCGACTTCCCATGCTGATCTCGCTGCTGGTGCTGGCGGCATTGGCGCTGACCGCGTGGGTCTTGCAGAAGCAACTCGCGGGATCGAGTCTTTGGTCCGCGCTGGTCACGCCGGAGCCGGGCAATCTGCATCAACTGATCGTGCATGACAGCGCATTGCCGCGTATCGCCATCACGCTGATTTGCGGGGCGGCGCTTGCACTCGCGGGCGCGATTGCGCAACAGGTGCTGCGCAATCCGCTCGCGGAACCGATGACGCTGGGGATTTTCCCCGGCGCGTATCTGGCGCTGACGATCGCGACGATCTGGGCGCCGGCCGCCGCGGCGAATCAACGCGAGTTGATCGCGCTGGTGGGCGGCGCACTGGCGATGTTGCTGGTCTTCGGCCTCGCATGGCGGCAACGGCTTGCGTCGCTATCGGTGATCCTGTCCGGGATGATCGTGAGTCTGTATTGCGGCTCGCTAACGCTCGGGCTGGCGATTTCGCATTTCCAGTTGCTCACCGGACTCATGATCTGGGGCGGCGGCGCGCTGGATCAGCACGGCTGGCAGGCAAGCGGCGCCTTGTTCGAGCGACTCGCGCTCGCCTCTGTCGCGATCTATCTGTTGCGCCGTCCGCTAAGTCTCTTCGAAGCCGGCGAAAGCACCGCGCGCGGATTGGGCGTTTCGCTGCCGCGCACCCGCTTCGCCGCGTTGGGTCTCGCGGTGGCGCTGACCGCATGTGTGGTCAGCGCGGTCGGCGTGATCGGTTTTATTGGTCTCGCCGCGCCGACGCTGGCTCGCCTCGCGGGCGCCCGGCGTTTCCAGCAGCGTCTCATCTGGGCGCCGCTGCTTGGCGCAACGCTGCTGTGGCTCACCGACGAGGTCGTGCAGATGGTGGCGATCAGCGGCGTATTCGGCTCGCAACTCATTCCGACGGGCGCCGTCACGTCGCTGTTCGGCGCGCCGATGTTGCTGTGGCTTTTGCGGCAACTCAAGTCGCGCCCGGATCTGCGCACGGATGGTCCGGGTGGGTCGACCGCCTTCCGGCGCAAGCGTCCCGCGCAGTTGGTCGCGGTCGTGGCGTCGCTCGCCGTGCTGGTCGCGGTGCTGTCGCTGATGTTCGGACGCGGCCTGAACGGCTGGCACGTGACGAGCGCCGCTCAGCTCGGCGCGCTGGCGTTCTGGCATGTGCCGCACACCGCGGCGGCGTTGGCGGCGGGCATCATGCTGGGCCTCGCCGGCGTGCTGGTTCAGCGCATGACCGGCAATCCCGTGGCCAGTCCCGACCTGATCGGCGTCAGTTCGGGCGGCGCGCTCGGCATTGTGGCCGCCGTGTTCCTGTTCGCCGCGCCTGGGCCGCTCGAGTTGTTCGGCGCCTGTCTCGTGGGCTCGATCGTCACGTTGATGCTGTTGCTGTGGTTCGGACATCGCGTGAAATATGCGCCGGAGCGGCTGTTGCTGATCGGCGTGGCGATTGGCGCGTTGTTTCAGGCCGTCAGCGGCACGGTCACGGCGAGCGGCGATCCGCGCGCGGTGTTGCTGCTGAATTTCGTCGTCGGCTCGACGTATTACGTGGATCCGATTGCGGCGGCGGTGGCGGTGGTCGTCGCGCTGTTCGGTTTGGGCGCGGCGCCGTTGCTCGCTCGCTGGCTGGAACTGCTTTCTCTCGGCGAGGGCACGAGCCGTTCACTGGGCGTGCGCGTCGATGTCGCGCGTCTGGCGGTTTTGCTGTTGACTGCGTTGCTGACGGCCACCGCGACCTTGCTGATCGGACCGCTGTCGTTCGTCGGGTTGATGGCGCCGCATCTCGCGCGTTCGCTGGGCGTATGCCGGGCGCGCGAACAACTGCTGGCGGCCGCCGCCGCGGGCGCGCTGCTGATGGTGCTGGCCGATTGGCTCGGCCGCATGCTGCTGTTCCCCGACGAAATGCCCGCGGGCTTGATGGCCGCGTTGATCTGCGGACCTTATCTGCTGTGGTCGATGTTGCGGACCGCGCCGCGTGCGGCGTGAATTCACGCATGCAACACCAGCTTCTGCACCCGCCAGTTCAATAGTTCGGCCACGAACAACACGTTCTCCGACGGGCACGCCATCTGATGAATCCAGCCGAACTGCTTCAACTGTTTGCCGGATTGACCGAGCACGCCGAGCACCTTGCCGTCGAGCGTCATCTTGTAGATACGGCCCGGATAACCGTCGGCGCTGTACAGCACCTGATTCGGTCCCGGTGAAATGCAGATGGCCCACGGCGCGCCCGGTGCAAACGTGCCGGCCGCCAAGGTGGCTTCGTCCGGCATGTTGCCGATCGCCGGACGCGCGCCCGGCGGGACCGGCACGTCGATCGTGAATTGCCGCAGGAACGTGCCTTCGGTATCGAACACCTGAATGCGCCGGTTGCTGCGGTCGGCGACGTAGATGTTGTCGTGCGCGTCGAGCGCGATGCTGTGCGGGGTATGAAACTGTCCCGGACCGGTGCCGCGTTCGCCCCATGATTTGAGCCAGTTGCCGTCGCGATCCACTTTGGCGACGCGCGAGTTGATATAGCCGTCGCTGATGTACGTATTGCCCGCCACGTCCCACGCGACGTCTGTCACCTGACGGAAGCGGCCGTCTTCGGCGGGCAGCGGCGGGTTAGGGTGTTTGAGCGGCGCGGTGTCTTCGTCGGCGGCTTCCTGCTTGCGGCCGAATACCATCGCGACGCGGCCGTCCGGGGTGAATTTGATCACCATGTCGGAGCCTTTGTCCGTCACCCAGATGTTGTCTTGCCGGTCGATCTTGACCGTATGCGCGAACGACCACGCGTACAGATTGCGTCCTATCTCGCGAATGAAACGGCCGTCGGGCGCGAACTCCAGCAATTGCGCCGCTGCCGCGCCATAGGCCGGTCCGTTGGTGTTGCCGCGCGACAGCACGAAGATATGTCCATGCGAGTTGAGCGCGATGCCGGAGCATTCGCCGAAATACGTGTCTTTAGGCAAATGAACGGGATTGGCAATCGAGTCGTAAGGAATCGCGGGCGCGGATTGAGTGTCCGCGAAGGCGGATGGTATGGCGAGACCGGCAGCGGTGCCGGCGATCAGGTTCAGGAACGTACGGCGACTGATTGCGCGATGTTCCGCACTGCCGCAGCAAGGGCACAACGACCCATATTGTTCGTTCATCTTCTGTCTCCGGTGGGCACGCTGATTCTGGTCCCATGCGCGATAGTTGTATCAGGCACGCGTCATGTGCCGAACGTACAGAAGCAATCCTAGTTCACAAAGCGCTTAATGGCTAAGTCGTCTTTACGCCATGGTCCCCGCTTGCCGCGCGTCCTTGTTCTGCGCAACGATCAACGCCAGCGAGGAAGCCAGAATCGCTTTCGCCAGTTTGTCTTCGTCGACCGCGCGCGCCAGCGTGACCGCGCCGACAATCGTCGCGACGATACCGAGCGCCATGCCTTCGCTGGGCCCCGCCAGGGTCCTGGCGATCTGCGACGTCAGCGAGTGGACATACTGGGTCAAACGGTCCCGGACTTCCGGGCTCGCATGCCGGGCTTCGCCGGCCAGCGAGCACAACGCGCAACCGTTGCCGGGGTCCTTGACGTGGCGATCGCTGAGAAACAATTCCGCCACGGCTTGCAAAGGCTCTTTCGCCTTGGCCCCGCCTTTACCCGACGCCGTGTTGAGTGCCGCGATGCGTTGCCGGCTCTGAGCGACCGCGTATTCCAGCGCCTCGACGATCAACGCGTCGCGCGATGAAAAATGCCCGTAGAACGCGCCATGCGTGAGCCCGGCGCGCCGCATGCAATCCGCCACGCCGAGCGCCTCGATCCCGTCTTCACGGATTTGCCGCGACGCTGTTTCCAGCACGCGCTGCCGGCTTTCCGCCTTCTGTGCCTGCGAGTAGCCCATTTCGTTCACCGCCTCTTGACAATCTGCATGACGAGCATAATACTGAAAATGTGCATGACGATCAACATGCAGAATGATCAGATGAGACATCGTCGAGATGTCTGGTTATTTGGGGCGGCGTTCGGCCGCTTAACCGTTTCGGGTGTCGCGCGGCCATCGCTTTGGCTGGGCCGGCGGCGCCATGAAGGAGAAAGATGATGCGTTTCACGGGAAAGACAGCGTTGGTCACGGGTGGCAATAGCGGCATTGGTTTCGTCACGGCAAAGCTGATGATTGCCGAAGGCGCACGCGTGGTGATTACCGGTCGCGATCGCGCGAAGCTGGATCAGGCGGTCGCCGAATTAGGCGAAAACGCACTAGGCTTGCAGGCCAATCTCGACGACGAAGCGGCGATCGGCACGTTATTCGAACGGATCGGCAGCGCGTACGGTTCGCTCGACATTGTCTTCGCGAACGCCGGCATTTCAGGGCCGACGCCGCTCGGCGGCACGTCGGCCGCCGCGTTCGAGGCGATTCTTCGCACCAACCTGACCGCCGTCTTTCTGACGGTGCAGGCCGCGCTGCCGCTGATGAGCGCCGGCGGCGCGATCGTCCTGAACGGTTCGGTGATGCGCGAACTCGGCTCGCCGGGCTCGGCGGCTTATTCCGCGACCAAGGCGGGCATTACGGGTATGGCGAAAGTTTTCGCGACCGAACTGGTGCAACGCGGCATTCGCGTGAATACCGTGATTCCGGGCGGCACGCGCACACCGATCTGGACGCGTGGCGCGCGTGAGGGCGCCACGCTCGACGGTACTGAAGAGGCGCTCGCACCGCGTATTCCGTTTGGCCGCCTGGCCACGCCGGAAGAGGTCGCGGCGGCGGTGCTGTTCCTCGCGTCGAACGACGCTTCGGGAATGACGGGCGCGGAGATTGTCGTGGATGGTGGCACGACTGGCGCACCGTGGGGCTCGGCGCTGTTCCGTCAGGGGTGATGCGCGGCTAGCGGGTGCCGTTTCCCCACGCTAGCGGCTTCACTTCACGGCGCAGTTCTTCGAACAGCCAGTCGCGGAACACCTTCACCGTAGCGTTCCGGCTTTTCTCCGGCGTCGTGACGAAGTGAAAGAACAGCCCCGTTGCAACTTCGGGGCCGAACGGGATCATCAGGCGTTCGTTGCGCACGTCCGGCGCAGCCAGTACGCGCCGGCCCAACACGACGCCCGTGCCTTCGGCCGCGGCCTGGAGCGCGTGATCCGCGTGATTGAAAAACAGGCCGCGCGTGGCATCGCCTTTCAGGCCCGCCTGCTTGAACCACTCCGACCAGCCGGTAGCGGCCGGGTCGACCATTCGCAGCGACTCGTCGTGAATTAGGGGGACGTGCGCGAGATCGGCGGGGATGAGGGGCTTGCCGTCCGCGTTACGCAACGCGGGGCTGCACATCGGCGCCACGGATTCCTCGATCAGGCGTTCGACATGCAAGCCCGCGGTGTCGATGCGGCCGAAGCGGATCGCCACGTCCACGCCTTCCTTGACGAAATCGCATAGCGCCAGCGAAGCCGACACGCGCGTCTTGATGCCGGGGTGCAATTCGGTGAAAGCCGACAGACGCGGCACGAGCCATTTGGTCGTGAAGGCCGGGCCCGCCGTAATGACCAGCCGCTGGGATTCCTGGCTCGTGTCGACCCAGGTCATGGCGCGCGTCAGATGCGTGAAGCCCAGCGTGACTTCCTGAAAACAGCGTTTGCCGTGTTCGGTCAATTCGATCGTGCGATTCGAGCGGCAAAACAGCTCGATGCCGAGGTATTCCTCGATGCTGCGGATCTGATGGCTGATCGCCGCGGGCGTGACGCACAGTTCTTCCGCGGCGTTCTTGAAGCTCATATGCCGTGCGGCGGCTTCGAAAGCGCGAAGTGCGTTCAACGGCGGCAAGCGATATTTCATCGAATTCGGACGGTGGCCAAAGTAAAGCGCGAACAGCGATTATTCACCGGTTTGTCCGCATGACAAAGCGAAAAGCCTTTCGGGTATAGCGCGGCTCATGCCGGCTTATGCCGGCTCACCCGACACAAACAAAACTAATCCGAGCTTGCGAAATGCTCGCTTTTCGCGTTGACCGGCCGATGTCACAGTGCTGAGGTCCGGCGCCACCCGTGCGCCGTCTTCGATAAAGCGCTCTGATCATGTTCGGTTTCGCCTTCTTCATTGCCATGTATCTGGTCGGCAACGACCTGTCGACGCGTTTCGCGCTGCCGGTCCCCGGACCGATCATCGGACTGGGTCTGGTGTTCGCGCTGCTAGTCGTGCGCGGCAAGGTAGATGCCCCACTCAAAGGGCCGGCCGACACGTTGCTGCGCTACCTTGCATTGATGCTGGTGCCGACCTGCGTCGGCGTGGTCGAACTGATTCATCGTGTGCCGTCCGGCATCCCTGGACTCGCCTGCGTGCTGGTGCTCGCGCTGGTGGGCGGCAGTCTCGCCACGGCCTGGATCGCCAACGCACTGCTGGGTCACGGCGACGTTGGCGTTGGCGTTGACACCGCCGCCGATCCGCTTGCGTCATCCGTTCCACAACGCTAGAGGCTGGCCATGACGACCGCCACGATTTCTCTGGGCTTCATCGCGCTAACCATTGCCGCCTATTCGGCCGGCAACTGGCTATATCTGCGCTCGGGAAAACTGCCCGTGCTGCAACCGGTGCTGATCGCCACCAGTGTACTGGTGGTCGCGCTGCTGAGCGCCGGGCTGCCGTATAGCCGGTATTTCGAGGCCACCGCGCCGTTGCACGACCTGCTCGGGCCAGCCGTGGTCGCGCTGGCCGTGCCGCTTTACGAGAACGTCCACAAGGCGCGAGGGGCGCTGTGGCGGATTGCGCTCGCGACCCTGCTCGGCGGCGTGACGGTGACGGGCAGCGCGTTGCTGCTCGGGCGCGGCTTCGGGTTGAGTCCGCTGATGGAGCGGGCGCTCAGCACCAAATCGCTGACCACGCCGATTGCTTTATCGGTGGCGGGCAAAATCGGCGGGTCCGTGCCGCTGACGATTCTCGGCGTGTTCGTCACGGGGCTGGTTGGTGTGACGTTGACGCCGTTCCTGCTCAAGACGCTTCGTATCGACGATCCGGCGGTGAAGGGCTTCACGCTGGGTTTGACGTCACACACCTTCGGTATTACGCGTGCGCTCGAGTTCGGCTCGGAAGCCGTGGCCTTCGCCACGCTCGGCATGGTGCTGATGGGCTGTGCGTCGGCGGTGCTGTTGCCGGTGATTTTCCGCTTGCTGTGAGCGGATCAGGACAGCAGCGCATGGGCGACGCACCGCGTCCGTCTTCGTCCCCGTTCAATAACTCCCCCGCACCAGATTACTCGGCGTCCCATCGACAAAGTTCTCGATGTTATCCATCAACTGATCGGCCAGCCGCTGCTGCGCCTCATCCGACGCCCACGCCACATGCGGCGTCAGAATCACATTCGGCCGACCGGCGGCGCGCAGCAGCGGGTTGTCGTCGTCCGGCGGCTCACCCGCCGTCACATCGAATCCCGCGCCGCTGATCAGCCCTTCATCGAGCGCCTGCACCAGCGCGTGTTCATCGACGAGTCCGCCGCGCGCCGTGTTGATCAGCAGCGGCCGCCGCTGCATCGCGCGAAACTCGGGCATGGCCAGCATGTTGCGCGTGTGCGGCGTGAGCGGACTGTGTACGGTGATGATGTCGCTGGTCGCCAGCACTTCGTCCCATGGCGTGTACAACGGGCCGAGCCCTTCGCGGCCTTTGTGCGCGGCGAACATCGGCTGCATGCCGAACGCCTTGCCGATTTCCGCGACGCGCTGCCCCAATACCCCTTCGCCGATGATGCCGAGCCGCGCGCCGGCCAGATCGTGAATCGCGTGTGTGAAGAAACAGAATTGCCCGGACTTCTGCCACTCACCGGCGAGTACGTCCTCGCGATAGGCGATCAGATTGCGCCGCAGCGCGAGGATCAACGCGAAGGTGTGCTCGGGCACCGTGTTGATCGCATAGCCGCGAATATTGCTGACCGCGATGCCGAGTCGTTCGCACGCCGCTTTGTCGACGCAGTCCGTGCCGGTCGCGGCCACCGCGACGAGCTTCAGGTCGGGCAACTGCGCGAGCAGGTCGTCGGTTAACGCGACCTTGTTGGTAATCGCAATCGACGCCCCGGCCAGGCGCTTGAGCACCTGATCCGGCGCGGTGCGATCGTGCTCGATCAGTTGATGATCGAAGCGCGGCTCGCGCAACACGATTTGCGGCGCCAACGTCGTGCGGTCGAGAAAAACGATTTTATGCATGGTCATGTCCCCGATGATTTACAGGTGCCGCTTCGCTTCAGCGACGATATATTCCGCGGTGATGCCGAAGTGTTCATACAGCGTTTCCGCCGCCGCCGACGCGCCGAATCCCGTCATACCCACGAACCCACCCCGCTCGCCGAGATAGCGGTCCCAGCCGAAACGCAAGGCCGCTTCGATGCCCACGCGCACGGTGCCCGCGCCGAGCACCGCTGAACGGTAGGCGGCATCCTGTTCGTCGAAGATCTCCCAGCAGGGCATGGATACCACTGCCGTCGCGATGCCTTCGTCCTGCAAGCGGCGGCGCGCCTGCAGCGCGAGCGCCACTTCGGAACCCGTGGCGAGCAGGGTGACGGCGCGCGGTGCGTCGCTCGCTTCGGCGAGCACGTAAGCGCCGCGCTTCGACAACGACTCGATACTGTGTTCGCGGCGCACCAGCGGCAGCGCCTGGCGCGCAAACACCAGCGTGCTCGGACCATGCCGGTGTTCCAGTGCGAGCGCCCAGCATTCGGCGGCTTCCACGGCGTCGGCGGGACGCAGCACGCGCATGTTCGGCATCGCGCGCAGCGACGCGAGGATTTCGACGGGCTGATGCGTCGGCCCGTTTTTGCCGACGCCGATCGAGTCGTGGCTGAACACGAAATGCACCGGCAAGCCCATTAACGCGGCCATCCGCATGGCCGGCCGTTGATAGTCGGAGAACGCCAGATACGTGACGCTGGTCGCGATCACGCCGCCGTGCGCCGCCATACCGTTGGCCATCGCGCCCATCAGATGTTCGCGCACGCCGCAGTGAACGTAGGCGCCGCTGCGGTCCGCAGCGGTGAACGCGTGCAATTGGCGCTTGTGTCCGGTGGGCGCTTCGAGATCGGCGCAACCGACCATGCGTTCCGGCAGCAACGGCGCGAGCAGGTCGCTGATTTCACCGGATACGGCGATGCCGGGTTGCGCTTCGCCGCGCTCCACGGCGCGCTTGCGATAGTCGTCGAGCACGTCGCGCCAGCCTTGCGGCAGATGACCGGACTGCACCCGCTTGAACTCGGCGCGCTGCGCCTCCGGCAACGCGGCGACGCGCGCCTGCCATGCGCGATGTTGCGCGTCGTTGCGATGCCCGGCCGCGCGCCACGCGTCCAGAATTTCCGTGGGCACCTCGAACGGTGCATGCGGCCAGCCGAGTTGTTCGCGTGCTGTGTCGGCGTCCGCCTGGAACAGCTTGCCGCTGTGGCCGCCGCGCTGCCCCTGCAAGCGCGCAATGCCGCGTCCGATCACGGTCTTGCACGCGATCATCGAAGGCCGCGGGTCCGCGCGCGCGATCGTCAACGCCGCCGACACCGCTTCGAGATCGTGCCCATCCACTTCGATCACCTGCCAGCCGCCGACGCGAAAGCGCGCGCAGACGTCTTCGCTGATCGACAGCGAGGTGCTGCCGTCGTCGGTGATCTGGTTGTCGTCCCAGCAGAGAATCAGTTTGCCCAGTTGCAGATGCCCGGCCAGCGAAATCATTTCCTGACCGATGCCTTCCTGCAAACAGCCGTCGCCGACAAACGCGTACGTGGTGTGATCGACCAGATCGCTGCCGAATTTCGCCGCGAGATACGCTTCGGCGATCGCCATACCGAACGCGTTGGCAATGCCCTGGCCGAGCGGGCCGGTGGTGGCTTCAATGCCGTGCGCCGGTTCGTATTCCGGGTGGCCCGCGCAATGCGAGCCGAGTTCGCGGAACGATTGAAGCTGCGCCAGGCTAATCGCGCTATAGCCGGTCAGATAGAGCAGCGCGTAAAGCAGCAGCGAGCCGTGTCCGTTGGATAGCACGAAGCGGTCGCGGTCGGGCCAGGTGGGATCGGCGGGATTGAATTTGAGGTGTCGAGTAAATAGTGCGGTGGCGATTTCGGCCATGCCGAGCGGCACGCCTTGATGGCCTTCGCCGGCGCGCAGGATTGAGTCGATGGAGAGGAAGCGGATCGCGTCGGCGAGCGGCAACGTGGGCTGTGCTTGCGTCTGCGCGTTCGCTTGCGCGAGCGTCGAAGCCGCAGGCGTTGCGGATGCCGAAGGCGCAATGGAAGCGGGCGAAGCGTTAATCACTGCAGGCTGGGCTTCGGTGGTGGACATGGCAACAGGCTCCTCTACGCCAGCCCGCGAAGCGGGCGGCGGCAATCTGACAGATTGGAACAAACGGAATGATTCAGTGGTGAAGGGCGAAGCCAGTGGAGCGGGCGAAACAAGAAACAAGGTCGCGCGAGACCAGGTTGCGTCGTGCTCATGGCAACCCGACGCAACCTCGCGCATCAGTGGCTCAATGCAGAAACCCGATCGAAATCCACGGCACCGCGGCCACCACGATCAGCCCGACCATCAACGCGGCGATATAACCCAGAATCGGCTTCATGCCTTCGTCCGGATGAATACGGCTCACGGCGCAAGCCGAGTAATAACCCACGCCGAACGGCGGCGCGAACAGGCCCACACCCATCGACAGAATCACGACCATCGCGTAGTGCACGTCGTGAATGTGCATGGCGCGCGCGATCGGGAACATCAGCGGGCCGAACAGCACGATGGCCGGAATCCCTTCGAGCACGCTGCCGAGAATCACGAACACGCAGATCGACGCCGCCATGAACATTGCCGCGCCGCCGGGCAACGCGCCGAGCGTTTGCGCGAGCTGGCCCGAGAAGCCGGACTGGGTCAGCGCCCACGCCATGGCGGTGGCCGCGCCGATGATCAGCAGGATCGCGCCGGACAGCGACGCGGTATCGATCAGCATCGGTTTGAGCCGTTTCCATTCGAAGCGGCGATAGATCAGCAGACCCGCCAGCACCGCATATGCAATGCCGATGGTGGACACTTCGGTTGCCGTCGCGATGCCTTCGACAACGGCCGCGCGAATCACGAACGGCAATGCAAGCGCCGGGAACGCGATCACGAGCTTGCGCAGAATCTCGCCGCGCGTCGCCCGCTTCACGCCGGACATATCCTCGCGCCGGTAACGCCACTGCACGACGAGGCACAACGTGAACGCCAGCACGATGCCAGGCAGCATGCCGCCCGTGAACAGCGCCGAGATCGACACACCCGTTACCGAACCGAGCGTGATCAGCACGAGGCTCGGCGGAATCGTCTCGGTCTGCGCGCCGGTCGCGGCGAGCAGCGCGACCAGATCGCCGGGTTTCGCGCCGCGCGCTTTCATCTCAGGAAACAGCACTGGCGCGACGGCGGCCATGTCGGCGGCTTTCGACCCCGAGATCCCGGACACCAGATACATCGCGCCGACCAGCACATACGACAAACCGCCGCGCACATGGCCGAGCAGGCTGGCGAGAAACGCGATCATCGCGGCGGCCATGCCGGTCATCTCGATCAACTGGCCGAGAAACACGAACAGCGGCACGGAAAGCAGAATCAGATGCGACATGCCTTCGTCCATCCGGCCGACCACCACCGGCATCGGCGTGTTGGTGGTGAGCGCGAGGTAGCCGAAGGTGGCGAGCCCGAACGAGAACGCGATCGGCACGCCGCTCAACACGCCGAGCGCGACCAGCCCGACGAAGAAGATCAGCAGGTTGAGATTGCCGAGGTCGCGCAACATCGGTCCGAGCAGAACGAAGACGCCGACCAGTGCGCCGACGGTGGCCAGCGCGGCCAGAATCAGCCGCCAGTTACCCATGCGCGCGAGCCGCACCACGGCGACCAGCAGCATCAGTGCCGAGCCGATCGGCAACGCGGCCGCGCGCCACGAATTCGACAGTTCGAGCGCGGGCGTGGTGATGAACGACTCGTCCTGCGCGAAGCTGATCGCGGGGCCGACCACCATCGCCAGAAACGCGATCGGCGCGGCGATCGCCACCACGTCGAGAAACGCCCGCACGCCCGGCGACGCCATGCCGACCAGCGCCGTCATCCGCATATGCTCGCCGCGCCGCAACGCGATCACGGCGCCGAGCATGGCGAGCCACAGGAACAGCATCGACGCGAGTTCGTCGGACCAGACGAGCGGCGCATGCAGCACGTAGCGGCTCGTCACGCCGGCCAGCAGTACGCCGATTTCCGCCAGCACCAGCAACGCGGCGGGAATCTCCACCAGATGCCCGAGCGCGGAATCGAGCGCGCAGGCGAAGCGGTGCTGCGCGTCGTGCGAATAGAAGATCGTGGTCATCGCATTACCCCAGTTTTCCGACGGACTTCTCCAGCAGACCCCAGGCTTCGTCGCCGTATTTGCCCTTCCAGTCGTGGTAGAAGCTCGTCTTGGCCAGCGCGACGCGGAACGATTCACGATCCACGTCGATGAAGGTAATGCCCTTCGACTTCAGATCGTCGCGCAACGAGTTGCTGAGTTTCGCGATATCCGCGCGTTGCAGCATCGCGGCCTTTTCGAACTCGCGCGTGACGATCGCGCGGATGTCGGCCGGCAGTCGTTCCCACGCGGCGCGATTGCCGAGAATCCAGTAACCGTCCCACACGTGCGAGGTCAGGCTGATGTACTTCTGCACCTCGTACAGCTTGGCGGTGGCGATGATCGGCAGCGGATTCTCCTGGCCTTCCACCACGCCCGTCTGTAGCGCCGAATACAGTTCGTTGAAGTTGATCGGCGCCGGTCCCGCGTCGAGCGCCTTGAACAGCGAGGTCAGCATCGGCGCCTGCGGCACGCGAATCTTGAAGCCCTTCAGATCGGCGGGCGCGCGCAACGCGCGAGTGGATGAACTGATCTGCCGGAAGCCGTTGTCCCACACCTTGCTGACCGATACGATGCCGGACTTGGTGATCTGCGTGCGGATGTAATTGCCGAGGTCGCCGTCCATCGCTTTCCAGACCGCGTCGTAATCCTTGAACGCGAAACCGGTATTGACGATGCCGGCGGCTGGCGTGAGCGTCGCCAGAATCGACGAGGCCTGGTTGAAGAACTCCACGCCGCCGTTGCGCACCTGCGAGAGCAGGTCGGTGTCGGAGCCCAGCTGATTCTGCGGAAACAGCTTGATATCGAGGCGCCCATTGGTCGCGTCGCGAATGTGATTGATCGCTTCCTGCGCGCGGATGTTGACTGGATGCGTCGGGTCCTGGCCGGTGGCGAGCTTGTAGGAGAACTCGGGCGCGGCCAGCGCGCGGCGCGACACGCTCCATAACGGCGCGGCGGCGGTCAAGGTCGCGCCGGCCTTCAGAAAGGTGCGGCGACTGATGCCCTGTTGGGCTTTCGAACGGGTAGTCATGGTGTCTTCCTCCAATTCCGGATCGCGCGTCGTTATGGTTTTCTGCTTTCGAGGCGCGGTGGCTGCACGTAGGGCTCGCCGCGCCTGTCTTGTCTATTGCTTGTGCAACGTAAATCGGCTGTGCGTTAGCTGTGAATCAGCCGTGAATCAGCATCCCGCCGTTCACGTCGATCACCGCGCCCGTGATATACGACGACAACGGCGACGCGAGAAACAGGAACGCGCCGGCCACGTCGTCGGGCACGCCCAGGCGATTCAGCGGAATACCGGCGAGAATCTCGCCGCGTTTGTCGTCGCTGATCTTGCCGGCGTTGATGTCGGTTTGAATCAGACCCGGCGTCACGCAGTTCACCCGAATACCGTCGATGCCGAGCTCCCGCGCCATCGCCTTGGCGAGACCGAGGACGCCCGCCTTGGCCGCCGAATAGTGCGGGCCGCCGAGAATGCCGCCGCCGCGTTGCGCCGACACCGACGACATGCAGCCGATCGAGCCGCTCTTCTGCTTCTTCATTTGCGGCACGACCGCTTGCGACAGGTACAGCACGCCGCGCAGATTGACGTCGAGAATGCGGTCCCAACCTTCCGCGTCGATATCGAGCAACTTGGCGGCCTGGGTAATCCCGGCGTTGTTGATCAGTACGTCGATCGCGCCGAAGTCGGCAACGGTGCGTTCGACGGCGGCCTGACACGCGCCGCGATCGGTGACGTTGCACGGATAGCCGCGATGCGCGCTGCCGATCGACGCGGCGGCTTCCACCGCGGCGTTTTCGTCGAGATCGAAAATTGCGACGCGCGCGCCGTGCGCCGCGAACATGCGAGCGGTCGCCATGCCGATACCGCGCGGCGACGCTCCGCCGGAAATAACAGCAACTTTGCCGTCGAGAAGACGTGATTCGGACATGATGCGGATCTCCTGAATGGAATGCTTATGGATTGCTACGTTGCTGGCTATTGGTAACTACGCGGTGACGACGCGGTGACGACGCTTGCCGGTTTTCAAAGCGGCTCAGCGCAGCCAGCCTTTGATCGTGTCGCACATGGCGTTGGTGGAAATACCGTAGCGGTCGTGCAGCGTGGGCAGCGCGCCTGCGTCGAGAAACGCGTCGGGCAGACCGATCTGGCGGAACGGCGGGGTGACGCCGTTGGTCAGCAGCACATTGGCCACCGCTTCGCCGAGCCCGCCGATCACCGTATGGTTCTCCGCGACGACCACCAGCCGGCCCGGCCGGCGCGCTTCGCGCAGCAGCGTGACGGAGTCGAGCGGCTTGATGGTCGGCACATGCAGCACGCCCACGTCGATGCGGTCGGCGGCGAGTTCTTTGGCGGTTTCGAGCGCGCGCATCGTCATGATTCCGGACGAGACGATCAGCACCTCGGCGCCGTCGTGCAGCAGCTTCGCTTTGCCGAGTTCGAACCGGTAGCCGTATTCGTCGAGCACGACGGGCACGTTGCCGCGCAATAAGCGCGCGTAGACCGGGCCGCGATGATCGGCAATGGCCGGCACCATCTGTTCGATTTCCAGCGCGTCGCACGGATCGATCACCGTGAGGTTCGGCATGGCGCGGAACAGCGCGAGGTCTTCGGCCGCCTGGTGGCTCGGGCCGTAACCGGTCGTCAGGCCCGGCAGTGCGCAGACTAGCTTGACGTCGAGATTGTCTTCGGCAATGGCCTGGTGGATGAAGTCGTACGCACGGCGCGCGGCGAACACCGCGTAGGTCGTGACGAACGGCTGTGCGCCTTCGTGCGCCATGCCGGCCGCGGCGCCCATCAGCAGTTGCTCGGCCATGCCCATCTGATAGAAGCGTTCGGGGTATGCCTTCGCGAACAGATGCAGGTCGGTGTATTTGCCGAGATCGGCGGTCATGCCGACCACCTCGGGCCGGTTGCGCGCCAGTTCGACCAGCGCGTGACCGAACGGTGCCGAACGCGTGATCTGGCCTTCGCCGGCAATGGAGGCGATCATCGCCGAGGTTTTCAAACGCGCTTTCGGGGCGGCGGCGCTCATACGTTTCTCCCTGCTTCCAGCGCCTGCAGCGCGAGTTGCCACTCGTGCGCATCGACGCGGATAAAGTGGTTTTTCTCGCGGGCTTCGAGGAACGGCACGCCACAGCCCATGCGCGTATCGCAGACGATAATGCGCGGCTGTGCTTCAGGGTGCGCGCGCGCCGCGTCGAAGGCGGCGACCACGGCGGCGAGATCGTTGCCGTCCACGCGCTGCACGAACCAGCCGAACGCCTGCAGCTTGTCGACCAGCGGCTCGAACGCCATCACGTTCGACGACGGCCCGTCGGCCTGCTGGTTGTTCACGTCGACCATGGCGATCAGGTTGTCCAGTTGCCAGTGCGCGGCGGACATCAGGCCTTCCCAGACCGCGCCTTCGTCGAGTTCGCCGTCGGAGAACAGCGTGTAGACGAAGGCGTCCGATTGCTTGCGCTTCAGGCCGAGGCAGCGGCCCACCGCGATCGTCAGACCGTGGCCGAGCGAGCCGCCGGACATCTCCATGCCGGGCGTGTAGCTGGCCATGCCTGACATCGGCAGACGGCTGTCGTCGCTGCCGTAGGTCTCCAGTTCTTCATCAGCGATGATGCCGGCCTCGATCAGCGCGGCGTAGAGCGCGATCGCGTAATGACCGTTGGATAGGAGGAAGCGGTCGCGGCCTTCCCAGTCGGGATCGTCGGCGCGATAACGCAGCGCGCGGAAGTAGGCGACCGCCAGCACGTCGGCGATGTCGAGCGCCTGGCCGATATAGCCCTGGCCTTGCACTTCGCCCATTCGCAGCGCGTTGCGGCGGATCTGGTACGCGTGCTCCGCGAGTTCTGCGTAGGGGGCGGTTTCGCTGGGATTCACTGGGCGTCTCCTTGGTTTTTTGTGGTCCGCATCGACACCGCGGCCAGTGATTCAAGCGTAATCTCGCGCCCGCTTGCGCTCAAACGAATTAAGATGGCCAATAGATGAATTGAATTCACGTGGGTGCTGCCATGCACAATCGCGTCACGCTCAAGTCGATACAAGCGTTCGAAGCCGCCGCGCGGCTTTCGTCGTTTGCGCTCGCAGCAGAAGAACTGTTCGTGACGCCGTCCGCGATCAGTCATCAAATCAAGCTGCTCGAAGAGCAATTGAGCATTCGTCTGTTCCATCGGCTGCATCGGACGGTGCTGCTGACCGACTCGGGGCGGCAATACGCTGAGGAAATCACGTCGGCGTTCGGGCGGATCGACGCGGCCACGCGCGAGATCGGCCGCGTGGCGAAAAGCGACATCCTGACGATTCACTGCACGCCGAGCTTCGCGACGCAATGGCTGATGCCGCGTATCGCGCGATTCAGCGCGACGCATCCGGATATCGACGTGCGCCTGAATGCATCGTCGGAAGCGGCGGATCTGATTTCAGGCGCGGTCGATATCGACATCCGCTATGGGCCGCGCAAGCTGCAACCCGCCGGCACGCTGGTGCTCGAATTACCGCCGGAGACGATCGTGCCGCTCTGTTCGCCCGCGCTGATGAGCGGCGACTATCCGCTGCTGGGCGTCGCGGATCTGCAGCACCATCCTCTCGTTCATAGCGAAGGCTGTCTGGTGAGCTGGCGTGACTGGATGCGCTTGCATCGAAAGACGCGGGTCGATATTGGGCGTGGGCCGCGTTTCGATCGCTCGTTCATGGCGTTGAGCGCCGCTGTCGATGGGCTCGGCGTGTGCCTCGAAAGCCTGCTGCTCGCGCAACGCGAACTGGAAACGGGGCGGCTGGTTGCGCCGTTCGGGTTGGAAGGACTGGAGGTGCGGGGTTACACGCTGAATCTGTTGAAGTCGCGTGTCGACTTGCCGAAGCTGCGCAGCTTTCAGGACTGGTTGTTTGCGGAGCTGGAGCGGTGAGTGGGTGTGTGGACAGGTGGTATGCCGGTGAGTTGACCGAGCCGGCGTGCCGCAAGCAGAGCATTTTTAACCAAGACACCCACCCCTGAGCCTCAGTATGCTTGGCCATATTCGTCATCTCATACGGGAACCTCACCGTGGCGCACTACCTTTGCCATGAACAGCCGGACCTGCTGGAATTCGACACGACGGTAATCGCCGCGCGACCCGGCGCGGTCGTGCTGGGACGTTCCGCGCTGCATCCGGGCGGCGGCGGCCAGGTCTCAGACGCGGCCACGCTGACACACGCGCACGGCGCCGCGCGCATTACCGGCGTCGCGGCGGAAGGCGGTCTGCTGTGGCATTTGCTCGACGAACCGCTCGAATTGAGCGGCGACGTGCATGTCGCCATCGACGCCGCGCGCCGCGCCACCGTCGCGCAACTGCATACCGGTACACATATTCTCAACGCGCTGGTGTACCAGCGTTTCGCCGGCGCGCTCGTGACCGGCGCGCAGATCAATGCCGACGGCACGGCGCGCATGGACTTCGATCTGCCCGACGCGGACAACGACGCGCTGCGCGCGCTCGAAGAGCCCGTCAACGACGTGATCCGCCGTGCGATGGATGTGCGCATCTATTACGTCAGTACAGCCGAAGCGCAGTCGACCGAAGGCTTGATTCGCAGCTTGTCGGTCGCGCCGCCGCCCACCTCGGACGGCCGCGTGCGGATCGTCGAGATCGGCGATCTGGACCGGCAGGCTTGCGGCGGCACGCATCTGGGCAACACCGCTCAATCGCGTCAGATCCGCATCGGCAAGATCGAAAACAAAGGCCGCCGCAATCGCCGTGTCAGAATCGAGCTGGTTGGATGAACACCCACAGGACCCGTCATGCAAACGTCGGATAAAAGCGAACCGGAAGTGGTCTGCTGGCGCGATGGCGCGCTCGACGGCGCGTGTCTCGCGACCGCCCGTTACGGCGATCACAAGTTCGACCGGCATCTGCACGACGAGCTCGTCATCGTCATGACGGAGAGCGGCGCGGGGCAATGCCATACGCGCGCGGGCAGCGACGTCGCCGGACCCGGCAGCGTGCTGGTGTTCGGACCCGGCGAGTATCACAGCGGCGAAGTGTGGGAAGGCCGCGAATGGATTTACCGGGCCATTTATCTCGACATGGAAGGGCTGGGCGCGCTGAGCGCCGTGTTCTCGCCGGAATCGCGCGCCGACAGTCCGCTGCTGATTCCGCCGGGGCTCTATCAGGACCGGCATCTGGCGGGTCTGCTGGTGAAAGCGCATGCGAGCCTCGACGAACAGCGCGCAGTGTCGCTGCTGGAGCGTCAGGCGAACTGGTGGGGCGCGATGGGCATGCTGGTCGGCCGATATGGCGAATCCGCGCAGACCTACGGCGAGGCGCGCCGTGAAGCGCACAAGATGGCGCAAGTGCGTGAGTATCTCGAGGCCAACTACGAGCGCGACATCTCAGTCGATGAACTCGCGGAGCTGGTGGGTTTGAGCCGCTACTACCTGACGCGTGCGTTCTGCAAGGAGTTCGGTTTGCCGCCGCACGCTTATGCGACGCAAGTGCGGCTGCTGGCCGCAAAACGACTGCTCGCGACGGGGCACAATGCAGCGAGCGCGGCTGCGGCCGTTGGGTTTTACGACCAGAGCCATTTGAATCGGCTGTTCAAGCGAGCGTATGGGATCACGCCGGGGAAATACGCGGCGCTGAAGCCGGGGCATTAGTTTTTTGCGGACGCGTGGGGCGTTTTGGAGCGCGCCGCTCCGCACCGCATGCCCTAAAAAACTCACGCCGGTAGCGGCACGTCCTCGATCAACGCCGCCTGCAACAAGCGCATCCGCCGATCGACAAAATACCCACCGCCTTCGGTGTAACGCAAATAAACGCGGCTGCACAGCGAGCATTGCCACACCGCACAACGGTTATACGGAAAGTAACGCGGTGCAATCGGCGCGGAGGGCGACCAGTAGTCCGCTTTGCCCGGCAGATATTCGCTGAAGGTCGGCTCCGGATCGTCCTCCGGCATCAGCGTGCCGATTTCTTCGAACTGCGTTTCGTCGATCGACAACGGCTGCGATTGCCAGCCTTCGAGCGGCGTTTTCGTGCATGAGCAAGGCGCGGCAACGCGCGCTTCCGCTTCACGCGCGAGGTCGAGCAGCGTCGCCGCGTTCAGATAGTCCGCCATAACGGAGATGATTCCTGCAGGGTTGTGGGAAGACGCGTGCGAGCGCGGAACATGAAGCCGCGCGCTCTACCGCCGCTGTCATGCCCGCGCTCGCGCCGCAGGGAAAGTCAGTTGTTCATCATCCGTTCCCGTTGCGGCACGACCCACGAGCGGTCGAAGCGTCCTTCGGCGATGGCTTTGAGCGACGCCGTTTCCTTCGCGTGCTGGCGGCGCGCACCTTCGATGACGGCTTCGACATCGGCGGGCGCGATCGCTAAAAGGCCGTCTTCATCGCCGACGATAATGTCGCCCGGATGCACCGCCATGCCGCCAACCGTCACCGGCACGTTGATCTCGCCGGGCCCATTCTTGTACGGACCACGATGCGTGACGCCCCGCGCGTACACCGGAAAATCGCGCAGCCGCAGCGCGCCGACGTCGCGGATCGCGCCGTCGATCACGAGGCCTTGCACGCCGAGACTTTCCGCGTAGCTCGCCATGATTTCGCCCATCAGCGCCTGCGTGAGGTCGCCGGCGCCGTCGATCACCAGCACGTCGCCGGGCCGGCAAAAATCGAACGCGCGATGAATCGCCAGGTTGTCGCCCGGCCGCGTATGGACCGTGACCGCGGTGCCGGCCATCGGTCGTGGTTGATGGTACGGACGCAAGCCGACCATGCCGCTCGAGCGCGCCATGTTGTCGCTGAGCAGCGACACCGCCAGTTCCCGCAATGCGTCGAGTGTGGCCGCGTGGGCCTGAGGCGCGGACTCGTATTCGCGCCAGCCGATTGGATTCATACCGTTGCCCCTTGTGTGGCGAATTGACGATCGAGTTGCCGCGACAGACGCGGATACACACTGCGTGCGTTGTCTTCGTAGATACATTGCCGGTCCGCTGCGCTCAACCAGTCGATCGCATCGATATAGCGGCGCGTGTCGTCGTAGTAGTGGCCGGTTTCGGGATCGATACCCTGTACCGCGCCGATCGTTTCCGACGCGAACAGAATGTTCTCCACCGGAATCACCCTGGCGAGCAATTCGGCGCCGGGCTGGTGATAGACGCAGGTGTCGAAGAACACGTTGTTCAGCAGATACTCGCTGAGCAGCGGACGTTTCATGTCTTGCGCGAGGCCGCGATAGCGTCCCCAGTGATACGGCACCGCGCCGCCGCCGTGCGGAATGATCAGACGCAGCGTGGGGAAGTCGGCGAACAGATCGCCTTGCAGCAACTGCATGAACGCCGAGGTATCGCCGTTGATGTAATGCGCGCCGGTGGCGTGAAAATTCGCATTGCACGACGACGACACGTGAATCATGGCCGGCACGTCGAGTTCGACCATGGCTTCGTAGAGCGGATACCAGCTTCGATCGGTGATCGGCAAACCGGACCAATGTCCGCCGGACGGATCGGGATTCAGATTGCAGCCGATAAACCCAAGCTCTTCGACACAGCGCCGCAATTCGGCGATGCAGTTGGCGGGCGGCACGCCCGGCGCCTGCGGCAACTGACACACGCCGACGAAGTTGCGCGGAAACAGGCCGCATACGCGGTGCACGAGGTCGTTGGACTCACTGGACCACACCGCGTTGGCTTCGGCGGAGGCGAGGTGATGACCCATGCCGGCCGCGCGCGGCGAGAAAATCGTCAGATCGGTGCCGCGTTCGCGCTGAATTCGCAGTTGACCGTTTTCGATGCTGTCGCGAATCTCGTCGTCGCCAATCGCGGGGCGGGGAGGCGGCGTGCCGCCATCTTTCAGCGCGGCGATCTGCTGCGCGCGCCAGGCTTCGTGCTGGGGAGGCGCGGTCGTGTAGTGACCGTGGCAATCGATGATCATGGTGTGCAATACCCTTCAGTTGTGCTCGTGCGTGTGCCTGCGCGTGCCGGATTCAATGAGCTGATCCGGCGCGCGCGGTCCTCAGGTTCGTGGCGCGGCATCGCCATGAGCGAGCGAGGCGGACTCGTCTTCGGCCGGCGTCACGCGCATCACTAGCGCGATGATCGTCGCAACGATCAGGAACGCCGCGATGGTCAGCAGCGCCAGCTTGAAATTGCCGGTCGCGTTGCGCACGAGTCCAATACTCCACGGACCGACCAGCCCGCCGAACTGCGCGATCGTGTTGATCAGCGCGATGGTCGCCGCGCCCGCCGCGCCGGTTCTGAACGACGAGGCCAGGCTCCAGAACAGCGGGTTGCCTGCATAGATGAACAGGCCGGTCACGCACAGCAGCGCATAAGCAATCACCGGACTCGGCGCATACGCGCTACCGGCAATAGCCAGCGCGCTCATGCCGTAGACGAACGCGAGGTGTTTCTTGCGGTCGCCGGTGCGGTCCGAACTGCGGCTGATCAGGACGGTGCCCAACACGCCGAGCAAGGGTGGTGCGGCCGAAAGAAAACCGACTTCGAGATTGCTCAGATGGCCGAGGCTTTTGACGATCTGCGGCAGCCACAGAAACAGGCCGTAAATGCCGACCAGCGCGCAGCCGAACAGACACGCAAGGCTCCACACGCGAATGTCGCCGGCCACACGCAGCAGCGGAAAGTGCGTGTTGCCGCCCAGCGCTTCGCGTTCCGTGGCGAGCGTGGCTTCGAGCCAGCGTTTTTCATCGGCGGAGAGCCAGTTGGCGTCGGCGGGGCGCTCGGTCATGATGCGCAGCGTCACCAGGCCGAGCAGCATGGCGGGCACGCCTTCGAGAATGAACATCCATTGCCAGCCCTGCAACCCGAGCACGCCGTTCGCGTAGGTCATCAACGCGGTGGAGATCGGACCGCCCAGCACCGCCGAAAACGAGCCCGCGATAATGTAGCCGCCCACCGCGCGCGCCCGGTAGCGCACCGGAAACCATTTGGTCAGATACACCGCGACGCCCGGCAGGAAGCCCGCTTCCATCACGCCGAGCAGAAAGCGCAGCACGTAGAAGCTCGAATCGTTGAACACGAACGCGGTGGCCACCGCGACCGCGCCCCACGTGAGCAGAATACGGGCGATCCAGCGGCGTGCGCCGACGCGATGCAACAGAAGATTGCTCGGCACTTCCAGCAGCATGTAGCCGAAGAAAAAGATACTGCCGGCGAAGCCGAACACTGCCGGGCTGAAACCCAGCTGTTTGTTCATGTCGAGCGCGGCGAAACCGATATTGATCCGGTCGAGGTAATTGAAGAACATCATCGCGAAGAGCAGGGGCATCAGGCGCCCATACACTTTGCGCATGGTTGCGGCTTCATCGATCGAGGGCATTGACGTGTCTCCGTGTGGCGACAGTCATTGCTGCCGCTGCGTTCTTTATCATGTGTGAGCCCATGATAAGAACGCGTGGAGCAGGCGTCCAAGACCGCTTACTTATGCTTGTATAGGTTTTTGCTTATAGTGCCGCGTCGGCGAGCGGTGGCGGCAGGCAGTCGAGAAACGCACGCAGATGCGGCGATGCATCATCGGTGCGGAAGGTGGCGGCAAGGGTCGAACGATACGACGAACCCGGTCCCGCGAGATGAACGAACACGACGTCGTTGCGGCCATGCCGCGCCACCGATTCGCCAATGAACGTAACGCCGAGTCCCGCGGCGACCAGCGCGATGGCGGTTTGAATTTCATACGCCTCGTGCGCAACGAACGGCGTGACGCCCGCATCGCGATACAGCGACAGCACCGAGCGCTTGAACTGCGCGTTCTGGTGCTTCGGATACAGAATCAACGGCGTATCGGCGAGCTCCGTGATCTGCACGGTCTGGTGCGCCGCAAGAGGGTGATTCGGTTCGAGCGCGGCCATGACGCGTTCGCGCATTAGCGGATACGACGTGCAGCCTTCCACGGCAACCGGCTGCCGGCCAATGCCGATATGAATGCGCAGATCGCGCAACGCATCGGTCTGTTCTTCGGTGAGCATCTCGAAGAGCTTCAGTTCGACCTGCGGATACGCGTGATGAAACGCCTTGAGCGCGGGCGGCAACACGCTGTACATCGACGAGCGCGTGAAGCCGACGCTGAGCCAGCCGCGCCGGCCCACGCCGATTTCCTGCGCCGCGCGCGTCACCTGTTCCACCGAGCCGAGAATCTGCCGCGCTTCGCTACACAGATAATGGCCGGCCTCGGTCAGCACCAGCGGACGCCTGGCCCGATCCACCAGTTGCGTGCCAAGCCGTTCTTCGAGCGAACGGATCTGCTGGCTCAGCGCCGGTTGCGCGATATGCAGGCGCTCGGCGGCGCGGCTGAAATTGAGTTCCTCGGCAAGAATCACAAAGCACTGCAGGGCCCTAAGGTTCATCACGCTCGTCCTGATACCTGATCTCCGGTAGGCACAGGATAGCGGGTCGGCGGCGGCCGGGCGCGTTTCGTCGGATCGAAGTTCGCCCAACCGTCGCGGATGAAACAGGCCGCTTATCGATCGAAGCCGCCCTGGCACAGGTACTTGATCGACAGGTAGTCGTCGAGTCCGTACTTCGATCCTTCGCGGCCGTAGCCCGATTCCTTCACGCCGCCGAAGGGCGCCGCTTCGCTGGACACGGCGCCTTCGTTGATGCCGATCACGCCCGCTTCCAACTGGCTGGCCACGCGGTCGATACGTCGCACGTCCTGCGTGTAGAAGTAGGCGGCGAGGCCGAACGGCGTGTCGTTGGCCAGACGCAGCGCTTCGGCTTCGTCGGTGAAACGGAACAGCGGCGCCACCGGGCCGAAGGTCTCCTCGCAGCACACCATCATGTTGTCCTGCGCGCCGGTCAGCACGGTCGGCGCGTAGTAGTTCGGGCCGAGTTCGGTCAGGCGCTTGCCGCCCGTCAGCACTTTCGCGCCGTGCTCCACGGCGTCTTCCACGTGTCGTGCGATCTTGTCGATGGCGCGCGCGTTGATCATCGGGCCGATCTGCGCGTCCGGGTCGGTTGCGGGCGCAACCTTCAGCGCCGCGACGCGCGTCGCGAGCAGATCGGCGAAACGCTCGTAAACGCCCGCCTGCACGTAGACGCGGTTCGGACACACGCAGGTCTGCCCGCCATTGCGGAATTTCGACGCCATCAGGCCGGTGACGGCGGCGTCGAGATCGGCGTCGTCGAACACGATAAAGGGCGCGTTGCCGCCCAATTCCAGCGAGAGCTTCTTCAACGTCCCGGCCGATTCCCGCGCCAGATGCTTACCGACCGGCGTCGAGCCGGTGAACGTGATCTTGCGAACGCGCGCATCGGCGAGCCAGTCGGCGACCGCGGCAATGCCCTGTTCGCGCGACGCCGACAGCATGTTCAGCACGCCGTCCGGCAAACCGGCTTCCTGAGCGAGCGCGGCAAGAGCGAGCGCGGTGAGCGGCGTATCTTCGGCGGGCTTGGCGACTACCGTGCAACCGGCCGCGAGCGCTGGCGCGATCTTGCGGGCGATCATCGCGAGCGGGAAATTCCACGGTGTGATCGCCGCGACCACGCCGAGCGGCTCCTTCACCGCGCTCATGCGCTTGCCGCGTTGCTGCTGCGGAATCAGATCGCCGTAGATGCGGGTCGCTTCGTCGGCGAACCACGCGACGTACGACGCGCCGTACGCGACCTCGCCGCGGCTTTCGGCGAGCGGCTTGCCTTGCTCCATCGACATCAGTTTCGCGAGGTCGTCGGTATTGGCGACGATCAGCGCGTGCCAGCGGCGCAGCAATTCGGCGCGCTCGCGCGGCAGCTTGTCGCGCCAGGCGGGGAAGGCGCGGGCGGCGGCGTCGGTGGCGGCGCGCGCGTCCGCGGCTCCGCTGTTCGCGACTTCGACGATCCGCTCGCCGGTGGCCGGATTGGTGACCGGGAAGCGCGCGCCGTCGGCGGCATCCGTCCATTGGCCGTCGATCAGATTGTGCGTGCGGATCAGTTCGTCGCGCGTCAAGGCGAGAGACATGGGGTGACTCCTTGAGGTTGCCTGGATGAGATCAAGGCATGCGGCAGCGCGCTCGCGTACCTTCGATCGATGCTTCGATGCTACGCGCGCGCGGCCGTGGATGACGTCGCCAATAACGGCGTTGACGGCGTAGCACGTGTTTTTTTCGGAGCGTGACAGCACTTTCTGCTGAATCGGCCTGACGTGGCCTGGTGTGGTGTGGCGCTCCGCCGACCAGGCCGCCGCGAACTCAGCGCGTTCGCCGTGGCCCGGTCGATGCGCGCACCACCAGTTCGGGCGGCGGCGCGAGCACCATCGACGGTTGCTGGTGCGGCGTCTGGATCAGCCGGATCAAACTCGCGATCGACAACTCCGCGATCGCCGCCGTCTGGATCGCGACCGTGGTCAGCGCAGGATGCACCTGATGCGCGAGCTGAATGTCGGTGATGCCGATCACCGATACATCCGCCGGCACCGCGCGGCCCAGCGTGATCAGCGCCTGCGCCGCGCCGATCGCGAGCAGGTCGTTGGTGGCGAAAATCGCGGTGAGCTGCGGCCGGTTCGACATCAACTGCATACAGGCGGCGTAACCGGCGTCGATCGAATCGCGAATCTGCAGCACCGCGGCCGCGTCGGCCTCGATACTGGCCGCCCGCATCGCCGCACGAAAGCCGTTCGACCGCGCGTCCTGCAAACCGCCGCAACCGTCGCCGATCAACAGACCGATATCGCGATGCCCCAGTTCGAGCAGATGCCGCGCGGCCAGCTCGCCCGCGCGGGCGAAGTCCACCGCGACGCAGGGCAGCGCGGGCGGCGCCTCCGGGTGTTCCCACATGGCGAGCAGGATCGGTGCGTTGTGCGTGGCGGACGCGCAGAGATCGTTGATCGTGATGTCCGTGTTCATGACGAGCACGCCGTCCGCGAGCGTGCCCGCGATCTGGTTCAGATACGCGCGGCCGATTTCGGCGTCGTCGTCGGTATTGCAGACCATCAGGAAGTGGCCGGCTTTGCGCGCCGCGCGTTCGGCGGCCAGCACGAACTCGGGGTAGAACGGGTTCGAGATGTTCGACAGCATCAGCGCCAACGTCGACGAGCGTCCCTCGGCCAGCGCGCGTGCGTTCAGATTCGGCCGGTAGCCGAGATCGGCAATCGCCTTCAGCACGCGCTCGGCGGTTTCCGGGCGGACTTTGTCGCGATTGCGCAGCACGTTGGAAACGGTGGCGGCGGTAACGTGCGCGCGCTTCGCCACTTCGGACAGGGTGACCATAGTCTTGTTATCCCAAATTCAGGGAATGCGATTCAAATGTTGCAGGCCGAGGGCGACGTTGATAACTTTGCAAAAAACACAGCGGAGACACTCATCATGGCTTTTTCCCTCGAACACGAATTTAAGCGATTAAATGCCTGCCGCACAAGGTCTGGCCGTTTATTTTTTACAAAAATTTAAGCGGTTAAATCCACGGAGGGCAGCATGGCGGCAATTCGTTTGACGAACGTGCAGAAGTCGTACGGTGAGCATCCGCCGGTGATTCGGCGCGTGAATCTGGACATCGCGCAGCATGAGTTTTGTGTGTTTCTCGGGCCTTCGGGTTGCGGCAAGTCGACCTTGCTGAGAATGATCGCCGGTCTCGAAGATTTGAGCGAAGGCGAACTGCATATCGGCGGGCGTCTGATGAACGACGTGCCTTCTGCGGCACGCGGCGTGGCGATGGTGTTTCAGAGCTACGCGCTGTTTCCGCACATGACCGTGTTCGACAACATGGCGTTCGGCCTGAAGCTCGCGAAGCAACCGAAGGATGCGATCGACAGCAAGGTGCGGGAGGCCGCGCGCATTCTGCAACTGGACGCGTTTCTGGAGCGCTATCCGAAAGCGTTGTCGGGCGGCCAACGTCAGCGCGTTGCGATCGGCCGCGCGATTGTGCGCGAACCCGGCGTGTTCCTGTTCGACGAACCGTTGTCTAACCTCGACGCCGCGTTGCGGGGTCAGACGCGCGTCGAAATCGCCCGTTTGCATCAGCGCTTTGCCAATGCGAGCGTGGTCTATGTGACGCACGATCAGGTCGAGGCCATGACGCTCGCCGACCGCATTGTGTTGCTGCACGCCGGCGCGGATGCGGAGCGTTTCGGCAGCGTCGCGCAAAGCGGCGCGCCGCTCGAGTTGTATCACCATCCGAAGTCGCGCTTCGTGGCGGGTTTCATCGGCTCGCCGCGAATGAATTTCATCGACGCGGTAGTCGGGTCGATCGAGCCGGGCCGTGTGAGCGTCACGCTCGCGCATAGCGGCGAGACGTTGATCGCGCAAGTAGACGGCCAGCGTTTGCAGCGCGGCCAACCGGTCACGCTCGGCGTGCGGCCCGAGCATGTGTGCCTCGACGGCGACGAACAATCGATCCAATGCATGACCGTGCTGTCGGAACGCCTCGGCGAGCACAGCTATATTCACGCGGATCACGCGGGCGGCTCGCTTGTCGCGAAGGCCGCGGGCGACACGCCGATCGGCTCGGGTGAACGCATTCGCATTCACGTGCCGTCCGCCGCGTGCCATCTGTTCGACGCGGACGGTGTCGCTCTGCGGCGCAGTCGCTTCGAATCCGAACGAGTCGCCGCCTGAAAGCACGCGCATTCGAAGCACGACACTTACCGAACCAGATTCCGCCACAGAGCGGGTTACATCGCTGCCAGCCGCGGGCTGTCAGCCAACAAGGTAGTCAAGGAGACACAAGATGATTGCTTTACGCCTTCGCCGTCTTGCGCAACTGTCGATCGCAGCCGCTCTGGTTGCCGGCACACTCTGTTGCGCCACAGCCGACGCCGCCACGCTCAACGTCAACGTCTCGGCGCGCGGTAACCAGCGGTCGACCTGGCAGGACGCGTTCGACAAGTTCAAGAAAGCGAATCCCGACGTCGACCTCAAGGTGACCTACATCACCGAGGAAGCGTACAAGGTGCAGATGGGCGGCTGGCTCGCCACCGATCCGCCCGATGTCGTGTCGTGGCACGACGGCGAACGGATGGCCTATTACGCGCAGCGTGGCCTGCTCGAAGACCTGTCGCCGGACTGGACGAAGAACGGCTGGTCGCAGCAATACGCGTCGGTCAAGGAAGCGTCCACGTATAAGGGCAAGCAGTACGCGGCGCCGCTCGGCTACGACGCGTACGGGTTCTTCTATCGCAAGGATCTGTTCGACAAAGCCGGCATCAAGGGCGAGCCGAAAACCTGGGACGAGTTTCTCGACGCCTGCAAGAAGCTGAAAGCGAGCGGCGTGGCGCCGATCGCGGTGGCCGCGCGCGATAGCTGGACACTCGCCGCGTGGTTCGATTACCTCGATCTGCGGATCAACGGCAACGCGTTCCATCAGCAATTGATGGCGGGCGAAATTCCGTACACCGACGCGCGCGTGAAGAAGGTCTACGCCGCGTGGAAAACGCTGATCGACGATCACTACTTCATCGACAATGCGCTCTCGTACGACCTCGATTCGATCGCGCCGTTTCTGGTGAACGGCAAGGCGTCGATGATGCTGATGGGCACGTTCTTCTCCGCGAGCATTCCGCCGTCGATCAAGCCGCAAACCGGCTTCTTCCGTTTCCCGGTGATCGACGCCAGCGTGCCGATGGCCGAAGACGGTCCGGTCAACGTGCTGTTGATTCCGGCCAAGGCGAAGAACAAGGCCGACGCCCGCAAGCTGCTGGCCTTCATGGAACAGCCGCAGATCAACGCGGATCTCGCGAAGGGCTGGGGTCAACTGCCGTCGAACAGTCAGTCGGCTGAACCGGAAGACGCGATCTCGAAGGTCGGCTTCCAGACGCTCGCGAACACGAAGGGCGGCATCGCGCAGTTCTACGACCGCGACATGCAAAAGGAAATGGCCGACGAAGGCATGAAAGCGATGCAGCAGTTCTACAGCGATCCGTCGCAACTCGACGCCGTGCTCGTGCGTCTCGAAGCGACCCGCAAACGCATCTACCAGAAGTAAGTCCCTAAGCGCCGGCGGCGTAGCAACCGCCGGCGCTTGCCTTCGATCTTCGACGAGGCCCGATCCATGTCTCAATCCGCAGCGCGCCGCTTACCCGCGGCGCAGCACCGTCACGTCTCGACGACGCGCCGTCATCAGCACCGCGCCGCGTTTTTCTTCCTGTTGCCGGGTTGCGCGTTGTTTTGCCTGTGCGTGGTTTATCCGATCTTCAGCAGCATTTCGCTCAGCTTTTATCACTGGGACGGCATGACGCCGAAGACCTTCGCGGGCCTGGACAACTACATCGAACTGTTCCAGTCCGACACGTTCTATACGGCGCTGAAAAACAATCTGATCTGGCTCGCGCTGTTCCTGCTCGCGCCGCCGCTCGGCCTGCTGTTCGCGTTGTATCTGAACCAGCACATGCGCGGCATGCGGGTCGTGAAGTCGCTGTTCTTCGCGCCGTTCGTGCTCTCCGGCGTGGTGGTGGGGCTCGTATTTAGCTGGTTCTACGATCCGGGTTTCGGCCTGCTGCGTCTGATTGTCGGCCACGGCATTCCGGTGCTCGGCGATCCGCACACGGTGACGTTCGGCATCATCTTCGCCGCGCTCTGGCCGCAAACGCCGTTCTGCATGGTGCTGTATCTCACCGGTCTCACCGGCATCAATCCGGAAGTGGTCGAGGCGGCGCGCATGGAAGGGGCGAAGGGCGTGCGTTTGCTCTGGCACGTGATCCTGCCGCAATTGCGGCCTGCCACTTTCATGGCCGTCGTGCTGACCGTGATCGGCGCGCTGCGCAGCTTCGACCTGATCGCGGTGATGAGCGGCGGCGGCCCGTTCGACAGCTCCACGGTGCTCGCGTATTACATGTACGACCAGGCGATCAAGTACTACCGCGAAGGCTATTCCGCGGCGATTGCCGTCGTGCTGTTCGCCATCATGCTCGTCTATATCGTGTTCCATCTGCGCCGCATGCTGCGCGAAGAACGCTGATTTTCAGGAGGTTCGTGTCATGTATCCGCTTCCCGTCGAACGCTGGAAACCGCTCAATCGCACGCTTTATAAAGTGTCGCTGCCGATTGCGTTGCTGATCTGGCTGCTGCCCATGCTGGCCGTGCTCGTCACGTCGATCCGCTCGTCCGACGAATTGTCGCAAGGCGATTACTGGGGCTGGCCGAAACATTTTGCGTTGATCGAAAACTACGGCACGGCGCTCACACAAACGCCAATGCTGCATTACTTCACCAATAGCGTGCTGATTACCGTGCCTTCGGTACTCGGCGCGATCGTGCTGGCCTCCATGGCGGGTTTTGCGCTCGCGACCTATCGCTTTCCCGGCAATACGGCGGTGTTGTTCGCGTTCGTCGCGGGTAATTTCGTGCCGATCCAGATCCTGATGATTCCGGTGCGCGACATGGCGTTGAAAGTCGGCCTGTTCAATAGCGTGTGGGCGCTGGTGATTTTTCATGTGTCGTTCCAGACCGGTTTTTGCACGCTGTTTCTGCGCAATTTCATCAAGCAGTTGCCCTTCGAAATGATCGAGGCCGCGCGCGTGGAAGGCGCGAGCGAATGGACCATCTACTGGCGCATCGTGCTGCCGCTGATCCGGCCGGCGCTCGCCGCGCTCGGCATTCTGGTCTTCACGTTCGTCTGGAACGACTACTTCTGGGCGTTGTGCCTTACGCAAGGCGACGACGCCGCGCCGATCACCGTGGGCGTCGCCGCCCTCAAGGGGCAATGGACCACGGCCTGGAATCTGGTCGCCGCGGGTTCGGTATTGGCCGCGTTGCCGTCGGTGCTGATGTTCTTCCTGATGCAGAAGCACTTTGTCGCCGGCTTGACCTTCGGCGCGAGCAAAGGCTGAACGCCGGCCCGTCTTCAACTACTCACGAGATACGTTCATGCAACTAGGTGTTTGCTATTACCCGGAACAATGGCCCCGTTCGATATGGGCCGACGACGCAAAGCGGATGGTCGAACTCGGCATCACGCACGTGCGGATCGCCGAATTCGCGTGGAGCCGGATGGAACCGCGCGCCGGCGAATTCGAGTGGGAATGGCTCGACGAAGCGGTCGCCGTGCTGGCCGCGGCGGGACTGAAACTGGTGCTCGGCACGCCGACCGCGTCGCCGCCGAAGTGGCTGGTCGACGCGCATCCCGACGTGCTGCCGGTGCGCGCCGACGGCACGCGCTGGAACTTCGGCTCGCGCCGTCATTACGATATTTCAAGCGACACGTACCGGCGCGAATGCGTGCGGATCGTCAGCGCAATGGCGGCGCGCTATGGGCGTCATGCTGCTATCGTGGCCTGGCAAACCGATAACGAACTCGGCTGTCACGATACCGTGCCGAGTTATTCCGCCGCCGCGCTGGCGCGCTTTCATCGCTGGCTGCATCTGCGCTATGGCACCGTCGGCGCATTGAACGACGCCTGGGGCAATGTGTTCTGGAGCATGGAGTATCCGTCGTTCGACGCGATCGGCCTGCCGAACCTCACGCCCACCGACGCCAATCCGATCCATTTGCTCGAATTCCGCCGCTTCATGTCCGACGAAGTAGCGAGCTTCCATTGCGAGCAGATCGACGTGTTGCGGCAGCATGCGCCCGACGCGGATCTGCTGCACAACTTCATGGGTTTCTTCACGACCTTCGATCACTACCGTTTTGCCGAAGGCGATGCGCTCGACGTTGCCGCGTGGGACAGCTATCCGATCGCCCGCACGGAGTCGATCGCACTGCCCGACGAGCAGAAGGCCCGCTACGCGCGGACCGCCCATCCCGATGTGTCGGCATTCGATCACGACCGCTACCGGGCAATCGGACGTGGGCGTTTCTGGGTGATGGAGCAGCAGGCGGGACCGGTCAACTGGGCGCCGTGGAATCCCGTGCCCGCGAAAGGCATGGTCAGACTCTGGGCGTATGAGGCGTTCGCGCACGGCGCGGAACTGGTGTCGTATTTCCGCTGGCGTCAGTGTCCGTATGCGCAGGAGCAGATGCATTCGGGCCTCAATCTGCCGAACGACGAATTGTCGCCGGGCGGCCTGGAAGTGCAACTGGCGGCGCGCGAAATTGCGGCGAGCCCGGCGTTGTCGTCACTCGGCGCGGCTGCGCGCGCGGCCGTTGCCGTGGTGTTCGACTACGAGACGCAATGGATGTTCGAGATTCAGCGTCATGGCAAGAGCTTCGATTACCAGACGCTCGCGTTCGACTATTACGAGTCGCTGCGTGAATTGGGACTCGACGTCGATATCGTGCCGCGCAACGCGGATCTTTCGGCGTATCGCCTGGTGGTCGTACCGAGCCTCGCGGTGGTTGACGACGCGCTGGTCGATCAGATCGAACGTAGTACCGCGCAATGGGTCTTCGGGCCGCGCAGCGGCTCGAAAACGAACCTGTTCGCGATTCCTTCGACCCTGCCGCCCGGCGTGTTGCAGCGCGTGCTGCCGATTCAGGTGCTGGAAGTGGAAACGCTGCGTCCCACGCTCACGCCCGCGCTGTCGATCGGCGATACGGATGGCGTAGCACTGCATTGGCGCGAGCATGTTCGCGCCAATGGCGAGACCCGCATCGAAGCACAATTCGACGACAAGTGGCCGGCGATTCTCTCGCACGGCAACGTGCGCTACGTCGCGGGCTGGTTATCGCATGCGTTGCATCGCGAGGTGCTGGCACAGGCGGCGCGGCAAGCTGGTATCGCAACGCAACGGCTGCCTGACGGCGTGCGGATTCGTCGGCGGGGCGAGCTGACGTTCGCGTTCAACTTCGGCCCTGAACTCGCGCAAGCGCCCGCACCGGCTCATGCGGACTTTGTACTCGGCCACGCGCAGCTAAAAACCGGCGACGTCTGTGCATGGCGAACCGTCGGCGATTGAGATTCAAGCGCTTCGATCTGGAGCCGGCGGCCTTCATAAGAGCCGCCGTTCAATCAACGGAGGGTGACAGATGAACCGAAGAGAAGTGCTTGTTCGATTTCCACGGCAACGCGCGGAGTTCGCTGGACGCGTTTCGCAAGCGTTAGTCGCAACGCCTGCACAAACGCGTAGCCGTATGAATAGCAGGCGCTATTTCGCGGGCGCCTGCGCTTTGTTCTGGTTCGCGCAATCCGAGGTGAACACCATGCTCGCCTGATCCGGCGTCATATGCGGTGCGTTCGGCGCGTAGATTTTTTCGATGATCGCGTCAACCGCTTGCCGGTCGGACGGATCCTTGTAGTAACTGGCCGCCTGATCGAGCGCTTGCGCCTTGGTCTTTTTGTGCGAGCGCCACGACGCGACCTGGCCGGCGATATCGCCGAGCGCGAAACATTGGTTGCTGACCGTTTGAGCGACGGCCTGCGCCGCCGGTTGGGCGAGGCACGCCGCTGCCAGCAGGGCGGATACGACTACGCGTTTCATGACCTGAATCCTGTCATTAAATGAGCGCGGTATGAAAGCGATGGCATGCGCCACCGCGGCGACCGCGCGAATAAAGAACCGCGTAGTTTATCGGTAAGTGGCGCGTGACGTTTTTTTGCGCACGCGGATCAATGCCCAAACGACTCCGCGTTCGACGCCGCTGGCGTCGCCCCATGCGGCCGCGCCGCCTGCTTGAGCAGCAGCGCCACGCACGCAATCAACCCCGCAATCGCCACCATCGCGAAGATCCCGCCGAACGAGAAATGACGCCGCGTCAGTTCCGCGACCAGAAACGAGCCGGCGATGCCGCCAAAGCGCCCGATCCCAAGCATCCATGCCACGCCCGTACCGCGTCCTTCGGTCGGATAGAACGCGGCGGCGAGCGCGGGCATCGACGATTGCGCGGTATTCATCAGCACGCCCGCCACGAACACGATAAACACCAGCGCGCCGACATTGCCCACCGCCTGCCCGATGAAGTACACGCTCACGGCCGTCAACGCATAGCACGCGGCGATGATCCGGTTCGCGTTGAACTTGTCCATCAGCACGCCGCACAGCACGGCACCCACGCCGCCGAGCGGGAACAGCGCCGAAATCAGCGTTGCGCGCTGCGGCGTGAGGCCGGCGTCTTTCAGCAGAATCGGCATCCAGTTGATCGACGCGTAGAAGATCACCAGACCCATGAAGTACGCCACCCACAACATCACCGAGCCGACGATATACGAACGCGACAGCACCACGCCCAACCCCTTGCTACCGGTTTGCGGCGCGGTTTCGGTCATGGTGAACGAGCCCGCTTGCGCGGCCTCGCTCGAAATACGCGCGAGCGCCGCGCGAATCCGCTCGACCGGCGCGCTATTGGCGACCATGTAGCGGACCGACTCCGGCATCTTGATCAGCAGCAGGACTAGCAGCAACAGCGGCGTGATACCGCCGAGCAGCAACACGCTGCGCCAGCCGACATGCGGAATCATCCAAGCGGCGAGAAAACCACCGAACGCGGCGCCGAGCGGAAAGCCGCAGAACATCAGATTGATCAGCGTCGCGCGACGGCGATCCGGGCAGTATTCGCCCATCATCGTCACGGCGTTCGGCATGGCCGCGCCGAGTCCGACGCCGGTCACGAAGCGCAGCAGCGTGAGTTGTTCGATATTGCTCGAGAAGGCCGACGCGAGGCACGCCACGCCGAACAGCAGCACCGAGCCGAGCAGCAGCGAGCGTCGCCCGAGACGGTCGGATAGCGGGCCCGAGCCGAGCGCGCCGCAGGCGAGGCCGAACAGCGCGGCGCTCAGCACCGGCGCGAGGGCCGGTTTCGTGATGCCCCATTCGGCGATCAGCGAAGGCGCAATGAAGCCGATCGCCGCCGTGTCGAAACCGTCCAGCAGGACGATCACGAAACACATGAAGAAGATGAGCCACTGGAACGGCGAGAAGGGATGTTCGTTGATGAAGGTTTGAACGTTCACAGCGGTACTGCGGCTCATGATGGTCTCCTGACTGCGAAAAAGCGCGAAGGCTCGTGATTACGAGCCTTTCTTTCTTCTACGATCGTGTGCCGTTTAGAAGCGGTGCACGATGCCTACGCCCGCGGCGAACTGGCTGCGCGACGACGAGGGCGCGCTCTGGAAGCCGTCGCCGATCGTGGCTGTGGCGCTGATGATATGCCCCGAGCCGGCGGTGCCGAGCGTGTTGCCGTTGGTGCGCTGGAACGCCTGCAACGCATAAAGGCCGGTGCGCTTCGACAATGCATAGTACTCGGACAGGTTGACCTGCTGGTACTGCGCCGAACTCGTGATGCCGTTCGCCTTGGTCGCGCGCGTGTAGCTGTAGCCGGTGGCGAAGTCCCACGAGACGCTCGGCTTCCAGTGCAGCACCGCGCCGGCCGTGTTGAAGATGGCGGTGTCGCGGAAGCTCGAACCGACGCCCGGAATGTACTGCACGTTCGAGTAAGCCGCCGACACGTCCCAGCCGTTGCCGAAGTTATACCCGCCGGTCACGGCAAAGCGCTGCTGCGCCTGAGCGGTCTGATAGCCGTTGGTCACCGCCGACACACCCGGCTGCGCGCCGTTGTTCGATACGGTCGAATCCGCACCATACGCGCCGCCGCCCACCGTCGAATTGTTGATCCGCATGAAGCCGACCGCGATGCCCACCGGACCATTGAGGTACTGCACCGCGCCGCTCCACGTCGAGCCGCGGTTGAGGCTGCCCGGCACACCGCCGACCGCGTACGAGCCGCTGAACGTGAAGCCGTACAGTTTCGGTGACGTATAGACCAGCGAGTTGTTGGCGCGATAGATCGTGTCGAGTGCGTCGACGTCGCCCGGATGCGCGCCGTAGTAGCCGGTGAGCCACGTGGTCGGGCTGTACGGCGACAGCAGCGAGTAATACGCGGTGTACTGGCGGCCGGCCTGGAACGTACCGTAGGTCGGGTTCGTTACGCCAACCCAGGCCTGGCGGCCGAACATCGCGTTCGTGTATTGCTGGCCGCCGGTGGCGGAATTGAAGCCGGACTCCAGCTGGAAGATCGCCTTGGTGTTGCCGCCCAGGTCTTCCGCGCCCTTCAGGCCGAAGCGGCTGCCGGCCCACACGCCGTTGATCATCCTGACGTTCGACTTGCCGCCCGAGGTCGAGCCGAGCGAAGGCGCCTGGCTGCTCTGATAGCCGATACCCGTGTCGACGATACCGTACAGCGTGACGCTGCTTTGGGCGAAAGCGGGCGCGCTGGCCAACGCGGCCATCGCGCAGGCGAGCCGGGTCATGGTGATGCTGCGATTCATGAGGGTGTTCTCCAAGGCGACCTGCTCCGGCCTGCTGGCAAGCCGGGCAATCCAGTCGTCGATCAATTTTTGTGATTTGTTCGCATATAGAACTGTGATTCTTTGTGCGAACAGGCGTCACTGTAAGTAAATCGACAACGAAGGGTCAACGCGGGATTACCCGAGCGTGTTGCAGCGGTGCGTCGGAAAGGAGAGTGCGCTGGACAGCGCGGAGGACTGCTGAGGCCGCAGCGCGCGTCGGCGTGCCGGGAAAAGACGGGGAAGGACGCGCCGGCCTGAAAGGCTTGGCGCGGCGCTCAATGCAACACTTAACGCGGTATTCAGAAGATCACATAGACCTTGCGCATCGTCTCTTCGACTTCCCAGAGGCCTTCCGTGTTGGCTTCGAAGAACAGCGTGTCGCCGCTCGCGAAATGGATGGTCTCTTCGTTGTCCGGCGTGAAGCGCCCGCAGCCCGCGATAAAGTGCATCACCTCCGCCTGCTTGATCGAACGGCGATAGGTGCCCGCCGTGCATTCGAAAATGCCGGTATCGACCGCCTCGTTGCCTTCAATCACGCGTTGCACGCCGGACACCTGAATCGGCGTCGTGCCCGGCAAGCCGACCGTGCCCCAGTCCTCCAGATTCCGCAGATTCACGCTTTGTTTGAGCTGCTGTACCTTCATCTTCGCTTTACCTTTTGAATGTGCTGAAACGGATCACTGGCCTGCGGTGTCGGGACGCGTGACGGTCTGTTCGATCTTGCCGAGTCGCACGACTGTGACGCCCGGCCGCAGTTGCCGCAGCGAAGGCATGACGAGCATGCAGTTGTCGTAAGGTGTCACGACCGCCTCGCCGTTCGACCAGCCGATCACGGCGCCGGCCTTGTCGAAGATTTCCAGGCCCGTGTACGGCGCGGCGAAACGGAAATCCATGCTGGTCGCCACGACCGGCTGCGTCACACGTACGATGTGCTGCACAGCCGGCAACGGCGCGAGCCAGTCCTGCGGCAGATCCGTTTCGTCGATCACGCCGGCCAGCAGCAGAAAACGCGCGGTGGTGTCGCGCGCCACGCCGACCGCGCCGCGTTCCCAGTGCTGTCCGCATTCGATCAGCAACGCGTTCTTCGTGCTGGCGGGGTCGCCGAAGCCTTCGTAATCGCGCATACGGCGGCCCTCGGGATGGCCTTCGTCGCAGATCACCGTGGCCGGCGTGCCGAGCTTCACGGCCAGTTCGCTGCCTTTTTGCAGCGGTCCCGCGACGATCAGCGGCTTGCTCTTTTCGTGCATGGAATGCAGATCGAGCAGGGCGTCGACCGTGTCGATCACCGGCCGCATCTCGCGGGCGCGCGTCAATTCGCTGGAGGTGCGCGAGGTGTCGTCGAGCGTCGCGGCGGTCCACACGCGGTTGAAGTCCTGATCGACGAAACGCGCGGCGTCGGGCTTCGCGGGATCGAAGCTCAGGTAAGCGGCGATGTTCGCGAACCCCAGCGTGAGGCGCCCGCGCCGCGGCCGCAGTTGGCGGCGCAGCAGTTCGTCGACGACGATCGCGCCGCACACTTCGTTGCCGTGCGTGAGCGCATTGATCATTACGTGCGGGCCGGGTACGCCGGAGTCGAACGTATGGACGTATGCGATCCCTGATGACGAGTGTTCATGCACCGAGATGTCGGGGAACTCGACTTCGATCGGATAGGCTTCGATGCTCATACGTAAGTGTCCTGGCAAAAAGTTAACGGGCCGACTCGGGCCGACTCGGGTGGGCTCAGTTCTCAGGCAAGTTTAGCCGCGATCGCCTGGCCGACTTCGGTCGTGTTTGCCTTGCCGCCCAGGTCGCCGGTATGCGGGCCTGTCACCAGCGTAGCCTCGATGGCCGCGAGAATTGCGTCGTGCGCCTCGCGCTCCTTGCCTTCGTGATTGCCGAGGAAGTCGAGCATCATCGCCGCCGACCAGATCATCGCGATCGGATTGGCGATGTTCTTGCCGGCAATGTCGGGCGCCGACCCGTGCACCGGTTCGAACAGCGACGGAAACTTGCGGTCGGGATTCAGATTGGCCGAGGGCGCGAGGCCGATCGTGCCGGTACAGGCGGGGCCGAGATCGGACAGAATGTCGCCGAACAGATTGGTGGCGACCACCACGTCGAAACGATCCGGATTCAGCACGAAGCGCGCGCAGAGAATGTCGATATGCTGCTTGTCCCACGTCACGTCGGGATACAGCGCCGCGATGCCGGCCGCGCATTTGTCCCACCACGGCATGCTGATCGCGATGCCGTTGCTCTTGGTGGCGACCGTGATTTTTTTGCGCTCGCGGCGCTGCGCGAGGTCGAACGCGAACTTCAGCACGCGCTCGCTGCCGTGCCGCGTGAACACCGATTCCTGCAGCACGAATTCGCGCTCGGTGCCTTCGAACATCACGCCGCCCACCGACGAATACTCGCCCTCGGTGTTCTCGCGCACGATCCAGAAGTCGATGTCGCCGGCCTTACGGCCCGCGAGCGGCGACGGCACGCCGGCAAACAGACGCGCGGGCCGCAGGTTGATGTACTGATCGAATTCGCGGCGGAACTTGAGCAGCGAACCCCACAGCGAAACGTGGTCGGGCACCGTGTCGGGCCAGCCCACCGCGCCGAACAGAATCGCGTCGGCGGATTGCAGTTGCGCTTTCCAGTCGTCCGGCATCATCTTGCCGTGCTGCGCGTAGTAGTCGCAGCTCGCCCATTCAATGTGCCGATACTCGAAGTCGAGCTCGAAGCGGGTTTTCACGGCGTCCAGCACGCGTAGCGCTTCGGGCATCACTTCGACACCAATGCCGTCGCCGGGAATGACCGCGATCCGATATTTCTTCGACATGTTGCTGCTCCTCCATTAGGACGTTCGACGCTTCAATCGGGTTTATTTTATTCCTGCTGTTTGAGCCTAAAATGGTCGCTTTAGTTAAGCCACTGTGCACGATTCGTGTACAAACGCATGGACCGCCGAGCGACCTATGAACTCCGTCCCTTCACCCGATCTCGGCGATTTGCGCGTGTTCTGCGAAGTGGCGCGTAAATCCAGTTTCAGTGCGGCGGCGGAGGCCTTGTCGGTGTCGGCGGCGTACGTCAGCAAACGGATCAATGTGCTCGAGACTACGCTCGGCACGCGGTTATTGCATCGGTCCACGCGCCGGGTCGCGATTACGGAAGCCGGCGAACGCGTCTACGCGTGGGCCGAGAAGATTCTCGACGACGTCGATCAACTGGTGGAAGACGTGTCGACCACGCGCCGCATTCCCGGCGGCAAGCTGCGTATTTCCAGCAGCTTCGGTTTCGGACGACGTTTCGTGGCGCCGGCGTTGGCGCGTTTTTCGGAGCGTTATCCGCAACTGAGCGTGCGGCTCGATCTGTTCGATCGTCTCGTGGATGTGGCCGGCGAAGGCTTCGACCTCGACATTCGCATCGGCGACGAGATCGCGCCGCATCTGATCGCACGGCGGCTCGCGTCGAATCATCGCGTGCTGTGCGCGTCGCCGGGGTATATCGCGCGGCATGGCGCGCCGCGGCAACTCGCCGAGCTGTCCTCGCATGCGTGTCTGGCGATCAAGGAGCGCGATCATCCGTTCGGTTTGTGGCGTTTGACGGTGCGCGGCGAAGCGGTGTCGATCAAAGTCACCGGACCGTTGTCGACCAATCACGGCGAAGTAGCGGTGCAATGGGCGCTGGCCGGGCGCGGCATCGTGCTGCGTTCCATGTGGGACGTGCGGCCGCTGCTCGACAGCGGCCAGTTGCAGCAGGTGCTGCCCGAGGTCACGCAACCGGCGAATCTGTGGGCGGTGTATCCGGCGAGGCTCGCGCAGTCGGCGAAGGTGCGGGTATGCGTCGACTTTCTGAGCGAGGAGTTCGCGCAATGGAGTCCGCCGGAGTCCGCTGAAGGCGCGGCAAGGGAGCAAGCCGCCGAACCCTGACGTGAGGGCCCGGCGCTATCGATACGCCTAGTTGTGGTTCTGCGAGAACAGCGTTTCGAGCGGGTAATGGCTCTTCACGAACGGCGACTTGATGATCACGTAGCTGAAGTACTTCTCGATGCCGATATCGCGTTCGAGCAAGCCTTCGACAATGCTCTGATAGTGGCTCACGCTGCGCGTGATGAACTTCAGCAGGTAGTCGTAGCCGCCGCTCGCGAGATGGCATTCGACGATCTCGTCGACGTCGCGGATCGCATTCACAAACTTGATGAAGTCTTCCCGCCGATGATCGGCGAGCGTGACTTCAGTGAACACGATCTGCACGTCGCCGAGCTTTTCGAGCTGGATCTGCGCACCGTAGCCGATGATGTAGCCGGCCTTCTCCAGACGTTTGACGCGAATCAGGCAAGGGCTGGGCGAAAGGCCGACCGCGTCGGCAAGCTCGACGTTGGTGATGCGGCCTTTCTTCTGCAGCTGTGAAAGTATCCGCAGGTCGATCCGGTCAAGCTTGCAGTCGCTGCTCATCGTAACGTTGTCGCTCCGGCGGTTGGGGGACAGGCTGAGGGTGCCTCTACTCTAGCATGCAGCGGCGTGAGTTTTGACCTTCAGCGCGGCCCGCACGTCGGCTTGCGCGAGCACGTCGTCGAGGGTCTTTTCGAGCCGTTCGAACATCAGGTCGAAGTCGGCCTCGGTGTACGACAAGGCCGGCGCGAAGCCGAGTATGTTGTCGCCGAACGCGCGGAAAATCAGGCGGTTTTCATACGCGGCGGCGGCGATCCGTTCGGACAGTTTCAGCGCCGGGTCGAAGCCCGCTTTGGTCTCTTTGTCGGCGACCAGTTCGAGTGCGCCGAGCAGGCCGCGATGTCGTGAGTCGCCCACCAGCGGATGCGCGAGCAGCGCATCGAGACCGCGCGCGAAGCGCGGCGCTCGCGCCACGCCGTTCGCCAGCAGGCCGCCTTCGTGATACAGGCGTAGCACTTCGAGGCCGATCGCCGCGCTCACCGGATGCGCCGAATACGTGTGACCGTGACCCACCACGGCTTCGGCGTCGCCATCGGCAATGCCCTGATAAATTTCATCGGACATCAGCACCGCGCCCATCGGCGCGTAGCCGGCGGTCAACCCTTTCGCCACCGTCATCAGATCCGGTTCGACGCCTTCGCCCTGGCAGGCGAATAGCGGACCGGTGCGGCCGAAACCGGTGATGACTTCATCGGCGACGAACAGGATGCCGAGCTTACGGCAACTTTCGCGCATGGCTTTGAGCCAGCCGACCGGCGGCACGATCACGCCGCCCGACCCCTGGATCGGTTCGCAGAAGAACGCCGCGACGTTGTCGGCGCCGAGTTCGGCGACCTTCGCTTCGAGCCCGGCGACCGAGGCGGCGATCAACGCGGCGTCGTCGGCGAAATCGTTGCGGTAGGCATACGGCGACGGCAGATGATGCTGGTTGGGCAGCGGCAGATCGAAGTTGCGATGGAACGCGGGCAGGGCGGTGAGCCCCGCGCCGGTGGTCGACGAACCGTGATAACCGCGTTGCAGCGCGATCACGTGCTTCTTCGACGGATGGCCCGTGGCGTTGAAGTAATGCGTGATGAAGCGCAGCGCGGAGTCGACCGCGTCGGAGCCGCCGAGCGTGAAATACACGTGCTGCAACGAAGCGGGCGATACCTCGACGAGCTTCTGCGCCAGCTCGATAGCCGGCTCCGAGCCGAAGTGGAAATAGCCTGTCGCGTAGGGCAGTTTTTGCATCTGCGCGGTCGCCGCGTCGACGATGCTCTGCTGGCCGTAGCCGGTGTTCACGCACCACAGGCCGGAGAAAGCGTCGAGCAGTTCGTTGCCGGCCGCGTCGCGCAGAAATGCGCCGCTGGCCGATTCGAGAATGGTGACGCCACGGGCTTCGTGCGCGCGGTAGTTGATGACCGGATGGATCAGATGCTTACGGTCGGCTTCAATGAGCGAATGAATCGGCATGATGGGTTCTCGTCGCGGGAAAAGGCTGTTGACCGTTCCATACTACTGATCAGCGACGATTCACCGCTTGCCTAAACAAATGCCTGAAAAGCGCGCGCGACGCGTTTTGATGCATGAACTCGGCATTTTCTGCTGCGGGTGTTGAAAAGCGGCTTGGCGGTCCCGTTTTGCGTCCGGCGCCGTGTTCAATAACCCTGGGTCCGGTCGATCTGACCGAGCATCGGCAAGCCCTCGCGATGACGGCGCAGATTGTCGAGCACCACGTCGACGGCGGTGTCCGGTCGCGTCGCGCTGGCGATATGCGGCGTGATCCGCACGCGCGGATGCATCCACAGCGGATGACCGGCGGGCAGCGGTTCGGGATCGGTGACGTCGAGAATCGCGTTGTGCAACTGGCCGCTCTCCAGCGCGGCGAGCAGGTCGTGCTGATTCAGATGCGGTCCACGCCCCGTTTGAATCAGCGAGGCGCCGCGCGGCAGCTTCGCGAACAATGCCGCGTCGAGCAGGCCGCGGGTCGCGGGCGTCAGCGGCAGCAGACAGATCAGGATGTCGGTGCGCGCCAGAAACAGGTCGAGCGCGCCTTCGCCCGCATAACAGTCGACGCCCTCGATCTCGCGTGCCGAGCGGCTCCACCCCGCGCAGTCGAAGCCAAACAGCCGCAAGCGCTCCAGTACGGCGGTGCCCAGCACGCCGAGTCCGAGCACGCCGATGCGCCGCTGGCCGGCCGGCATAAGCGGTAACTCGCACCACACCTGCTGCCGTTGCTGCAAACCATAGTCGAACAGATCGCGATGAATCGTCAGCACCGCCTGCGTGACGTATTCGACCATGCCGTCGACGATCCCCGGTTCGATCATGCGCACCACCGGCACATGCGCCGGTACGCTCGACAGATCGAACTGATCGATACCGGCGCCGACCGAGAACACGACTTCCAGATTCGGAAAGGTGCGGGTGGGGTTGTCAGGCGGCTGCCAGGCGGCGAGATAACGGATCGCGGCCGGATCGCCGTGCTCGGGCCAGATATGAAAGGGCAGGTCCGGCGCTTTCTGCGCAAAGAGTTTCGCCCACTGGGCGCCACGCGCCGGGTCGGCTTTGTAGAGAAAGGCCATGGTCGGTCAGAGGATTGCCTGGTTGATGATGCCGTATTGAAGGCAGGCGGCGTGGCCGGCGGCGGCAGTGCTTGCGGACGCAACGTCATTCGCCTGTGCGGGTTCGTTAGTGACGCCAGCCTCGGCCCGCACCATCTTCACCACCGTATCCACGCGCGGCAGCCCCAACTGTTCCAGCCATTCAGTCAGACCGCTGTCGCCTGGCGTATCGATCCGCACGAACACGCCTTCATTCAGCGCGAGCCAGTGGCTGATCAGTGCCTTGGCGCGGCTCGCGTCATCGGATGCGGGCGCCACCACCGGCCCGATCGCGAAGCCCCGCCCGAAGCGCCGAAACAGCGCGAAGCCGACCAGTTCGCCATCGCGGTCGAGCGCGATGCCGTCGGCGGTGCTCATCAACGCGGGCAGCACCTCGCCGCGATCCAGGCCGCTGGCTCGCGAAGCCAGTTCAACCAGCCGTGCCGTATCGCGGGAGCCGAGCGGGCGCAGCCGCTCGCCCGGTGGCAAGGACACGAGCGGCGGCTGGAACGCCGCGCCCTGATGTTGATCGAGCGTGCCGGCCGCGCGAAAGCCGAGCTTTTCATAGAGCGGCTGACCGGCAGGTGTTGCGTGCAGAAACGTGACGCGGCCGCCGAGTTCTTCTAGCACGCATTCCATCAGCTTTCTGCCGATGCCGTGCCCCTGCCGCGCCGGCGACACGATCACCATGCCGAGCGACGCGCGATCCGCGCCGTACTTCCAGCACAGCGCGGTGCCGATCACGCCGCTCGCGTCTTCCGCGACGAAACCCACGCCCAGTTGCGCGACGAAGCGCCAGTCGTCGGCGCGATGCGGCCACTTGAGCTCGACGGTCAGCGCGTGCGCGGCGGCGATGTCGTCGAGGGTGAAGCGTCTATAGGTAATCGAATCGGTCTTCGAATCGGACACGCCGGACTCCCTGAATGGCTGAAGGCTTACGCCGTCACTGTGTCATCCGCTGCGCGGTGTGACTAGGACGATCTTTTTATCCGGGGCGCCGGAACGGGCCGCCGTGCAAATCGATGCAAAACGCCCAGTCTGGACCTGGTTTACCAGCGCGTTCTGCTGTGCGGCGATTTTTGTCGGCGACATATGCCGGGCACGCGGCTCTACGATTTTGTCATGGCGGCGGCGTGGTGAAGGCCGGCCGCGTGGACCCTCCAGCCAGTCACACAGGACCTCTCTCATGCACAGCTTCAATCCGAACGACGTCGCGATTCGCAGTGGGCATTTCATCGGCGGCGAGTATGTGGAGGGCAACGAGCACGACGGCGCGCGCCGCCTCGACGTCTCGCGTCCGTCGGACGGCGTGATCTACGCGTCCATTCCGCTGGCCGATCCCGCGATGGTGGACCGCGCGGTCGAGAATGCATGGCAGGCCTTCCGGCACAGCGGTTGGGCGCGCATGGCGCCGCGCGAACGCGCAAAGATCCTGCGCCGTTTCGCCGATCTGGTCGAAGCCGACGCGCCCGCGCTCGGCCGCCTCGAAGCGCTCGGCTCGACGCGTCCGATCGCTCAGGCGGTCGGCTGGGACGTGCCGTTCACCGCCGAGGGCATCCGCTTCTACGCGGAGTTCGCCGACAAGCTGGGCGGCGAAGTCGCGGCAACCGATCACGATCATCTGGGCATGATGATCGCGGAACCTTATGGCGTGATCGGCGCCATCGCGCCGTGGAATTTCCCGCTGGTGATGGCGTCGTGGAAGATCGCCCCCGCGCTGGCGGCGGGCAACGCGGTGGTGCTGAAACCGTCGGAGATGACGCCGTTCTCGGTGCTGCGGCTGGCCGAACTGGCGGTCAAGGCGGGCGTGCCCGCCGGCATCTTCAACGTGATTCAGGGCGATGGCCGCGTGACCGGCGACGAACTCGTGCGCCACCCGAGGATCAGCAAGGTCACGTTCACGGGCTCCACGCGCACCGGCGCCGCGATCATGACAGCGTGTGCCCAAAGCGGCACCAAGCCGGTCACGCTCGAACTGGGCGGCAAGAGCCCGCAAGTCGTCTTCGCCGACGCCCCGCGTCTGGACGACGTGGCGCGCCGCATTGCCGGCTCGATCACGGGCAACGCTGGTCAGGTGTGCGTGACGGGCTCGCGGTTACTGGTTCAACGAGGCCTTGCCGATGAGCTGAGCGAGCGTATCGGCAAACTCTTCGCCGAACTGAAACCCGGCGCGACGTGGGCCGCGGATACGACGCTCTCGCCGATCATTTCCGCGCCGCAGGCGGCACGGATCGAGGCAATCGTCGGACGAACGTTGGAAGCGGGCGCAACGCTGCGTTATGGCGGCACGCGCGTCGACGGCGGCGCGCATGGCGCGTTCTACTCGCCGACCTTGCTCGCGGACGTCACGCCTCAGTCCGAGGCCGTGCGCGAGGAAATCTTCGGTCCCGTGCTGACGCTGCAAACCTTCGACACCGAAGAGGAAGCGCTGGCGCTCGCGCAGCATCCCGACTACGGGCTCGCGGCGGGCGTGCATACAGCCGACCTCGGCCGGGCGCTGCGCTTCGTGCGCGGCCTCGAAGCCGGCACGGTGTGGGTCAACCGTTACGGGCGCAGTTCCGATTTCATGATTCCGACGGGCGGCTACAAGCGCTCGGGCATCGGCAAGGACCTCGGCCGCCAGGCCTATGAGGCCAACCTGCGTTTCAAAAGCGTGCTGATCGATTTGCGGCCTTGAGCGCGCGCCGGTCGGCTGATCGCGGCAAAAGCCTGTCTCACCGCGGTACGCCGACCGAAAACCCATAACCAGCAAGGCTTTCAGGCCGGTCGCCGCATTCTGTGCTGTCCAGCGGCCCCAAAACGCATGGTTTGTGTCACCAGCAGCACCCGAATCAGGAACATCTATGTTTTTGCGCTGATTAAATCTTCTACAGCGCTGAGCTTTCCGCTGTTTTCGTTAATGAGCTCGCTGCGAGTTCACCACCTCGATAGGACTGCATCATCATGATCGAATTCGAACCGAAGTACATCACCTTCGACTGCTACGGCACGCTGACCAAATTCCGCATGGCCGACATGACGCGCGAAATGTTCGGCCACCTGCTGAGCGGCGACGACCTCGAAAAACTCGTCGCGTTCTACGCCGGTTATCGCCGCGACGAAGTGCTCGGCGCATGGAAGCCGTATCGCGACGTGGTGGTCAACGCGTTGCGCCGTGCCTGCCAGCGCATGAACGTCGAGTTCAACGAAGTGGAAGCCGAGAAGATCTACACGGCCGTGCCGACCTGGGGCCCGCATCCCGACGTGCCGGAAGGCCTCGCGCGTCTGGCGAAGAAGTACAAGCTGGTGATTCTGTCGAACGCCTCGAACAACCAGATTCAAAGCAACGTCGACAAGCTCGGCGCGCCGTTCCATAAAGTCTTCACGGCGGAGCAGGCGCAATCGTACAAGCCGCGCATGCAAGGCTTCGAATACATGTTCGATCAACTGGACTGCAATCCGGAAGATGTGCTGCATGTGTCGTCGAGCCTGCGCTACGACCTGATGACCGCGCACGACATGGGCATCAAGCACAAGGTTTTCGTGAACCGCGGTCACGAACCGTCGACGCCGTACTACCAGTACTACGAGGTCGACGGCATGCCGCAACTGGCCACGGAACTCGGTCTGTAAGCGCCGGTTGCCCGCGCTGAAGACAACACACCGCCTCGCTCATTGCCCCTCTCAAGGACAGACCGGATGAAGCTCGATTCCTATTGGCTCGACACCGCACCGCCGCTGTTGTCGGCGTGTGAAGGCCCGGTCGACGGCCAGGCCGATGTGCTGGTGATCGGCGGCGGCTTCACCGGACTGTCGGCGGCGCAGGCGTTGGGCAAGCGCGGCGCGGCGGTGACCGTGGTGGACGCGGGGCGGATTGGCGGCGGCGCGTCCGGGCGCAACGGCGGGCAGGTCAATACCGGCGTTGCGCAGGACTTCGTTGCGCTGGTCGCGCAACTCGGCGTGGAGCGGGCCAGCGCGTGTTATCGCGCGTTTTCGGACGCGGTCGACACGGTCGAGCGGCTGATTCGCGAAGAAAACATCGACTGTAATTACGTCGCGACCGGCAAGCTGAAGCTGGCATCGAAACCGCACCATCTCGCGCATCTTGAGAAGACGGCGGAGCTGATTCGCCGCGAAGTCGATACGGATATCGAACTGATCGGTCGCGAACGGATTCGCAGCGAGGTTCAATCGGACAGTTTTCATGGCGGCCTGTTGCAGCGGCACGGCGGCCAGATGCACATGGGCAAGTTCACCGTCGGTCTCGCCGATGCCGCCGTGCGGCGTGGTGCGAAGCTGTATGAGAACGCGGCCGTCAGCGCGATCGTGAAGGACGGCAGCGGCTATCGCGTCACCACCGCGCGCGGCGAAGTGCGCGCGAAGCAGGTGCTGATTGCGACGGGTCCGTCGCGGCATGGTCCGTTCGGCTGGTATCGGCGTCGGATCGCACCGATCGGCTCGTTCATCGTCGTGACGGAACCGTTGCCGCCCGCCTTGCTTCAGCAGGTGTTGCCGAAGCAGCGCGCGTACACCACCACGCGGCTGATGCATAACTACTTCCGCGTGACGCCCGACTCGCGTCTGCTGTTCGGCGGCCGCGCGCGTTTCACGGCGTCCGAACAGCCGTCGGATGCGAAGAGCGGACGGATTCTGCGAGACGGTCTCGTCGCGATGTTTCCGCAACTGGCGAGCGCGCGTATCGACTATTGCTGGGGCGGTCTCGTCGACATGAGCGCCGACCGTCTGCCGCATGCCGGCCAGCATGACGGTGTCTATTTTTCGATGGGCTATAGCGGTCACGGTACGCAGATGTCGACTCACATGGGCCAGGTGATGGCCGACGTGATGGATGGTCACGAAGAACAGAACCCGTGGCGCGAGTCCGAATGGCCCGCGATTCCGGGCCACACCGGCAAGCCGTGGTTTCTGCCGCTGGTGGGCACGTACTACCGCATCAAAGATATTTTTTACTGAATTCCCGTCGTCGTATCAGGCAATCACAACCACACAGCCGCACCCACAATTCAACCTCGCTTACCCTCGCGGAGATGTTCGATGAATAAGGAAAACTCGCAACACGGCGTGCTTCAACTCGATACGAGTCTTGAGCGATTGACCGCCAGGGGGGCATCGCGGCGCGATGTGCTGCGCGCGATGGCCGCGGCCGGCATGATGTCCGTGACGGGCGCCGGCCTGTTGTCCGCGAGCGGCGCGGCCTTCGCGCAAGCGAAGCCGAAGCAGGGCGGCAAGATCCGGGTGGCGACGCAATCGGCCTCCGCTTCAGACACGCTCGATCCCGCGAAAGGCGCGCTCAGCACCGACTATGTTCGTGGGTTCATGTTCTACAACGGGCTGACCGAACTCGATTCGCACCTCGGCGCGAAGATGGCGCTGGCCACCTCGCTGGATACAAAAGACGCGATCGTGTGGGTTGTGAAGCTGCGCACGGGGGTGCAGTTCCATGACGGCAAGGCGCTCGCGCCGGCCGATGTCGTCTATTCGATCCTGCGTCACAAGGACCCGGCCACGGCTTCGAAAGCCAAGACGCTCGCCGACCAGATCAAGGACGTGAAGGCCACCGGCCCGAACGAAGTGACCATCACGCTGGAGGGCGCGAATGCCGACCTGCCGGTGATTCTCGCGACCTCGCACTTTGTGATCATCAAGGACGGCACCAAAGATTTCAAAACCGCGATCGGCACCGGCCCATTCAAGGTCAAGGAGTTCTCGCCGGGCGTGCGCACGGTCGGCGTGAAGAACGAGAAGTACTGGAAACCCGGCATGCCGCATCTGGACGAAATCGAGCTGATCGGTATCGGCGACGAATCGGCGCGCGTCAATGCGCTGCTCTCCGGCGACGTGCAACTGATCAACTCGGTGAGCCCGCGTTCGACCGCGCAGATCAAGAGCGCCGGCGGCCACTCGGTGCTGGAGACGAAGACCGGCGAGTACACCGATCTGATCGTGCGCGACGAAAACGGCATTACCGGTAACGACGATTTTCGGCGGGGCATGATGTATCTGCAGAACCGAGACCAGATTCGTCAGGCGATTTTCCAGGGCTACGGCGCGATCGGCAACGATCAGCCGATCGATCCGACCAACAAGTACTACCTGGCCGGCTTGCCGCAGCGCGGCTTCGATCCGGACAAGGCGAAGTTCCACTTTCAGAAGGCGAAGGTAGGCAGCGCGCCGATCCAGATTTTTGCGTCGCCGGCCGCCGAGGGCTCGGTGGAAATGGCCATGCTGCTTCAGCAGGTTGCGCCGCAAGCGGGTCTGAATCTGCAGGTGACGCGCGTGCCGGCGGATGGCTACTGGTCGAACCACTGGATGAAGCATCCGCTCGGTTACGGCTCGGTCAATGCGCGTCCGAGCGCCGACGTGATCTTCACGCAGTTCTTCAAGTCCGACGCACCGTGGAACGAAGCGAACTGGAAGAGCCCGAAGTTCGATCAGATGCTGGTTGCCGCGCGCGGCGAACCCGACGACGCGAAGCGCAAGAAGATTTACGGCGACATGCAGGTGCTGGTGCATGACAACGGCGGCATCGGCATTCCGCTGTTTCAGAGTTCGATCGATGCGTACACGAACAAGCTCAAGGGCCTCGGTTCGATTCCGCTGGCCGGCTTGATGGGTTTCATGTTTGCGGAAAACGTCTGGCTCGAAAGCTGAGTCTGATGGGTCCTGCTGTTCCAGGAGGCGACTTTCAATGAAAGCTCATGCGCAACGTCTTATCGCCGCGCGCCTCGGCCTCGCGCTGCTCACGCTGCTGCTGGTCTCGGCGGTGGTGTTCGCCGTCACCGGGCTGCTGCCGGGTGACGCGGCCCAGCAGGCGCTCGGCCAGGCGGCGACACCCGAGGCCGTCGCCGCCCTGCGGCATCAGTTCGGGCTCGATCAGCCCGCGCTGCAGCGCTACGTCGAGTGGCTGGTGCAGGTGGTGACCGGCAACTTCGGCATCTCGATGTCGAACAATCTGCCCGTCAGCCAACTGATCGCGACGCGCCTGCCGAACTCGCTGGTGCTTGCCGGTCTCACGGCGCTGGTCTCGGTGCCGCTCGCGCTGACGGTCGGCATTGCGTCGGCCATGTTTCGCGGCTCGCTGCTCGACCGCACGCTCAACGTGCTGACGCTGTCCACGGTGGCGGTGCCGGAGTTCCTGATCGCGACCGTCGCGGTGCTGATCTTCGCCGTGAAGCTGCGCTGGCTGCCGGCGCTGTCGTATCTGTCGGAAGTGGATTCGTTCGGCGCATTGCTGCGTATCTACGCGATGCCGGTCATGACGCTGTGCTGCGTGCTGGTTGCGCAGATGGCGCGCATGACGCGCGCCGCGGTGCTCGATCAGCTCAATTCGTCGTACGTGGAAATGGCGGTGCTCAAGGGCGCCTCGCCGGTTCGGGTGGTGTGGCGGCACGTGTTGCCGAACACCGTCGGGCCGATTGCCAACGCGGTGGCGCTGAGCCTGTCGTATCTGTTCGGCGGCGTGGTGATCGTCGAATCGATCTTCAACTATCCCGGCCTCGCGAGCCTGATGGTCGATGCGGTCACGAATCGCGATATGCCGCTCGTGCAGGGCTGCGTGATGGTGTTCTGCGCGGCCTATCTCGCCCTCGTGCTGATCGCCGATCTGTGCCAAATCGTCTCTAACCCGAGGCTACGTCGATGATGAGCCAACCTACCAATCCCCACCACGTTCCGCACGCGGGCACTGAGTTGTACGACGTGCAGCGCGACGAACTGGTCGCCGAACCCGCGCCCGTCGAAACGGCCGCGTTGAAGCAGGGCGTGTTCAAACGGCTCGTGCAGCGTTTTTCCGTGCTCGGGCTGATCGGCCTGACGATGGTCGCGTTCTGGCTGCTGGTCGCGTTCGTCGGGCCGCTGGTCGCGCCGTACAAAGGCGGCGCGCTGACGTCGACGGAAATTTTCGGTCGGTATAGCGCGGCGTATCCGCTCGGCACCGACTATCTCGGCCGCGACATGTTGAGCCGGATTCTCTACGGCGCGCGCTATACGGTCGGCCTCGCGCTGGCCGCCGCCGTGCTGGCCAGCGTGATCGGCACGTTCTTCGGTTTGCTGGCTGCAGTGTCCGGACGCTGGGTCGATGAAATTATCAGCCGTCTGTTCGACGCGCTGATTTCGATTCCGAGCAAGGTGCTCGCGCTGGTGGTGATCGCCGCGTTCGGTTCGTCGATCACGATGCTGACCACGGTCGCGGCATTGGCCTACATTCCCGGCGCGTTCCGCATTTCGCGCTCGCTCGCGGTGAACCTGATGGGCCTCGAATACGTGCAGGTGGCGCGGGCTCGCGGCGAAGGCATCTTCTATATCGCGCGGGTCGAGGTGCTGCCGAACATGATTCATCCGATGCTCGCGGATTTCGGCTTGCGCTTCGTGTTTATCGTGCTGCTGCTCAGCGGGCTCAGTTTTCTCGGGCTCGGCGTGCAGCCGCCGAATGCCGATTGGGGTTCGCTGGTGCGCGAGAACATCGGCGGCTTGTCGGAAGGTGCGCCCGCCGTGTTGATGCCCGCCGTCGCGATTGCGACGCTGACGATCGGGATGAATCTGCTGATCGACAATTTGCGGCGTCGCGGCCGTAGCCATGGAGGTGCGTGATGGCCGAGCGGGACATGATTGAAGTAAGAGGCCTGCGGGTCGTCGCCGGCGCGGCGCCGGGGGCCGTGACCGAGATCGTCAAGGGCGTCGATTTTTCGGTGAAGCAGGGCGAGGTGCTGGCGCTGATCGGCGAGTCGGGCTCGGGCAAGACGACCATTGCGCTGGCGCTGCTCGGCTATGCGCGGGCCGGGTGCTCGATCAGCGGCGGCTCGGTGTGCATCGGCGGACTCGACGTGTTGTCGCTCGACGCGAAAGGACGTCGCGCGTTGCGCGCGCGCACCGTGGCGTATGTCGCGCAGAGCGCGGCGGCCGGTTTCAATCCGGCGCGCACGATCATGGATCAGGTCACCGAGCCGGCGCTGCTGCATCAGTTGATGACGAAAGAGGCGGCGCGGGTCAAAGCGATCGACCTGTTCCGCGCGCTGGCGTTGCCCGCGCCGGAGACGATCGGCGAGCGTTATCCGCACCAGGTGTCGGGCGGGCAGTTGCAGCGCTTGATGGCCGCGATGGCGCTGATCACCGATCCGGCCGTGGTGGTGTTCGACGAACCCACTACCGCGCTGGACGTGACCACGCAGATCGAAGTGCTCGCGGCTTTCAAGAAGGTGGTGCGCGAGTTGGGCACCACGGCTGTGTACGTGTCGCACGATCTGGCGGTGGTCGCGCAGATGGCGGACCGCATCGTCGTGCTGAACGGCGGCACGGTGAAAGAAAACGGCGCGGTCGCGCAAGTGCTCGATGCGCCCGTGGATGCGTACACGCGTCAATTGCTGGCCGCGACACGCCGCCCGGAACTCGAACTGGAAGCGCCGCTCAACCCCGGCAAACATGTGCCGCCGTTGCTGGAGATTCGCGGGCTATCGGCGGGGTATGGCCGCATCGACCGGTTCGGATCGCCCGCCGTGCGCGTGCTCGACGACGTCAGCCTGACGATTCCGCGCGGCCGCACGCTCGGCGTGATCGGCGAATCCGGTTCCGGCAAAACGACGCTGGCGCGTGTGGTGGCCGGGTTAGTCGACCGTGCGAGCGGTGAGGTGCTGTTCAACGGCAAGCCGTTGCCCGCGCAACTGTCGCGGCGCACGCCGGAACAATACCGGCAGATTCAGATCGTGTTTCAGAATGCCGACACGGCGCTGAATCCGAGTCATTCGATTGCCGACATTCTCGGCCGGCCGCTCGCGTTTTATCACCATCTGCGCGGCTCAGCAGCGAAAAAGCGGATGCTGGCGCTGCTCGATCTGGTCAAGCTTCCGGCGTCGATCGCCACGCGTACGCCGGCCGGTTTGTCCGGCGGTCAGAAGCAGCGCGTGAATCTGGCGCGCGCGCTCGCCGCCGATCCCGCGTTGATTCTGTGCGACGAAGTCACCTCCGCGCTCGACACCGTGGTCGGTGCGGCGATCCTCGATCTACTGGCTGAATTGCGGCGCGAGCTGGGCGTGTCGTACATGTTTATCAGCCACGATATTTCGACAGTGCGCGCGATCTGCGACGAAGTGATCGTGCTGTATGCCGGCCATCGCGTGGAAGCGGGGCAGCGCGACATGCTCGCGGCGCCGCCGTATCACCCGTACACGGGCCTGCTGGTCGATTCGGTGCCGGTGTTGAAACCCGGTTGGCTCGACGCGCGTCGTGGGGTCGTCGCCAGCGCCTTACCGGCAATGGGCGAGAGCGCCGATATCGCCGAGCTGTGCGCGTTCCGCGCGCGTTGCCCGGTGCGGATCGACGGCATGTGCAACATGACGCCGCCGTCCATGAAGAAGCTGCCTTCCGGCGCGGAGATTCTTTGCCACCATCCCGCCGCGGAACTGAACCGCTTGCAAACCCTGGAGACGACCCCGGCATGAACGGACGATTTGTACGGCTAGCGGAAACGGGCCGTCGCACCTTCGCCATCACGGTGGACGGTGTGGCGCGCGAAGCCGCCGAGGGTGACACGCTGATGGTCGCGCTGCTGACCGGCGCGACCACCTTGCGCGATTCCGAATTCGGCGACGGACGTCGCGCCGGTTTCTGTCTGATGGGCGCGTGCCAGGATTGTTGGGTGTGGACCGCGCAAGGCGAGCGCGTGCGCGCGTGCAGCACGCCCGCCGCGCCCGGCATGTCGATCGTCACGAAGCTGGCGGAAGCCGGGGAGGGTGTATGGCCGCGCGGATAGTGGTGATAGGCAGCGGGCCGGCGGGCGTGCGTGCCGCGCAGGCGCTGGTCGAAGCGGGGCTGCGGCCGACCGTGATCGATGAAGGACGGCGCGACGGCGGGCAGATTTATCGGCGGCAACCGGAAGGTTTTTCGCGCAGCTACGCGACCTTGTACGGCACCGAGGCCGAGCGTGCCGCTTCGCTGCACCAGAGTTTCGATGCGTTGAAGAGCAAGGTCGACTATCTGCCGGACACGCTGGTGTGGAATATCTCGCCGAATGCGTTGCACCTGGTGAGCGGCACGCGCTACCGGACGTTGCCGTTCGACGCGCTGATTGTTTGCAGCGGCGCGACCGATCGGTTGATGCCGGTGAAGGGCTGGCATCAGGCGGGCACGTATAGCCTCGGCGGCGCGCAGGTCGCGTTGAAATCGCAGGGCTGCGCGATCGGTTCGCGTGTCGTGATGATGGGCAGCGGGCCGTTGCTGTATCTCGTGGCCGCGCAGTACGTGAAGGCGGGCGCGCAGGTCGCGGCGGTGCTCGATACGTCGACGTTCATGCAGCGCGTGGCCGCATTGCCGAAGTTGCTGGCGATTCCCGCTGCGTTGAAAAAAGGCATTGCGTTGACGCGTGTGCTTGCCCATGCACGCGTGCCGGTTCATCGCGGCGTGCAGCCTGTCGAGATCAAAGGCACGCCGCAACACGGCGTGAGCGGTGTGGAAGTCGCGCTGCCCGGCGGCGCGCACCTCGAGTTCGCGTGCGATGCCGTCGCGCTCGGTTATCACTTGCGTCCCGAGACGCAACTCGCGGATCTCGCGGGTTGCCGCTTTATATTCGACGACGCCGCGCAGCAGTGGCTTCCGCATATCGATGCCGACGGCCGCAGCAGCATCAAAGGTGTCTATCTGGCGGGCGATGGCGCACGCGTGCGCGGCGCCGACGCGGCCGAACGCTCGGGCCGCCTGGCCGCGCTGGCGGCCCTGCAGGATCTCGGCACGCCGGTTGAGGGCGTGGAGCGCTTGCGCGCCGAACTCGCGCGCTTCACGCGCTTCGCCGCGGGGTTGAGAGAAGCGTTTCCGTGGCCGGCGAAATTCGCTGCCGCGTTGCCGGACGAAACGATCGTCTGCCGGTGCGAAGCGATCACGGCCGGCGAATTGCGCCGCGTCGTGCACGCGAGCGGCGCGCGGGAAGCCAACCGCGCGAAGGCGTTTTCACGGGTTGGCATGGGCCGCTGCCAGGGGCGTTATTGTGGCCACGCGGGCGCCGAAATTATCGCGGCGGCGGCCTGCGTGCCGCTGTCTTCCGTGGGACGATTACGCGGCCAGGCGCCGGTTAAACCGCTGCCCGTGGCGTTGGCTGAAGAGGTGAGCGAATGAGCGCGACTTCCTCCATTAAGGGCGGCGAGGCCGACGTCATTGTGATTGGCGGCGGCATTGTGGGGACCACGACGGCGTTCTTTCTGCGCCAGCGCAACCGTTCGGTGATTCTGCTCGAACGCGGTCTCACGGGACAGCAGGCGAGCGGCGTGAACTTCGGCGGAATTCGCCGGCAAGGCCGCTCGTTGCCGCAACTGGCGATGTCGAACCGCGCGCTGCGTACGTGGCAGCGTTCGGCGGAACTGCTCGGTGAAGACGTCGAGTTTCTGCCGGTAGGCCATACGCGGGTCTGCTATCACGAGAAAGACGTTGAGAATTTCGATCAGTACGCGATCGATGCGCGCGCGCATGGTCTCGATCTCGAAGTGCTGCACGGCGAGGCCCTGTTCAAGCGTTATCCGTTTCTCGGCCGCGAAGTGCTGGCGGCCTCGATTTCACCGCTCGACGGCCACGCGAATCCGCGACTCGCGGCGCCCGCATTCGGCCGCGCGGCGGCGCGGCTCGGTGCGCAGATCGTCGAGAACACGGAGATTGTTCGCGTCGAGAAAGACGGGGGGCGGTTTCGCGTGGAGAGCGCGCGCGGCGACGTGTATTGGGCGGCGCAACTCGTGATCTGCGCGGGTGCATGGGCCACCCGTCTCACTGAGCAATTCGGCGAAACGGTGCCGCTCATTGCGAGCGGCCCGCAAATGTGCGTGACCGAGCCGGTGCCGTATGTGTTCAAGTCGTCGATCGGGGTGTTCACGTCGATCAAGGAAGAGAGCATTTACTTCCGGCAGATTCCGCGCGGCAACATCATCGTGGGCGGCGGGCCGCCTGGGCCTGCGGATGCCGTGACTTGCCGCGCTTCGGTGCTGCCGGCCAATACGGTGGGTCAACTGAAGCAGATGCGCCGGATCGTGCCCGCGCTCGCGCCGCTGCATATCATTCGCGTGTGGAGCGGCGTGGAAAGTTATCTGCCCGACAGCGAGCCGGTGATCGGTCCGAGCAGCAAGGTCGATGGCCTGTTTTACGCGTTCGGTTTTTGTGGTTCGGGTTTCCAGATTGGCCCGGGCGTGGGCGAGACGATGGCGGAACTCGTCGGCACGGGCAGCACGGCGATTCCGCTCGACACGTTTTCCATTCGGCGATTCGCCACCCGACAGGCGGCGGTCCGTTCGAGCACGGTGATGTCATGACACAGTCGCTTGGGCTTAATGCCGCGCGGGCGTTTATCGAAGCGCACTTCGACGAACCGGTGACGCTCGCGCAACTCGCGGCGCTGTCCGCGTTGAGCGTGTCGCGCTTCGCGACGGTGTTCCGGCAGGAATATGGTTCGTCGCCGTACCGGTATCTGTGCGGGTTGCGGATCCAGCGCGCGCAGATGCTGTTGCTCGAAGGCGTGCCGGGCTCGGTGGTGGCGACCGAGGTCGGCTTCTTCGATCAGAGCCATTTCGGCCGGCATTTCAAGCGATGCTGCGGGATGACGCCGAGTATGTTTATCGAGCGTGCTGGCGGCCGTGCTGTGAGCGTTACTGCGCCGCGTTCAGCTTCCGCCATAACGTCGTCTTGCTGATGCCGAGCGCGGCGCACACCGCGTCGCGGTCGCCGCCGTGCGCGACCAGCGCCGCGCGGATTTCGTCGGCTTCCACGTGGCGGCTGCGTTCGCGTAGCGTGAGCGCTGATTTTTTCGCGCGCGGTTGAAGGTCGAGTGTGATTTCAGGCGCGACGGTGCGCAGTATTTCGCGCGTTAGGGCGGCGCCGCTTGTGCCGCCTTGAAGCGCGTCGGTGTCGGTCTCCGTGTCGGCATCGGCGAGTTCCACCGCGAGCCGTTCGATCACGTTCTGCAATTCACGCACATTGCCCGGCCACGGGTAGTGCCGCAGGGCGTCGCCGAGACCTTCCAGAACCCGTTCCGCCGCCGCGGCATCCGGCAGACGTGCCGCGAGCCTTGGCTCACGCGCGGCGGCCTGCAATAGCAGTTCGACGGCGAGCGGCAGCAGGTCGGTGGGGCGCTCGCGTAGCGGTGGCAGCGCGATGCTCAGAATGTTCAGCCGGTAGTATAGGTCCGCACGGAACCGTCCCGCTGCGATACCCTCCGTCAACGCACGATGCGTGGCCGCAACGACGCGGATATCGACCCGCGTCGGCTCCGTCGAACCCAACCGAACCACCTCGCGTTCCTGCAGCACGCGCAACAACCGGCTCTGCAACGACAACGGCATTTCGCCGATCTCGTCGAGAAACAGCGTGCCACGATGCGCCACTTCGATCAGCCCCGCTTTGCCGCCTTTGCGCGCCCCAGTGAACGCGCCTTCCTCATAGCCGAACAATTCGCTTTCCAGCAATGCCTCGGGAAACGCGCCGCAATTGATCGCGACGAACGCGAAATCGCGCCGCGCGCTCAACTGATGCATGCTCTGCGCGACCATTTCCTTACCCGTGCCGCTTTCGCCGAGAATCAGAACGGTGGCGTCGGAGCGCGCGTAACGCCGGACCAGCGTGCGTACCCGTTCGATCGAATCGGACGCGCCGACGATATCGTCGAGCCGGTAACGTGCGCTGAACTGCTGCACGCGCTGCCGCGAGCGCAACGTACGGTCGAGCCGTTCGACTGCGCGCGATTCCTGAAACGTCAGCACCGTGCCGGCCGCCGCGCCGCTGCTCGCCAGCGGTCCGCGATGCACGACGTAACTCGCGCCGCGCACCGTGCAGAAAGCGTCGCCGTCCGCTTCCGGCAGACTGCCGGCGAGATCCGGCGCGAGTTCGAGCAACACGCGGCCTACCGCGCGCGCGGCGTCGACGCCGAGCAGGCTGGCGAGGCGCTGGTTCATCGCTTCGACTCGTCCTTGCGCGTCGAGCGCCACCACGCCATCGCGCAGATGTTGCAGCAGATTGTCGAGCCGTTGACGACGCACCGTTTCGCGGCGGGTGGCTTGCGCGACTTCGAGCGCGGTGTCGAAGGCGGCGCGTATCGACGCGCGCGAATAGAGAAACACCGCGCCCATGCCGGCGTTTGCCGCGAGGTCGGTGGCGAGGCCGGGACCGACCAGCATGTCGATGCCGCGATCGCGCAGATCGAGCACGACGCTTTCCGCGTCCTGCGCGGATTGATACGACGCTAACGTGACGTCGAGTGCGAAGGCGGCGACGAAGCGCCGTACTTCGTCCGGCGTATTGCCGTGCGTGACGAGGGCGACGTTCGTGCCATCGCGCCGCGCGCGGGCGAGCGCATGCATCACGTCGAAACCGGTCGGGCTGATCTGCACGACCGGAACCGACACGCGGGTTTTCAGATACGCGCCGTTGGAGCCGCCCGCGATCACGACATCGGGACGACCCGCGCCTGCCGCTTCGATCTCGCGCACCGCGTCTTCGAAACCGTGCGACACGATGCGCAAATCCGCGCGCTCCACGTATTCACCGGCGATGTCGAAAAACAGATCGCGCAGGCGACTAATGCTGAGCGCCCAGATACGAGGGCGCTGGCCGGGTTCGAAAAGCGGTGTGCTCAAGATGGCGTGCTCGCGGCGGGCGTAGGAGGTCCGGCTATTATGCGCCTGTCGATTTCTAATTTGAAATTTCAATTTCAATTATGAAATCGTTCGTGGATGATGCCAGACAGAGGTTTTTTGTTAAATCAGTCACTTAGCTCCGTCTGCCGCGCCTGGCCCGTTCTTTGCATTTCAGGCTGCAGTCAAAGTCAAAGCACCCCCAATGCATCTGGAGACATACCCATGAGCGAAGCAGACAACAGCACGCCGGCCGCAGGCGCATTCAAACCGAAGAAATCCGTCGCGCTGTCGGGCGTGACGGCAGGCAACACGGCGCTGTGCACGGTCGGCAAGACCGGCAACGACCTGCATTACCGTGGCTACGACATTCTCGACATTGCCGGCGCGTGCGAATTCGAAGAGATCGCTTATCTGCTGGTCCACGAAAAGCTGCCGACCCAAGCCGAACTAACGGCCTACAAGACCAAACTCAAAGGCATGCGCGGCCTGCCCGCGAACGTGAAAGCCGCGCTCGAATGGATTCCGGCCGCCGCCCACCCGATGGACGTGATGCGCACCGGCGTCTCGGTGCTCGGCACCGT
>NZ_CADFGI010000015.1:0-175345 GCF_902833695.1 Paraburkholderia sp. BCC1876 | reverse complement strand
TGATGACCATAGCGAGTCGGTACCACCCCTTCCCATCCCGAACAGGACCGTGAAACGACTCCACGCCGATGATAGTGCGGATTGCCCGTGTGAAAGTAGGTAATCGTCAGGCTCCCTAGCAGAAAGCAGAAACCCCACCCTAAAAGGTGGGGTTTCTGTCGTTTACGGCAGGGCTGAATTCACTATAAGTGAGAGCTATGAGTTTGGAACGGTCAAGCAAGCCTTGACAGCGAGCGGTTGTTCCCTCATAATCATCAGTTCTCTGCGGAGGGGTGCCCGAGTGGCTAAAGGGGGCAGACTGTAAATCTGTTGGCTTACGCCTACGTTGGTTCGAATCCAACCTCCTCCACCAGAATGCAAGTTGTAGCGGTTGTTGGGATCCATGAGTTCTTGCGGGTGTAGCTCAATGGTAGAGCAGAAGCCTTCCAAGCTTACGACGAGGGTTCGATTCCCTTCACCCGCTCCAGCAACACAAAAGTAGCGCCCATGTGGCTCAGTGGTAGAGCACTCCCTTGGTAAGGGAGAGGTCGGCAGTTCGATCCTGCCCATGGGCACCAGAAGTCTCGGTGATTGTTTGCGCGCGGCGCAACGTACGGATAAATCCTCTTAGGAGTCGAAAATGGCCAAGGGTAAGTTTGAGCGGACCAAGCCGCACGTGAACGTCGGCACGATCGGTCACGTTGACCACGGCAAGACCACGCTGACGGCAGCGATCACGACGGTTCTGACCAAGAAGTTTGGCGGCGAAGCGAAGGCGTATGACCAGATCGACGCGGCGCCGGAAGAAAAGGCGCGTGGTATCACGATCAACACGGCACACGTCGAGTACGAAACGGCTAATCGCCACTACGCACACGTCGACTGCCCGGGTCACGCTGACTATGTGAAGAACATGATCACGGGCGCCGCGCAGATGGACGGCGCGATCCTGGTGTGCTCGGCTGCAGACGGCCCGATGCCGCAAACGCGTGAGCACATCCTGCTGGCGCGTCAGGTTGGCGTTCCGTACATCATCGTGTTCCTGAACAAGTGCGACATGGTGGACGACGCTGAGTTGCTGGAACTGGTCGAGATGGAAGTTCGCGAACTCCTGTCGAAGTACGACTTCCCGGGCGACGACACGCCGATCATCAAGGGTTCGGCCAAACTGGCGCTGGAAGGCGACACGGGCGAGCTGGGTGAAGTGGCGATCATGAGTCTGGCCGACGCGCTGGACACGTACATCCCGACGCCGGAGCGTGCAATTGACGGCGCGTTCCTGATGCCGGTGGAAGACGTGTTCTCGATCTCGGGTCGCGGCACGGTGGTGACGGGTCGTATCGAGCGTGGTGTCGTGAAGGTCGGCGAAGAAATCGAAATCATCGGTATCAAGCCGACGGTGAAGACGACCTGCACGGGCGTGGAAATGTTCCGCAAGCTGCTCGACCAGGGTCAGGCAGGCGACAACGTTGGTATCCTGCTGCGCGGCACGAAGCGTGAAGACGTGGAGCGTGGCCAGGTTCTGGCGAAGCCGGGTTCGATCAACCCGCACACGCACTTCACGGCTGAAGTGTACGTGCTGAGCAAGGACGAAGGTGGCCGTCACACGCCGTTCTTCAACAACTATCGTCCGCAGTTCTACTTCCGTACGACGGACGTGACGGGCTCGATCGAGTTGCCGAAGGACAAGGAAATGGTCATGCCGGGCGACAACGTGTCGATCACGGTGAAGCTGATCAACCCGATCGCGATGGAAGAAGGTCTGCGCTTTGCAATTCGCGAAGGCGGCCGTACGGTCGGCGCTGGTGTGGTTGCCAAGATCCTCGAGTAACGCCAGATAGTTCTCGTTGATCGGTAGTTTCGGGGTTGGCGAAGTCGTCAGCCCTAAATGGTTTAGGGGTATAGCTCAACTGGCAGAGCGTCGGTCTCCAAAACCGAAGGTTGGGGGTTCGATTCCCTCTGCCCCTGCCAAATCTCGCGTCATATGTGGCGCTTCGTTAAGGTGTTATGGCGAATCCTTCCGTCGAAACTGTAAATACATCCAGCGACAAGCTGATGCTCGTCGCGGGCGTATTGTTGGTCTTGGCCGGGTTCGTGGGGTTCTTCTGGCTCAACGGCCAGGAATGGTACATCCGCGGAGCTGCCTTGGCTGTTGGAGCGATCGCGGGTGTTGTTGTCGGTCTTCTATCCGCGCCTGGCAAGGGTTTCATCGCTTTCGCCAAAGATTCATACAAGGAAGTCCGGAAAGTTGTCTGGCCAACTCGCAAAGAGGCGACCCAAACAACGCTCGTCGTATTCGGCTTCGTGTTCGTCATGGCTATTTTTCTTTGGGTGAGTGATAAATCCATTGAATGGGCGATTTTCTCGGTGATTCTGGGTTGGAAATGATATGAGTGATACTCCGGCATCCCCGAGCGGCAAGCGTTGGTATGTGGTGCACGCCTACTCCGGAATGGAGAAGAGCGTGCAACGTGCGCTTCAAGAGCGTATCGAGCGCGCTGGCATGCAGGACCAGTTCGGTCAGATCCTCGTGCCGACTGAAGAAGTAGTTGAGGTGAAGGGCGGTCACAAGTCTGTGACCGAACGTCGTTTCTTCCCGGGCTATGTGCTTGTGGAAATGGAAATGACTGACGAAACGTGGCACCTTGTGAAAAATACGGCAAAGGTTACGGGTTTCGTTGGTGGTGCGCGCAATCGACCAAGTCCGATTTCTCCTCGAGAAGTCGAAAAGATCATGTCGCAAATGCAGGAAGGTGTGGAAAAGCCGCGCCCGAAGACCCTGTTCGAAGTAGGCGAGATGGTGCGAGTGAAGGACGGTCCGTTCACGGATTTCAACGGCAGTGTCGAAGAAGTGAACTACGAAAAGTCGCGCGTTCGTGTTTCCGTTACAATTTTCGGCCGCGCAACGCCGGTCGAGTTGGAATTCGGCCAAGTCGAAAAGTTGTGATCCAGAATTTTGCGGGGCGAGCCGATCGGTACGCCCCGTATTTCGTGCTTACGGTCCGCGTAATGACCGTTGAGGAGCGCAAGTAGTCAATCTTTTGACGAACGCGCGCTACTACTCACTGAACGTTCGCATGCATAAAAGCAGCGTTCCAACGAGGTTTTCAACATGGCAAAGAAAATCATTGGCTTTATCAAGCTGCAGATTCCTGCAGGTAAAGCCAACCCCTCGCCGCCGGTCGGCCCGGCACTGGGCCAGCGTGGCCTGAACATCATGGAGTTCTGCAAGGCGTTTAACGCGCAGACTCAAGCTATGGAACCGGGTCTGCCGATTCCAGTTGTGATTACCGCGTTCGCGGACAAGAGCTTCACGTTCGTTCTGAAGACGCCGCCGGCTACCGTTCTGATCAAGAAGGCAGCGAAGATCGACAAGGGTTCGAGCAAGCCGCATACCGACAAGGTCGGCACGATCACCCGCGCTCAAGCTGAAGACATCGCCAAGACAAAGATGCCTGATCTGACGGCAGCTGATCTGGACGCAGCGGTCCGCACGATCGCTGGTAGCGCCCGCTCGATGGGCATCACCGTGGAGGGCGTGTAAATGGCTAAGCTTTCGAAGCGTCTGCAAGCATTTGCAGCCAAGGTTGACCGTCAAAAGCTGTACGCAATCGACGAAGCTCTGTCGCTCGTGAAGGAATGCGCAAGCGCGAAGTTCGACGAGTCGATCGACGTCGCAGTGCAACTCGGCATTGACGCGAAAAAGTCGGACCAAGTGGTTCGTGGTTCGGTCGTGCTGCCGGCAGGTACCGGTAAGTCGGTCCGCGTTGCTGTGTTTGCGCAAGGCGAAAAGGCCGAACAAGCACGCGCAGCTGGCGCAGAAATCGTCGGCATGGAAGATCTGGCTGAACAAGTCAAAGCTGGCAAGCTGGACTTCGACATCGTGATCGCTTCGCCGGACACGATGCGCGTTGTCGGTACGCTCGGTCAGATCTTGGGCCCGCGCGGCCTAATGCCGAATCCGAAGGTTGGCACGGTTACGCCGGACGTAGCAACCGCAGTGAAGAACGCCAAGGCTGGTCAGGTGCAATTCCGTGTCGACAAGGCCGGTATCATCCACGCAACGATCGGCCGGGCTTCGTTCGAGCCGACGGCTCTGCGTAGCAACCTGAACGCTCTCGTCGACGCGCTGCAAAAGGCGAAGCCGGCAACGAGCAAGGGTGTATACCTGCGTAAGGTTGCGCTGTCGAGCACGATGGGTGTTGGCGTTCGCGTCGACCAGGCATCGATCGCAGCGCAGTAAGAAATTTCATCGCCTCGATGGAAATCGAGGCGGTTTTATGGGCTTTGGGCGGTTGCGAAATGGCAGTCTGCATTAAGCAACCGGTTGTCAAAGACCGTTGGCGGGCGCGCATCAGGTAGGCGGGTCCTTAATGCAAGCCAACGCAGATGGCGAACCCGAAAAGGTTTTGTAGTGATGAAGCTGGTTGATGCCTGCAGAGATGCAGGCGTCAGGCGGTCGAAATACTCCTGACTGGTCGGACGCCGTTATTGAACGCGGTACACAAGGCGCACGCTGCGTGTATCGAATCTGGAGGTTAACCGTGCCACTTAACAAAGAAAGCAAGCAGGCCGTCGTCGCTGAGGTTGCCGCGCAAGTCGCGAAAGCCCAGACCGTGGTTCTGGCTGAGTATCGTGGAATCGCGGTTGGCGATCTGACCAAGCTGCGCGCGAAAGCGCGTGAGCAACAGGTTTACCTTCGCGTGTTGAAGAACACGCTGGCGCGTCGCGCTGTCGAAGGTACCCCGTTTGCTTCGCTGGCAGAGCAGATGACTGGTCCCCTGATCTACGGCATCTCGGAAGATGCAATTGCAGCTGCTAAGGTCGTCAACGACTTCGGCAAAACCAATGACAAGTTGATCATCAAGGCTGGTTCCTACGAAGGCAAGGTGATGGACAAGGCTGGCGTGCAAGCGCTGGCGAACATCCCGAGCCGCGAAGAACTGCTCTCCAAGCTGTTGTACGTTATGCAAGCACCTGTTTCCGGCTTTGCGCGCGCTTTGGCCGCGCTGGCAGAAAAGAAACAAGGCGAAGAAACCGCTGCGTAACGCACTTCAGTCGAGCGTGATTGATCGCTGGCTGTATCCGAATTCAATTTAGGAGTATTTCAAATGGCAATCGCAAAAGAAGACATCCTCGAGGCAGTAAGCTCGATGTCGGTTCTGGAACTGAACGAACTGGTTAAGGCGTTCGAAGAAAAGTTTGGCGTGTCGGCAGCTGCTGTTGCAGTGGCAGGCCCGGCAGGCGCAGCTGCGGCTGTTGCTGAAGAGCAAACCGAATTCACGGTCAACCTGACGGAAGTCGGCGCGAACAAGGTTTCGGTCATTAAGGCTGTTCGCGAACTGACGGGTCTCGGCCTGAAGGAAGCGAAGGACCTGGTCGACGGTGCACCGAAGCCTGTTAAGGAAGCGGTACCGAAGGCTGCTGCTGAAGAAGCCAAGAAGAAGCTGGAAGAAGCCGGCGCGAAGGCTGAAATCAAGTAAGTTTCAGCGCGTTGTGCGAAGGCTGGCGGTTTTCCACCGCCGGCCTTTTTGTGCTTTGTGGGGGGCGCGTTTTTGCATGGCATTTTCGGCAAGAACGTGACTCCCAGAAGCCAAAGAAAACCGCCTATCGGCAACATTGACCGGCGTTTCTCTTTGTCTTCTGAAGCGACTGCAGAAGGCAAGTTTGGTCGGGTAGCGGGCAACACAGGCATCCGCTGCCGTCAGCCAGCGGTTGGTAGCGGCCAACCACCAAGCTTCTAGGCTCGTTCAAGCCATCGGACGGCCATCGGGTCTCAGTCGGTGAACACTCGGGTTGTCTCATCAAGGTATCCTGCCTCGACAACAATGCCCGCCGTGATTCGGAGATCGTATGCAATATTCCTTCACCGAGAAGAAGCGCATTCGCAAGAGTTTTGCGAAGCGCCCCATCGTTCACCAAGTACCTTTCCTGCTGGCTACCCAGCTTGAATCATTCAGCACGTTTCTGCAAGCAGACACGTCGTCTACGCAACGCAAGCCGGAAGGCCTGCAGGCTGCGTTTACTTCCGTTTTTCCGATTGTTTCGCACAACGGGTTTGCTCGTCTAGAGTTCGTCAGCTACATGCTGTCGCCGCCGGCATTCAACATCAAAGAATGTCAGCAGCGAGGTTTGACTTACTGTTCGGCACTGCGCGCGAAAGTGCGCCTGGTGCTGCTCGACAAGGAATCGCCGAGCAAGCCAGTCGTCAAGGAAGTGAAGGAACAAGAAGTCTACATGGGCGAAATTCCGCTCATGACGCCGACCGGTTCGTTCGTTATCAACGGTACGGAGCGTGTGATTGTTTCGCAGCTCCACCGTTCGCCAGGCGTGTTCTTTGAACACGACAAGGGCAAGACGCACAGCTCGGGCAAGCTCCTGTTCTCGGCACGTATCATTCCTTACCGCGGTTCGTGGCTCGATTTCGAGTTCGACCCGAAGGACGTGCTGTACTTCCGCGTCGACCGTCGTCGCAAGATGCCGGTCACGATTCTGCTGAAGGCAATCGGCCTCACGCCGGAACAGATCCTCGCAAACTTCTTCGTGTTCGACAATTTCACGCTGATGCCGGAAGGCGCGCAGATGGAATTCGTGCCCGAGCGTCTGCGTGGTGAAGTCGCGCGTTTCGACATCACGGACCGTGACGGCAACGTGATCGTCCAGAAGGACAAGCGGATCAACGCGAAGCACATTCGCGATCTGGACAGCGCCAAGACCAAGTTCATCTCGGTGCCGGAAGATTATCTGCTCGGCCGCGTGCTTGCGAAGAACGTTGTCGACGGCGACACCGGTGAAGTCATCGCGAACGCGAACGACGAAATCACCGAAACCGTCCTCGAAAAGCTCCGCGAATCGAAGATCAAAGATATCCAGACGCTCTACACGAACGATCTGGACCAAGGTCCGTACATCTCGTCGACGCTGCGTATCGACGAAACCGCGGACAAGATGGCCGCACGTATCGCGATCTACCGCATGATGCGTCCGGGCGAACCGCCGACCGAAGAAGCGGTCGAGGCGTTGTTCAACCGTCTGTTCTACAGCGAAGACGCTTACGACCTGTCCAAGGTGGGTCGTATGAAGTTCAATCGTCGCGTGGGTCGCGACGAGATCATCGGGCCGATGACGCTGCAAGACGACGACATCCTCGCCACGATCAAGATCCTGGTCGAACTGCGTAACGGCAAGGGCGAAGTGGACGATATCGACCACTTGGGCAATCGTCGTGTCCGTTGCGTCGGCGAACTGGCGGAAAACCAGTTCCGCGCAGGTCTCGTGCGTGTCGAACGTGCTGTGAAGGAACGCCTCGGCCAGGCCGAAAGCGAAAACCTGATGCCGCACGACCTGATCAACTCGAAGCCGATTTCGTCGGCGATTCGCGAGTTCTTCGGTTCGTCGCAGCTGTCGCAGTTCATGGACCAAACGAACCCGCTGTCGGAAATCACCCACAAGCGCCGTGTTTCGGCACTTGGCCCGGGCGGTTTGACGCGTGAACGCGCTGGCTTTGAAGTCCGCGACGTGCACCCGACTCACTACGGTCGCGTGTGCCCGATTGAAACGCCGGAAGGTCCGAACATCGGCCTGATCAACTCGCTCGCTCTGTACGCGCACCTGAACGAATACGGCTTCCTCGAAACGCCGTATCGCAAGGTCGTGGATAGCAAGGTGACGGATCAGATCGACTATCTGTCGGCGATCGAAGAAGGCCGTTACGTGATCGCTCAGGCGAACGCGGCGGTGGCTGCCGACGGCTCCCTGACCGACGAACTGGTGTCGTCGCGTGAAGCGGGCGAAACGCTGATGGTCACGCCGGACCGCATCCAGTACATGGACGTGGCGCCGTCGCAGATCGTGTCGGTGGCAGCATCGCTGATTCCGTTCCTCGAGCACGATGACGCGAACCGCGCATTGATGGGTTCGAACATGCAGCGTCAGGCTGTGCCGTGTCTGCGTCCTGAAAAGGCCGTGGTCGGTACGGGTATCGAACGCACGGTGGCAGTCGACTCGGGTACGACGGTTCAGGCATTCCGCGGCGGTGTGGTCGATTACGTCGACGCAGGCCGTATGGTGATCCGCGTGAACGACGACGAAGCCGTTGCTGGCGATGTCGGCGTGGACATCTACAACCTGATCAAGTACACGCGTTCGAACCAGAACACGAACATCAACCAGCGCCCGATCGTGAAGGTCGGCGATATCGTGTCGCGTGGCGACGTGCTGGCTGACGGCGCATCGACCGATCTCGGCGAACTGGCTCTCGGCCAGAACATGCTGGTCGCGTTCATGCCGTGGAACGGCTACAACTTCGAAGATTCGATCTTGATCTCGGAAAAGGTGGTTGCTGACGACCGCTATACCTCGATCCACATCGAAGAACTGAACGTCGTGGCTCGCGACACGAAGCTCGGACCGGAAGAAATCACGCGCGACATCTCGAACCTGGCTGAAGTGCAACTCGGCCGTCTCGATGAGTCGGGCATCGTCTACATCGGCGCTGAAGTCGAAGCAGGCGACGTGCTGGTCGGTAAGGTCACGCCGAAGGGCGAAACCCAACTGACGCCGGAAGAAAAGCTGCTGCGTGCGATCTTCGGTGAGAAGGCTTCGGACGTGAAGGATACGTCGCTGCGCGTACCGTCGGGCATGAGCGGCACGGTCATCGACGTGCAAGTGTTCACGCGTGAAGGCATTCAGCGCGACAAGCGTGCGCAACAGATCATCGACGATGAACTGAAGCGTTATCGCCTCGACCTGAACGACCAGCTGCGCATCGTGGAAGGCGATGCGTTCCAGCGTCTCGCACGTATGCTCGACGGCAAGGTCGCGAACGGTGGTCCGAAGAAGCTGGCGAAGGGCACGAAGATCGACCAGGCTTACCTGCAAGATCTGGATCACTACCATTGGTTCGACATCCGCCTCGCGGACGAAGAATCGGCGGCACAGCTCGAAGCCATCAAGGACTCGATCGAACAGAAGCGTCACCAGTTCGATCTGGCGTTCGAAGAAAAGCGCAAGAAGCTCACGCAAGGCGACGAACTGCCGCCGGGCGTGCTGAAGATGGTCAAGGTGTATCTGGCAGTCAAGCGCCGTCTGCAACCTGGCGACAAGATGGCCGGCCGTCACGGTAACAAGGGTGTCGTGTCGAAGATCGTGCCGATCGAAGACATGCCGTACATGGCCGACGGCCGTCCGGCTGACGTCGTTCTGAACCCGCTCGGCGTGCCGTCGCGGATGAACGTGGGTCAGGTTCTCGAAGTGCATCTGGGTTGGGCCGCGAAGGGTCTCGGCTGGCGTATCGCCGAAATGCTGCAACGTCAGGCGAAGATCGCTGAACTGCGCGAATTCCTGATCAAGATCTACAACGAGTCGGGCCGCGCTGAAGAGCTGGACAGCTTCACCGACGACGAAATTGTCGAACTGGCAAAGAACCTGCGCGAAGGCGTGCCGTTTGCAACGCCGGTGTTCGACGGTGCGACGGAAGAAGAAATGTCGCGCGCGCTGGATCTGGCATTCCCGGACGACATCGCGAAGAACCTCGGCATGACGCCTTCGAAGAATCAGGTTCGTCTGTACGACGGCCGCACGGGCGAAATGTTCGAACGTACGGTGACGGTCGGCTACATGCACTACCTGAAACTGCACCACTTGGTCGACGACAAGATGCACGCGCGTTCCACGGGCCCGTACTCGCTCGTGACGCAGCAGCCGTTGGGCGGTAAGGCGCAGTTCGGTGGCCAGCGTTTCGGCGAAATGGAAGTGTGGGCGCTCGAAGCGTACGGCGCATCGTACGTGCTGCAAGAAATGCTGACGGTGAAGTCGGATGACGTGACAGGCCGGACCAAGGTGTATGAGAACCTGGTCAAGGGCGATCACGTGATCGATGCAGGCATGCCGGAATCCTTCAATGTGTTGGTGAAGGAAATCCGCTCGCTGGGTATCGACATCGACCTCGACCGCAACTAATCGGACTACGGAGAGAAGGCAATGAAAGCTCTGCTCGATCTATTCAAGCAAGTCCAACAACCCGAAGTTTTTGACGCGATCAAGATCGGTCTGGCGTCGCCAGACAAGATCCGTTCGTGGTCGTTCGGCGAAGTGAAGAAGCCGGAAACCATCAACTACCGGACGTTCAAGCCGGAACGCGATGGTCTGTTCTGCGCGAAGATCTTCGGGCCGATCAAAGACTACGAATGCCTTTGCGGCAAGTACAAGCGCCTGAAGCACCGTGGCGTGATCTGCGAGAAGTGCGGCGTCGAAGTGACGCTGGCGAAGGTGCGTCGTGAACGGATGGGCCACATCGAGTTGGCCTCGCCGGTCGCTCACATCTGGTTCCTGAAGTCGCTGCCGTCGCGTCTGGGCATGGTGCTCGACATGACGCTGCGCGACATCGAACGCGTGCTGTACTTCGAAGCCTATGTGGTGATCGATCCGGGCATGACGCCGCTGAAAGCGCGGCAGATCATGACCGAAGAGGATTACTACAACAAGGTCGAAGAATACGGTGACGAATTCCGTGCCGAGATGGGCGCGGAAGGCGTTCGCGAGCTGCTGCGTGCGATCAACATCGACGAACAGGTCGAGATGCTGCGCACTGAACTCAAGAACACGGGTTCGGAAGCGAAGATCAAGAAGTACGCGAAGCGCCTGAAGGTGCTCGAGGCTTTCCAGCGTTCGGGCATCAAGCCTGACTGGATGGTGCTCGAAGTGCTGCCGGTGCTGCCGCCGGAACTGCGCCCGCTGGTGCCGCTGGACGGCGGCCGTTTCGCGACGTCGGACCTGAACGACCTGTATCGCCGTGTGATTAACCGTAACAACCGGCTGAAGCGTCTGCTCGAACTGAAGGCGCCTGAAATCATCGTCCGCAACGAAAAGCGGATGCTGCAGGAAGCCGTCGATTCGCTGCTCGACAACGGTCGTCGCGGTAAGGCCATGACCGGCGCGAACAAGCGTCCGCTGAAGTCGCTCGCTGACATGATCAAGGGTAAGGGCGGTCGTTTCCGTCAGAACTTGCTCGGTAAGCGCGTTGACTATTCGGGCCGTTCGGTGATCGTGGTCGGCCCGACGCTCAAGCTGCATCAGTGCGGTCTGCCGAAGCTGATGGCGCTCGAACTGTTCAAGCCGTTCATCTTCAACAAGCTCGAAGTGATGGGTGTCGCTACCACCATCAAGGCTGCGAAGAAGGAAGTCGAGAACCAGACGCCGGTGGTGTGGGACATCCTCGAAGAGGTGATCCGCGAACATCCGGTCATGCTGAACCGTGCGCCGACGCTGCACCGTCTTGGCATTCAGGCTTTCGAGCCGGTGCTGATCGAAGGCAAGGCAATCCAGCTGCACCCGCTCGTTTGCGCGGCGTTCAACGCCGACTTCGACGGTGACCAGATGGCTGTTCACGTGCCGCTGTCGCTGGAAGCGCAGATGGAAGCGCGCACGCTGATGCTGGCGTCGAACAACATTCTGTTCCCGGCCAACGGCGATCCGTCGATCGTGCCGTCGCAGGATATCGTGTTGGGCCTGTATTACGCGACCCGCGAGGCAGTGAACGCCAAGGGCGAAGGCCTGACGTTCACCGGCGTCTCGGAAGCGCTGCGTGCGTACGAGAACAAGGAAGTCGAGCTGGCCTCGCGCGTCAACGTGCGGATCACGGAAATGGTCCACAACGAAGACAAGTCGGAAGGTGCGCCGGCGTTCGTGCCGAAGATCTCGCTGTACGCGACGACCGTCGGCCGTTCGATCCTGTCGGAAATTTTGCCGCCGGGCCTGCCGTTCACGGTGCTGAACAAGCCGCTGAAGAAGAAGGAAATCTCGCGTCTCATCAACACCGCATTCCGCAAGTGCGGTCTGCGCGAAACGGTGATTTTCGCCGACCAGTTGATGCAGATGGGTTTCCGTCTGGCAACACGCGCTGGTATCTCGATCTGCGTCGACGACATGCTCGTGCCGCCGCAGAAGGAAACCATCGTCGGCGACGCCGCGAAGAAGGTGAAGGAATACGACCGTCAGTACATGTCGGGTCTCGTCACGTCGCAAGAGCGCTACAACAACGTGGTCGACATCTGGTCGGCAACGTCGGAAGCGGTCGGCAAGGCGATGATGGAACAGCTGTCGACGGAACCGGTGGTCGATCGCGACGGCAACGAAACGCGTCAGGAATCGTTCAACTCCATCTACATGATGGCGGACTCGGGTGCTCGTGGTTCCGCAGTTCAGATTCGTCAGCTGGCCGGTATGCGTGGCCTGATGGCGAAGCCGGACGGCTCGATCATCGAAACGCCGATTACGGCGAACTTCCGTGAAGGCCTGAACGTGTTGCAGTACTTCATCTCGACCCACGGTGCACGTAAGGGTCTGGCTGATACGGCACTGAAGACGGCAAACTCGGGTTACCTGACGCGTCGTCTCGTCGACGTGACGCAGGATCTGGTGGTGGTCGAGGACGATTGCGGTACGTCCAACGGCGTCGCCATGAAGGCGTTGGTCGAAGGTGGTGAAGTCGTCGAAGCGCTGCGTGACCGTATCCTGGGTCGCGTGACGGTGGCTGACGTCGTCAATCCGGAAACGCAGGAAACGCTGTACGAAACGGGCACCTTGCTCGACGAAGATGCGGTCGAAGAAATCGAACGCCTCGGCATCGACGAAGTGCGCGTGCGTACGCCGCTGACTTGCGAAACGCGTTACGGTCTGTGCGCAGCCTGCTACGGCCGCGACCTGGGCCGCGGCTCGTCGGTCAACGTCGGTGAAGCAGTTGGCGTGATCGCTGCTCAGTCGATCGGTGAACCGGGCACGCAGCTCACGATGCGTACGTTCCACATCGGTGGTGCGGCGTCGCGTGCGGCAGTGGCTTCGTCGGTTGAAGCGAAGTCGAACGGTACGGTGCGTTTCACGGCAACGATGCGTTACGTCACCAACGCGAAGGGCGAGCAGATCGTCATCTCGCGTTCGGGCGAAGCGATGATTACCGACGACCACGGTCGCGAGCGCGAACGTCACAAGGTGCCGTACGGCGCGACGCTGTTGCAACTCGACGGCGCGCAGATCAAGGCTGGCACGCAACTGGCGCAGTGGGATCCGCTGACGCGTCCGATCATCACCGAGTGGGGCGGTACGGTGAAGTTCGAAAACGTCGAAGAAGGCGTGACCGTTGCGAAGCAGATCGACGATGTGACGGGTCTGTCCACGCTGGTCGTGATCGACGTGAAGCGTCGTGGCTCGCAAGCTGCGAAGACGGTGCGTCCGCAGGTCAAGCTGCTCGACGCGAACGGCGACGAAGTCAAGATCCCGAACACCGAGCACTCGGTGCAGATCGGCTTCCAGGTCGGCGCTCTGATCACCGTGAAGGACGGTCAGCAAGTGCAGGTCGGTGAAGTGCTCGCACGGATCCCGGTTGAATCGCAGAAAACGCGTGACATTACCGGTGGTCTGCCGCGTGTGGCCGAACTGTTCGAAGCGCGCTCGCCGAAGGACGCCGGCATTCTGGCGGAAGTCACGGGCACGACATCGTTCGGTAAGGACACGAAGGGCAAGCAGCGTCTCGTTATCACGGACCTCGAGGGCAACCAGCACGAGTTCCTGATCGCGAAGGAAAAGCAGGTTCTGGTGCACGATGGTCAAGTCGTCAACAAGGGCGAAATGATTGTCGACGGGCCGGCTGATCCGCACGACATTCTGCGTCTGCAGGGCGTCGAAGCGCTGGCGCGCTACATCGTGGACGAAGTGCAGGACGTGTATCGTTTGCAGGGCGTGAAGATCAATGACAAGCACATTGAAGTGATCGTCCGTCAGATGCTGCGCCGCGTGCAGATCGTCGACAACGGTGACACGCGTTTCATCATGGGCGAACAAGTCGAGCGTTCGGATATGCTCGACGAGAACGACCGGATGGCTGCGGAAGATAAGATCCCGGCAACGTACGAAAACGTCTTGCTCGGTATTACGAAGGCGTCGCTGTCCACCGACTCGTTCATCTCGGCGGCATCGTTCCAGGAAACGACCCGCGTGCTGACCGAAGCGGCGATCATGGGCAAGCGCGACGACCTGCGTGGTCTGAAGGAAAACGTGATCGTCGGCCGTCTGATTCCGGCCGGTACGGGTCTCGCGTTCCACAAGGCGCGCAAGAGCAAGGAACTGTCCGACCGCGAGCGTTTCGATCAGATCGCAGCGGAAGAGTCGTTCGAATTCGGTACGCCGGAAACCCCGGCCGCCGAACAGCAACACTCCGGCGAATAAGTGCGAGCGGCGAAAGCCGCTTTCACTGAACGCTGACAAAGCCGCCCGGTTTCGACCGGGCGGCTTTTTTTTGCGCTTTAATCGGGCACGTCGATCGTGAACGGTCGATTTGACGTGACGCTGTGGATCTTTGGATCAGTCATCACCTGTAAAAGCGTATCGCTTTCCACGTTCATTCCTCGACTGGTTTTCTTACCGGTCTCCGTGCCGCGGCTCGGCATTTCAGACTCCTCCTATGTTGGCTAACGACCACCTTCCCTAGCATGCGGGGCCGTCGTCGCGATGTGGCCGTAAGCAGTCGAATATCGCGTCGACATCACGCTAACCCGCGCGATGCGGACGCTCAGCAGGCGTCGCATCGGCATTGCCTGGTGGTCGAATGAACGTTGTCGAAGTGCGTAGGTTGCCGTTGTCCGATACGGCGTTGTGGGTGGGACTTTATGTTGCCGCGGGTGTCGTGTCGGGGCAGTTCAATGTCCCGACGGCCGCTCTTGCGCCCTATGTCTGGTTGCCGGCCGGCGTAAGTCTCGCGGCCATGCTTTTATCGCGCACGAGCGCAAGCGGTCGTCTTGCCGTTGCATTCGCATTGGTGCAAGCCGTGTTATCGCATTTTGGCGGCCGGGACGTGCCGTCGTCGCTCGTTCTTGGCGCGTTGGCCGGGATCGCTCCGTTGATCGCGTCGGCCGTCGTGCGATGGATGCACGTGCCGCTCCAGGGTCTCGATTTATTGCGTGCCGTGACTGTCGCTGCGGTCGTGAGCGCTGTCCTTCTGGGGGGCGGCGGTGCGTTCTACTTCGCGTTGACGAAGGGCATGCCGTTCATGCTGCCGTTTCGCGAATGGAGCGCAGCGATCTTTGTCGGCGTATGTATCACGATGCCGTTACTCGCGGTATGGGCGCAGTTCCGGCCAAAGCGATCGGCACCGTCCAACTGGCAACGTGAGATGGTCGGCGCCATCGCATTTGCCACGATGGTCGCGTTGACATGGTGGCTCTTCGACGGAGCCGCAACGCCGCGCTTCGAAGCGGCGGCCATCACCTACCCAATTTATTTGCCGATGTTCTGCGTCGTGATCGTCTCGATCGTTGGCGGCGCACGGGGCGGAACGCTCGCCGTATTTGTGCTGACGCTGATCTGCCTCGGCCACACCGCAGGCGGTGAAGGACCGTTCGCGTTGCCGTCCGCGTCGGCTTCTTCGTCTTTGTTGCAGGCGCAACTTTACGTCGGCGTATCGGCGATGCTCGTGTTGATCGTGCACGCGCTGCGCGACGCTGAAACACACGCCTATCTCCAGGCCGAGCGGTGGCGCACCGAACTCGAACTCGCCCTTGCAGGCAGCGTATTGATCGCCTATTCGATCGATCCGCGTACGCAGATTGTTCAATGGCGTGGCGACGTGGAACGGCTGCTTGGTTACCCCACGGAATCACTCTCCAACGTCGAACGCGTTCTTGCTTGCGTCCATCCGCTCGACCGTGATCGCCTGCGTGATCGATGGAGTCCCCATGCATTGGTGACGACGGACGCGCCCGCCCCCATTTCGTTTCGTCTTGCCACACGCATTGCCAACGTCGGCTGGATCGAGTTGGTAGACCTCGGTTCATCGCTTTCCGACGGCAACGGTCGAGTCGCGTTTGTTGCCGGCGTCTGGCAGCGTCATTCGATCGTGGCGAGTTGAGCTATGTCGATTCGCACCGGCGCACTCTTAATCCATGGACTGGGCGGCACACAGTTCGACCTCGGGTCGATGCACAAGCATCTGAAACGCTGCGGCATCGAGACACATTCGCTGACACTGCCGGGCCACGGCACCACGCCCGAGGCATTGATGTCGGTGCGCGCGGAGGAGTGGGTCGATGCGGTCACGAAAAAATACCGTGAACTGGTCGACCGGTACGATAGGTTCCACGTGATGGGCATGTGTATGGGCGCGCTCCTTGCCGCAGCGTTGTGCGCCCGGGAGCGGCACAGTAAAGGCCGGTTGGTCACACTGGCGCCGCCCATCTACATCGACGGCTGGAGCACCCCGTGGTGGCGTGCCGCGCGCTACGTCGCCTACCGTCTGCCGCTGCTGCCCGCACGAATGAAGATTGAAGAGGGCGAGCCGTACGGCATCAAGAACATGCTCGTACGCAATATCGTCAAGGCGAAGTTTGAGCGCGGCGACAACTTCCACTACAAATGGGTGCCCCTCGCATGCATTCGCGAAGTGGACCGTTTGCGTCGCCAGGTCATCCGTGAGGCCGGACAGATTAGCTGTCCGACGCTGGTCGTTCACGCCAGGCAAGACGAGTTGACGAGTCTGAAGTCAGCGGAATTCATTGAGCGCACCGCTCGGGATGCACGCGTTGTCGTGCTCGAAAATAGTTATCACATGATTTGTGTCGATAACGATCGCGAGCAGGTCGCAACCAGCGTGCTCGATTTTCTCGGTGCTCAGGCGCAGACGGCGGCGGGCCCTACGGTGACGGAGCCGTGCTCGCCAGCTGAGATTCAATCGCTTGTTGCGCGTTTCATGAGCGGGATGCGGGAGCAACGGTATGAGGAGGTGTTTCCGCTCTTCACGGCCGACATCCGTTGGGATCAGCGCGGATCGAACCCGTTGGCTCGCCTCTACGCAGACCGTAACGCGCTCATCGATCTCTTTTCGCAATTCGTGACGTTGTCTGGCGACACGTTCTCCGTGACGGGATTCGGCGAGCCGGAGTACGACAACGACGCGGTCCGACTGCGCATCTTCAGCGAAGCCTCTGCCGCTGAAAAGACGCTTGTGACGAGCGGTGTTCTCGAGTTGGGCTTTGGCAATCGCCGGATCCGCATGGTGACTTATGTATCGGATCGTCCCGTTGACGAAGACGCGTTCTGGAGCGCGGCCGCCGTAGCCGACGGTGTAACTGTCGGCACGGTGCGGCACGATGACGACCAGACCGACGCGCGTCTTACTGGGCCGGCTTTGGAGGCAGCATTCGATACGGCCGTCGCAGGTGTGGGCGGCATTAGGCGCCCACTTGCGCCAGCCATCATGTTGCGTTTGCGCGCGCTCTATAAGCAGGCGCGCGTCGGCGATATCAGCGGCGATCGCCCGGCTATGACCGATGTGGTCGGCCGTGCAAAATACGACACATGGGCCGCGTTGCGCGGCACTGCTCGCGAAGTGGCAATGAGCGACTACGTGTCGATCGCGCGAAAACTGGCGGGCGAGTAGTCCTGTGCGGTCACGTGTTTTTTGCGCGGCGTTGCTCGTCGCGGCGAGTGTGACGCAGAGCGTGGTTTTCGCTGACGAAAAGGCGAACCCCATCCCATTTACGACGAATCGAGTCGAGAGCCACCCGCTCGGCGCGCGGCCGCGAATCTGTCTCGCGCTGTCCGGCGGCGGCGCGCGCGGTTATGCGCATATCGGCGTGTTGAAGAAGCTCGAGGCGTTGCATGTGCCGATCGACTGCATCGCGGGGACGAGCATGGGCGCGTTGATCGGCGGTCTTTACGCAAGCGGGATGTCGGCTGCGGCAATCGAAAAGGCGTTGGCCGGCATGGACCTGACCGACGTTGCGTTCGATCGCGAAGCACGCGGGGACCAGCCGCAAGCGGTCCGCAAAGACAACCTCGACTATCCGGTGAGCTTGCCGCTTGGTTTTGGCCGTGACGGGGTTCGGTCGGCAAGTGGGCTGATTCAAGGCAATCGTCTGCTCGCGCTTTTGCAACAGCACACGAGCCGCCTCCCCGGCGACGTCAGTTTCGACGATCTTCCCGTGCCGTTCAGAGCGGTCGCAGCTGACATCGAAACGGGCGACAAAATCGTCCTCCGGAAGGGCTCACTGCCGCAGGCGATCCGGGCCAGCATGGCCGTGCCCGGACTGTTCGCGCCTGTCGTGCTGGAGGCGCGCACGCTTGTGGACGGCGGTATTGCCGATAACTTACCCATCGACGTCGCGAAGCTGATGGGCGCGGATATCGTGATTGCCGTCGATATCGGCACGCCGCTCAAGCGCGCGAACCAGCTGACGTCGATGGCGAGCGTCACGCAGCAGGTTATCGGTGCGTTGATCAGTCAGAACGTGCGGAGCCAAAGGGCCAATCTCGACGCAGCGGACATCCTGCTGCGCCCCGATCTCTCTGGTCTCGCGTTCACGGATTTTGCGGATGCCGGTCGCGGCATTGCCGCCGGCGCTGTTGCGGTCGACTCCTCGCAAGTACGAATCAGCGCGCTTTCGCTGACGCCGCAAGCATGGACCGCCTATCTGGCCGATCGCAACGAGCACGCGTCTCTGCGGGAAGGAACAAAGGTCGACCGCGTGGAAGTCGTGGTGAATGGCCGTGTCCCGGCGAGCCGGGTGCGGCAGGCACTGCGCACGAAACCGGGCGACGTCTACGATCCGCGCACGATCGAACAGGACCTCGCCGCGCTGAACAGCACGAGCGATTTCGAAAGCGTCTCCGATAGTTTGACCGGCACCGATGGTGACCGCGTGCTGCGTGTCACGGCGAACTCGAAAAGCTGGGGGCCTAATTTCCTGCTGTTCGGCCTTGGTTTGCAGAGCAATTTCAGCGGCGACGGTGCATTCGCGCTGCGCGTAGGGCATCGCATGCCGTGGATCACGCAAAGCGGGCTCGAATGGCGCAATGACGCAGTGCTCGGTAGCCGCGATTTGATGCTGAAAACCGAACTGCGGCAGCCGCTTTTTTCCCACGATGGCGTCTATCTGGCACCCTTCGCGTCGATCAAGCGAAATCTGTTGGACGTCTACGATGATGACCAACCCGACGGTGCACCTCCCATGATGAAACTTCGTCAGCAGGAGTTCCGGGTCGGGCTCAATGCTGGCTTGCCGTTGGGAAAACTTGGCGAAATACGAGCGGGTATCGCCCAGGTGCATACGTCCTCCACGTTAATGACTGCCGCACCGACAGTGATGGTCTCGCTCGACGGCGACGATTCGGTGTCTGTGCCGGTGGCGCCGGATTCGTCTTCCGAGACGATCGGCCGTGTCGAATTCGAGATCGATCAGCTCGACGACGTGCTGTTTCCACGTCACGGCTACTACGTCGACGGATACGCGGAAATGGCGCTCGATCAATCGGAAGGTCGCTACAACACGGCCCACCTTCGCGCGCTCTGGGCAGAAAGCTTCGGCCGGCACAGCCTGAACGCCGCGTTCGAGGCCGGCGGCCAATTCGGTAACAAGGACGTGGGCGCGTATACGTTCGACCTCGGTGGCTTCCAGCATCTGGCCGCGTATGCGCAGAATCAGTTCAGCGGCAATTACGTCATGTACGGTCGCCTTACCTATTTTGCGCAATTGAAGCACTTCAACTCGGGTCCAATCCGGGGCACATTTGCCGGCGCCAGTCTGGAAGCGGGCAACGTCTGGAACAGCAGCAGCGCGTTTGCGCGTGGTCCATGGCGAGGCAGCGCCAGTGCGTTTCTCGGCGCGACGACTTCGTTCGGGCCGGTCTATCTGGGCGTTGCAATGGCGCCCGGCGGCGCGCGTAACGTGTATTTCCAGTTGGGTAACCAGTTCTAGGTGGGCAGGTCGCGCGTGCTGACTTTTCGGTCGCACGCGGACAGAAGTGTCGTAACCCGCGCAAGAGAAATACAGGGCGAGGAACGGGCGATTCTTGCGCTGGTGTCTTGTGATTTCCTAAGCCGAACGGCGAACGTGTGCAAACGTTTCGGGCGGCGCGCCAAGGGGTTGGTAAAATCCGCCCACCGGCATCGCGCTGTTCAACCTCTATCTCATGTCCCGTTCGCTCCAGATCCTCAACGAAGTCTTCGGCTATCCCGCGTTCAGGGGGCAGCAGGGCGAAATTGTCGAGCATGTCTCGACCGGCGGTGACTGTCTGGTGCTGATGCCCACTGGCGGCGGCAAGTCGTTGTGTTATCAGATTCCCTCTCTGGTGCGACGTGAAGGCGGATTCGGCGCGGGCATTGTCGTTTCTCCGCTGATCGCGCTGATGCAGGACCAGGTCGCCGCACTTACCGAAGTAGGCGTGCGCGCGGCTTATCTGAATTCGACGCTTTCGAGCGCCGAGGCCATGGCGACCGAGCGCGCGTTGCGCGAAGGCGAGATCGACCTGCTCTACGTGGCGCCCGAGCGGTTGATGACGCCGCGTTTCCAGGAATTGCTCGAGCGCACGCGCATCGGCCTGTTCGCGATCGACGAAGCGCATTGCGTATCGCAGTGGGGGCACGATTTCCGGCCGGAATATATTCAACTGTCGGTACTGCACGAGCGCTTCCCGAATGTGCCGCGCATCGCGCTCACGGCGACCGCGGACGACATTACTCGCGACGAGATCATCCATCGTCTGGCTCTGGACGACGCGCGCATTTTTGTGTCGAGCTTCGATCGGCCGAACATCCGCTACCGCATTGTCGAAAAGGACAACGCGCGCACGCAGTTGCTCGACTTTATCCGCGCCGAGCACTCGAAGCCCGACGGCACCACCGACGCAGGCGTCGTCTATTGCCTGTCGCGTCGCAAGGTGGAAGAAACGGCGGAATGGCTCAAAGAGAAGGGCATGCGCGCGCTGCCGTATCACGCCGGCATGGAGTTCGAAATCCGCCAGAAACATCAGGAGATGTTTCAGCGCGAAGAAGGCATCGTGATGTGCGCGACGATTGCGTTCGGCATGGGCATCGACAAGCCGGACGTGCGCTTCGTCGCGCATCTCGACTTGCCGAAGAGCGTCGAAGGCTATTACCAGGAAACCGGGCGCGCGGGCCGCGACGGCATGCCGGCGAACGCGTGGATGGCTTACGGCCTCGGCGACGTCGTGCAGCAGCGCAAAATGATTGACGAATCCGACGCGGACGACGCCCACAAGCGCGTGCAAACCGGCAAGCTGGACGCGCTGCTCGGCCTGTGTGAGGCCGCGACTTGCCGCCGGGTGCGTTTGCTCGCTTATTTCGGCGAGACGAGCAAGCCGTGCGGCAACTGCGACAACTGCATCGAGCCGCCTGACACGTGGGACGCCACGCGTGAGGCGCGAATGGCGCTGTCCTGCGTATTTCGTGCGCAACGGGCGAGCGGCTTCCATTTCGGCGCCGGGCATCTGATCGACATCCTGCGCGGTAACAGTAGTGAAAAGATCATGCAGCGTGGCCACGAGAAGCTAACCACGTTTGGAATCGGCGCGGCGCTGGGCGAGCCGGAGTGGCGCGCGGTGTTCCGCCAATTGGTCGCGTTCGGCTATCTGACCGTGGACCATGAGGGTTTCGGCTCACTGGTCCTGACTGAAGCCAGCAAGCCGGTGCTCAAAGGCGAGCAGAACGTCACCATGCGCCGCTATGTGAAACCGACGCGTAGCCGCCAGTCGTCCACCCGTACCAGCGAGCGCGCCGACCCGACGATCGGCATGGGGCCGCGCGAACGCGCCCGCTGGGAGCGTCTGCGCGCGTGGCGTACCGAAACGGCGAAGAGCGACGGCGTGCCCGCCTATGTGATTTTTCACGACGCGACGCTCGCAGAGATCGCGCGTAACGGCCCCGATTCCATTGAGGATCTGCGTGGCATTCCGGGCATGGGCGTGCGTAAACTCGACCGTTTCGGCGACGAATTGCTCGAAGTGGTCGCTGCGGACTAAGGTTCGGCCGCCGTCCTCGCCGACCGACAGCGGCGCGGAACATCGCAACCTATTGACTCCCTTAGTATTTTCGGAATATTATGCTAGGTTCCGGTTCTTGGGATGCCTGCGCGCGAAGTCAATTCATGCGCTGACAAGAGGGTCCGGAAGTTCGATGCGCAATCGTTTCTGCTTTGCCCGGAAACAGATGCGTCGATTTTGTTCAATTTCAGGAATAAACAATGCCAACCATCAATCAACTGGTTCGCAAAGGCCGCGCGTCGGAAACGACGAAGAGCAAGAGCCCGGCTTTGCAGGACTGCCCCCAGCGTCGCGGCGTGTGCACCCGTGTGTACACCACGACGCCTAAGAAGCCTAACTCGGCGCTGCGTAAGGTTGCCAAGGTTCGTCTGACGAACGGCTTCGAAGTTATTTCGTACATCGGTGGTGAAGGCCACAACCTGCAGGAACACTCGGTCGTGCTGATTCGCGGCGGCCGTGTCAAGGACTTGCCGGGTGTGCGTTACCACATGGTTCGCGGCTCGCTGGATACCCAGGGCGTCAAGGATCGTAAGCAGGCTCGCTCGAAGTACGGTGCGAAGCGTGCCAAGGCTGGCAAGTAATTAGCCGGTCTGTCGTTTCAGGTCGCCTGCAAAGGCGGTATTAGCGGTGGTGCCGGAATCGCCGGTGCTGTCGAGTAAGTGGTCACCCGACCGGGCTGGTAAGTCGTAAGAGATGAATCGGGTTAGTTGGTGGCCGCGGGGCTCAAGAGCTCCAACTGAAAAGTTAAAGGAAGAAACATGCCGCGTCGTCGCGAAGTCCCCAAGCGGGAAGTGTTGCCGGATCCGAAATTCGGTAACGTTGATGTAGCTAAGTTCATGAACGTGCTGATGCTCTCCGGCAAGAAGTCGGTTGCTGAGCGCATTGTGTACGGCGCTTTCGAACAGATCCAGACCAAGGGTGGCAAGGACCCGCTGGAAGTGTTCACGGTAGCGCTCAACAACGTCAAGCCGGTGGTCGAAGTGAAGAGCCGCCGCGTTGGTGGTGCGAACTATCAGGTTCCGGTCGAAGTGCGCCCGTCGCGTCGTATGGCATTGGCGATGCGTTGGCTGCGTGAAGCCGCGAAGAAGCGCAGCGAGAAGTCGATGGCCCTGCGTCTGGCAGGTGAACTCTCCGAAGCGGCCGAAGGCCGTGGCGGCGCGATGAAGAAGCGCGACGAAGTTCACCGGATGGCAGAAGCCAACAAGGCGTTCTCGCACTTCCGTTTCTAAGCTTCCCGAGTTCGGGTTAGCAGAAAAAGCGGAAAGAAATTCCGGGCGGGTGCGCTTACAAAGCGCCTCGCCCGTTTGTGTTACAGCGCGATGGGTATTTTCTCGCATCGCGTCATCCCAATAGAGGATCAAAGTGGCTCGCAAGACACCTATCGAGCGCTACCGTAACATCGGTATTAGCGCTCACATCGACGCCGGCAAAACGACGACGACCGAGCGCATCCTGTTCTATACCGGCGTGAACCACAAGATTGGTGAAGTTCACGACGGCGCTGCCACCATGGACTGGATGGAGCAGGAGCAGGAACGCGGCATCACGATCACGTCCGCTGCTACCACGGCGTTCTGGAAAGGCATGGCCGGCGACCGCGCTGAGCACCGTATCAACATCATCGACACCCCGGGCCACGTCGACTTCACGATTGAAGTTGAGCGCTCGATGCGCGTGCTCGATGGCGCGTGCATGGTGTACTGCGCTGTGGGTGGTGTGCAGCCCCAGTCTGAAACCGTGTGGCGTCAGGCTAACAAGTACAAGGTTCCCCGTCTCGCGTTCATCAACAAGATGGACCGTACCGGCGCGAACTTCTTCAAGGTTTACGACCAGCTCAAGCTGCGTTTGAAGGCCAACCCGGTTCCGGTCGTAGTGCCTATCGGCGCTGAAGAAACGTTCACCGGCGTGGTTGATCTGCTGAAGATGAAAGCGATCATTTGGGACGAAGCGTCCCAAGGCACGAAGTTCTCGTACGAAGACATCCCGGCAGAACTCGTCGACACGTGCAACGAATGGCGCGAGAAGATGGTCGAGGCTGCCGCTGAGTCGAGCGAAGAGCTGATGAACAAGTACCTCGAAGAAGGCGAATTGACGGAAGCTGAAATCGTCAAGGGCCTGCGTGACCGTACGATCGCTTGCGAAATCCAGCCGATGCTGTGCGGCACCGCGTTCAAGAACAAGGGCGTGCAACGGATGCTGGACGCCGTGCTCGACTTCCTGCCGTCGCCGATCGACATTCCGCCGGTTACGGGTGAGCTCGAAAACGGTGAAAAGGCTGAGCGTCGCGCAGCTGACGACGAGAAGTTCTCGTCGCTCGCATTCAAGATCATGACCGACCCGTTTGTCGGCCAGTTGATCTTCTTCCGTGTCTACTCCGGCACGACGAAGTCGGGCGACACGCTGCTGAACGCGACCAAGGACAAGAAGGAACGTCTCGGTCGTATTCTGCTGATGCACGCAAACCAGCGTGAAGAAATCAAGGAAGTGCACGCAGGCGACATCGCTGCTGCAGTCGGTCTGAAAGATGCAACGACGGGCGACACGCTGTGCGATCCGCTGCATCCGATCGTGCTCGAGCGCATGATTTTCCCGGAGCCGGTGATTTCGCAGGCTGTTGAGCCGAAGACGAAGCCCGACCAGGAAAAGATGGGTCTGGCGTTGAATCGTCTGGCTCAGGAAGATCCGTCGTTCCGCGTTCAAACGGACGAAGAATCGGGTCAAACCATTATTTCGGGCATGGGCGAGCTCCACCTGGAAATTCTGGTCGACCGGATGAAGCGCGAGTTTGGCGTCGAAGCAACGGTTGGCAAGCCGCAAGTGGCTTACCGCGAAACGATCCGCGGTAAGGCGGAAGATGTCGACGGCAAGTTCGTCAAGCAGTCGGGTGGTCGCGGCCAGTACGGTCACGCGGTCATCACGCTCGAGCCGAATGAGCAAGGCAAGGGCTACGAGTTCCTGGACGAGATCAAGGGCGGTGTGATTCCGCGTGAATACATCCCGGCAGTCGACAAGGGTATCCAGGAAACGCTGAAGGCTGGCGTGCTGGCAGGTTTCCCGGTCGTTGACGTGAAGGTTCACTTGACGTTCGGTTCGTACCACGACGTTGACTCGAACGAAAATGCGTTCCGCATGGCCGGTTCGATGGCGTTCAAGGAAGCGATGCGCAAGGCTCAACCGGTCATCCTCGAACCGATGATGGCTGTGGAAGTCGAAACGCCGGAAGATTACATGGGCAACGTGATGGGCGACTTGTCGGGCCGTCGCGGTATTGTTCAGGGCATGGAAGACATGATTGGCGGCGGCAAGATCGTTCGTGCCGAAGTCCCGTTGTCGGAAATGTTCGGCTACTCGACGTCGCTGCGTTCGCTGAGCCAGGGTCGTGCAACGTACACGATGGAATTCAAGCACTACGCTGAAGCACCGCGCAACGTGTCGGAAGCGATCATCAACGCCAAGTCGAAGTAATCGCGCGGCAAAGTCATTCAACGATTAACTTTTTGAAAGAAGAGAAACATGGCTAAAGGTAAATTCGAACGGACCAAGCCGCACGTGAACGTCGGCACGATCGGTCACGTTGACCACGGCAAGACCACGCTGACGGCAGCGATCACGACGGTTCTGACCAAGAAGTTTGGCGGCGAAGCGAAGGCGTATGACCAGATCGACGCGGCGCCGGAAGAAAAGGCGCGTGGTATCACGATCAACACGGCACACGTCGAGTACGAAACGGCTAATCGCCACTACGCACACGTCGACTGCCCGGGTCACGCTGACTATGTGAAGAACATGATCACGGGCGCCGCGCAGATGGACGGCGCGATCCTGGTGTGCTCGGCTGCAGACGGCCCGATGCCGCAAACGCGTGAGCACATCCTGCTGGCGCGTCAGGTTGGCGTTCCGTACATCATCGTGTTCCTGAACAAGTGCGACATGGTGGACGACGCTGAGTTGCTGGAACTGGTCGAGATGGAAGTTCGCGAACTCCTGTCGAAGTACGACTTCCCGGGCGACGACACGCCGATCATCAAGGGTTCGGCCAAACTGGCGCTGGAAGGCGACACGGGCGAGCTGGGTGAAGTGGCGATCATGAGTCTGGCCGACGCGCTGGACACGTACATCCCGACGCCGGAGCGTGCAATTGACGGCGCGTTCCTGATGCCGGTGGAAGACGTGTTCTCGATCTCGGGTCGCGGCACGGTGGTGACGGGTCGTATCGAGCGTGGTGTCGTGAAGGTCGGCGAAGAAATCGAAATCATCGGTATCAAGCCGACGGTGAAGACGACCTGCACGGGCGTGGAAATGTTCCGCAAGCTGCTCGACCAGGGTCAGGCAGGCGACAACGTTGGTATCCTGCTGCGCGGCACGAAGCGTGAAGACGTGGAGCGTGGCCAGGTTCTGGCGAAGCCGGGTTCGATCAACCCGCACACGCACTTCACGGCTGAAGTGTACGTGCTGAGCAAGGACGAAGGTGGCCGTCACACGCCGTTCTTCAACAACTATCGTCCGCAGTTCTACTTCCGTACGACGGACGTGACGGGCTCGATCGAGTTGCCGAAGGACAAGGAAATGGTCATGCCGGGCGACAACGTGTCGATCACGGTGAAGCTGATCAACCCGATCGCGATGGAAGAAGGTCTGCGCTTTGCAATTCGCGAAGGCGGCCGTACGGTCGGCGCTGGTGTGGTTGCCAAGATCCTCGAGTAAAATCGCGGATTGAAGTTGCAGTAAGTGGTGCCCGGAGCCGGGCGCCGGCCCACAGCGGGCGCCCGGCTCTACGTTCTTTTACTATCTGGCGGCGCAATACCGCCTCGCTCTTTCCAAGGAATTGTCATGCAGAACCAGAAAATCCGTATTCGCCTGAAGGCTTTCGACTATCGCCTGATCGATCAATCGGCAGCTGAGATTGTGGACACGGCAAAGCGGACCGGCGCAATCGTTCGCGGTCCGGTGCCCCTGCCGACCCGCATCCAGCGCTTCGACATCCTGCGTTCGCCGCACGTCAACAAGACGTCGCGCGATCAGCTCGAAATCCGTACGCACCAACGCCTGATGGACATCGTTGACCCGACGGACAAGACGGTCGACGCACTGATGAAGCTGGATCTGCCGGCCGGCGTAGACGTCGAAATCAAGCTGCAATAAGGCTTCCAGCGGTTGCCCAGTCCGCAGGGCAACGCTAAGTCATTGATTGCTTGCGGAAAACGAAAGGCCTCGCTATAATAGTGGGCTTTTCGCGCATTTGCGCAAAAAAGTCGGTGTGCTGCAGTATGAATTCATGCCCGAAACGGCGCCGGCATTTTGTAAATTAGCCCCGACCAATCGCAGTCGGGAATGGAGAAAACGATGAGCCTTGGACTCGTAGGTCGCAAGGTTGGCATGACCCGTATCTTCACGGCAGAAGGGGATTCGATTCCCGTTACCGTGCTGGACGTGTCCGACAACCGAGTGACGCAGATCAAGACTGTTGAAACCGACGGCTACACGGCCGTGCAGGTTGCATTCGGTACGCGCCGTGCATCGCGCGTGACGAAGCCGTTGGCCGGTCATCTCGCCAAAGCCGGTGTTCAAGCCGGTGAAATCCTCAAAGAATTCCAGATCGATGCCGCTAAGGCTGCCGAGTTGTCGAACGGCACCGTGGTTGGTCCCGAGCTGTTCGAAGTAGGCCAGAAGGTCGACGTGCAAGGCGTGTCGATCGGTAAGGGCTATGCCGGTACCATCAAGCGTTACAACTTCGCATCCGGCCGTGCATCGCACGGTAACTCGCGCTCGCACAACGTGCCGGGTTCGATCGGTATGGCGCAGGATCCGGGTCGTGTTTTCCCGGGTAAGCGCATGACCGGTCACATGGGTGACGACACGGTAACGGTGCAAAACCTCGAAATCGCTCGTATCGACGCTGACCGCAAGCTGTTGCTGGTCAAGGGCGCCGTTCCGGGTGCGAAGGGTGGCAAGGTATTCGTTACGCCGGCCGTGAAGACGCGTGCCGTGAAAGGAGCGAAATAATGGAACTTAAGCTCCTGAATGCCAATGGTCAGGAAGGTGCAGGCGTTAGCGCGTCGGACGTCGTGTTCGGTCGCGATTACAACGAAGCCCTGATTCACCAGGTCGTGGTTGCGTACCAGGCGAATGCCCGTAGCGGCAACCGCGCGCAGAAAGATCGTGAGCAAGTCAAGCACACGACCAAGAAGCCGTGGCGCCAGAAGGGTACGGGCCGCGCTCGTGCCGGTATGTCGTCGAGCCCGTTGTGGCGCGGCGGTGGCCGTATCTTCCCGAATTCGCCGGAAGAAAACTTTTCGCACAAGGTTAACAAGAAGATGCATCGCGCAGGCCTCTGCTCGATCTTCTCGCAGTTGGCCCGCGAAGGCCGCATCTCGGTGGTCGACGAGCTGACGCTCGAAGCGCCGAAGACGAAGCTGCTGGCCGAAAAATTCAAGGCGATGGGTCTCGATTCCGTGCTGGTGATTACCGACACGGTTGATGAAAACCTGTACCTCGCGTCGCGCAACCTTGCCCACGTGGCGGTTGTCGAGCCGCGTTACGCCGACCCGCTGTCGCTGATCTACTTCAAGAAGATCCTGATCACGAAGGCTGCGGTCGCCCAGATCGAGGAGTTGCTGTCATGAGCGAGATTCGCAAAAACGATCATCGTTTGATGCAGGTCCTGCTCGCGCCGGTGATCTCCGAAAAGGCGACGCTGGTGGCCGACAAGAACGAGCAGGTTGTGTTCGAAGTCGCGCCCGATGCTACGAAGCAGGAAGTGAAAGCTGCCGTCGAGCTGCTGTTCAAGGTGGAAGTCAATTCCGTCAACGTGCTGGTTTCGAAGGGCAAAGCCAAACGCTTTGGTCGCTTCATGGGCAAGCGCAAAGACGTGAAGAAGGCGTACGTCTGCCTGAAGCCCGGCCAGGAAATCAACTTTGAAGCGGAGGCCAAGTAATCATGGCAATCGTTAAAGTTAAGCCGACTTCGCCGGGTCGCCGCGCGATGGTCAAGGTGGTCAACAAGGATCTGCATAAGGGCAAGCCGTTCGCACCGCTGCTCGACGCGCAATCCTCGACCGCCGGCCGTAACAACAACGGCCACATCACCACGCGTCATAAGGGTGGTGGTCACAAGCATCACTATCGTGTCGTCGATTTCCGTCGCAATAAGGACGGTATCGCAGCGAAGGTCGAGCGTCTTGAGTACGATCCGAACCGTAGCGCGAACATCGCGCTGGTTCTGTACGCAGACGGCGAACGGCGCTACATCATTGCTCCGAAGGGTCTCACCGTCGGTCAGCAACTGATGTCCGGTTCCGAAGCGCCGATCCGTGCTGGTAACACGCTGCCGATCCGCAACATTCCGGTCGGTACGACGATCCACTGCATCGAAATGCTGCCGGGCAAGGGCGCGCAAATGGCGCGTTCGGCTGGTACGTCGGCGATGTTGCTGGCTCGTGAAGGCATCTACGCACAGGTCCGCCTGCGCTCCGGTGAAATCCGCCGCGTTCACGTTGAATGCCGCGCGACGATTGGTGAAGTTGGCAACGAAGAGCATAGTCTCCGTCAAATCGGTAAGGCTGGCGCGAACCGCTGGCGCGGTATCCGTCCGACGGTGCGTGGCGTTGCAATGAACCCGGTCGATCACCCGCACGGCGGTGGTGAAGGCAAGACGGCTGCAGGTCGCGATCCGGTGAGCCCGTGGGGCACGCCTGCTAAGGGTTATCGCACCCGCAGCAACAAGCGCACGACGAGCATGATCGTCCAGCGCCGTCACAAGCGTTAAGGAGTAGGCAATGGCACGTTCTGTAAAAAAAGGTCCGTTCTGCGACGCCCATTTGCTGAAGAAAGTTGAGGCGGCAGCAGCTTCGCGGGATAAGAAGCCGATCAAAACCTGGTCGCGTCGCTCGACGATCCTCCCGGATTTCATCGGTCTGACGATCGCCGTCCACAACGGCCGTCAACACGTTCCGGTGTATGTCTCGGAAAACATGGTCGGCCACAAGCTTGGCGAGTTCGCACTGACCCGTACGTTCAAGGGTCATGCAGCCGACAAGAAGGCTAAGAAATAAGGGGCTCATGATGGAAGTGAAAGCAATTCATCGCGGTGCCCGCATCTCGGCGCAGAAAACGCGCCTTGTGGCTGACCAGATCCGCGGTTTGCCGGTCGACAAGGCGCTGAACGTTCTGACGTTCTCGCCGAAGAAGGCTGCGGGAATCGTGAAAAAGGTTGTGCTGTCGGCGATCGCGAATGCGGAGCATAACGAAGGCGCTGATATCGACGAGCTCAAAGTAACGAGCATCATGGTCGACAAGGCTGCATCGCTGAAGCGTTTTACTGCGCGCGCTAAAGGCCGCGGTAACCGCATCGAGAAGCAATCCTGTCACATCACTGTGACGGTCGGGAATTAAGGGGTCATACGATGGGACAGAAAATTCATCCGACTGGCTTCCGTTTGGCCGTCAGCCGCAATTGGGCGTCGCGTTGGTACGCGAACAACAACAATTTCGCGGCGATGTTGCAGGAAGACATCGGTGTTCGTGAATACCTGAAGAAGAAGCTGAAGAACGCTTCTGTTGGTCGCGTCGTTATCGAGCGTCCGGCAAAAAACGCGCGCATCACGATTTATAGCTCGCGTCCGGGTGTCGTCATCGGTAAGAAGGGCGAGGATATCGAACTGCTGAAGTCGGAACTGCAACGCCGTATGGGCGTTCCGGTTCACGTCAACATCGAAGAAATCCGTAAGCCGGAAACCGATGCGCAACTGATCGCCGATTCGATCACGCAACAGCTTGAGCGTCGGATTATGTTCCGCCGCGCAATGAAGCGTGCGATGCAAAACGCAATGCGTCTGGGTGCTCAAGGCATCAAGATCATGAGCGCAGGCCGCCTGAACGGTATCGAAATCGCTCGTACGGAATGGTATCGCGAAGGTCGCGTGCCGCTTCATACGCTGCGCGCTGATATCGACTACGCAACTTCGGAAGCGAAGACGACGTACGGCATCATCGGTGTGAAGGTGTGGGTCTATAAGGGCGATACGCTCGGCCGCAACGATGCACCGGTGGTTGAAGAAGTCGCCGAAGAAAAGCGTCCGCGCCGCAATGCACGTCCGGGTGGCGATCGCCGTCCGCGTCGCGATGGTGAAGGTGGCGGTCCGGCAGGTGCACGCCGTGGCGCTCCTCGTCGTGCTGGCGGTGACGGTAAGACTGGAGAATAACGATGCTGCAACCGAAACGCAGAAAGTATCGCAAAGAACAGAAGGGTCGTAACACCGGTGTCGCCACCCGCGGTAACGCAGTGTCGTTCGGTGAGTTCGGCCTGAAGGCTATCGGTCGCGGTCGCTTGACTGCACGCCAGATTGAAGCGGCACGTCGTGCAATGACGCGTCACATCAAGCGTGGTGGCCGTATCTGGATCCGCATTTTCCCGGACAAGCCGATCTCGCATAAGCCGGCTGAAGTACGGATGGGTAACGGTAAAGGTAACCCTGAGTACTACGTCGCAGAGATTCAACCGGGCAAGATGCTGTACGAAATGGACGGCGTAACCGAAGAGCTGGCACGCGAAGCGTTCCGTCTGGCTGCAGCTAAGCTGCCGCTTAAGACGACGTTTATCGTGCGTCAGCTCGGCGCCTAAGGAGCAAATGATGAAGGCTTCCGAACTTCACCAGAAAGATCAGGCCGCGCTCAACAAGGAGCTGTCGGACCTGTTGAAGGCGCAATTCGGCCTGCGCATGCAACTCGCGACCCAGCAGCTCACGAACACGAGCCAGCTGAAGAAGGTTCGTCGCGACATCGCACGCGTGCGGACCGTCCTGACTGAGAAGGCGAACCAGAAATGAACGATAGCGTAAAAACCTCGCTCAAGCGGACGCTGGTCGGCAAGGTCGTCAGCAACAAGATGGACAAGACGGTCACCGTGCTGGTTGAGCACCGCGTGAAGCACCCGATCTACGGCAAATACGTTGTGCGTTCGAAGAAGTACCACGCGCACGACGATGCGAACACGTACAACGAGGGTGACCTCGTTGAAATCCAGGAAACACGTCCGATTTCGAAGACGAAGGCTTGGGTTGTGGCTCGCTTGGTCGAGGCTGCTCGCGTCATCTGACGCCGCAAAGTTGTAGAAGTAATTGAAATCGCAGTAAGTTTCGCTTGCAAGACCGGGGTTATGTGATATGATCTCGGTCTTCCCTCTTTTATGGGAGCCCCGTCGCGGGCGAAGTTGGTGGGGGAAGCGGTTCGGGCGCCAGTCTGTTCCGTAGGATTCACCGGATTGCGATGGCGGGTTTCGTTTGCCGTCGCTGCTGTTCATACCCAAGCAGCCGATTGGCTGACGGGACCAAGACTGACCGGGTACGCCATGGTGGTGTGGCCGGATTAAGTTGGGAAAGATAAACCATGATCCAGACCGAAACTCGGCTTGAAGTGGCCGACAACACGGGTGCACGTGAAGTCATGTGCATCAAGGTGCTCGGCGGCTCGAAGCGTCGTTATGCCAGCATTGGCGACATCATCAAGGTGACCGTCAAAGAAGCAACGCCGCGCGGGCGCGTGAAGAAAGGCGAGATTTATAACGCCGTGGTGGTTCGCACCGCCAAGGGCGTGCGCCGTCAGGACGGCTCGCTGATCAAGTTTGATGGCAACGCCGCCGTGTTGTTGAATGCCAAGCTCGAACCTATTGGCACCCGTATTTTCGGGCCTGTCACGCGCGAGTTGCGTAGCGAACGATTCATGAAGATCGTTTCGCTGGCACCTGAAGTGCTGTAAGGAGTCGCGATGAACAAGATTCGCAAGGGTGACGAAGTTATCGTCATCACCGGCAAAGATAAAGGCAAGCGCGGCGTCGTGCTGTCCGTTGGCGAAAGCAAAGTTATTGTCGAGGGCATCAATCTCGTCAAGAAACACGTCAAGCCGAACCCGATGAAGGGTACGACGGGCGGTGTGGAAGCCAAGACGATGCCGCTGCAAATTTCGAACGTCGCATTGGTCGACGCGAATGGCAAGGCGTCGCGTGTAGGCATCAAGGTCGAAGGAGACAAGAAAGTCCGTTTCCTTAAAACGACCGGTGCCGAGCTGAGCGCTTGACGCTGCGGAGTAAAAAAATGGCTCGTTTGCAAGAGTTTTACAAAGAAAAGGTTGTGCCCGGCCTCATCGAGAAGTTCGGTTACAAGTCCGTGATGGAAGTGCCGCGTATCACCAAGATCACCCTGAACATGGGCCTTGGCGAAGCGGTTGCTGACAAGAAGATCATCGAAAACGCCGTTGGCGACCTGACGAAGATCGCAGGCCAGAAGCCGGTGATCACGAAGGCACGCAAGGCAATCGCTGGCTTCAAGATCCGTCAAGGCTATCCGATCGGTGCAATGGTGACGTTGCGCGGTCAGGCAATGTACGAATTTCTGGATCGTTTCGTGACGGTTGCGCTCCCCCGCGTGCGCGACTTCCGTGGCGTCTCGGGTCGTGCGTTCGATGGTCGCGGCAATTACAACATCGGTGTGAAAGAGCAGATCATTTTCCCCGAAATCGACTACGACAAGATCGACGCACTGCGTGGGCTGAACATCAGCATCACGACGACTGCGAAGACCGACGACGAAGCAAAGGCTCTGCTCGCCAGCTTCAAGTTCCCGTTCAGAAACTGAGGTTACCGTGGCTAAACTGGCACTGATCGAACGTGAAAAGAAGCGTGCTCGCCTCGCTGCTAAGTACGCTCCCAAGCGTGCGGAGTTGAAGGCGATCATTGGCGATATGAGCAAGTCGGACGAAGAGCATTACGCAGCACGTCTGGAACTGCAACAACTGCCGCGCAACTCTAACCCGACCCGTAAGCGCAATCGTTGCGCAATTACTGGTCGTCCGCGCGGTACGTTCCGTAAATTCGGGCTGGCGCGTAACAAGATTCGCGAAATCGCGTTCCGCGGCGAGATCCCTGGCCTGACCAAGGCGAGCTGGTAATAGGAGAAACGTAAATGAGCATGAGTGATCCTATCGCCGATATGCTGACTCGCATCCGCAATGCGCAGATGGTTGAGAAAGTCTCGGTGACTATGCCCTCGTCGAAAGTCAAGGTTGCGATTGCGCAAGTCCTTAAGGACGAAGGCTATATCGATGATTTCGCAGTGAAGTCCGAAGGTGCGAAATCTGAATTGAACATCGTGTTGAAGTACTACGCTGGCCGTCCGGTGATCGAACGCATTGAGCGCGTCTCGAAGCCTGGTCTGCGTGTGTACCGCGGCCGTAACGACATCCCTGTGGTCATGAATGGCCTCGGCGTGGCAATCGTGTCGACGCCGAAGGGCGTGATGACGGACCGCAAGGCGCGTGCAACGGGCGTTGGCGGCGAAGTCATCTGCTACGTCGCTTAAGGCCGAAAGGAGAGAAACATGTCTCGAGTAGGTAAAAGCCCGATCGCGCTGGAAGGCGCAGAAGTGGCCCTGAGCGACGAACGTATTACCGTCAAGGGCCCGCTGGGTACGATTTCGCAGGCTGCTAACAGCCTCGTGAAGGTGGTGAACGACAACGGCACGCTGAAATTCGAGCCGGCTGACGAAAGCCGCGAAGCGAATGCGATGTCGGGCACGATGCGCGCACTGGTTGCGAACATGGTGAACGGCGTGACGAAGGGTTTCGAGCGCAAGCTGACGCTGGTTGGCGTCGGTTACCGCGCGCAGGCGCAAGGCGACAAGCTGAACCTGTCGCTGGGTTTCTCGCACCCCGTGGTGCACCAGATGCCGGAAGGCGTCAAGGCTGAAACCCCGACGCAAACCGAAATCGTGATCAAGGGGATCAATAAGCAACAAGTTGGCCAAGTCGCTGCAGAAGTGCGCGGCTATCGCCCGCCGGAGCCCTATAAGGGCAAGGGTGTGCGTTACGCCAACGAGGTTGTGATCCTCAAAGAAACGAAGAAGAAGTAAGGGTGCGCAATCATGGATAAGACTCAATCTCGCCTGCGCCGCGCTCGTCAGACGCGTATCAAGATCGCTGAGCTGCAGGTCGCGCGTCTCGCCGTGCATCGCACGAACACGCACATCTATGCGCAAGTGTTCTCGCCGTGTGGCACCAAGGTGCTCGCTAGCGCGTCGACGCTCGAAGCCGAAGTGCGTGCGCAACTCGCTGATCAGACGGGCAAGGGCGGCAACGTCGCTGCTGCCACTCTGATTGGTAAGCGCATCGCAGAAAAGGCTAAGGCTGCCGGCATCGAATCCGTCGCCTTCGACCGTTCGGGTTTCCGTTACCACGGCCGCGTGAAAGCGCTGGCTGATGCGGCGCGCGAAGCCGGACTCAAGTTCTAAGGGAAGAATTCGTCATGGCAAAGATGCAAGCGAAAGTTCAGGCTGACGAACGCGACGACGGCCTTCGTGAAAAAATGATTTCGGTCAACCGCGTGACCAAGGTCGTGAAGGGTGGCCGGATTCTCGGCTTCGCCGCTCTGACCGTGGTTGGCGATGGTGATGGCCGCGTCGGTATGGGCAAGGGCAAGGCGAAGGAAGTGCCGGTCGCTGTTCAGAAGGCGATGGAACAGGCTCGCCGCAACATGTTCAAGGTGCCGTTGAAGAACGGGACCCTGCAACACGAAGTGCACGGTAAGCACGGCGCATCGATGGTCCTCCTGGCTCCGGCCAAGGATGGTACTGGTGTGATCGCCGGCGGTCCGATGCGCGCAGTGTTCGACGTGATGGGCGTGCAGAACGTTGTGGCCAAGAGCCACGGTTCGACGAACCCGTATAACCTCGTTCGTGCAACGCTCGACGGTCTGCGCAAGCAGTCGACGCCGGGTGATATCGCGGCGAAGCGCGGCAAGTCCGTCGAAGATATTCTGGGCTAAGGTGGACACCATGTCTGATAAAACTGTCAAGGTCCAGCTCGTCAAGAGCCTGATCGGCACCCGTGAAACGCATCGTGCAACGGTGCGTGGCTTGGGCCTGCGCCGACTCAACTCGGTTAGCGAGTTGCAGGACACGCCGGCTGTGCGCGGCATGATCAACAAGGTTTCGTACCTCGTTAAGGTCATCAGCTAAGCGGCTGACCAGGACTCAAGGAGTTGATAATGGAATTGAATAACCTGAAGCCGGCTGAAGGCGCGAAGCACGCAAAGCGTCGCGTTGGTCGCGGCATCGGCTCCGGCCTCGGCAAGACCGCTGGCCGTGGTCACAAAGGTCAGAAGTCGCGTTCGGGCGGCTTTCACAAGGTTGGCTTCGAAGGCGGTCAAATGCCGCTGCAACGTCGCCTGCCGAAGCGTGGCTTTACTTCGCTGACGAAGGAATTCGTTGGTGAAGTGCGCCTCTCTGATCTGGAGAAGCTGCCGGTCGACGAAATCGATCTGTTGGCTCTGAAACAAGCCGGCCTGATTGGCGAGATGATCACGAGCGCCAAGATCATCAAAACCGGCGAGTTGAAGCGCAAGGTCGTTGTGAAGGGTCTGGGTGCGACGAAGGGTGCGCGCGCCGCTATCGAAGCAGCCGGCGGCTCGTTCGCCGAGTAACGCGCAAGTCGATTTTGCCGTCACTAGCATTAGCATCGGAGAAGGTACTTGGCTAACAGCCCGAGTCTCGCAAAACCCGGTCGCGGCGCGGCGAAGTTTGGCGATCTGCGTCGGCGAGCAGTGTTTTTGCTGCTGGCGTTGATCGTCTATCGTATCGGCGCGCATATTCCGGTGCCGGGTATTGACCCGGACCAACTGGCAAAGTTGTTCCAAAGCCAGTCGGGCGGCATCCTTGGCATGTTCAACATGTTTTCGGGTGGTGCGCTTTCGCGGTTCACGATTTTTGCGCTGGGGATCATGCCGTACATTTCGGCGTCGATCATCATGCAGCTGCTGGCGATTGTGTCGCCGCAGTTGGAAGCGCTAAAAAAGGAAGGGCAGGCGGGACAGCGGAAGATTACGCAGTACACGCGTATCTTCACAGTTCTGCTGGCGACGTTCCAGGCATTTGGCATTGCCGTCGCACTGGAAAATCAGCCGGGCTTGGTGATCGATCCGGGGATGGTGTTTCGTTTGACGACGGTCGTGACGCTGGTGACTGGCACGATGTTCCTGATGTGGCTGGGTGAGCAGATCACGGAGCGCGGGCTTGGCAACGGTATCTCGATCATCATTTTCGGCGGTATTGCGGCGGGCTTCCCGAACGCGATCGGTGGTCTTTTCGAACTGGTGCGAACCGGCTCGATGAGCATCATCTCGGCGATTATCGTGGTCGCGCTGATTGCTGCAGTGACGTATCTGGTGGTGTTCATTGAACGCGGCCAGCGCAAGATTCTTGTGAACTACGCGAAGCGGCAAGTCGGCAACAAGATTTACGGCGGACAGTCTTCACATCTGCCGCTGAAGTTGAACATGTCGGGCGTGATTCCGCCGATCTTTGCATCGTCGATCATTCTCTTCCCGGCAACCATCCTGAACTGGTTTAGTTCGGGGTCGCGTACCAGCTGGTTCGCAGACACGTTGCATAACGTGGCCGAAGCTCTTAAGCCAGGCCAACCCGTGTACGTGTTGTTGTACGCGTTGGCGATCGTCTTCTTCTGTTTCTTCTACACCGCATTGGTGTTTAACAGCAGAGAAACGGCCGACAACCTGAAGAAGAGTGGCGCTTTCGTCCCTGGCATCCGCCCGGGCGATCAAACGGCGCGATACATCGACCGCATCTTGACGCGTCTGACGCTGGCCGGTGCGATCTATATCGTTTTTGTTTGTCTGCTGCCCGAGTTTCTGGTACTGCGCTGGAACGTGCCGTTTTATTTTGGTGGAACGTCGCTGCTGATCATTGTCGTCGTCACAATGGATTTCATGGCGCAGGTGCAGTCGTACGTTATGTCGCAACAGTATGAATCGCTGCTGAAGAAAGCTAATTTCAAAGGCGGCGGCGTCCCGATGCGTTGAAAGGACTTATGGCCAAAGACGATGTTATCCAGATGCAGGGTGAAGTCATCGAAAACCTGCCTAACGCTACCTTCAGGGTGAAGCTGGAAAACGGCCATGTCGTATTGGGACACATATCCGGCAAGATGCGGATGCACTACATCCGAATCTTGCCGGGCGACAAGGTGACGGTTGAATTGACGCCTTACGATCTGTCGCGTGCGCGGATCGTGTTCCGGGCGAAGTGATTTGAAAAAAGGGTAATATCATGAAAGTGATGGCATCGGTTAAGCGCATTTGCCGCAATTGCAAGATCATCAAGCGCAAAGGCGTTGTGCGCGTGATTTGCAGCTCTGATCCGCGCCACAAACAGCGTCAAGGCTGAACGCCGCGCTTTTTGCTAGCGCTTTTTGTTTGAGGAAAAACAATGGCTCGTATCGCAGGGGTTAACATCCCGAATCACCAGCATACCGAAATCGGCCTGACGGCTATTTACGGTGTCGGCCGCACGCGCTCGCGCGACATTTGCGTCGCTGCTGGTGTGGCATTTTCGAAGAAGGTCAAAGACCTGAACGACGCAGACCTCGAAAAGCTGCGTGAAGAAGTCGGCAAGTTCATCGTTGAAGGCGATCTGCGCCGTGAAACGACGATGAACATCAAGCGCCTGATGGATCTCGGCTGCTACCGTGGCGTGCGGCATCGTAAGGGCTTGCCCCTGCGCGGCCAACGTACGCGTACGAATGCCCGTACGCGCAAGGGTCCGCGTCGTGCAGCGCAATCGCTGAAGAAGTAAGCGGAACTGACAGTTACAGGAAAACGTAATGGCTAAGGCTTCGAACAACTCCGCGGCGCAACGCGTTCGCAAGAAGGTCAAGAAGAACGTCGCCGAGGGCGTGGTTCACGTTCACGCGTCGTTCAACAACACCATCATCACGATCACCGATCGTCAAGGCAATGCACTTGCTTGGGCAACGTCGGGTGGTCAGGGCTTCAAGGGTTCGCGTAAATCGACCCCGTTTGCAGCTCAGGTGGCAGCCGAATCGGCAGGCCGCGTGGCGATGGAATACGGCGTGAAGAACCTCGAAGTGCGGATCAAGGGCCCCGGTCCTGGCCGTGAGTCGGCGGTGCGCGCGTTGCATGGTCTTGGCATCAAGATCACCGCGATCTCCGACGTGACTCCGGTCCCGCACAACGGCTGCCGTCCGCCGAAGCGTCGTCGTATCTAAGACGCCGATTTTACAAGCGCCTGTTGCCGCCCTGCGCGGCGGCAGGCCGCTTGTGCTATTGAATTGACTAAGCCCACCGTTCGACCCAAAGGGTTCGAACTAGCGCAAGTGCGAGCACCTGCGTGATTAATCATAGAAGGAATCAACGTGGCACGTTATATCGGCCCTAAGGCCAAGCTGTCCCGCCGTGAAGGCACTGACCTCTTCCTGAAGAGCGCCCGTCGTTCGCTCGCTGACAAGTGCAAGCTCGACAGCAAGCCCGGCCAGCACGGCCGCACCTCGGGTGCACGCACGTCCGACTACGGTACGCAGTTGCGCGAAAAGCAAAAAGTGAAGCGCATCTACGGCGTTCTTGAGCGTCAATTCCGTCGTTACTTCGCTGAAGCGGACCGCCTGAAGGGCAACACGGGTGAAAACCTGCTGCAGTTGCTCGAATCGCGTCTGGACAACGTCGTGTATCGCATGGGCTTCGGCTCGACGCGTGCTGAAGCGCGTCAGCTGGTCGGCCACAAGGCGATCACGGTGAACGGCGTCGTGTCGAACATCCCGTCGATGCAAGTGAAGGCAGGCGACGTCGTTGCCGTGCGCGAACAGAAGAAGAAGCAAGCGCGTATTCTCGAAGCGCTGTCGCTGGCTGAGCAAGGCGGTCTGCCGAGCTGGGTCGCTGTGGATTCGAAGAAGTTCGAAGGCACGTTCAAGTCGAAGCCGGAACGCAGCGACATCGCTGGCGATATCAACGAAAGCCTGATCGTCGAATTGTATTCGCGGTAATCGGATTAATGGCCGGGGCACCCCGATTGCGTTGCGCAAGGGGGCGTCTCGGCTGTTTATTTTCAGGTTGTTACCGGTCAGCCTTATCGGTGTAACGAGCCGAGGGTATTGAAAAGGAAAACCTATGCAAACCAGTTTGTTGAAGCCCAAGATCATCGCAGTTGAATCGCTTGGCGAGAGCCATGCGAAAGTGGTCATGGAACCGTTTGAACGCGGTTACGGCCACACCTTGGGTAACGCGCTTCGGCGCGTGCTGTTGTCGTCGATGATCGGCTACGCGCCGACCGAAGTGACGATCGCAGGCGTCGTACATGAGTATTCGACGCTCGACGGTGTGCAAGAGGATGTGGTCAACCTGTTGTTGAACCTGAAGGGCGTGGTCTTCAAGCTGCATAACCGTGACGAAGTGACGGTTACGCTGCGCAAGGAAGGCGAAGGCGTTGTCACCGCTGGCGACATCGAACTCGCACACGATTGCGAAGTGATCAACCCGGATCACGTGATTGCGCATCTGTCGAAGGGCGGTAAGCTCGACGTTCAGATCAAAGTCGAAAAGGGCCGCGGCTATGTGCCGGGCAATGTGCGTCGTTATGGCGAAGAGTCGGCCAAGATCATCGGCCGTATCGTGCTGGACGCGTCGTTCTCGCCGGTCCGCCGTGTGAGCTACGCCGTTGAAAGCGCTCGCGTCGAACAGCGTACCGACCTCGACAAGCTCGTGATGAACATCGAGACGAACGGTGTGATCTCGCCGGAAGAAGCGATCCGTCAATCGGCTCGCATTCTGGTTGATCAACTGTCGGTGTTTGCTGCTCTGGAAGGCACCGAAGCAACGGCGGAAGCGCCGTCGCGTGCGCCGCAGATCGATCCGATCCTGCTGCGTCCGGTCGATGATCTCGAACTGACGGTTCGTTCCGCGAACTGCCTGAAGGCTGAGAACATTTACTACATCGGCGATCTGATCCAGCGCACGGAAAACGAACTGCTCAAGACCCCGAATCTGGGTCGCAAGTCGTTGAACGAAATCAAGGAAGTACTGGCGTCGCGTGGTTTGACGCTTGGCATGAAGCTCGAAAACTGGCCGCCGGCAGGTCTGGACAAGTAAGTCGAGAGTCATACCGGGACAGAACCCGCTGCTGCACTGGCAAAGACGCGGATTTTCCTTTAAAATCCGCGTCTTGTCTTTTTTTACTACCGGCCCGTGCACTCACACCTCCTGGTGAATCGAGTGCGATAGAAGAGCTGGACCAAAACTCTGAATCGAAGGAATTAACATGCGTCACCGTCATGGTTTGCGGAAACTGAACCGCACGAGCAGCCACCGTCTGGCAATGCTCCGTAATATGTCCAACTCGCTGATCGCGCACGAAGTCATCAAGACTACGCTGCCGAAGGCAAAAGAACTCCGTAAAGTTGTCGAGCCGCTGATCACGCTCGGCAAGAAGCCGTCGCTGGCAAATCGTCGTCTGGCGTTCAACCGCCTGCGCGATCGTGACTCGGTCACGAAGCTGTTCGAAGTTCTGGGCCCGCGTTACGCTACCCGTCCGGGCGGCTACCTGCGCGTGCTGAAGTTCGGCTTCCGCAATGGCGACAATGCGCCGATGGCACTGGTCGAACTGCTCGACCGTCCGGAAGTTGAAGAAGTCGAAGTGCAAGAAGCTGAGTAAGCTTTTAGCACCAAAGAAAAGCCAGGCATCTAGCCTGGCTTTTTTGTTTTTGGGAGCCGAAAGCGAGCTCGATAAATATCCGCCGCGACAAAACGCCCGAGGTCGTCTGTTTGCCGTGGTCTCGTCTGCGGGAGCATGGGGCTAGGTGATACGATAACGGCACCTGAATCGTGCGTCGCCGGAGTCTGTTGTGAGCCTGAGTGTGACCTTGATTCTGACCACGGTTCCGGATGCGGCCGTCGCTCAGAAACTTGCTACGGATGCGCTGGCCGCGCGGTTATGCGCGTGCGTCACGCAGCTAGGCGCCGTGCAGTCCAGCTATCACTGGCAGGGCACGATCGAGACTGCGCAAGAGATCCAGTTGCTGTTCAAGACCAGCTCCGCACGTGCGTTGGAGCTTGAGCAATACATTCACACGCATCATCCCTACGACACGCCGGAAATCCTCTCGTGGCAAGCGACGGCATCCGCCGCGTACGGCCAGTGGATCACCGCTGAAACCCAACGTCCCCTCCATGTTTAACGGTCTTGACCGACGTGCGCGCGCAGCGCTGCGCACCGTATTTCTGCTGCTCGCCAGCCTCTTACTCGCGCAGTTCGGCACGCTCGCCCGTGCCGCGGACGACTTTCTCGACCCCGCGGTTGCCTTCAAATTCAGCGCGACGGAGAAACCGGGCGAAGTCGACGTGACCTACAAGATCGCGGACGGCTACTACATGTACCGCGAGCGCTTCGCCTTCGCGACCCGCAACGGCACGACCACGATCGGCGAGCCGCAACTGCCCGCTGGTCACGTGAAGTTCGATCAGACCTTCAACAAGAATGTCGAGACGTATCGTAACGAACTGACGATCCGCATCCCGATCAAGCAGGCCAGCGGGCCTTTTGATCTGGCCGTGACGTCGCAAGGCTGCGCCGATGCCGGCATTTGCTATCCGCCGATGGAGCGCGTCTACCACGTCAGCGGCGATGCTTTGCAGGCAGCCGTGAGCACACCGGCTCCTGCCGCCGCGCAGCAATCGCCGGCTGCCGGCGCGCCTTGGTATGAGCGCGCCACGAGCGCCGACTATGCGCAGTCGCTGCTGCAAGGCGGTGGGTTCTTCGCGATCATCGGGCTCTATTTCGTCGCCGGCGCGGTGCTCAGCTTGCTGCCGTGTTCGTATCCGATGATTCCGATCCTGTCTGCGATCATCATCGGAGAAGGCGCGCGGGTGACGCGTGCCCGCGGTTTTGCTTTGTCGCTGGCGTATGTGATCGGTATGGCGCTTGTGTACACCGCGCTGGGCGTCGCCGCCGCGATGGTCGGCCAGAGTCTCGGCGCGTGGTTGCAGAATCCGTGGGTGCTCGGCGCGTTCGGCGTTCTGCTGACGATTTTCGCGCTGACGCTGATCGCGGGCTTCGATATCGCGTTGCCGCAGCGTTGGCAGGACGGTGTGTCGCGCGCATCGACGGGACGTTCCGGCGGCAAGTTCGTCGCGGTCGCTGTGATGGGGGCGTTGTCGGCACTGGTCGTTGGGGCCTGTATGACAGCGCCGCTGTTTGCCGTGCTCGCGTTTATCGCACATACCGGCGACGCCGTGCTTGGCGGCGCTGCACTGTTCTCTATGGGCCTCGGACTCGGCGTGCCGTTGCTGATCCTTGGGCTGGGCGCCGGCACGCTGTTACCGCGTGCGGGCGCGTGGATGGACGGCGTCAAGGTCTTCTTTGGCGTGGTGCTGCTCGCGGCTGCGCTGTGGATCGTCTGGCCGGTGCTCGGCGCGACCGCGACCATGCTGTTGAGCGCGCTCTGGCTGCTGATTGCCGCTGCGTCACTCGGGTTGTTCTCGGCGCCGGGCGTTGAGGTGTCGGTCTGGCGTCGCTTGGGCCGGGGTTTCGGTGCGGCGCTTGCCATCTGGGCCGCGGTGCTGCTGGTCGGTCTGGCGGCCGGATCGTCCGATCCGCTGCGGCCGCTTGCGGTGTTGGCCGCACGCGGCCAGGGGGCGTCTGTCGCTAATGCCGCCAATAAGCCCGGTACGGCGGCGCAGGACGATCTGACGTTTGCGACAGTCCGTTCATCAACGGAGCTTGACCAGGCCGTCAAAACGGCCGCTCAACCCGCCATGCTCGATTTCTATGCGGACTGGTGTGTCAGCTGCAAGGAGATGGAGAAGTTCACCTTCAGCGACCCGCGTGTGCAGGCGAAATTGAAACAGATGAATCTGCTGCGCGCCGACGTTACCGCGAACAATGCGGACGATCAAATGCTGCTCAAGCGTTTCAGCCTGTTCGGACCGCCCGGCATCATTTTCTTCGATCAGGGCGGGAAGGAAGTGCTGCGGGTGGTTGGGTACGAGTCCGCGGATAAGTTCTTGCGTAGTTTGGACCGGGCGAGCGCGCCGGGAGCGTGAGCGGGATTGGTTGAGCTTTATGCGTGCCCGAGCCGTGGCGTAGCCGGCGTGGCGGCGACACGCCCGGGTGCTGAGTTGCCCGCCGCGTAGCCCAATTCGACTCGCGTGTCGTTTCCGTGAATTCTGTCCAGGCGCAGCCGCATCACGCAGAATCTGAGCACGTCAGCACGTCAGCAAAAGAAAGCAACTGCGTCACCCTAAAAAAGGACGAACCGGTGCGACCGACGAAGACGAACAACGCCAAGCGTGACAACCGCTTCGAGAACTCATCCAAAGCCGCCGGGACTCTGATCGTCACCCTTCTGCTGACGCAGGCGCTGTTCACGTCTCACGTTTTCGCCGCAAGCGAATCAACCGAGCCGCAAAGTGCAACTCCATCCGCAACCACTTCCACGTCCGAAGTGATCCAGCGCGACGGCAAGTACTACCTCTACCAGAACGGTAGGTCCCTCAATGCCACCGGCTACGACGATCTGGAAATCGAACAACACGATAATTTCCCCGATCTCGCCGAGGCCCGGCTCGGCTCGCAATACGGATTGCTGGACGCGAAAACGGGCACAGTCGTGCTGCCGTTCGCGTATCAAAGCGTTAAAACCGGCACGCTCGGCACCATCGGCCTGATTCAGGTGGGTAAAGACGATCGAATCAGTTTCGTCCAGAGCGATGGCCGTCCGGCAAAGTCTCCGAGCTACGACGCGATCGGCGATTTCGACGAATCAGGGCAAGCCCTCGCCGAACGTGACGGCAAGTTGTTCATGCTCACGTTTAGCAATGGCCAGTTGCGAGGCGAGGACGCCGCGCCGCGATACCTGCCGAGCATCGTCCTGCCGCCCGGATTACGCGAACACGCCACGAATCCGAATGGCCCGTTGAACGGCACCTACGTGGCGTCGCTCTATCCGGATCTGAAAACGGCGTGGGACGCCTGGCGCAAAGGGCAACTGCTCGAACCCGCGCAGCCGGCGGTGGTGGTGAAGGGCGATATTGCCTACGTGTCATTCGGCATTCTGGTCGGTCCGCAGTTGCCCGCCATGCCCAATACGTTGCGTGCCTGCCAGAGCGAGCATGGCCTGGTGCTGCGTGATACGTCGCAGGCACGGGGATGCGCGTCGACTGCGAAGCCGCTGTTTCGCTTCCAGCGTGAGGCGGACGGCTCGCTGCGGTGTACCAACTGCGACAGCGGTATGCCCGACAAATGGCTGCGTCTGCCGGCGGCGACGCAATCGCTGGTTGGCATCGGGATTGGCATTGCCAAGCCGGTGAGCGACACGGGCGCGCTGGTGCGCGCAGTGATTCCCGGCGCGCCGGCACAACTCGCCGGCGTGAAGGCTGGCGATCGCATCACGAGCATCGACGGCCAGTCCACGGCGGCGATGTCGCTCGAGCAGATCACCGCGTTGATTCGAGGTCAGCCGGCTACCACTGTGAAGCTGGGAATCGAGCGGGAGACCAAACAACTGGAATTGAGTGTCGAGCGCAAAGCGATCGTGGTGGAGGCTGACTAAAACGGGCATCGGGGTTGGGCGAAGAAGCCCGCGCACGACCAACGGCAAGCGCCTCGCTGCAGCGGCACCGTAGCACCCACGGCACCCACGGCGGTCGCCTCTCTCGCCACCCGCAAGAACCCCATAAAAAAAACGGAGACACGACCTTAAAGTCGCGCCTCCGTTCTTTTCACCGCCTTACCTCACGCCCCAAAGCGCAGCGCATCAACTCACTTCTGCGAGCGCAAAATCTTGGCGGCATCCAGCGCGAAATACGTCAGCACGCCGTCGGCGCCAGCGCGCTTGAACGCCAGCAGCGATTCCATCATCGCCTTGTCGTGATCGAGCCAGCCGTTCTGCGCGGCCGCCTTCAGCATCGCGTACTCGCCGCTCACCTGATACACGTACGTCGGAAACTGGAACTCGTCCTTCACGCGACGCACGATATCCAGATACGGCATACCCGGCTTGACCATCACCATGTCCGCGCCTTCGTTGATGTCCGCTTGCACTTCGCGCAGCGCTTCATTCGAATTGGCCGGGTCCATCTGGTAAGTCATCTTGTTGCTCTTGCCCAGGTTCGTGGCGGAACCGACGGCGTCGCGGAACGGGCCGTAAAACGCCGAGGCGAACTTGGCCGCGTAAGCCATGATCCGCGTATGGACATGGTCTTCGCTCTCGAGCATTTCGCGGATGGCGCCGATACGCCCGTCCATCATGTCCGACGGTGCGACGATATCGACGCCCGCTTCAGCCTGCACACGCGCCTGTTCGACGAGGATCTCGACGGTTTCGTCGTTGATCACGTAGCCGTTTTCGTCGAGCACGCCGTCCTGGCCGTGGCTCGTGTACGGATCGAGCGCCACGTCGGTCAACACGCCCAGCTCGGGGAAGCGCTTCTTCAGTTCGCGAACCGCGCGCGGAATCAAACCGGCAGCATTGGTCGCTTCGCGGCCGTCCGGCGTTTTCAGCGTAGGTTCGATCGCCGGAAACAGCGACAGCACGGGCACGCCCAGCTCAACGCATTCTGCGGCGACGGCCATCAGCAGATCGACGGACACGCGCTCGACGCCCGGCATCGACGGTACGGCTTGCCGCACGTTGGTGCCTTCGACGACAAACACGGGGTAGATCAGGTCGTTGGTGGTGAGGATGTTTTCCCGCATCAGGCGACGCGAGAAATCGTCACGGCGCATGCGGCGCGGACGGTAGTGCGGATAAAAGCTCATATCGACTCGAAGATCGTGGATGTGTGGAGTGGGCAAGTAACGCCTGCCTCCGCTCCCGGAAACTTTTCGAGACAATGGTATATCATACCGATCGAGCAAGGCGCCATGCGCTGACCTCCCCGCTTCTCCTCCCTGAGCGGGTGCCTGTCGTTTTTTCGATTAGGCTGTTTGACCCGCCGTTAAAGCGGCGGGTTTTTTTATGGGCGGCCGGAAAAGCCGTCTGGCCTTGCTCCCGGCACCCGTAGAGCTTATTGCGCGGCGTCCGCTTCGCCCGCCGCATTGGGGATAAGCCAGCTTTCAACCAGCTCGTGCGCTTCGTCGATCCCAACGCGTTTGAGCGCCGAGAACAACTGGGCGGTCAACTCGCCCTGATAGCCGGCGGTGCGATATTCAGCCAGGCCTTTCTGCGTCGCGCGCAACGCGTTCACGCTTTCCTGGCGCGTCAATTTGTCGCATTTCGTGAGCAGTGTGTGGATCGGCTTGCCGGTCGGCGCGAACCACTCGATCATGCGGCGGTCCAGATCCGTCAGCGGGCGGCGCGAGTCCATCATCAGGATCATGCCGCGCAATTGCGAGCGCGATTGCAGATAGGTGGACAGCAGCGCTTCCCAGTGCGCCTTGGCCGCGCCCGGCACTTCCGCGTAGCCGTAACCCGGCAGGTCGACCAGATACGCGGTCGGCTCGTCTTCCTTGCCCACTGAGAAATAATTGATGTGCTGCGTGCGGCCCGGCGTCTTACTGGCGAACGCGAGGCGCTTCTGATTGCACAGAATATTGATGGCCGTGGACTTGCCCGCGTTCGAGCGCCCGGCAAAGCAGATCTCGGGTTGCGCGGTGGCCGGCAGATCACGTAAATGATTGACGGTCGTGAAAAAGCGGGATTGGTGGAGCAGGAAGGACATGATCAGGCCGGTATTCGAGACGCCGGGGAACCCGGAGTGGGGACGGGTCAAGCCCGACTGGCGTCTTAGCGATTAGCGAGTTATTGTACAATACGATGGTTTACTGAAAACCTGAGGGGGCCAGCCCGCGTGCCTTGGCGGCTCTTCACGGGTCTGTCGGTCGCTGTCGTAGTTTGCAAAATCTTCAAGAAAACGCTGGGCTGTCCCAGGTTTTCCGCCCCGAAGAAAGTCCCCATGGGGACTCTCTAAAAATCCCACAAGACGAGACAGGGTGTGCGAATGAATCGACTGAGCAAGACTCTGATGGTGCTTCATGTAGCGGCAGGTCTTTCAGGTTTGGCAATTCAGGCACGAGCAGCAGATCCGGCAAAACCGGACATCAATCGGGGGCAGGCAATCGCGGTGCAGGTGTGCGCGTCATGCCATGGGGCAGACGGCAACAGCGCCGGCGGTGCGTATCCAAAGCTGGCGGGCCAGCATCCCGAATATCTCGTCAAGCAGCTCAAAGACTTCAAGACCCAGGCAGGCGCGAAGCAGCCCGCACGCAACAATGCGATCATGGCGGGCATGGCGGCCGCGCTGTCCGATCAGGACATGGTCAACGTCGCCGCCTATTTTTCGACGCAGACGCCTAAGCCCGGCTACGCGCACAACAAAGACACCGTGCCGCTCGGTCAGAAGATTTATCGCGGCGGTATCGCGGACAAGGGTGTGCCGGCGTGCGCGAGTTGCCACGGCCCGACCGGTCAGGGGATTCCGTCGCAGTATCCGCGTCTGTCGGGGCAATGGGCCGAGTACACGGTAACGGAGTTGCTGGCGTTCACGCAGGGTCCGGGCGCACGCAACAACAATGAGGCAATGCATGCCATTGCCACACGGTTGTCGGATAGTGAGATCAAGGCAGTCGCCGATTACATCGCGGGCCTGCATTAAAGGGTTCGCACGCAAATGCAACCGGCCCGCCGAGGCCGGTACAAAACAAGAAAAGGGTGGGGGCGTCGTGCCTACGACAGCCCTTCACCCTTTTTTGCTGTTCAGTCGGAGTATGAATGAGCGTCACCACGTCGGGTTTGCAGTCGAAGTCGGGCAATCGTATTGCGCGCAACGTCATCGAAGTAATGAGTTCGATGCGTTTCGCTATTTCGTTGCTCGTGGTTCTGTCGATCGCCAGCATCATCGGCACCGTTCTCACGCAGGACGATCCGTATCCCAACTACGTCAATCAGTTCGGCCCGTTCTGGGCGGACATCTTCCGCTCGTTGAGCTTGTACACGGTGTACAGCTCGTGGTGGTTCATGCTGATTCTCGGTTTCCTGATGGTGTCGGTGTCGCTGTGCGTGATCCGCAATGCGCCGAAGATGGTCGCCGACGCCAAGAGCTGGAAGGACAAGGTTCGCGAAGGCAGCCTGCGCGCGTTCCATCACAAGGGCGAATTCGCGGTGAACGGCACGCGTGCGCAGACCTCGATGGTGCTCGCCACGCTCTCGGCCAAGCTCGGCTACAAATTCGTCACGCGTGAGTCGGAAGGCGCCACGCTGATCGCCGCGAAGCGCGGGGCGTTGACCAAGTTCGGTTATATCTCGGCTCACGTCGCGATCGTCGTGATCTGCCTCGGCGGTCTGCTCGACAGCAATCTGCCGATCAAGCTGCAAATGTGGATGTTCGACAAGTCGCCGATTCGCGCCAACACGGTGATCAACGACATTCCGCCGGAACACCGCATGTCGCAGTCCAACCCGACGTTTCGCGGCTATGCGTGGGTGCCGGAAGGGCAGCACGTATCCACGGCAATCCTGAATCAGCCGGACGGCTCGCTGATCCAGGACCTGCCGTTCTCGATCGAGCTGAACAAGTTCATCGTCGACTATTACTCGACGGGCATGCCGAAGCTGTTCGCGAGCGACATCGTCGTCGTCGATCACAAGACCGGCGCCCGGGTGCCGGCGCGCGTCGAAGTGAACAAACCATTCACTTACGACGGCGTATCGATCTATCAGTCGAGCTTCCAGGACGGCGGCTCGCAGATGCAGATGACCGCGTACCCAATGAGCGGCGCGAGCGCGAAGACCGCGCCGTTCGGCGGCACGATCGGCGGCAATGCGCCGTTGAGCACGGCTACGCCGCTGGCCGACGGCAAGACGGTGGAGTTCACCGATTTCCGCGCGATCAACGTCGAAAACGTGTCGAACGGCAGCGGCCAGAACGATGCGCGCGGCGTTGCCGCCCATCGCACGTTGAAAGAGGCGTTCGACGAACGGCTCGGCTCCGGCGCCAAGTCGTCCAAGCCGCTCGACCTGCACAATGTCGGCCCGTCGGTGCAGTACAAGGTGCGCGACACAGACGGTCAGGCGCGCGAGTACAACAACTACATGCTGCCGGTGGACGTCTCCGGCGAGCGTATGTTCCTCGCCGGCATGCGCGTGAATCCGGACGATCCGTTCCGCTACCTGCGCATTCCCGCCGACAGCGGCGGCACGGTCAAGGAATGGATGAACCTGCGCGCCACGCTGGAAGATCCGGCCATGCGCGCCGCGGCCGCGCACAGCTTCGCGCTGCGCTCGGTGCCGGGTTCGAACACGGAACTGCAGCAGCACCTCGAAGAAAGCGCGCTGCGCGTGCTGACCCTCTTTGCCGGCGCGGACAACAGCATCAAGCTGCCCAACGGCCAACTGGTCGGCGGCTTCCAGGCGATCGCCGGGTTTATCGACCATTCGGTGCCGAAGGGCGAGCAGGAAAAAGCCGCTGGTCTGCTGCTGCGCATGCTGGAAGGCTCCACCTGGGATCTGTGGCAACTGTCCCGCCATCAGCTCGGCGAGCCCGCAGCGACGGCTAATGCGGACGCGAGCCGTTTCATCCAGAGCTCGATCAACGCGATTTCCGACAGCTTTCTGTATGGTTCGCCGGTCTATTTACAGCTCGACTCATTCAAGCAGGTGCAAGCTTCGGTATTTCAGTTGACGCGCGCGCCGGGCAAAAAAGTCGTGTATCTTGGCAGCCTGCTTCTCGTGTTGGGCATCTTTTCGATGTTCTACGTCCGCGAACGGCGCCTCTGGTTCTGGCTCAAAGACACCGATCGCGGCACGAATGTCGTGATGGCCATGTCGAGCGCACGTAAAACGCTCGACTTCGAGAAAGAGTTCGTCCAGACGCGCGACGCTGTCGGCGCCGCACTGGGCGCCAAACTCACTGAAGCATCCGGCGGCTCCGACAAGCCCGGCCATCCCGGCGCGCCGTCCGCAAGCTCACAAGATTCGACCCGGTAAGATCATGGACTTGACTCAGGTTTCCTCCTCCTCCTCACCCGCACGCCCGAAAAAGGTCAGCGCGGAAGAGTCGTTCAACGCGCTGAATGTCGCGCAATACGACGAGCGGCCGTTCCTGAAACGGCTCGGCGTCGTCGACTGGCTGTTTGCCGTCGCGATGGTCGCGGGCGCCGGGTTTGCGCTGTCGCGCTATCACCCGTTCATGAATTACTACGACAAGCTGGTGCTGGTGTGCGCGGTGCCGGTGTTCATGGTGCTTGGCTGGCGCTGGAAACCGGTGCGTCCGCTGATGGTGGGTATTGCGGCGCTGTCGCTGCTGGCCATTCAGATTTACCACGGCGACCTGAGTCGCGCGGATAGCGCGTTCTTCCTCAAGTACTTCCTGTCGAGCCAGTCCGCGATTCTGTGGATGAGCGCGCTGTTCGTGTTCGCCACCGTGTTCTACTGGATCGGGCTGCTGTCGCGCTCGCCGACCGGCGCCGCGATCGGCTCGAAGATGACGTGGGCCGCGGTGCTGATGGGCTTCGTCGGTCTGATGGTGCGCTGGTACGAGTCGTACCTGATCGGCGCGGACGTCGGCCATATTCCTATCTCGAACCTGTACGAAGTGTTCGTGCTGTTCAGCCTGATCACCGCGCTGTTCTATCTGTACTACGAGCAGCACTACAGCACCCGCGCACTCGGCGCGTTCGTACTGCTGGTGATCGGCGCGGCCGTCGGTTTCCTGATGTGGTACTCGGTCGCGCGCGACGCGCAGCAGATCCAGCCGCTGGTGCCGGCGCTGCAAAGCTGGTGGATGAAGATCCACGTGCCGGCGAACTTCATCGGTTACGGCAGCTTTGCGCTGTCGGCCATGGTCGGCGTCGCGTATCTGTCGAAAGAGCGTGGCGTGCTGGCGGACCGTCTGCCGCCGCTCGAAGTGCTCGATGACCTGATGTACAAGTCGATCGCCGTCGGTTTCGCGTTCTTCACGATCGCGACGATTCTCGGCGCGCTGTGGGCCGCGGAAGCCTGGGGCGGCTACTGGAGCTGGGACCCGAAGGAAACGTGGGCGCTGATCGTCTGGCTGAACTACGCGGCATGGCTGCATATGCGCCTGATGAAGGGCCTGCGCGGCGCGGTTGCCGCATGGTGGGCGCTGACCGGCCTGCTGGTGACGACCTTCGCGTTCCTCGGCGTCAACATGTTCCTGTCGGGCTTGCATAGTTACGGCAAGCTGTAAGATCTGCCGCTCCGAGCCGACTAAAAACCGCCGCGTGCTTCGCACCGGCGGTTTTTTTATGGCTGGCGGAATATTTGCTGCATCCAGGGTGTTCGCTCTGAGAGTACCTACGGAGTGGCAGGACAGATACCCGAACAACCCGGTGGCGGACCGGCAAGGAGTTGCACGATGTGGATCAAGCGAAGCGACAGAATTCAACTTAGCGGCGACGATATCGCGCGTAGCGAAATCACGCCACGGCGCGTATTCGAGAATCGGCGGCGCGTGTTGCAGGCGGCCGGCGCGATGGCGCTCGGCAGTCTGATCGGCGTGAATGGCGAGGCGTTGGCGGCGTACTCATCGCCGGATCCGAAGGCGCAGAAGCTGGCGGCGAAGACCAACGCCAAATTCGTCGCGCTCGACAAGATCACGCCGTTCAAGGACATCACCACGTACAACAACTTCTACGAGTTCGGCACCGATAAAGCCGATCCCGCGCAAAACGCGGGAACGCTGCGGCCGCATCCGTGGAAGGTGAGCGTCGAGGGCGAGATCAAGAATCCGAAGGTGTACGACATCGACGAACTGCTGAAGCTCGCGCCGCTCGAAGAGCGCGTTTACCGGCTGCGCTGCGTCGAAGGCTGGTCGATGGTGATTCCGTGGATCGGCGTGCCGCTTGCCGAGTTGATCAAGCGCGTGCAGCCGACCGGCAATGCGAAGTATGTCCAGTTCATTACGCTGGCCGATCCGTCGCAAATGCCGGGACTGTCGACGCCGGTGCTCGACTGGCCTTACTCCGAAGGTCTGCGCATGGACGAGGCGATGAATCCGCTCACGCTGCTGACCATGGGGCTTTACGGCCAGGTGCTGCCCAATCAGAACGGCGCGCCCGTGCGCATCGTCGTGCCGTGGAAATACGGCTTCAAGAGCGCGAAGTCGCTGGTGAAGATCCGCTTCCTCGACAAGCAGCCGAAGACCAGTTGGAACACGTACGCGACGAACGAATACGGCTTCTATTCGAATGTGAATCCGAATGTCGATCATCCGCGCTGGAGTCAGGCGACGGAGCGGCGCATCGGTGAAGACGGGTTCTTTACGCCCAAGCGCAAGACGCTGATGTTCAACGGCTACGGCGATCAGGTCGCGTCGCTGTACCAGGGCATGGACCTGAAGAAGAATTTTTGAGCGAACGGCTTCGACGATATGGCTTCCGATACGCAACCTGTCACTCAGACCGAACCACGCAAGGCGGCGCGTTCAGCTTCAACGGCGTCAAGGCGTCCCGCGAGCGGCGCGCGCTGGATCGTGCCCGCCAAGATCGCGGTGTTCATCGCCGCGTGGTATCCGCTCGCGCGCATCGTGCTGTTCGGCGTGACCGATCGGCTCGGCGCCAATCCGATCGAGTTCATCACGCGCTCCACGGGTTTATGGACGCTCGTGTTCCTCTGCATCACGCTGGCGGTGACGCCGTTGCGCAAGTTGACCGGTGTGGCCGCGTTCGTGCGTTTTCGCCGCATGCTCGGGCTCTACGCGTTCTTCTACGCGACGCTGCATTTCACCACTTACCTCTGGTTCGACAAGTGGTTCGACGTCGCCGCGATTCTGAAGGACATCGGCAAGCGGCCGTTCATCACCGTAGGCTTCGCGGCGTTCGTGTTGCTGATTGTGCTGGCCGTGACGTCGCCGCGCGCGATGGTGCGCAAGCTCGGGCGACGCTGGCAGATGCTGCATCGTTCGATCTACGCGATCGGCGCGCTCGCGATCCTGCATTTCTGGTGGATGAAGGCGGGCAAACACGATCTGGTTTTGCCGAAGATCTACGGCGCGATCATGGTGGCGCTGCTGGGCTGGCGGTTGATCGTATGGTTGCGCGAGCGGAGAGTGAAGGCGCGATAACCGGCGAGCCTCACGTTCATCAGCAAAGCGCGCCGAAAGAAAAAGGGCGATGCCGTTTCGCGGCATCGCCCTTTTTCATTGCTTGTGACTTATATCGTAACGACGCCGACGTTTACGCCGGCAAGATCGTTTCACCCGCAAACAACTGCTTGACCTCTTCGCGTGCACGGACCAGATGCACCTGTGTACCATCCACCATCACCTCGGCCGCACGCGGACGGGTGTTGTAGTTGGAGCTCATCACGAAGCCGTACGCGCCGGCCGAGCGAATCGCCAGCAGGTCGCCGGGTTCGACCGCGAGCAGGCGCTCACGACCCAGCCAGTCGCCGCTTTCGCACACCGGACCCACCACGTCGTACACATGAGCCGGCACGTCGCGCTTCAGTACCGGGTCGATGGCGTGATAGGCCTCGTACATGGCGGGACGCGCGAGATCGGTCATCGCCGCGTCGACGATGGCGAAGTTCTTTTCCGCGCCCGGCTTCAGAAACTCGACGCGCGTCAGCAGCACGCCCGCATTGCCGACCAGCGAACGGCCCGGCTCGAAATACACTTCGCGATGGCCGTGACCACGCGCTTCGATACGATCCAGCACCGTGCGCACGAACTCGCCGATTTCCGGCGGCGTTTCGTCGTCATACGTAATGCCGAGACCGCCGCCCACGTCGATGTGGCGAATCTTCACGCCGTCCTGCTCGATCTGCTCGACCAGTTCCAGCACCTTATCGACCGCGTCCAGATAAGGCGCGACTTCGGTGATCTGCGAACCGATATGGCAGTCGATACCGACCACCTCGAGATTCGCCATGGCCGCAGCCGCTTGATACGTGGCGCGCGCGTCTTCGAACGCGACACCGAACTTGTTCGACTTCAGCCCGGTGGAAATGTACGGATGCGTTTTCGCGTCGACGTCGGGATTCACGCGCAGCGAAACCGGCGCCTTCTTGCCCATTGCCGCAGCCACCGCATTCAGACGATCAAGCTCGGGAATCGATTCGACGTTGAAGCATTTGACGCCGGCCGCGAGTGCGTCGCGCATTTCGTCCGCATGCTTGCCGACGCCGGAAAACACGGTGTTTTCCGCTTTGCCGCCGGCGGCCAGCACGCGCGCGAGTTCGCCGCCCGACACGATGTCGAAGCCCGCGCCGAGTCGTGCGAACACATTCAGCACCGCAAGATTGCTATTGGCTTTGACGGCCACGTGCACGGTCGCGCGACGGCCGGCGCAAGCGCCCGCATACGCGTTCCATGCAGCGGTGAGTGCGGCGCGCGAATAGACGTACAGCGGCGTGCCGAACTGCTCGGCGAGGGAGACGGCGGATACGCCTTCTGCGTGCAGCACGCCGTCGACGTAGTCAAATGCGGATCGAGTCATGCGAAAGTCTTATTGAACGGGTGTGGCGGCAGAGGCAGGCAGCGGTGCCGCCGTAGCGGAGGCAGCGGAAGCGGGCGGCGTGGCGAGTTCGGTTTCCGGCGCCAGCGAGAGCGGCGAGCCCGACGTGTCCGGCACTTCGCCCATGGCGCTTGGCGTGCCCGGTGTCACTGTGGGGTTGGTAGCGGCCGGCGGTGCTTGCGTGCGATCGGTCGGCTTGGCCGGGAGCGCTGGTACGGTCGGCAAATAGAGCGAACCGCGTTGTCCGCAGCCGGCCAGTGCACAACCTGCGAGAATGGCTAAACCCGCTACAATCGCGCGGCCGGGCGCCCCCGCGCGCATCCGAGATACGACTCGCATGACTGTCCCTGAATAAATAATCGATGGAGTTTAGCATGTCCGATAGTGATTACCTGACCCGCGCGGAAGCCGCGCTAGCCGCCATCGAACGCGCGGTTGACGACATCGCCGCCGACATCGAACTCGAGCGCAGCGGCAACGTGCTGACCCTCGAATTCGAGAATCGCACGAAGATTATCGTCAACCTGCAACCGCCCATGAGCGAGATCTGGATCGCCGCGAAAGCGGGCGGCTTTCACTTCCGTTTTATCGACGGCGAATGGCGCGATACCCGCAACGGCACGGAGTTTTTCTCCGCGTTGTCGGAGTACGCGACGCAACAGGCTGGCGAACCGGTTCACTTCGAAGCGTAAGCGCGCAATCGAGCTGACTGCGTAAACGAAAACCGCCGCGTATCGAACGCGGCGGTTTTTGCATTTCTGGCGGCCTAAAAACCAGCAAGCCGGGAAGAAACGGCCTCAGTGCCCGCGGAACAGATTCATGATGTCCTGCTTTTCCTGTTCTCCGACCTGCTCGGGCGCGGCCGATGCGGCGCTCGCGTCGGCGTCGAGCGCGGCCTGACTGATACCGACCGTCGAGACGAAACCGTTGCCCGGCGTGAAGTCGTCGAAATACAGTTCCGAGCCGATTTCGGTGATGCCTGCCGGCATCGGCATCTTGTACTCCGGCACGCCCTTGAGCGCGCGGCTCATGTACTCGATCCACACCGGCAGCGCCAGGCCGCCGCCGGTTTCCCGGTCGCCGAGACTACGCGGATTGTCGTAGCCGATCCACGCGATCGCCGTGAGCGTGTGCTGATAACCGGCGAACCACGCGTCGCGCGAATCGTTGGTCGTGCCCGTCTTGCCGCCGATATCGGTGCGCTTCAACACATTGGTCTTCGCGCCCGTGCCGCGTTGCGCGACGCTCAGCAGCAGGCTGTTCATCACGTACGCATTGCGCGGTTCGATTGCGTGCGGCGCGCTTTGCGCGGCCACCAGCGGCTGCGCGTGCGCGACCACGATGCCGCGCTGATCGGTGACTTCGGCGATCAGATACGGATTGACGCGATAACCGCCGTTGGCGAATACCGAGAACGCGCCCGCCATTTGCAGCGGCGTGACGAGACCGGCGCCGAGCGCCATCGGCAGATAGGCGGGGTGACGATCCGCGTCGAAGCCGAAACGCGTGATGTACTGCTGCGCGTACTTCGTGCCGATCTGGTTCAGGATCCGGATCGACACCAGGTTCTTCGACTTCTGCAGCGCGGTGCGCATGGTCATCGGGCCGTCGAAACCGCCGCCGTAGTTCTTCGGCTCCCACGCCTGGCCGCCGGTCTCAGCGGCGCTGAAAAAGAGCGGCGCGTCATTGATGATGGTGGCCGGTCCAAGTCCCTTTTCGAGCGACGCCGAATAGATGAACGGCTTGAAGCTCGAACCCGGCTGACGCCATGCCTGGGTCACGTGGTTGAACTTGTTCTTGTTGAAGTCGAAGCCGCCGACCAGCGCGCGAATCGCACCATCTTGCGGGATCACCGAAACGAACGCGCCTTCCACCTGCGGCAATTGCGTGATCGACCAGTTGCCGTCGTCGTTCTTGATCAGACGGATGATCGCGCCGGGCCGCACCCGCTGATTCGGCTGCGCGCGCGGACCGAGCGCGGCTTGCGCGAAGCGCAGGCCGTCGCCCTGAATGGTCGCGATATTGCCGTCGATGAACGCGGCCTGCACCTGTTTCGGATTCGCCGAGGTCACGACCGCGGCAATGATCTCGCCGTTGTCCGGATGTTCGAGCAGCGCGTCGTCGATAGCCTGTTCGCGGTCGTCGGCGTCGGACGGCAGATCGATGAACGCCTCCGGACCGCGATAACCGTGACGCCGTTCGTAGTCCATCAGCCCTTTGCGCAGCGCGCGGTAGGCGACGTCCTGATCGGCCGAATCGATCGTCGTCACCACGTTCAGGCCGCGCGTGTAGGCCTCTTCGCGATACTGCGCATACATCATCTGCCGCACCATTTCCGCGACGTACTCCGCGTGCACGCTGAATTCCTTGCCCGCGCCCTTGACCACGAGCGGCTGTTTGCTCGCTTCGTCGTACTGTTCCTGGGTGATGTAGTGCAGCTCGACCATGCGTTGCAGGATGTACTGCTGACGTATCTTCGCGCGCTTCGGATTGACCACCGGGTTATACGCGGACGGCGCCTTCGGCAGACCCGCGAGCATGGCCGACTCGGCCAGCGTCAGATCCTTCAGATCCTTGCCGAAGTACACCCGCGCCGCGCTCGCGAAACCGTACGCGCGCTGCCCGAGATAGATCTGATTCATGTACACCTCGAGAATCTGATCTTTGGTCAGCTTCGACTCGATCTTGTACGCGAGCAGCATCTCGTAGATCTTGCGCGTGTAGGTTTTCTCGCTCGACAGGAAGAAGTTGCGCGCCACCTGCATGGTGATCGTGCTGGCGCCCTGCGTGGCATGGCCGTTGGTCAGCGCGACGATACCGGCGCGCGCGATACCGGTGAGATCGACGCCGCCGTGATCGTAGAAGCGTGCGTCTTCAATGGCGAGCACCGCTTTTTTCAGGCTATCGGGCACGTCCTGAATATGGACGATGTCGCGCCGTTCTTCGCCGAATTCGCCGATCAGCACGTGGTCCGCCGTGTAGATGCGCAGCGGCACCTTGGGCCGGTAGTCGGTCAGTGCATCGAGTGACGGCAGGTTAGGCGTGGCCACGACCAGCGCATAGCCGAGCACCAGCAGTCCGCACAGAATGCCTGCGACGATCAGACCGACAAAGCCGATGACGAGCTTGAGCCACAACGGGCGTTTGCGCTTCTGGGGCGCGGGCGGCGGGGACGTAGGAGACGTGGATTGCATAGTGGCACCAAAAAACAGTCCCGCGATTATAGCCGCCTCGGTTTTCAGCTTTCGGCCGGCTTACGGGTGTTGCCCGATAAGCCTGCGCGCCACGCGGGATTGACTTCACTGTAGACGCTTTGATGCCGCGTGGGGCGTGCGTCACGCAACGTTAGCCATTCGGCTGAGTGTCGCTCGACGCTGCGCTTGCGCACAATTCTTCCTCGTTACTCGCGTTCGAATGGTTCGCAGCGCGAGTCTGAGGGAGGGCATATGACGGTAAAAAAATCGTGGTTTGAGGTCTTGCAGGCAGGCTCGCTTCGTTTCGCCGCAGGGATCGATGTGGGTTCGCAAAGCGTGCGTCTGGTCGTGATCAGTCATCGCGCGTTGCCGGCTTCGGCACTGAATATCGAGTACGTGTCGACCGTGCCGCTCGCGCCGGGCGCAATGGCGGGCACCGAGATCGCCGACCGGCATGCGGTGGCGCGCGCGTTGCGCGAAGCGTTCGCCGGTCTGCCGCGCGCGTGTGCCGTGCAAGCGTTGCGTTGCGCGATGGCGGTGCCCGCGTCGGCCACGGTCATGACCACGGTGTCGCTCGCGCGGCTTGCCGCGCAAAGCGGCTGCGCGGAAGACGGCGGCCATGAACTGGCCGAACTGGAGCCGGCGGTGATGAACGAGGTCGAGCGGATCGCGGGGCTCGAACGGCATGCGCTGGCGGTCGACTGGTACGTCGACGAACGGCCCGGCGCGAGCCGCTCGGTGACGATTGCCGCGACCGCGCGACAGCATCTCGAGGCGCGTATGGAATGCGCGGCGGCGGCGGGCATTTCGCTGACCGCCATCGACGGCGAGCCGCAAGCGGCCCTGCGCGCCATGCGCTATGCGGCGAGTCACGAACTCGATCCGCACGAGTCGTACATCGCGCTGTGGATCGGTACGGACGGCGTGTACGGATGGCGTTTCGTCGAAGACTGTCTGGTTCGCGAGATGCGTTATCCGGCGCCCGAACACACGGATCTCGCCGATGCGTTACGCGACCTGGGTCATGACGCCGCAGTTCGCTGCGCGTTCCTGAGTGGCGAAGTCGATCTGCTCGACGGGGTGGGCTTTTCGATGGTGGATATCGCCGATGTGTTGAGCTGCCCTGTACTGCCCTTCGACCTGGCGCTGCTCGGCGACCTCGAGCGGCCGCAGACCGACGCGTTGTTGCACGAACCGGAGGGCGCGGTGGCGTTCGGGCTGGCGTTGCGCGGGGTGTTCGAATGATGGGCGGTCTGTTGCTGGGAGCGGGCTCGCATCCGCCGGTGTTTTCGTCTTCTTCTTCTTCTTCTTCTTCGCCTTCGCCTTCTTCTTCGCGCGGTGTGCGCTTCGTGCGGTCGTGGCTCGGTGGTTTCAATCTGCTGCCGTACCGGCAGCGCAATGCCCGGCTTGCGCGTCGGCGTCGGCTGCTTGAATGGACTGCCGCCGCATTCGCCGGCTGCGCCGCCGTGCTGCCGTTGATCGGGTGGCAGGCGTTCGAGCGCATGCAGCTCGATGCGCGGCGGGCGTCGATCGATCAATCGTTCACGCGTCTGAGTGCGCCGCTCGCGGAGAACGCGGCGTTGCTGCGCACGCGGGACGAGCAACGCAAAAACACCGCTCATGCCAGGCGTTTGTCCAACCCGCTCACGCATTTGCGCGATCTGATCGATGCGCTGAGTTCCGAGCCGGGCGAGGGCGTGGTGTTGCAGCAGATGCGTCAGCGTGAACACGAGACGCAAATGCTGGCGACATCGGCTGGACATGCGGCTTCGGCGGCGTGGCTCAAACGCCTGAGCGGCATTCGTGGCGTGAAAGGCGCGGAGGTGAGCGACCTGCATAGCTCGGCGACGCGGGCCACGGGGCGCGCGGGTGCTGGCGCTGACCTTGGTGTTGGCGCTGGCGCTGGCGTGTCTGGCCCGGTCGAGTTCGGTGCGCATTTGCGTTGGGACGATGCGGTGTTGAAGACAGCCGGCAAGACGGCCTTCGCGTCATCCCTTCCTGTTAAGTCCGACCTATCGAGAGGTGTGAAATGAGCACGACATTCGTTGAGTTTGGCGGCGCGGCCAGCGTGCGGCCGTTCCTCACGCATTGGATAAAGCGTGCGCGCTTGCCGTTCTATGCGTGGAGCAGACGTCGCCGCTGGGTGGTTGCTTTGCTGATTGCCGCGATGGTTTTCGCTCTCGGCACGCACGGCTGGATCGTGGCTGATTTCTCTGGAGTCGATGCGAGCCGGTCGGCGCTGGCGGCGAGCGTGCGACGCCTGGCTGACGCGCGGCATTCCCTCGCGCAGTTGCCCGCGCTGCGGCGCGAGGTTGCGGCGCTGGGCGCGGTGCGTTCAAGCGCGTCATGGACCTCGGCGGACGACGTGCGCATCGTCTCCGAACTGGCCGCGCAGAACGACGTCACGTTATTGAGCCTGGAACCTGGCGCCGCCAGTGGTGCGGGCGCCGAAAGCATGCGCCCGCTGCAGTTCACCGCACGCACCGATTTCATCCACCTGATGGCGTTTCTGCGTGGGCTGTCGGATCTGCCGGTGCTGACCGTTCCAGTCGACGTGACGGTGAAACGCGATGCCGCGTCGCTCGTGGTGAACGCGACGCTGAATATGTTCAGCGCGCTGCGGCCGGCGCCGTTGAATACGTCCGCGGACGCGTTCGTCGACGCAAGCCTCGATTCGGACGATGACGAGGACCTCGTGTTCTTCGATCCCTTCTCGCCGCCGCAGATGTTCGCCGCAGGTGGTGTGTCCGATGCTTCGCCGTTACGACTCGTCGGACTGCTGCGCGATCGCACGCGTGGTTTGGCGTTGCTCGATACGGCGGATGGCGCGACTACGGTCGTGGCCGGGCAATTGATCGGCGCCGAGCGCGTCACGAGGCTCGACGCGCTCGGGATCACGCTCGCCAGAGGTGATGAGACGCGCACGCTGTCGCTGACGGAGGCTTCATGATGAGCGCGGAAAAATTGGCGCGAATTGCGCGGTCGTGTTGGGGTATGGGCGTGGCGACGGGAGCGTGCGTTTTGCGCGGGGCTCGCCTGCCTCGTGTATTTCGCGTGTCTCGCGTATCTCACGTATCTCACGTATCTCACGTATCTCACGTATCTCACGTATCTCGCGGCGGTCGAGTGTCCTGCGCACCATCCACTGGCGGGTGGGAAGCAGGCGCGTCTCGCTCACTGCTCGCGTGCAGGCTGCGGCGCGGGCGTCGCGCGTATCTCGGGCTGGTTGTCAGTTCGGCGTTGAGCGTCGGTGCCGCGCGGGCTTCGACGCCGCCGTTGCCGCCGCTGCCCGACTACATGTTGCCGGACGACGCGGTCGCGTTGCCGGACACGTCGCACAACGCACCGCCGTTGCCGCGCGAGGTTGCCGTCGAAGTGCCGAACCCGTTTCGCGATGATTCGGCGGAGACGACGGATGCGTCGAAGGCGGCTGCGTCCGCTGCGACTGGCGGCGTCGACGGCATGGGTGCCACGGACGCAGCCGGCGCTTCCCCACTGCCCACACAACCCTCAATTACAACCCGAGACGCCGCTTCGGCCTCCGCACTTGAAGGCCCACCCACACCGCTACCGCCGCTCCCACGCCTCAGCGACGCCCCGAAAACCGCCGCCGACGCCAATCTTGCGGCCGACGACAAAGCGATCTCGCTGAACTTCCAGCGTGCCGAACTGGGCGCCGTGCTCAACGCGTTCGCGCAGTTCACCGGCCTGAACATCGTCGCGAGCGAAAGAGTGCGTGGCGCCGTCTCGTTGCGGCTCGACAAGGTGCCGTGGCGCACGGCGTTCGACACCTTGCTCGACGTCAACGGCCTCGCGATGGAACGCCACGGCAACGTGATCTGGGTCGCGCCGCAGGCCGATCTGGCCGCGCGTGAGCGGCAACGCTTCGAAGCGCATGCCCGCAGCGCCGATCTCGAACCGCTCGCCAGCCGCACGTTCCAGTTGCACTACGCGCGCGCCGAGGACGTGCGCCGCCTGCTGACCGGCTCCGGTAATCAGCGCGTGCTGTCCAAACGCGGCGCGGCCACCGCCGATCCGCGCACCAACCTGCTGTTCGTGACCGACCTCGAGGCGCGCCTCGCGCAGATCGCGGCGCTGCTCGGCTCCGTCGACCGGCCGACCCGCCAGGTGTTGATCGAAGCGCGGATCGTCGAGGGTGAACATGGGTTCTCGCGCAATCTCGGCGTGCGGCTTTCGATGGCCGCCACGAGCGAAGACGGCTCGGCGCGTGGCCTGACCGGCGGCAAAGACGGCGCGGTTTATGATCTGTCGGCGCGGCCCATCGCCGGTTTCGACGCCGCGACCGCCGGTCTGACGCTGTTCGCGGCCGCCGCGACGCGGCTTCTGAACATCGAACTGAGCGCGCTGGAAGCCGACGGCCGCGGGGAAATCGTCTCCAGCCCGCGGGTCGTCACGGCCGACCGGATGAAGGCGGTGGTCGAGCAGGGCACCGAGCTGCCGTACCAGGCGAAGGTGGGGCAGGGCGTGTCGGGCGTGCAGTTCCGTCGCGCGACGCTCAAACTCGAGGTCGAGCCGCAAATCATGCCCGACGGCCGGGTCGTGCTGGACCTCGACGTCGCCAAAGACAGCGTCGGCGAACAGACCGACGCCGGACCCGCGATCAACACCAAACACGTGCAAACGCGGGTCGAAGTCGAGGATGGTGGTACGGTGTCGATCGGCGGAATTTACGCAACCGACGACCGGGACGATGTGACGCGGGTGCCGCTCCTGGGCAAAATACCGCTTTTGGGGGCGCTTTTCCGCCATCGGGCACATCGCGACCAGCGCAGCGAACTGGCGGTTTTCATCACGCCGCGCGTCGTTCAGATAAATTAGGGGCATGGCGCCGCCGCTCTCCAGCGGCGGCGCGCAGGCTCGACAAGGCAGCCGCTTTGCCAGTAAGCTGCGGCACGACCTATACCGGATTAGCCAGAGGACACCGTTGCAAGCGCGGGACGCACACGCCAATGTATTTTTTGTAGGGCTCATGGGGGCAGGAAAAACCACCGTGGGCCGGGCCATTGCGCGCCGTCTCGATCGCCCGTTCTTCGATTCCGACCACGAAATCGAAGCGCGCACGGGCGCGCGCATTCCGGTGATCTTCGAGCTGGAGGGCGAAGCGGGCTTTCGCGAGCGCGAGGCGAGCGTGATCTCCGAGCTCACCGGGCGCGAAAATATCGTGCTGGCCACCGGTGGCGGCGCGGTGCTGCGGCCGGAAAACCGTGAATCATTGCAAAATCGCGGCGTGGTGATCTACCTGCGAGCCAATCCGCATGACCTCTGGTTGCGCACCCGGCGCGACAAGAATCGCCCGCTTCTGCAAACCGAAGACCCCAAAGCGCGTCTCGAAGCGCTCTACGAAGTGCGCGATCCGTTATATCGGGAATGCGCGCATTTCGTCATCGAAACCGGCCGGCCTTCGGTCAACGGCCTCGTCAACATGGTTCTGATGCAGCTCGAGATGGTCGGCGTCGCCAAACACCCTGCGTCATAATGGACCGTATGATTACCGTCAATGTCGAACTGGGCGAGCGCGCCTACCCCATCCATATCGGTGCCGATCTGATCGGCCAGACCGCATTGTTCGCACCGCATATTGCCGGTAGTTCGGTCACGATCGTCACGAATACCACCGTCGAGCCGCTTTACGGCGACAAGCTGCGCGCCGCACTCGCGCCGCTCGGCAAGCAGGTCTCCACGGTCGTTTTGCCGGATGGCGAAGCGTACAAAAACCTTGACACCCTGAACCTGATTTTCGACGCGCTGCTCGGCTCGCGCGCCGATCGCAAGACCACGCTGATCGCTTTGGGCGGCGGCGTGATCGGCGACATGACGGGTTTTGCCGCGGCCTGCTACATGCGCGGCGTGCCGTTCATTCAGGTGCCGACAACGTTGCTGTCGCAGGTGGATTCGTCGGTGGGCGGCAAGACCGGCATCAATCATCCGCTCGGCAAGAACATGATCGGCGCGTTCTACCAGCCGCAAGCCGTGATCGCCGACATCGGCGCGTTGCGCACGCTGCCGGCGCGCGAACTGGCGGCGGGCGTCGCCGAAGTGATCAAGACCGGCGCGATTGCCGACGCCGGTTTCTTCAGCTGGATCGAAGCGAACGTCGCGGCGCTGAACGCCTGCGAGCCCGCGGCGCTGATCGAGGCGGTCAAACGCTCGTGCGAGATCAAGGCGTCGGTGGTGGCGCAGGACGAGCGTGAAGGCGGACTGCGCGCGATTCTCAATTTCGGTCACACCTTCGGCCACGCGATCGAAGCCGGGCTCGGCTACGGCGAATGGCTGCACGGCGAGGCAGTCGGCTGCGGGATGGTGATGGCGGCGGATCTGTCCGTCCGCATGGGCTATCTCGACGAGACCGCGCGCAAACGCCTGGTCGACGTGATCGTCGCCGCGCATTTGCCGACCCGGGCGCCTGCGCTCGGCGAGTCGCGCTATGTCGAACTCATGCAGGTCGACAAGAAGGCGGAAGCCGGCATGATCAAATTCATTCTGCTGAAGCGTTTCGGTGAGACGCTGATCACCCAGGCGCCCGACGACGAGGTGCAGGCCACGCTGGCTGCCGCGATCTAACGACGGCGGCTAGCCGGGCAAAGTATCACGCACCCGCGTCACGTGGCGCCGTTTATGTTTCGGAGAACCCGGTGACAGACAGGCGCAGCGACGATGTAAAGCACGACCCTGCGGAGCTGGCCGGCACGGCGGCGCTCGGCGTGCTCACCCAGGAATCACTCGAAGCGCACCTCGCGCCGTACGCGGCGCATTCGGCGCAGTCGCGCGGCCGCCGTTATCCGGAAGCCGCGCCCAGCGCCCGCACCGAATTCCAGCGCGACCGCGACCGCATCGTGCACTCCACGGCGTTCCGCCGGCTCGAATACAAGACGCAGGTCTTCGTGAATCACGAGGGCGACCTGTTTCGCACGCGTCTCACGCATAGCCTCGAAGTGGCGCAGATTGCGCGCTCGGTGGCGCGCAATCTGCGAGTCAACGAAGACCTCGTCGAAGCGATTTCGCTGGCTCACGATCTGGGCCACACGCCGTTCGGCCATGCCGGTCAGGACGCGTTGAATGAATGCATGCGCGAGCACGGTGGCTTCGAACACAATCTGCAAAGTCTCGCGGTGGTCGACGATCTGGAGGAGCACTACGGCGCGTTCGACGGCCTGAACCTGTGCTTCGAAACGCGCGAGGGGATTCTCAAACACTGTTCGCGGGAAAACGCGCGACGGCTCGGCGCGCTGGGCGAGCGCTTTCTCGAAGGCCGCCAGCCCTCTATCGAAGCGCAAATCGCCAATGTCGCCGACGAGATTGCGTACAACAACCACGACGTCGACGACGGCCTGCGTTCGGGCCTGATCACGGTCGAGCAACTCGCCGAAGTGGTGTTATGGCAGACGCACTACGAGGCGGCGCGCAGCGATTTTCCGCAGATCGAGGGGCGCCGGCTGATTCACGAGACGGTGCGGCGCATCATCAACACGCTGATCGTCGATCTGATCGATACGACCAGGCTGAATCTGGTCCGCTACGCGCCGACTTCGCTCGACGCGGTGCGTGCCGCGCCCGTGCTGGTCGCGCATAGCGAAGCGATCGCCGCGCAGGCCGCGGTGCTCAAGCGTTTTCTGTTCAAGAACCTGTACCGCCATTACCGCGTGATGCGGATGGCCAACAAGGCGCGGCGCGTCGTGATTGGTCTGTTCAACGCATTCACGGAAGATCCGCGGCTGCTGCCGCCGGGTTACCTCTCCGCTGACGGAGCGCAACAAGCCCGTCTGATCGCGCATTACATCGCGGGGATGACGGATCGGTATGCGCTCAAGGAGTATCAGCGGCTGTTCGTGATCGAAGACAACTGATTGCGACACGGCGCCGGCGTTGACCGGCGCCGCAACCTGCCTGCCGCAAACTACCGTAGGCTAGCGCGTGCTACCGCAAGCGGGACGCGAACAACGCCCCGGCAATCAGCGCAACACCGCCGACGATCGCAATCGTCTGCCACGGGTTTTCATGCACGTAATCGTCGGCGTCGGCGATCGCGACTTCAGCGCGCTCGCGTACGGCTTCGCGCGTGTCGTTCAAACGTGCGCGCGCGGCTTCCAGCTGTTTGCGCAGTTTGCCGCGCAGTGCCACGGCGTCGGCCTGGGTGCCATCGGCCAAAGTGGATTCAAGTTCGGACATCAGCGTGCGCAGTTCGCCCGCGATATCTTCGGCCGCGTGGCGGCCGTGGCGTGCAATACGTTTCGCACGGCGGCTCGTGCTGGTCCAGGATTCGCCGAGGGCGTCTCGCGTATTCGGAAGTGCTGTCATGGTCGCTCCGTCGATGAGGTGAAAGGTCCCACGCCTCGTCACACAGACGCACATCACGTCCACGACGCGGGAAACACCCTGCGGACGCAACTTTGGTGCCAAACCCGTGAGCGCGGCCCGATTGCCGCGCAGCCTCGTTCGCGTCGCCGGACGGCGGCCTCGTCGACGGCTATTCGTCAGCAGATATTGCACGAGCCGGCGCGATTGCGGGTCAAATTTACAAACACTCGCACCGGCCCGGAAATAGGGCGCACGCGGCCAGCGTGCGGCCCCGGAGCACACATGAAACGAAAAACGCCGTCATTGGATCGATGACGGCGTTGTCCAAGCCACGAAAATTCGACTACCCTAACTAAACGCGTCCCTATTTTCGCGAAGCGTTAGAAACGGTAACCGATGTTGACGTAGGAAACGATCGGGTTCAGCTTGATCTTGGTTTGCGACGTGGCCGTCAGCGTGCCGACCGGCGTGTTGGCGGCGGTGGTCAGCTTGGCGGTCGTGCTGAGCGGCAGATACGAGATCGAGACGCCCGCGAACCAGTGCTGGTTGAACGCGTAAGTGAAACCGGCATTAAACACCGGCTCCCACGAACTATCCGTACTGACGCTGGTCGGACCATGCAGAACATTAGCTTCAAACGCGCCGTTGGTGATCTTCTGGTCGGTGAACCAGATGCGACTCACGCCAACGCCGAGATATGGGCGGAACGTAGCGGTCGGTGCGTTGAAGTAGTACTTGAACAGCAGAGTCGGGCTCCACTGTTTTGCCTGGCCCAGCTTGCCGAATTGTTCGAGGCTGCCCGTGCCGTTCAGGTCGAAAGAAGGCGGGATGCCGATCACGAATTCGGTTGCGATGTGATCAGTGACGAAGTAGCCGGCGGTGAAGCCGAGCGTGTCGGCGGAACCCAGCGATGCACCGGTGTTGGGTTCGTTAATGTTGGTGGGGCTGCCGCCAAGACTTGTGATTCTCAACGGGTCGCTGCTCGATTGAGGCGCAAGATGGAACCAGCCTGTTGTGACGAAAAAGCTGCCGGCCGATTGCGCGTGCGCTGCCGTTGACATACAGGCTAGCGCCGCGAGCCCCGTTACGGCCTGTTTTAATTTCATATGTGCTCCTCCAGAAAAGGCCCGCTCATTATGACTACAACGTTTGAAACAAACCATACGCGGCGGTTAGAGCTTTCTCCCTAAGCACCGCGCGGTTTCTGGCTCAGCCGCGCCGCGCCGAACGTAGGGCGCATGCGGCTTTTCGGACCTTCGGGTATGTACCAACGCGACTATCGGATACTCCAGCATGGCACGGCTTGCACGTCTCTATGTCCCTGACCAGCCGCAGCACGTCATCCTCCGCGGACTCGATCAGCAGCCCGCGTTCGTCGACGACCAGGACTACGAGCTTTTCATCGACTGTTTGAAAGCGGCTTCGCGCGACCATCACTTATCGATTCACGCTTATGCGTTGATGCCGGGTGCGGTGCAACTGCTCGTCACACCGACCGAGGAGTCGAGTCTGCCGAAGGCGATGCAGGCGGTAGGGCGCCGCTACGTGGCGCACTTCAACCGGCGCTACGCGCGTCGCGGCACGTTGTGGGAAGGGCGTTACCGCGCCACGGTGATCGAAGGCGAACGTTACTTTCTGCTGGCGAGCCGCGTCGTCGAAATGTGTCCGGTGCGTGCGCAACTGGTGAGCGCGCCGGAAGACTACCGCTGGTCGAGCTACCGTCATCACATCGGCCTGACGCTCGACAGCCTGATTACCGACCACCCGTTGTACTGGTCGCTCGGCAATACGCCGTTCGAACGGCAGCGCGCGTATCGCGATCTGTGCGAGCAGCCGCTCGACGAACGCGAAGCCAGTCAACTTCAGCAGGCCACGCTAAAAGGCTGGGTGTTGGGCAGCGATACCTACCGCGAATGGGCGGCGCGGGCCGCCAATCGGCGCGTGTCGCCGCTGCCGCGCGGCCGGCCGCGCAAGGTGCGCGAGACGCCTCAGCAGCAATAAAAGCGTTTCGCAGCAAAGGGTTGGATCCGAACGGCATCTTCGTATGCCGTTTTCTTTTGCACGGTTTTGATGTGGCACCAATAAAAACACACCGCAATGCACCAACTTGATAATTGGGGATCGATCATCATGTTTTATTTGCTATTCCGTTGATTCGTCGCGTATATTCCGAATTCCGGCGCTTTTTGATACGCGTAGCATTTCAGCGTGTCCCGCTCAAAGCGCCGTCGCGGTTGCGGTTGCGAGCCGCGGCAATAGAAAAATGGTTTAACGGCCTGTCCGGCCCCCTACAGACGGTGTCCCCATGAACGACCACCAGCAACCGACTCATCCGGTTCCCGCCGCGCAAGGTCTGTACGACCCGCAAAACGAGCACGACGCCTGCGGCGTCGGCTTCGTCGCTCATATCAAGGGCAAGAAAAGCCACGAGATCATCGAGCAAGGCCTGAAGATTCTCGAAAACCTCGACCACCGGGGCGCCGTCGGCGCCGATCCGCTGATGGGCGACGGTGCGGGCATCCTGATCCAGATCCCGGACGGCTTCTATCGCGAGGAAATGGCCAAGCAGGGCGTGGTGCTGCCGCCGAACGGCGAGTACGGCGTCGGCATGGTCTTTCTGCCGAAAGAACACGCGTCGCGTCTGGCCTGCGAGCAGGAGCTGGAACGGACGGTGAAGGCCGAAGGCCAGGTCGTGCTGGGCTGGCGCGACGTGCCGGTCGACCACACCATGCCGATTTCGCCGACCGTCAAGGCGAGCGAGCCGCTGATCCGCCAGATCTTCATCGGCCGCGGCAAGGACATCATGGTGACCGACGCGCTGGAGCGGAAGCTGTACGTGATCCGCAAGACCGCGAGCCACCGCATCCAGGCGCTCAAGCTGAAGCACGGCAAGGAATACTTCGTGCCGTCGTGCTCGGCGCGCACGATCGTCTACAAGGGCCTGCTGCTGGCCGGTCAGGTCGGCGTGTACTACCGCGACCTGCAGGACGAGCGCACCGTCTCGGCGCTGGCGCTGGTGCACCAACGCTTCTCGACCAACACGTTCCCGGCGTGGGAACTGGCTCACCCGTACCGGATGATTGCGCACAACGGCGAAATCAACACGGTGAAGGGCAACGTCAACTGGCTGAACGCCCGCACCGGCGCGATCGCGTCGCACGTGCTCGGCGACGACCTGCCGAAGCTATGGCCGCTGATCTATCCGGGCCAATCGGACACCGCCTCGTTCGACAACTGTCTCGAACTGCTGGTGATGGCCGGCTACCCGCTCGTCCACGCGATGATGATGATGATCCCGGAAGCCTGGGAACAGCACACGCTGATGGACGACAACCGCCGCGCGTTCTACGAATACCACGCCGCGATGATGGAGCCGTGGGACGGCCCCGCCGCGATCGCCTTCACCGACGGCCGTCAGATCGGCGCGACGCTCGACCGTAACGGTCTGCGTCCGGCGCGCTACATCGTCACGGACGACGACCTCGTCATCATGGCGTCGGAAGCGGGCACGCTGCTGATCCCCGAGTCGAAGATCGTCAAGAAGTGGCGTCTGCAGCCGGGCAAGATGTTCCTGATCGACATGGAACACGGCCGCATCATCGACGACAAGGAACTGAAGGACAACCTCGCGAACGCCAAGCCGTATAAGAGCTGGATCGACGCCGTGCGGATCAAGCTCGACGAAATCGAGCCGAAGGCCGAAGACGTCGCGACGGAACGCCGCGAAGCCGCTGCGTTGCTGGATCGTCAGCAGGCGTTCGGCTACACGCAGGAAGACCTCAAGTTCCTGATGGCGCCGATGGCGCAAGCCGGCGAAGAAGCGGTCGGTTCGATGGGCAACGACTCGCCGCTGGCGGTCATGTCCAACAAGAACAAGACGCTGTATCACTACTTCAAGCAGCTGTTCGCGCAAGTCACCAACCCGCCGATCGACCCGATCCGCGAAAACATGGTGATGTCGCTGGTGTCGTTCGTCGGTCCGAAGCCGAACCTGCTGGACACGAACAACATCAACCCGCCGATGCGTCTCGAGGTGTCGCAGCCGGTGCTCGACTTCAAAGACATCGCGAAGATCCGCGAGATCGATCAGTACACGGGCGGCAAGTTCAGCTCTTACGAACTGAACATCTGCTATCCGGTGGCGTGGGGCAAGGAAGGCATCGAAGCGCGCCTCGCTTCGCTGTGCGCGGAAGCCGTCGACGCGGTCAAGTCCGGCTACAACATGCTGATCGTGTCGGACCGCAAAACCGACCGCGACAACGTGGCGATTCCGGCGCTGCTGGCCACCGCCGCGATCCACACGCACCTCGTGCAGCACGGTCTGCGCACGAGCGCCGGTCTGGTGGTCGAAACCGGCTCGGCGCGTGAAACGCACCACTTCGCGCTGCTCGCGGGCTACGGCGCGGAAGCCGTTCACCCGTACCTCGCGATGGAAACGCTCGGCCAGCTCGCGGCCGGCCTGAAGGGCGACCTGTCGCCGGAGAAGGCGGTCTACAACTTCACCAAGGCGGTCGGCAAGGGCCTGATGAAGGTCATGTCCAAGATGGGCATTTCGACCTACATGTCGTACACCGGCGCGCAGATTTTCGAAGCGGTCGGCCTGGCGGAAGATCTGGTGCAAAAATACTTCGCGGGCACCTCGTCGAAGGTGGGCGGGATCGGTCTGTTCGACGTCGCGGAAGAAGCGATCCGTCTGCACCGCGACGCATTCGGCGACAACCCGGTTCTCGCGAACATGCTCGACGCGGGCGGCGAGTACGCGTACCGCGTGCGCGGCGAAGAACACATGTGGACGCCGGATGCGATCGCCAAGCTGCAACACTCGGCGCGCAGCAACTCGTATCAGACGTACAAGGAATACGCGCATCTGATCAACGATCAGACCAAGCGTCACATGACGTTCCGCGGCCTGTTCGAATTCAAGTTCGATCCGACCAAGGCCATCCCGCTCGACGAAGTCGAATCGGCGAAGGACATCGTCAAGCGTTTCGCGACCGGCGCCATGTCGCTGGGCTCGATCAGCACAGAAGCACACGCCACGCTGGCGGTCGCGATGAACCGCATCGGCGGCAAGTCGAACACCGGCGAAGGCGGCGAAGATTCGGCGCGCTATCGCAACGAACTGCGCGGCATTCCGATCAAGAACGGCGACACGATGAAGTCCGTGATCGGCGAAGAAGTGATCGTCGACATTCCGCTGAAGGACGGCGATTCGCTGCGCTCGAAGATCAAGCAGGTGGCGTCGGGCCGTTTCGGCGTGACGGCGGAGTACCTGTCGTCGGCCGATCAGATCCAGATCAAGATGGCGCAAGGCGCGAAGCCGGGCGAAGGCGGCCAGTTGCCGGGTCACAAGGTGTCGGAATACATCGGCAAGCTGCGTTACTCGGTGCCGGGCGTCGGCCTGATTTCGCCGCCGCCGCACCATGACATCTACTCGATCGAAGATCTGGCGCAACTGATCCACGATCTGAAGAACGCGAATCCGGTGGCCAGCATCTCGGTGAAGCTGGTGTCGGAGTCGGGCGTCGGTACGGTCGCTGCGGGTGTCGCGAAGGCTAAGGCGGATCACGTCGTGATCGCCGGTACGGACGGCGGCACGGGCGCGTCGCCGCTGTCGTCGCTCAAGCATGCGGGCACGCCGTGGGAACTGGGTCTCGCCGAAACGCAGCAGACTCTGGTGCTGAACCAGTTGCGCGGCCGGATCCGCGTGCAGGCCGACGGTCAGATGAAGACCGGCCGCGACGTCGTGATCGGTGCGCTGCTCGGCGCGGATGAATTCGGCTTCGCGACGGCGCCGCTCGTCGTCGAAGGCTGCATCATGATGCGCAAGTGCCATCTGAACACCTGCCCGGTCGGCGTCGCGACGCAAGATCCGGTGCTGCGTGCGAAGTTCCAGGGCCAGCCGGAACACGTCGTCAACTTCTTCTTCTTCGTTGCGGAAGAAGCGCGCGAAATCATGGCGCAACTGGGCATCCGCAAGTTCGACGACCTGATCGGTCACGCCGAACTGCTCGATACGAAGAAGGGCATCGAGCACTGGAAGGCGAAGGGTCTCGATTTCTCACGCGTGTTCTATCAGCCGCAAGTGTCGGCGGACGTGGCGCGTAAGCATGTCGGCATGCAGGACCACGGTCTGGAGAAGGCGCTCGACCACGTGCTGATCGAGAAGGCGAAAGCCGCGATCGAAAAGGGCGAGCACGTCTCGTTCATCCAGCCGGTGCGCAACGTGAACCGTACGGTCGGCGCGATGCTGTCCGGCACGATCGCGAAGAAGTACGGCCACGACGGCTTGCCCGACGACGCGATTCATATCCAGTTGAAGGGCACGGCAGGTCAGAGCTTCGGCGCGTTCCTCGCGAAGGGCATCACGCTGGATCTGGTCGGCGACGGTAACGACTACGTGGGCAAGGGCCTGTCGGGCGGGCGCATCATCATTCGTCCGACCAACGATTTCCGCGGCAAGTCCGAAGAAAACATCATCTGCGGCAACACGGTGATGTACGGCGCGATCGAAGGCGAAGCCTTCTTCCGCGGCGTGGCCGGCGAGCGTTTCTGCGTGCGTAACTCGGGCGCAACGGCGGTGGTCGAAGGCACGGGCGACCACGGTTGCGAATACATGACGGGCGGCACGGTCGTCGTGCTCGGCGAAACGGGCCGTAACTTTGCGGCCGGCATGTCGGGCGGCATCTCGTATGTGTTGGATCCGGACAACTCGTTCGCGGGCAAGTGCAACAAGTCGATGGTCGCGCTTGAACCGGTCCTGCAAACGGCCGAACAGGAGCGCACGGTCGACAAGGGCCTGTGGCACACCGGCGTGACCGACGAAGCGCTGCTGAAGGGATTGATCGAGCGTCACTTCCAGTTCACGGGCTCGCCGCGTGCGAAAGCGCTGCTCGAAAACTGGGACGCGTCGCGCCGTCAATTCGTGAAGGTGTTCCCGACCGAATACAAGCGCGCGCTGGGCGAAATGGCCGCGAAGAAGGCGAACAAGGAAGTGCTCGCCGCTTAACCCTGCCACATCGCCGCACCGCCGCTTCGCTGGCAAGTTGCCAGCGGGACGTCACCCTTAAGCCGTACCCGCCGCGCGCGGTCACCGTTCAACGGTGCGCCGCGGCGGGTGTAGATCACCCCACCTGATACAGATAGAGAAGAGAACCACATGGGCAAGGCAACCGGTTTTCTCGAGTTCGAACGTCGCCACGAGACGTACGAAGCTCCGCTCACGCGTGTGAAGCACTACAAGGAATTCGTCGCCGCACTGAGCGACGACGAAGCGAAGATTCAAGGCGCGCGTTGCATGGACTGCGGCATTCCGTTCTGCAACAACGGCTGCCCGGTGAACAACATCATCCCGGACTTCAACGACCTGGTGTTTCATCAGGACTGGAAGAACGCGATCGAAGTGCTGCACTCGACGAACAACTTCCCCGAGTTCACGGGCCGCATCTGCCCGGCGCCGTGCGAAGCGGCGTGCACGCTCGGCATCAACGACGACCCGGTCGGCATCAAGTCGATCGAACACGCGATCATCGACAAGGCCTGGGCCGAAGGCTGGGTTGCGCCGCTGCCGCCGAAGCACAAGACCGGAAAGAAGGTCGCCGTGGTCGGTTCCGGCCCCGCCGGTCTCGCCGTCGCGCAGCAACTGGCGCGCGCGGGGCACGATGTGACGGTGTTCGAAAAGAACGACCGGATCGGCGGTCTGCTGCGTTACGGCATTCCCGATTTCAAGCTGGAGAAGTGGCTGATCGATCGCCGCATGCGGCAGATGGAAGCGGAAGGCGTGACGTTCCGTGCCAACGTGTTCATCGGCCGCGCGGATTCGCTGCCGGAGCACATCGGCAACACGGCGAAGGAAACCGTTACGCCGGCGGAACTGAAGGAACAGTTCGACGCGGTGGTGATTGCCGGCGGTTCGGAAACGCCGCGCGATCTGCCGGTGCCCGGCCGCGAGCTGGAAGGCATTCACTACGCGATGGAATTTCTGCCGCAACAGAACAAGGTCAATGCCGGCGACAAGGTCGCGAACCAGTTGCTCGCGAAGGCCAGGCATGTGGTCGTGATCGGCGGCGGCGATACGGGCTCGGACTGCGTGGGTACGTCGAATCGTCACGGCGCGAAGAGCGTTACGCAATTCGAACTGCTGCCGCAGCCGCCGGAAGAAGAGAACAAGCCGCTGGTGTGGCCGTACTGGCCGATCAAGCTGCGCACGTCGTCGTCGCATGACGAAGGCTGCGAGCGCGATTGGGCGGTTGCGACCAAGCGCCTCGAAGGCAAGAACGGCAAGGTCGAGAAGCTGATCGCGGCGCGCGTCGAATGGAAGGACGGCAAGATGCAGGAAGTGCCGAACTCCGAATTCGAAATGAAGGCCGATCTGGTGCTGCTCGCCATGGGCTTCACGCAACCGCTGTCGCCGGTGCTCGAAGCGTTCGGCGTCGACAAGGACGCGCGCGGCAACGTGCGCGCCGCGACCGAAGGCGACAAGGCGTATTACACGTCGGTGGACAAGGTGTTCACGGCGGGCGACATGCGTCGCGGCCAGTCGCTGGTGGTGTGGGCGATCCGCGAAGGCCGTCAGTGCGCGCGTTCGGTGGACGCGTTCCTGATGGGGCATTCGGAACTGCCGCGTTAAACGTCTCCGGCCGGTTTCCGCTGCCGCGCTGCGGTGGAAACCGGCTACTGCTTGCAGGAAGAGGTGGAGACGACAAGGCTGGATTATCGAGCCGTGAAAAAACAAAGCCGGGCACCTGAGAGGGTGACCCGGCTTTTTAGTTGTATGCCGACCGCGCGTTGTTATCCGCGATACCGTGCCAACGTCAGCCCCTCCAGATCGATCTCCGGCTCACGCTGCGTAATCAGATCCGCGACCACACGCCCCGACCCCATCGACATCGCCCAACCCGTCGAGCCGTGCCCGAGATTCAGCCACAGATTGTCCACGCCGCACGCGCCGAGTAGCGGTGCGCCGTCGGGGGTCATCGGCCGGCGGCCTACCCAGAAGTGCGCGGAGGTCGGATTCGCCGCGTGCGGGAACCAGTCCTTGAGCACTTTCATCAGCGTCTGCAGCGCCTGTTCGCGCAACGTGGTCCGGCCGTTGCCGAGTTCCGCCGTGCCGGCCACGCGCAGGTTATTGCCGAAGCGCGTGATCGCCGTTTTCAGCGATTCGTCCATCAGCGCGGCGCGCGGAGCTTTTTCTTCGTCGGTGATGGGCAAGGTCGCCGAATAGCCTTTCACCGGATAGAGCGGCACCTTTACGCCGAGCGGCGCAAGCAACGCCGCGCTGTCGACACCCAGCGCCACCACGACCGCATCGGCCGGCACCGCCTCAATGCCGCGCTCGCTTTCCACACGCACGCCGCGCACCGCACCGCCTTGCACATCGAGCGACTTGATCGTCGTGTCGAAGCGAAACTGCACGCCATTGCGCTCGCACACCGCGCGCAATTCGCGGGTGAAACGGGCGCAGTCGCCGGCCTCGTCGTCGGGCAGATAGAGACCCGAAAGCGGCGCCTCGCGCGCCCAGCGCAAACCCGGTTCGATCTCGACGCATTGCGCCGCGCTCACTTCCCGATGTGCAATGCCCGCATCGCGCAATACCGTCAGCGCCGGCTGCGCAAGCTCCACGTCGTACTCGCTGCGAAACAACTGCAGATAGCCCTGGCTGCGCCCGTATTCGAACGGATGGGCCCGGCGGAATTCGTGCAGACAGTCGCGGCTGTAATAAGCGATTCGCTGCATTCGCTGCTTGTTGACGCGAAAGCGTTCGAGATCGCACTCCCGCAGCCAGCGCGCGATCCAGCGCCACTGCGCCGGGTCGAAGGTCGGCCGGAAGATCAGCGGCGAGGTCGGCTTGAACAGATATTTGAGGATCTTGGTCGGCATGCCGGGCGCGGCCCACGGCGTCACATAGCCCGGCGCGATCACGCCGGCGTTGCCGAAACTGGTGGACAGCGCGACGTCGGGTTCACGCTCGATCAGCGTAACGTCGCAGCCCTGCTGACGCAGGTAAAAAGCGGTGGCGACGCCGATCACGCCGCCGCCCAGAACAATCGTTTTCATGAATGTGTGCAGCGAGGTCAGGCGGCGGGGCTAGCCGCGCCGAGTACTTTGCCCTTGGTTTCCGGCAGACAGAGCGCGGCGACGATCACCAGCAGATAACCGGAACCGGCCACGATGCCCATTGCCTTCACCAGCGTCATGGTTTGCGACAGTGTACCGACGAGTATCGGAAAGAACGAGCCGAGTCCGCGCCCCAGGTTGTAGCAGAAGCCTTGCCCCGATCCGCGTATCGCATTCGGATAAAGCTCCGACAGATACGCCCCCACGCCCGCGAAAATTCCCTGCACGACAATGCCGAGCGGAAAGCCGAGCGCGAGCATCATGCCGTCGGTGATCGGCAGCATGGTGTAGACCATGCCGAGCACGAACGAGCCGATCGCGAACAGCACGAACGACGCGCGCCGGCCGATCTTGTCGCAAAGAATCGCGCCGACGATATATCCGGTGAACGAACCGACGATCAGAACGATCAGATAACCACTGGTGTTGAACACCGAAAGATGGCGCACGGTTTTCAGATAGGTCGGCAGCCAGGTGGTGATCGCGTAATAGCCGCCGAGCATGCCGGTGCACAACACGCTGCCGAGCAAGGTGGTCTTGAGATGCAACGCCGAGAAGATCTGCAGGAAGTGCGACGTATCGAAGCCGTTGTCGCGAGCGCGGCGCGTTTCCAGATAGATCTCCGGGTCGCTCACATTGCGGCGAATGTAGATGATCCACGCCGCGGGCAGCAGGCCGATCCAGAAGCAGGCTCGCCACGCAACCTGCTCGGGCAGCAGCGCGAAGAATGCCCAGTAGATGATCGCCGCGGCCGCCCAGCCGAACGACCAACTGCTTTGCACGGTGCCGACGGCTTTGGCGCGATGCTGTGGCGAGCGGATGGTCTCGGCCATCATGATCGTCACGACCGACCACTCACCGCCGAAGCCGATGCCTTGCAGCGTACGCGTGGTGAGCAGTTGCCAGAATGAATGCGTGAAGCCGGACAGGAAGGTGAACAGCGCGAAGGTGGCAATGGTCCACTGGAGCACGCGGATGCGGCCGTAGCGGTCGGCGAGAATGCCGGCCAGCCATCCGCCTATCGCCGACGAGATCAACGAACTGGTCGCGATCATGCCGGCTTCGCTTTTCGTCATGCCCCATGTCGCGATCAAGGTCGGAATGAGGAACGAGTAGATCATGAAGTCGAAGGCATCGACTGCGTAGCCGCCGAACCCGGCGTAAAGCGTGCGGCGCTCGCGCTGGGTCAATTCGGTGAACCATTGGAGAGAAGGCATGTTTTGTTATGGTCTCCGGGTCTTTTGGCCTGCCGGCGGCTGGAAAAAGGGGTGTTCGTATTCTACGGGGACGAGGCGTCCCGGGGCCAGTTGTGGTCAAAAATGGCGTTTCAGCGTAATAATCGATAAGAGACGCAAGATCGGGGAAATCGCTTCGGATCGAGACTCGCGGCGCATGCGCGGCGCTCGGCCCGCCGCAAGCACGCCGGAACCAACCTCTCGTTTCCTTACCAACTACTACTCTGTAACGCAAAAGTTATTGTCGGCCGGTAAACTGCGCCGGCAGTGCCTATGCTGCGAACAACCCTCTCACGTCCGCGCCAGCCACGCCTAATGCCCGCCACCGCAAAAATCTGCTCGCCACTGCGCCGCTTCGCGAGTACGACTTTGTCGCGAGCGAATGGGACTGGCCCGAGAACGGTGTCCGATGCGGATTGCGCGTCGCGCCGTACCTTTCTCAAGGGCTCGGCTAGCGTGCTGCTGATGTCCGGCTTGAGCGCTTCGCTGCTGTCCGCCTGCGGCGGCGGCAATCTCGACGCCGATCAGCCGCCCACGCCGCGCCTTGCATCGGTCGACAATTTCCGCGACCTTGCGGGCGCTGCCGCCGGCTATCCGACTGTCGACGGCAAACAGATGCGCCGTGGCGCGTTCTATCGCGCGAATGTGCTGACGCTCAGCAGCGCCGACGCCGCCACGATCGACAAACTCGGCATCGCCACGGTCTACGACCTGCGTACGCCGGGCGAGATCGCGCGCACCGCCGACATCCTGCCGGGCGGCGCGATCGTGCAGACGTTCAATGTGCTCGGCACCGGCGACTTCGTCGCTCCCGCTTTCGATTCCGCCGGCGCCGCTACCGCGTTCATGGAAGCGCAGGCGCGTGCTTACGTCACCGGTCCGGCCCAGCGTGCCAGTTTCGGCGCACTGCTGACGCATCTGGCCGACGGCGCCGGCGCGCAGTTATTTCATTCGAGCGCGGGTAAGGATCGCACCGGCTGGGTCGCAGCGCTGCTGCAGAGCATCGCCAATGTGCCGCTCGACGTCATCACGCAGGACTACCTGCTGAGCAACGTGTTTCTGGCGCCGTCGATCCAGACGCAGATCGAGACGCTGCGAGCACAGGACGGCGACGCGATTGCCACCGTCGAAACGCCGTTTCTGAATGTTCAGGAGAGTTATCTGCAGGCGGGCTTCGATCAGGTGCAGGCGAACTACGGCACGATGACGAACTACCTGACGCAAGGCTTGGGACTCGCTCAGTCGACGATCGATATGCTGCACAGCCGGCTCGTAACTTGAACGTTGAGCAGTGAACTGCGAGGCGTGACACGCGCTAAGCGACACGCAAAAAAAAGTCCGCCCCGATAAGCGGGCGGACGGAGAAAGGGCGGCATCGAGGTTGCCGGGGCTGACTATAAGGCCGCTACCCATGCAGCAGACCCTCCAGTAAGGGCGCGTAAGCGCACACGCCAGCTTCCCATCTCCGTCACGTTAAAGCCGCCATCACCGGCAACTCGATCCGCACTTCCAACCCGCCTTGTGCGTGATTGCGCACGTGACAGCGTCCGCCGCGATCGTGCGCGAGCCGCGCCACGATCGCGAGACCGAGGCCGCAGTGACCTTCGCCGCCCCGCGCGGCGTCGAGCCGCACGAAGGGTTTCATCGCGGCGGCAATGCGGTCGTCCGGAATGCCGGGACCATGGTCGCGCACGCTGATGACCCAATGTCCATCGCTGCGCGCGGTGGCGATATCCACCGGCGGCGAGCCGTGTTCGAGCGCGTTATCCACGAGGTTCGTGACCAGTCGGTCGAGCAGTGTGCGCGGCAATTTGAATGCCGGACCCGCGCGCAGATCGAGCGTGAATAACGGCGTTTCGCTGCTGTCGCCGGCGAAAAACTGTTCCCGTAAAAAATCTTCGACTTCGACCGGCGGCCCGGCGTCGGCGGACTGGCCGGCAAATTCGAGGAACTGCTGGACGATGTTGGTCAGCGAGTCCACGTCGCGAATCAGGCCGGCGCGCTCGCTTTCCGCGACCAGCACGCTGGCGCGCAATTTGAGGCGGGTGAGCGGCGCTTTCAGGTCATGCGCGACGCCGGCCAGCATCACGGCCTGGTCGTCGCCGGCTTCGTTCAGACGCCGCATCATGTCGTTAAACGAACCGATCAGATCGCGCAGTTCGCGCGGGCCTTGCACGGTGACGGGCTCAGGCCGGCCACCCGAGCCGAATTCGCGAGCGGCGCCGGCCACCCGCGACAACGGCCGCTGCATCTGCCACACCGCAAGCAGCGACAGGATCAACGCGCCGGCCAGCATCGAAACGGCTTCGATCAGAAAGCGCGGGCGCGGCGGCACGTCGACCGGCACGACCACCCAGTTCGATTTTCCGGGGAACAGCACCCACAGTTGCGGCGGGCGTAAATCGTCGACGGCGATGCGGGTGCCGGGCGGCAGGTTGTCGCGCAGTTGCCGGCTCAAATCGGTCAGCGGATGCCGCGTCGGCTCGCCCAGATGCACGCTCGCCGGCATGTTCCAGGTCGGCACGAGATGCACGCGCATGGCGGGCGCGAGCGCGGCGCCCTTCATCGGCTCGCCGTTGACGGCCTGCAGCACCAGCAGAATGCCGCGCGCGAAGCCGTCGATTTCATGGCGCGGCGGTTGCATGACGATCAGCACGAACCAGCCGGCCTGAATCGCGAACAACACCGCCGTCGAGAGCAACGCCATCCTGCCGAACAGCGTGTTCAGCGGGTTTCTCATGCGGTGGTGGCGGCCTCGTCGGCAAAGGGCGTGCCGTCGGCGTCGGGTACGAATACATAGCCTTTGCCGCGCACCGTTTGCACGTAGCAGGGATTGGACGGATCTTCTTCGATCACGCGGCGCAGACGCCAGATCGGCACGTCGAGACTGCGGTCGCGGAAGGCCAGATTGTCGCGATGCACGAGGTCGTGAATCAGCACGCGCGACAGCACCTTGTACGGATTGTTGACGAAGATCTTCAGCAGCGCGAACTCACTGTCGCGCAGCGCGAGCTTGGTGTCGTCGCGCGACAGCGAACGGGTCGCGAAGTCGAGTTCGAACGGCCCGAACCGGTACGGCTTGCGGGATTCCGGTGCGCTGGTGGTGGACGGCCCGCGACGGCGCAGGACGGTATGGATGCGCGCGAGCAGTTCGCGTGGATCGAACGGCTTGGTCAGGTAGTCGTCCGCGCCGAGCGATAGCCCGACGATGCGGTCGGCCACCGTGCCCCGCGCGGTCACGAAGATCACCGGAATGTCGTCGCCGGCGGCGCGCAACGCGGTGAGCGCACGCAGGCCGTCGGTGTTCGGCATCATGATGTCGAGCACCACGACGGAGGGCCGCTCGCGTTCGAGCCGCCGCTGAAGATGCGTGCCGTCATGCAGCACCGACGCGTCGAAGCCGTTCGATTGCAGAAACTTGCAAAGCAGATCGCGTACGACCGGATCGTCGTCGACGATAAGGACCTGTGGATTCATGGCGAAATTCTAGACTGGCCCGCACAACGCGCGGCCGACTGTTTTCTTACCAATGCTTACGCTCGCCCGCACAACCTCTGTCGGCTGACGCGCAAGGCCCGCTGCCGAAGGTTCATAGCGTATTTCACGCACGCCATATTTGGCAATGCGCGGCATGCAGCTCAAGTCCATTCAATTCGATAAGCATCGCCAAAAATTCCTCCGAAGAAACAATTTGCGCGTAATTGAAACCGCTCGCAACGGCTCGGAAGAACCGCCGGAAAGCGCGCTTTTCTTCGTGCATCGCTCGCGTGTGCGCAGCGCGATGATTCGTCGTGCAGTACGTTGCGCCGCAAGCCGGAAACAGCCTAACGCCTTGGGCCCACGGCACGCGGCGTGAAATCGAAACCTAGCGCCACGCGAGGCTCATCATGACCGTTCATAACAACTTCAGCTCAACCCGCTTTTCTTCGATGGCGCCGACACCGCCAGCGCCGAAACCTGCTGCTCAAACCAACCCCGCCGCGGCGATGCCCACTCAGGAGGCCGCAGCCGAAGCATTGCCTTCGCTGCCCGCCGGACTCGTTGGGCATAACGTCAACACGACCGCCTGACGCACCGAGGCCCGTGTGTCGACCCCGAGAATCATTGACCGTTTCATTCGTGTCGTTGCGTGGTTGACGCTCGGCGCGGCGCTGCTGCCGTTCGGCGGCTGCGCCGTCGCTGCGCTGCCGTGCCGGCTGACCTCAGCCACGCTGAAAATCGTCCCGGTCGTTGGCCATGCCGCGGCCGCCCCGTTCGACATGTGTTCATCCGCGATCGACTGAATCATGACACTCAAACGGATTGCCTGTGCGTTGGCGCTGTTCGGTGGTTTGTTTTCGCTGGCCGCTTATGCGCAACCGGTCGCGCGTGACGCGAATCCGAACGCGTCCGCTTCGGCTCCTGCGCAGAAGGACGCAGCCGCCGATGCGCGCCGGCGCTCGGCCGCGCAGGACGCGCCGTTCGCATTTCGTGGCGTCGCGCTCGGCATGACGCTCGACGAATTTCGCGCGGGGTCGAGCGTGCGGGCGACGCCCGTGGGCAGCGTGCCGGTCTGCGAGACGGATGTGCAGGCGGGCGCGCTCGGCATGCGGTTGAAGTCGCATGAGAGCTTGACGGTGGCGTGCCGCTGGGCGCATCGCGGCAATGACGGTTGGGCGGTGTCGCAAGCCGTGGTGGACGGCGCGCCGGCGCTGGAGCATGTGCTGCGCTTCGCGCGCGTCGACGGACAAAGCGCGCTGCGTCTGTACGAGATTTCTTTTGTGGTCGACGAGATCACCGCCGAAGACTTGCGCGACGCGCTCGCCGACCGTTACGGGCCGCCGCGCTTCGCGACGCGGAACGTGTCGGCCTCGGGCGCGATGCCAACCTATGTCTGGGAAAACGCGGTGAGTTCGATCACCTTGTGCTTTCTGCCGGGCACGCGCAACGGCACGCTCACCTATCTGCTGAAGGGTTCGGATGCGTGGGTGAAGTCGGTCGTGCGGCAGTGGCAGGCGAGCGGCGCCGAGGCGGGTTGATGCGCGACGTCGGCCAGCGGCGCGTTCGCGCCATGACCCGCGGCCCACGCGAATTTTTCTTCGTGCGATCAGGTTGCACGGCGATCCTGGCGTCCCTTCCCAGCCAGCCAATCCATCAAGCCGAACCGTTCAAGGAGCCTGCATGACTACGCTACCTCTCACGCTCGCGCTGGGCGCGGCGTTCTGTCTCGCGGCCTGTTCGGGCGGCCAGCAGCCTTCCATCGTCGATACGCCGATGGCGCCGCCGCTCGCTTCCGCGTCGCTGAACGTGAATACGCAGGGCGCGATCTATCAGGCCGGCACGCCGCTGCTGCTGTACGAAACGCCGCGTGCGCAGCATATCGGCGATGTGCTGACGATTCGTCTGTCGGAGTCGTATAGCGGCAACAATAGTTCGACGGCGGCGGCGAGCCGGTCGAGCAACATTACCGCCACTGCCGCCGATCAGTCGACTAACGCCGCCGCGCGGCTCGCGAGATTGTTCAACATCGGCTCGGCGAGCACGGACTACAAAGGGCAGGGCAGTCTCACCGACGTGAGCGGCATGACCGGTACGCTGGCCGTGACCGTGATCGGCACGATGTCGACCGGCAACCTGGTCGTGTCGGGCGAGAAGATGATTGCGATGAGCGGTAACCGCGACCGCTTGCGCCTGTCGGGGATCGTCAATCCCAAGGACATCGAGGCGGGCAATTATGTCGCGTCGAGCAAGGTCGCCAACGCGCGGATCGAACAGGCGGGTGCGGGGATGGTGTCCGACGCCACAACCATGGGCTGGTTACAGCGCATGTTTTTGAGCGTGCTGACGTTTTGAGAGTTCGAGGGGTTGAGGGTGTGAGGCGTGATGACATCTGCGCCATCTCTCCTCGCTACGCCAACGGCGCCGCGCTCCGCTCAGCCGCACCGATTTCCCCATCCGGCACGAACACGTATCCGCGTCCCCACACCGTCTGCACATAGCGCGGCTCCGACGGATCGACTTCGATCAGCCGCCGCAGTCGCCAGATCGACACATCGAGACTGCGATTGCGATGCGCCTCGCTATTGCCGTGCAGTTTCTCCAGCAACTGCGCGCGCGTCAGCACCGTCATCGAATGTGTGACGAACACTTTGAGCATCGCGAATTCGCTCGAACGTAGCGTGATGCGCTCACCGTCGCGACGCAATTCACGCGCCGGGAAATTCACTTCGAAACGGCCGAACTTGTACGGCGCGCGCTGTTCCGGCGCGCTCGGCGCAATCGTGCCGCGTCGGCGCAGCACCGTGCGAATGCGCGCGACCAGTTCGCTCGGCTCGAAGGGTTTGCCGAGATAGTCGTCGGCGCCGAGTTCGAGGCCGATCACGCGGTCGATCGGATCGGCGCGCGCGGTCAGGAGAATCACGGGAATATCGTCGCCGGCCACGCGCAACGCGCGCAGCGCACTGATGCCGTCGAGCTCCGGCATCATGATGTCGAGCACGATCAGCGCGGGACGCTCGTCCTGCAATTTGCGCTGCAGCGCCAGACCGTGTTCGAGCGTGGCGACCTTGAAGCCGCGCCCCTGCAGATAATCGCTGACGAGCTCACGTACGACGGGGTCGTCGTCGACGACCAGAATGGATTGGTTCATTCAGGCCATCTTAGTGATCGACACGGAGGGCGCCAAGCGCGTAACGCTTTCGAATCCTTTCCCGTGTAAGAGGCAGCAAGCAGCGTGCTGCGGCTAGTTCGCCTGCGAGGTCTGAATGGTCTGCATCGATTGGCGCGCGAAGTCGCTCTGATCGACCACCATCCGATCGATCAGACCATTGAGTTTGGTCGACGCCGACGAAAAGCGGTCGGTGTTGAGCCCGCCAGTCTGATAGCGCGCGGTGACGAGAATGCGGCCGTTCTGGATGAGCGTCAGATCGATGATCGACAGATACTGGATCGATTCGTCGCTGAACGAGCGGCGGCCGTAGTCGATCGCGGCGTTGTAGACGAGCCGCGCCTCGCAACCGGCGGGCGAGGTGCCCGGATTGTAGACGTCCGAACGAATGCCGCGCCGGTCGAGCGCGAGTTGCAGCGCCGGCACGAAATCGCCCACCGACACCGTCTGATTCACTTCGATGCAAACGTTGCGCACATCGGCCGGCCGGCCGTTGACGAAGGTCGGCGACGAGTAGTTTGCTGCGATCGCATAGCCGGCCTGAATCACCGAGCCGGTGGCATCGGCGGCCTGGATCAGCGTCCACGCGCAGCCGTTCAGGCCGACCGCCAGCATCGCGCCGACGGCCAGCCGCGCGCACGGCCGCCGCGTGACGAGCCACGCGGTGCGCGTGGCGCATGAAGCTCGCGTGAAGGTGGCGGCGCGCATGCTCGGCATGAAGGTCATGAGACGGTGCCTTGTGGCGGTCAAAGGAGGCGGCCGTGCAGCGCGCAGCGCGGTGAATCGCGACGGCCGGCGGTGCGCGCGTTCGGGCTCACGTGCAGGTGCAGTTGCAGGTTCACGCTCAGCGCGTGACGCGCAGACGCAATTCGTTCTGCCCTTGCACGCTTGCCGTGATGCTGACGCGTCGCGCGGCGGCGGTCGTCACGATGAAATGCTGACGTGTCGGCGTGTTGAGGTCATGCACGACGTTCGGGAAGCAGGCCGCGACATCGGCGCCGAATTCTTCGAGCGGATCGGTGATCACGCCGTCGGCTTGCCAGTGCGCGCGCCAGTGGCAGTCGTACGCGTGCTGGCTGGCGCGGCAGTCGTCCGCGTCCGACAAGCCAGGCAGCCGCGCGGCCGGTTGCGCCTGCAACTGTTTGAAGTCGCGGGTGTCGACGATGTGTTTGAGCGCGGGGCACACATCCGCGGGTTCGTCGGTCGGGGTGGTTTGCGCGGCGTGCGCGGCACTCGTCAGCAGCAGCGCTGCGCCAACAGCCAGCGCGAGGCGGCGGGTCAAAGGATGGGAGCGGCGATCGAATGACATGAGCGAAGAGTCCGGTAGCGTTGAATGACGTGGCGTGCCGCACGAGGTTTGGCACGCGTAGCTATCGTCGCTGGAGGAGCACGTGTTCAAAGCGCGGAACAGCTTGCCGGCTTCGCAAATGCTTTCGAACTCTTTGCGGGTCTTTCTGGATGTTGCGGCGGTGGGCGTTTTCAGCCCAACGTGAGGCCGCCGTCGACGTGAATCACCTGGCCGGTGATATGCCGTGCTTCGTCGGAAAGCAGGAACGCGATCAGCGCGGCGATATCCGCCGGCTCGGCGACGTGGCCCAGCGGCGTCGCCTGTGCCGCGTGTTGCCACACCGATACGTTATTGGCACTCGGGCCGCGATCTTTACGGGTATAACCCGGCGCCACGCAATTCACGGTCACGCCATGCGGCGCAAGTTCGGCCGCCGCCGTTTTCGCTAGCGACTCGAGCGCCGCTTTCGCTGCCGCCGTCGCGGCGAACGGCGCATCCGCGCGATAGCGGTGCGCGACGAACGAACTGAGCGCGACCACGCGGCCGCGCCTGGACGTTTCCAGCGCGGGCGAAGCGCGTTTGACGAGCGCCGCGAACGCCGCCGGCATGGCGGCCCAGGCGGCGCTGAACGTATCGGGATCGAGCGCGTGCAGCGTTTGCCGCTGAGCGTGGCCCGCATTGGCGACCAGTTGATCGAGTGCGCCGAAGCTGGCCAGCGTTTGATGGATCAGATGTTCCGCCGCGCCACGCTCGGCAAGGTCGGCGCACAGCGTTGCGCATTGCGCGCCGCTCGACTGGCAATCGGCGGCCACTTGCGCGAGGCGTTCGCGCGACGCCTCGTCGGCGCCGCGAGCGTGCAGCATCAGCGCCGTGCGCGGCGCGGCAATGCGCCGGGCCAACGCCGCGCCGATGCCGGAGCCCGCGCCGGTGATCAGCACCACGCGATCGAAGCCGGCGGGACTCGGCACGGTCATGCCGCGACCGCTTCGCCCGAACGTTCGACGTCGAGCGTTTCTTCATGGAACGCCGCCAGCGACTCGCGATGCGCGACGCTGACAATCGCCGCCTTCGGCAGGCGCTCGGTGAACAGACGGTAGAGCCGCGCTTCGTTCTCGGCGTCGAGCGCGCTGGTCGCTTCGTCGAGGAACAGATAGTCCGGCTTGTGCAGCAGCACGCGCGCGCCGGCGAGGCGCTGCTGTTCGCCCGGCGACAGAATGCGGGTCCAATGCCCCGATTCCGCCAGCCGGTCGGCGTACTCGGACAAGTGGCAGGTGATGAGCGCTTCGCGGCATTCGTCGTCGGTATAGGTGTCGGCCGAGGACGGGTAGGTGAGCGCCGCCTTCAGCGTGCCGATCGGCATGTAGCTGACCTGCGGGATGAACATCATGCGGGCGTTGACCGGCGCGTCGATCGAGCCGTCGCCGAACGGCCACAGGCCGGCCAGCGCGCGCATCAGCGTGCTCTTGCCCGAACCGGACGGACCGCGCACCAGCCAGCGCGAGCCCGGCCGGATCGCGATATCGCGAATACGCGACAGCGGATTGCCGTTCGGCAGCGCGAGCTTGAGGCCTTCGGTGGAGAGCTTGTCGGCGTCGACGTAATGCAGGTTGATGCCGCCGTGCTCGGTGGCCGGCGAGACCGATTCCTTAAAGTGCGGCGAGTGCAGAATGCGCTTGAATTCACGCAACCGGTTCACGGTGGCGCGCCATTCGACGAGGCTGCCGTAACTGTTGATGAACCACGAGAACGAATCGCTGACGGTGCCGAACGCGCTGGAGATCTGCATCAGCACGCCGAACGTGAAGGCGCCGGCGAAGTAGCGCGGCGCGGCGACCACCAGCGGAAAGATGATCGCGATCTGTCCGTAGAAGCTGAGCACGAAGGTGAGCCGCTTGGTGTACTTCATCACCTGCCACCAGTTGTCGCGGATGCGCCCAAACAGCGAGTGCGTGCTCGTCTTCTCCGTTTCCATGCCGTTGTAGAAGGCGATCTGTTCGGCGTTTTCACGCAGACGGATCAGGCCGAAACGGAAGTCCGCCTCGACTTTCTGCGCCTGGTAGTTGATCGGCACGAGCGGATGGCCGACCTTCTGGATGATCAGCGAGCCGATCACCGCGTAGAGCGCCGCGGCCCAGACCATGTAGCCGGGAATCTGCACCGGCATGCCGCCGAGCGAGACGGTCAGGGCACCGCCGATCGTCCACAGGATCGTGATGAACGACACCAGCGTGACGACCGTGGAGAGCAGGTCGAGTGTCAGTGACAGCGTGCTGGTGGCGAACGATTGCAGGTCGTCGCTGATCCGCTGGTCGGGGTTGTCGGCGAGGCGGTCGCGTTCGATCCGATAGAAGGCGCTGTCGTGCATCCACTCGTTCAGATAACGCGTGGTCAGCCACTGGCGCCAGCGGAAGCCGAGCATCTGGCGCAGATACCGCCCGTACACCGCGAGGATGATGAAGGCGAACGCGAGTACCGAGAACACCATCAGCAGGTGCGGGAAATCGTGGACGTTCTTGGTCTGCAGCGCGTTGTAGAAGTCGGCGCTCCAGCGGTTCAGGCGCACGTTGATCCATACGACCAGCAGGTTCATCACGATGATCGCGATGAGCAGGCCCCAGGCCGTTTTTCGTTCTTCGGAGACCCAGTAGGGTTTGATCAGGCTCCAGGCGGAGATCTTTTCGTCCGGCGGCAGCGCGGGGCTGGCTGAGGTATTCGGTGTCATGAGCATCCTGAAGAAGTGCTGGCCTGCATGCCCGGGCGTCGTGCTCGACGAACGCTCGTCCGGGCGAGCGTCCGATTCTGGCGCGTGGCCCTTAAGCGAAAATTAATTTGCGCCGCAAGGCTTCGCTGCCATGCTGTGACGGCGCGGGCGGCGGTTTATGGAATGCGTGCCGAGCGCGCCGTGCCGTCGTGACATGGGCTCGTTGCATTGTGCCAGAGCGCCGTGTCGGGCCGCATCGACAACATAAAAGAAGGTGCCGGATCAAACTCCGCGCGAACACGCCGGGCGCTGGTTTGCGGGCGTCGCGGCTTTTATGGTCTAATGGCCTTCGACGAAACAGGGGTGCTTTGCCCACAGGCGCGCATGATTTTCATGCCGTAGCGGCAAGGCTGAGAGAGACCCTTTGCACCCGATCCGGGTAATACCGGCGCGGGAAGTTTCCGGAAGCAGCCAGTCTTCCATTCCCCGCCGGGGTGGCGTACGTCATCAGAACGTGCGTCGTGCCCGGCCGGCCTTACCCGCCGGTTTCGTCCTGGGTACGTGCGTTTTTCTGCCGTACGGAAAGGACTCGATGACCGCCTATTCTTCAGTTATGTGTTTTGCTCTTCGTCACGCCGCTGTCGGCGCGCTGTGCTTTAGCCTGTCTAGCCTGATTGAACATCGTGAAACGGAGCGTGCGCAATGAGCCGTTCCGCGCAACCCGATTTCGCCGTCCTCGGTGGCGGCCTGTGCGGCCGGCTGGTCGCGTGGCGTCTGGCGGGCCAGGGGCTTCGCGTGGCGCTGTACGAGCGTGGCGATGCCGCCGGTTCGCAAGCGGCCGCGTGGGTCGCCGCCGCGATGCTGGCGCCGCTCGCCGAAGCCGCCAGCGCTGAATTGCTGATCACCCGTCTCGGCGCGAGTTCGCTCGATACGTGGCCGCAAGTGCTGGCCGAGTTGCCCGAGCCGGTGTTCTTCCAGCGCAATGGCACGCTGGTGGTCTGGCATCATGCCGATCGCACCGAAGCGCCGCTGTTCGAGCGCAGGGTGCGCTCGAATGCACCGGCTGACTTGCTGGACGGCGGCTTCGTCACGCTGGCCGGCGCGCAGCTCGGCGCCGCCGAGCCCGCGTTGGCCGGACGCTTCAACCAGGGCTGGTTGTTGCCGCGCGAAGGTCAACTGGATAACCGCCAGGTGCTGGCCGCGCTGGCCGCGGGCCTCGCACAACGCGGTGTCGAGACGCACTGGAATACGCCGGTCGACGATCATTCGCTGCCGTCCGCGCGCATCACGATCGACTGCCGCGGGCTCGGCGCGAAGCCGGTGCTGCCCACGTTGCGCGGCATTCGCGGCGAAGTCGCGCGAGTGCACGCGCCCGGTATCAAACTGACGCGTCCGGTGCGCTTGCTGCATCCGCGTTACCCGCTGTATATCGCGCCGAAGCAGGACGATCTCTACGTGATCGGCGCTACCGAAGTCGAAGGTGAGGACATGTCGCCGGTCAGCGTGCGCTCGGCGCTCGAACTGCTGAGCGCGGCGTTTTCCGTTCACCCAGGCTTTGGCGAGGCTCGTATCCTCGAACTGAATTCGCAGTGCCGCCCGACGTTGCCGGACCACCGTCCGGCTTTGCTGTGGGATGGCGCGCAGACACTGCGCGTGAACGGCCTGTACCGGCACGGCTACATGATCGTGCCCGAAGTCGCCGACGAAGCCGTGCGCTTCGCCGCGGCGCTGCTCGACGGCCGGATCGGCGACGCCGATGCGTTCGCCGACTGGCAACGCGACGCGCGCTGGAGCGAACTGTTCCAGCTGGATTCCACGCGGGAGCCGGCATGAGCGTTGCGCGTTTTGTCGTGTCTGGCCTGACGGGCCTGACACGATTTAACGCTACACGCTCTGTTGTTCCCGCCATCGATTGAACCGTATTCGAACACCATGAACATTCATATCAATCAGAAGCCGTTGTCGTTGCCCGAGGGCGCGACGGTCGCCGATGCGCTCGCCGCGTTCGGCGCGCGGCCGCCATTCGCGGTCGCGCTGAACGGCGATTTCGTGGCGCGCACCCAGCATGCGGCGCGCGCGCTGCAGCCGGGCGACAAGCTCGACGTCGTGCAACCCGTGGCCGGCGGTTAGGGCCGCCGCTTACACCGCGAAGCTACCTACCGCTACGCCTCGCCACGACCTGCCGGAGACAAGGACAATGCCCATCACTTCCCCCCAAACCGCCGACGCGCTCACGCTCTACGGCGAGACCTTCGCAAGCCGCGTACTGCTCGGCACCTCACGCTATCCATCGCTGCAATCGCTGTCCGATTCGATCGACGCCGCGCGCCCCGGCATGGTGACCGTCGCGCTGCGCCGGCAGATGAACGAAGGCGGCGCCGAAGCCGGCTTCTTCGATCTGCTCAAGCGCCACGGCGTGCCGCTGTTGCCGAACACGGCCGGTTGCCTGACCGTCGGCGAGGCGGTCACGACCGCGCACATGGCGCGCGAAATTTTCGAAACCGACTGGATCAAGCTCGAACTGATCGGCGACGACTACACGCTGCAGCCCGACCCGGTCGGGCTGATCGAAGCGGCCGCGCAACTCGTCAAAGACGGCTTCAAGGTGCTGCCGTACTGCACCGAAGATCTGGTGATCGGCCGCCGTCTGCTGGACGCCGGCTGTGAAGCGCTGATGCCGTGGGGCGCGCCGATCGGCACCGGCAAGGGCGTGATCAATCCGTACGGCTTGCGGGTGTTGCGCGAGAGGCTGCCGGACGTGCCGCTGATCGTCGACGCGGGCCTCGGCGTGCCGTCGCACGCGGCGCAAGTGATGGAATGGGGTTTCGACGGCGTATTACTGAACACGGCCGTTTCGCAAGCCACGCATCCCGACGCGATGGCGCGGGCCTTCGCGCTGGGCGTCGAGGCAGGGCGCCAGGCTTTTCTGGCGGGGCCGATGGCCGAGCGCGAAAGCGCGCACGCCAGCACGCCGGTGGTCGGCATGCCGTTCTGGCATCAGGACGGGGGCGGCGCATGACGCAGACTTTGGCTTTGTCGGGCCGCGACCTGTTCTGGCCGCCCGCCGATGAACTCACGGAAGCCGCCGAGCGGATTCGCGGCCGCCTCGGCGACTGGCCGCCGACCCACGCGCCGTGGCGCATCTGTCTGACCGCGCCGGACAAGCCGAACGGCGGCGACCTGATCGTGATCGCCGACGCGCAGCAGCACGGCGAGCAGGTGGCGCGCTGGCAGGTGCGGGGCGCCGGTGTGATCGAGGCCGCACAGAACCGGGCCGTGCTGCATCTGGGCGGCGAAACCTACCGTCTGGAAGGCCATCTGTCGGAAGACTGGATCGCCGCGCTGGCCGCGTTTCTGGATTGCGGTTTCGATCCGCACGACGCGCTGGTGCTGGCGCTCGCCTGGCGTGACGGCGACGAAACCCGCGCCGACGACGCCTTTCCGTCCGATCTCGGCCATTTCCCGCGCATCGCCGGTTTGCCGGACGCGCCGGAGCCGGCCTTCCCGCCGTGCCCTGCGCGGCTCGGTCTGTATCCGGTGCTGCCGAGCGGGGAATGGGTCGAGCGGATCGCCGGCTTCGGCGTGAAGACGATCCAGTTGCGCCACAAGTCGGCCGAACCCGCCGACGAACTGAAGCACGAGATCGCGCTGAGCGTGGCGGCCGGTCGTCGGCACGACGCCCAGGTGTTCATCAACGATCACTGGCAAGCCGCGCTCGACGCGGGCGCCTACGGCGTCCACCTCGGCCAGGAAGACGTGCACACCGCCGATCTGGCGGCGCTCGCCGCCGGCGGCATTCGCCTCGGCCTGTCCACGCACGGTTTCTACGAGATTCTGAGGGCGCTGCATTTTCGCCCCAGCTACATCGCGGTAGGCGCGGTGTTCGCGACCACCACCAAGGCCATACCGACTGCGCCGCAGGGACTCAACCGTCTGGCGCGTTATGTGCGCCTGCTCGACGGCGTCGTGCCGCTGGTGGCGATCGGCGGTATCGACCTGCAGGTGCTGCCGGACGTACTGGCTACCGGTGTGGGCGGCGCGGCCGTGGTGCGCGCGGTGACGGAAGCGGCGGATCTCGCCGCCGCCGTTTCTGCACTGCAACACGCGTTTACGCAATAATCGTCACGCTTCGTAAAGGGACAGGGCACCTCACGGCAACTTTTGCATGATGGCCCTATAATTCGGCCTTCCGTGTAAAAGGACTGTCAGTTTCGTGTCTTCCTCCCCCGAGACCTTACTCGAGCTGCGCGACGTCGACTTCGGTTATGGCGACCGGCTCGTTCTGTCGAACCTGAACCTGCGCTTCAAGCGCGGCCAGGTGGTGGCCGTCATGGGCGGCTCGGGTTGCGGCAAGACCACGGTGCTGCGTCTGATCGGCGGTCTGGTGCGCGCGCAACGCGGCCAGATCCTGTTCCAGGACCAGGACGTCGGCCAGCAAACGCGCGACGGTCTGTACGCGCTGCGCCGCAAGATGGGCATGCTGTTCCAGTTCGGCGCGCTGTTCACCGACATGTCCGTGTTCGAAAACGTGGCCTTCGCGCTGCGCGAGCACACCGATCTCCCCGAAGACCTGCTGCGCGACCTCGTGTTGATGAAACTCAACGCGGTCGGCTTGCGCGGTGCGCGCGACCTGCTGCCGTCGGAGATTTCGGGTGGCATGGCGCGGCGGGTGGCGCTGGCGCGTGCCATTGCGCTCGACCCCGAACTGATGATGTACGACGAGCCGTTCGCCGGCCTCGATCCGATTTCGCTCGGCATTACCGCGAACCTGATTCGCGCGCTGAACCAGGCGCTGGGCGCGACTTCGATCCTCGTCACGCACGACGTGCCGGAGTCGTTCGCGATTGCCGACTACGTGTATTTCCTCGCCAACGGCGGCGTGCACGCCGAAGGCACGCCCGAAGAGTTGCGCGCGTCCACCGATCCGACGGTGCGCCAGTTCATCGACGGCGCGCCGGACGGCCCGTTCAAATTCCATTACCCCAGCAAGACGCCGCTCGCGGCGGACTTCGGCATCGGCGGAGGTCAGTCATGATCAGTGCGATCGGCCGCTCGGTGATCGGCGGGCTCGGCACGGCCGGCTACGCCACGCGTTTCTTTATCCGGCTGGTGCTCGAATTCTTCCCGTTGTTGCGTCGTCCGCGTCTTGTCACGAAGCAGATCCACTTCGTAGGTAATTATTCGCTGGTGATCATCGCGGTGTCGGGGCTGTTCGTCGGCTTCGTGCTCGGCTTGCAGGGTTATTACACGCTCAACCGCTACGGCTCCGAACAGGCGCTTGGGCTGCTGGTCGCGCTATCGCTGGTGCGCGAACTCGGGCCGGTGGTCACGGCGCTGCTGTTCGCCGGCCGCGCGGGCACGTCGCTGACGGCCGAGATCGGCCTGATGAAGGCGGGCGAGCAACTCACGGCCATGGAAATGATGGCCGTCGACCCGGTCAAGGTCGTGGTGGCGCCGCGCCTATGGGCCGGCATCATCGCCATGCCGGTGCTCGCGGCGATCTTCAGCGCGGTGGGTATTCTGGGCGGTTATGTGGTGGGTGTGTTGCTGATCGGCGTCGATTCCGGCGCGTTCTGGTCGCAAATGCAAGGCGGCGTCGATGTCTGGCGCGACGTCGGCGCCGGGGTTATCAAGAGCGTGGTGTTCGGCCTCGCGGTGACCTTCGTCGCGCTGTTTCAGGGCTACGAAGCCAAGCCGACGCCGGAAGGCGTATCGCGCGCCACGACCAAGACGGTCGTGTATGCGTCGCTGGCGGTGCTCGGCCTCGACTTTCTGCTGACCGCACTGATGTTCAGCTAAGACTGCGTTCGGGCGTTTCCAGCCGGCGCTGCGTCATGAGGCGCGCGCGGCGGGTAGCGTTGACGGCGCTGCGGATTCACTTTGGGATGACGATGAAAAAGACTGCTCTCGACTTCTGGGTCGGCCTGTTCGTGGTGTTGGGTTTCGTGGCGTTGCTGTTTCTCGCGCTGAAGGCCGGCAACATGAGCTCGTTGTCGTTTCAGGCAACGTACCCGGTCAAGCTCAAGTTCGACAATATTGGCGGACTGAAAGCGCGCGCGCCTGTGAAGAGCGCGGGCGTGACGGTCGGCCGGGTCGCGTCGATCGGCTTCGACAGCAATGCCTACCAGGCTGTCGTCACGATCGATATCGACAAGCAATACCCGTTTCCGAAAGATACGTCGGCGAAGATCCTGACCTCGGGCCTGCTCGGCGAGCAGTACATCGGGCTCGAACCGGGCGGCGACAGCGAAATGCTTAAAGCGGGCGACACGATCTCGATGACGCAATCGGCCATCGTGCTCGAAAACCTCATCGGACAGTTTCTGTATAGCAAGGCCGCGGATTCGGGCGCGTCGAAGCCTGGCGCGTCGCCGGCCGCACCGGCGCCCGCGCCGGCCGCACCGGCGCCCGCGCCGGCGGCTCCGGCAGCGAGCTTGCCTGCGTCCGGCGCCGCCGGCCAATAAGGAGAATAAAAAATGCAGACCTCACATACCGAGGGCGCGCGCGCCTTCCAGATAGGCAAGCTGGCGGTCGCGGCCATGCTGCTCGCCGGCTGCACCACCGTGCAGACGCCGACCAAGGGCGATCCGCTCGAAGGCCTGAACCGCACGATCTTCACCGTCAACGACAAGCTCGACCAGTACGCGTTGAAGCCGGTCGCCAAGGGCTACGTGTTCATCACGCCGCAGCCGGTGCGCGACAGCGTGACGAACTTCTTCTCGAATATCGGCGACGTCTACATCGCGGCGAACAACCTGCTGCAGTTGAAGATCACCGACGGTGTCGAAGACATCATGCGGATCGTGATCAACACGGTGTTCGGCGTAGGCGGCCTGTTCGACGTGGCGACGCTCGCGAAGCTGCCCAAGCACGACAACGACCTCGGCCTGACGCTCGGCCATTACGGCGTGCCGGCGGGTCCGTACCTCGTGCTGCCGCTGTTCGGACCGAGCACGGTGCGCGACGCGGTTGGCTCGATCGGTAATTACTATGTGAACCCGCTCAGCTACATCCATCCGGATGGGTTGAGCTGGGCGCTGTACGGCATCAACGTGGTCAACACGCGCGCGAATCTGCTGAACGCGAGCGACGTGCTGGAAGGCGCCGCGCTCGACAAGTATTCGTTCGTGCGTAACGCGTATCTGCAACGCCGCCAGTACCTGCTGTCGGACGGCAAGCAGTCGGCGTCACTGCCGAATTACGGCGACGAAGCCCCGCTGCCCAAGTACGACGACGTCGACGGTAGCGCGGCGGCAGCCCCGGCGGGCGCGTCAGGCACGCAGGGTGCTGCTGCAAAAGCGGCCACGGGCACGGCGAACAACGCCGCTGCACCTGAAGCCGCCTCGGGCACTTCCGGAACGCCGCCGCTGGACCTGAACGGTGGTCCGGAAACGACGCAGATTCCGGCCGGCCAACTGGTCCCGCCGTCGCGTTTCAACTTCCCGTCATTCAAATTGCGCTGATCGTGCGGCCGTAACAGTTCGACACGACTCTCGCAGTTTGCGCGTGGATTGCCGCTGAACTCGCGTGTTAATGTCGGCTCAAACGGTTGCACTATTTATAAGGCAAGGCTCGATATGAAAAAATTCTTCCTCATTCCGTTGTTCGCTGCGTTGTTCTCGTTCGCCAGCGCCGGTGCATCGGCACAAACCGTGGACACCAATTCGCCAGACGGCATGATCAAGACGATCACGCAGCAAGTGATCGACGCGGTACGCGCCGACAAGTCGATCCAGCAAGGCGACATCTCGCACATCACCAGGCTGGTCAACGAAAAGATCCTGCCGTACACGGATTTCCACCGCACCACGCAACTGGCCATGGGCCGCAACTGGCGCACGGCTACGCCTGAGCAGCAGGCGCAGATCGTCGAGCAGTTCAAGATGCTGCTGATCCGCACGTACTCGGGCGCACTCGCGCAGGTGCGCGACCAGCAGATCCAGTACAAGCCGTTCCGCATGAGCCCGGACGACACCGACACGGTGGTGCGCTCGGTCGTGATGAACAACGGCTCGCCGATCGAACTCGACTACCGTCTGTACAAGACGCCGCAAGGCTGGCGCGTGTATGACATCAACGTGCTCGGCGCATGGCTGATCCAGGCGTATCAGCAGCAGTTCAACGAGCAGATCCAGCAGAAGGGCGTGGACGGGCTGATCCAGTTCCTCACGCAGCGCAACCAGCAACTCGCCGCGGGCAAGCAGTCGTGAGCGAAGTGCTGAGCCCTGTCGCCAACCGCTTCGACTGCGGCGCGACCCTGACTCACGCGAGCGCGAAAGCCGCGCTCGCGGCGGGTTTGCAGCGCATCGCCGCGGGCGCGACCGGTGTGGATTGCGCGCCCCTCGCGCAGTTCGACTCGTCCGCGCTGGCGGTTCTGCTCGCATGGGAACGTGCGGCGCAAGCGCGCGGCACGCCGTTCGAGATCGTCAATCTGCCGGCTGGTCTCGCCAGCCTCGCGCACGCGTACGGCGTCGATACCCTGTTATCGGCGCGACATTGACGCTCCTATAGCGTCGCGGCCAATCCCCCTGGCCGTCATGGGGCTGCTAATTTTTGCCCTATAATCAACCGTTTTTTGGGGCAGATCCGGTGATCTTTACCGGCCCCAATTCCGTCCCCCCAGCACTTTGCGCCCCCATTCAGGCGCCGCGACGCACGCGGCCCACAGTCATGTCAGCCATAGAAATTCGTAACGTCAAGAAGCGCTACAAGGACTTGCAGGCGCTCAAGGGCGTCAGCCTCACGGTGGAAGAAGGCGAGTTCTTCGGACTGCTCGGTCCGAACGGCGCGGGCAAGACGACGCTGATCAGCATCCTTGCCGGTCTCGCGCGTGCCGATGAAGGCAGCATCGCGGTGCGCGGCCATGACGTCGTCAGCGATTTCCGCGACGCGCGCCGTGCGCTCGGCGTGGTGCCGCAGGAACTCGTGTTCGATCCGTTCTTCACGGTCCGCGAATCGTTGCGGATTCAGTCCGGCTACTACGGGCTGCGCAACAACGACGCGTGGATCGACGAGATCATGGCCAATCTCGATCTCACCGAGAAAGCCGACGTCAACATGCGCGCGCTGTCCGGCGGCATGAAGCGCCGTGTGCTGGTCGCGCAGGCGCTGGTTCACCGGCCGCCGGTGATCGTGCTCGACGAACCGACCGCGGGCGTCGACGTCGAATTGCGCCAGACGCTGTGGAAATTCATCTCGCGCCTGAATCGCGAAGGCCACACCATCGTGCTGACCACGCACTATCTGGAAGAAGCCGAATCGCTGTGCGACCGCATCGCGATGCTGCGGCGCGGCGAGGTGGTCGCGCTCGAGCGCACCAGCGCGCTGCTGCAGCGTTTCGCCGGCATGCAGCTGTTCCTGCGTTTCGCGCAAGGCGTGCTGCCGGCCGAACTGCGCTCGCTCGAGGTGGAAAGCGGCGCGGGCAACGGCAATGGCCGTCAGCATCTGCTGCGCCTTGCAAGCTATGACGACGTCGAGCGGATTCTCGCGCAGTGCCGCGCGGCCGGCTGCACGTTCGAAGAAATCGAGGTCCGCAAGGCCGACCTCGAAGATGTGTTCGTTCAGGTAATGAACGGTCCGGAAGTAATCGAGGGGCTGGCATGAGCGGTTTCCGCACGCTGTTTTACAAAGAGCTTCTGCGGTTCTGGAAGGTGTCGTTTCAGACCGTGCTCGCGCCGGTCATCACCGCGCTGCTGTATCTGACCATTTTCGGCCACGCGTTGCGCGGTCACGTCGAGGTCTATCCGGGCGTCGAATACACGAGTTTTCTGATTCCGGGTCTCGTGATGATGAGCGTGTTGCAAAATGCGTTCGCGAACAGTTCGTCGTCGCTGATCCAGTCGAAGATCACCGGCAACCTGGTGTTCGTGCTGCTGCCGCCGCTCTCGCACTACGAGATGTTCGGCGCCTATGTGCTGGCGGCCGTCGCGCGCGGGCTCGCGGTCGGCTTCGGCGTGTTCATCGTGACGATCTGGTTCGTGCCGGTCAGCTTCAGCGCGCCGCTTTACATCATCGGCTTCGCGATTTTTGGCGCGGCGATTCTCGGCACGCTTGGTCTGATCGCCGGCATCTGGGCCGAGAAATTCGACCAGCTGGCGGCGTTCCAGAACTTCCTGATCATGCCGCTCACGTTCCTGTCGGGCGTGTTTTATTCGACGCATACGCTGCCGCCGCTGTGGCGCGAAGTGTCGCGGCTGAATCCCTTTTTCTACATGATCGACGGCTTTCGCTACGGTTTCTTCGGGATGTCGGATATCAATCCGCTCGAAAGCCTCGCGATCGTTGCCGGTTTCTTTGTGGTGCTGGCCGTGATTGCGATGCGCATGCTCGCTTCCGGCTACAAACTGCGCCACTGACAGGAGCTTCTCTCATGTTGCCGACTCCCGAACAGGTCAAGCAATACATCGCGGCTGGGCTCACTTGCCAGCATCTCGAAGTCGAAGGCGACGGCCAGCATTTTTTTGCGACCATCGTTTCGCCGAGCTTCGAAGGCAAGCGTCTGATCCAGCGCCATCAACTCGTGTATGCGGCGCTCGGCGACCGCATGCGCGAAGAAATCCACGCGCTCAGCATGAAGACGCTGACGCCCGCCGAATGGCAGACCGCGTAATCTGGAAATTTAGTGCGAATTACTCAAGAAGGGCGCGACGCCGGCAGCGGCGCGTCGAACACAGTCAAAGCAGCCCCGGCCAAAGTCCAGGGCAATCAGGAAGTGACAGGCATGGATAAACTCGTCATTGAAGGCGGCTACCCGCTGTCGGGTGAAGTCGTCGTCTCGGGTGCGAAGAATGCGGCGTTGCCGATTCTGTGCGCGGCGTTGCTGACCGCTGAGCCGGTGCATCTGGAGAACGTGCCCGACCTGCAGGACGTGAGCACCATGCTCAAGCTGCTCGGCCAGATGGGCGTGCGCATCGAGAGCAGTGACGGGCGTGTAACGCTGGACGCTTCGCAGGTCGACAACCTCGTCGCGCCGTACGAAATGGTCAAGACCATGCGTGCATCGATTCTCGTGCTCGGTCCGCTGGTGGCGCGCTTCGGCCACGCCCGCGTGTCGCTGCCGGGCGGCTGCGCCATTGGCGCGCGTCCGGTGGATCAGCACATCAAGGGTCTGCAGGCCATGGGCGCCGAGATCGCGATCGAGCATGGCTTCATCGAAGCACGCGCAACGCGCCTGAAGGGTGCGCGGATCGTCACCGACATGATCACCGTGACCGGCACTGAGAATCTGCTGATGGCAGCGGTGCTGGCCGACGGCGAAACGGTGATCGAGAACGCGGCGCGCGAGCCGGAAGTGGTCGATCTCACGAACCTGCTGGTCGCGATGGGCGCGAAGATCGACGGCGTCGGCACCGATCGCCTCGTGATTCAGGGCGTCGAGAAGCTTCACGGCGCGAATCACACGGTGATTCCGGACCGGATCGAAGCCGGCACGTTCCTGTGCGCGGTGGCCGCCGCCGGTGGCGACGTCACGTTGCGCAAGGTGCGTCCGCTGATTCTGGAAGCCGTGACCGAAAAACTGCGCGAAGCAGGCGTCACGATCGACGAAGGCGACGACTGGATGCGCGTGCGCATGGACAAGCGTCCGAGCGCGGTCACGTTCCGCACTTCCGAATACCCGGCGTTCCCGACCGACATGCAAGCGCAGTTCATGGCGCTGAACACGATCGCGGACGGCACCTCGCAGGTCGTCGAAACGATCTTCGAGAACCGCTTCATGCACGTGCAGGAACTGAACCGCCTCGGCGCCAGCATCACGATCGACGGTAATACCGCGCTCGTGACCGGCGTCGACAAGCTGTCCGGCGCGAAGGTCATGGCCACCGACCTGCGCGCGTCCGCGAGTCTCGTGATCGCCGCGCTGCGCGCCGAAGGTGAGACGCTGATCGACCGCATCTATCACCTCGACCGCGGTTACGACCGGATGGAAACCAAACTCACCGCCATCGGCGCGAAGGTGCGCCGTATTTCCGGGAGCCAGGCATGAGCTCGATGCCGCAAACGTCGTCGTCGTCGGCGGTGAGCGCACCGCTCACGCTGGCTTTGTCGAAAGGGCGTATCTTCGAAGAGACGCTGCCGCTGCTCGCGGCGGCCGGCATTGAAGTGACCGAAGACCCGGAAACCTCGCGCAAGCTGATTCTGCCGACGACCGACGCGAACCTGCGCGTGATCGTCGTGCGCGCCACCGACGTGCCGACCTACGTTGAATACGGCGCGGCCGACTTCGGCGTAGCGGGCAAAGACGTGTTGCTCGAACACGGCGGCAGCGGCCTGTATCAGCCGGTCGACCTGGATATTGCGCGTTGCCGCATGTCGGTCGCGGTTGCGGCGGGTTTCGATTATGCGAACGCGGTGCGTCAGGGCGCACGCTTGCGCGTGGCGACCAAGTACGTGGAAACCGCCCGTGAACACTTTGCCGCCAAGGGCGTGCACGTCGACCTGATCAAGCTGTACGGTTCGATGGAGCTGGCGCCGCTGGTTGGCCTGGCCGATGCGATTGTCGACCTGGTGAGCTCGGGCAATACCTTGCGCGCCAACAATCTTGTCGAGGTGGAGGAGATCATGCAGATTTCGTCGCGCCTCGTGGTGAACCAGGCCGCGCTGAAGTTGAAGCGCGCCGCGTTGCGGCCGATTCTCGACGCGTTCGAACGCGCGACGAAAGCCGGCTGAGCACCGCCGCTCGTGCCCGATAGTGCCCGTGTGACCACGCCCTGAAGCGCGCCTTACCGAAACGGATACCCGTATGTCTATCAAGATTCGCAAACTCGATTCCACCGCACCCGACTTCCAGAAGTCGTTGCACGCGGTGCTCGCGTTCGAGGCGAGCGAAGACGAAGCAATCGAGCGCTCGGTCGCGCAGATTCTGAACGACGTGAAGGCGCGCGGCGACGCGGCGGTGCTCGAGTACACGCAGCGCTTCGACCGGCTCGAAGCGAAGAGCGTCGGCGCGCTCGAATTGCCGATGTCCGAGCTGGAAGCCGCGCTCGAAAGTCTCGAGCCGAAGCGCCGCGCGGCGCTCGAAGCGGCGGCGGCGCGCGTGCGCGGCTACCACGAGAAGCAGAAGATCGAATGCGGCAGCCATAGCTGGCAGTACACGGAAGCCGACGGCACGGTGCTAGGCCAGAAGGTCACGCCGCTCGATCGCGCGGGGATTTACGTGCCGGGCGGCAAGGCGGCGTATCCGTCGTCGGTGTTGATGAACGCGATTCCGGCGCGGGTGGCCGGCGTGCGCGAAATCGTCATGGTCGTGCCCACGCCGGACGGCGTGAAGAATCCGCTGGTGCTGGCGGCCGCGTTGCTGGGCGGCGTGGACCGCGTGTTCACGATCGGCGGCGCGCAGGCCGTAGGCGCGTTGGCCTACGGTACGGAAACGGTGCCCGCGGTCGACAAGATCTGCGGTCCGGGCAACGCGTATGTCGCGTCGGCCAAACGTCGCGTGTTTGGCACCGTCGGCATCGACATGATCGCCGGGCCGTCGGAAATTCTCGTGCTGTGCGACGGCACCACCGACCCGCGTTGGGTCGCCATGGACCTGTTCTCGCAAGCCGAGCACGACGAACTCGCGCAATCCATTTTGCTGTGTCCAGACGACGCGTTCATCAACCGCGTGCACGACGCGATCAACGAACTCCTGCCGACCATGCCGCGCCGCGACGTGATTCTGGCGTCGCTCGAAGGACGCGGCGCGCTGATCAAGGTGCGCGACATGGCCGAAGCCTGCGCGATCGCCAACGACATCGCGCCGGAGCACCTCGAAATCTCCGCGCTGGAGCCGCATCAGTGGGGCCAACTGATCCGCCATGCCGGCGCGATCTTCCTCGGCCGCTACACGAGCGAAAGTCTCGGCGACTACTGCGCGGGCCCGAATCACGTGCTGCCTACGTCGCGCACCGCACGGTTCTCGTCGCCGCTGGGCGTCTATGATTTCTTCAAGCGTTCGAGCGTGATCGAAGTCAGCGCGGAAGGTGCGCAGACGCTCGGCGAGATCGCCGCCGAACTCGCTTACGGCGAAGGCCTGCAGGCCCATGCCCGCAGCGCCGAATACCGGATGCGGCAAAACAACGACCGCGGCTGAGTCAGGCAGAGCAGGGCAGCGCGCGGCGAAACGGCTGAGCGCAACGAGGAAGCGGGCATTGCATCGAGCGGATGCCCGCGAACTTCGGCGACAGATTTCAACTGTTTTCCCGTTCAATCAAGACAACCCAGACCGGCCTGAGGCAGCCCGCGTGCCGCCGACACCAGGCCGGAGACCTTCCCGCGACCGGTCCACTGTCCACAGATCTATGACGACACCTCAAGACATCATCCGCCGCGACGTGCTCGCCATGACGAGCTATCCGGTCTCGGACGCCACGGGCTTCATCAAGCTCGACGCGATGGAAAACCCGTTCCTGCTGCCGCCTGCTCTGGCCGCGAAGCTGGGCGAACATCTGGCGGCGGTGGCGTTGAACCGTTATCCGGCACCGCGTCCGGAAGCGCTGATCGACAAGATCAAGCGCGTGATGGGCGTGCCGGCCGGTTGCGACGTGTTGCTCGGCAATGGTTCGGACGAGATCATCGCGATGGTGTCGATTGCGTGCGCGCAGCCGGGCGCCAAAGTGCTCGCGCCGATGCCGGGTTTCGTGATGTATCAGATGTCGGCGAAGCTGGCGAATCTGGAGTTCGTCGGCGTGCCGCTGAACGCGGATTTCACGCTCGACGTTGAAGCCATGCTCGCGGCGATCGCCGAGCATCAGCCGGCGATCGTCTATCTGGCGTACCCGAACAACCCGACCGGCACGATGTTCGACGACGCCGACATGGAGCGGATCATCGCCGCGGCGAGCAAGAGCCTCGTGGTGATCGACGAGGCGTATCAGCCGTTCGCGCAGCAAAGCTGGCTACCGCGCGCGGGTTCGTACGACAACGTCGTCGTGATGCGCACGGTGTCCAAGCTCGGTCTGGCCGGCATCCGCCTCGGCTATCTGGTCGGCAAGGCTGCATGGCTGACCGAATTCGACAAGGTGCGGCCGCCGTACAACACCAACGTGCTCACGCAGGCCGCCGCCGATTTCCTGCTCGACCATATCGAAGTGCTCGACGCGCAAGCCGCGCTGCTGCGCGAAGAGCGTACGAACCTCGCGCAGGCCGTAGCGGCACTGCCGGGCGCCGAAGTGTTCCCGAGCGCTGGCAACTTCCTGCTGGTGCGCGTGCCCGACGCGTCGGTTCTGTTCGAAACGCTGCTGACAGCGCGGGTTTTGATCAAAAACGTGAGTAAAATGCATCCATTGCTGGCGAATTGCGTGCGTTTGACCGTCGGTTCCGCGGAAGAAAATGCGCAATTGATCGCCGCACTGAAACTCGTGCTGCACTGAACCGCGCGCCGAATGGCCGCTTCCCCCTCCCACCTACCCATCGCTTTCTAGCTCGATTCGAGGAATTACCATGCGCCTTGCGGAAGTCGTTCGCAACACCAGCGAAACGCAGATCCGTGTGAAGATCAATCTGGACGGCACCGGTCAGCAAAAGCTGGCCACCGGTGTGCCGTTTCTGGACCACATGCTCGACCAGATCGCACGGCATGGATTGTTCGACCTCGACATTGAAGCGCATGGCGACCTGCAGATCGACGACCACCACACGGTGGAAGACGTCGGCATCACGCTCGGCCAGGCCGTCGCCAAGGCGATCGGCGATCGCAAGGGCATCGTTCGCTACGGTCATTCTTACGTGCCGCTCGACGAAGCGCTGTCGCGCGTCGTGATCGATTTTTCCGGCCGTCCGGGCCTCGAATTCCACGTGCCGTTCACGCGCGCACGGATCGGTACGTTCGACGTCGATCTGTCGATCGAGTTTTTCCGCGGCTTCGTGAATCATGCTGGCGTCACGCTGCATATCGACAATCTGCGCGGCTTGAACGCCCATCATCAGATGGAAACGGTGTTCAAGGCGTTCGGACGTGCGTTGCGCATGGCCACCGAAATGGATGCACGCGCGGCGGGGCAGATTCCGTCGACCAAGGGCAGCCTTTAAGCGACTCAACTACCAGGACCGGAAGCAGCGCCGCATGGCGCTTGCGCCCCGTGTGCAATGGACATTCTGAAGTCGTTTATCTCGCTGCTGGCGCTGATCAATCCGGTCGGCGCCATCCCGTTCTTTCTGAGTTTGACGACGCATCAGAGCGACGTCGAGCGGCGTAGGACCATCCGCATTGCGGCGATTTCGGTGTTCTGCGTGATTGCGGTGACCACGCTGCTCGGGCAACAGATCATCGGCTTCTTTGGCATTTCGGTCGGCTCGCTCGAAGTGGGCGGCGGGATCATCATGCTGCTGATGGCGATCAACATGCTGAACGCGCAGATCGGCAACAGCCGGTCGACGCCGGAAGAGCGTCACGAAGCCGAGCAGAAGGACAACATCGCGGTCGTGCCGTTGGCGATCCCGCTGTTGACCGGGCCGGGTGCGATCAGCACCACGATCATTTACGCGGCCGGTTCGGCGCACTGGTACGACCGGCTCAGCCTCATTGCGATCGGCGCGGTATTGGCGACGATCTGCTTTTTTTCGCTGCGTTTGGCCGAACCGATTGCCCGCTGGGTCGGTCGCACAGGTATCAATATCGGCACGCGGCTCATGGGTTTGATGTTATCGGCGCTGGCGGTGGAATTCATCGTCGATGGATTGAAGGCATTGCTGCCTAACTTGAAATGAAAACTTCGATAGCGATTGTGGATTACGGCATGGGCAACCTGCGTTCGGTGGCCCAGGCATTGCGCAAAGCGGCGCCGGAAGCGGACGTGGCGATCGTCGACCAGCCGGACGCGATCCGCGCGGCCGACCGTGTCGTGCTGCCCGGCCAGGGCGCGATGCCCGACTGTATGCGCAGCCTCGGCGAGTCCGGCTTGCAGGAAGCGGTGCTTGAAGCGTCGCGCAGCAAGCCGCTGATGGGCGTGTGTATCGGCGAGCAGATGCTGTTCGACTGGAGCGCCGAGGGCGATACGCGCGGCCTCGGCCTGTTGCCGGGCAAGGTGCTGCGTTTCGACCTGGCCGGCCAGATGCAGGACGACGGCTCGCGCTTCAAGGTCCCGCAAATGGGCTGGAACCGCGTGCGTCAGGCGCAACCGCATCCGCTGTGGGACGGCGTGGCCGACAACGCCTTTTTCTATTTCGTGCATAGCTACTATGTTGTGCCCGACAATGCCGCCCATACAACCGGCGAAACGGTGTACGGTGTGCCCTTTACCTCGGCGGTGGCGCGGGATAACATCTTCGCGACCCAATTCCACCCGGAAAAGAGCGCCGAAGCGGGGCTGCGTGTGTATCGCAACTTCGTGCACTGGAACCCGTGAGCGCCTTTCTTCATCCTGTTGCCGTGCGCCGTTCCGCCACAAGCGGGGCGTGCGCCGCGCGCCACGACCGTAACACCCAGACCCTGCTGCCGAACGGCGCTCGGCTGGAGCGTCGAAAGAGTTGTACTAAACTAGCGAAACGGCGTTCGGGCGGGCTGGCTCTCCAGCCGCTGCCGCCGACCATCAACCCCTTCCCAGACAACACCCGATTGCTATGCTGCTGATTCCCGCCATCGACCTGAAAGATGGTCACTGTGTACGCCTCAAGCAGGGCGATATGGACCAGGCGACAATTTTCTCCGAGGAACCGGCGGCGATGGCCCGACATTGGGTCGACCGCGGCGCCCGGCGTCTGCACCTCGTCGACCTGAATGGCGCGTTCGCCGGCAAGCCGAAGAATGAAGACGCGATCCGCGCGATCATCGAGGAAGTGGGCGGCGCGATTCCCGTGCAACTGGGCGGCGGCATCCGCGACCTGAACACGATCGAACGCTATCTCGACGACGGCTTGTCGTACGTGATCATCGGCACGGCGGCGGTGAAGAATCCGGGCTTTCTGCAGGACGCCTGCACGGCGTTCGGCGGTCATATCATCGTCGGCCTGGACGCGAAAGACGGCAAGGTCGCAACCGACGGCTGGAGCAAGCTGACCGGCCACGAAGTCGCCGATCTCGCGCGCAAGTTTGAGGATTACGGCTGCGAATCGATCATCTACACCGACATCGGCCGCGACGGCATGCTGCAAGGCATCAACATCGAAGCGACGGTGCGCCTTGCGCGCGCGGTGAAGATTCCGGTGATCGCGAGCGGCGGGCTGTCGAACCTCGCGGACATCGAGTCGCTGTGCGAAGTCGAGGACGAAGGCATTGAAGGCGTGATCTGCGGCCGGGCGATCTACTCGGGCGATCTCGACTTCACGGCCGCACAGACGCTCGCGGACCGGCTGCGCGAATCGGACGACGCTTAAGTAAGCTTAAGACGGCTTCGGGACTTCGGGCACGCGCCCTGGTTCACGCTTCGTCGGGCGCGAATTTCGGATGAGTGCCTCGGTCAGGCGTTGCCGGCAGCGGATCGTCGGCGTCTGACGCTGTCGTGGCGGCGCCGTTCACAGCGTGCGCCGTCATGCCGTCCGCATACGACACACCGGCGGCGCGGCTCGCCGCAACCGGCCGCGCCGGCCCTGCGCCGCTCGCCCACGCGAGCGGCCTCATCAGCGGTATTGGCAGAATTGCACGATCATGGCTCTAGCTAAACGCATCATCCCCTGTCTCGACGTCACGGCTGGCCGCGTGGTCAAGGGCGTCAACTTCCTCGAACTGCGCGATGCCGGCGATCCGGTCGAAATCGCCCGCCGCTACGACGATCAGGGCGCCGACGAACTCACCTTCCTCGACATCACCGCGACCTCCGATCAGCGCGATCTGATCCTGCCGATCATCGAAGCGGTCGCCTCGCAAGTGTTCATTCCGCTGACGGTCGGCGGCGGCGTGCGCGCCGTCGAAGACGTGCGGCGTCTGCTGAACGCGGGCGCGGACAAGATCAGCATGAACTCGTCGGCGGTGGCGAATCCGCAACTCGTGAAAGACGCGACGGATAAATACGGCTCGCAATGCATCGTCGTCGCGATCGACGCGAAGCGCGTTTCCGCGGACGGCGAAACGCCGCGCTGGGAAGTCTTCACGCACGGCGGGCGCAAGGCCACGGGCCTCGAAGCGGTCGAATGGGCACGCAAGATCGCCGAACTCGGCGCCGGCGAAATCCTGCTGACCAGCATGGACCGCGACGGCACCAAGAGCGGCTTCGACCTCGCGCTCACGCGCGCAGTGTCGGACGCGGTGCCGATTCCCGTGATCGCGTCGGGCGGCGTGGGCAACCTGCAGCATCTGGCAGACGGCATTAAAGACGGTCACGCGGATGCGGTGCTGGCCGCCAGCATCTTCCACTATGGCGAGCACACGGTCGGCGAGGCCAAGCGCTTCATGGCCGAACAAGGCATTTCGGTGAGGTTGTAACGTGGTGAATCCAACGGCCGTGACCTGGCTCGACAAGGTCAAGTGGGACGCGAACGGCCTCGTGCCGGTGATCGCGCAGGAAGCGTCGACGAACGACGTGCTGATGTTCGCGTGGATGAACCGCGACGCGCTGGCGAAAACCATCGAAACGAATCGCGCGGTGTATTTCTCGCGCTCGCGTCAGCGGCTGTGGTTCAAGGGCGAAGAGTCCGGCCACGTGCAGCACGTGCATGAAGTGCGGCTCGATTGCGACGAAGACGTCGTGCTGCTGAAGGTGGAGCAGGTGTCGGGCATTGCCTGCCACACCGGCCGTCACTCGTGCTTTTTCCAGAAATTCGAAGGCTCGGTGGACGACGGCGACTGGCTTGCCGTCGATCCCGTGCTGAAAGACCCCGAACACATCTACAAATGACGCAATCCACGCCCACCTCTGAATCCGCCTCGTCCACCACCGACACGCTGATGCGCCTCGCGGCGATCATCGACAGCCGCAAGGGCGGCGATCCGGACGTCTCGTACGTGTCGCGCCTGTTCCACAAGGGCGACGACGCGATCCTCAAGAAGATCGGCGAAGAAGCCACCGAAGTCGTGCTGGCGGCCAAAGACACGCGCCACGGCGGCGCGCCGAAGGAACTGGTCGGCGAAGTCGCGGATCTGTGGTTTCACTGCCTCGTGATGCTGTCGCACTTCGAGTTGAGCCCGGCGGACGTGCTCGCCGAACTCGAGCGCCGCGAAGGCCTGTCGGGCATCGAGGAAAAGGCGCTGCGCAAAAGCCGCGAGCGCGAGCAGAACGGCGACTGAGTGCCGCGAGCGTCGCCTCGCCTTGAATTGGCGAGCGACGGCGCTCATATGGCATTGAGTACATCGATCGCATCCACGGGAGGACGCCAGCATGGAACAGTCGCACGAAAGCTACCCGCCGCCGGTCTATCGCAACGCCATCGAGCCGGAACGCGAACGCAGCCTGCGCACGCTCACGCACATTCTGTACGCGCTGTACGCGGTGCATTGGCTCACGGGCGGCGTGTCGATCCTGGTCGCGATCATCATCAATTACATCAAGCGGGCCGACGTGGCGGGCACGCCGTACGAAGCCCACTTCGAATGGCAGATCCGTTCGTTCTGGGCGGCGTTGGTGGGTTATGCGATTGGCGGCGTGCTGCTGTTCGTGCTGGTCGGCATTCCGATCCTCTGGGCCGTCAGCATCTGGATGTTGTACCGTATTATCAAGGGCTGGCTGTATCTGTACGATAACAAGCCGTTCGCGAATCCGCGTAGCTGGGTCTGAGCGTCGTCCGATCATGGGTCGGACCTGAGTTCAGCCGCCCGCCGCGTGGCGTTTCGCGCTCCAGCCCTACTGCGTCAGGAATACGATGAGTCACGACCCGAACTGCCTTTTCTGCAAGATCGCCGCCGGCGAAATTCCGTCGACCAAAGTCCACGAAGACGAAGAGTTCCTGGCCTTCCGCGACATCCGTCCGGCGGCCGAAACGCATGTGCTGGTGATTCCGCGCAAACACATCCCGACCCTGTCGAATTGCACCGAAAACGATGCACCGCTGCTTGGTAGAATGCTTGTCTTGGTGGCGCGTCTGGCCGACCAGTTGGGCGTGGCGTACAGCGGCGGCGAGACGGGTTTTCGCACGGTGATCAACACTGGGCCGGGCGGCGGGCAAGAGGTGTATCACCTGCACGCGCACATTCTTGCGGGGCCGCGTCCGTGGCAACGCATGGGCTGATAGCGTGGCCGCGGTCTTTTACGGCATTGTAATAACGCCGACGCGGTCGGCCGGTCACAATGCCGTTCGCTGGTTGTGGCGGTGCAGCAGTGGTGCCGCCAGTTGAATCGGAACGGCTTGCGGTAACGTATAGATGAAGCGGCAGCGCTTCGAGTCACGCCGTAAGGCGCAAGAGTTTTGCCGCTCACTGGGCGGCGTCGGGGTTAAGGAGAGTAGTCATGGGTTCGTTTAGCATTTGGCATTGGCTCATCGTGTTGCTGATTGTGGCGCTCGTGTTCGGCACGAAGAAGCTGCGCAATATCGGCGGCGATCTGGGTGGCGCGGTGAAGGGCTTCAAGGAAGGCATGAAAGAAGCCGAAACGCCCGCAGGCGAAGCGCAGCAGCGCGAGCTGCCGCGCAACGGCGCCGTGGATGTGGAAGCGAAGGAAAAAGCGCCGCGTTCCGGCGATTACCGCTAAGCCGCGGCTTACCCGCGTTACTGACGGACATTCCACTTCATGCTGGACCTCGGTCTAACCAAGATGGCGCTGATCGGCGTCGTCGCGCTGGTCGTACTCGGGCCTGAGCGCCTGCCACGCGTCGCCCGCACGGCCGGCGCGCTGTTCGGCCGCGCGCAGCGGTATATCAACGACGTCAAGGCTGAAGTCACCCGCGAAATCGAACTCGACGAACTGCGTCGCATGAAAACCGAGTTCGAAGCGGCGGCGAGCAATGTCGAAACGTCCGTTCAGGACAATCTGCGCAAGCACGAAACCGAACTGAACGACGCGTGGAACAGCGGCTCGTCGGTGTCGCCGAGCATTGCCGGCGGCGCGCTCGAAGACGTCGGCACGACGTCGTGGCCCAGCAGTACGCCGCCCGCCGGTCCGAAGCGTAAGAACTGGCGCGTCAAGCAGGGGGCCATGCCCACCTGGTACAAGCGCGCCACCGTGCGCCGTACGCGCGTGCAGTCGGGCGCGGCGCGCGTCGCGCGTCATACGCCGGCCACCATGCGTCGTCAGACGCGGTTCTTCTGATGATCAGAACGACAATCTCTAACCGAGGGCCGGCGTGAGCGACCCCCAGCAAACCCAGGACGAAGGCACTGAAGAGACCTTCATTTCCCACCTCGTTGAATTGCGCGATCGCATCATCCGCGCAGGCCTTGCCGTCATCGTGGTGTTCGTCGGGCTCGTGTATTGGGCGCCGGATATTTTCCGGCTGCTGGCGCGCCCGCTGATGCAGAACTTGCCGAAGGACGGCAAGATGATCGTCACCGACGTGACCGGCTCGTTCTTCGTGCCGATGAAGGTGACCATGCTGGTCGCTTTTGTGATCGCGCTGCCTATCGTGCTGTACCAGATCTGGGCATTCGTCGCACCGGGTCTTTACCAGCACGAGAAGAAACTGGTCGGGCCGCTGGTGGGCAGCAGCTACACGCTGTTCCTGTGCGGCATGGCGTTCGCGTACTTCGTGGTGTTCCCGACCATCTTCCGCGTGATGGCGCACTACAACGCGCCGCTCGGCGCGGAGATGACCACCGACATCGACAATTACCTGAGCTTCGTGCTGACCATGTTCCTCGCGTTCGGCGTGACGTTCGAAGTGCCGATCATCGTGGTGCTGCTGGTCCGCATGAATGTGCTGACCATCAAGAAGCTCCGGGAGATTCGCCCGTATGTGATTGTCGGCGCGTTCATCATTTCCGCCGTGGTAACGCCGCCGGACGTGTTCTCGCAACTGATTCTGGCGATTCCGCTGATCGTGTTGTACGAGGCGGGGATCATCGCGGCGCGGCTGATTGTCGGCAAGCAGGCGGCTGTGACCGACGAGGCAAGTGCACCGGATTGATGTTGATATCGTTTCGCTGGCGAGAGGTTCTGGTTAAAGCGAGGCGGTGGGTCAAAAAGGCCGAGGCCGAGGCAAACAAAAAGGGTAGTCCGTTGCGGACTGCCCTTTTTGCTTTTGGTGCGGTGTTCGTCCAGCCGCCGTCGTTCAACCGCCGTCGTCGTCCTGCTGATCGCCGCCGCCGTTGTCGTTATCTTCAGCCGGCTGCTTGGGCGGCGCGGGGCGCTTGCCGATCGTCACATCCAGATCCATTTCGCGGCTCTTGCGCACGAGGTGCACCTTCGCGGCCGTACCCGGCTTGATCTGCGCGATCACGTTCAACAGACGCGTGGTGTCGGTAATCTCCTGACCGTTCACGCTCACCAGGATGTCGCCCGGCTTGATGCCCGCGCGGTCGGCAGGACCGTTCTTCAACACGCCGGCGACGATCGCCCCCGACTTCTGCTCGAGCCCGAACGACTCGGCGATCTCCGGCGTCACGTCCTGCGGCTCGACGCCAATCCAGCCGCGCGTGACCGAACCGGTCGTGATGATGCTCTCCAGCACGCTGCGCGCCGTCGACACCGGAATCGCGAAGCCGATGCCCAACGAGCCGCCCGAACGCGAATAAATCGCCGTGTTGATGCCGAGCAGATTGCCGTTCACGTCGACCAGTGCGCCGCCCGAGTTACCCGGATTGATTGCCGCGTCGGTCTGAATGAAGTTCTCGAACGTATTGATGCCGAGGTGGCTGCGCCCGAGCGCGCTGACAATGCCCATGGTCACCGTCTGGCCGACGCCGAACGGATTGCCGATCGCCAGCACCACATCGCCCACGCGCGTCTGGTCCATACGGCCAAGCGTGATGGTGGGCAGGTTGGTCATGTTGACCTTCAGCACGGCCAGGTCCGTTTCCGGATCGACGCCGATCACCTTCGCAGTCGTGGTGCGACCATCGGCCAGCGCGATTTCGATCTGATCGGCGCCGTCCACGACGTGCTGGTTCGTTAGAATGTAACCTTCCGAACTCACTATCACACCCGAGCCCAGGTTGGATGCGGGCTCCTGCTGTTGCTTACGGTTGTTCTTGTCGCCGAAAAAGTAGCGGAACAGCGGATCTTTCGCGCGCGGGTCGGGTGGCAGTGAGCCATCCTTGCTGGAGAACACGTTGACGACCGCGGGCATCGCTTTCTGGGCGGCGTCTGCATAAGACGCCTGAGCGGGGCCGCCGCCGATGCCAGGCGCTACTTCCCGGAGGGCGACGATCGGTTCGGCGAGTTGCTTGCCGAATTGCCCTTGACGCTGGAGCCACTGCGGTTTGAGCGTCGCAATGATGAACATCAGCGCCAACAGCACAGTCACCGCTTGGGCAAAGAACAGCCAAAAGCGTCTAAGCATCTGAAGACTAGAGGTTTATATGGATCGGATCGAACTTGAATTGTACTTGAACAATCTCCTTGAAACCGCGCGCTTCAAGGACTATTGCCCCAATGGATTGCAGGTCGAAGGGCGACGTCGCATAAATAAGCTCGCGACCGGTGTGACCGCGTCGGTGGCCTTTCTGGAGGCCGCGCTCGATTGGGGCGCGGACGCCGTGCTGGTCCATCACGGCTACTTCTGGCGCAACGAAGCGCCGCAGATCACGGGCCGCAAACACGCGCGCCTGAAGCTGCTGATCGCCAACGACCTGAGCCTGTTCGCCTACCACCTGCCGCTCGACGACCATCCGCTGTTCGGCAACAACGCGCAGATCGGCGAGAAGATGGGCTGGATTAGCGACGCGCGTTTCGGCGACAACGACCTCGGCTGGCTCGCCACATTTCCGATGCCGATCACGCTCTCGCACCTCACCGCCGAAATCGAGCAGACGCTCGGCCGCACGCCGCTCGTGTTCGGCGACCCGGATCGCGAGTTGCGTCGCGTGGGCTGGTGCACGGGCGCCGCGCAAGGCATGTTCGACGCCGCCATCAACGCGGGCGCCGACGTCTATCTGACCGGCGAAGTCTCGGAGTCGGTCATGCACACGTCGGCGGAGAGCGGCGTGGCGTTTCTCGCGGCCGGCCATCACGCGACCGAGCGTTTCGGCGTGCAGGCCGTGGGCAAACATCTGTCCGAGCAATTCGATATCGAGCACGTGTTTATCGATATCCCTAATCCGGTTTGAATTGCCCGGTAGGAAAACCCAGGTAAAGGCGAGACAAAAGCGGCGAAATGCCGCACCAGGCGTATTAGCGAAGAAAAAGGTACGAATAACGCATAAGACGCTTAAAAGAAGATGCGAAAAAGTTTGCGATTTGTACGGAGAAACCCTGATCTATCAAGGACTTCGCACGGTTTTTGGCAATCGGCCCTTGTAAATGGCGACTCCATTCGCGCAAACTAGCGGCGGTAGAAGACGTGAAGGAAAAATCCAACTCAGAAGTGGGGCGTGTGATGCGAGACAAGGAAGATGAACGCGTCGACGGCGGCCGCCGTACCTGGCTGATTGCGACGACCGTAGCAGGTGGCATAGGAGGCGTTGCCACTGTCGTACCCTTTGTTAGTTCGTTTGCACCATCTGAAAAGGCCAAGGCAGCAGGTGCCCCGGTCGAAGTCGATATCAGTAATCTCAAGCCCGGCGACATGATGACTGTTGCCTGGCGCGGTAAGCCGGTGTGGATCATCAACCGCACCGACAGAATGCTCGCCGATGTCCAGAAAGCCGATAACGAAGTAGCGGATCCCCACACCAAGAATCCTTTTTCGATGCCGTTGCCGGAGTACTGCAACAACGAATTCCGTTCACGCACCGATCACAAGAACCTTTTTGTCGCCGTCGCCGTGTGCACCCATCTGGGCTGCACGCCGACACCGCGCTTCCAGGAGGGCGCGCAGCCCAATCTGCCGGACGACTGGCCGGGCGGCTTTTTGTGCCCTTGCCACGGCTCGACCTACGACATGGCCGGCCGCGTCTTCAAGAACAAACCTGCGCCGCAGAACCTCGACATCCCGCCCTACATGTTCACTACGGCCACCAGCCTCGTGATCGGCAAGGACGAGAAAGGAGAAGCGTAATGGCGATCGAACACGAAGTAGAGACGACCGGGCTGGTCGGCTGGATCGACCGGCGCTTTCCGCTGACCTCCACCTGGAAAAAGCACGTTTCCGAGTACTACGCGCCGAAGAATTTCAACTTCTGGTACTTCTTCGGGTCGCTCGCGCTGCTGGTGCTGGTCAATCAGATCGTCACCGGCATCTTCCTCACCATGAACTACAAGCCCGACGCGACGCTCGCGTTCTCGTCGGTCGAGTACATCATGCGCGAGGTGCCGTGGGGCTGGCTGATCCGCTATATGCACTCGACGGGCGCGTCGATGTTCTTCGTCGTCGTGTATCTGCATATGTTCCGCGGGCTGATGTACGGCTCGTACCGCAAGCCGCGCGAACTGGTGTGGGTGTTCGGCTGCGCGATCTTTCTGTGCCTGATGGCCGAGGCGTTCTTCGGCTACCTGCTGCCGTGGGGACAGATGTCGTTCTGGGGCGCGCAGGTGATCGTGAACCTGTTCTCGGCGATTCCGTTCATCGGCCCCGATCTGTCGCTGTGGATTCGCGGTGACTATGTGGTCTCGGACGTCACGCTGAACCGCTTCTTCGCGTTTCACGTGATCGCGATTCCGCTGGTGCTGATCGGGCTGGTGGTCGCGCATCTGGTGGCGCTGCACGAAGTGGGCTCGAACAACCCGGACGGTATCGAGATCAAGGCGAAGAAGGGACCGGACGGCATTCCGCTCGACGGCATTCCGTTTCACCCGTACTACTCGGTGCACGATTTCATGGGCGTGTCGGTGTTCCTGTTCATTTTCGCGGCGATCATTTTCTTCGCGCCGGAAATGGGCGGGTATTTCCTGGAAGCAAATAACTTCATTCCGGCTAATCCGTTGCAAACGCCGCAGGAAATTGCGCCAGTGTGGTACTTCACCGCGTTCTATGCGATGTTGCGCGCCACCACGGATCAGTTCAAGTATGTGCTGATGGTCGCGATCGCGGCGCTTGGCCTGCTTGCGCTGGTGCGCGCGCACGGCAAGTGGAAGCTCGGCTTGCCGGTGCTCGCGGTGCTGGTGGTGCTGGCCATGGCCTTCACCGAATCGAAGTTCTGGGGCGTGGTGGTGATGGGCGGCGCGGTGATCTCGCTGTTTTTCCTGCCGTGGCTCGACCGCTCGCCGGTCAAGTCGATCCGCTACCGGCCGTTTTTTCACAAGGTGTTCTACGGGATCTTCGTAGTCGTTTTCCTGACGCTGGGCTTCCTCGGTACGAAACCACCGTCGCCGGTTTCCACGCTGATTGCCCAGATCTGCGCGCTGATCTATTTCGCGTTTTTCCTCGGTATGCCGTTCTGGACGCGGCTTGGCACGTTCAAGCAGCCACCCGAACGGGTGCGGTTCAAGCCTCACTAATCGCGAGCCAGGAGAACACGAAATGAAAAAACTGCTTACGAAGTGCGCGCTGATCGGCGCGACACTGCTCGCGGTGCTGGGTACGCCGGTGCACGCGGACGAGAATTTCCCACTCGACCGCGCGCCCGATAACGCGGAGAATTTCGCATCTTTGCAGCACGGCGCGCAATTGTTTGTAAACTACTGCCTGAATTGCCACAGCGCGAACCTGATGCGCTACAACCGGCTGACCGACCTCGGCATCACGCCGGCGGAAATTCAGTCGAACCTGTTGTTCACCACTGACAAGGTCGGCAACACCATGACCGTGGCAATGCGCCCGGACGACGCGAAAGTGTGGTTCGGCGCGGCGCCGCCAGATTTGTCGGTAGAAGCGCGGGCGCGCGGCAAGGACTGGCTGTACACGTATCTGCGCAGTTTTTATCGCGACGATACGCGGCCGACCGGCTGGAACAATCTGGTGTATGAAAACGTGAGCATGCCGCATGTGCTGTGGCAGCTTCAGGGGCAACGTACCGCGAAGTTCGGTGACGAAACCGACGAAAGAACTGGCGAGACGGTACACAAATTTGTCGGCTACCAGCAGGTCACTCCGGGGACGATGTCGCCGGTAGATTATGATTCTGCTGTGGCCGACCTCGTGTCGTACCTGTCATGGATGTCCGAACCGACGCAGAAAACCCGCAAACAGCTTGGCGTGTGGGTACTGATGTTCCTCGGCGTCCTGAGCTTTTTCGCCTGGCGACTGAACGCCGCGTACTGGAAACATATCAAATAATCACGCCGTCACGCGGCGTGGGGCCGGCGCCAGGAAAAACCTGCTGAACGGTTTTTCCGTGCGCTGGCCTTTCAGCTTTTTGAGGAAACGTAAACATGATGGTTCTGTATTCCGGCACAACTAGCCCGTTCTGCCAGCGCTGCCGGCTGGTGTTGTTCGAAAAGGGCATGGACTTCGAAATCCGCGACGTCGACCTGTTTAACAAGCCGGAAGACATCGCCGTGATGAATCCGTATGGTCAAGTGCCGATTCTCGTCGAACGGGACCTGATTCTGTACGAATCGAACATCATCAACGAGTACATCGACGAGCGCTTCCCGCACCCGCAACTGATGCCGGCCGATCCGGTTCAGCGCGCGCGCGCCCGTCTGTTCCTGCTGAACTTCGAAAAGGAACTGTTCGTTCACGTCGGCACGCTCGAAAACGAAAAGGGCAAGGCCGCCGAGAAGAATCACGAAAAGGCTCGCCTCGCGATCCGCGATCGCCTGACGCAGCTCGCACCGATCTTCCTGAAGAACAAGTACATGCTCGGCGAAGAGTTCTCGATGCTCGACGTCGCGATCGCGCCGCTGCTGTGGCGTCTGGACCACTACGGCATCGAACTGTCGAAGAACGCCGCACCGCTGATGAAGTACGCCGAGCGCATTTTCAGCCGCCCGGCTTATATCGAAGCGCTGACGCCGTCGGAAAAGGTGATGCGTCGTTGAGTTTGGCTTTAGGGTGCGGGCGCCGCGCGGTAGTCGTGGCGCGGCCCCGCATCCGGTAAGAGGACTGTTGATGCAAGAGATTTCCACCAAGCCCTATCTGCTGCGCGCGTTGTACGAGTGGTGCACGGATAACGGCTATACGCCGCACATCGCGGTCCGGGTCGACAATCAGACGCGCGTGCCGCGTCAGTTTGTGCGTGACAACGAGATTGTATTGAACATCAGCTTCGAGGCGACCAGCCAGCTGCAGATGGGCAACGAATGGATCGAGTTCAGCGCACGCTTCTCCGGCAAGTCGCACAAGATCGAGGTGCCGATCGCCAATATTCTCGCGATCTACGCGCGCGAAAACGGTCAGGGCATGGCGTTTCCGGTCGAGTCCGCAGGCGGTGAAGCGCAGGATTCGGGTGCGGACGCGGAACTGGCGGACGAAACCGAAGCGCCGGCCGCGCCGCGCGCAGTCGAGACTTCGGCTGCCGACGCAGCCGCCAAAGCCGAGGCCGCAACGGACGGCCCACAGCCGGACGACGATGGTTCAAAAGGTGGCGGAAGGGCTCGCCTCAAGATCGTAAAATGAAGTAGAATCACGGCCTCATGCCGGCTTAGCTCATCAGGTAGAGCGCTTGACTTGTAATCATGAGGTGGCGGGTTCGAGTCCTGCAGCCGGCACCAGAAGTACAAAACGGGGTTTCTGTTTATTCAGAAACCCCGTTTTTTTATTGGCGTTTTCGCAAAGCTTTTGCAAACAGCGTCTGGCGCGGACGCGTAAACGAAACGAGTGGCGGACACGCAATGCATGTCCGCCACTCGAGGGCAATTCAAAAGGCTTGATTTTTTAATTGGCGCTTTGAGGCGGTGGTGCGGCGCCTCAGTGCGCGATCTCTCAGGTCCTAGTGGGTACGGCCTTTCCCACAGGTTGAGAATGACTATAGCTGGGCGATACGGATCTGTCTATTGTTTGGCGGGAAAGCCCTGGTTACCCAAAACGCCTGAGTTAGACAAGTTACTGCACTTGTATAATCAATACGCATAATTTATTACCAAGGTCGCCGTGTCAGATAAGCGTCAACAAATTCTCGATACCGCAACGCTGCTGTTCAGCAAGCATGGCTACCACGCAGTGGGCGTGGACTGGATCATCGCCGAATCCGGGGTGGCGAAAATGACCATGTACCGACATTTCCCGTCCAAAACCGACCTGGTGATCGCCGTCTTGCGGCAACGCCAGGAGCAATGCGCGGTGTCGCTCAAAGCGTTTGTCGAAGAGGCCGATGCACCGCTCGTTCGCCTCGAACGGGTGTTCGACTGGCATGAGGACTGGTTTAGCAGCGAGACCTTCACGGGCTGCATGTTCACGCACGCTGCCGCCGAGTTTGCCGACAAAGGCAGCAGCATCCACGAAATTAGCGTCGAACAGAAAGCGGGTCTCACGCAATTCATCGAGCAATTGCTGGGGGACCTCACGTCGTCCGCGCAGGCCAAAATCCTCGCGCCGGTCATGGTAATGCTGCTCGACGGTGCCACTTTGGCGGTGCAGATTTCCAGTCGAAAAGGTGCGGCAGCCGAGGCCTGGAACGCCGCGCGCGCCTTGTTGGCTGTGCATTCCAAGGCAATGGCCTGATTCCACGACGGGTGAATGAGACCGGGCCGTCCAGCCCGGCGGTGCGGCGCGAAGCGGTCGAAAATCACCATATCTCTTTCACCTTGTCGATTGTGGACTTTTTTGTCCATATCCGGCTCTCCAGCAACGGCGACAAGGCTGTCCACCACGAATAGCGCACCGCTAACCCGGATGACAGAGGTACTATTCGGGCGTCAGTCGGCATCACTATCCAGTACTCCGGCGGGCAACGCCCCCGACGACGCGAGTTTTCACCGCGTCCCTCCCGCAACACCGATCCCACCTCACCATGACCAGCCCCGCATTCATCACCTGGCCCGAAGCCGATGGCCCCCGCACTGCGCGTTGGCGCTCCGAAGCGGCCGTGCCGCCGCCCAAGCGCGTGGTTGTCGCCGACGACCGCACGACCGCCGACTCGGCTTACCGCCTGGCGTGCGAAGGCACGGCGCTGCTGTGGAACGGCGACTTCCAGAACGCCCGTCAATTGCTGCAGGCCGTCACGCGACGTCTGGAGCGCAAACCGCGCAAACAAGGCGAAACGCTGATCGACGTATTCAACCTGCATCGGCAGGCGCAGTCGCAACGCGCGCGCACGCTCGGCATGATCCTGATTCCGCTCGACGCCGCGTACGCCATTCCGCTGCGCCGCGCGCCCGAGGTGCAGCAGGCCTGCGTGGAGACCTACGGACCGGCGACCGATGAGGCCTCGGTCGTATCGTTGCGCGAATTGCTCGGTCTGATCGGCGCGCACGAGTGGCGCAAGAAGGGCGTCGAGATTCCCGCGCTCAGCGAGCGGATTCATCCGCATTACGGTGTGTTCTCGCCGGTGCGTGGCGAGTACGTGGATCTCGTCGCACGCACGCCGCTGCCGTCGTTGAACAAGGCGTTCGATATCGGCACCGGCACCGGCGTGTTGGCCGCGTTGCTCGCCAAGCGTGGCGTGAAGAAAATCGTCGCGACCGATCAGGATCCGCGCGCGCTCGACTGCGCGCGAGAGAATCTCACGCGGCTCGGTTATGACCAGCAGGTCGACGTGGTGAAGGCCGATCTGTTTCCGGAGGGGCGCGCTCCGCTGGTGGTCTGCAATCCGCCGTGGGTGCCGGCGCGGCCGGCATCGCCGCTCGAATATGCCGTCTACGATCCGGACAGCCGTATGTTGCTTGGTTTCCTGAACGGCCTGGCTGCGCATCTGTCGCCGGGCGGCGAGGGCTGGCTGATCCTGTCGGATTTTGCCGAGCATCTCGGGCTGCGTTCGCGCGAATGGTTGCTCGACGCGATCGACAAGGCAGGGCTGACGGTGGTGGGACGCGAGGATATTCGTCCGCGGCATCCGAAATCGACCGATGAGACCGACGCGCTTCACACGGCGCGTGTGGCTGAGTTGACTTCGTTGTGGCGGTTGAAGGCGCGTTAAGCTAAGCGCCAGGTGATGTGCTGAAGCGCCGTGCGTTGGTTAGTCTGACGCGCGGCGTTTTCGTTTGAGTGCTACGCAGCCGGCGTTTGCGGGGCGTCCGATGCGTCCGACCCATTCAGCCCTGCGAGCCCCGCAAGATAAGCAAGCGCGCCGCGCCCCGCCACCAGTCCACTGGCAAAGCACGCCGTCAACAGATAACCGCCGGTCGGCGCTTCCCAGTCAAGCATCTCTCCCGCGCAAAACGCGCCGGGCAGCTGCTCGACCATCAGATGCGCGTCGAGCGTTTCGAAAGGAATACCACCTGCCGTACTGATCGCTTCGGCGATCGGCCGCGCGCGGGTGAGCCGCACGGGCAGCGCCTTGATCGCGTGCGCCAAGCGGTTCGAATCCGCGAATGTCTCCTTCGACAGAATCTCGTGCAGCAGCGCGAGTTTGACCCCGCCAATCCCGATTCGCCCTTGCAGATGGCTCGACATCGAACGTGAGCCGCGCGGTCGTGTGACTTCCGCGATCACTCGCTCCAAAGGCAAGCTTGGCGCCAGATCCAGCGCGATCGTCACGTCGCCGTCAGCGAGAATCCGCTCGCGAATCGCCGACGACAACGCGTAAATCAGGCTCCCTTCAAGGCCCGTTTCGGTCAGAAGTATTTCACCTTGTCGATTGTGGACGGTTTTGTCTATATCGATGAGCGAAATGGCGACTGACTTGACCGGTTGTCCCGCGAAACGCTCGCGCAGATAGGCGCTCCAGTCGGCGTCGAAGCCGCAGTTCGCGGCGCGCAGCGGCGCCACCGGCACGTTGCGGGCGCTCATCAGCGGCACCCAGGCAGCGTCCGATCCGAGGCGCGGCCAGCTTGCGCCGCCGAGCGCGAAGACGACCGCATCGCAGGTTACGAGCTGTTCGCCGTCGGGCGTCGTGAACCGTAGCCTCTGAGTGCCGGATTGGCTCGCGGCGTCAGTTGCAACACCGTCTTCGGTATCCCAACCCACCCACTTATGGCGCATGTGGAAACGCACCCCCGTCTCTCTCAGCCGATGCAGCCAGGCGCGCAGCATCGGCGCGGCTTTCATGTCGGTGGGAAAAACGCGTCCTGAACTGCCGACGAACGTCTCGACGCCCAGCGCCTTCAGCCAGGCCCGCAGCGCCTCGGGACCGAGCGCGTCCAGCAGCGGCGCGATCTGCTGACGGCGCGCGCCATAGCGGCCGAGAAACGGCTCGAGCGCCTCGGAATGCGTGATGTTCATGCCGCCTTTGCCCGCCATCAGGAATTTGCGACCGACCGACGGCATCGCGTCGTAGACGTCGACTTGCACGCCATGGCGGGCGAGCGCCTCGGCGGCCATCAAGCCGGCGGGACCGCCGCCGATCACGGCGACGCGGGCGGAATCAAGGGAAAAGGGCATGCAGTCCTGCGGATGAGCGGAGAGGCGGCGCGTAGCCCGGCAGCGAAAGACGAGGCCAACCCGGCGGCGCGAAGGCCGCTATTTTCACACCGCGGGCAGTGTTGGGCAAACGCACGGGCGGCGTTGAGATCGCTGGATGAACGTCGGGATCAACGCGCCGCGGCGCCGATCGCTCGTGCCGCGTGCTGGTGAATGGCCAGCCTTCGGGGCGAACCGCCCGGACTTGCGCGTTGCGCAACACAAGATGGCCGCGATCCGCGCAGGCGGTGCATTGCCGCCCGCTCGCTCGGATCGCCGTATTTTTATTCTCTAGCCGGGATACGCCTCGTCCACTTTCAACCCCGCCAGCTTGAAAATGACCCGCAGCGTCTGCGGTTTGATATCGCGGCGCGACGCGAGCGTCGTCATCACGAAGTCGAGCACTTTCGCGTACTTGAGCATGATCAGGCAGGTTTCCATGTCCACGCTGCCGTCGCGCATGACTTCAGCCAGGCGCAGCATTTCCGTGGAGATATCGCGGGCCATCTCCAGTTCGAGCTGCTGTTTTTCGGACCAGGCTGGGGTGGCGATCAGCTTCGCCAGCATTTCCTGAAACTTCTGTTCGACGTTTCCGTTGGGTATCGTATCCATTGCTGCCTCTTCTATTATCCGAGCACGCGTCCAGTCGAGATCACGGCGCGCTGCTGGTTACGTAACGTTCGGCCCGTGTTCCGGGACCGTCCTCCCCACATGCATTCGGTTCGCGTGATCGAAGCCACGTCCGGCAGCTTGTTGTTATCGGCGATACGGCCTTGCCTGCTTGGTCGAGACGCCATGACAGCCGGTTTTTGCGTCACGCTGGAAACGCCCTGTGCGGTGTAAATCGAGCAGGAAACGTTCCAGCTTTTTGCCTTTTCTTGCATGATTTGCGCCACCCTTCGGTGAGTAGGCGGCACTTTGGGTAAACTGGCAGCAACTTTTCCCTTTTTCCGTCATCTGTCGCACGTTCGCCGTGCAATCGATGGCGGTTCCCCGTAAGCGGTCCCCCAAGATGTCCAGCAAAACCCACGAAATCCGTCCGAATCAGTCCATCGAGCTGTTGAAGGAGCTCCACATCCTCACGCGCGACGGCAAGATGAATCAGGACAGCCGCCGCAAGCTCAAGCAGGTCTACCACCTGTTCCAGTTCATCGAGCCGTTGCTCAAGGAGCGCAAGGACGATCAGGGGGCGGTGACGCTGGCCGACCACGGCGCCGGCAAGTCATACCTAGGTTTTATTCTGTACGACCTTTTCTTCAAGGAGTTTCAGGATGCCGCGGGTGGGGCTTCGCACATATACGGCATTGAAACGCGCGAGGATCTGGTCACGAAATCCGAGGAACTGGCCGCCCGGCTAGGCTTCACGGGCATGTCGTTCCTGAATCTGTCGGTGGCGGAGTCGATCACGTCGGATCGCTTGCCCGAGCGGATCGACATCGTGACGGCGCTGCATGCGTGCAACACCGCCACCGACGACGCGATCCGCTTCGCGCTGCAGAAGCAGGCGAAGAACATCGTGGTGGTGCCGTGCTGTCAGGCCGAAGTGGCCGGGGTCTTGAAGCAGAACAAGGGTAAGTCGCTGGGGAACGCGCTAACGGAAATCTGGCGGCATCCGCTGCATACGCGGGAGTTCGGCAGCCAGATCACGAACGTGCTGCGCTGTTTGCAGCTCGAAGCGCATGGCTATCAGGTCAGCGTGACCGAGCTGGTCGGCTGGGAGCATTCGATGAAAAACGAACTCATCGTCGCTCAGTTCAAGGATCTGCCGAGACGCCGTCCGGCCGAGCGGCTCAATGAGGTGATGGAAACGCTGGGGATCGAGGAACTGAAAGAGCGGTTTTTCGTTTCCGCCTGATTCCGCCGCGGTTTGCTGGTGAACCGCTGCGTCGATTAACGCTTCAGGAGCGCGTTCCAGCCGGCCAGGCCGATTCGCCGGAGCGTTTCCTGGTTGCGTTCGTAGATCGCTTCCGCGTCGGGAAAAGCCTGAACCGCCCGCTCGATGCTGTCTTCACGCAGTAGGTGAAAGATCGGATACGGCGCCCGGTTCGTATAGTTCTCGATCTCGTCGGGCTCGCTGCCTTCGAACTGATAAAACGGATGAAAGCTGGCGATCTGGATCACACCTTCTAGGCGGAGTTGCTTGATCATCCGTTCGGCGAAAAACAGGCAGTCGTTGTAGTCGAGAAAGTCGCCGAGCGCGCTGGGAACGATCAGTAGCGTGGTATCCACGGCGTTCGGATCGGCGTCGACCAGGCTTTGAAGCTCGGTTTCCAGATCGGCTAAAACCGCTTCCATGTCCGTAGCGTCGCTAACGGCGTAGCGAATCTGGCCTTTCACATGCACCGCCTTTGCAAACGGACAGAGATTCAGTCCGATCACCGCCTCGGTCAACCAACGGCGGGTTGCGGCGATGACAGCATCGTGGGATTCGGCGGGCAGCGGCATGGCAAATAAAAGCGACACGAAAGCGCCATTCTAACGGGACCGATCGGCACGGATGCCGATCCACCTCAACCCGCGGACGCCGCGCCGCAAGCCGCCGCAATCAACTGCGCCGCCGCCTTCGGGGCGGCCAGAATCGGCCCGCATCCCGGCCCATAAGTCTGGCTGGCCGCGTACACACCTTCGATCATCAGCCCGAGCACATTGGCCAGCGCCACCGGATCATCCGCGCCGGCTTCGGTCGCGAGGCCGGTGAGCCGCGCCATCAGCCGCGCCTTGTTGTCATACACGAACTGCCGCGCCGGGTGCGCGACGTCCGGAAACTCCACCGACACGTTGACGAACGGACAGCCGCGATAGTCGTCGACGGATGCGCGCACCGCGAGGTCGTCGAAATATTGCTGCAACTGTCTGGCCGGCTCGCCAGGATGTTTGGCGAAACTTCTCTCCACGTAGCCGAAGAACTGCTCGTCCTTGCGCTCCAGATAAGCCATCACCAGATCGTCCTTCGACGAAAACTGGCGATACAAACTCATCTTGTTGACGCCCGCCCGCTCGACCACCGCGTCCACGCCGACCGTGCGCACGCCTTCGCGATAGAACAGTTCGTCCGCGGCGCGCAGCAGATGCTGCTGCGCCTGCGGCCCCGCCGTCTGCGCACTGCGTGCGCGCCGTGTGCCGGCCGCTTTGGGTGTTTCGCTATCGGACATGGATGAACACCTCGATGTATTGACGTCTTGACATGTTACCGAGCAGTAACTAGTATCGCAACACTCATTGTGACAGATCAGTCACAAGTCCTTTACCGAAGTCGTAACAATGCGAGCGATGCGGCCCGTCGGGCCGGCATCGATGGGAGAACCGATGAATTGGGCAGCGAGACTGATTGGCGGGCGTTTCCACTACGGCTGGTTGACGGTCGCGGTGGTGTTCCTGGTGTTGCTGGCGGCGGCCGGCACGCGCGCCACGCCGAGCGTGATGATGCTGCCGCTCGAGCATCAATTCGGCTGGAGCCGCGCGACGATCTCGCTCGCGATCTCGGTGAATATTGCGTTGTACGGGCTGATGGGCCCGTTCGCGGCGGCCGCGATGCAGCGTTTCGGCGTGCGTCCCACGCTGCTGGTCGCGCTCGGCACGATGGCGGCGGGCGTGGCGCTGTCGTCGCTGATGACGCATCCGTGGCAAATGGTGTTGATCTGGGGCGTGATGGTCGGCGGCTCGACGGGCGTGGCGGCGTTGTCGTTGTCGGCGACGGTGGTGACGCGCTGGTTCACCACCCGCCGCGGCCTGGTGATGGGCATTCTCACGGCCAGTTCGGCCACCGGCCAACTGGTGTTCCTGCCCATGCTCGCGGCCATCGCCGAGCATCACGGCTGGCGTAACGTCGTGTGGGTCGTGGCGATCGCGGCGGCGATCGTGATTCCACTGGTCGCGTTTCTGCTGCCCGAACGTCCGGCCGACATGAAGCTTCGACCGTACGGCGAAGCGCACGACGCGCCGGTCGACGTCGTCGGCAGCAAGCAGAATCCGCTCGCCATCGCGTTCGGCACGCTCGCCATGGCGAGCAAGCGGCGCGATTTCTGGCTGCTGTTTTTCAGCTTCTTTATTTGCGGCGCGAGCACCAACGGCTATGTCGGCACGCACCTGATCGCCATGTGCGGCGACTACGGCATGACGGAAGTGCAGGGCGCGTCGCTGCTCGCCGCGATGGGTATCTTCGATCTGTTCGGCACGACCTTGTCGGGCTGGCTGTCGGACCGCTTCAATAGCCGGGTGCTGCTGTTCTGGTATTACGGTCTGCGCGGTTTGTCGCTGATCTATCTGCCGCACGCATTCGGTATCGACTTCTTCGGCCTGCCACTGTTCGCCCTGTTCTACGGGCTCGACTGGATCGCGACCGTGCCGCCGACCGTGCGTCTCGCCACGGACGTTTTCGGCAAGGAATCGGCGCCGGTGGTGTTCGGCTGGATCGTGGCCGGCCATCAACTCGGCGCGGCCTTCGCGGCGCTGGGCGCGGGCATGCTGCGCGCGAGCCTCGGGACTTACACGGTGGCGTCGATGATTTCGGGCGGGCTGTGTCTCGTGGCCGCGCTGATCGTGCTGCGCATCAACCGGCCGGCCAAGGTGCCGGAACCGCAAGTGGCGTGAGTGCCTGGCGCTCATCGCAGCGGCCCCACGGGGCCGTTTTTGCATTGCAGCCTGCGTGAAAACTAACTGCGTACAGGTTGGAGCACGCGTGCCGAAGCCCGGTTATGCTATGTGGCCCCGGGCAGTTGCCCGTCGATCATGAATTTCGACCGAGAGAAGCGCATGGCCAACAAACCCGCCCCTACCGAAGTTGCCATCCACGAGCTGATTGCAGGCCGCTGGAGCCCGCGCGCGTATTCGAGCGAGCCGGTGAGCCGCGACCATCTGCACGCCGTGCTGGAGGCGGCTCGCTGGGCCCCTTCGTCGTATAACGCGCAGCCTTGGCGTTTTGTCGTCTTCGATCGCAGCGTCGACGAAGTCTCGTTCAAGAAGGCCTTTGCCACGCTGGTGCCGTTCAACCAGGGCTGGAATGCGCCGGCGCCGGTGCTGATCGCGGTGACCACGCACACGCTCACCAACAAGGGTGAAGTGAATCGCTGCGCGCCGTACGACGCGGGTGCGGCCGCCATGGCGCTGGTGTTGCAGGCGCATGCGCTCGGCCTCGCCGCGCATCAGATGAGCGGCTTCGATCCGGCCGCGTTCCGTACGGCATTCGAATTGCCGAGCGACGTCGACGTGATCTCGATCATTTCGCTCGGTCATTACGGCGAAGTCGACAAGCTCGACCCGGTGTTGCGCGAACGCGAGAAGTCGGTGCGTCAGCGCTTGCCTTTGGCGGACATCGCCTATGGTGGCGCGTGGAAGAAGGCGTTCTGAGCGGTAGTACGCTTGGGTGTCACATCTTCCGTAGAACGTAGAAGACAGAAAGCAGTTAAAAACGCGCGGCGCCGACCGCGCGTTTTTCATTCCGCGCCGTTCCGATCGTCCTATTGGTCAACCACGCTCGAAAGCGGCGCGGCAACGCTCTCGAGCGATTTGCGCTCGGCGTCCACGCCCCAGATCGCGGCAATCACCGCAGCCGCAAGCATCAACCCCGAGCCGACCAGGTAGCCCGAGAACACTTCGCTACGTTGATGCGTATCGATCAGGCGGCCAAAGAACGCCGGCCCCGCGATGCCGCCGAGTGCCGTGCCGAAGGCGTAAAACACGGCGATGGCCAGCGCCCGGATTTCCAGCGGAAACGATTCGCTGACCGTCAGATAAGCCGAGCTCGCCGCCGCCGACGCGAAGAAGAAAATCACCATCCACGCGATCGTCTGCGTGACGACCGTGAGCAGGTGCTGCTCGAACAGATAGCCGCTGATCGTCAGCAGGATCGCGGACAGGCCGTAAGTGGCGGCAATCATCTTGCGCCGTCCGATCACGTCGAACAGCCGGCCCAGCAGCAGCGGCCCGAGGAAATTGCCGAGCGCGAAGGGCAGCAGATACCAGCCGATGTGGTCGCCCGGCACCTGATAGAAATCCGTGAGCACCAGCGCGTAGGTGAAGAAGATCGCGTTGTAGAAGAATGCCTGCGCGGTCATCAAGGAGAGGCCCACCAGCGCGCGCCGTCGGTGGACGTTGAAGAGGGTATGGAACACCTCGCGCAGCGGCGTGTGGTCCCGCGCTCGCAGCTTCAGGCGCGTCAGATCGTGATCGGCGAGCTCATGCCCCTCGCGGCGAAAGCGCGCTTCGATTCCTTCGACGATCGAGCGCGCGTCGGGCTCGTCGCCGTGTGTCAGCAGCCAGCGCGGACTTTCGGGCACCCAGATGCGCATCGGCAAAATGGCCAGCGCCAGCACTGCGCCGATAAAGAAGCACGCGCGCCAGCCCCAGTCCGCCGGCAGCAGATGCGGATCGAGCAGCACCAGCGAGCCGGCCGCGCCGAGCCCCGCGCCCACCCAGAACGTGCCGTTGATGCCGAGATCGGTCCAGCCGCGCACGCGGGCCGGCGTGAATTCCTGGATCGTCGAATTGATCGCCGTATATTCGCCGCCAATCCCGGCGCCGGTGAGAAAGCGAAACAGCAGAAAACTGGCCAGATTCCACGACAGCGCGGTCGCGGCCGTGGCCGCCAGATACAGCGCCAACGTGATGAAAAACAACTTGCGACGGCCGAGCCGGTCGGTCAGCCAGCCGAAGCCAAGCGCGCCGAGCACCGCGCCGGCGATATAGGCGCTACCGGCCAATCCCACATCGGCGTTGGAAAAGCGCAACGACGGACTCGACTTCAACGCACTCGCCACCGCGCCCGCCAGCGTGACCTCCAATCCGTCGAGCAGCCACGTCACGCCTAGCGCGACGACGATCAGCGAATGGAAACGTCCCCACGGCAAGCGGTCGAGCCGCGACGGCAAATCCGTCTCGACGACGGCGGCGGTTTTTTCGTGGACAGCGGCGGTAGGCGGCGCGCTCATTGCTCGAAGTCTCCTGAAGTCCGAAAATTGGCGGCGTATCCTGTCGAATTCAGCAAGTTTCGTTCCGTCGGGCGGGCTTTACGCGTGAATGCGAGCGGTCCACAAGCGTCAGTTGATGCTGGTCGGGCTTTCGTGTTACAAAGCCGCTCCCCTTTCTGTCCGCGCCAGCCGTGAGCGGCGATTCCTGCCATGAACTATTGCGCGATTGACTTCGGTACTTCCAACTCGGCCGTGGCCGTTCCTGACGGCGGCGTGCTCAGGCTCGCGCCGGTCGAGGGCGCTTATACGACGCTGCCCACCTCGGTGTTTTTCAACACCGATGAAAACACCCGCGAGTTCGGGCGGGCGGCGCTGGCCGCCTACATTGACGGTTTCGACGGCCGGCTGATGCGTTCGATGAAAAGCATTCTCGGCTCGCCGCTCGCCGAGAATTCGACCGATCTCGGCGACGGCTCCGCGATCAAGTACACGGACGTCATCGCGATTTTCGTCGACCATCTGAAGCGTTCGGCCGAAAAGACCACTGGCGCGCCGATCAGTCGCGCCGTGCTGGGCCGTCCGGTGTTTTTCGTCGACGACGATCCGCGCGCCGATCAGATGGCGCAGCAGCAGCTCGAAGCGGCCGCGCGTTCGGTCGGTTTGCGGGAGATCCACTTCCAGTATGAGCCGATTGCGGCCGCGTTCGACTACGAGTCGCATCTGACGGAAGAGGGGCTTGTGCTGGTGGCCGACATTGGCGGCGGTACGTCGGACTTTTCGCTCGTGCGCGTGGGTCCGCAGCGCATGACCCGCGTGGAGCGCAAGGACGACGTGCTGGCGCACCACGGCGTGCACGTCGCGGGTACGGATTTCGACCGCCGCGTCGAACTGGTGACGATTCTGCGCGAGCTCGGCTATCAGGCGCTCGATCCGGAAGGCCGCGAGATCCCGAGCCGGGTCTATTTCGATCTGGCGACCTGGCATCTGATCAACACCGTCTACGCACCGAAGCGCGTCAGCGAACTCTCGCTGATGCGGCACCTGTTCACCGAAGTCAAGCATCACGACCGTCTGATGCGCGTGGTGGAACAACGCTTCGGCCACGCGCTGGCGGCGCACGCGGAAGAAGCGAAGATCGGCGTGGCGGCGGGCGGTGAGACTGTGATCGATCTGGACGAAGTGGAAGACGACCTGCGCCTCGCCTTCGACGAAGCGCAGCTGATCAAAGCCGGCCAGGACGAAACGCAGCGCATCGTGCAGGCGGCGCGCGACACGGTGCAGGCCGCCGGCGTCGCAACGCGCGACGTCGACGCGATTTACTTCACCGGCGGTTCGACGGGTTTGGCGTTTCTATCGGGCGCATTGGCGGCGGCATTTCCCGACGCTAAACCGGTATTCGGCGATCGTCTCGCCAGTGTCGCGACAGGTCTCGGTATTCACGCGCGACGTCTCTTCGGATAACCCAACTAATCAATCGCATACCGCGAAGATAATCATCGTGAGTAGTTGCAACAGATATAAAAAAACCCCGCCGAGGCGGGGTTTTTTGCGTCCAGAAGGAAGCGTGAAGCTTACGCCGGCTTGATGTCGGCAGCTTGCTTGCCCTTCGGGCCCGTCTTCACTTCAAACGTAACCTTTTGGTTTTCTTGCAGCGTCTTGAAGCCTTCCGTGCGGATTTCCGAGAAATGCGCGAACAGATCTTCGCCACCGCCGTCCGGCGTGATGAAGCCAAAGCCCTTTGCGTCATTGAACCACTTGACGGTACCGGTTTCCATATTACTTGTTCCTAAAGATGGTGAATAAGGCCGAAGCCCAGAAAGTGCATGAAAATCAAGGAAGGGGGTAATGGGACCAACCGGAGTACCGTTGATGGGCGAACTACGAAAGACCAATTCACTCGCCGCTTGAATTCCTGCCCGAACGTTATACGGCCATTTTGAGAGAAGGTCAACACTCGCCGGGCAACTTTCCACAAATTCGGGCAACGGGCGTAAAAATTGCTTACAAAGCTTGCGCTTCGTCTGATTTTTTTCCAGGGAGAACCCTTAGTTAGGCTGCGGCGCGTGGGTGCAACCGTTAAACTACGCGCCGCGCGTCGGTTGCACCTGATTAGAATGGACCGTCGCCGCATCGACATGCGTATCACCCCGTCCCGCTCGAAGCGACGTCACGTGGTGCCGGTATGGTTCGGATGCAAATTTGCATAGGTCCGAAGTCAGTGCTAAAGCACTCACTCCGGCCGACACAGGAGAAGACGTGAAAAGTTCTATACAACGGAACATCGGCCCTGTCGCGCTGCTGCTGACCGGCTTGGGTTCGATCATCGGATCGGGCTGGCTGTTCGGCGCGTGGAAGGCTGCAAAAATTGCTGGCCCCGCTGCCATTTGTGCATGGGTGATCGGCGCGGTCGTGATTCTCGCGATCGCGTTGACTTACGCCGAACTCGGCGCGATGTTCCCCGAGTCCGGCGGCATGGTGCGTTACGCGCGCTACTCGCATGGCGCGCTGGTCGGTTTCATCAGCGCGTGGGCCAACTGGATCGCCATTGTCTCGGTGATTCCCATCGAGGCGGAAGCCTCCATTCAATATATGAGTACCTGGCCGTATCCATGGGCGCATGCGCTATTCGTGGATGGGTCATTAACTCACAACGGGCTATTCCTGTCCGCCGCGCTCGTGATCATTTACTTCATGCTGAACTATTGGGGCGTGAAACTCTTTGCGCGCGCCAATTCGGCGATCACGGTCTTCAAGTTCCTGATTCCCGGCGCGACGATTCTCGGTTTGATGTTCACGGGCTTCCATCGTGAAAACTTCGGTGAAGCGAGCAGCTTTGCGCCGTACGGCTGGTCGGCGGTGCTGACCGCAGTGTCGACGAGCGGTATCGTGTTCGCGTTCAACGGTTTCCAGAGCCCGATCAACCTCGCGGGTGAAGCGCGCAATCCTGCCAAGAGCGTGCCGTTCGCGGTGATCGGTTCGATCCTGCTGGCGCTGGTGATCTACGTGCTGCTGCAGATCGCGTACATCGGCGCGGTGAACCCGGCCGATGTGATGAAGGGCTGGAGCCACTTCAACTTCGCGTCGCCGTTCGCGGAACTGGCGATCGCGCTGAACCTGAACTGGCTGGCAATCCTGCTGTACGTCGACGCGTTCGTCAGCCCGAGCGGCACCGGCACGACCTACATGGCGACCACCAGCCGCATGATCTACGCAATGGAACGCAATAACACGATGCCGAAGATGTTCGGCAACGTGCATCCGTTCTACGGCGTGCCGCGTCAGGCAATGTGGTTCAACCTGCTGGTCTCGTTCATCTTCATGTTCTTCTTCCGTGGCTGGAGCTCGTTGGCGGCGGTGATTTCGGTCGCGACCGTGATCTCGTATCTGACCGGCCCGATCAGCCTGATGGCGTTGCGCCGTGCGGCGACGGATCTGGAGCGTCCGCTTCATATCCCGGGCATGAAGGTGATCGCGCCGTTCGCGTTCGTTTGCGCGTCGCTGATCCTGTACTGGGCAAAGTGGCCGCTGACCGGCGAAATCATTCTGCTGATGGTCGTCGCGCTGCCGGTGTACTTCTACTTCCAGGCGAAATCGGGCTTCGGCGGTTGGGGCCGTGACCTGAAGGCGGCATGGTGGCTGGTGGCCTACCTGCCGGTGATGGCGATCCTGTCGCTGATCGGCAGCAAGGAGTTCGGCGGTCGCGGCGTCTTGCCTTACGGCTGGGACATGCTGGTCGTCATCGCGTTCTCGCTGGTGTTCTACTACTGGGGCGTGCACAGCGGCTACCGTTCGGAATATCTGGACGAGCGCGACGAGCATGACGAAGTGCTCGAAGGCATTGGCGCGCATTAAGTTGCGGCGTTTAGCCTGAAGGATGTTTGCCGGACGGTTGTTGGCTAGGTCCGGTCCGGTACGCAAAAAAAGCCCGCCTGAGGTCACTCAGGCGGGCTTTTTGTTTGGACGCGCGCTTTGGTGTTTCGCTGCTGCGGCTACGCGATCAGGCGTTGCCGAACACGTAATTCGTCATCGCAAGCGAACGCTGGTAGGTCCCGAGCGATTGAATCGCCAGCGAATAATCGTCGTCGGCCGCGCCCAGTGCCGCGAAGACGGGCAGCAGATGCTCGTCGGTGGGATGCATCAGCACCGCGTGCGGCGCCTGGCGGCGATAGTCGAGCAGCGCGTCGATGTCGTGCGCGGCCAGTCTGTCCTCGAACCAGTCGGTGAATTCGGCGACGCGCGGGTCGGCATCTTCCCGACGCGCGGAGAAATCCGCCGCGCGCAGGTTGTGCGTGATCTGGCCGGAGCCAATCACCATCACGCCATCGTCCTTCAGCGAGCGCAGCGCGCGGCCGACGCGGAAGTGATGCGCCGCGTCCTGATGCGGCTGAATCGACAACTGCGCGACGGGCACGTCGGCGTCAGGGAACATCAGCAGCATCGGCACCCAGGCGCCGTGATCGAGCCCGTGCGGCTGGGCGTCGGCAAGCACGCCATGTTCGCCGAGCAGCACGGCGGCGCGCCGCGCCACCTCGGGTGCGCCCGGCGCCGGGTACTGGATTTCGTATAACTGACGCGGAAAGCCGTAGAAATCGTGGATGGTTTCCGGCGCGGTGGACGTGCTCGCCACCGGCTGTGCCGTGCCCCAGTGGGCCGACAGCATCAGCACGGCTTGCGGACGCGGCAACTGCGCGCTCAGCACGCCGAATTCGGCGGACGGCAGGGAAGGGTCGATCGGCAGCGTGGGCGCGCCGTGGGAAAGGAAAAGCGAAGGCAAGCGGTTCATGTCAGCAGCGCAGCCGGGAGGGCGGGGCGTAAAGGTTGTGTTGCTATCAATATAGGTTCGCACCACGGTTTGATAAACGGGTGAAAACGGAATTGATTGTGTCGCTGGTGTTGTTAATGAGGGGCGTTTGACGTCAGTCCTACGCGTCCCGCAAACCCTGCCACACAGGCGACATAGCCGGCCCCAGCGCGAACAGATCGAGCACGCGCGCGACGGTGTGATCGACCATTTCGTCGATCGACGCCGGCTGGTTGTAGAACGCCGGCAGCGGCGGGAAGATCACGCCGCCCATTTCCGTGACCGCCGTCATATTGCGCAGATGCGCGAGATTGAACGGCGTTTCGCGCACCAGCAGCACGAGCCGGCGGCGTTCCTTCAGGGTGACGTCGGCGGCGCGGGTGATCAGGTTGTCGGAAAAGCCGTGCGCGACGCTCGCGAGCGTCTTCATCGAACAAGGCGCGACGACCATGCCGTCGGTCGCGAACGAGCCGGACGCGATACTTGCGCCCACGTCGCGCACCGAATGAACGACATCCGCGAGCGGATGTACGTCTTCTTTGCTCAACTGGAGTTCGTGCTGGATATTGAGCCAGCCCGCGCTCGAAATCAGCAGATGGCTCTCGACGCCGCCCAGCCGGCGCAACGTTTCGAGCAACCGGATGCCGTAGATGGCGCCGGTTGCGCCGGTGATCGCGACGATCAGCCGGCGGGGCGCCGCAGCGCGTGTTTCCATGGCTCGCGGCGCCTTAGTTGAACTCGTGAAGTTCGTGAGTGAACGGTCGAACCGAGGCCGCTCAGGCCGCGGCGAACAGTTGTTGCAGTTCGCCCGATTCGTACATTTCCATCATGATGTCCGAGCCGCCGACGAATTCGCCCTTCACGTAGAGCTGCGGAATGGTCGGCCAGTTCGAGAACTGCTTGATGCCCTGGCGGACTTCGTCGTCTTCGAGCACGTTGACGGTTTTGATTTCCGCGACGCCACACGCCTTCAGGATCTGGATGGCGCGGCCGGAAAAACCGCACATCGGGAACTGGGCCGTGCCCTTCATGAAGAGGACGACGCCGTTTTCGTCGACGATTTGCTTGATGCGTTGTTGCGTATCCATGACTGACCTTGCGGTTCCGTGATGTGTAGGGAATAGGCTGAAATGATAGCGGATTTCGGTATAGCCGGCCGAGCACCGCTTCGACCTTGGGATGACTTCAGTGTGAATCGTAATCCGAGGGCGAGTTTGACGTCGGCTTCAGCCGGGCAACTGCCCGCCGCTGATTCGTTCGATACCCGCCAGATCCCGCTCCGAGCGCACCTGCGCGAACCCTTGCGCCGTCAGCAGCGTGCGGACGGCTTCTGCCTGATCGTAGCCGTGTTCGATCCACAAGACGCCGTGGGCGGCGAGGCGCGCGGGCGCGCCGGCGACGATCACGCGGATCGCGCTGAGGCCGTCGGCTTCGTCGGTGAGCGCGCCGCGCGGCTCGAAACGCAGATCGCCTTCTGCCAGATGCGGATCGCCGCTCGCGATATACGGCGGATTGCTGACGATCACGTCGAAACGTTGTGCTGCGTCGAGCGCCGTGTACCAGTTGCTTTGGCTTAAAACCATGGCGCCGCCGGGACGTTTTGCATCCAGTAGACGGGTGGCGTTGCGTGTTGCCACCGCGAGCGCTTCGGCGGAACGATCGAGCGCGTGAACTTGCGCGTCCGGCCGCGTCGACGCAATCGCGACCGCAATTGCGCCGGTGCCGCTGCCGAGATCGAGCACGCGCGGCCGCGACAGACCTTCCATTGCCGCCAGGGCGGTCTCGACCAGCAATTCGGTTTCAGGCCGCGGAATCAGCACGTGCGGCGTGACTTCGAAATCGAGGCCGAAAAATTCCCGTACGCCGACCAGTTGCGCGACCGGCTCACCGGCCATCCGCCGCGCTTCCAATCCGCGATAACGCTCCACTGCGGCACTCTCGAGCGTTTCATCGCTGCGCGTAATCAACTGCGTATGACGCCAGCCGAGCACGTGCGTGAGCAGAATCCGCGCTTCGAGCGGTGGCAGCGGCGACGCGCGCAACAAAGCGGCGGGCGTGACAGGCGTGGCGTTCATCGTCGGCGCTTTAGTCCGAATCGCCCAGCGAAGCCAGCAACTCGGCCTGATGTTCGCTGACGAGCGCCGCGATCAACTCGTCGAGATCGCCATCCATCAGCGCGTCAAGGCGATACAGCGTCAGGTTGATCCGGTGATCGGTCATGCGCCCTTGCGGGAAGTTATACGTGCGAATCCGCTCCGAGCGGTCGCCCGAGCCGATCAGGCTCTTGCGTGTGGCGGCTTCTTTCGCGTGCTGTTCTTGCGACTGCTTGTCCTTGATACGCGCGGCCAGCACCTTCAGCGCGCGATCCTTGTTCTTGTGCTGCGAACGGTCGTCCTGACATTCGACGACGATGCCGGTCGGCAAGTGCGTAACGCGCACGGCCGAATCGGTCTTGTTGATGTGCTGTCCGCCCGCGCCCGACGCGCGGAACGTATCGATCCGCAGATCGGCCGGATTGATTTCGACTTCGCCGATTTCATCCGCTTCCGGCATGACCGCGACCGTACACGCCGACGTGTGGATGCGCCCTTGCGTTTCGGTGGCCGGCACGCGCTGCACGCGGTGACCGCCCGACTCGAACTTGAGCTTCGAATACGCGGCTTCGCCGGCGATCCGCACGATCACTTCCTTGTAGCCGCCCAGATCCGATTCGCTGGCCGACATCATCTCGACCTGCCAGCGGTTGCGCTCGGCATAGCGCAGATACATACGGAGCAGATCGCCCGCGAACAGCGCGGATTCGTCGCCGCCGGTGCCCGCGCGGATTTCGACGTAGATATTGCGGTCGTCGTTCGGATCTTTCGGCAGCAGCATTTTTTGCAGCTCCGCGCCGAGTTTTTCCATCCGCTCGCGCGCCGCGCGGATTTCTTCTTCGGCGAAGTCGCGCATCGAAGCGTCCGTCAGCAGTTCCTGCGCGGTCTCCGCGTCGTTCATGGCCTGACGCCACAGCGCGAAATGCTCGACCAGCGGCCCCAGCTCCGCGTGCTCGCGTGTGAGCTTGCGATATTGATCGAGATTCGAGGTGATGTCCTCGCGGCTCAACAGGTCATTCAGTTCGGCCAGCCGGGTAGTGAGCTGGTCGAGCTTGCGTTGCATGCTCGTTTTCATCGGACGGGGTTCGGAGCGGGCTCCGGAAAAGACGGCGACTAGGGAAATGGGCTGATGCCCTGGTCAGAAGCACGTCGCGGGCCACCGTGGGTGGCGCGGACCGCGCGGCGGAGGCTGCGCCGCTAACGCTCCGTGGAACCGGAGTGTTTGTAGAAACCGCTCATCAGCTCGATGAGCGTGTCACGGTTTTCGCTGCTCGCGCGATTGAGCGCGTGCGTGGGCCCGTGGATCAGCTTGTTGGTGAGCGCCTGCGACAGCGCTTCGAGCACGGCGGCCGGATCGTCGCCGCGCGCGAGCATTTTTTGCGCACGCTCGACTTCGGCACGGCGCAGCACGTCGGCCTGCGTGTGCATATGGCGGATCACCGGCACGATGCTGCGCGCGTCGAGCCACTGCATGAAGTTCTGCACACGCGTTTCGATGATGGCTTCGGCTTGCGCGACCGCGGCCTGACGCGACGCATTGCCTTCGCGGACGATCGCGCCGAGGTCGTCGACGGTGTACAGGAACACGTCTTCAAGCTTGCCGACTTCGGGTTCGATGTCGCGCGGGACCGCCAGATCGACCATGAAAATCGGCCGGTGACGACGCGCTTTCACCGCCCGCTCAACCGCGCCCAGACCGATGATCGGCAAAGTGGACGCCGTGCAGGACACGATGATGTCGAACTCGTGCATGCGGGTGGGCAGTTCCGACAGCGGAATAGCGCGGCCGTTAAAGCGTTCGGCGAGCCGCGTGCCGCGTTCGGCCGTACGGTTCGCGACCACCAGTTCACGCGGCTGCTGCGCGGCGAAGTGCGTGGCGCACAGCTCGATCATTTCGCCCGCGCCGATAAACAGCACGCGCTGGTTCGAGACCTTGTCGAAAATGCGTTGCGCGAGTCGCACAGCGGCCGCGGCCATTGAAACCGACTGCGCGCCGATCTCGGTGGTGCTGCGCACTTCCTTCGCGACGGCGAAGGTGCGCTGGAATAACTGGTTCAGATACGTGCCGAGCGCGCCGGCTTCGGACGCGGTGCGCACTGCGTCCTTCATTTGTCCGACGATTTGCGTCTCGCCCAGCACCATCGAATCGAGACCCGACGCGACGCGGAACGCGTGGCGCACGGCCTCCGACTGCGGCAACGCATAGACGTGCGGCGCGAGTTCGTCGATGGGCAGGTTGTGGTATTTCGACAGCCATTGGATCGCGGCTTCGCGCGCGGCCTGGTCGTCGGTAACGCAATAAAGCTCGGTGCGATTACAGGTGGACAGAATCGCTGCTTCCGGCGCCGTGCGGGCCGTACGGCCGAGCCAGGCGCTCTTGAAGGTGTCCAGTGCAGGCTTGATCTGATCGAGCGGAAACGCCACGCGTTCGCGCAAGGCGACAGGCGCAGTGTGGTGATTGATTCCGATCGTTAGAAGCTGCATTTGGGGGAGCTATGGTTTAGCCCAATATTATAGCGTTTCCAAGATTCTTACATTGGACGCGTGTCAACCCACTTCTACAGCGGCCTCTACGGCAGTCTCCAGCGGGATTGCGTCGAGCTGGTAGCCATACCCGTAAAGCGGCGTCAGACAATAGCCGAGCTCCGGGCGCAACTGCAATTTACTGCGTACGCGCGATGCATGTGTGTCGACCGTCCGTGACTTCAGGTCGCGGCGGCGCGACCAGACGGTTTCGAGAATATGTGCCCGCGACACCGGGCGAGACAGATTGTTGAACAGCAGCAGCGCAAAGCGGAATTCTTTCGGCGTCAGCGTGACTGTTAGATTACGAAATGTGACGGCTAGCGCGGCGGTGTCGAACGCGTAACCGCCGATCACGTCGCGCCGCCGGTTGAGCGGCCGCCGCAGTCCGGCGCGACGCAGTACGGCGTCGACCCGCGCAAGCATTTCGGGGCCGCGAACCGGTTTGCTGAGGCAGTCGTCGGCGCCGGCGTGCAGCGCCGCGACGATCTGGCTTTCGCGCGGCGCGGACATCAGCACGATCACCGGCAGGCCAGGCAGGACAGCGCGGGCGCGCGGAATCACGTCTTCGGCGGAGTGGTCGCCGGCCCAGCTTTCGGTGATGAGGAGATCGAAAAAGTCGTCCGCGGCGCGCTGCAGGAACGGGGCGCTCGCGGTGAAGTGATAGCAGACGTGGCCGCCGGCAAAAATTAGCCGGCCAACCAGTTTGGCGTGCGGCAGATCCGGCTCGATTAGGGCGATTCGCATGGCGCGCTTTCAGCGTGGCAATGACCGAGAACCAGGCATATCCGTAAGGCTTACAGCTTGCCTAACATCACACCGACCCCTAAACTCAACCGCTATGCGGAAAGCGCCGTGCTGAACTTCTATAGTTAATGAGACAAAAATGTTAGCTGTCCTGGTCCCTTGCGCCCATGAGACAAATCTGAAATCGCGCGGGGTCGGCTGCTAATGGGGTGGCCCGGTGTCGTCGTCCTGGGATTGGCGATCGGCCTCGCGGGCTGGTGGCTGCATCCGTTGCGCCGCTCAAGCCGCGCTCGTTGGTGGATGGCGCTGCTGGCCGGGGTGGTAGGCGCCGCAGTCGCGCTCATGGCCGGCAATGTGACCGGTCTCTTTCATGATGGCGACACGCTCGAATGGCCGGTTTGCACCGCCGTTGCGTTGATCGCCGTTGCCGTGACGGTCGGCTCGCTTTCCCGTCGATGAATATTTGCAGGTGACTCTGATGAACGCCCGACTTCCCGAAACATCCTCTATTCCCGAACGGCTCGCCACGTTGCGTGACGCAATGGCGCGCGAAGGCGTTGCCGCTTATCTCGTGCCGTCCGCAGATCCGCATCTCTCCGAATATCTACCGGGGCGCTGGCAGGGCCGGCAATGGCTATCGGGTTTCACCGGTTCGGCGGGCACCCTGATCGTCACGGCGGATTTTGCCGGTGTCTGGACCGATAGTCGCTATTGGGAGCAGGCCAATGCACAACTGGCCGGCACGACCGTTCAGTTGATGAAGATGACCGGCGGCCAGCAGACCGCGCCGCATTTCGAATGGCTCGCGCAGAACGTCACGAGCGGCGGCACGGTCGGAGTGGACGGCGCGGTGCTCGGCGTGGCCGCAGCGCGCTCACTGACTCTGGCGCTCGGCGCGCGTGGCGTGAAGCTGCGCACCGACGTCGACCTGTTCGACACGATCTGGCCGCAGCGTCCGTCGCTGCCGGCCGCCGCCGTGTTCGAACATGCCGCGCCGCATGCCGGTGTCGCTCGTGCTGACAAGCTCGCGCAGATTCGCCGTGCGATGGCGGAGAAGGGCGCGCAGTGGCACTTTATTTCCACGCTCGACGACCTCGCATGGCTGCTGAATCTGCGCGGCGCCGACGTCAGCTACAACCCGGTGTTCGTCGCGCATGCGCTGATCGGCGTGGACCGCGCGTCGCTGTTCGTGTCGGACGGCAAGGTGCCGCAAGCGCTGGCCGACGCGTTGGCGCGCGACGGCATCAGCGTCGAGCCCTATGCGAAGGCGGCCGAAGCGCTGGCAGCGCTGCCAGCCGCCAGCGTGCTGTTGATCGACCCGCGCCGGATTACCTACGGTTCGCTGCAGTCGGTGCCGTCCTCGGTCAAGGTGGTCGAGGCGGTCAACCCGTCCACGTTCTTCAAGTCACGCAAAACAGAAGCTGAAGCCGAGCACGTGCGCGAGACGATGGAGCAGGACGGCGCGGCACTCGCGGAATTCTTCGCGTGGTTGGAAAGCGCGCTGGAGCGCGGTGAGTCCCTCACCGAAATGACCATCGACGAACGTCTGACGGCAGCGCGCGCGCGTCGTCCGGGGTTCGTGTCGCTGAGCTTTGCGACGATCGCGGGCTTCAACGGCAACGGCGCGATGCCGCACTATCGCGCGACCGAGTCTTCGCATGCGGTGATCGAAGGCAACGGGCTGTTGCTGATCGATTCGGGCGCGCAGTATCTGAGCGGCACGACGGACATCACCCGCGTCGTGCCGATCGGCACGCTCAGCGAGGCGCAACGGCGCGATTTCACGATCGTGCTGAAAGGCACGATGGCGTTGTCGCGCGCGCAATTCCCGCGCGGTATTCGTTCGCCGATGCTCGACGCGATCGCCCGTGCGCCGATCTGGGAAGCCGGCGCCGATTACGGCCACGGCACCGGCCATGGCGTGGGCTACTTCCTGAACGTGCACGAAGGCCCGCAAGTGATTTCGCACTACGCGCCGGCTGAACCGTGGACCGCGATGGAAGAGGGCATGATCACCTCGGTCGAGCCGGGCATTTACCGGCCGGGCAAGTGGGGCGTGCGGATCGAAAACCTCGTGCTGAACGTGCCGGCGGAAAAAACCGAGTTCGGCGATTTCCTCAAGTTCGAAACCTTGACGCTGTGCCCGATCGACACGCGCTGCCTCGACCTGTCGCTGCTGCGCGACGACGAACGCGCGTGGCTCAACGCTTATCACGAGACGGTGCGCACGCGTCTGTCGCCGCATGTTTCCGGCGACGCCCTGGCGTGGCTCGACCTGCGCACGCAACCCATCTAAGCGCCGCAGCGAATCGGCGTTCGTACGGAGAAAAAGTGCATGGCGATCAAGGCAGTGGTGTTCGATTTCGGCGGCGTGTTGATCGACTGGAGTCCCGAGTATCTGTATCGCAACCTGATTCCGGACGAAACCGAGCGCCGCTGGTTTCTGACGCATGTCTGTTCGATGGAATGGGTGATTCGACAGGACGGCGGCCAGCCGATCGCTGAGGCCACGGACGAACTGATCGCGAAGTTTCCCGATCATGAGGCGCTGATCCGCGCGTTTTACGAGCGCTGGCATGAGATGGTGGCCGGCGTGCTGGAACAGGGCGTGGCGCTGATGGAAAAGCTCGAAGCTGCCGAGGTGCCATTGTTCGGGCTGACCAACTGGTCGGCGGAGACCTTCCCGTACGCGTGGGAGCATTACCCCGTGCTGCGGCGGTTTCGCGACGTCGTCGTGTCGGGGCGGGTGGGACTCGCGAAACCCGATCCGGCGATCTTCGCAGCCATGCTCGAGCGGATTCATGCGCAGATGCCGGGCATCGAGCCCGGCGAGCTGGTTTTCATCGACGACAATCAGAAGAACGCCGACGCCGCGACGGCGCTCGGCTGGCATGGCGTGCATCACACCAGCGCTGAAGAGACAGAAGCGAGATTGCGCGAACTGGGTTTGCCGGTTTGAGCGTGGTTTCTTTTTAAAGCGGAGTGGGCGTGTTGGTTTCGAGGTAAGCCCAAGTCAGCCCAGCTAAGCCCAAGTAAGCCGTCTCGCCTCCGCTCTACACCGCTCGCTGTTACTGCCCCAGCAGACTCTTCAGCGCATTCCCCAAGCCTTTCACCGTTTCCCCGGCACCTTTCGCCACGCCCTCGACGCTCACCCCCAGCGTCTTCGCAAAGTCCGCGCCGATCCGCTTGACGATGCCTTCCCGCACCGAGAACTTCGGATCGCGCAAATTTCCGTCCAATACGAAATGCAGGGTGATGTCGCCGTTGTGCGATTTGAGCGCGGCAATGGCGGCCTTGGTCGGAATCGACATGAAGGTGTCGAGCGGATCGCCGCTGTCGGCGAGTTGCAGGTTGTGGACCGTCACTGTGCCCGGCGCATGCAACTGATAGTTGCGCACGGTCGAGTCGACTGTCAGATCGACCGTGCCGCCCGTGACCTGTGCTTTCGCGCCGGCCTTTTTCAGCAGGTACGGATCGAGCATGGTGACATCGACGCCGCGTAGCATGCTGGTGGTTTGCGAATCCTTGCTGGCGATCTTGATCCAGCCGTTGAACGACACCGTGCCGGTATGCGCCGGCCCTTTAATCGAACCGGTGAGGTTCAAGTTGGTCGGCTCGGTGAGCGCGGGTAGATGCAAATGATCGACGGTTGCGTTGGCGTTGCTGACCGTCACTTTGAAGGCCGGCGGGCCGACCGTCATGTCGTAGAAGTGGAAGTTGCCCTGTTCGAAACTGATGTGATCGACCAACTTCTCGCGCGGTGTCGCAGGCGCTGCCGCACCGCTGGCCTGATTGTCCGCCTGGTTCACCGATTGCCGCAAATTCGGCAGCAGATCGATCGTGCCGTCTTTCGCGCGCAGCACAGCGATGTCGAAACCGCGCACGACCACGCTGCGCAAATGCATGCGCCGCGCGATCAGATCGCGAATGTCCGGTGTGAGCGTGATTTCGTCCGCTCGGAGCGGGTCGCCAGCGGGCCAGCCGGGCGGTGCCTTGAGAACGACGTTGGTGAGATGAACCGAGGTGAGGCCGACGTCGATACTGTCGGCGCTACCTGAAGGGCCGAGCGCCGCAATCACTCGCGCCTTCACTTCGCGCTGCGCGAATTGCAACGCGCCGATCGCGACGACGATCAGCACCAGCAGCACACCGCCCACGGCAACGATCCAGCGCTTGCCCTTCGACATCGCCATGCTAATTGCCTCCTCGTCACCGCGCGGCGCGGTGTGGCTATGGCCGGCTTTTGAGCGCGTTGGCCTCGCGCTGATCGTGGCACGCAATGCGTGTGCCTTGCGGCCTCGTATTCGACAAAACAACAAGATCAACCGGGCGGTCCATCTGCTCGACGAACCGCCCGCCAACCCAACGCCTTAGCGTGCGATCGGCTTGTAACGCAGACGCCTCGGTCGAGCGGCTTCTTCGCCGAGACGCGCGCGCTTGTCCGCTTCGTATTCCTGGTAGTTACCGTCGAAGAACGTGATTTGCGAATCGCCTTCGAACGCGAGGATGTGCGTCGCGATCCGGTCGAGGAACCAGCGATCGTGCGAGATCACCATCACCGAGCCCGCGAACTCGAGCAACGCGTCTTCCAGCGCGCGCAGCGTTTCGACGTCCAGATCGTTCGACGGCTCGTCCAGCAGCAGCACGTTGCCGCCCGCGATCAGCGTCTTGGCCAGATGCAGACGACCGCGCTCACCGCCCGACAGGTTGCCGACCAGCTTCTGCTGGTCGCCGCCCTTGAAGTTGAAGCGGCCGATATACGCACGCGACGGCGTTTCGTACTTGCCCACCGTCAGCACGTCCGCACCGCCGGCGATTTCGTCGAACACGGTCTTCGAGCCGTCCAGCGCGTCGCGGCTCTGGTCCACGTACGCCAGCTTGACGGTCGGGCCTTGCACGATCTCGCCCGAATCCGGCTGTTCGCGGCCGGTCAGCATGCGGAACAACGTCGACTTACCGGCGCCGTTCGGGCCGATGATGCCGACAATCGCGCCCGCCGGAATCTTGAAGCTGACGTTATCGAGCAGCAGACGATCGCCGTACGACTTGCTGACACCCTTGAACTCGATCACTTCATTGCCGAGGCGATCGCCGACCGGGATGAAGATTTCCGAGGTTTCATTGCGCTTCTGGTAGTCCTGGCTGTTCAGTTCCTCGAAGCGGGCGATACGCGCCTTCGACTTGGCCTGACGGCCCTTCGGGTTCTGACGGACCCACTCCAGTTCCTTCTTGATCGCCTTCTGACGCGCCGATTCCGACGACTCTTCCTGCTTCAGGCGCTCTTCCTTCTGGTCGAGCCAGCTGCTGTAGTTGCCCTTCCACGGAATGCCGTGGCCGCGGTCGAGTTCGAGAATCCACTCGGCGGCGTTATCCAGGAAGTAGCGGTCGTGGGTGACGGCGACGACGGTGCCCGGGAAGCGGGTCAGGAACTGTTCGAGCCAGTCGACCGATTCCGCATCCAGGTGGTTGGTCGGTTCGTCGAGCAGCAGCATGTCCGGCTTTTCGAGCAGCAGCTTGCACAGCGCGACGCGGCGCTTTTCACCGCCCGACAGATGCTCGATTTTGGCGTCCCACGCCGGCAGGCGCAGCGCGTCGGCGGCGATTTCGATCTGCTGTTCGGCGTTGCCGTCCGAGGTAGCGAGGATCGCTTCGTACTTGGCCTGTTCGGCGGCGAGCGCGTCGAAGTCGGCGTCTTCTTCCGCGTAGGCCGCGTAGATTTCGTCGAGCTTCTTCTGCGCGTTGAACACGTCGCCGAGGCCTTCCTCGACGGCTTCACGCACCGTCTTGTTCGGGTCCAGTTGCGGTTCCTGCGGCAGATAGCCGATGTTCAGGTTCGGCATGGGCGTGGCTTCGCCCTCGATGTCCTTATCCACACCGGCCATGATGCGGATCAGCGTCGACTTGCCCGAGCCGTTCAGGCCGAGCAGGCCGATCTTCGCACCGGGGAAAAACGACAGCGAGATGTCCTTCAGGATTTGACGCTTGGGCGGCACGATCTTGCCGACCCGGTTCATGGTAAAGACGTATTGGGCCATTTGTTCGCAATTGACGTTGACGACGCCGGCCGCGGTGGGGCGGGCGGTCGTGGGGTGGATGGGTAATCGGTGTTGTGGCCGGGCAGAGCGCCCGGCACCGGCCGGCGCGGCATCGAGCGCGATGTCAACGCGCGACGCCCCGCGCACGGGCGGGTTCTTCAGGTGGCATTGTACTTCGGCGGATGGGCGGGACGGCAGGGGCTGTCCGTTAGGCTAGGGGCGCTTCGGACGCTCAGAGCCAGTCGGCCACGCCGCCGTGCCGCGAACAGGTACCGCTGCGATGCCGGCTGAAACTGTAAGTGCCGTCGCGGCAACGTGCGCTCGCGCCTTCGGGCGCCTTGCCGGACAGTGAGCGAGCCGGCGCGTGGACGGTGTTGCCGTCGCGATTCGTGTAGGTGTTGTGGTTGCTGAGGTTCGCTTCGTCCGGCGTTGTGCCGGGCGGCACATACGCGAACGCGGACGACATACTGAGCAGCAGCGCCGTGGCGACGGCCGCGCCACGGCGAAGGATCTGATTGAAGGCGGTGCCTTGCATGGTCTCTCAAGTCGTTGTTATGCCGGTCGCGCCTGAGTGCGCGACCGTGCTTGCGGCAAACCGAAGCTCGCTCAGTTCGCGCGCCGTCCCGTCGCCGGATCGAAGAAGTGCAGGTGCTGCGCGGGTAGCGCCACTTGCAGCGCTTCGCCCGCCCCGGGCCGATGCGTATGCGGCAAGCGCACCGTCACGTCGTGCTTGCCCCAACGGCCGTGCGCGAGATTGTCCGCGCCGAGCAGTTCGCAGGAGTCGACCGTGAGCGTGGCGTGCGCGGCATTCGCGGCGCCCGGCGTCATGTGCTCCGGCCGGATGCCCAGCGTCCATTCACGTCCCGCCGCGACTTCGCGGCCGATCGACGGCACGTCCGTCAGCGGCAGCTTCGGGCCGTTGCCGGCCACTTCGAAACTCGAACCGTCGTCCGAGATCCGGCCGTCCAGCAGATTCATCCCCGGCGAACCGATAAAGCTCGCGACGAACACCGTGGCCGGCCGCTCGTAGACTTCGGTCGGCGCGCCGATCTGCTCGGCGTGGCCCTTGTTCATCACGATCACGCGTTGCGCCAGCGTCATCGCTTCGATCTGATCGTGCGTCACGTACAGGCTGGTGGTGGCGAGGCGCGCATGCAGACGCTGGATTTCGAGCCGCATCTGCACGCGCAAACGGGCGTCGAGATTCGACAACGGTTCGTCGAACAGAAACACGGCAGGTTCGCGCACGATCGCGCGGCCCATCGCCACCCGTTGACGCTGGCCGCCCGACAGTTCGCGCGGCTTGCGTTGCAGCAAGGGTTCAAGTTCGAGAATCTGCGCGGCGGCCTGCACGCGCTTCGCGATCTGCGCCCGCTCGACGCCCGCGATCTTCAGCGCGTAGCCCATGTTTTCGGCCACGCTCATATGCGGGTACAGCGCGTAGTTCTGGAACACCATCGCGATGTTGCGGTCTTTCGGCTCCAACTTGTTGACGACCTTGCCGGCGATCGAAATGCTGCCCTCGGAGATGCCTTCCAGTCCCGCGACCATCCGCAGCAAGGTGGATTTGCCGCAGCCGGACGGGCCGACCATCACGACGAATTCGCCGTCGGCGACGTCGACGTCGATGCCGTGCAGCACGAACTGTTTGCCGTCGTAGGTTTTTTTAACGCCTTGCAGAGTCAGTGCAGCCATGCCGTTTTAACCTTTCGTTGCTTGCCGCGCAGCGCGCGGCGTTGTCTCGGTGTTGTGCTGGTGTTGCCGATCGCCATGCCGGCAGTCGTGCGGCTCACTTCTCCGTATCCACGAGCCCACGCACGAACCAGCGCTGCATCGTCAGCACGACCGCGAGCGGCGGCAGGATCGCGAGCAGCGTCGCGGTCATCACGAGATGCCATTCGGTCGCGGTGTCGCCGGACGCGATCATGCTCTTGATGCCGACCACCGCAGTAGTCAGCGATTGCTGGCTGGAGATCAGGATCGGCCACAGATACTGATTCCAGCCGTAAATGAAGGTGATCACGAAGAGCGCCGCCATGTTCGTCTTCGACAGCGGCAATACCACGTCCCAGAAGAAACGCATGGCGCCCGCACCGTCGATGCGCGCCGCTTCCATCAACTCGTCCGGCAGCGTCATGAAGAACTGGCGGAACAGGAACGTCGCGGTGGCCGACGCGATCAGCGGCAGCGTCAAGCCGCTATACGTGTTGCCCAGATGCATGGACGTGACGACCTGCACGGTCGGGAAGATCCGCACTTCGACCGGCAGCATCAGCGTGATGAAGATCAGCCAGAACGCGAGATTGCGGAACGGAAAGCGGAAGAACACGATCGCGTACGCGGAGATCATTGACACGGAGATCTTGCCGATCGCAATTGCCAGCGCCATCACGAGGCTGTTCAGCAGCATGCGGCCGAACGGCGCAGCGGCGTTGCCGCTGCCCTGCGACCAGACGGTCGCGATGTTCTCGAACAGATGGGTGCTCGGCACCAGCGAGAGCGGCACGCTGAACACTTCGTGTTCGCTCATGGTCGCCGCGCAGAACGCGACGTACACCGGAAACACCACCAGCACGACGCCCACAAGCAGCACCGCATGGCAGAAGAGGTCGAAACCGCGGCGGTTCTCGATCATGAGTATTGAACCTTGCGTTCGATAAAGCGGAATTGCACGACCGTCAGCGCGACGACGATCACCATCAGGATCACCGATTGCGCGCCGGAACTGCCGATGTCGAGTCCCTGGAAGCCTTCGGCGAAGATCTTGTAGATCAGCGTGCGGGTGGCTTGCGCGGGGCCGCCGCCAGTGGCCGCGTCGATCACCGGGAAGGTGTCGAAGAACGCATAGGTGATGTTGATCACCAGCAGGAAGAAGCTGGTCGGCGACAGCAGCGGCAACGCAATGCCGAAGAAGCGTCGCACCGGACCGGCGCCGTCGATCGCCGCCGCTTCGATCAGCGAACGCGGAATCGCCTGCAAGCCGGCGTAGAAGAACAGGAAGTTATAGCTGACCTGCTGCCAGACGGAGGCCAGCACGACCAGGAACATCGCCTGGCCCGCGTTCAACGCGTGATTCCAGACAATGCCGTATTTAGCGAGCGCGTAAGTGACGAGGCCGATGCTCGGATTGAACAGGAACGACCACAGCACGGCGGCGATCGCGGGCGCGACCGCATACGGCCAGATCAGCAGTGTTCGGTAGACCTTCGCGCCGCGCACCACGCGATCCGCGCAGACCGCCAGCAGCAGCGAGATCACCAGCCCCGACACGGTGACGAGTGCGCAAAAAATCAGCGTCGTATAGAACGACGACAGATAGAGCGGATCGGCGAATAGTTGCTTGAAGTTCGCGAGCCCGACGAATTCGCTCGACGTGCCGAACGCGTCCTGACTCTGCGTGGACTGCCACAGCGCCTCGCCGGCCGGCCACAAAAAGAACAGCAGCGTGATCGCGAGTTGCGGTGCGACGAGCAGGTAGGGCAGCAGGCTGGTGCCGAAGCTGGAGCGCTTTTCCATCGAATCTTCCCAAGGTTCCGCAGTGACTGCGAGTTCCGGCGCGGTCGTACCGGAACCCGGCTCGCGCGCGCTACGTAGCGCGCGCGAACCCGTTGCTCACTTAGTTGCCGGCTTTCTCGAAGCGGCGCAGCAGGTCATCGCCACGCGAGACGGACGAGTCGAGCGCCTGTTGCGGCGTCTTCTTGTCCGCCCAGACCTGTTCGAGTTCTTCGTCGATCACGGTGCGGATCTGCGGCATGTTGCCCAGGCGCAGGCCCTTCGTGTACGGCAGCGGCGGCTTGTTGAGCATCTGCTTGATCGCGGTGTCGCTGCCCGGGTTCTTCTCGTAGAAGCCTTGTTGCTGCGTCAACTGATACGCGGCGGTGGTCACCGGCAGGTAGCCGGTATCCTGGTGCCACTTCGCGGCAACCGGCGCCGACGACAGGTACGCGAGGAACTTCGCCACGCCCTTGTACGTTGCCGGATCCTTGCCCGACAACACCCACAGGCTCGCTCCGCCGATGATCGCATTCTGCGGCGCGCCCTTCACGCTCGCGTCGTACGGCATCATGCCGGTGCCGAAATTGAACTTCGCGTACTTTTTGATGGTGGCGAGCGACCCCGACGAATTCGTGATGATCCCGCAGTCGCCGCTATAGAACTTCGACACCGGTTCGTCCTTGCGGCCGACATAGGTGAAGGTGCCTTCCTTCTGCATGTTCTGCAGGAACTGGATGTGCGCGACCTGCAGCGGCTTGTTGAATTCGAGCTGCGCATCCGCGCCGTCGAAGCCGTTGTTCTTCGACGCGAACGGCACGCCGTGCCACGCGCTGTAGTTCTCGAGCTGAATCCAGCTCTGCCAGCCCGACGAGTAACCGCACGCCATGCCCGACGCTTTCAGCTTCTGCGCGTCGGTTTGCAGTTCGGCCCAGGTTTTCGGCGGCTGGTTCGGATCGAGGCCGGCTTTCTTGAAGGCGTCCTTGTTGTAGTACAGCACCGGCGTCGAGCTGTTGAACGGCATCGAGATCAGCTCGCCGGTCTTCGCGTCGCTGTAATAGCTGGCGATGGTCGGCACGAAGGCCTTCACGTCGAGCGGCACGCCGGCCTGCTTGAACACGTCCGAGACCGGGATCACGGCCTTCTTGGCCTGCATCATCGTGGCGGTGCCGACTTCGTAGACCTGCAGGATCGCGGGCGCGTTGCCGGCGCGATACGCGGCGATACCGGCGGCGAGCGTCTGGTCGTAGGAGCCTTTGAACACCGGCACGATCTTGTAGTCGCTTTGCGACGCGTTGAAGGCGTTGGCGATATCGTTCAGACGTTCGCCCAACGCGGCTTCCATGCCGTGCCAGAACTGGATTTCAGTCGCGGCCTGGGCCGCCTGGCTGACGCCGACGCTCAACACGGCGGCTACGGAAAGCGTACGGAACAGCGGCTTGAAACTCATCGATGTGTCTCCTGTCGACCCGAGTTGGCGCTCTAGCGCTTACTCGGGTCCCATGCAAGATCCTTGCGGATCGGATCGGGCGCGATTGCGAATCGCGCGATTCTAGTTGTGTTCGATGACAGTCCGGCGTCGATGGCCGGGCGGCGTGGCGCGCTTTGGGCGGGCGCCGACAGCGGCAATTTAACATCGGCTGTCACGAAACGGAAACATGGGCGTCTGGATAACGTTTTGCGTGAGGTCAACGTGAAGGCACGCTCGCTGGACCTGGCGGCCGATGGGTTGGCATGATGGATGGAGAAACGGGAGCGTGCTTTACGCGATGGGCGGCACGCATGCGTCATGTGACTTTTAATCAGGATTCCAGATGCTTGATTGGGTGCGGCGGGTGGTGGGTGGTTCGATACTGGGTCTCGTATTGGCGGGTTGCTCGTTTGCGCCGGGGACTTCTGGGAGCGGCGCGAAGCCCTTTACGACGCTGCCAAAAATCATCGCGCACCGAGGCGGCACCGGCGACGCGCCGGAAAATACGCTGGAGGCGATCCGTCTGTCGGTCGAGCATCGCGCCGACGTGATGTGGCTGTCGGTGCAGTTGAGCAAAGAGGGGGTGCCGGTTCTGTATCGGCCGGCGGATCTGTCGGCGCTGACGGACGCGAAGGGCCCGGTGTCGGCTTACACCGTGGCTGAACTCGCGCGCGTGAACGCCGGGTGGAGCTTCCGTCAGGGCGACGCGTATCCGTATCGCGATCGTCCTGTCGGCATTCCGACGCTGCGTGAAGCGCTGCGCGCCGTGCCGCGAACCATGCCGGTGATCCTCGACATGAAGGCATTGCCTGCCGGCGCGCAGACGCAAGCGGTGGCACATGTGCTCGATGAGGAGCAGGCGTGGTCGCGAGTGTCGATCTACTCGACCGAAGCGGATTATCAACAGACTTTCGCGGCGTATCCGCGCGCAAAACTATTCGAATCGCGCGATGCCACGCGTGGACGCCTGGTGCGCGTACTGTTGAATCAAGGCTGCGTAGACGCGCCGGCCGAACATGCCATGAGCGCGTTCGAACTGCATCGCGCATTGACGGTGGTGGAGAAGTTCACGCTGGGAGAGGGGCGGTCGGACGTGCAGGCTACGTTGTGGACGCCGGCAACCGTCGCGTGTTCCCGGCAAAAGGCCGACGTGCAAATCGTCGCGATTGCGGTGAACAGCGCGGATGATTATCGGACGGCCGCGTGTCTCGGGATCGATGCAGTGCTGGCGGATTCGCCTTCGAAAATGGTGCCGCTCAAGGAAGGGGCCGTGCTGCCGCTGCGGTGCGAACGGGCGGTCGCGGCGGGCGGGCAGTAGGCACCCGGGCTCATAGTCAGAGCTCGGAATACTTCGTCGCCGTCCCTTTAGATTTCTCTACCGGATAACGCTCTTCATTCAACGCCACTTTCTCCATGGCGGCGTCGACCAGATCGAAGCCCGCCGTGTGAGCGACCAGCATCAGGTAAATGAACACGTCCGCGCATTCATGCTCCAGATGCTTTTTGCGCTTAGGATCGAGCAACAACGCATCCACTTCGGAATCGGTCTTCCACTGGATCGTTTCCAGCAACTCGCCGGCTTCGATGCTGGTCGACACGATCAGGTTGCGTAGCGTGTGAAACTGCTTCCAGTCGCGGGCCTCGCGGAACGCAAGCACCCGTTCGAGCAGATCGCTGGTGGTCATGGTTGGACTCTCCGTTGCTGAAAAAGAAAAAGCCCGTTATTAACGGGCTTTGATGGGCTTGCGCGGGCTTTAGCGGGGTGGTGAGATCGCGATGGATCTGCCTGCCGTGCCGAACCTTAAACGTTGAACAGGAAGTTCATCACGTCGCCATCATGCACGACGTATTCCTTGCCTTCAGCACGCATCTTGCCGGCTTCTTTCGCGCCTTGCTCACCCTTATAGCTGATGAAGTCATTGAACGCGATGGTCTGCGCACGAATGAAGCCGCGCTCGAAGTCCGTATGGATCGCGCCCGCTGCCTGCGGTGCGGTGTCGCCGATATGAATCGTCCAGGCGCGCACTTCTTTCACGCCGGCCGTGAAATACGTTTGCAGACCCAGCAGCTTGAACGCCGCGCGGGCCACGCGGTTCAGGCCCGGTTCTTCCATGCCCATGTCGGCGAGGAACACGGTCATGTCGGCTTCGTCGAGATCGGCGATTTCCGCTTCGATCGCCGCGCACACTGCCACGACCGGCGCGTTTTCCGCTGCCGCGAACTTCGTGACCGCGTCCAGATGCGGGTTGTTCTCGAAACCGTCGTCCTTCACGTTCGCCACGTACATGGTCGGCTTCGCGGTGATCAGGCAGAACGGTTTGATGGTGGCTTTTTCTTCGTCCGAGAGATCGAGCGCGCGGACCGGCTTGGCCTGGTCGAGCTGCGCGCGGACCTTTTCGAGCACCGCGGCGTTCTTGATCGCTTCCTTGTCGTTACCCGACTTGGCCGCCTTCGAATAGCGCGACAGCGCTTTTTCGACGGTGGCGAGGTCGGCCAGCGCCAGTTCGGTGTTGATCACTTCGATGTCCGACAGCGGGTCGACCTTGTTCGCGACGTGAATCACGTTGTCGTCTTCGAAGCAGCGCACCACGTGCGTGATCGCGTCGGTTTCGCGGATGTTCGCGAGAAACTGGTTGCCGAGGCCTTCGCCCTTGCTTGCACCGGCCACCAGACCGGCGATGTCGACGAATTCCACCACCGCCGGCAGGATGCGCTCCGGCTTGACGATTTCAGCGAGCGCCTTCAAACGCGCGTCCGGCACTTCGACAATGCCGACGTTCGGTTCGATCGTGCAGAACGGGTAGTTTTCGGCGGCGATGCCCGCCTTGGTCAGTGCGTTGAACAGGGTGGACTTGCCGACGTTAGGCAGGCCGACGATGCCGCATTTGAGGCTCATGGAAATCCTTCAGTGATTCAGTAAGTTGCGTGATGCGCTCGACGCTGGGTGCAGGACTCGAAAAGCCTTCGCGTTTGGCGTGGCGGCGGACCGCAGCGGAGCGGGACAAGACACCGGGTCGGGCAGGGCCTCGACGGTCCCGGGCGAGTCTCGTCACGGAAAGCGCAATTGTAACCCGTTCGGATCGGCTTCCTAAGAGGGGCGGGGCAAACCAGGCGCGCCGGGAAACGCCGGGAACTGCACGGAAACAGCCGCCAACCCGTGGAAACCCCGCGAAGTCCATTCGTCGGAACATTGTAAGATGACCGTCCGGGGCCGCTAGAGCCCTTTCCGAGAGAGCATGATGAAAATAACAACAGGGCTGAGATGGGGCGCGGGCATTGCGCTGGCGGCGGGTGTCGTCGTGTGGCTGTTGCCTAATTATGATGAGGCGCAGGCCGCAACCGACCGTCAAACGGTCAACTGCATGACGAGCGCGCTCACCCTCGACGATAAGCGCCGTATCGCCGGGTTTGCCGACACCAACGACTTCGACTCGCTGTGGCGCGTCTATGACCGGGTGTTCCCGGACTGCATGGTGCGCGGCGACCAGCGTGACCATAAGCGCGAGCTGGTGTCGAACGCGTGGCGGGTGCTGTCGTCCGACCGCGACTTCATGCTGTTGCGTGAATCCCATGCGGCACACGCCGCGCAAGGGCATTAGCGCATTAATCGGCGGAGACCTTGTTCCGGGCCAATATGCCGCGCGCCTCGATCCGTCCCCCGCAACCCCCGCGGCTATAATGCGCGCATGAACGCACACCACCAGACCTTTGATGTCGCCGTGATCGGCGGCGGGCTCGTCGGCAAGACCGCGGCATTGGCGCTGACGCAAGGCGGACTGCGCGTGGCGCTGCTCGCGCAGCCCTGCGCGGCGCTGCCGGCCGGCGCCGTATTCGACTCGCGCGTCTACGCGTTGTCGTCGAGTTCGCAGGCGCTGCTCGAGCGTTTGCGGGTCTGGCAGGCGCTCGATCTGGCCCGCCTCGGGCCGGTCTACGACATGCGCGTTTATGGCGACGCGCACGCCGAACTGCATTTCTCCGCATTCCAGGCGTCGGTGCCGCAACTGGCGTGGATCGTCGAGTCGTCGGTGATCGAACGCGCACTGGATGCGGCGCTGCGTTTCCAGCCGAATCTCACCTGGATCGACACGCGTGCGCAGGCGCTGGACTTTACTGTCGACGGCGCCAGCGTCGGCCTCGCCAACGGCAATGTGCTCGAAGCCGATCTGGTGGTCGGTGCGGACGGCGCGCATTCGTGGGTGCGCGCGCAGATCAACTCGAAGATGGACCGCCGCGACTACAGGCAGACCGGCGTCGTCGCGAACTTCAAGGCCGAAAAGCCGCACAGCGAAACCGCTTACCAATGGTTCAAGGACGGCGAGATCGTCGCGCTGCTGCCCATGCCGGACGGCCATGTGTCGCTGGTCTGGTCGGCGCGCACCGAACACGCTGAAAAGCTGGTCGCGCTCGATCCGGCGCAACTCGCTGCCGAAGTGGAACGCGTGACGGGCGGCCAGTTCGGCGCGCTCGAATGCGTGACGCCCGCGCAAGGCTTCCCGCTCGCGCTGCAAACGGTCGACCGGCTGGTCGCGCCGCGCGTCGCGCTGGTCGGCGACGCCGCGCATCTGATTCATCCGCTGGCGGGCCAAGGCATGAACCTCGGCTTGCGCGACGTCGCGGCGCTCGCCGATACCGTCGCCGGCAAGGAATCGTTCCGCGACCTCGGCGACATGGTGCTGTTGCGCCGCTACGAACGCGCTCGCCGCGAAGACATTCGCGCGCTGATGATCGCCACCGACGGCCTGCAAAAACTCTTTTCCGCGCCCGGCCCGTTCGCCAAGGTGCTGCGTAATACCGGCATGGCGTTCGTCGGCGCGCAACCGTTTATCAAGCGCTGGCTGGTGTCGGCCGCGCTGGGTTAAAGCATCCCACCCGGCACGCCGCGGCTGGCGAGACGGGTATCATGAACGGATGGGCGCCGTTCCGGTCAGACCGGAACCGTCGCAAAACGCGTACACCGCGCGAATGAACCAGGAATTCAGCATGAAAAAGACCTTCCGCGTGGCGGCCGCCGCGCTTGCCATCGCCGCGATCACGCTGGGCTGCTCCGCCCAGGCCGATCAGACCACCGACAAACTCAAAGCCACGCTGCAAACGCGTCTGGCCGACGTGACGATCAAGAGCGTGACGAAGTCGCCGATCGCCGGCATCTACGAGATCAACCTCGGCACGCAGATCGTCTATAGCGACGCGAACGGCGACTACCTGTTGCTCGGCGACATGGTCGACGCGAAGACCCGCAAGAATCTGACGGAAGCGCGTCTGTCGGAAACCAACCGCATCGATTTCGCGAGCCTGCCGTTCGCGAACGCGGTGAAGGTCGTGAAGGGCAACGGCTCGCGCAAGATCGCGGTGTTCTCCGATCCGAACTGCCCGTACTGCAAGCAGCTCGAAACCACGCTCAAATCAATCGATAACGTGACCGTGTACACGTTCCTGTACCCGGTGCTGTCGCCGGATTCGACCGCCAAGTCGAAGTCCATCTGGTGCTCGACGGATCGCGCCAAGGCCTGGGAATCGTGGATGCAGGACCATCAGGCGCCCACCGCCGCCGGCACCTGCGACACCGCCGCGATCGACAAGAACCTCGCGCTCGGCCACGCCATGAACGTGGACGGTACGCCGACCGTGTTCCTCGCCGACGGCCGCCGTCTGCCCGGCGCCGTGCCGGCCGACCGGCTCGACAAGGAAATGTCCGCGGTGCATTGAGTCGCACACAGTTCGGACCATATAGAGAAGCAAGGAGGCGCAGTGCGCCTCCTTTCACATTCAGCCCCAACATCCCCGCCTCACACTCTCCTAATCGCCGCCGATGAAGCCGATACGCTACACCATCGTTCCCAAGCAACCCGCCGCCCATCTGTTCGAAGTCACCGTGACCGTCGCCGATCCCGATCCGGCCGGCCAGCGTTTCATGCTGCCGGTGTGGATTCCGGGCAGCTACATGGTGCGCGAGTTCGCGCGCAACATCGTCACGCTGCGCGCCGTCAACGACGCCGGCCGCAAGGTTCGCGTCGAGAAGACCGACAAGCACACGTGGCAGGCCGCGCCGGTCAAAGGCGCGTTGACGCTGCGCTACGAGGTGTATGCCTGGGATCTGTCGGTGCGCGCCGCGCATCTGGACGACACGACGGGTTTCTTCAACGGCACCAGCGTGTTTTTGTCGCCGCTCGGTCATGAAGAAGCGCAATGCGTGGTCGACATCCAGAAGCCGGACGGCGCCGCGTATCGCAACTGGCGCGTCGCCACGGCGTTGCCGGAGGCGCGTGGCACGAAGCGCTACGGCTTCGGCGAATATCGCGCGCAGAACTACGACGAGCTGATCGATCACCCGGTCACGCTGGGTGAATTCGCGCTGGCGACGTTCGACGCGCATGGCGTGCCGCACGACATCGTGATCGCCGGCCGCGTGATCGGGCTGGACATGGCGCGACTGTCCGCCGACCTGAAGCGCATCTGCGAAGCGCAGATCGCGTTGTTCGAGCCGAAGTCGAACAAAGCGCCGATGGATCGCTACGTGTTCATGACCCAGGCCGTCACCGACGGTTACGGCGGCCTGGAGCATCGCGCTTCGACCGCGCTGATCTGCAATCGTGGCGATCTGCCGGTGCAAGGACGCGACGCGCTCAGCGAAGGCTACCGAACTTACCTCGGCTTGTGCAGCCACGAGTATTTCCACACCTGGAACGTGAAGCGCATCAAGCCGGCGGTGTTCGCGCCGTACGACCTGAACGTGGAAAACACCACGTCGTTGCTGTGGCTGTTCGAGGGCTTCACCTCGTACTACGACGACCTGATCCTCGTGCGCAGCGGGCTGATTTCGCCGGACGACTATTTCGGCCTGCTCGGCAAGGTGGTGGGCGGTGTGCTGCGCGGCAGCGGCCGCCTGAAGCAGACCGTCGCCGAAAGCTCGTTCGACGCGTGGGTCAAGTACTACCGTCAGGACGAGAACGCGCCGAACGCGATCGTCAGCTATTACACCAAGGGCTCGCTGGTCGCGCTCGCGTTCGATCTGACGATCCGCGCGCAGACCAACAACCGCAAATCGCTCGACGACGTGATGCGTCTGCTGTGGCAACGTTTCGGCCGCGATTTTTACCGCGGCAAGCCGGTCGGCGTGGAAGAAAGCGAGGTCGAAGCGCTGTTCGCGGAAGCGACCGGCGCGCAACTCGGCGAGCTGTTCGCCGAGGCCGTGCATGGCACGCGCGATTTGCCGCTCGAAACGCTGCTCGCGCCGTTCGGCGTCACGCTTGCGCCTGAATTCGACAAGAATGCCCGGCCGTCGCTTGGCGCGCGCTTGCGCGGCGGCGCGGATTGCACGTTGGCGGCGGTGCATGAAGGCAGCGCCGCGCAGAAAGCGGGGCTCTCGGCCGGCGACATGCTGATCGCGCTCGACGGCCTGCGCGTGACCGGCTCGAATCTTGACGGCCTGCTGGCACGCTATCAGCCGGGCGCGAAAGTCGAGGTCCACGCGTTCCGCCGCGACGAACTGCGCACCACGCAAGTCAAGCTGGACGGGCCTGAGCCGGCACGCTACAAGCTCGCGGTCAGCGACAAAGGGACCGCCGCGCGCAAGGCCCGCGAGCGCTGGCTTGCAAGCTGATCGTAATCGCCGACGTTATTAATCGACGGTCGAGGGCGGCGGATTGTTCTACCAGTGCAACAATCCGTCGCTGCCGGATGGCTTTTTCTCGGGGCGGTAAAAAAACACAATGACTCCACTCGCGCAAAACTGCGCGCCCCTACTGGAGTCACCGACATGACCACGATCCTGCAAATCAACTCGGCAGCCCGTTCGCAAGGCGCGAACTCGACGCTTCTCGTCAACGAACTGACCGCCAAGCTGCAACAATCGAATCCGGGCGCGCAAGTCGTCGTCCGTAATCTGCAAGCTGAGCCGCTGCCGCACCTGGACGACGCCGTCCTCGGCGCGTTCTTCACGCCGGCTGACCAACGCACCGCCGAGCAGGCCGAAATCGCCGCACGCAGCGAAGCGCTGATCGCCGAACTGCAAGCCGCCGACATCGTCGTGATCGGCGCACCGATGTACAACTTCGGTATCTCGTCGCAGCTCAAGACGTACTTCGACTTCATCGCACGCGCCGGCATCACGTTCCAGTACACGGCGAACGGTCCGGAAGGTCTCGTGAAGGGCAAGAAGGTCCACGTCGTGTCGGCACGCGGCGGCAAGTATCTGGGCACGCCGAACGACAGCCAGACGCCGTATCTGAAGGCTTTCCTGGGTTTCCTCGGCATGACCGACGTGAACTTCATCTACGCCGAAGGCCTGAACATGGGCCCGGACGCAGCGACCGCCGCGCTGGTTTCGGCGCGCGAAGCGATTGCCGCTGCGTAAGAAGGTCGATGGAAGGATTGACGCGCTGGTTTGAACCGGCGCGCAGCGCAGTGTAGTGCGCGATGTAGCTATGCAATGAAAAACGCCACGGGTTTGAAACCCGTGGCGTTTTTGTTTTTTCCGGTTCGCGCGCCGATGCGCTTATGCACTAACTCGCCGATGCGCGCCTGGACGTATTGCCGTTACGCCAACATCTGCGCTTCGTCCGGCAAGCGCCAGTCGATCGTTGCACGGCCGTGCTGCGCGAGATACTCATTCGCCTTCGCAAAATGCCCGCAGCCGAGAAAGCCGCGATGCGCCGACAGCGGCGACGGATGCGGCGCTTCCAGCACATAGTGCGATTTGCCGCCGAGCAGCGCGCGCTTCGCTTGCGCGTGCGCGCCCCACAGCATGAACACCAGGCCGTCATGACGCATGGCGAGTTCATGGATCAGCGTGTCCGTACACTTTTCCCAGCCGCGTTTCGCGTGGCTCGCCGCGGCGTCGCGTTCGACCGTCAGCACCGTGTTCAGCAGCAGCACGCCCTGTTTGGCCCACGTGTCGAGACAGCCATGACGCGGCGTGTCGTGACCAAGGCTCGCGGCAATTTCCTTGAAGATGTTGCGTAGCGACGGCGGCGTGCGCACGTTCGGCGCCACCGAAAATGCCAGCCCATGCGCTTGCGGCGTGCCGCGGTCTTCGCCGTGATACGGGTCCTGGCCGAGGATCACGACTTTCACTTCGTCGGGACTGGTCAGGCGCAGCGCACGGAATACGTCGGCGGGATACACGGTCTTGCCGGCCGCGCGTTCACCGTCGACGAAACGGCACAGCGGCGCGTAAGCGTCGCTTTCGATGAACGGCTTGAGATGTGTGCGCCATGCCGGGGGCAGGGCGGCGAATTGGGCTTCGAGGGCCGGCGGCGCGCCAGCCGATGAAGGCGAAACCGGGTTGGTCGGTGCGTCGGCGGGTGAGGGCGCGGCGTCGCCGAAAAGCGAAGCCTGCGACGAATCGGAGCGGGTACGGGAAGCGGAGGTCATGGCGGGGAAGTGTCGCAGCAAATGCGGTGTTGCTCAAGGTGCGGCGGTGAAGCGCGGACGGCGCGCGCCAGGTGCTGAGGTGTGCGCGACGTCGCGCGTTCATCAAGCCGTATGTCGGTGCGTGCCGCGTTGCTGCGCTTGCCGCCGTTCAGCCCGCCCGCAGTTGATACCCGCGCTGTGCTTTGCTGACGTTATCCGGCGCAAGCCCTGCGATCGCTTTGCCAAGTTCCGCCGCCAGCGCATGCAAAGCGGCTTCGTCGCCGGATTTCAGTTCGAGTTCGACTTCGGAAATCGGCGCGCGGCGCGTTTCACCATTCACTTCGGTGATCACGTCGCCTTGATCGATCGCGGCTTCGACCGTCGCACCGTTCAGCTCGACATTCCACAGCGTGCGCGTGAAGTCCGTGCGGAACAGTTCGACCAGCTCCGGCGCGGCCTGGCGCAAAGCTTCAGCCGCGCTCGGCTCATCGCACTCGCGCAGCAAGGCGTCGATTTCGAGCTTTTCGCCCGCCACCGGCATTTCCCACTCGTGCCGGCTGTGCAAACCGTCCTTCGCTTCGCCCACCGTCTTGAAGGTTTGCAGCCAGCCGTCCGGCGTGTGACGCAAACGCAGCGCGCTTTTCGACTTCGCCAACGTCAGCGCCAACGTATCGAAGTAAATATTCGCCAGCCTGACATCGCGCCCTTCTGCGTCTGTCCGCGCGACAAACCACTGCGTCGCCGCCTGCACCTGGTCAGCCGGCAGCGCCAGCTTGATTTCGCGTTCCATGCTCATGATCTGCCTTACTCCGTGTGCCGCCGTGCCGCGTGTCGACTGTGGCGCTCAGAAAAACATCCGCGCCAGTTCGACGCCCGGCTCTTCCGCGCGCATGAACGCCTCGCCGACGAGGAACGTATGCACGTCCATCGCGCGTAGCCGTTCGACGTCGACGCGCGACAGAATGCCCGACTCCGTGACGACGATCCGGTCGTCCGGAACCGCTTCGAGCATGCCGATGGTCGTCTCGATCGACGTTTCGAATGTGCGCAGATTGCGGTTGTTGATACCGATCAGCGGCGTTTTCAGCGTGAGCGCTTCCATCAGCTCACGGCTGTCGTGTACTTCGACCAGCACGGCCAGATTCAGCGAATGCGCGAGCGCTTCGAGGTCTTGCATCTGCGGGGTTTCGAGCGCGGCGGCGATCAGCAGGATCGCGTCGGCGCCCATCGCGCGGGCTTCGACGATCTGATACGGATCGACGATGAAGTCTTTGCGCAACACCGGCAGTTTGCAGGCCGCGCGCGCTTCTTCCAGATACGCGACGCTGCCCTTGAAGAACTGCACGTCGGTCAGCACCGACAGGCACGCCGCGCCGTGCTGTTCATACGAACGCGCGATCTCGGCGGGCACGAAGTGTTCGCGCAGCACGCCTTTCGACGGGCTCGCCTTCTTCACTTCGGCGATCACCGCGGCGAGGCCCGCCGTGTGCTTCGCGCGCAACGCGCCGACGAAGTCGCGAATATCGCGCGACGCCGCTTCGAGGCGCAGTTCTTCAAGCGACGCGCTTTGCTGCGCCGCGCGGACTTCTTCGCGTTTGATCGCGATGATCTGGTCGAGAATGTCGCTCATCTGTGTCTCGCTACGTGATTAGTGCTTGAATTGCTGGGTGAAGCGGATCAGATCGTCGACCTTCGCACGAGCCTTGCCGCTCGCGATCGCTTCGCGCGCCAGTTGAATGCCGTCCGCGATCGACGCCGCCACGTTTGCCGCATACAGCGCCGTACCCGCGTTCAGCGTAACGATTTCGCGCGCGACGCCCGGTGTGTTGTCGAGCGCTTCGAGCAGCATCGCTTTCGATTCGGTCGCGTCGGCCACTTTCAGCGAGCGGTTCGACACCATCTGCAGGCCGAAGTCTTCCGGATGAATCTCGTACTCGTGGACCTGGCCGTCGCGCAACTCGCCGACCTGCGTCGCCGCGCCGAGCGAGACCTCGTCCATGCCGTCCATGCCGTACACCACCAGCACATGCTTCGCGCCGAGGCGTTGCATCACGCGCACCTGAATCCCGACCAGGTCGCCGTGAAACACGCCCATCAACTGATTCGGTGCGCCGGCCGGATTGGTCAGCGGCCCGAGAATGTTGAACAGCGTGCGCACGCCGAGTTCACGGCGCACCGGCGCGATGTTCTTCATGGCCGGATGATGGTTCGGCGCGAACATGAAGCCCATGCCGGTTTCCGCGATCGACGCCGCCACCTGTTCCGGCTGCAGATCGATATTCACGCCGAGCGCTTCGAGCACGTCCGCGCTGCCCGACTTGCTCGACACGCCGCGGCCGCCGTGCTTCGCGACTTTCGCGCCGGCCGCGGCCGTGACGAACATGGTGGCCGTGGAAATATTGAAGGTTTGCGAGCCGTCGCCGCCGGTCCCGACGATATCGACGAAGTTCGAGTTGTCCGGCACGTCGACGTGCCGGGCAAATTCACGCATCACCGTGGCGGCCGCGGTGATTTCGCCGATGGTCTCTTTTTTGACGCGCAAGCCGGTAATGATCGCTGCCGACATCACCGGCGACAGTTCGCCGCGCATGATGAGGCGCATCAGATGCAGCATTTCGTCGTGGAAAATCTCGCGGTGCTCGATGGTCCGTTGCAGCGCTTCCTGGGGCGTAATCGACATGATTTCGTCTCTCTTCATCAGGCGCGTTGAGTGGACGCGAGTTTCGACTGCTTCACGAAGTTCTCGAGCAGCGCGTGGCCGTGTTCGGACAGGATCGATTCCGGGTGGAATTGCACGCCTTCCACCGCCAGTTCCTTGTGACGCACGCCCATGATTTCACCGTCTTCGGTCCATGCCGACACTTCGAGACAATCGGGCAGCGATTCGCGTTCGATCGCGAGCGAGTGGTAGCGGGTCACCACGAAGTGCTTCGGCAGGTCGGCGAACACGCCTTTGCAATCGGTTTCGATCGTGCTGACCTTGCCGTGCATGATGGTCTGCGCGCGCACCACGCGGCCGCCGAACGCTTCGCCGATGGCCTGATGGCCGAGGCAGACGCCGAGAATCGGCGTTTTGCCGGCGAATTCGCGCAGCACGTCGAGCGTGATGCCGGCGTGTTGCGGATTGCTCGGGCCGGGCGACAGGCAGATGCGCTCGGGGTTGAGCTTCGCGATCTCGTCCAGCGTGATTTCGTCGTTGCGGTAGGTGCGTACGTCTTCGCCGAGTTCGCCGAAGTACTGCACCAGGTTGTAGGTGAACGAGTCGTAGTTGTCGATCATTAGCAGCATGGTGTGTCTCCGGTCAGAAGTCGCTATCGAGGCCGTCTTGAACCTGTTCGGCGGCGCGCAACACGGCGCGTGCCTTGTTCTCGGTCTCTTGCCATTCGGATTCGGGCACCGAATCGGCGACGACACCCGCTGCCGCCTGCACATACAGATTGCCGTTCGCGATCACGCCGGTGCGGATCGTGATGGCGAGATCCATTTCGCCGGTGAAGGACAGGTAGCCGACCGCTCCGCCGTACAAGCCGCGTTTGACGGGCTCCAGTTCGTCGATCAGTTCCATCGCGCGAACCTTCGGCGCGCCCGACAACGTGCCGGCCGGGAAGGTGGCGCGCAACACGTCGAAATTGGTGGTGCCGGGTTTCAGCTTGCCTTCGACCGAACTCACGATGTGCTGCACGTGCGAGTACTTTTCGATCACCATCTTGTCGGTCACGACCACCGAGCCGATCTGCGCGATGCGGCCCACGTCGTTACGCGCGAGGTCGATCAGCATGACGTGCTCGGCGACTTCCTTCGGGTCGTTCAACAGTTCTGTGGCGAGTTCCGCGTCGCGTTCCGGCGTATTGCCGCGCGGACGCGTGCCGGCGAGCGGCCGGATCGTGACGATCCGGTCTTCGCCGCGCTTTTCCTGGCGCACCAGAATTTCCGGCGATGCACCCACGACGTGGAAGTCGCCGAAGTTGTAGTAATACATATACGGCGACGGATTCAGCGAGCGCAGCGCGCGGTACAACGAGAGCGGATTGTCGCGGAACGGCTTGGTCAGGCGTTGGCCGACCTGCACTTGCATCAGTTCGCCGGCCGCGATGTATTCCTTCGCCTTGCGCACGGCGGCGAGGTAATCGTCTTTGGCGAATTCGCGGTAAGTCTCGGTGCGCACGCTGGCCGACGTGACCGGCGGCTGCACGGTCGTGCGCAAACGCTGACGCAACTCACGCAGACGCTGCTTGGCCTTCGCATAAGCCTCAGGCTGCGTCGGATCGGCGTAGACCACCAGATAGAGCTTGCCGGCGAGGTTGTCGATCACCGCGACTTCTTCGGTCAGCAGCAGTTGGATATCGGGCAGATTCAGATCGTCAGGCGGCGCGGTGTGCGCGAGCTTCTTCTCGATGTAACGCACCGCGTCATAGCCGAAATAACCGGCCAGACCGCCCGCGAAACGCGGCAGCCCAGGGCGCTGCGCCACTTTGAAACGGCCCTGGAATTGCTGGATGAATTCGAGCGGATCGCCTTCGTGCGTTTCGACGACCTTTCCGTCGCGCACGACTTCGGAGATGCCGTTGCGGGTACGCAGCAGCGTGCGCGCCGGCAAGCCGATGAACGAATAGCGGCCGAAGCGTTCACCACCCACCACCGATTCGAGCAGAAACGAATTGGCGCCGTTGCGCTCGCTCTGCGCGAGCTTCAGGTAGAGCGACAGCGGCGTTTCGAGGTCGGCGAGCGCTTCGGCGATCAGCGGAATGCGATTGAAACCCTCGTTGGCGAGGGACTGGAATTCGAGTTCGGTCATGTTCCGATCCTGTACGGTGATCCGGCGGCAGCATGCGTCGGACAAAGCGGGGCGTTGCGCGGCCGGTCAGGGCGTTCGTTCGACAGTTTCGACACGATGATGATACCGACCGGCGCGAGTTTCCCATCGACGCGTGCAAGCAGTGTCAGCGCACGACGGTACTTTGTGGGTACACGCAGGCCGATTCAACCGATGCAGCGAAACAGGACGATGGAAAAAACGCGTGAGCGCAGCGAAGCAAAAAACGGTTGCCGAAGACGAGCTTCAGCGTACCTCAGGCGAGGTTAGCGCGACCAGCGACGCCAGGGCCAGGCTCCCCGGTCGATGCTAATCAGACTCCGTTTTTTGTTCAGAAACATGAGAATGGTGGACTTTTCAGGTCGTTGAATGGTGCGCTGCGATCGCCTTGGCGGCGTCGAGCAGCGAGGCAACTATACCATCGGATTTTATTTCTTGTATAGCGCGACCATGGTTGTAGCCATAGGGCACGGTCAGCGTCGCCATGCCCGCTGCACGGCCGGCCAGCGCGTCGTTTTCCGAATCGCCGATCGCCACCGTGGCTTGCGGCTCGACGCCTAACTGCGCCGCAGCGGTCAGCATGGGCAGCGGGTCCGGTTTCTTTTTCGCGAGGCTGTCGCCGCCGAGCACAACGCTGAAATATTGCGCAAGCCCGTATTGCTGCAACAACTCGACCGCGAAGCGGTGCGGCTTGTTGGTCACGCAGGCGAGCTTGATGCCGGCCTCGCGCATGGCGCTCAGGCCGGCTTCCACGTCGGGATAGAGCCGCGTGTGCGTGCCGTTGATTTTTGCGTACTCTTCCTGATAGATCGCGAGCGCTTCGTCGAAACGGTCTTGCGCATGCTCCGCTTCGAAACGCGGCGCCAGCACGCTGCGGATCAGATGCTCCGAACCCTTGCCGACATAGCCGACCACTTCTTCACGCGAGGTTTCCGTCGCGTCGAGTTGCGCGAGCATGCCGTTCAGGCCGGCGGTGAAATCGTCGGCGGTATCGATCATCGTGCCGTCGAGGTCGATGATCGCGGCTTGCAGGCGCGGACCGGTGAAGGTCGGCGCGGGAAACGATGCGTGAAGCGGAGCGGTCATAGGGCGTGCAGTTTTTAGTGCTGGATGTTGGCGAGCGCCGCGCGCATCTTTTCGATCACGACCTTGTGATCGGGCTGGCCGAAGATTGCCGAGCCGGCCACGAACGTGTCCGCGCCGGCCGCCGCGATTTCGGCGATGTTGTCGACCTTCACGCCGCCGTCCACTTCCAGATGAATCTCGCGGCCGGTGCGCTCCTTGTACGCGTTGATACGCGCGCGCGCTTCGCGCAGCTTGTTGAGCGCTTCAGGAATGAACGACTGACCGCCGAAGCCCGGATTCACCGACATGATCAGCACGAGGTCGACTTTGTCCATGACGTGATCGAGGTGGTTCAGCGACGTAGCCGGGTTGAACACCAGCCCGGCCTTGCAGCCGTGGTCGCGAATCAGCGACAGCGTGCGGTCGATATGGTCCGAGCCTTCAGGATGAAAGCTGATCAGATTCGCGCCGGCCTTGGCGAAATCCGGCACGATCCGGTCGACCGGACGCACCATCAGATGCACGTCGATCGGCACGTCCACGTGCGGGCGGATCGCCTCGCACACGAGCGGCCCGATGGTCAGGTTCGGCACGTAATGGTTGTCCATCACGTCGAAGTGAATCCAGTCGGCGCCGGCGGCGACGACGTTGCGCACTTCCTCACCCAGACGGGCGAAGTCGGCGGACAGAATGCTGGGGGCAATGCGGAATTGCGTCATGGCGGGGAAGGATGCAAGCGGGAAAGCATCATTTTACCGTTTTGTGCGCTCGGAAACCGGCTCGTGGACGGCGCGCGTCACTTTCGCGATGCGCTCCGCGAAGCTGACAAAACGTCTGAATGGCCCTTGGCCAGAGGGATTTGTCCGGTTGCGGGCCTGCCGCGCATCAAGCAGAATGCCAATCCATAAGCACCGCATCGCCAGTGCGCCCGCAAACCATTGGCATACGGGCTTTCCCGCGATTTTTCACAGCCCGTTTCACCAGATTGGAATCAGGATGAGCCAGTACGAATTCAGCGTCTCGGCGCAGGTGCAGTTTCTGCCCGAAGAGTCGGACCCGGAGCGCCGCCAGTATGCGTTCGCATACACGCTGACCATCCGCAACACGGGCCAGGTGCCGGCGCAATTGATTGCGCGGCATTGGGTGATTACCGACAGCGACAATAACGAGCAGGAAGTGAAGGGGCTCGGCGTGGTCGGCCACCAGCCGCTCCTCAAACCGGGCGAGCACTTCGAATATACGAGTTGGGCCGTGATCGGCACGCCGGTCGGCACCATGCGTGGCGAATATTTTTGCGTGGCGGAAGACGGCGAGCGCTTCGAAGCGCCGGTGCCGGAATTCATCCTGCGCATGCCGCGTACTTTGCATTGAACCGAGGCCGCTGACGGCGGTCTCTTAAACACTCCAACGCGCTTGGGCTTTTGCTCCGGGCTTACGCAGCAGGCAGGCTTACTGCGGATTCTGTTTTTTATGCTGTTCGGTCGAGTGGGCGCGCGTTATTTTCTTCTTACCGGACGATGTCCACACCACGATAAAAACCAGCAGGAAAAGCGCGAGGAGCGACTCCAGCGCGAAGATGAGCATTGGGTATTCGTCGAACAGATCAGACATGGCGGTTTCCATCAAGAACGAACATTGTATGCGGTTTGTCCGCACGGCCGGAGCATGGCTCGGCGCGCTTTCGGTTGCGGTGATGCTGGCGTCCTGCGGAGGCGGCGGCGCGGTCCGGCCTTCGGTGTCGCCGCCCACGGGCGCTGCGATCATACCCGGACAGATCGCCTCGACGCGGCTCACGGCGGTTGCGTGGCAACAGGTGCCGGGCTGGCAGGACGACTCGCTGATCGGCGCGACCGCCGCGCTGCGGCAAAACTGCGTGAGACTGGCGCGTCAGCCGAACTGGGCGCGCGCATGTGCCGCGGCCTCACAAATCGACGATCTCGACGTCACCGGCGCACGGGCTTTTTTCGAGGCCTATTTCACGCCGTTCCAGCTAGCGAATAACGACGGCACGCTCGACGGTCTCGTCACCGGTTACTACGAGCCTTTGCTGCGCGGTTCGCGTACGCGTCACGGCGTGTATCAAACCGCGCTGTATCGCTGGCCGTCCGGCTATCGCGCGGGCGCGCCGCTGCCGGTGCGTGCGCAGCTCGAACGCGCGGGTGTGCTCAGCGGCAATGAACTGGTCTGGGTCGACGATCCGATCGAAGCGTTCTTCCTGCAGGTTCAAGGTTCCGGCCGGATCGTGATGGAAGACGGCAGCGTGATGCGACTCGGTTTCGGCGGCACGAATAATCAGCCGTACAAGTCGATTGGGCGCTGGCTGCTGGATCGCGGCGAACTCACGCCGGCACAGGCGACCATGCAAGGGATCAAGGCGTGGGCGCGCGCGAATCCGACCCGGGTCGATGCGCTGCTGGATACGAACCCGCGCTTCGTGTTCTTCCGCGAAATGCCTTCCGGCGAAAGCGTGCCGGGCGGTGGGGCGGATGGTCCGATCGGCGCGCTCGGTGTGCCGCTCACGCCGGAGCGTTCGATCGCGGTCGACCCGTCCTCGATTCCGCTCGGCACGCCGGTGTTTTTGCAGACCACGCGGCCATTGACGAACTCGCCGATGAATCGCCTCGTCTTCGCACAGGACACCGGTTCCGCGATCAAGGGCGGCGTACGCGCGGATTACTTCTGGGGGCTCGGCGATGACGCCGGTGACCTGGCCGGGAAGATGAAGCAGGGTGGCCGGATGTGGCTGTTGTTGCCGAATTCGTGAGGGTGGGGTTGGGGCTTTTGCGCTTGAGCTTGAAGGCTTAGGCCTGACGCTGGGCCTCGGCTGTCGCTGAGCTTCGGCTACCGGTGAAGCGGCGGATTTCGTTTCGAAAACCGCCGTCTTCAACCGCCGCCTTTAGTCAGCCGTTGGTCAGAAGCAACCCTTCCTCAAAGCCCCGACTTGCGTTTGTCCACCACGCGCCGTGCTTTACCCACCGAACGTTCAATCCCGTTCACAGCCAGCACATTCACCACGGCACTCACGCCGATCAATGCCTTGATGTCGTAAGTCAGCGCCTGCTTTGCCGTAGACAACGCAGCGATATCCGGCGCGGTCTCCGGACACGGTTCGACATTCAGCGTCAATACGTCGAGCGGCCCTTCCTTGGTCAGCACGATCTGGTAATGCGGCGCGAGGGCATGTTGCTTGAGCAGCAGTTCTTCGATCTGCGTCGGAAAAACGTTTACGCCGCGCACGATCATCATGTCGTCCGAACGCCCCGTGATTTTCTCCATGCGACGCATGGTGCGAGCCGTGCCCGGCAGGAGCCGCGTCAGATCGCGTGTCCGGTAGCGGACGATCGGCAGCGCTTCCTTGGTTAGCGACGTGAACACCAGTTCGCCGAGTTCGCCGTCCGGCAGCACTTCGCCGGTTTCGGGATCGATGATCTCGGGATAGAAATAATCTTCCCAGATGGTCGGGCCGTCTTTCGTTTCCACGCATTCCGATGCCACGCCCGGTCCCATCACTTCGGACAGACCGTAAATGTCGACCGCGTCGATGCCCATGCGTTTTTCAATGGCCTGGCGCATGTCATTGGTCCACGGCTCCGCGCCGAAGATGCCGAGGCGCAGCGAGCAGGCGGCCGGGTCGATGCCCTGACGCTCGAGTTCGTCCGCGATCGAGAGCATGTAGCTCGGCGTCACCATGATGATGTCCGGCTTGAAATCCTGAATCAGCTGGACCTGTTTTTCGGTCTGACCGCCGCCGAACGGAATCACGGTGAGCCCCGCGCGTTCCGCGCCGTAGTGAGCGCCGAGGCCGCCGGTAAAGAGACCATAGCCGTAGCTCACGTGAACCTTGTCGCCACGCCGCGCGCCGGCCGCGCGGATGGAACGTGCGACGAGATTCGCCCACGTGTCGATGTCGCGTGCGGTATAGCCCACCACGGTCGGCTTGCCGGTCGTGCCGGACGACGCGTGAATCCGCGAAATCTGGTCCTGCGGCACGGCGAACATGCCGAAGGGGTAGCTGTCGCGCAGATCCTTCTTGGTGGTGAAGGGAAAGCGCGCCAGATCCGCGAGGGTTTTTACTTCGCTCGGATGCACACCGGCTTCGTCGAACTTGCGGCGATAGACCGGCGAATTTTCATAGGCGTGGTTCAACGACCATTTGAGCCGTTCAAGTTGAAGCGCGGCGAGTTCGTCGCGGCTGGCGGTCTCGATGGGATCGAGCGGAAGGGCGGTGGTCATCGAATGTCTCCTTGCTGCCTCAATGCTTGAGTCTGATGGTCGGTGCGCTTGCACGCAAAAACTGGGGCGGCCTGCTGTTTATACGTGTCGTGTCCGCTAGTTCGTCGACTAGTCGCCACGCTGTGCTTCGGAACTTGCCGCCGGATTGCTTTGGTTGCCACTCACGATCCCGCGAGTGGTGTGTCGCGACCTTTCCGTGCGTCCTTCTTTCAATCGCTCACGGGTATCAGGTTGCCTTTAATCTGCGCCGATTTGCCGCGAAACATCGCGACGGTTTCGTCAGCGCGATTCATGACCCGAATGTCGTAGATGCCGGTGCGTCCGCTCAGCGTCTGTTCAACGGCTTCCGCCGTCAGCACGTCGCCGCCATGCACCGGACGCAGAAACTCGATCGAGCAGCCGGCTGCGACCGTGTTGATGTTGTATGTATTGCAGGCGAACGCGAACGTGGAATCGGCCAGCGTGAAAATCAGGCCGCCGTGACAAATCTGATGACCGTTCAGAAAGTCTTCGCGCACAGCCATACGCAAACGCGCGTAGCCGGGGCGGACTTCCAGTATTTCGAGGCCGAGCGCCTTGCTGCAGGCGTCGTTTTCGTACATGGCGGCTGCGGTTGCGCGGGCGAGTTCGTCTGGCGTCATCTGGCTGGGTTGGCTGGGTTGGCTGGGTTGGCTGGGTTGTGCGGACATCTCAACGGCCCTCGAAACGTGGTGCACGCTTTTCGACGAAAGCCTGAACGCCTTCCGCGTAATCGTGGGAAGCGCCGAGCTCACGCTGCAGATCGCGTTCGAGGTCGAGTTGCTGATCCAGGCTTTGCGTCGCGCCTGCCCGCATGGCCTGTTTGATCGCCGCGATCGCGCGCGTGGGTTGCTGCGCGAGCTGGCTCGCGAGTTTGGCGGCGGTGCCGGCGAGTTCCGCGTCGTCGACCGCTTGCCAGATCAAGCCCCAGTTCTCGGCTTTTTCCGCGCCGAGTTTGTCGCCGGTAATGGCAAGCCCCATGGCGCGCGCCATGCCGATGCGTTGCGGCAGGAACCAGGTGCCACCGGAATCAGGCACGAGGCCAATCTTCACGAACGCCTGGATGAAGCTCGCGGAGCGGGCGGCGAGCACGATGTCGCAGGCCAGCGCGAGGTTTGCGCCGGCGCCGGCGGCCGTGCCGTTCACTGCCGCGATCACCGGGATTCGCAGCGCTTGCAGACGGCGAATCAGCGGGTTGAAATACGTGTCGATCAGCTCGCCCAGATCGGTCATTGCGCCTGGCGTGAAGTCGAGATCGGCAAGATCCTGGCCGGCGCAGAAGCCACGGCCTGCACCAGTGAGCACGAGGGCGCGGGCAGTGGACGCTTCCACCTCGTCGAGCGCGGCGCTCAATTCCTGATGCATTGCGCGCGTGAAGCTGTTCAGCTTGTCCGGGCGGTTCAGCGTAATGGTCGCTACACGGCTCGATGCATCTATATCCAGGCGAATCGCTTCATACGACATTGGGTGTCTCCTCAAAGTCTCTTTGATCGATGGATGCTTCGGCGTTTGTGTCAGAGCCGCTCGATGACCAACGCGATGCCTTGGCCTACACCGATACACATCGTGCAAAGCGCAAAGCGGCCGTTGATCCGTTCTAACTGGTACAGCGCCGTCGTGATCAGACGCGCGCCCGATGCGCCAAGCGGGTGGCCGAGCGCAATGGCGCCGCCGTTCGGATTGACGCGCGGGTCGTCGTCGCGCAAACCGAGCGTGCGCAGCACGGCCAGGCCTTGCGACGCGAAAGCTTCGTTCAACTCGATCACGTCGAATTGCTCGAGCGTCATACCGAGTTGCTTCAACAGTTTCTGGGTGGCCGGCGCCGGGCCGATACCCATGATGCGCGGCTCGACGCCCGCCGTTGCCATGCCTACCACGCGAGCGCGGCGACGCAGGCCGTACTGATCGGCGGCCTCTTGATTCGCAAGCAGCAGCGCGCAGGCGCCGTCGTTCACACCGGATGCATTGCCGGCCGTCACGCTGCCGTCAGGACGAACCACGCCTTTGAGCTTGCCCAGACTTTCGAGCGAGGTTGCGCGCGGATGCTCGTCGAGCATGACGCGCACCGGGTCGCCTTTCTTCTGCGCGATGTCGACGCCCACGATTTCCTGGGCCAGCGTGCCGTCTTCCTGCGCGCGAGCCGCCTTCTGCTGGCTCGCTAGCGCAAACATGTCCTGATCCGCGCGGCTGATACCGAATTCGACCGCGACGTTTTCCGCTGTTTCCGGCATCGAGTCGACGCCGTATTGACGTTTCATCAGCGGGTTGATGAAGCGCCAGCCAATGGTTGTGTCGTAAATGTCGGCTTGCCGTGCGAAGGCGCTAGCGGCCTTACCCATGACGAACGGCGCTCGCGTCATGCTTTCTACGCCGCCGGCAATCATCAAACGCGCTTCGCCTGCCTTGATTGCGCGTGCTGCGGTGCCGACCGCATCCATGCCCGAGCCGCACAAGCGGTTGATGGTCGCGCCGGGCGCATCCGTCGGCAAACCCGCCAGCAGCGCGGACATGCGCGCGACGTTGCGGTTGTCTTCGCCGGCCTGGTTGGCACAACCATAGATCACGTCGTCGAGCGCGCGCCAGTCGACGCCCGGATTGCGCTCGATCAGCGCCTTGATCGGCACCGCGCCGAGGTCGTCGGCGCGAACGTCCTTGAGGGCGCCGCCGTAGCGGCCGATCGGGGTGCGAATCGCATCGCAAATGAAGGCGTCGTTCATATGAGCTCCTGCAGGGGCGGACCGGCGCGAAATGCCGATCCGATGTCTCATGTTAGTTGGGAGGCACGGCTCGGTCCATTCGGCCAAAAGGCATAGGACGAAAGCCGTGCTTTTGTCTTATGACGTTCAGCCAGCTACCGCCGGCGCCGCTTTCGGTTCAACATGAACGCGGCTTTGAATGATGCGGAAGCGGTTCGCGACGAAGGCTGCATCGGCCAGCGCTGCGTTGGCCGCCGGGTTGGCGCCCGTGCCATGGAAGTCGGAGAACGCCGCCGACTGATTGACGAATACGCCGCCGGTCAGATTGATCGACAGCGCTACGCCGCCGCGGACGGATGCTTCGTGCGCTTCGTCGAGCACGGCTTCGTCGGTGCTGTAGACCGACAGCGTCAGTGCACCGTGCTCGGCGGCGATCGAGCCGGCGAGATCGAGCGACTGGGCAGTCGAGTCCGTCGCGATCACGAACGAGATCGGGCCGAACCATTCCTTGGTGAACTGGGCGTAGTCGGTTGCGGCGTCCAGTTGCAGCACGAGCGGCGTGCGCACGCGGGCGCCGGCAAACGCCGGGTGTTCGAGCGACTGGCTTTCGACCAGTACACGGCCGAGCTTGGCTGCTTCGCCAATGCGCTGGGTCACGCCGTCGTTCTGGATCGCGCCGAGCAGTTCGACGGCGCGGGCCGGATCGGCAACCAGTTTTTGGACTGCGCCGGCAATGGCTTGCGCGACTTCGTCGAAACCGAGCGTGCCGTCGGCGGTGCGAATCCCGCCGCGCGGCACGTAAATGTTCTGCGGCGCCGTGCACATCTGGCCCGAGTAGAGCGCGAGCGAGAAGGCGATGTTGCGGGCAACGGCTTTGATGTCGTCCACCGAGTCGATCACGATCTGGTTGACGCCGGCTTTCTCGGTGTAGACCTGTGCCTGATGCGCATTGCGCTCGAGCCACGTGCCGTTTTGCGTGCTACCCGTGAAGTCGATCAGCTTGATCTCCGGGCGCAGTGCGAGGTCCTGCACGAGTGCGCCGTCGTTCGGCTCGGTTGCGAGCAGCGTGACGACGTTCGGGTCGAAACCGGCTTCACGCAAAACGTCGCGGGCAATCCGCACGGTCACTGCCAGCGGCAGAATTGCGCCCGGATGCGGTTTGACGATGACTGTGTTGCCGGTGGCCAGATCGGCGAAGAGGCCCGGGTAGCCGTTCCACGTTGGGAACGTGCAGCAGCCGAGTACCAGGCCGGTACCGCGCGGCGCGACGGTATAGCGCTTGTGCATGGCGAGCGGCGGGTTCTTGCCTTGCGGTTTTTCCCAGTGGGCGTCGGCCGGAATGCGGCGCAACTGGTCCCATGCGTACACCACCGCTTCGAGCGCGCGGTCCTGTGCGTGGGGGCCGCCCGCCTGAAAGGCCATCATGAACGCCTGACCGGTCGTGTGCATCACGCTGTAGCCGATTTCGAAGCTGGCGCGATTCACTCGCGCGAGGATTTCCAGGCACACGCCGATCCACGCTTGCGGGCCCGCTGCGCGCCAGTCACGTTGCGCGACTGCCGCTGCTGCGATCAGCGCCTCAGGATCGGCCTTCGGGTAGCGGACGCCGAGCGGAAAACCGAACGGCGAGACTTCGGCGCCGACGGTGTCTCCCGTCGACGGCTGGTCGAGTTCGAAGGTCGCGTCGAGGTGTGTTTTGAATGCGGCTTCACCGTCCGCGTTCGCTGTTTCCCCGTACACTTTCGGACTGGGCATCTCGACGAACGGGCTCCAGTAGCCGCGCGTTTCGACCGCGGTGAGCGCCTTTTGCAGCGTGTCTTCGTGCTTGGTGAATAGCGGATGTGTCATGGCAGAGGGGCGTGACTGTACGTTGGGAAAAGCCTGTCGAATAATTGACCGACCGGTTGGTTGGTCAATGTTAGCATTATTAACATGGCGGCGCGAAGCGTTTTCGCGTGTGATTAATCATTAGGAGGCGGCATGGCTTACGAGAACATTCTGGTTGAGACACGAGGACGGGTCGGTTTGGTCACGCTGAATCGCCCGAAGGCGTTGAACGCCTTGAACGACGCGTTGATGGACGAACTGGGCGCCGCGCTGCGCGAGTTCGATGCCGACGACGCGATCGGCGCGATCGTGATTACGGGTAGCGAGAAGGCGTTCGCGGCAGGTGCAGACATCGGCATGATGGCCACCTATTCCTATATGGATGTCTACAAGGGTGACTACATCACCCGCAATTGGGAGACGGTTCGGTCGATCCGTAAGCCGATCATTGCTGCGGTGGCGGGCTTTGCGCTTGGCGGCGGCTGCGAATTGGCGATGATGTGCGACATCATCTTCGCCGCCGATACCGCGAAGTTCGGTCAGCCGGAAATCAAACTCGGCGTGATGCCGGGCGCCGGTGGTACGCAGCGACTGCCTCGCGCCGTCTCCAAAGCAAAAGCAATGGACCTGTGTTTGACCGCGCGTTTCATGGATGCCGCCGAAGCCGAGCGTGCCGGACTGGTTTCGCGCGTGATTCCTGCGGCCTCGCTGATCGACGAGGCGATTGCGGCTGCTGCCACCATTTCCGAATTCCCGCTTCCCGCTGTGATGATGGTGAAGGAGTCCGTCAATCGCGCGTACGAAACGACGCTTGCCGAGGGTGTTCATTTCGAGCGTCGTCTGTTCCACTCGCTGTTCGCCACGGAAGACCAGAAAGAGGGGATGGCCGCGTTTGTGGAGAAGCGCAAGCCGGTTTTCAAGCATCGTTAATACTGTTGTCAAAATAACGCTTGCAAGGCCCTGCGCGGGTCGCTAGAATCTCGCTCTTTCGTGCTTCGGACACCGAGGCACGGGAGGCGGGAGAGCCAGCAATGGCAAGGGTTTCAGCGAAGTGAGCGGGTTGAGAAAGTTATAAAAACCTGTTGACGACGTAGCGGAAGTTCTTCATAATCTCGTTTCTCTGCTGCAGATGCAGCGACGCAGAACGAAGCGGTGCCGGGTGGTTGTGAGGTTGGCGACACGCGGTGCTGGTTTGGTGGTGAATGCGTAATCGATCTTTAAAAATTAACAGCCGATAAGTGTGGGCGCTTGATGCGAGACGCGAGGTGGATCTTTCGGGATCTGCCGCAAAGCGAAAGTATCAAGTCTCACACAGTAATGAAAGGAAGGTTTGACTGTCGAAAGACGATCGAACAATTCGTCAGTACGTTGAGTGAGCGACCGGTTCTTAACGGAACCGAAAAACAGTAACAGGTTTGAACTGAAGAGTTTGATCCTGGCTCAGATTGAACGCTGGCGGCA
>NZ_CADFGI010000014.1:0-216277 GCF_902833695.1 Paraburkholderia sp. BCC1876 | reverse complement strand
TGCCGCCAGCGTTCAATCTGAGCCAGGATCAAACTCTTCAGTTCAAACCTGTTACTGTTTTTCGGTTCCGTTAAGAACCGGTCGCTCACTCAACGTACTGACGAATTGTTCGATCGTCTTTCGACAGTCAAACCTTCCTTTCATTACTGTGTGAGACTTGATACTTTCGCTTTACGGCAGATCCCGAAAGATCCACCTCGCGTCTCGCATCAAGCGCCCACACTTATCGGCTGTTAATTTTTAAAGATCGATTACGCATTCACTACCGGACCAGCACCGTGTGTTATCAACATCACAACCATCCGGCACCGCTTCGTTCTGCGTCGCTGCATCTGCAGCAGAGAAACGAGATTATGAAGAACGACTGACGTGTCGTCAACCCCCTTGCGTGAATTTTCTTTTGACGAAGCACGAATCGACGCCAGAAACATCCTCCCACCATACAGAGGGGGTCAGAGGGAACCGATTGCGTCGTGTGCGAACGAACAAGTTCCTCTATAGTGAAGAGCTTGTAATCGACCAATCCGCACACACCTTGGTGCATCGACCTCAACACGCCCCACCGCGTGTGACCGGCGGGCTGCGAACGGACCTGTTGACAACGTGCATGACAATTTCTTGTGCACACGATGAGCGCGAACGCGCAAGCTCAGCTATAATGCGAGCCGCGCGAATTTCGCACATTTCTATCGGCCCGCTTCGAGCGGGCTCATCTTTTTTGCTCCCCAGAGCAACAGCCAAACAACCGCGTTGAGTCACTCAGGTGATGTTGAGCCATGCTCGAAACGCCTGACGGTCGCGTCTTGCGTCTCATAGCGAAGCCTCTAGAGGAGAATACGTGAACCCTTTTGATCGCGAAGATTCGCAACACGAAAACGCCAGCTACACCCCAAAAGCTCCTTCGGGCCGCACGGCCAAGGGCAAGGGCGCCGGCAAAGCGATCCCCGTGGCGGCCGAACTGCCGCCGCAGCAGGCAGAAGAACGTCAGCGCCAGATGCGCGCGCTGATCCAGCTGGGTAAGGAGCAAGGCTACCTGACCCACGCGCAGATCAACGACCACCTGCCCGACAACTTCGCGCAGACGGCGGCGATCGACAGCATCGTCAGCGCGTTCAACGACATGGGCGTGCAGGTCTACGAGCAGGCTCCGGACGCTGAAACGCTGCTGCTCAACTCGAACGCCCCCGCCGTGGTGTCGGACGATCAGGCGGACGAGGAAACCGAAGTCGCCTTGTCGACCGTCGATTCCGAGTTCGGCCGTACGACCGACCCAGTGCGCATGTACATGCGCGAAATGGGTGCAACCGAACTGCTGACCCGCGCCGGTGAAATCGCCATCGCCAAGCGTATCGAAGACGGCCTGCACGAAATGGTGCAGGCGATCGCCGCTTGCCCGCTGGCAATCTCCGCCATTCTCGCGAGCGCCCAGCAGGTCGCGGACGGCGAACTGCGCATCGACGAAATGGTCGACGGTCTGAATGAAGAGACGGTCGCAGCCGAAGAAGAAACCCCGAGCGCCGAAGCCGCAGCAGACGTCGACACGGACACGGAAAGCGACGAAGAAGACGACAGCGAAGACGTCGGCCCGGCCGATTCGTCCGCAGCGGACGAAGCACGTCTGAAGCAACTCACGAGCGACTGCCTCGAAATCTTCGCCCAGGTTGGCATGTTGTCCGACCAGATGAACGCTTCGCACACGCGCGGCGACGTCAGCTCGAAGGCCTATCTGCGCGCACGCGAAGAGATCCAGCAGCATCTTGCGAAGATCCGCTTCACGGCACGCACCATCGACCGTCTGTGCGGCGATGTGCAGCATCAAGTCGCGCAGGTTCGCGCGATCGAACGCAACATCCTGCAAATCGTCGTCGCGAAGAGCGGCATGCCGCGCGAGAAGTTCATCGAGTCGTTCGGCGGCCATGAAGCCGACCTCGGCTGGACGGAACGCGCAGCCCGTGGCGCTACGTCGTACGGCGCGGCGCTGGAGCGCAATCTGCCGGCCATTCAGTCCGAACAGCAAAAGCTGATCGAAATCGAAGCCACGGTTTCGCTGCCGCTCAAGCATCTGAAAGAAATCAATCGTCAGATGGTTGCGGCCGAATCGAAGATGCGCAAGGCCAAGAGCGAGATGATCGAGGCGAATCTGCGTCTCGTGATCTCGATCGCGAAGAAGTACGTGAACCGCGGCATGCTGTTCCTCGATCTGATCCAGGAAGGCAACATCGGCCTGATGAAGGCGGTGGACAAGTTCGAATACCGTCGCGGCTGGAAGTTCTCCACGTACGCAACGTGGTGGGTTCGCCAGGCCGTGACGCGTTCGCTCGCCGACCAGGCTCGTACGATTCGCGTGCCGGTGCACATGATCGAAACGATCAACAAGCTCAACCGCATTTCGCGCGAGATCCTGCAGCAGACCGGCCAGGAAGCGCATCCGTCGGTGCTGGCGGAACGCATGGAACTGTCGGAAGAGAAAGTGCGCGGCATTCTGAAGATCGCCAAGCAGCCGGTGTCGATGGAAACGCCGGTCGGCGACGACGGCGACGCCACGCTCGGCGACATGATCGAAGATGCGGGCGCTTCGTCGCCGGCCGACGCCGCGATGCAAGCCGACTTGCGCGCCGCCATCGACGACGCGCTCGACTCGCTGTCGCCGCGTGAAGCGAAGGTGCTGCGTATGCGCTACGGCATCAACACGAAGTCGGACCACACGCTCGAAGAAGTCGGCAAGCAGTTCGACGTCACGCGCGAGCGGATTCGTCAGATCGAAAGCAAGGCCATGCGCAAGCTGATGCACCCGAGCCGCGCTGATCGTCTGAAGTCGTTCCTCGACCGTTAAGCTAGCTGTTTTACGCTTGCCGTGCGCTTTGCACGGCAAGCGGCTTCCCCTGCAAGACCCTCGCAAGACCCAGCCGTAAGCCCCTCCTGCATCATCTCCGCAGCACTCTCCGCCTTCACACCAGCAACGAAATAATCCCGCCCACGGTGAAGCCCGCGGCCAACCAGCGTCCAGCCGTGTAGAACGCGTTGCGATCCTGCTGCGGCTGATCCGGTCGTTCGAGACCCAACGTGCCATAGGCGAAAGACTTGACCGCCGAGACATCGTCGGTCAATGCACCCGCCGGCGTGGAATCGGTGACCGTCGGGTCCTGAGTCGAGCTTCCCTCCTGCGCTGCCGCTGCGGCGCCTTCCGCGGAAATTCGCACGGCATCGTCCTGTGTCGATGTTTCTGTCGACGCGGATTGCGTGGCAGCGTCGTCTTCAGCGGACGCGCCTTTGTTCATCGCGCGATCCGGACCCGGCAGTGTCGGCGACAACGCACTGTCGATTTGCATGACGACCTCCGTTCAATTCGTTCGAGGTTCGGGTTCGAGGCACGCGCGACTCGCCATCCGCCGCGACGATGCGCGATCTCACGCATGGACACGGCAAACGGCGGTAAGCGCACGCCCGGTTACAACACCTATCGACGCGAGCGGATCAAAACTTGAGCGTTGGTAAGAAAGGGTAAGCGCTGTTTAAACCAACGCCCTGCCAACGCCGGCAACCCACCACAACCCAATCACCCCACACCGCACGTCCACCCGCTTGGACCGGAAATTCGGCCGCGCGCGATTTATCGCATGGCGCCTGGTTTCAGGGAATGGGCGCGATGCGGTTGACGAGTTCAACCATGGCATCAACCATCCCCCACGGGCACGCCCATTGCGCGCTCCCTACACAAGCTTTTCACAGGGAGTCCATCATGACCTCGCTCACCCCTCAAAACCCGGAAACCACCGGCACAGCCAACACCTCCACCCAAGGCGCCGCCATCGTCGGCCTTGGCGTCGGCGACGGCCCCGGTCCGGACGTCATGGCCGCCTCGTCGCTTAACGGCAACAAGGTAATCTCTTCCGACGGCGAACACGTCGGCAAGATCTCGGCCATCATGCTCGACGTTCGCGGCGGACGAATCGCCTACGCGGTGTTATCGAGCGGCGGTTTTCTCGGCATGGGCGACACGCTGCACGCGATACCGTGGAGCGCGCTGACACTCGACACCGATGACAAATGCTTCGTGCTCGACGCCCCTGCCGAGCGAATCAAAAGCGCGCCGGGTTTCGATAAGGATCACTGGCCGTCGATGGCGGACATGCAATGGGGCGAGACGGTGCACGCGTACTACGACCGTCAACCGTATTGGGGGGCGACGCGCGACGTCGTAGAGAACCGGGAAGCGGACTCGAACTTCTGAAGAAGGAAGGGCTGGCAACGCCAGCACCTACCAGGCCATGGTCAGGAGATCAGAACGATCCAAACGGCCCGGGGCAAAGCAAAATAAAGCAAAACAAAGCGGCCTCGCCGACCATCACTCAATTTGTCCACAGAAATTGTTCGCAAGCCTGTGGACAACCTGAGCATGACTTACGTAACGCATTGATCGCATTGACTTGCACGACCGCGCTCGCAATAGCGCAATAACGCAATGAGACCCAATGAAACCCAATGAGACCCAGCGAGACCCGACGAGTCGCGCGCCGTCACGGCCTTGCGCACATGCCCCGAACAGCCGCCCATTGCTGGGCCGTCAACGCACTCTCGCCGAGCGGCGACCCTTGGCTACGCTTCTCACGATCAGCCGTCCGCGGATGATCCGACAAAAACTCAATCGCCGCGCCCGCGCTGCCCTCGCGCTTCTCCATCAACGCGAAAAAGCCCGCCAGCCCGTCGCTGCGTAATCCGCTCGCCTGCAGATAGGCGACGCCGTTAGCATCGGCGAGGCGTTCCATATCGCGGCTATACGACAGGCCGACCAATCGCCCCGCCAGCGACGACACATCCACGAAACCGAGATTGACGCCCAGCGTGGCGCTGATCAAGCTGATCCCAGCGCCGCGAAACAGCGCGACCACCGGATCGCGTCGCGCGATATGCCCCGTTTCATGCGCCATCACGCCGGCCAGTTGATCCGCACTGCCGACCCGCTGAACCAGTCCTTGCATGATCACCATGCGCCCGCCTGGCAGCGTCAGCGCATTCGCCGTTTTGCTGTCGATCACCACCAGTCGCACCGGTTCCGCGATGCCTGCCGCGCGAGCCAGCCGCGCTTCGAGTTGCTCGAGCGCGCGTTGCCCTTCAGCGCCGACGCACACCCGATGCTTGCCGACCACAACCGTTTCCACCATCTCACCGAGCTGGTTTTCAGCACTGCGCGGCATCAGCGCCGCGCCGACCGCCGGCAATGTCGTGACCAGCGCAAACGCCACCGCCAGCGTGGCCACGCCGACCAGCGCCCAGCCCAGGTACTGTCGACGCCGCCTGCGTGGCGTCATGACCTGCGCCGCGATCTGAGGCGGCAAAGCGTCGATACCGATCGACACACGGCCCAACTCGCCCTCACACGACACCGTAACTCTGCCGTCCGGATCGGGCCCGCCGACGATCAGCCGCGCACGCGGCCAAACCGCCAGTTCACCGGCGACACCGTCGATCGATAGAAACGCGTCGCTCCAACGCAGCGTAGCGCTATGCGCGGCCGCGCTGCGCCCATCGAAATAGCGCGCCTCAAGCGAGCGCGCCGCGTCGGAACCCACCTCCATCACTCCGCGCTCAGAACGCGCCACCATGATCGAGCAGGTTCAACATGCCTTCGCCGGTACGCGGCGGCGCCTGGTCGCTCTGACCGAGCGTCTGCGGATCGAGCTGGCCGGATACCTGAAGCGTATCCGCCACCACCCGCATCACGCGATGCAGCACGATAGGCAGCCCCAACCCAAGCGTAAACACGACGATCGCCAGATTGCCCAGCATCATGCCGAGCAGGCGCTTCCCGGTAATGCTGCTGCCGAAGCGCAGTTGCGAGCCGAGCGTGGTATTGCCCATCACGTGGCGCGTCACGAGCGCCAGATAAGCGCACTGAATCAGCAGCGCGCCGACGATGAACAGCACATAAAACAGGAACACCGAGCCAAACGCCATGGCCGCACCGGGATCGCCCGCCTTCAGCGGCGCATGGCCGAACGGCAGCAGCAGCATGAAGCTCTTGAGGAAGATCATCACGAGTACGGCAAGCAACGCGACCACGCCAACGAACGTCCCGACGAACGCGCCATACAGCGCGCCGGCACGCCCCTGGAAATGAAACTGCTGACTGCCGAAGCTGCTCGCGTTGATGCGGCGCTCGGCAAGGCGCATGGACACCCAGGGCAGCATCTGCCACAGCGTGACGATGCACAGCAGGCCGTACAGCAACGCATAGCCGCCGTAGACCAGCGACGAACCCGTCATGCCGCCACGAATCCCGCACCATTGCGTGCGGCTCAGCCGGTAGCGTTGCGCGCTGAAATAGGCGCCCGCCGCGACGACTGCGATCAGGATGTAGAGGGCAATCACCGGCAACGCGGCCAGCAACGCACTGCCGGTCACGGCGTGCAGAATGGCGCTGAGAACGACCGCGCCGACAGCCGCGCCGATCACGATCGCGATCGCCAGCAGAAAACCTTTGAACAACTCACCACCGGTGCCGGTGTATTCAAACCGTTCACCTTGAAACTGCATTCTCGACCAGATATAGCGGCGGGTATTGGTGGTCGCCCAAAAACGATAAATCCCCAGGGTGATGATCTGCAACAGCAGATTTTTGATGAAAATCCCGTACAGCTCTCCAATCTTGCCGTCGTAGGTCAATAGCGGCTGCTTCTGGTCGAGTGAATTCATTTTTGCTTCCCCCTTCTGATTTATTGACGTTTTTGTGATCCGCATGCGCGCGGATCTGGCGGGCTTACGCTCTTCTCACGGCAGCACAAAGGTTTTTACTAGCGTCAACTCACCAGGCTTACGCATCGGCACACGAATCGTTTCGCTCTTTTCGTCCGGCGTATTTTCGTTGGTGATGATGGTGATCTGCGCGACCGTGATATCCGCGCCGCTATTGCCGTTGCCGTAGTAATTCACATAGACGAGATAAGTGCCCTTCAACGGCGCGGCCGACGAATAAATCTCCGGCCCATAGCCGGTCGTCACATCCACGTCGAGCGAGCCGCCGTTCGGCGCCACGCGGTCGCCGTACCAGGTATGCACGCCATCGGGCGATACGATGTGCAGGTCCAGGTCGGTGCCGTCGGTGTCCCACGCGAGCAGCACGCGCAGCTTCGGCTGGGTCTTGCCGCTGTACGCGTCATAGAACTGCACGCGCTTGCGGGTGCCGTCCGGCGCACGCAGTTCGATGCCGTTGCTGCCCGAAGGAAACGCGTAAGGGCGCGAGAACTTGCCGTCCTCTTCCACGCGCTGCGGCAGCGGCGTGCCGTTCACCACCAGCGTGCCGACCGAGGTGCCCTTCTTCTTGGGCGTGTTGCGAATCTGCCCTTCGATCAGCGCGAACTTCGACTGGCCTTCCGGCGTCTGCACTGCGACCGCTGGGTAATGCACATCCTGTGTATAGCGCTCGGTGTCGCCGCTGGTGTTGCGCCAGCCGTTCAACGGCGCGGCGAAGTCGATATCGCTCGCGCGCGCCACGCTCGCCGCCTGCAAGCAAGCCACGACGAGCACACCGCAAGCCGCCTTCATCCACCGTGTCGTTCTGGACGTCATCTTCACCGCTCCCATCCCGCTGTCAAAGTCGCTCGCTTTTCACGAGCATCAGGTCGCCGATTTTGCGCAGCGGCACGATCATCGTTTCACGCCGTTCGTTCGGCGTATTTTCGTTGAAGACCAGCGTCAGCGTCGCCGTGATCACATCGCGATCGTGCGCGGTGGCGTCGAAGTTATAGCCGGTCGAATCGAAGTTGCCCCAGTAATTCAGAAAGAACAGCCACGTGCCATGCTCCGGCGCCGCCGACGAAAAAATCCCCGGCCCCGCGCCGTCCACCGAATCGACGTCGAAGCCGCTGCCGTCGTCGAGTGTCGGATTAGCGAAGAACGCATGCAGGCCGTCGGGCGTGATCACGTGCAGATCGACCTGGGCATGCGGATCGTCCCACGTGACGATCGCGCGCAGTTTCGCCTGCGGCTTGCTGTGGTCGGCTTCGTAAAACTGCATGCGCTGATGCTGCTTGCCGTCGGCGGAAATCAGCTCGATGCTGTTCGACCCCGCGCCGAACGCCCACGGCCGCGCGAACGCACCTTCGTCGTCGGTATAGAGCGGCGTCGGGTTGCCGTTGACGACTAACGTAGGCGGTCTGCGCGCGTGCTTGTCGATGTGCTTCAGGCGCCCTTCGATCAGCGTGCGGTAGCGCTGCGCGCCACGATCGACCGGCGGCCGCGGATACGCCGCAACGAAATGCTCGCCTTCGTTCGTCAGCCCACTATGCCGCCAGCCGCCGAAGGCGCCGGTCAGATCCGCGATGGCGCCGTCGGCGTCGGCGGCCTGCGCCTCAGTCGTCGTGCCGGCCAGCAACCCGGCCGAGCTCAACACAAACGCGAACGAAACCGCAAACGATACCGCCACCGCCGGGGCAGCGCGCATCCGAAAGCGACGCGCCAGAAACGGCCGCCCGGGCAGACAGGAAAGCGAACGTGAAACGAAGTTCATTGGATCGGATTGTCGGTACGAATCAGCGTGCGCGCGGTACGTTCGACGAACTCTTCATCGACGCCACGCGGATGATGCTGAAACGCGAGGTGAATATATTCATGCGTCAGCGCGATGCGGTCCTCTTCGGTCTGCAGCCGATAGATGTAGATGCGATTGCGCTGCGCATCCTCATACGGCCGCCCTTCGCGCACCTCGCACACGGCCGGCAGATCGGGCGTCTCGTAACCGGCCGCGCCGTCCAGACGCCGTGCCCACAATTGCGCGTTGCGTCGCAGCCAGTCCTGCGCGCCGGCCACCGCGATGCAGTCGCCAGACAGCGGGCTCAGGAACGACGTCAGCGTCGCTTGCGGCCAGGTGCGGGCGAGGATCGCGTCGAAGGTCTGGCCGCTTTGCGCGGACGCCTTCGCGGCCAGCCAGCTCATTTGCCCCGGCGCGGCTTTGTCGTGGTGATACTGCACCGGCACGCCGGTCAGCACGAGCGCGTCGGTCAGATCCGCGGCGCGGCGCGCGGCGGCGGTCGGCGCACGCGGCAGAACACGCTGCGTGTTGCTGCTGTCGTCGATCCGGTAACAGCCGTGATCGTGATTGCCGTGCTGCACGGCGTAAGTACGCGCGGCCACCGCCAGCGCCTTGGCCGCTTCCGGCTGGCTCGTGTCGCCTTCCCGCTCGACCACCCGCGCCACGTAGTCGTTCATGCCGAAACGGCCGACCACTTGCAGCGCGCCGCTTGCGTCGCGATCGAGTCGCAGCTCGCCGCGACTCGTCACCCGCGCCCAATTGCCGTTGACGAACCCAACGCGGAAATCGCCACGCAACACCCCATCCGGCGCAGCAGCCGGCCCGCTGTCGCCGAGCACCTCACGAATCGGATAGCGGCTGAAAAAATCGACCAGCACGCACGCGCCGTCGTCGGGAATAGTGACTTGCGTCAGCAGCGGCGCGATGCGCGGCGCGGCAGCCGCGAGCACGCGCGGACTGCCACCCTGGCCGCCGAGCCACACCGGCGTGCCGTCGGCGAGCCAGCCCGCCGCGCCGCCGATCGACGCACCCGGCCGCGCCGGATCCGGCATCGTCCAGGTTTTGGCGCGCAGCACGCTGCCGTAGAGCGCCACCGTGCCTTCGCCGCGTCCGCTCGTTAGCACCGACACCAGCGTGCTCGACGCCGCCTCGCGCGGCCGTGCGGGCACTGCCTGCAACGCGGCGAGCAGATCGCTCACCGGCACGCGGCGCGCCGGCGTCATCGCGTGAAGATCGCGCAGCCAGGCGGGCGCGTGAGCGGCGCTCCAATATTTGCGCCAGTCGGCGGGATCGAGTTGCAGGCGCGCGGGCTCGAAGAACAGTCCGCACGATTGCACCAGCGCATGTTCACGGTCGATGTGACCGCCCGTCATGCAGCAATACACTTCCTCGCGATCGCCGCCGCTGCAGGTGTAATCCGGCGCGGCGATGTTGCGGTCGACCAGATACGCGTAGACGAACAGCTTCCACACGCTGCCGAGCGGCGTTTCCAGCGTGGCCGGCAGCGCTTGCGCGGCTTGCGGCGCGATGCCGGTTGCCGGGCCGTCGGTGCTGACCTGCCAGAGCTGGCTCTGCCCGTCGCGCAACCAGGCAAAGCGCAGCAACGGCGCCTGGGACGTGGCCGACATCGCCGCGGCCGACGCCGGCACAGCCGCAACCGCGACCGCGCCGCCGCTCCCGCACCCCACGCCGACGACGAGCGCGACCCGCAGCGCAGTCGCCAGACGATGACAGGTATGCCGAAGCGTGCGGACCATGGCGCTCACTCGCTTACTCGATGCGCAGCGTATTCACGCGATCGCTCTTGCCGCCTTCGAACGCCTTCGCGTCCGGCTGATACATGCGGAAGTAGCGCGCGGGCGGCAACGCGAACGTGCCCGGCAACGCGAAGCGCACCAGTTGCCGCAACGTGACCGGACGGTCGAGCAGGGGCACCGGCTGGTGATACGCCAGCTCACCCATCTCGTACGACGCGGCGCGCGCGAATGGCTGCGGACCGCTCACGCCTTCCTTCTCGCCAGGCAGACCGTCGATCGACACGCCCCAGCTCGTTGCTTCGACATCGCCACCCGGCGGCAGCGGCACGTCCAGCAAACCATAGTGGTAGGCATTGCCCGAGCGCGGCGTGAGCGTGACTTCGTCGACGTACAGCGCGTTGCTGTCGATCGCGTCGCCCGACTTCACGCGCTTCGCGGTGAACGTCGCGCGGCCCAACTGGCTCTCGGCGCTTTCGCCCTTCTTCGGATCGGCCTTCACTTCCAGCGGTTCGAGCTTGTAGAAATGACGCTCGATCGTGATGTTCAGACGGCTGTCCTCGCTCGTGTGACTGCGGAACGAGACCAGCGCGTTGACGTCGGTCCGCGCCGCGCCGGCGTCGAGCGTGGTCGGCGCACTCGCGCCGCTCCACTTCCACAGCGGCGTGCCGGTCGGCGTCGTGGCGCGCGTCCAGCCCGCGCCTTGCAGCGACGGCAACGTGCCCACCGGCGCATCGCCGCCGAGCCCCTTGCGCAGCCACAACAACGTCAGCGCGCGGTCGAGCGTCGGGTAATCGGCGCTGCTTTTCGCCAGCAACGCCGACGTATCCGCCGCCGCGCCGCTATCGCCACCGGTCATCACGAGCAGGCTTTGCACCAGCGGCGTCTGATCGTTCGTCAACGCGGTACGTGCGGCGTTCGCGGCGGCGTCGAAACCATCCGGCAGTTGCGCGTTTGTGCCGCGCGCCATCGAAGCGATCAGCAGCATCGCCATCTGCTTGCCGCGCGGCGAATCGGCTTGCGCGAATACGATGCTGTCCGATGCGCCATACGTCGGGCCTTTGTTTGCGGTGGCCGGCGCATTGGCGGTCGCCGCTGCATCGCTCAACAGATCCGACGCGACGCCCGAGACCGGCGTAGCGACCGGCAAGCCCATCTGCTGCATGAACCACAACGCCAGCGCACGATGCAGCAGCGGTTCCTTCGCGCCTGCATCGCGATACACGTCCATCGCGTGCTGCCAGTTGTCGGCGGGCAGGCTGATGCCGAGGCTGCGGCTCGCGAGCCAGTCCGCGTAATACGCGTAGGCGGTGATCAGCGCGCTGCCGCCAGTGGTGTCTCCCCACCAGCCGAACGTGCCGCCGACACCCGCCAGCATCGCCAGACGCTGCCGCTGATTGCGCAGCAGTGCTTCGAGCCCTTGCGTCGAACTCGCGTTATCGCCGTGACCGATCGCATCATGCGCGAGCGCCAGCGGAATCAAGCGGCTCGAGGTCTGTTCGGCGCATCCGTACGGATAGTTGATCAGATCGTCGGCGACGCGCATGAACTGGCTCGCCGCGCTGCCGATAAAGCGCACGTTAATGTCTTGCGCGTCTTGCGGCAGATCGAGCGGCCTGTTCGAGCCGTCCAACGCGACCGTGTTTTGATGCAGGTCGAGCCAGCCGCTTGCGTCGAGATGGATCGTGGTCTGCAAACGGTCCACGTCTTTACCGTCGCGCCGCAAGGTCGAGTTGATCACGCCGGCCTTCAGCGCGCCGCTCGGCAAGCGCAGATAGTTCGCGCCGCGCTTGAGCGTGACCCTCTGATTCAGCGACAGACCGCCGCCGTCCACCAGCCACTGCGCGTCCATGTCCGCATCCGTCTGGTTGAAGGCGATCATGTCGACGGTCGGCTGATCGTTCAGGCGGAAATGCGACGGCCCGCTCCACTTCAGATACAGCGCCTTGTCCGAACGCACGTATGCGGTGCGCTGACCGACCATGCCGTCCGGCGCCGCCGCGCGCACCGTAATGCGCCAGCGCGCGAGCGAGTCCGGCATCTTGAAGGTCATCGTGGCGTGACCGTTCGCGTCGGTTTTCAGGTTGCCTTCCCACGCGGCTGTGTCCTGATCGTCGCGACGCGGCCGTTCGAGCACCTTCACGCCGCGCTCGTTGTAGTTCGCACGTTGCGGGCCGCCCGGCGCGCCCTTCAGCGGCGCACGCGCGAGGTCGTACGTAATGAACGACAGGCTCGACGAGGTCCGCACGTTATTGCGGCGCGGGTGATAGAAAAAGTCGACGATATTCGGCGCGATTTCCGGCTGCAACACGTAGACCATTTCATCGACCACGCTGACCGTCAGGTTCGCCGCTTCCGGCTTGCCGTTCAACGTGCTGTCGAAGTTCAGCGTGACCGTGTCGCCCGGGCCGTACACCGGCTTGTCGCTCTTCACGTTCAATTCGATCTGCGGCTGCGCGACGACAATGCCCGCGTTCTGGAACACGAATTCGCCGGCATGCACGTACAGCACCGAGAACGTCATGTTCGGCGCGAACTCTGCGCCGACCTTGATGCGCGCCTTCCATTGCGACGGCGCGACACGTTGCAGTTGCAACCAGTCGCCGCCCGCCGACAGCAGCGCGCGATGTTCGACGTTGTCGCGTTCGAGCGTCAGCAACGCGTCGTCGACCGGCATCGGGAACGTGATCAGCGCCTCGGCGGTATCGCCGATCTTGTACCGGTCGCGATCGAACACGATTTCGACGCTGCCCGGAATCGCTTTCAACCCGTCGCCTGCCACCCAATGGCTCGCGGCGGCGAGCAGATTGCCCTGGTCGTCCTTGACCGACAGCATGTACGAACCGGGTTCGTCGAACTGCACCGGGAACGACAGCGTGCCGTTCTTGGCGGTGCCCTTGAGCGCGCCTTCGCCATGCGTCTGCGATTCGAGGCGGGTCCATTCCCACTTGGACGGCGCATGCGACGCGGGGTCGAGCGTACCGAGCGCCTGCAGGTCGAAGTTGACCGCTTCTTTCGGCTGCGAGAACGACTTCGCGGACGTCAGCCGATACGGCGTGGCGCCACGCGCGATCAGCACTTCGCGCGTCACGCGCACCTTGTAGGCCGCACCGTCCTGCGCGAACAGCGTCAACGCGTAGCGGCTCGGTTCCTTCGCGGCCGGCAGCGTGAGACTCGCATTGCCGTCGCTATCGGTCTTCAACTCCTGCTGTTCGAGCTTGACCGGAAAGAGCCCCGCATAACGCAATTCACCGTCGACGATCGTGACCTTCTGCGCGCGCAACGTGACCGAGATCTTGCTGTCGCGCACCGGCTTGCCGTCCGGGTAACGCAACTGGATCTTGCCCTTAAGCGGCTCGCCGGTCGCGTAGTCGGCCTTGTCCATCGACAGGTTCACGTCGAAATGCGGCTTCACGTATTCGGCGACGCGGAACGCGCTGCCGTACACGTCGCCGTTGTAATCGAAACGCAACGTGTAGCCGCCGGCGGTGGCGTCGGCGGGCAGCGTGAACGCGGTATCCGCACCGGTATCCGACGCGAAATGCACCTTGCTGGTCGCGACCGGCGCGCCGTTCGGATCGAGCACGTCGAGCTTGATGTCGGCTTCGGCGGGCGCGGTGGATTGCGTCGCGTTCTGGAACGTACGGCCGATAAACTTCACATGCACCGGATCGCCGGGCCGGTACATCGGCCGATCGGTCACGGCGTAGATCTTCGTGTTGTAGATCTCGCTGTCGTAATAGAAATTCTCGGAGACGAACACGCCGCCCTGCGGATCGGCGCCGAGCACATAACTGCGCTCGGGGCTCACGTGTTGCAGCATCAGCGCGCCGTCGTTGCCGGTCGTGCCGCTTTGCAAAACGCCGACGCCGTCGGTCCAGCTCACGTCCGTATTCGCCACCGGCTTGCCGTTATCGCGCCGCGTGGTCCACACCAGCATGCCGCTCGACGCCGCTTTGACGACCGCCACGGTGTCCGACACGAACAGCAGCGTATGCGCGCGATAGTTGCCGATCACGGCCTCGACGATATACAGCCCCGGCGGCAGCTTGCCGACCGGAATCATCACGTTGCCCGAACTGGCTTCGATAAAGTTGCTGCTACTGCCTTCCAGATTCACGCCCTTGGGCGGTTCGATCACTTTCGCGTCCCAGATCGGATAGCGGAAGCGCGCGACGATGTCATAGCCCTTCAGCGGCGCGAATTGCGCGTTCGGCTCGAACTGCGTCGCGCGACCGGTCTGCTCGCCGAGCTTGAATTGCGGCGCCGCTTCGGTCGCCTTGCTGCGCGTCGCGAACGACAACACCCGCTGCCACGCGCGGCGCGCTTCGGTGAACCAGCGGTCCCACAGATACGCGAGCGTATTCGCGAGCCCTTCGCCCTGGTAATTCGGCGCGACGTTCAGTCGATGCAGATTCTTTTGCGCCTTCAGAAAGTCGAGCGGCCTGGCCACGCGATACACCACGATGTCCGCGCCGCCATACGCCTGCAGCGCGTCCTTGTACTCGCGGCCGGGCGCTTCCAATCGCACCTGCGCCAGTTGATCGCTGCCGAAGCTCGCGTCCGAGAGCAGGAAGAACGGCTGGCCGTCGACCTTCTGCGAACTGAAGTTGCTGCTCGGCGCGGCCTGCAGGGTCGGATTCGCGGCGATGCTGGTATCGGCGGCGCTGGTTGCCGACGCGTTGTCGTCGGCATAAGCGGACGGTGCGAGCGCCAGGGTCATGGCGGCAAGCAGTGCGGCCAGCGTAACGGCCGCGCGGCTGCGCGCGCCACTGCGCACGCGAGCCAACCAACCATTCGATGGCATGACGGAGTTCATTCGGTTCATGGTGTCAAAAAGTCCAAACGAAACACGCCAACGAAATTCGGATTGCCGTCGAGCGGCTGCCAGCGGGAATCTTTCCATTGCATCAGGTCGGAAACGGCGACGGCGCGCAGACCGGTATCGGTCGGCGTGACGGTGCCTGTGTGATAAGCGATGTAGCGATCCAGCCAGATCATCAGATGCTGGTCGTCGCCCTGGTCGAAGAACAGCAGGTCGCCGGGCAGCGCCTGGTTGACGTCCTTCGAGACAAAACGGCTGTTGCGTTGAATCAGTGCGATCGCCGACGCGTACGCGCCGGTCGAGCCGTCGAGTTGCGTCCAGCGATTGGCGAGCGTGCGCTGCGACGCCGACAGTTGCAGCTCCGGCGGCAGGCTGCCGGTGTCCGCGAGACTGGTCATGCCGTTGGCCCGCAGCCAGCGGGTGTCGTGCGATTTAAGCGTCTCGCCGACCGCGAAGCGCACGAGGCCCGCGCAGTCGCGTTGCGTCCAGCGCGGCGTAGGGCCGCGCCGCATCTGCTGGTCGACGATCCGCACGAACCACGCGCGGAAGGCGGCGGATTGTTGCGGCGAAAGCGCGTCGGGATCGGGCGAGGCGGTGGTGCTGCTGAGGGCGTGCGCATAGGGCGCGAGGCCGCTCAGCACGAACGCCGAGGCCGCGTGCGCGAACCACGCGCGACGCGACGCGCTGGGGACGCGAAGTGAGCGCACTTAATCGCCCTCGGTGCCGGGCTGATCCGCCGGCGCATCCTTTGCGCTCGTGTCCGCCCCTGCGCCGCCCTTCGCACGATCGAACCACCATTCGACCGGCACCCAGCCTGTCGAACCCGGCAGATTCTGCGGCAGGCTCAACGAAACCGGCGGGTAATGCGCGAGCGCATGCAGCTTCGGCACGAGATGCGTGCGCGACGCATTGCGGAACACCGCTTCCTGATCGGCCGGCAACGCGGCGCCGGCTTCGCGCTCGATCAGCGCGGCGGCGGACGAAGGCGTCAGCGTCAGAATCGTGCGCGGCAGACGTTGCGGTGCGAGCGTGTCGGCAAGTGCCGGGTAGCGCTTGTCGAGCACCGCGAGCGTATCGTCGACGAGACGGCCGTCCGGCGAGAAGATCACATAGCCGTGCGCAAGCGCGAGCGTCACCGGGAAATAGCGTTCCGCCGACAGTTGCGACGCGAACGACGCCTTGCTCGTCAACGCCGTCCCCGCGTTCGCGCTCACCGGACGTTGCCACACGCTGACGTCGGCGCCCTGATCGTGCGTGGTGACCGGCAGGCGCCGATAGCCGGTGTCGCTGCCGTCCGCTTTGGCCGCCTTCGCTTCATAAGCGCCGATCACATTGCCGAAGGTCTTGCCGAGCGCGGTCTTCAGAGCGGCGATGCTGGCCGCGTCCTGCGTCTTCACCCGCGCGACGAACACCGGCGCCACCAGCGTCGACTTCGCGTACCAGCACACCGCCGCCGGGCCGGCAAGCTGATCGCCGATCGCGGCCGCGTTGTCCTCGCCGCCGTCGGCAACCTTGCCCAACAGACCCGATGCTTCCTTCCAGTCCGCCGGCAAACTCGTACACGCCGCGGCATTGGCCGGCAGCGCGCGCCACAAGTCGGTGCTGTTCCACTGTTGCGGCAACTTGCCCGGCTCGATCAGCGCCGAGGTTTGCCAGCTCGCGGCCGCATTGCCGTTCGGCGAGAAATCGAAACGCAGCGCGTCGATGCCCGAGAAAAACGCCTGATAACCGAACGACAGATAATTCGCCGACACCACCAGCCGGTGGCCCTTCGGCGCGTCGCCCGGGGCGTCGAGCCGGTACGCGCTCGCCGCGTCGTCGCGACCCGACGACAGCATCTCGGACACCGCGTCGCCGCGCTCACCGAGCACGCCGCCCTTCTGGTCGAGCAGCACGCCGGGCGCGGAGATCACCACGAGGCGATCGCCTTTGGTCGCGAACAGCAGCGTGCGGCCCACCGCCAGTTTCAACGCGTAGACCGGCACGTCGCCGGAGAGCTTGGCGACCTGGCTCAGTTGCGCGTCGCTCGCGGCGACGTTCGCGTAGCCTTGCAGCAGCTTGGCGAGCCCGTTGCGATGCATCGACATCACCCAGTAGCCGAGGCGGCCGTCGGGCGAGCGCCACAGCAGCACATGCGCGGGCTCGTCGAACACGCGGCGGATCAGTTCGTCGCGCCAATCCAGTTGATGCTCGAACGCGAGACGCCGCAGCGCGCCCTCGGCGGACAGCCGCGTGTTATTCGATTCGTAGTAGTCGACGAAGTCTTGGGTCAGCACGTCATGCAATAACGGCACGCGCAAAATGTCGCGCGGCAAGCGGGACAATGCTTCGCTATCGATCACCGCATCGGGATGCTGAATGTCGAGAACGACTTCGCTATTTTCGGCCCCGGTGGCTTTGCGATGCCCGAATGGACGCCACATCGCCTGAATGATCACGCCGGCCACGATCAGAAGACCGACTACCAGGATTGCAATCTTTTTGCGCGACATCTTCATCTGATTTCTTCTGGTTCGATGCGACGGTATTAACTTGGATGCCCGGCGAATTAAGCCAACCGGATCAATCGCCGAAGGCAGCGATCATAACCGATATTTTTTGCAGAAAACCAGTGGTGCTTTGTATCTTTCTATTTAACAGTTCGCCATGAGTTCGCCATGTTTCAGGAGTTTGACGAAAAGGCGCGTGCAATTCATTAAGATATTCGAACGCGCATACAGGCGTGGCGGAGAATCGGTTTCCATGCTAATTCGCTGAGATTTAGGTCCCACATAAAAAAACCCGGCTTCGCATACGCTGCGCGCCGGGTTATTTCAAGTATTGACCTGACTGCTTTTCTGTGAATACCGCGTGGGTCGCCGTCAAACGAGATCCAGCGCCTGCTTCATTCTCTGCACGCCGGTTTCGATATCGGCGACGCCCGGCGCGGCGAATGACAGACGCAGTGCGGCCTGATCGATATTGTCTTTATAGAACGCGACGCCCGGCACGAACATCACGTTCCGTTCGATACAGGCATGCAGATAATCCGTCGCATTCTGGCCGGCCTTTAATCGCGCCCACACGAACATGCCGCCTGCAGGACGATGCAAGGCGATATGCTCCAACAGATGCGTGTCCAGCGCATCGCACAACGTGCGGCATTTCACGGCATAAGCGTCGACGATTCGCGGCAAATGACGTTCCAGCGCACCCTGCGCGAGATACTCCGCGGCGATGGCCTGGGTCCACGGCGAGCTGCAGAGATCGACGGTCTGTTTGGCCACCACGCAGCGTCGCAAGATCTCCGCGTGCGCGATCATCCAGCCCACGCGCAAACCCGGCGCGACGATTTTCGACAGGCTGGAAAAATGGACCACCCAGTCGCGCGAACCCGGCACCTGAGCGCTCAAGGCGAGCAGCGATGGCAATGCGGCGCCGCTGAAACGCAGGTCGCCATAGGGGTCGTCCTCGACGATCAGGAAGCGGTAGCGCGCCGCCAGTTTCAACAATGCCGTGCGGCGCTCGAGCGATAAGGTCGCGCCGGTCGGATTGGCGAAGGTCGGCACCGTGTACAGCAGCTTCGGCGCGCGGCGCAGCGTGCCGGCTTCGAGCAGTGCGGCGAGCGCGGCGACGTCGAGGCCGTCGTGATCGACGGGCACCGTCACCACGTCGGCCTCTTGCAGTTTCAACGCCTGCAAGGTCGCCGGATAAGCGGGCTGTTCGACCAGCACCACATCGCCGGGCGCGACCATCACGCGCAGCAACAGATCGAAGCCTTGCTGCGAACCGGTCGTCACGAGCAGGTCCTGCGGCGCGCACGGCGTGCCGCGGCGCGTCATCAGGCTGGCGAGTTGTTCCTTGAGGACCGGCAGCCCGTCGGTCGGGCCGTATTGCAGGCACAGCGTGGTCTGTTGCGACGCGCGCGCCGCCGCGGCGTCGAGCCCTTCACGATCGAACAGATCGCCGGCCGGATAGCCGCCGGCAAACGAGATCATGCCGGGCTGCGCCAGATACTTGAACAGCTCGCGGATCGGCGAACCGGTGGGCGCTTCGAAGGCGGGAGTGAATGCGAACATGGTGACGGGCCGTTGGGTTTGGCGGCTGGTTTGCCGACTCAGTTGCCGGGGAAAGAACGGCGTCGATTGTGGCCGTCGTCCGCGTGAGCGGCAAACGAGTTCTACGCACCATGTATTGCGCTTTTCGCATCAACTCGTCGCCGTATTATCCGGCTGCGTCATCCATGCATGGCGTTACACCACGTTCTTTTCCACAATCGGGCGATTTTCAAGCACCCGCGTGAAACTCAGCGAACCCAGATCCAGCGACGTATAACGGCCATGCAAAATCAGTTCGCTAATGCCGCGCCCGGTTGCCGGACCTTGTTGCAAACCATGACCGCTAAAGCCATTGGCGAAAATACAGTTATCGACGTCGGGGTGATAGCCAATAATCGCGTTCTGATCGAGCACGTTGTATTCGTAGTAACCGGACCAGCAATTCTGCACACGCAGGGCTTCGAATTGCGGCACGCGGTGCGCGAGCGTCGGCCAGATTACGTCGTCGAATAGCGCGTGATCGACTTCGTCGAGCGGCAGATCGTCCGGATCGTTTTCCGGCGAAGGCGACGTGCCGCAGATAAACGATTTGCCTTCGGGGCGGAAATACACGCCACTCGGATCGATCAGCAACGGACACCGTTCCAGTTGCCCCGGCGACGTGACGTTGAAAATACTGCGCCGGCGCGCATACACCGGAATGTCGATGCCGACCATTTCCGCCACGCGCCGCGACCAGGCGCCGGCGGCGTTCACAACCACGTCGCACGGATAGGTTTCGCCGTTCGCGGTTTGCACTTGCGTGACGCGTTTGCCGTCGCGATGAATCGCGGTGACGTCGGCCGCCACGTAGCGCGCGCCGAGCGATTGGGCTTTTTTACGCAGCGCCTGCACGAGACCGTAGCCGTCGAACCAGCCCTCGCCGCTTTCGCCATACGCGCCGGCCACGAGGTCTTCCGTATTGAGCCACGGAAAGCGCGCTTGTAACTCGATCCGGTCGAGCAGACTGATATCGGCGCCGAGACTTTTTTGCAGCGCGTGGTTTTCACGCAGCGTCGCGTCACCAGCCGACGTCGCAAGAAACAGATAGCCGCCTTCGTGCAGATCGATAGACGGTTTCGCGCCGTCGATCTCGAGTCGCTCGCCGATAGCGCGCAGAAACTCAATGCCGAACAGCGACATCTGAATAGAAAGCGGTGTGGAGAATTGCTGACGGATCGACGCCGCGGAGAGCGCCGACGAAGAGCGCGCGTAAGTCGGATCGCGTTCGATCACCGTCACGCTGACTGTCGGATCGGACAGCCGCAAGAAATACGCAATCGAGCTGCCGATTACCCCACCGCCGACGATAACGACTTTGGAACTCACGTCTTACTCCACGAATAACGTGGCCGCTCTGCAACGCCGGGCGGCGCAAACGGATTGCTGAATGAGGTCGTACAAAGATAAAGCGGCAGCGGCGCGCGAATGCGCCGCTGCTTTCACTGACTGCGCTCGGTAATACTGAATCAAGCCGAATCAGTCGATATTGAAATCGATGCCCTGCGCGAGCGGCAATGCCGACGAGTAGTTGACCGTGTTGGTCGCGCGGCGCATGTAGGCCTTCCACGAATCCGAACCCGATTCGCGGCCGCCGCCGGTTTCCTTCTCGCCGCCGAACGCGCCGCCGATTTCCGCGCCGCTCGGTCCGATATTGACGTTGGCGATACCGCAGTCGCTGCCCGCGTCCGACAGGAAACGTTCCGCTTCGCGCAGATCGGTCGTGAACACGCACGACGACAAACCATGCACGGCCGCGTTATTCGCTTCGACCGCCTCCGCGAAATCGGAGTAGCGCAGCACGTACAGAATCGGCGCGAAGGTTTCCTTCAGCACCACCGACGTTTGCGACGGCATTTCGACAATTGCCGGACGCACGTAGTAGCCGCCTTCGTAACCCTTCACCTCGACGCGCTCGCCGCCGAACACCTTGCCGCCTTCAGCCGTGGCCTGCTGCAACGCTTCCTGCATGCGCGCGTACGACTGCTTGTCGATCAGCGGACCCATCAGCGTGCCCTTTTCGAGCGGATTGCCGAGCGGCACCTTGCTGTACAACTGCTGCAGACGTTCGATAGTCTTGTCGTACACGCTTTCGTGCACGAACAGACGGCGCAGCGACGTGCAACGCTGCCCCGCCGTGCCCACCGCCGAGAACAGAATGCCGCGCATGGCGAGTTCGTGATCTGCCGTTTGCGTGACGATGCCCGCGTTATTGCCGCCAAGTTCGAGCAGCGAGCGGCCGAAGCGCTTGGCCACTTCCACGCCGACCGTGCGACCCATTTCCGTGCTGCCCGTCGCGCTGACGATCGACGCGCGCGGGTCCGCCACCAGCTTCGCCCCGACGTCGCGGCCACCGTTGATCAACGCGGTCAGGCCGGCCGGCGCGTCGCCGAATTCCTGCAACGCTTCGATCAGAATCTGATTGACGGCGAGCGCGGTGAGCGGCGTCTTTTCCGACGGCTTCCAGATCACCGCATTGCCGCAGACCAGCGCGAGCGCCGCATTCCACGACCACACGGCGGCCGGGAAATTGAACGCCGAGATCACCACGCAGGTACCCATGGGATGCCACGTTTCCGCCATGCGATGGCCCGGACGCTCCGACGCAATCGTCAGGCCGTACAACTGGCGCGACAGACCGACCGCGAAATCGCAGATGTCGATCATTTCCTGCACTTCGCCCATGCCTTCCTGGAGGATCTTGCCGGTTTCGAGCGTGATGATGCTGCCGAGCGCGTGCTTCTTTTCGCGCAGACGGTTGCCGAGCAGACGCACCAGTTCGCCGCGACGCGGCGCCGGCACGTTGCGCCAGGCGGTGTAAGCCTCTTGCGCGCGGGCGAGGGCCGTGTCGACTTCCGCCACCGTGTTACTGGCCACGCGGCCGATGAGTTCGCCGGTAATCGGCGAATGAACCGCGATGTCGCCGGCTTGCGCCGCCTGGGCAATGCCGAGGTCAGCGAGGATGGTCGAAGCGTCCATGAGAATCCCTTTAATTTCCGATGCGAAACAAGAGTAAGTTCGGAAACTATACACGGGGGATTTTATGGCGGCAAGCGTATTTGCCCGGGGCGGATCGTGGAAAAACCCGGTCAGGCTTGCCAGGCATGAATGGCGCGCATCATTTGCGCACCGCTTGCTGGGCGTGCGGTGAGCGCGCGAGCCTAGGCGCCTGCGTTAAGGAGAGGCACCGTCGCCGTCACATTCGTTTCTTATTGGAAATATGCCCGGATTTCAGGCGAGCGCGGCCATCGCGCGCATGATCAGATAGCCTTCGTGGTCTTTGGCCCACAGTTCGATCGTCTTGCCGTCGGCGGCGAGCTTGCCGCATACCGTCAAGGGCTGGGCGGCGAAAGCCGGGCGCAGCGCCTTGAAGGCAAAGCTTTGCAACGCCGTATCCGCGTCCGGCACTTCGCGACGCACCAGATCCACCAGCAGCGTCGCGATCAGCGGGCCATGCACGATCAGGCCGGGGTAGCCTTCCACCTCCGTCACATACGGATAATCGTAGTGAATGCGATGGCCGTTGAAGGTCAGCGCCGAGTAGCGGAACAGCAGGGCCGCGTCGGTGTCGATCGTGCGGCGCCACGTTTCGCCCTCCGGCGCGAGCGCCGCTTTGGGCGGATGCCCGCCCGCCTCGGGCGCGTCGCGATAGACGATGTCGTGTTCCTCCTCCAGCTTCAGTTCGCCGCCGGCTTCGATCGTGTGCTGCACCGTGACGAACACGAGCCGGCCGGAACGGCCGGTCTTGTCTTCGATATTGGCAATGGTCGATGTGCGCGTGGCGCGCTCCCCCACGTTGAGCGGCGCATGAAACGTCAGACGCCCACCGGCCCACATGCGACGCTGCAACGGCACCGGCGGCAGAAAACCGCCGCGCTCGGGATGACCGTCCGGCCCGACGCTGGAGAGCGGCGACGCTTCCAGAAAGTACAGCCAATGCCACAGCGGCGGCACGGTGATGCCGCGCTCCTCGCGGTCGAGCGTAGCGGCCATCGCCGTGAGCGGAAAGGCGGTGATGTCGTCTTTGACGACGACTTCCTTGAACAGCCAGTCGTCGAGTTTCTGTGGGGAGTCGGACATGCGATGAATCTCCGGGTAGCCGCATTGGCGCTGAACGAGGGTCCTACTATGACCGATGCGCCAGGGCGAGCCAAGCCGGGATGGGAATGAAAGAGCAAGAGCCGGAGTGTGCGGCCGATGACGCGTGCTTACACTCGGTCATCGCTCGAAAAATGCTGGACGGAGATGGCTGATGAATACGATTGTGAGAGAGGCGGACGCGCTGGCGCAGCGCGTCGATGCGGTCGACTGGTTCGACGTGGAAGAAGAACTGAATGGATACGGCTGCGCGATGTTGCGCAATCTGCTCAGCGCGGAAGAATGCGATGCGCTGACCGCGCTTTATCCGCACGACAGGTTGTACCGCAGCCGTGTCGTGATGGCGCGGCATGGTTTCGGCCGTGGTGAATACAAGTACTTTGCGTATCCGCTGCCGTCGCTGATCGCCGGTCTGCGCGGCGAGCTTTATCCGCGTCTCGCGCCGGTGGCGAATCGCTGGAACGAGGCGATGGGAATCGACGTCCGCTATCCGGCCGCGCACGCGGCGTTTATCGAGCGCTGCCACGCCGCCGGCCAGACGCGTCCGACCCCGTTGATGCTTCAATACGCGCCGGACGATTACAACTGCCTGCATCAGGATCTCTACGGCGAGCACGTGTTCCCGCTCCAGGCGGCGATTCTGCTGTCCGAGCCGGGCGTGGACTTCACCGGCGGCGAATTCGTGATGACGGAGCAGCGTCCGCGGATGCAGTCGCGCGCGGAAGTCGTGCCGCTGCGCAAGGGCGACGCGGTTGTGTTCGCGGTGCATCACCGGCCGGTGCAAGGCACGCGCGGCCCGTACCGGGTGAATCTGCGGCATGGCGTGAGCCGCCTGCGCTCGGGCCAGCGGCATACGCTTGGGGTGATTTTCCACGACGCCACCTGACGTGGCGCGGTGCTGCGCTGCCGCAAAAATTCGACAAGCGTCATTTTGTCCAGGTATCATCCGGGAAAACCCGAACCCACCGGATGCGCTGCACCACCCTTTGCAGCGTGTTTTGGTGTGCCTGTTCGGGTGTTATCGCCCGTCGTCGGACGGGGCTATTGGCCGGTGATCCCGGCATGACAGCCCAGTTCGGCGATACGTAGGTGGCGGGCCGCGTGCCCGCCCTGTCGCAATCGGCCAAAAGCCGGAGGCGGCCATTTAGCCTGGATATCATCGATCATGATTGCTGCCGCGTTTTCGCGCGTCGCCGACCGTCTGCTAGCCGCGGACCCGGGACTCGTCCGCCTCCATAACGCGTTGCGCGTTGCGCTTGCCTGCCTGCTGACCGGCGTGGCGGGCATCGCGTGGACCGTGTCTTACCATCAGCCCATCACCCTCGCTGCGCCCGGCATCCTCTTCGCGATGGTCGCGCCGCTGTTCGTGCGCGACGCGCGACGGTCCGCGTGGTGCGGCACCCTTTTCTACCTTTATCTGTGCTCGTGCGCGTGTTTCGCCGCGGCGAGCGTGCTGAGCCGCTTTCCGCTCGCCGGCGATGCGGGTTTTCTCGTCGTGATGTTCGTCGGCATGCTTTGCCAGGCGTGCGGTCCGCGCGCGTTGGGCTGCGCGATGCTGGGCGTGGTGTGTTTTTACCTGGGCTTGTATCTGCATCCTTCGATGCAGCATCTTGTGATGTCGCTGTTGCTGTCCGCGTTGGGACCGGTGATGGTGACGTTGGTCGGCCGCGTGCTGGTGCCGACGCGGGTCACGGCGAATTTCCGGTTGGCCGTGCATACGGTTACGTTGCGTGCGGCGCGTCTGCTGCATGCGCCGGGGGCGGCGAATCTTTCGTCGTTGAATGAAGCGGCGCTGTCGCTTGAGGAGCAACTGGCGTTGCTGAATCCGCCGGATGCCGAGACGGTTCGCGAGAGGATCGTCGAAGTGGAAGTCGCGGCTGGGCAGCATGCGTTTGCTGCGGGGCCGGCTTCGGGTGGCATGCAGGCGAGCGCGGAGGTGTTGCGGCACGCGATTGGGCGGCTTAGGGAGATGGCGCAGCGAGGTCGTGCGGGAAGGGCGGCGGGGTTGCCTTCACGCGTTGATGTTGATGTTCGCTTTGCTGCGTCCGCAGCGCAGCGTTTCGCCGATTTGCGCGCCAAGCTCTGCTGGCTGCCCGCCACGCGCGCGACGACCGCCGCGTTTCTCGCGATGCTGATCGGCCACTCGCTGTCGCCCGAGCGATGGTTCTGGGCGGTGATCACGACGTTCGTCGTGTTCCTCGGCACACGGTCGCGCGCCGACACGGTATATCGCGGCGCACAGCGGCTCGTGGGAACGCTGGCCGGTGCGTTGGTCAGCGTGCTGCTGGTTGCGCCGTTGCATGGCTCGCCTGGGTTGCTGGTGGCGGCGATGGTGGTGTGCGTTTTCGGCTGGGCTTACTTCATTCTGAATGCGTACGCGCCGGGCGTGTTTTTTATCACCGTGCTCGTTGGGCTGGTTTATGGCGAGCTGGGCTTCGCGATGGGGCCGTTGGCCGAGCTGCGGATCGAAGAGGTACTGGTGGGGTGTCTCGTGTCGTTCGCGGTCGCGATGTTGATGATGCCGCTTGCGGCGACGCGGCATGTGGAAGCGAGACTCGGGGCGGTGCTTGCGGCTTTGCGGGAGGTCGTGCGGGTGGCGGGTTATTCGCGGGCTCATGGTCACGGTGCTGCGGATGGGGCTGCGGAAGCGACGTCGGATGCGACTTTGGATGCGACTTCGGCGATGCGCAAGCTCGATCGTAGTTGGCATGATCTGCGGATTGCGTTTAAACCGCTGCAAACGCAACGCGTTGTGGTGTGGAATCCCGATGTTGAGCTGGCTACCGGTTCGCTGCTTTGCTGTCTGCATTGGGCGCGGGTGTTAAGTGATTCGTCGCGGCGCGGCGACGCGGTTTCGGAAGGTGCGGCGCTTAATGCGGCGGAGGTTGGAGCGGCGCATATGGCATCGATCGTGGCGCGGCTGGATTCGTTGATTGCGCGGTATAGCGGTGCGGGTTCTGCGTTGGGTGGGTTGGAAAAGCCTGAGGCGTCGGTTGCCGCGCTCGATGTCGCTCCGGATGCGGCGCCAGCGCTGGCTCAACTCGATGGCGCGGTCGCGCAGTTGTTTGATCGGTTGACCCAGCCGGTTCAGCAAACTCGGCGGATGTTCAATTGGGCATTTAGAAGTCGGAGCGTTTGAGGGCCGCTGGCTAGCGTCGGAGTCCTGCAAGAAAGTTGTCCACAGAAAATGTTTGCAAGGCTGTGGATAACGTTCCGGCAACAGGGGCAAGTCGTTGATGGGGTTGGGTTTTGTGGCGGAGGTGCGGTGGTGGGCCTGGGGTTTCCATCCAGTTGACCAGCGCCTACGCAGGCGCTGGTGGGTTGAGGCGTTAGAGCCTGCCGATTGGGTGCTGCGTGACGCTCAGGCAGGCCTTGATGGCAGGTCGACCCTTTGCGATCACGTTGAGTACGGCGACTCCGAGTTGTCGCGCGAGCTCGTCGTCAAACTTGAATTCGTCTCCGTCCAGGAAGAAGGACACTGCCATGTCCTTGGCCACAAGCGCGGCCAGCCGGGCTGAATCCCCAACTTACATGATCAACTTTTGCGGATCGTCGGTGTACGTAAGAACCAGGGAATAAGGTGGTTGGTTAACCATCGATATCCCCCGAACTATTCGGCCTTTCGAGTGGGTGTCGCGTAGCGGTCAAGAATTCATTCAACGCTGGTTGTCCCAATGCAAGCAAGGTGAGCACGCCACAGCCAAATCGACGGACGAATTCGTCGTCAAGGTTGAAATCGAATTCGTCCAGCAGGATCGGCACCCTCAAAGTTTTAGCCAGGCCCGAGGCCAATTTGGCCGGTTCAACCACTTGCAAAATCAGCTGTTGAATATCTTCTTCGTAACTTACGACGACCGAACACAGCGGCATCTGGCTCATCAAAATCCTCCGTACGATGCATAAATTTTTAAGGCATCTGTTTTGCACAAGACGACGCCGAATGAACGACTGCGCTTAGGGAAGCTTACGGCGAGGCGGAAGATCCGATTCCTTGAAGACGTGTCTCAAGTCTGCCCCGCCGATGCGTTTTCCCGCTTCCATGATCATCAGACCGTCGCTCGGCTGCGGATAGACAACAAGTGGTTCACCATCGAGACGATCAATGTCGAACGTGTCCAGGATGTACCCAGTGCGTGTCTCCACGACATACGCATAGATAAGCAAGGAAACACCCTCGTCGATCCCGATCAGGTCACGCGCGAGCAGGACAAATGCTCCGCCGGGCAATCTCTCCTCGGAGTGATTGAAGGCCAAGCAGTAGGGCACATCGACTTCACGAACCGTGCACGTTTCTAACTGTGCCCGCCACTGCGAAACGTATGCGCTGTAAAGCGATTCATTCACCGTAAGAAGAAAATGAAGTAGCTCGCGTTCGTGGGCTGCTAAAGGCCGTCGCACAGTTCGTCTATCCCGGAAGGCGAACTAGATGACGTAAATCAGCGCCACCGACCCACCTACCTTCCTCGATAATCTTCAATCCGGCGCCGGGCTCGGGATAGTCAACAAGCGGTTCACCATCCAATCTATCTACATTGAACATATCAATGACAAGATCCGTTGGCGTCTTCATCGCCACCGCATAGATGAGTACAGGCACGCCGTGATCGACACCCACCAGCTCTCGGGTGAGAGTAAGCGCGTCGCACCCGGCTTTCTCAGTGCTGCCGTCGTGACATACGGCAAGGTAAAACGGAGAACCAATCTCGCGCACCAGACACTGGCGAATTTGCGCCTTCCATTGATTGATTCGATCGCCGTAAATTGGCTCGCATGTTTCAATCAGAAACGTAAGCAACGCGATTTCCTGCAAGAAAAGTGGTCTTGACAATCGTTACTCCACGCTTTCAAACGAATCGAAGTCAGGAACTCAATAGGTTGGCCATCTTGAGAGTTTTGAGTTCGTCGCATGGGTACCTTAAACGCTGCAACGACTGCCTCAGGTGGATGAAGTCGACGCGAGTGATGTTGTTCAGGATCCACAGAGCGACATCCGGGTAGGGGACGAAGTCTAGGGAAGCTTACGGTGGGGAGGAAGGTCCGACTCCCCGAAGACGTGTCTCAAATCCGCTCCACCAATACGTTTTCCTCCTTCCATGATCATGAGACCGTCACCCGGTTCCGGGTACTTAACAAGCGCCTCTCCGTCGAGACGATCGATGTCGAGGGAGTGCAAGACATAACCGGCACGCGTTTCCACGACGCAAGCATAGATGAGCACGGACACGCCCTCATCGATTCCAACCAGAATGCGAGCCAACTGTGTGTAGCCACCGCAGGCCAATCGATCTTCATGGCAGATCGCCAGACAGTAAGGCACATTGACCTCATGAACCGTACATGTTTCTACTTGAGCTCTCCAGCGGGGTACGTAGTCTTCATAGAAAGATTCGTTCACGGAGAGAAGAAATTCAAGTAGCTTAAGCTCGTGATTTGCTAAAGGTCGTTGCATAGTTCACCGACTCCAGAACGCGATATAGATCCCGATAGAATCACGCGCAGACGGGCAAACAGTAACCACCGAACCTGATATCCATCGTTCCAGAACACATAAAAATCATAATCTCCGTCTGCCATAGACGTGCCGCAGGTCGGCACCGCCAATCCATTTGTTTCGCTCCACGATCATCAAGCCAGCCCCGGGCTCCGGATAGACGACGAGTGGGTTGCCATCCAGCCGATCAATGTTAAAAGAATCCAGAACCGGGCCGACTGCGGTTTCGTGAACAATTGCATAGATCAGCACCGCGACACCCTCGTCCACGGCGATCAATTCTCGCGCAAGCGTGTGGGAGCTCTCCGGTCCGCTATAGCGCTGCTCCGCGTGGCTGATCGAAAGGCAATACGGAACGTTGACCTCATGAACCGTACAGTCTCGAAGTTGGGCCATCCAACGGGGTACGTCAGCTTCGTATAGGGCCGCATTGACAGAGATCATGTACTCGATGAGTTGACGCTCCTGAAAACTTAGAATTCGTTGCATGAATACCTCGAACGTTTCGATCATCGTGGTAGACGAATTGAGCCGACGCGAACCATGTCCACAGACTGTCGGTGGGCTGAATATTCGATCGCCATACCATTGACAGTGACGACAAACGTGTCTCCGTCACCTACAGCTAACTGCAAGCCGCTATTCTCCGCCACGTCTTTGATAATGGCGTCCATGACCGGCTGATGCGGGATACCGGCCTCATCCAGATGCCGAAACGTGTGATAAAGCTGATTAGGATTTTGTCCCCAGTTTATCTCCGACGTATCCTTCACCGTCGGCTTGCACATCTCCTTGATGCGCTCAACCGTTTCAGCCGCTTTTCTCGCCCCCTGCCCGATGCCATACCTGACCGCCGGGTTATGCACCAACCGCCAGATAAACAGCGCGCCGCGCGCCAGGTTGTCGGGCAAGCCAGCCGAAAAATGACACCCGCCGCAAACCGTCGATGTCCCAGGCACCGCCGCCTTCAGCCTCTGACGCGAGCCCTGGAGATTCGCCGGCGGCCCTACCGGCGATTCCCCAAAGTTGTAGTTGTCGATCCACTGATCGACTTCATCGCTACTGATCGGAACATCTGTCCCGTCATTCAGATCGAGAACACTGCCATTCCTCGCGACAGTCCCGCTGCGCGACACAACGCGACCGTCAGGCGCATAGTCGAAACTGACCTTGAATACGCGTCTGAGACCGCCATTGGCCGGACTCGCATACTCATTGAACTTGAACCGGCTGATCCGCCCTCGCAGGTCATAGCGCAGGTAGAAATCGCCGTCGGGTTGTAGCCGTTGAGAACGCGATGGGCGGCATCGCGCATGATCATTTCCGTACCGTCCGGAAGCGCCTGCTGGACGATGACGCCGAACACGTTGCCGGTCGCGTCGCGCGTGACTTTCCACTGCCCAACCAACGTCCCCGCCTCGTAGAACTGCGCGAAGGTGATCCGGTTGAACGCGTCGTACACCATGCCGTAAGCACGCGTCGCGTCGTTCGATTTCGCCGCGTCGAAGCCGCTCGCTCCCGTGCTGTCAGTCGTGGGTGTCTCGCTCAGCCCGGTCGCATTGCCCTGCCCGTCGTACACGAACGACTGGATGACGCCAGGCGACGCAATCGCCGCAGGACGCAGACTTGCACCGTCCGCGTAACGGATCGTCGTGATGGACGTCCCGGAAGCATCTTTGCTTGTGATCCGTGCTGGCCGGCCGGCGACGTCGTAGCTGTATTCGGCATTGCCGCCTTCGTCGCTGTCCTTCAGCAAACTGCCTGATGCGTCCCACGCGAAGCTTTTAGCGCCATCAGCCGAGCGGGAGGAAGTGGGTCGCAGCACGCCGCCAACGGAGGAAAAACTCAGCGTCGTCGTACGTTTGCTGTCGGTGACGGCAGTCGTCCCCGCGCCGTAGGCGAACTGCGCGTTGAGCGACGAATCCGCGTGACTAACCGTCGTCGCACGGCCCTGCGCGTCGTAGCTCCACGTCGCAATGCGACTGCCGGTTTCGTCGATTTCGCCAGTGAGCGCGTTACGAAAGCGGGTATCGTCATAGACATAGCGGTGCACGTTGCCGTCGGGCCAGGTCACCGAAACAAGGTTGCCACTCGCGTCGTACGCGTATTGCGTCAGCCTGCCTAACGGATCATTCAGACGCGACAGACGGCGCCTGTCGTCATAGTCGAGGCGAAGCGTGATGTCCTGTTTCGCGTCGGTGCCTGCCGCATGCTGCGTGATCGTCGTCAGCAGACCCGAGCTGTCGTAGGTCAACGTCCGGACAAAACCCGTCTTCGTACTTTCGGACAGCAGCAAGCCCTGCGCGGAGTACGACTCGGTGGTATCCGTCTTCAGATCGGTAAGCGTCCATCCCGAACCGGATTGAACGAGTGCGAGCCCCGTAAATCCCGCCGTACGCCAACTCCCGGAAAACCAGTTGAAAGTGACGGGCTCGCCGTTCTCGCGATACGCAAGAACCTTCGACGCACTACCGCTGTTCGCATTGGCCAACCCAAGATTGCGCTGCCAACTGTGAAACCACACCGGTCCCATCGCAGCAGACGAAGCACTCAACGACTTCGACCGATACGTCCGCGTGAACCGCATCGGCAGATCGTCGCCGCTGACGAAATCGGTCGCCGTCAACGTGACGGCGCCATTGCCCGGGTACACCGGATCAGCGACGGGACAACTGGCCTCGGGCTCATTGCCCGCCGGCGCCGCGCACCATTGATCAATTAGCGCGAGGTCGTTGATACACGCGTAGTTGCCCATCCCACCCGGCGTATTGCCCACGACATCGAGGCGACACGTCTTTGAACCCGGCGTTGCACCGGACTGCGAGTAGAGCGCGAGACAGTCGGTCGCGTTTGCACCGAACGCCACCATGAGCAACATGAATGCGGCTAGCAGGCGAACCGTCATCCCGACCGGCCCCGCGACCACGCGGTAGTCTTTCATCGTCATCCTTATTGGTTGTACTTGTATGAAGCACAAGCACGCTAAAAGGAACTCAGCGACGAGAGGATCTGAAAATTCTCAACCGTGTATTTCTATTTTCGCCAACTACAGCGCGCTTCTATCAGCGCCTACACGGAGCGTAGGAAATCAAGAAAAAACAAGTCGTCCGAAAGCCCCAAACGCAAAAAAGCGAGGCCGCCGCGCACCGTCATCCTGACTGTGCCCAGCGCCTCGCCTTTAAAACTTATCCCCAGATTTTGTTCAGAAGCCTGTGGATAACCTTCCTGCAACCGCCGCAACTCCTTGATCCGACTGCCTTCTCAAGCGTTGCGCATGGCACACCACCAACCGGAACGACTAAACCGCCGCCCGCCCAATCGGCCGCACAAACGCGCTCCGCTCGACCAACGCGCCGAACAGCAGCCCAATCGTGGTCCACATAATCACCTGCATCCCGATCGCGGCAACGCGGAACTTCCACAGCAGCACCGCCGGGAAAGCCGCCGGCACTTCATTGATCACCGGCATGGAAAGCTGCACAGCGGCAATAATCACGACGAACACCACGGCCGCCACGATCGAGCCATTCCACGCGCCGAGTTGCACGGCCAACCGACGCCGCACCTTCAACGAAAACACCATCGCCGCCAGCGAAATCGCGATCATCAAAAAGAACAACCCGGTCCGCGCGCCGATCGTTTCAGGATCGCCGACCGACGGCGGATTCGCCGGGTACTTGATATTCGGCACGATCACAATCGTAATGAACGCGCCGAGTGCGAGCCACGCGGACAACGCCCGCGCGCTCACCACGCCGACACGTCCATAGGCGAACGCAAACACCAGCGAAAACAACCCGCCAATCGCCGCGCCATACGTCACCACGCCCGTCAGCAAACCCAGGCCCGCCTGCGTCTCACGGCTGACGATTTCCGGCTCAGGGGCTTCGCCCTTCGCGGCATCGGCTTTTTCTTCGAAGGAAATCGCCTGATCGACCTGCGGCTCGCCCACCACTTTGGCGAAGCTGAACGTGAGTAATCCCGCGGCGATGCCTGCAAGCATCCCGCGCACCAACAATTTACCGACCATGTTCAATGCTCCGTTAGTGGCAAGGAAAGCCGAGCAGATGGCGGCCGTCGTGCACGAACTCATGCACGTACATGCCGGGCACCAGCGAGGTGGCACCCTCTTCCGCACCAACGAAGTAAATAGCGAGCAGCAACAGCAAACCGCCGAATACGATCCACGGCAGCAACTCGCGCAAGGGAATCGGCGTGGGCTGAGCAACAGCCGGATTGCCGGAATTGAGAACAGCTTCAGTCATGACGGACATCTCCTGGGGTAACGCGCCCCGATAGTCGATTACAGAGGAAGTGCGCAAAGCTCAGGTCTGGCTTTTGGCAGGAGATGCCAATTACAGTGGCGCGACCGCGCCGGGCTTTCACCGGCTTCCGAGCTTCGCAATGCCGCTATTCTACGCGTTAAACTCCGGCCTTCGGCAACGCAAAACTAACGCGCGAGTGCATGGCTTCGGTGCGGGCGCCAGGCGCAAGTAAACGCAAGGAAACCCACGGTATGGACATTCGGCTATTACTGATTAGCCACGCCTCGACCGCCGCGATGCGTGCAGGCCGCTTTCCCGCCGCCGACTCACTTGCTCCTCTCGACCCACGCGGTCTCGCCGAAATCCAGGCCGCGCGAGCGTCTCTGCCGATCCCCGACGATGCCGCTGCCTTCGTCAGCCCCGCCTCCTGTGCGCGCGAAACGGCTTTGGCCTTGGGCCTGACGGCGACGGTTGACGCGCATCTGGCGGACATGAACTATGGCAATTGGCACAGTCGGCGCCTCGCCGATCTCATGACCGAAGCGCCGCAAGCACTCGCCGCCTGGACCCGCGACCCGGACGCCGCGCCGCACGGGGGCGAGTCGTTCAGCCAACTCGTGAAGCGAACCGGGGGATGGCTGGAAGCGTTGAATGAACGGACGAGCCACGCGTCGCAGGCGAACGAGACACGCAACGTGGTCGCCGTCACGCATGCGCCGGTGCTGCGGGCATCGATCATATCCGTGCTCGGCGCTGCACCCGCGGTGTTTCCACAGATCGAGATCGCGCCGCTTTCGGTGATCGAATTACGCTGCTCGCGACGTGGCTGGACCTGGTGGCCGGCGTCGCGCTAGCCACCGCGCGTCCGCTCAAGCGGAAACGCGCCGTCTACCCAAGCCGATCATTTGCCCGACACAACCAGCCGCAACTTGTTCGAGCCCGTCGGCGCGAGTGTGATCTCGGTCCGCTTGCCCGGCGCACCGACATAGAAGTGCTGACGTGCAGGCGAATTCTGATCGTGCGTTGCCTCGGGCAAACAGGAGGCGACATCGGCCGCGACGGCCTGCAGCGCATCCGCGTTCGAGCCCGCGTCGTGGTGCGGCGTCCACATGCATTGATAGCTGCCGTGACCGGCTGAACATTGGGCGTCGTCGCCGTAGGGTTGGGCGACGCCTTTGCCGTCGTCGGGCGTCAGCGAGGACAAGCCGCCCGGCGCGGCGGCCACGATGCGTTTGAGCGCCGCGCAGGGGCTGGGGGCATCGTCGGCATAGGCGTTACCGCACGGCAAAACGATGCCCAGCCATGCAGATAACGAGGCAGCGGCGAGCGCGGCTGGGAAGTGTCGGGTCCTGTTCATGTCGCGTGGTCCTTCGAGAAGTGGGAGCACTAACGCGATCAGGAGTAGCACGGCGCATGCCTATCCAGGCTCGATCAAACTCCCACAACCTCTTCACGCTCCGTCACCGAACAACGCCGCGCGCCCTTGCGGCGACGCAAAAATTCCCTTGGCGTCATGCCCGACACCGTCGATCACCAACGTGCGATGCGTCGCCAACCCTTGCGGATGCCGCAACGCCATATACCGCGAGTAAGCGAGTCCACGCCCCAACCGGTGCTCCCCCTGCGTCAACGCCGCACAGGACCGATCGAGCGCCGGATGCTGCGGATCGCAATCCGCGCCGCCCAGCAGCACCGTCACATCACGCTGCGCATACCGCGCTTCGAGAAACGCCGCTGCGTCACCTTCACCACCCTCTCCATTCGCATACGCGGGCAAATCCTCAAGCCCATACTTCCAGCGATTAAACGACGGGCACGCCGTCGCATCGAACGTCGCGAACTCTCCCGACGCCCCCGGCCGCATCGCATCGAAATACACATACGACGAAGGATTCGCCACCACATAGCGCAGCGCAATGCCACGCGCCGTGAGCGGCGCATCGCCGCGCGCGACCACCGCGTAACGTTGCACGACCTGGCCGCCGCCCGAATGCCCCGCGATCACCACCTCGGTCAGCGACGCAAACTGCTCGCGCGCGGCGAGCGTGTGCAGAATGGCGTCGAGCACATCGAACGAACTGAGCGGTGCCGGCCCCACTGCGTTGTCGCCGCCCATCCAGCCGATCCAGTCCCAGTGCAACGTGGAAGGCGGCACGGCATGCGCCTCCACGTCGGCGCTGGCGAGAAACTGCGGCACGATCAGCAGCGTGTCGTCCGCGCTGCCGCCGGCCAGTTCGCAGGCGCGCTGCGCCAGATCGAAGTACGTATCGCCGTTGCGCAAACGTCCGTGAATCAGAATCACCGCGCGCCGCACATCGCGCGTCGGCGCAAGCCAGTCGCCGTTCGTGAAGACCGGCACCGTGCCGCTGCCGGCCGGCGTCGTGACGTTCAGATGGCGGCTCGCCACCACCGCGACCGGGCGTTCATTCGGCGCGCGTTCGTCGTCCGTGTTTAAAGGCTGGGGCATGCAATGAGCTCGTGGTTAATCTAATGAGTGGCGGCCCTCGCCGCCAAGCTGCCGTGCGCTCGCCCGGCGCGCGTGAAATACACCATCGCCAGCGACACGAAACCGGCAAAAATCAGGTAGAACGCCGGTGTGAGACTGCTGCCCGTGACGCGCGTCAAACCGGTGATCGTCAACGGCGCCATGCCGCCGAACAGCGTCACTGCAATGTTGTACGACAGCGCCACGCCAGCCGAACGGCTACGCACCGGGAAAAGCGTCGCGAGCATGCCCGGATGCGCGCCGGACATCGCCGCGAGAAACACCGTGGCGACCATCTGCGCGATGAACAGATGCCCCGGCGTCGGATTGGTCACGACGAAGTGATAGAGCGGATACACGCACACCATCCACGCAATCACGATCGGATAGAACAAGCGGTACGCACCGTAACGATCGGCAAGCTTGCCCGACAGCGGAAACAGAAACAGATTCAACGCGCCCGACACGAACGCCCCGAGCAACGCGGTAGACAGCGGCAAATGCAATTGCCGCTCGACATACACCGACAGATACGAGTGCCACACGTAATTCGTCGCCGCCCCGACGATGATCACGCCCATCGCGCAGATCGCCGCATCGCCGTTATCGCGGAAGAACTGCCGGATCGTGACGCGCGGCGGCCTCTCCTGATGCTCGAGCAACTGCTCGAACTCAGGCGACTCGGCCACGCGATGCCGGATATAAAAGCCGAACGGACCAGCCAATGCGCCGAACAGAAACGGCAGACGCCAACCCCACGCCACCAGTTGTTCGTGCGTCAACTGCGTGGTCAGCAGATAGCCGACACCGGACGACAGCAGCAACGCAAACGCCTGCGCCGACATGTTGAAGCTGCCATAGAACATCTTCTTGTGCGGCGGCGCGTACTCCACCAGCATCGCCGACGCAGTTGCGAACTGCCCGCCCACCGAGAGCCCTTGCAGCAAACGCGCAAGCACCACCAGCAGCGGCGCGGCGATGCCGATCCGCGCATAGCTCGGCGTGAGTCCCATCAGCAGTGTGCTGGCCGCCATCGAGATGATCAGCAGCGAGAGCGCCTTGCGACGCCCCGCCCGGTCCGCGTAAATGCCGAGCAGAATGCCGCCGATCGGCCGCACGATGAAGCCCACGGCGAACGTGGCGAGCGTCAGCATGATCGACACGAACCCGCTGCCGCCTGGAAAGAACACTTGCGCGATGATCTTCGCGAAGTAGCCGTAGATCAGAAAGTCGAACCATTCGAGGCCGTTGCCGAGCACGGACGCGAAGATCGCGCGCCGCACCATGGCCGGGCTCAGCGCGCTCGAAGGGTCGGCGCCGGCCATTGCGTCGTCAGGCCGATTGAAGGCTGCCTCGCTCATGGCTCGCACCCCTGCGTACCGAACATGGCCGACAACGCGCACACCGACGTCAGCATTCGCGCGCCGTCGTGACCGACGCCCGGCACGATATGAAAACTCTGATTCAAGCCCTGCGGATGACGCGACTGCATATACGCGTAATACGCGGTCGCGCGCGCCACGCGCTGCGGCCCTTGCGCTTCCGCCGCGCAGGATTTGTCGAGTGCGCTTTGCTGGGGATCGTCGTCCGCGCCGCCGACGAGATAGTCGATCCGGCGCGCCGCATAACCCGCTTCGAGTTGCGCGGGCGAACGGTCGTCGAGATACGGCGGCCGGTTATCCATGCCGTACTTCCATTGATTGAAGTCGGGGCATTGCGCGGCGTCGAACGGCGCGGCGACACCTTGGGCGTTGGGCCTTGACGCGTCGAAATAAGCATAGGTGGACGGACTCGCCACCACGTATCGCACGTCGATGCCCTCGCCGGTCAGCGTGGCAATGTTGCGTCCCGCGACCGCGTAGCGCTGCACCACCTGGCCGCCGCCCGAATGGCCGGCGAACACCACATGCCGCAGATTCGGAAACAGCTTGCGATCGGCGAGACGCGCGACGATCGCGTCCAGCACTTCGTAGGAACCGATCGGCAGCGGTGCGCGTGCCGCTTCGCCACCCATCCATGCATCGCCGGTCCAGCGCAGCATGTCGGCGGGTTCGTCGTGCACGCGCAGGTCGAGGTTGGCGAGGAATTGCGGCGCGATCAGCAGCGTGGTGTCGGGATCGGCGTGCGCGGCGTCTCGGGCATTTTGCGCGGTGCGGTAGTACACGTCCGCGTTGCGCAGTTTGCCGTGTATCACGATCACCGCACGCGTCACCTGGGGCTGCGCGACGCTCCAGTCCTTCGACAGATACAGCGGAAATTCGGCATGCCCTTGCGGCGTGTCGATCGTGAACCGCGTGTCGGAGATCACCGCGACCGGCCTCAGATGCGCCTTGTACGCGTGGGCCGCCAACGCCGGTTGCGCGAGCGCCGCCAAAATGGCCACGCCTGCTGCGGCGCATATCGTCGCGTTGCGTCGAGAGAGAGAAAAGGTCATGCCGCTAGCTCCTGATTACCGTGCGCTGTCTTGAGTCTTGAACGCGGCGCATCGTCGAATCCGTCGTTGAAAAGCCAAATGCTCAGAACCGGTGGCGAATACCGAGCGTCACGCCGGTCTGATTCGGACCGAATGCGGTGTCGCTCGTCAAACCGACCTGCGTGTATTTATCGTTGGCGTAGCGTGTGGACGCGGCGTAGGCGACGGTTGCGTACACATCGGTTCGCTTCGACAGAATATAGTCCGCACCCAGCACGCTCATCAACGAGTTCGACACGTTGGCCGCCTTGTTGCTCTGGTAATACTCGGCGACCGTCACGCGGAATTGCGGCCCGATCAGATAGCGCACCCCGCCGAACCACAATGCCGACGACACCGTCGGGCCCTTGGTCGGGTTGTACAGATAGTGCTCATAGCCGCCCAACACGGTAAGGTCGCCGATCTGTTCACGCGCCGACGCGCTCCAGTTGCGAGATTTGGTCCACATGCCGGTGGAATTGATCGCGCCATTGCGGTAGTCGTAGGCGAGCGCCGCGGCAAAGCTGCCGCTATCGTAGTCGAGCGCGCCGCCGTAGGCCGCGCTGCTCTGAAACGAATCCGCCGTGCCGCCGAAGCTATACACCCCCGTCGCCGTCAAACCGCCGAAGTGGCCCACGTACTTGACCGAATTGTTCACGCGGGCCTTGAACGAAAAGCTGTCCGCGGAACCGGTGGTGGGCATCCACGTGTACTGCTGGCCGAACACCATCGGGTCGTACTTGATCAGCGTGTCGTACATCGCGGTGTACTGCAAGCCCGCCGACAACGCGCCATAAGCGTCGTTCGCGACCCCCACCGCCGCGGTGCGATTGAACAGCACACCGGCGGTCGCGTTGGTGCCGTCGTTACCGTTGAATCCGGCTTCGAGAATAAAGAACGCCTTGTTGCCGCCGCCGAGGTCTTCCGTGCCGCGAAAGCCGAAGCGCGAATTGCTCAGGCCGCCGGAATTCTCACGCACCAGCGAGCCGCCGCTCGCGCCCGCATGATTGAGAAATTCGACGTTGGTGTCGATCAGGCCGTACAACGTAACCGAGGCCTGAGCATGCGCACCCGCGCAACCCGCCATGGCCAACGCGGCCACTGCATATTGTTTTTTCACTGACGTCTCCGGTCGATTTTGTTTTATGTCGCAACGTGACCGGCGCGGCTCGTCTGGGGCAGCGCGGGCATCGGTCGATGCGATGAACGAGATCGTAGGATTGGCCGTGGTAAATGTAAAATACCTGTTTTACGCATCATCCATATATATTGAATATGGCAGCGGGCGGCATGAATCGCACGGCCGGGAGACGGAACATCATGGAACTGCGTCATCTGCGCTACTTTCTGGCAGTCGCCGAAGAAGGCCAATTCACGCGCGCTGCCGAACGGCTGGCCATGCAGCAGCCGCCGCTATCGCAGCAGATTCGCGCACTGGAAGAAGAGATCGGCTTCGAGCTGTTCGTGCGTATGCCGCGCGGCGTCACGCTGACACCGGCGGGTCAGGCCTTTGCGGACGACGCGCAACGCCTGTTGCACGACCTTCAGCAGTCGGTGGAGAAAGCGAACCGGATTGCGCGCGGCGAACTCGGCACGATTTCGATCGGGCTGACCAGCTCGGCCGCGTTTCATCCGTTCACGACCGAGGCGATCCGCGCGTTCCGGGCGGTCTGCCCGGAGGTGGCCGTGGAACTGGCTGAGCTCAACGCGGCGGAAATCATCGAACGTCTGGCCGCAGGTCAGATTCAGGCCGCGTTTCTCCGCAAGCCGGTCGACGCGCGCGAAGGCGTGGCGTTCCAACTCCTGCTCGATGAGCCGATGGTCGTGGTATTGCCGGCCGGGCATCCGCTGCTGAAAGGCGCGGGCAAGAAGCGTCCACAGGTGTCGTTGAAAGCGCTGGCTCAGGAAGACTTCATCCTGGTCCGCCGACCGGGCGCACCCGGCATGTATGCCGACATCCTCGCCGCATGCCGGCAAGCCGGTTTCGTGCCGCGAATCGCGCGCGAAGTGCCGCGCATGGTGTCCGGCATCAACCTCGTCGCGGCGGGTTTGGGCGTGACGCTGGTGCCCGCGTCGATGCAGCGCTACGACCAGGTGGGCGCCGTGTATTGCACGCTCGCCAATCCATCAAGACTGAGTGCGCCCCTGCATCTGGCCTACCCGGCGGCGCTGCAGAACAGCGCGGCGACGCGCTTCATTGAGTTAGTCATGGCGCGCGCACAAAAGTAGGTCATGGCGACTCGCGCCCGGAGCGGCTTCGGCGAGGCGCATAGGCACATTAATTGCACCCTCGCCGTACCGGCCGGGCAATTGCCGGTCATTCAATGACGCGAACACACGCTATGTCAAACAAACTCGCCGCCAATCAGAAGGACCGCCTTTCCTCAGGTATCGAAGGCATCGACGACATCCTCGGAGGCGGTCTTACGCCTCATCGTATGTACCTCGTGGAGGGCGCGCCGGGTACAGGTAAAACTACCCTGGCGTTGCAATTCTTACTTGAGGGTGTGAAACAAGGGCAAGTCGGGCTCTACATCACGCTGTCCGAAACCCGCGACGAGTTGATCTCGGTCGCCCAGAGCCACGGCTGGGACCTCAGCCAATTTACGATTCTCGAACTGCTCTCCGACGAAGGCCTCGACCCGCAGTACGAACAGACCGTGCTGCACCCGGCCGAAGTCGAACTGGGCGAGACCGTGCGCAGCGTCATCCAGCAGGTCGACGAACTCAAACCCGCGCGCATCGTGCTGGACAGTCTGTCGGAATTGCGACTGTTGTCGCAGAACTCATTGCGCTACCGGCGGCAGATTCTGGCGCTCAAGCGCTATTTCGCGACCCGCGAGTGCACGGTGCTGCTGCTCGACGACAATGCGACCGATCCCGGCGACGTGCAACTGCACAGCATCGCCCACGGCGTCATCACGCTCGACAACCTCGTGCACGACTACGGCAGCAACCGCCGGCGCATGCGCATCGCCAAGATGCGCGGCATCAAGTTCCGCGAGGGCTATCACGACTTCACGCTCGACACGGGTGGCATTCAGGTGTATCCGCGGCTGGTTGCCGCCGAACATCACGCGGATTTCCTCACCGACGTGCTCAGCACCGGCACCTCCGGTCTCGACGCGTTGCTCGGCGGCGGCCTGATTCCGGGCACCAACGCGCTGATGATCGGCCCCTCGGGCGTGGGCAAAACCACAACGGTGGTGTCGTGCCTGATCGCCGCGTTGGAGCGGGGTCAACGTTGCGTCTACTACGTGTTCGACGAAACGCTGACTACGCTGATCGTTCGTTGCACGTCGCTCGGCATGTACCTCGCGCCGCACGTGGAAAGCGGCCTGCTGACGCTGCGCCAGATCGATCCGGCGGAAATCTCGCCGGGCGAGTTCGCGAGCGACGTGCGCAACTCGGTGGAAAACAAGGGCGTCAAATACGTCGCGATCGACAGTTTGAACGCCTATTTGCAGGCCATGCCCGGCGAGCGCTATCTGCTGCTGCAAATGCACGAGCTGCTCGGCTATCTGAATCAGCAGGGCGTCGTCACGATGCTGGTGCTGGGGCAGCACGGCATCATCGGCGAAGTGCAGAGCGATATCGACATTAGCTATCTCAGCGACGTGGTCGTGCTGTTCCGCTATTTCGAACACCACGGCGAAGTGCTGACCGCGGTGACCGCCGTGAAGAGCCGCGCCAACGCGCACGAACGCTCGATCCGTCAATTCCGGCTCAGCAGTCGCGGCGTGGAAGTGGGCGAGGCGCTGCGCGACTTCGAAGGCGTGCTGTCCGGCCTGCCGTCGTATCGCGGCGGTACGGCGCTACTCGGCGCCACGCCCAACGTCATCGACTCGTCGAGGTAGTCAGGTCATGGAGCAACGCGTCCTTATCCTGGCGCCGTTCGGCCGCGACGCCGATGTGATTGCCGAAGTGCTGCACAAAGACCAACGCCAGTGCATCGCTTTTCGCAACGCGGACGCGCTGACCGAAGCGCTGGAGGCCGGCGCGGGCAGCGCGCTGATCGCCGAAGAAGCGCTGGCGGATCACCATGCATCGCGTTTATTCGACTGGCTCAAGCAGCAGCCCGCCTGGTCCGATTTCCCGTTTATCCTGCTCGCCGCGTCGCGGGTCGGACACCGGTCCGCGCGCGGACTTGAAGTGCTGGAACAACTCGGCAATGTGGTGGTGCTCGAACGTCCGCTGAATTCGGAGACACTGCGGCGCGCGGTGGCGTCGTCGCTGCGGGCGCGGGCCCGGCAGTACGAATCGCGCCGCCATCTGGCCGAACGGATCGAGGCGCAGAACGCGCTGGTGCAGTTGAACGATTCGCTGGAAAGCCGGATTGCCGAACGCACGCACGAACTCGCCTCCGCCAACAACCGGCTGATGACGGAGATTCACGAGCGCGCCAAGGTGCAGGCGGTGCTGGTGCAATCGCAGAAGATGGAAGCGCTCGGGCAACTCACCGGCGGCATTGCGCACGACTTCAACAATCTGCTGAACGTGATCATGGTCAACGCGGAACTGATCGCGCGGGTCAGTGCCGACGAACGCATTCGCGGCATGGCGGCCACGGTCAAACGCGCGACCGAACGCGGCGCGAAACTGACCGGGCAGTTGCTGACTTTCTCGCGCAACAGCAACCTCGATCTCAAAGCCGTGGACGTGGTCGCGTTGCTGCAAGGCATGCGCGACATCATCACGGTCTCGCTCGGCTCCAGCATCCGCTACGCCAACGAGATTGAAGGCGAAGAGATGTGGACCGAGGCCGACGCCAATCAACTCGAACTCGCTATTCTCAATCTCGCGATCAACGCGCGCGACGCGATGCCGGGCGGCGGTCAACTCAGCATTCACGTCAGACAGCGCACCGCGCCCGATGAAACGCTCGCAGACGGCCGTTACGTGGTGCTGGAAGTGATCGACACCGGTTCGGGCGTACCCGCCGACGTGGTCTCGCGCGTGTTCGATCCGTTCTTCACCACCAAGCCGATCGGCAAGGGCACCGGCCTCGGCTTGAGCCAGGTCTACGGTATCGCGAGGCAGGCGGGCGGCACGGCACGCCTGTTCAGCGAGGAAGGCGCCGGCACCACCGTGGAAATCTGGCTGCCGTTGCGCGAGCGCGTGGCGCCGCAAAACGAAGCGGCTTCCGACGTCGAAGAAAATGCCGTCGGCGAAAAACGGGTGTTGGTGGTGGAAGACGACAGCGAAGTGCGCGCCATGCTGGTCGAGTCGCTGCGCATGCTCGGCTACACCGTCACCGAAGCCGCGGACGGTCGCGCCGGATTGAATCGTCTGAAGGAGGATAAACCGGACCTGCTGATGGTCGACTTCGCGATGCCGGGTATGAACGGCATCGACGTGATCGCGGAGGCGCGCAAGATGCGCGAAGACTTGCCGGTGATTCTCGCCACCGGTTACGCGGATGTGGATATTTCCGGGCTGGCGGTGAAACGTTGCACGATTCTGCGCAAGCCCTTTCAACTGGACGATCTGGCGCGCACGGTACGGCTCGGGCTGGCGGCGTAACTTGCCAGACGCGGTTACGCCACGCACCGCACGCAGTTAAATCCCGCGCCGCCTCCACCGTCGCGTCACAAAAAAATCGCAATTCAATAGTTTGCTAACGAATTTTTTAGAAATACAATACCGGCCATGTCGAATCTCGATAAATTGCGCCGCACCGTTAGCAGCACCCTGGTCGTGGCCGCCAGAAAATGGCGGCGCACGAGTCATGGCGTACTCGCGGCCTTCAACGTGTCCGAGGCGTGCGCCACGCCGCTGCTCACCGCCAGCCGGCTCGGCGCGGCGGTGCGTCAGGTCACGCTGGCCGATCACATCGGTATAGAAGGTCCGTCGCTCGTGCGGTTGCTCGATCAATTGTGCGCGGCAGGCCTGATGCGCCGTGACGAGGATCCCGAAGACCGCCGTGCGAAAACCGTGGTGCTGACCGAAGAAGGCCGCGCGGTCACCGCGAAAATGGAAGAGGAACTCGTCACGTTGCGCGCGCAAGCATTGAAAGGCGTGTCGCGCAGCGATCTGGAGGCGACCTTGCGGGTGCTTGCAGCGTTTACATCAGACGCGGCCGAACGGGCGGATCAAACGACTGCCGGCAAATCCCCCAAACGCAAAGCATCCTCCGTAGCGGCGCACGACGCCGGCGATCCGGCATAACGGTTTATGGTCTATCCCTCTCTTCGCGACTGGCTGTTCTCGGTCAAGACCTTCGCCGCGGCGATGATCGCGCTTTACATCGGCCTTGCACTCGAACTGCCGCGACCTTACTGGGCGATGGCAACCGTCTACATCGTGTCGAATCCGTTTGTCGGCGCGACCCGTTCCAAGGCGCTCTATCGTGCGCTCGGCACCGCGCTGGGCGCGTCGGCCGCCGTGCTGCTGGTGCCGCCCTTCGTCGAATCGCCGTATCTGTTCAGCGTGATCGTCGCGTTATGGACCGGCACGCTGCTGTATCTCGCGGTGTCCGACCGCACCGCGCGCAGCTATGTGTTCCTGCTGGCCGGCTACACGATGCCGATCATCGCGCTGCCGTCGGTCACGAATCCCGGCGGCGTGTTCGATCTGGCGGTGAGTCGCACCGAAGAAATCACACTCGGTATCGTCTGCGCGAGCATCGTGGGCAGCGCGTTGTTTCCGAGCCGGCTCGCGCCGACCATCATCGAACGTACCGACGCGTGGTTTCGCGACGCCGCGTTCTATGCCACCGAAACGCTGTCCGGCCGCATTGCCGGGTCCGCGATTTCGGGCGCGCGGCAGCGGCTCGCGTCCATCATCAACGCGCTGGAATTGTTGCTGAGCCAACTGGCCTACGACCACACCCGGCCCGACGTGCTGGCGCGCGCGCATGAACTACGCGGACGCATGCAGCTTCTCCTGCCGATCATGTCGTCGCTCGCCGATCCGCTGATCGCGCTGTACAACTCCGGCCGCCAGACGTGGCCCGAGGGGCTCGAAGCGCTGCTGAACGACGTCATCAAATGGTTCAACGCGCCGATGCCTGTAGTCAGCGCGGGCTATCACCCCGATACGGCTGCCGATGCGCTGCGCGTGCGCATCGCGGCCATGCAGCCACCGCCCGCCGCGCTGGCGAACTGGGACGGCGCGCTGCTCTCGAACGCACTGTGGCGCATGAAACAGGTGATCGACGTGTGGCAGGACTGCCGCTCGCTGCGCATCATCATTACCCGCGAAGAAGGCTCGTGGCGGCCGCGTTTTCGCCATTGGCGGCTGGGCGGCACCGAGCGCTTCTACGATCGCGGCATCATGCTGTTCTCGACCGGTTCGGCGGCGGCGGCGGTGATTCTCGCGTGCAGTCTGTGGATCGGTTCGGGCTGGAACGACGGCGCCGGCGCGGTGACGCTCGCGGCGGTGGCGTGCTGTTTCTTCGCCGCGCTCGACGAACCCGCGCCCATGGTGTTCCGCTTCTTCGTGGCCACCGCGATCAGCGTGGTAGCGGCAGGCGTCTATCTGTTCGTCGTGCTGCCGCATGTGCATGATTTCCCGTTGCTGGTGATCATGTTCGCCGCGCCGTTCATCTTTGTCGGCACGCTGATTCCGCGTCCGCAGTTCAACCTGGCGACCGTGCTGGTCGCCGTGAACACCGCCACGTTCATCAGCATTCAGGACGCTTACGACGCCGACTTCCTGATCTTCATGAACAGCAATCTCGCGGGTCTGGCCGGTCTGCTGTACGCGTATCTGTGGACTCGCGTCACGCGCCCGTTCGGCGCCGAACTCGCGGCCTCGCGCCTGTTGCGTTCGAGCTGGGCCGACGTGGCGCTCACGGCATCGACACGGCCGATCGACGATCCGCGCAATCTCGCCGCGCGCATGCTCGACCGCCTGATGCAGTTGATCCCGCGTCTGGCCGCCACCGACGACCATCGCCACCCGTCGATCGAAAGCTTCCGCGATCTGCGCATTGCGTTCAACGCGCTCGATCTGCGCCGCGTGACCCGCAAGCTCGCCGGCGAAGCGCCGGCCGCGATCGATCACGTACTCGACGACGTACGCGCGTATTACGAAAACTGCGTCGACCGCCGCAAGCGCGAGCCGGTGCCCGACAGCCTGATGTCGTCGATCGACGCCGCCATCGCGCGCGTCATCGCGCAAGGACTCGCCAATGCCGGCGCACCGAGCCCGACCTCGCAAAGTTCGGCGCGCCGCCTGCGCGACGCGCTGCATGCGCTGGTCGGCTTGCGTCTTTCGCTGTTTCCGGCCACGCTGATGACACCCACGCCGCCCGAACCGGAGGCCGCTGTCTGATGCGCGCAGCTCGTGAACCGTCCTCCACCTTTTTCTTCTTCCCGCGATGATCGGTGAAATCGATATTTTCGGCGTGTTCGTGCCGGCCGTGCTCGTGCTGATGTTGATCGCCTATCTGATCAACCTGGCCTTGCGCACCGTACTCGCGCGCGTCGGCTTCTACCGCTTCGTCTGGCATCGCTCCATCTTCGATCTCGGCATCTATGTGCTGGTGCTGGGCCTTGTCGTTGTCGTTTCGCACAGACTAATAACGTGAAAAAAACCTGGTTCTCCGTCGGTCAAATTCTGCTGACCCTGATCGTCGTCGTGGCCGCCGCCTTCGTGCTGTGGAAACTGGTCGGCTATTACATGTTCGCGCCCTGGACTCGCGACGGACACGTGCGCGCGGACGTGATCCAGGTCGCGCCGGATATCTCGGGGCTGATCTCGTCGGTCGACGTGGTGGACAACCAGCAGGTCAGCAAAGGCCAGGTGCTGTTCGTGATCGACCAGGCGCGCTACACGCTCGCGTTACGTCAGGCGGAAGCCACCGCGCAACAGCGCCGCGCCACGCTCGACCAGGCGCGCCGCGAAGACGCGCGTAACCGCAAGCTCGGCAACCTGGTCGCCGCGGAGGTTTATGAGGAAAGCCGCTCGCGCGTCGAACAGGGCGAAGCCGCGCTTGCTGACGCGACCGTCGCGATCGACACCGCGAAACTGAACCTGCAACGCTCCACAATCGTGAGCCCCGTGGACGGTTATCTGAACGATCGCGCACCCCGTGCCGGCGAATTCGTCGCGGCGGGGCGCGCCGTACTCGCGGTGGTCGATATGCATTCGTTCCGGGTCGACGGGTATTTCGAGGAAACCAAACTGCGCGGCATCGACATCGGCCAGCCGGTCGATATCACGGTGATGGGCGAGCCGAACGTGCTGCGCGGTCACGTGCAAAGCATCGTCGCCGCCATTGAAGACCGTGACCGCACGCAAGGCTCGAATCTGCTGCCGAACGTGAATCCGGCATTTAGCTGGGTGCGGCTCGCGCAACGGATTCCCGTGCGTGTCGCGCTCGACGAAGTGCCCCCTGACTTCCGCATGATCGCGGGACGCACGGCGACTGTATCGGTGCGCGATCTGTCGCCGATCGGCAAGAAGCATCCCGATACGCATGCGGCGGGGGCAGTGGATGCGTCCGCAACGGCGGCTTCGGGTACGGCTTCAGGCGCTTCGTTGAGCAGTGCTTCCGCTACGTCCGCCGGTTCGGCCGCACAGCCCGCATCCGCCGCCGTGATCTCGGGCGCGTCGCAATGAAGCTGTCGCGCTCTCTTCCGCTACTGCGGCTGCTGCCGCTCTTGCCGCTGGCCGTCGCGCTCAGCGGCTGCATCAACGTCGGCCCCAACTACGCACTGCCGAAGCAGGCACTCGTCAACGCGCCGCTTGCCAATGCGCCGATCGAAGGCGCCGACACCGCGCTGACGTCGCGCCAGAATGTGCCCGCTGTGTGGTGGCAACTGTACGACGATCCCGTGCTGAACAGCCTGGTCGATCAGGCGCTGCAATCGAACACCGACTTGCGTGTCGCGGCGGCCAACCTGGCGCGTTCGCGTGAAGCACTCGGCGTCGCGCAGGCGCAAGGCGGCTTCTCCGGCAAAAGCTCGGTGCTGCTCGAACGCGCGCAGGAATCAGCCGAGCAATACCTGCTCACGGAGAAACTGCCGGTCGCCAATGAAGGCGATATCGGCATCAGCGTGTCGTACGAAATCGATCTGTTCGGCAAACTGCGGCGCGGCGTCGAAGCGGCGCAAGCGGACACCGAGTCCGTGCAGGCCGCCGGCGATCTCGCCCGGATCAGCGTGGTCGCCGACGTGGTGCGCTCGTACGTCGACCAATGTTCGGCGGCGGAAGAACTCCGCATCGCACAGCAATCGCTCGCGTTGCAGAAGCAGCGCGTGGACGTATCGCGCCGTCTACGCGACGCGGGACGCGGCAATCAGCCGGACGTGACGCGCGGACAAACGCAGGTCGAAACGCTAGCAGCGGATATTCCGCGCTATACGGCACGCCGCAAAATCGCGCAGTACCGGCTCGCCGCGCTGCTCGCCCGCGCGCCGTCCGACCTGCCGCCGGCCGTGCTCGCTTGCGACCGGCTCCCGCAGATTCGCCAGCCGATTCCGGTCGGCGACGGCGCCGCGCTACTCAAACGCCGCCCCGACGTGCGCGAGGCCGAGCGTCAACTGGCGGCGTCCACGGCGCGCATCGGCGTGGCGACCGGCGCGTTGTATCCGACGGTGAGCATCGGCGCGTCGGCGGGACTGACCGGGATTCTCGAAGACCTGGGCACGTCGCCTACCGCGCGCTGGGGCTTCGGTCCGCTGATCAGCTGGACCTTCCCCGCGAACGGCGCGCGCGGCCGTGTGCGAGAAGCCGAAGCCTCGAGCCAGGTGGCGCTCGCGAAGTTCGACGGCGTGGTGCTGACCGCGCTGCGCGAGACGGAAACCAGCCTCGCCACTTACGCTTCCGATTACGCACGCGCCGATGCGTTGCGCGCCGCGTTGAAGTCGGCGGCCGAGTCGGCGGATGAAACGCACCGGCTGTATCTCGCCGGGCGCGAGTCGTTCATTTCGGATCTGGATGCGACGCGCACGCTGACGTCGACGAAATCGCAGGTAGCGGCGGCGGAAGGCCAGGTGGCGGTCGATCAGGTCAATCTGTTTCTTGCGCTGGGCGGTGGCTGGGAAATGCCGGCGTCGGCTGCGCCTGGTGCGGTGGGGGCAGCACCCTCGGCGAATGCGGCGCCGAACGCCGCGACAACCACGAAAGCACCTTGAGCGTGTGCTGAAAAGACAAAAAGGCGTTGCCGGGACATCCCGGCAACGCCTTTTTTATCCGGCAACTGCCTCACTCACGCGAGCGAGGCATCATGCGTCAAGCAGACAACCCACTCACTTCGTCGCACGTGCCGCTTCGATGATCGCGGCCGCGACTTCCGTCGGCTTCGACAACATCGCCACATGGCTTGCGTCGACCTTGATCACCGTCGCGCCGATCTGCTGCGCCATCGCATCCTGCAGCGCAGCCGGAATCATGCGATCCTTCTCCGTTTCCACGAACCACGACGGCTTGTTTTGCCATGCGGGCTGTGTCACTTTGTCGTCGGTACAACCGGCGAACCACGGACCTTGCGTCGCGGCCACGAGGCGCGCCTGAGCGACCGGCAGATCCTGCGCGAAGTCGTGAATGATGGCGTCGGTCGACAGCGTCAGGTAGCCGCCCGAGTCCTTCTGCAACGCGGAGGCCCACGCAGGCGCGGGCTTGCCCTTCAGGATGTCGTTGATCGACTGGTCCTTCTGCGGCGCAAACGCGGCCACGTAGACCAGCGACTTGACCTTGTCGTCGTTACCGGCTTGCGTGATCACCGCGCCGGCCCAGGAATGGCCGACCAGAATCACCGGACCGTTCTGCTGATCGATCACGCGGCGCGTGGCGGCAACATCGGCGTCGAGCGAACTGAGCGGATTCTGGACCGCGACGACGTGCAGGCCCTTGGCTTCGAGGAGCGGAATAACCTTCTGCCAGCTCGAACCGTCGGCGAACGCGCCGTGCACCAGCACGACGTTCTTGCCTTTGAGGTCGTCGTTGGGCGCGGCGCTGGCCGGCGTCAACGCGCTGATCGACAGGAGGCTGCCGAACATCACCGCGGCGGCCAGGCATTTTTTGAGCAGGGTATTCATACTATCGGTCCTTGTGGGGAAGAGAAAATCAGCGGGCAGAGTGTGGATTGAAGGATGCGCCGATCCGTCCGCCGGCTGTATCGGTCGAATGACCGAGGCGCGGAAAGGCCGCTGCGGCGCTCACGCGAGGCGCGGCAAATGAAAGACAGGACAAACAGGTCGATACCTATGGCAGACGTTTCAACAATCCGCGCGCTCGACGCCGTGAAGGCGCTGGCGTTTATCGGCGATCTCAGCATGGGTCAGCCCACGGACCACTCGCTGCGCACCAGTTGGCTGGCCGCGCGACTGGCGGCCGCGGCGGGTCATGACGACGCGCAATGCGGCGTCGTGCAGGAAGTTTCGCTGCTGCGGTGGTCGGGTTGCACGGCCAACGCGTCGGGCTTCTCGGAGATGCTCGGCGACGACATCGGCGGCCGCGAGGCGATGCTCGCCATGCGGCCAGGCTGGGGTGGCGCGGCCGAAGCTCAGGGGCAGCTCGAAGCGACGATCACGCCGCTCGCGCAGATTCACTGCGAGGTATCCGGGGAAATTGCGCGCATGCTCGGCCTGGAGGGCGCCACTCAAGCCGCTTTGCGGCACATTTTCGAAGCCTGGGACGGCGGCGGTCTGCCGCAAAAACTCGACGGCGCGCGGGTGCCTGACGCCGTATTTCTCGTTGGGCTCGCGGGCGACCTCGAAATTCTGAGCCGCGTATATGGCCTGGACGCGGCGCAAAAACTGATCGCGCAGAAGGCGGGCCACAAATATCCGGACGCGCTCGCTCAAGTCGCGTTTGCGCAAGCCGCCGACTGGCTCGCCGAACTCGACGAGCAAGGTGCAGCGGGGCGCGACAAACCGCTCGACGCGTTACCGATGCAGCAAGGCACCGCGCCCGAGATCATCGCCGACGTGATCGACCTGAAATTACCGTGGATGGCCGGCTACTCGCGCCGCGTGGCCGAAGCGGCGGCAGCCTGTTGCGCGCGCCTCGGTTTCGACGACGACGTTCGTGACGCCACCTATCTCGCCGGTCTGATTCACGGCATGGGGCGCATGGCGGTCTCGAACGCGATCTGGAATACGGCGGGGCGGCTTTCACCGGCCGCGTGGGAAAAGGTCCGCCTCGTGCCTTACTGGACCGCGCGCGCCGGCAAGCAGATCGGTGCGCTCTCGCGTGAATCGGAGATCGCGTCGCAGGCTTATGAACGGCTCGACGGTTCGGGCTATTTCCGCGGCGCGACAGGCGGCATGCTCGGCCGCGAAGCGCGCGTGCTGGCCGCAGCGGCGAGCTGGGTGGCGTTGCGCTCGCCGCGTCCGTGGCGCGCGGCGTTGTCGGCGGATCAAGCGGCGGCGTTACTCAATGAAGAAGCGGCGGCGGGCCGCTTCGATGCCGACGCGGTGCATGCGCTGCTGAGTGACGAGAACGACGGGCATGAGTCGGGCGCCGAGCGCGCCAAGCCCGCGCGGGCCGCGTTGCTGTCGCCGCGCGAAGCGGAGGTATTGCGCCACATCAGTCAAGGCGCGAGCAACAAGGAAGTCGCCAAGACACTGCAGATGAGTCCGAGCACCGTGCGCACGCATGTGGAAAGCGTGTTCCGCAAGCTTGAATGTTCGACGCGCGCGGCAGCTACGTTGAAAGCGTCGACGCTGCGGTTGATCTGAGGCGAATTAGCACTAACGTGGCGGCGCCGCGATGCCTCGCTCGCAGGTGCGCAGGTTTTTCACGTCAGCCCGCAAATCAAGCGCGATCCGCTCGACCGCCTGCTCGGGTCGAGCGTTGCCGCACATGAAAATATCGAGTGCAGCGAAGCGATGTTCGGGCCACGTGTGGATCGTGATGTGCGACTCGGCGAGCAACACGACACCCGTCACGCCGTGCTCGCCGCCGAAGTGATGGAAATGCGCCGACAACACGCGCGCACCGGCCTCTTTCGCCGCAGTCACCAGAATCGATTCGAGCGCGTGGGCGTCGCGTAACAGGTCCGCCGCGATCCCGCCCAGATCGGCCAGCACATGCGCGCCATACGCGTCACGCGGTGCAGGTGTGGTCGTAGCCGTGGCCGTAGGCGTAGGCGTAGGCGCGAATTCCGACACCGGAAGCGCCCCGCTCACTTGTGCGCCCCATACGACGAATAACCGCTGCGCGCCGACGTTCCGCCATAACCGCCGCCGCCACTCCCACCGCTTCCCGTCATCGACGTGCAACTGAACATGACGATCACCACGAACGCGTAGAGCGCATATAAAAACTGTCTCACGCTGACCTCGACTCGTCGTGGAAGGCGCGCCAGATCCACTCGGGCGCCCACAAAGCCAGGATGCCGATAATCACCAGCACCGTCGAGCCATCGAATTCGAACAGCTTGCCGAAATTGACAAACACCATCACGCCCGTGCCGATCCACGGCCACGGTCCGAAGCCGACAGTCGTGAAACCTTCCTTGACCGGTTTGAGGTCGCTTTGGCTGGTCTTGGGCTGGGTCGCACGGCGGCTCGCCGCCGCACCGGCCGCCGCCAGTTCCGGCATGCCGAACCGTTCCGCGACCTTGCCGTTGGTCAACGGCCTCGCGCGCGACCAGACGATTTCGTCGGCGGCAATTTCGCGGGTCATTTTGAAGTCGCGCCACGCGAAATCCGTGATCGACGTCTTGTCGCCCACCTGCACGCGCCAGTTGAACGCGCCGGCCACATAAATCACTTCGGAGACGTAGTGCTCGCTCTCGCGATAGGTCTTGCCGTCGTCGAGCACCTGGCCGCTCTGGCTGATCATCGGCCAGTGATTCAACACTTCCACGCGCTCCCAGCGGCCTTCGCTATGCACTTGCCACAGGAATCCGCGGTCGAGGTTGTGCAGCAGATACTCGTCCCAACTGGATTCGCCGTCCGGCGTGCGGCAACGCATCAGGCCGAGCACCGTGTATTTCGCGCCGTCGAAGGTTGCGCTCGCACCGAGCGGCAACGCGGTGTCGATTGCTTCGAGCGTGCGCTTCTTCGAAAACAGCGTGGCCTGCGGCGCGCTGCAATCCACGCCCGCATGGCACGAGCCGCAGATCACATAATCCGCGACGCCGACCGGGCAATCGAGCGACGCGCCGCAACTCGGGCAGGTGAACGCCGCCAGGTCGCCGCGATAGCGTCCCGCCGACTCGCGAATTTCCGCCTCGTCGCGCAAGCCCTGACACGCGAGTTCGGCGAGTTCCACCGACTCGCCCGAATACAGCACCGGCTTGCCGTGTTGCTGATCGGCGTCGGCATAGTCGAGCGTGATGAAATGGTCTTCGTAGCGGAAGTCCGCGACCCGCGCCTGCCAACCGTCGCCGACACGAAACGGCAACTCGCCCTCGCCGCCCACGCATTGCGCGGTGCGAATGTCCGACGCGAGATAACGCTTGCCGTCGAATTCGAAGGGCACGCCTGGGCTCAGCGAATCGAAAGACGGCAGCGTGGCGGTCTCGGTGTCTTCGAGCGCTCGCTGCGTGGTGACCGCGTATTGGCCCGATGCGTCGGACAACCAGCCGAACGTGCCGTCGTCGAAGGTGGCGTACCACTCGCTCCAGTAGCCCGCGTCGTAGCGCAACTGGATTCGGCCAAGCAGCGTGAACGAGCGCGTTTGATACCGTCCCGTCGCGCCGAGTTGCAGCGGCGAATAGTCCTCGAACACCGAGGCCATTTCGCCGAGGCGTTCAACGGCTTCGCCGTGTTTGAGCAAGGTGCTGCGGCACGACCCGCACACGGCCATCACGGCCGCGGCGGAACGGAATTCGAGCGGTGCGCCGCATTGTGGACACGAAGTACTGAACATCGAGTGCGCTTATTTCGTCAGCTTCGCGAGAATCTCGGCTTTCGCCTTCGCATAGTCGTCTTCGGTGACGAGGCCTTTGTCGAGCAAGGTCTTGAGTTGCTGCAGGCGGTCGACGTAGTCGTTCGCGGCGGCCGCGGGTTGTGCGGGAGTCGGCGACTGTGTCTGATTCAGCGCGCCCGTCATGGTCTGCGCGATCGCCGCGCCGGCCGCGAGTCCCGCGCCGACACCCGCCACGCCACCCGCGTTTTGCGCGGCGAGCGGAATGGATTGCGCGGCCTGGTACTGCGCGAACTTGTTCAGATCGCCGCTCACGCCGACGCTGATGCGGGCGTCGAGCGCCTTTTGCAGCGCGTCCGGCAGCGATACGCTTTGCACCGTGAACGAATCGAGCGCCACGCCGTAACGCGCGAACACCGGCGCGAGCGCCTGGCCGATACGTTGCGACAGCACCTCCTGGTTCGCCGCCATGTCCACGAACGCGACATCGGCCGAACCGAACGCCACGCTCATGGCCGTCACGACGAGATTGCGCAATTGCTGCTCGAGATCGTCGACGGTATAAAGGCCGCGCGTGCCGCTGATCTCGCGATGAAACGCCGGCACGTCGACCACGCGGTACGAATAGATGCCGAACGCGCGTACCTGCACGAGGCCGAATTCGCTGTCGCGGATCGTGACGGGTTGCGGCGTGCCCCAGCGGCGGCCGAGTTGCAAACGCGTGCTGAAGAAGTAGACGTCGGACTTGAACGGCGACTCGAACAGCTTGTCCCAATTGCGCAGACTGGTCAGCAGCGGCAGCGTGCGCGTGGTCAGCGTGTACAGGCCGGGGCCGAATACGTCGGCAATGCGGCCTTCGTTGACGAACAGCGCCATTTGCGACTCGCGCACCGTCAATTGGTCGCCGTACTGGATTTCCTGGTCTTCCATCGGATAACGCCAGGCCAATACGCCGTCACCGTCTTCCGTCCATTGCAGAACGTCGACAAACTGCTTGCGAATAAACGAACCGAGACTCATCGTGTACTCCTCGCGCGAGGCGCCCGCCAATCAGGCATTAAGATGAAAATGCGTTAAACGTGAATTTACGTTAAGCAGGCCGCGTTGATAATGCCGACCACCAGCGAAGCCGCGCCCATCAATCCACCCATTGCGTTATTACGCGTTTCAATCGCATGGTTCATGCCGGGCAATAAGCGCGTGAGTACGGCATAAGTGGCGACCTGCACGATCATCGCACCGAATGCCCAGATCAGCACCAGCATCAGCGTGGAGTTGTGCGCAATGCTCGACGCGAGCGTCAGGCAGAAGCCGATCAGCGCGCCGGCAAAGGACAGCAGCGCCGCCACGTTGCCTTCGCGGATCAACGCAAGTTCGTCGAACGGCGTGACCTTGAGGTAAACTGCCGCGAATCCGAGGATCAGCACAAACGCCGACAGTAAATGAATCCCATAAGAAAAGGCATCACCCATTTAATCTCCCGGATTTTGTGTGTCGCGACGGCGCGCGCAAATCGCCGCCAGTATATCCAGATCGGACCGGAGTGCCCAGCATGAAGATTAAACATAATCGCATGCTGATACTGTCGGTACTGGTGCTGGCCTCGTGCGGATTGGGTTATGAGCTGATCAGCAGTACCTTGTCCAGCTATTTGCTCGGCGATTCGGTATTGCAGTTCTCGTCGGTGATCGGCTGTTATCTGTTTGCAATGGGCGTGGGCTCGTGGCTCGCCAGGTTCGTCGACGACGACGACGTGCTCGACCGCTTCGTCGATATCGAATTGCTAGTGGGCCTACTTGGCGGTTTGTCGGCGGCCATGCTGTTCGGCGTGTTCGCGTGGTTGTCCACGCCGTTTCGCGCGGCGCTCTACGCGGTGGTGCTGGTGCTCGGCGCGTTGATCGGCATGGAGATTCCGCTGGTGATGCGCGCGTTCCAGCAGCGCCGCCAGGCGTTCCGCCACACCGTCAGCGACGTGCTGACCTTCGACTATCTCGGCTCGCTCGCAGTCTCGCTGCTGTTTCCGCTGGTGCTCGCGCCGCGTCTCGGCCTGTTGCGCACCAGCTTTCTGTTCGGCATTCTCAACGCGCTGGTGGCGCTGTGGACCACCCACACGTTCCGTGCCGAAATCAGCAACGTGCCGGGCAAGCTGATGCGCGCCGCACTCGTGATCAGCCTGCTCGGCGCGGGTTTCGCGCTGTCGGAGCGCCTCACGCATTGGGCCGAACACGGCTTGTATGGCGACGAGACGATCTTCTCCGAAACCACGCCCTATCAGCGCATCGTGCTCACGCAATGGCACGACGACATGCGGCTGTACCTGAACGGCAATCTGCAATTCTCGTCGCGCGACGAACACCGTTATCACGAGGCGCTGATTCATCCGACGCTCGAAGCGTTGCCGTGGGCGAAGCATGTGCTCGTGCTCGGCGGCGGCGACGGGCTCGCGGTGCGCGAAATCCTCAAGCACCGCAACATCGAAACGGTGACGCTGGTCGATCTCGACCCGGCCATGACGCGGATGTTTTCCACCTCGGCGCCGCTCGTCAAACTCAATCAGGGCTCGCTGAAAGACCCGCGCGTGCACGTGATCAACGACGACGCCGTGCGCTGGCTCGAATCCAACGCCGAGGTCTTCGACGCGATCGTCGTGGACTTTCCCGATCCGACCAACTTCGGTTTAGGCCGGCTGTACTCGGTGCCGGTGTATCGCATGCTGTCGCGGCATTTGTCCGAGAACGGCTATGCGGTGATTCAATCCACCTCGCCGTATTTCGCGCCGCACGCTTACTGGACGATCGTCGACACGTTGCGCGAGGCGGGCTTCAACACGTGGCCGTATCACTGCTATGTGCCGTCATTCGGCGACTGGGGTTTCGTGATTGCCGGCAAGCGTCGCGACTATACGATCCCGACGCATTACTCGGAGCCGATGCGCTGGCTCGACGCGCAAACCGCGGTTGAAATGTTTCACTTTCCCGCCGACATGCCCGCGTTGCCGATGGCGCCGAACCAGATGAACGACCAGCCGCTCGTCCGCCTTTTCGACGACGACTGGAAGCACGTGCTGCGCTGATGGACCGCCGCACTTTTCTCTTTGCGGGCGCGGCCGGCGCAGTGGGCGCGGGCGCGTTGGGAGCGAGCGCGTTGGGCGCGTTCGGCTCGTTGACTGATCTCAGCCGCACCGGCTGGATCGAGACCACGCCGGTGATCGACAGTCCCGGCATGCGCGAAGGTCATGCGCTGCGCGATCATCGCAGCTTGCCGCCACCGTCCGGCACGCTCGAAACCGACATCGCGATTCTCGGCGCGGGCGCGGCGGGTTTGTCGTGCGCATGGCAACTTGCGCGAGCGGGGCACAAGGATTTCGTCGTGCTCGCCGGGCCCGAATTCGGCGGCAATGCGGCCGGCGGCCGCTATGGCGAGCTAGGCTATCCGAAGGGTGCGCACTATCTGCCGTTACCGTCGATGGAATCGACGCACCTGCGCGACATGCTCGCCGACTTCGGTGTGATCGAAGCCGATCCGTTCACCGCACGGCCGGTGTTCGACGAACGCGTGCTGGTGCATGCACCCGACGAACGCTTGCTGATCGACGGTCAATGGCAGGACGGCTTGGTGCCGACGCTCGGCGTGAATCACGCGGAAATCGCGCAGCAGCAGCGCTTTTTCGCTTACACCGACGCGCTGCGCACCGCCGTGGGCAGCGACGGCCGCAAGGTGTTCTGCATTCCGCTCGCGCAGTCGTCGCAGGAGCCGCGCTGGCGCGCATTGGATAAACGCTCGTTCAAACAGTGGTTGCTCGACGACGGCTATACCGCGCCGTCGCTGCACTGGTATCTGAACTACGCGTGCCGCGACGATTTCGGCGCCGGTTATGAACACGTCTCCGCGTGGGCCGGCTTGCACTACTTCTCGTCGCGCGGCGGCCATGCGCGCAATGCGGAAGACGGCGCGGTACTGACCTGGCCCGATGGCTTGCATAGCATGGTGACCAAGCTGAGTGCGTCGATCACGCAGCGCGTGGGCAAATCGACGTGGTCATTACCAGGCTTTGCCGCGCGTGTCGATGAAAAACCGGGTGGCGTGGAAGTGCTGTGCGTGCGCATCGACAGTCATAACGTGCTCAGTACCTTCGTGCTGAAAGCGCGCCGCGTGGTGTCGGCCATGCCGCTTTTTGTCGCGCAGCACGTCATGCCGCATCTGTCCGCGTACGGTTTCGACGCATCGCGCGACCTGCCGCCGCGTGCGCCGTGGCTGGTCTCCAACTTCCTGATGGAAGGCATGCCGCGTGAAGCACAAGGCGTGCCGCTCGCGTGGGACAACGTGGTCTATCGCGGCGAAGGTCTCGGCTATGTCGTCTCGACGCATCAACTGATTCGTCTGTCGCCGCCGCAGCGCTCGGTGTTCTCGGCGTATCAGGCGCTTGATCTGAAGACGCCCGACGACACCCGCCGCTGGCTCGCCGCCGCGCATCCCGACGACCTGCGCACGCAAGCGGCGATCGATCTGCTGCCCGCTTATGGCCGCGACCTATGGCGTCACGCCACCGCGCTGGAAATCACCGTGCGCGGCCACGCCATGGCGACGCCGGACGTCGGCTTCCTCAGCCGTCCCGGCCTGCTCGCGTTGCGTGACGCGGACGGACCGGTGCTGTTCGCGCATGCGGATCTGTCGGGGATGTCGCTGTTCGAAGAAGCGTCCTATTGGGGTGTGCTCGCGGCAAACCGCGCCCTGGGATAAGCCCGAATTCGCTTACGTTTTATTTTTGATAAGCTTTCTTTAAGCTTTCATTTCGGGTTAAATGTTCTTCGTCAATCACTCACGCAACAGGGTCACGTATGTCGCAATTCATGCAAGGCGCAGTCACATTGGGCGGATGTATCGGCATTTTTACGGCCGTGGTTGCCGTGGTGGAAATGTTCGCTAACTGAGCGCACGCGGCGGCGAAAACCGACGCGAACGCGTCAACACGTCGCTGTCGCTATGCCGGCCGACGCTTCGCCGCCTGATGAATCGCCGCCCGCACGCGCGGATACGTGCCACAACGGCAAACGATGTTGGACATGGCCGCGTCGATATCGGCATCCGTGGGATTGGGTTTCTGTTTGAGCAGCGCGCAGGCCGCCATGAGTTGCGCGCTTTGGCAATAGCCGCACTGCACCACGTCGAGATCGATCCACGCCGCTTTTAACGCTTGCGCTTCTGCGCCCTGCACGCCTTCTATCGTCGTGATCTTCTGCGTATGCAGGCTCGACATCAGCGTCTGGCATGACAGGCTCGCCTTACCGTCCAGATGAACCGTACACGCGCCGCAAATGCCCACGCCGCAGCCGAACTTGGTGCCGGTCATGCCGAGTTCGGCACGCAGCACCCACAGCAGCGGCATATCCGGCTCGGCCTGTACCGCTACCGCGCGGCCGTTGATGTTTAGCGATCCCATGCGGGTCTCCTCGTCATGCCTGACCTTGGTGTGCTTGAGTTTGCCGCGCGTTACGTCAGCTTCAGCGGCAACGCGCGCAGACGCTGGCCCGTCAGCGCGAACACCGCGTTCGCCACCGCCGGCGCGACCGGCGGCACGCCCGGTTCGCCGACGCCTTGCGGATGCAGTTGACTTGGCATGATCTCGGTTTCGATCGTCGGACAATCGTTCATCCGCACCACCGGAAAATCCACGAAGTTCTTCTGCTGCACCTGACCGTCGACGATCGTGATTTCGTCCTGCAACGCGGTCGAAAGGCCGAACACGATCGCGCTCTCCATTTGCTGGCGGATCAGATTCGGATTCACCGGTAAGCCGCAATCGATCACGCAAACCACGCGATGCACGCGAATCTGCTTGCCCGGCCCGAGCGACACCTCCGCCACCTGCGCGACGACGCTGCCGAACGCCTCGTGCAGCGCGACGCCGCGCGAGCGCGGTGCGCCGTCGGCGGCATGACTCAACGGACGCCCCCATTCCGACAACGCGGCAACCCGCTTCAACACGGCCAGATGACGCGGATGCCGCGCGAGCAGTTCGGCGCGAAACGCAATCGGATCGCGGCCGGCGGCGGCGGCGAGTTCGTCGGTGAAACTCTCCGTGAAAAACGCCTGATGCGAATGGCCGACCGAACGCCAGAAGCCGACCGGCACCGGCAGATCGACGATCTTGTGCGCGACACGCGCGGCGGGCCACTCGTAGGGTTGATCGAACGCGCCCTCGCAAGTGGTCTTGTCGATCGGAATACGCGGCACGCCGTAGTAGCGCGCGAGCGATTCCGGCACGATCGCCTGACCCGCGGACAGGCTGTCCCACGCGACCAGCTTGCCGTGCGCATCGAGACCGGCCTTGAGCCGCGATACGCAGGCGGGCCGATAGAAATCATGCGTGAAATCCTGCGCGCGCGACCAGATGGTCTGCACCGGACGCCCACCGCCCTGGCGCGCAATCACTGCGGCCTGCGCGATGAAATCGAGTTCGAGACGCCGGCCGAATGCGCCACCGATCAACTGCGTTTGCACGTCGACCTTATCGGCGTCGAGGTTCAGCACCTTGGCCACGTGATGACGCGCGAGCGCGGGGACTTGCGTGGACACCCACACCGTCGCCACACCGTCCGCGACCTGTACCGTGCAATTGAGCGGTTCGACCGCGCCGTGCGCGAGATACGGCGCGTGATAGTCGGCGCTGACCGTGCGCGCGGCGCCGCTCAACGCGGCGTCGATATCGCCGAGGCGGTAGTAGGCGTGGCCGTCGCCGTCGTCCAGCGCTTGCATGAGACGGCTCTGCACATCCGCGCTCGAGATGTGCGCCGCGTCGCCGTCGTTCCAATCGACGGTGACGGCGGTGACGGCGTTCATCGCGCGGAACGGGTTGTCGGCGATCACCGCGACGCCGCCGGTTCCACCGTTGTACGGCGCGACGGCGAACGCCTTGATGAAGCCCGGCAATTTCTCCGCGGGCCCGGCGTCGAAATGCGCGACTGTTCCACCCAGCGTGGGACACATGACGACGCTCGCATAGAGCAGCCCGTCGGGCAGCGCGTCGATGCCGAAGCGCGCCGTGCCGTTGATCTTCGACGCGGCCTCGATGCGATGGACCGGTTTGCCGATCAGCTTGAAGTTGGCCGGATCTTTTAATGCCACGTTGCGCGGCAGCGGCTGCTGCGCCGCCAGCGAAGACAACTCGCCGAAGCTCGCCCGATGCCCCGACGGATGCAACACCTCGCCGCTTTCCGCGCGGCATTCGGCGGCCGGCACCTGCCATTGCGCAGCCGCCGCGCCGATCAGCATCGCGCGCGCCGAGGCGCCGGCTTCGCGCATCGGCGTCCACAGATCGTTGATGCTCGACGAACCGCCCGTCATCATCGTGCCGGCGTCGCGCACCAGCTTGCGGGTCATCCAGACCGTCGCGCGCTTCACGGCGCTGTCGTCATCGGGACGAAACGGCAGATCGTCGACGATGTTCTGCACGCTGTTGTAGATCCTGTCGATCGGCGCATCCTCCACGCGCACCTGCGACCACTCCGCGTCGAGCTCTTCGGCGAGGAGCATCGCGAGGCCGGTGTGGATGCCCTGCCCCATTTCCGCCTTGCACATGATGATGGTCACGCTGTTGTCGGCGGCGATCTTGACCCAGCCATTCAACGGCAATTGCGTGCCTTCCGCGGGTAACGGCGTGGAAGTCGTGAGGCGTTGAGCCGGCGGGAGCACCGACCAGCCGACCAGCAGCGCGCCCATTGCGCCGGCCCCGCCGAGCAGGAAGGTTCTGCGCTTCAACATGGCAGGGCTCGGTGAGCTTGCATGGTGGCGGACGTTGGGAATGCGCGCGGGAGCGCGGGTTTTGCGTGGCGGGTGTTCGGATAGTAGTAAGACGAGGGAGCGATTGCGGGACTTAAATTCGGGAATTTAAGTCAATGTTGGTGAAGCGGAAGGGTTAACGCGAAGCTGCGGCCAAGGCGAGATGCGAGGCCTGAAATGGTCAGCGCCGCTTTCACCCATAAACATGGGCAAGAAGCGGCGCTTTGTTGGGCTGGCTAGCCAGTCGGTAACACTGCGATCAACGCATTAGAACCGGTACGTCGCGCCGACCTGGAAGAAACGGCCGAGGTCCGTGTAGAGCGACTGGTCGTAACCCGTAATGTCCGGCGTCGCTTGCCACTCGACGTCGAACGGCGGCCGCTTGTCGAACAGATTCGTAATGCCGCCGTAGATCGTCCAATGCTTGAAGCCGCGATAGCTCGCCACCAGATTGAACTGACTATATGACGCCACGGACCCGGTTCCGCCATCGCCGAACTCTGCCGACACGCCGTTCGTATAAGGACCCGTGTATTGCCACGTCAACGACGTCGTCAGGTTGTGGAAATCCCACGTCAACGTGGTATTGCCCTTCCAGCGCGGATTACTTGCGCCGAACGGTTGCAGCAGGGCGAGATTGTTACCCGCGAAGTCCTGCGGCGCCGAACCCGGGCTGTGCAGCTTGAAATGCCACACGTACGCCCAGTCGCCCGACAGCGTAAACGTACCGTAGGTCGTACGAACCGCCTTGCGGAAGTTCATGTCGAAGCCGTCGGTATCGAGCGCGCCCAGGTTGACGAACGGCTGCACGATATAGCGGATCGTGCCGTCGGGATTGCGTACCACCGTCGACGGATTGTTTTGCTGAAGCACGGCGTTTGGATCTGCCGTCCCGATCACCCCGTCGATGCGCACTTTGTAGAACGCCGCACCGATGTCGGTCATCGCGTCCGGCGACAACTGGAAGCCGATGTTGTAGTTCTTCGTATGCTCAGGCTGCAGATTCGGATTACCCGTGGTCTGCTCGGTCGTGAAATGCTTGGTCGGCACGCCGCTCGGATCGTTCGGATCCACCAGGTTCTGGTGACCGAGATAAACCGCCTGCGAATTCTCGACACCGGTCGGCGCGCGGAAACCGCGGCTAAACGAGGCGAACGTCGTCAGCATACGCACCGGCTGATAACGCAGCGCGAAGCTCGGCGAAAAAGCACCGCCGAAGTCGCTGTAGTGGTCGTAGCGGGACGCTTGCGTGAACGTCAGGTTGTGGATGATCGGAATGTCGATCTGATAGAACAACGCCGCCACGTTGCGCGAGCTGTCCACGGTCTGCACATTCGCCGGCGCGCTAATGCCTGTCGACGCGAGCGTCTGCGGGTTGATCACCGACGACTCGTGGCGGAACTCCGTACCAAAGCCCAAGCCGACATTGCCGGCCGGCAGGCTGAACAGGCTCGACGTCGAGGTCTTGGCCGTGACGCTGTCGACCTTCGAAATCGCTTGCTGATAGTCGTCGCTGAACACGCCGTTCAGACCGTTGGGCGTCGAGCCCGGGTTCGCGAAGTTATACGAGCCGTTCGCCAGCATGTTCTCCACGCCCGCCACGTTCAGGCGGTTGGAGTAGCTCGTATCGACCGTGCTCTGCGAATGGCCGTAATCGGCGGACCAGTCCCAGCTACCCAGCGCCGCCGAGTTGTACGAACCCTTGATGCCGGTCGATGCCATCCAGAAAGTCGACACGGTATCCGCAACACTAACGTTGCCGGGGAACGTCAGATTGATCGGTGTCGCCACGCCGAACGGATTGAACGGATTCGACGCCGACACCGTGCGCGAAAGCGGAGCGACGGAGCCGGTCGACGGCGTGAACACGTTCGAATTGGCGGTTAGCGATGCAGGGCCCTGCAATTGCACGTTTTCGTCGCGGCTCACCCAGAAGCCCGCGTACGCTTCCTTGTCTTCGTCGATCTTGAAGGTGCCGCGCACTTTCGCGTTCAAACGCGTGACGGCCGGCGTCAGGGAAGTACCGGCCGCGACGTTGTACGCGCACGCCGCACCGCCCGTCTTCGCCGACGTGCTGCCGGGCGGGCACGGATTCAGCGCCGTGTTGCCGGCCGGCGTGGTCCAGTACGACTGCTGGTTCGGACCCAGCGGCGCCGCGAGACCACCGGCGTACTGCGTGAAATCCTGGCCCGACGTCATGTCGCGATCCGCCAGCGTCGATCCGCTGTCGCGGTAGTAGCTCGCCGCAGCGGTCACGTTGAAGCGATCCGAGTTCAGGTCGCCGAAACCGCCGAGGGCGCTGAAGCTTCCCTGACCGTTGCCGGGATGCTGCGCTTTGCCCAATTGCGTATCGAGCTGCAGGCCCTGAAAGTTCTTTTTGGTGATGATGTTGACGACACCGGCAATTGCATCGGAGCCGTAAATCGATACCGCGCCCGTCTTCACGATGTCGATGTGGTCGACGATGTTCAGCGGGATACTGTTGACGTCGAAGAACGTGTCGGTGAAGTTCACCGCTTGCGCGTAGTTGGCGACACGCTGGCCGTCCACCAGCACGAGCGTGTACTTCTCGCTCAAGCCGCGCAGCGCGATACCGGCGCCACCGGGGGCGGCGCTGTTCATCGTCGACTGGGACCAACTGCTGGCCGAGTTCGCCGCCGTGCCGCGCAGGAAGTCGGACACCGTGGTGTAGCCGCTTTGCGCGATGTCCTTTTGCGTAATGGTCTGGACTTCGGTATTGCCGACCTTGTCCGACGTGCGGATAAGCGACCCCGTCACTTCGAATTTCTTGAGCTGTTTAACGGGCGTGGTGGCTGCCGCGCCCGATGCAGCCGCCGCCGTGCCGTCCGGCGTGCCGGCCTGCGCGACGGTAATGGGCGACGCAACCGCCGCGCCTGCCGCCGACGGCTGGCTCTGCGCGAATGCGGACGTCCCCACCATCGCGGTTATCGCCATTTCAGCCCAGATTATCTTCCGAATGGCCGATGCTAGATCCCTCTGTTTCATGTTCCTCTCTCTCGCCATAAACGCCAGTTGTTATTCGAAGAGGCCTGGCAAGCCTCTTCGTTTGCGGCACCCCACCGCCACGCTTCGAACGCCCTGTTTTCCTTCGAAACTTCAACAACGACCCACCCGATCAGCGAACCTGAACGTCGCTCCTGGTCCGTAGTGATACTAATTATTCATTCTGCTGTGCGGGCCTCGGGTGCTTCAACATCGGTAGAACGGTGATAACAACGGCGCACCATGGCGGCCAGTCAATGCCGCTCGGCTTATTCGTCGATTAAGGTGCTTTCTATTGCCGCGCGACTACTCGCAATCTTTAGATTCAATTTCGAGCTATTGGTGTTTACCCCGCATTTTTATCAGCATGCCTAATTTCTTTGCACGGACAAAAAGATTCAATAGCGGCAATTTCTCTTAGATAACGAACGACGGCGCATACAACCGCGCATCAATCAAATACGACAGGATCGCGCAATCAACGGCATTGATCGCGAGGCGCGATCCATCAATTTAATACTTTCATTTAGCTTACTTCATGGGTGAGCCGTGAAAGGCTACCCGCGCCCGCTTGCGAGCCACGTCATGACTTCTGCCTGACACCAGGCTGAGCTTTTCTTTCATTTGGTGGACGCAAACATATCAGGACAGAATCGCTCAGTCAAAATTTGTTTGATCGGCGTAAAAAAATTGTGCGACGCGCGTAACACCCCACCTTACGGCGCTGGCGCCGATTTGCACCACGTCGGTGCCGCTATCCCATAACTGTTATGGCTTGCACCAATTTAAGTCAGCGCCATACGAATTCTTTCAATGCAAGAAATCTGACAAAAAAAAACCTGCGCACCTAGGGGAAGGCGGCAGGTTGAGAGCACTGACGAGTGCACTTATCTCAGCGATAAGGTGCAGGCATTGTAATCACATTGAAAATAATATGTAAATGGCGATAAGCGACGAATAGAGGATAACGACGAGAGAACGTCGTTAAGCCGGCGATACTCTCTGAGGTCCGCAGAGACATGCTCCGCTTGCGGAGAACTGGCTGGTTGCGTAGAGACCAACGTTATATTTGTACGGATGCCTAACGTTGTGATCGGTCAAGTAAAACATGCAGCAATCCGTTTCCGAATGCTGCATGCGTGTCGCCGCGATCGCGTTGGGCTATCTCACCGCCGGTTCGAGCCGGATACGACGTCGATCCAAACCGCGAGCACCAGAATGCTGCCCTTCACGATCATCTGCCAGTAAGCGTCGACGTCGAGCATCGACATGCCGTTATCGAGGCTCGCCATCACCAGCGCGCCGATCAATGCGCCGTACACAGTGCCGGAACCACCCCGCATCGACGTCCCGCCGATAAAGCACGCGGCGATCGCATCGAGTTCACCCATCGAGCCCGCCGACGGCGAGCCGGCCGCCAGCCGCGCCGTGTTGACAATGCCGCCGAACGCACACATCAGCCCCATCAGCGCGAAGATCGCGAGCTTCACGCGGTTCGTATTGACGCCGGAAAGGCGCGTCGCTTCCAGGTTCGAACCAACTGCGTAAATGCGCCGTCCGAACACGGTCTGCGTCGCGATCCACGTGAAGATGCCGAGCAGCGCGAGCAGTAACAGCACCGGCACCGGAATGCCACCGTAACGATCGAGCGTGGCGACAAAGCCTGCCAGAATCACGCCCGCACCGACCACCTTGACGACGTCCTGCCACACCGGCACCACGCGCAATTGATAGCGCTCGCGATTGCGCCGCTGCCGCAGTGTGAGAAACGCGAGCAGCACGAATAGCACGACGGCGAGCGCGTCACCCACGAGCCGCGGCAAATAGCCTTGACCGAGAAACACGAAACCGTCGGAGACCGGTGCAATCGTCGAACCACCCGTGACGCCGAGCAGAATGCCGCGATACGCGAGCATGCCACCCAGGCCGACAATGAACGAAGGCACGCGGCGATAGGTTGACCACCATCCATTGAACATGCCGACCACGACGCCGAGCAGCATCACCACGGGCACGGTCACGCCGATCGGCCAATGACGGTTGACGTCGAGTATCGCGGCGACGCCGCCGAGTAAACCGAGCAGCGAACCGACCGACAGATCGATCTCGCCCGCGATGATCACGAACACCATGCCGCACGCGAGCATGCCGGTAATCGACATTTGCCGCAGCAGATTCGACAGATTGCGCGGTGTGACGAATGCGCCGTGCGTGAGGAACGAGAAGAAAATCCAGATCGCGGCCACCGCAATCAGCAACGCGAGAATCTTGTAGCGTGCGAACAATTGCTGAATGCGCTGCGGGCCGCCGAAAGCACCGCGTGGCGCGGCGCCGTCGGCGCGTTGGGAAGTAACGTCGGGCGTCATGCGGCACTCGCTGCGGTTGGGTTCGGGGATCGCTGCACGGGGCGGATCGCGGCGCTGAGAATGTCCTCCTGGGTGAGGCCGTCGTTGACGAAATCGCCCCGTAGTTCACCCTCGCCGATCACCAGTACGCGATCGCTAATGCCGAGTACCTCGGGCAATTCGGACGACACCATCACGATCGACATACCGCGCTGCGCCAGTTGAAAAATCAGTTTGTAGATTTCGTATTTCGCGCCGACGTCGACGCCTCGCGTGGGCTCGTCGAGAATCAGTACCTTGGGATCGGTCAGCAGCATGCGTGTGAGCACGGCCTTCTGCTGATTGCCGCCGGACAGGCTCGCAATCGACAGCATCGGATGCGCCGCGCGCACCGAAAGCCGCTTCATCTCCGTGTTGATCGTGTCGAGTTCGGCGGCCGAATCGATCCGTCCGCCTTTGGTGAAACGTTGCAACACCGCGAGCGTGATGTTGTGGCCGACACTCAAACCCGGCACGATGCCGTGTCGTTTGCGATCTTCCGGCACCATGCCGATGCCCGCGCGAATCGCATCCACGGGTGCGCGAATCTTCAGCGGCTTGCCTTCCAGCACGACCGTCGCTTCGCTCACCCCGGCGTATGCACCGAATACCGCCTCCATCAATTCGGTGCGCCCTGCACCGACCAGACCGGCCACGCCAAGAATCTCGCCGCGCCGCAGCGCGAACGACACGTCGTTGACCCGCTTGCGCCGCGGATTGGTGACGTCGAAGCAGGTCACATTGCGCGCTTCAAAGATCACGTCGCCGATCGGATGCGGCTCGCGCGGAAACAGATTCTTGATCTCACGGCCGACCATCAGCGAAATGATGCGGTCGGTGGTGAGCGAACGCATCGGCTCGGTGGCGACATGGCGGCCGTCGCGAATCACGCTGATCGTGTCGCAGACCGCCGCGACTTCGTCGAGCTTGTGCGAGATGTACACGCACGCCACACCGCGTCGTTTCAGATCGCGCACAATGTCGAGCAGAATACGGATCTCCGACGCGGTCAGCGACGACGACGGCTCATCGAGAATCAACAATTTCGCGCGCTTGTTCAACGCCTTCGCGATCTCGATCAATTGCTGATGACCGCCGCCGTAGTTCATCACCGGCTGCGCGGCATTGATGCCGCCAATGCCGAGTTCGCGCATGAGTTCGTCGGCGCGCTGATACATGGCCGCGTAATTCATGCGGCCGCCGGGCAGCGTGATTTCATTGCCGAGAAAGATGTTCTCCGCCACGGAGAGCTGCGGCACCAGCATCAACTCCTGGTGAATGATGATGATGCCGGCGCGTTCTGTGTCGCGCACGCTGGCGGCCTTCAGCGGCTCGCCTTCCCACGTGATGTCGCCGTCCCAGGTGCCGTAGGGATAGACGCCCGACAGCACTTTCATCAGCGTCGATTTGCCCGCGCCGTTCTCGCCGCACAGGCCGACACACTCGCCCGGCGCGACCGTCAGGTCGATGCCGTCGAGCGCTTTCACGCCGGAAAATGCCTTGACGATGCCCCGCATCGTCAGCAAGGGTTGAGTCATTCGCTATGCCTCGCTGCAAGGCGCGCGGCGGCGGCGACACCGCTGGAGCGTGTCGAGATCCGCCGCGCACACGTTACGCTCATTGGCTCGCGAGCTGGGCCTGGGTATAGAAGCCGTCCTTGATCACCACGTCGACGTTGCTCCTGGTTAGCAACGTAGGCTGCAGCAACACCGTGTCGACCTTCTTCTTGCCGTTGTCGTATTGCGCGTTGAAGGCCGGCTTCTCGCCTCTGGCCAGCGCCACGGAGAGTTTCGCCGCTTCGCTCGCGATCAGCTTCAAAGGCTTGTACACCGTCATGGTCTGCGTGCCGGCAATCACCCGCTTCACTGCGGCGAGGTCCGCGTCCTGGCCCGACACCGGCACTTTGCCCGCCATGTGTTGCGCGGCAAGCGCCTGGATCGCGCCGCCGGCGGTGCCATCGTTCGATGCGACGATCGCGTCGATCTTATTGTTGTTCGCCGTCAACGCATCCTCGGTAATACGCAATGCCGTGGAGGCGCTCCATTCCGGCACCCACTGCTGACCGACAATCTTGATGTCGCCCTTGTCCATGGCCGGTTTCAGGATCTTGAGCTGGCCTTCGCGCAGCATCTTGGCGTTGTTGTCGGTCGGCGCGCCGCCGAGCAGGAAGTAGTTGCCCTTAGGTTGTGCGTTGTAGACGCCTTGCGCCTGCAATTCGCCGACTTTTTCGTTGTCGAACGAGATGTAGGCATCGACGTCGGCGTCGAGAATCAGGCGGTCATACGAAACGACCTTGATGCCGGCTTTCTTCGCTTCGGCAACCACATTGCCGAGTGTCTTCGAATTGAACGGCACGATCACGATCACATCCACGCCGCGCGAAATCAGGTTCTCGATCTGCGAGATCTGCCGCTCCTCGCTCGCATCGGCCGATTGCACTGACACTTTCGCGCCGAGCTTTTCCGCGGCGGCGACGAAATAGTCGCGATCGCGCGACCAGCGTTCCACACGCAGATCGTCGATACAGAAACCGATTTCAGGGTGATCCTTGCTTGCATGCGCGAGCGGCGCGGCAAGCGACAGGCTGGCAAGTACCGCTCCACACACGAGCGAACTCAGTACGGTACGACGCGTTGCGAATTTCATGTCTGTCTCCATCTTCTGATAGTCGGAATACCGGATTGGACGGTCTGCGCTGCGAGCCGCAAGACCGGACAAGCGACAACCCAAAGCTTCCTGTTTCGCGCGGTCGACGTGGCCGCGCGATTTTTATGTAATGCTGCTGTTGCCTGGTGCGTATGCTGCGAAGCGCGCTCAACGCCCGCTGTAAATCGCCTGATTCACGATACTTTCCATCAACTCCTGATGCCCACTGGCGTGCTGCGGATTCAATCCACGCGTCAGCGCGTCCGACGCCAACGTCGACAGCGAATAATCGCCCGAGAGAATCTTGCGGCCGAATTCCGCCTCCCAGCCCGCGTAACGCTGACGTTTGAATTGTTCGAGACGATCGTTTTCGATCAGCACCGCGGCCCGTTCGACAGCGATCGCGAGATTGTCGATCGCGCCGATGTGGCCGTAGAACAGATCTTCCGGATCGACGCTCTGCCGCCGCACTTTCGAATCGAAGTTCATGCCGCCAGTCGTGAACCCACCATGCTTGAGAATTTCGTAAAGGGCCAACGTCAGCTCTTCGACACTATTTGGGAATTGATCGGTATCCCAGCCGTTCTGCGGATCGCCGCGATTCGCGTCGACGCTGCCGAAAATACCGAGCGCGTAAGCCGTGGCGATCTCGTGATGAAACGAATGGCCGGCGAGTGTCGCGTGATTGGCCTCGATGTTCACGCGAATCTCTTTCTCGAGTCCGTGTTGCAACAGAAAGCCGTGAACCGTCGCGACGTCGTAGTCGTATTGATGTTTGGTCGGCTCCTGCGGCTTGGGTTCGATCAGCAACGCACCCTTGAAACCGAGCTGATGCTTGTGGTCGACCACCATATGCAGGAAGCGCGCAAGCTGATCGCGTTCGCGCACGAGGTCGGTATTGAGCAGCGTGTCGTAGCCTTCGCGGCCGCCCCACAACACATAGTTCTCACCGCCAAGCCGGTGCGTCGCGTCGAGCGCATGACGCACTTGCGTCGCGGCAAACGCGAATACTTCGGGGTCGGGACTGGTTGCGGCGCCAGCCGCGTAACGCGGATGCGAGAACAGATTGGCCGTGCCCCATAGCAATTTGACGCCGCTGTCTTGCTGCTTGCGCGCCAGATAGTCGGCCATACGCGAGAAGTTTTCGCTGTATTCCTTCAGGCTTGCGCCTTCGGGCGCGACATCGGTGTCGTGAAACGTGTAGTACGGCGTGGCAAGCTTCGAGAAGAAGTCGAAGGCGGCGTCGGCTTTTTGCTGCGCCCGCTCCATTGCGTCGCCGGCCTGCTGCCACGGGCGCCGGAACGTCCCATGCCCGAAGATGTCCGTGCCTGGCCACACGAACGTATGCCAGTAGCACACCGCAATACGCAGGTGTTCTTCGAGGGTTTTACCGAGTACTTTTTTACTTTTATCGTAATGGTGGTACGCAAGCGGATTGTCCGATTGCGGGCCTTCATAACGGATCTCGGGAATGTGTTCGAAATAGGACATCGGCGTCTCCTGTTTATGTTGCAATGCAACTCGCCCGGCGTTGCCGTAGCGGTCGACAAGGTGACGCCATGCTGACGCCTGGACGAGGCATCGGCAATTGCGAAATTGCGCAGCGTGCTTGATGTTTCTTACCGCCCGCGCGTTTGATTCGCACGGCTTCGCGATTCGGGGCCTAGAATAACCAGACGCTTAAAAACGATGCGGTACAAACCCGCACTCAACCGGAGACGAAGGCGCGTGGCGTCCGATTCACGACCCGCACGCCGCCCACCCATGACCCGTCCGCAAACACCACAGACGACCCATCGGATCGCGCTGCTGTTCAACGCGAACAAGGTCTACGACCGCGAGATCATTTCCGGCATCGGCAATTACCTGCTGTCGACGCGCGTGGCGTGGGATCTGTTTCTCGAAGAAGATTTTCGCTGCCGGCTCACGGGGATCGAGCGCTTCGACGGCGACGGGATCATTGCGGATTTCGACGATCCGGCCGTCGGCGAAGCGCTGCGCGATTGTCCGCTGCCGGTGGTGGCGGTGGGGTCGTCGTTCGAAGAGCCGGCGCACTACCCTCCGGACTTACCCTATATCGCTACAGACAACAGCAAGCTCGTCTCGCTGGCCTACACGCATCTGATCGGCGCCGGCCTCGAGCACTTCGCGCTGTACAGCCTGCCGCAGGCGCAGGAAAACCGCTGGGCGCAACAGCGGGAACTGGCGTTCGCGCATTTGCGGCGTGCGGACGGCCACAGCGAGGAGCAGATCGACAGCGAGATCTATCGCGGGCTCTCCACCAGCGCGCCATCATGGAACCAGGCGACCGAACAACTCACCACGTGGCTACGCGAATTGCCGAAGCCGGTCGGCATCATTGCCGTGACCGACGCACGCGCGCGGCACTTGCTGCAGGCCTGCCTGATCGCGGGCATTCCCGTGCCGGAGGAAGTGGCGATTATCGGCATCGACAACGATCCGCTCACGCGCACGTTGACGCGAATTCCACTTTCGTCGGTCATTCAGGGCACCGACGAAATGGGCCGTACCGCCGCCCATTTGTTGCATCAGATGCTGCACGGCGCACGTTTCCCGGGGCGGCGAATTCTCGTGCCGCCCGTCGGTATTAATGTGCTTGAGTCGACCAAACATCAACCGCTTGCGAGTCCGTATGTGATGCGCGCGCGGCACTTTATTCGCCAATACGCATGCCAGGGCATTCGCACCGAGCAGGTGGCCGATTACGTGGGCGTGTCGCGTTCGTCGCTCGAAGAATACTTCCGGCGCGAACGGCAATGCACGGTGCACCAGGAAATCCTGCGCCATAAACTCGACGTCGCGAAAGCACTGCTAGCCAAACGCGACGCGTCCAGCGCGGAGGTCGCAATCCGCTGCGGCTTCACGTCGCTGCAGTACATGTATGCGGTATTTCGGCGTGAGCTCGGCTGCACGCCGCGCGAGTACCAGGACCGCGCGAATGCGGCGCAGACGTCGACGCCCATGCCCGACTGAGCGCACCTTTACTCTCTTATTTCGACCGACGACATGATCAGCATCGCACACCTTTCTTCCGAGCCGTGGGGCACGTTGCACGGCGGCGATCCCGTCCGGCTCTTCACGCTGCGCAACGCGCACGGCATGAAAGTTGCCATCAGCGACCTGGGCGCGACGCTGGTGTCGTGGCATGCGCCGGATCGCGCGGGGCGTCTCGGCGATATTCTGCTGGGTCATGACACGCCGGCCGACTACGTGGCGGCCACCACTTATATGGGCGGCTTGATCGGCCGCTGGGCGAACCGCATTGCGGATGCGCGCTTCACGCTCGACGGCATCGAGTACACACTCGACCGCAACGAAGGCGCGAACCTGTTGCATGGCGGCACCGTGGGTTTTCATCGTGCGCTGTGGGACGTGAGCGAGGACAACGGCGCGCTGCTCATGCGCCTGGAGTCGCCCGAAGGCGATGCCGGTTTCCCGGGCAACGTGACCACGCAAGTGCGCTATACGCTCGACGACGACGGCACACTGACCATTGCCTATGAAGCGATCACCGACGCTGCGACGCCGCTCAATCTGACGAGCCATGCGTACTTCAATCTGACTGGCCGCCCCGGCACGGATATTCGCGGTCATGTGTTGTCGATCGACGCCGAGCGTTTCTTCGAAGTCGACGCGGCGATGATTCCGTGCCGGCTCGCGGAAGTCGCGGGCAACGCATTCGACTTCCGGCAAAGCGCGCCGATTGGCGCACGTCTGGACTGGCCCCATGCGCAACTGGCACGGGCGCATGGATTCGATCATTGCTACGTACTGCACGACGCCGCAGACGCCGGTACATTGCCGTTACGCCCGGTTGCCTGTGCGTATGACCCGGGCAGCGGACGCGAATTGACCGTCTCGACCGATCAATGCGGCTTACAGTTTTATACCGGCAACTGGCTGAATGGCGAGAAGGGGCGCGGCGGCATCACCTACCAGGCGCATGCCGGGTTGTGTCTCGAAGCGGGCGGTTTTCCGAACCAGGTCAATATGGCCGGGCAGGAACGGAGAATCGTGCGAGCCGGCGATACGTACCGGCAAGTCACGACTTATAGAGTCGATGTACGCCAAGGCGTATGAAGCGATTCATCCTATCTTACGACGTGGCTTACAGCGCGCCGACTTACTGTTTGCGGCAATACTGAATTAACGTACCAGGTGTTTCCCCAGGACCGCGGGCTTCCTAGACTCCTTCAATGGGCGCCGTAAATTGCTGCGGTGCCGGATAAAACAATTCCGGAGGGAAGCATCATGAAATCGCTAATCAAAGCCGTTGCGCTGGTGGTCGTGCTGGCTGCGCCAGTAGTGGCGCTCGCGCAATCCGACCAGCAGCCGCTCACGCGTGCACAGGTCAAGGCTCAGTTGAAGCAACTCGAAGACGCCGGCTACAACCCGGCTGTTGCGACCGACGCCACTTATCCCGCCGATATTCAGGCAGCCGAAGCACGCGTTGCAGCGCAAAACGCAACGGGCTACGGCAGTCCGGCGGGTGGCACATCGCAAACGGGTTCCGAAGCACCGATGGCGAATCCGGCGCAGCAAGCGCCGATGACCAACAGCCAATAACGCATTACGTCCCGTTCATTCGATGCGAGTGCATGTCGCGCTCGCATTGGCATGCACGCGCGCGACCATGACGACCTCATGTCAGAAAGTCCTTTGACGAAAATAATGGCTCGGCTATCCTAAGGCGGCAGTCTGGTGGTTCTCGCAGCGTCGTTGTTCACGTCAACGAGAACTTCTACTCAACGTCGCTTCGGGTTCAATTGTGAAAGTCCGTGGTCCATTGGTGAGATACCAGCCTGGTCGGGAAAGAACATTCCTGTCCGGCTGTCCGATCGCTCATCAGGGGAGCAGCTGCGCTTCGCCATCCCGCCCCCTGTCCATCGATACCGTCTTGTCGCGCCGTTCCGTGCGCCGGCATAACGTCATCGCAGCGCCCTCTGCTATTCCCGTTCGCACCGACGAAATCGCGTCGCTTCTGCCTTAGCCCCCCTCTCTTTTCGCGAGCCTGCGTTGCATGCGGTAGACCGCTCGTTTAGCTAGCGGCTGACCGTTTGCCATGCGTTTGCCTGGTCGTGCCGTGCAAGTTCGCTTGCCCGCGCGAAACGGCTGCCGGCGTTCGCCCATACGCCTCCCTTTTTGCTTTGCTGTGCGCTTGCGCCGCGGCAGGCGGCGTCACGCCTCGTCGTTTCGGCAAAAAACCGAAGATGAACCCAAGGAGATTGCAGAATGAAGACCCGTCATAACACGCTGCTTTCGCTCACCGGCACGCTGCTGTGCTCGCTGACCGCTATGACCACGATGAGCGCCGCGTGTGCCGCGGATACGTCGCTGAACGTCTACAACTGGTCGGACTACATAGCGAAGGACACGATCGCCAACTTCGAAAAGCAATCCGGCATCAACGTGAAGTACGACAGTTACGACAGCGACGACACTTTGCAGGCCAAACTGCTCGCAGGCAGTTCGGGCTATGACATCGTGGTGCCGACATCGAGCTACATGGCGCGGCAGATCGAAGCCGGCGTCTATCAGAAGATCGACAAATCGAAGATGCCGAATCTCGCGAATCTCGATCCCGGCCTCATGAAACTGATCTCCGACGCGGACCCCGGCAATCAATACGGCGTGCCCTGGGCATGGGGCACGGACGGCATTGGCTATAACGTGCAAGCCGTGAAGAAAGCGCTGGGTGGTGAAGCACCGGTGGATAGCTGGTCGCTGCTGTTCGATGCAGCGAATCTGTCGAAAGTAAAAAGTTGCGGCGTCTCCTTCCTCGATTCGGCATCGGATGTTTTTCCCGCCGTGCTTCAGTACATGCACAAAGACCCGAACAGCACCAATCCCGGCGACTACCAGGCCGCGTACGAAGTATTGAAGAAGATCCGTCCGTACATCACGCAGTTCAATTCGTCCGGCTACATCAACGATCTCGCGAACAACGATATCTGCGTCGCGTTCGGCTTTTCAGGTGATGTGGGGATTGCCCGGCGTCGCGCGTCGGAGGCCAAACGCTCTTACGAAGTCCGGTTCTCGAATATCAAGGATGCGGGACTGGTGTGGATGGATGTGATGGTCATTCCGAAAGATGCCCCACATCCGGAAGCGGCAATGAAATGGATGAACTACATCGAAGACCCGAAGGTCAGCGCCGCCATTACCAACGAAGTGTTCTATCCGACCGCGAACCGGGCCGCGCGGCAATTCGTAACGCCCACCATCGAACAGGATGCGAACGTCTATCCGCCCGCAGACGTGCTGAACAAGATGACGTTGATGCGGCCGCAACCGGCGCCGATCATGCGGCTCGAAAACCGGCTTTGGGCGCAGTTGAAATCGGGCAGTTGAGCAACGCACGTTGAGTGGAAGTTGGCTGGATGACGGGTTTTCAGATGAGTCTTTCCGGCGTGGCGTGCGCAGTGGGTGCGTGTGCCACGCTTTTTTTGATCTTGCCGTTTTTTCGCGTTTTAACTGGGACATCATGAGCATTTCGAACATCGTAGATTTCGCGCAGCCGGCGAAAGAAAGCATCGAGTACATGCCAAAGACCGAAGCGGTACTCGCCGGCAATCCGTCACAGGCCGTTCATACGCATTTCACCAGCCCTTGCGGTCAACTCGCGGCGGGCATGTGGGAAGGCGCATGTGGACAGTGGAGCGTGAACTTCACCGAGAGTGAGTACTGTGAAATTCTCGAAGGCGTGTCCGTCATTCGTGACGCTGACGGAACGAGTAAAACCGTACGAACGGGCGATCGTTTTCTGATTCCGGCCGGATTCAAAGGGACGTGGGAAGTACTTGAGCCCTGCAGGAAAATTTTTGTTTCGGTGGAGTTCAAGGGATAAACGACAGCAGAGTCCATTGAAGAGGTTCGCCTCATTGCGCACCTCTTCGCCGCGTCGCAGCGGCGCTACGTTAAACCGCGTAATGCCGGGGATCGGCAATAGCGAGGTTGCCGACTCTGCCATCCCGATACATTGAGAGATCGAACTTAACGTTCGTTTTGTGCGGATCCAGCATGTTGCCCACCACGATGAGGTTCTTCATCCGGCGGTCCGCTGTCACGCCGTCCATGATCGGAACGTGGAATTGTCCGTGCGTCCCTGGAGAGAGAAACTGGGCCGAGACAGAATCGGATCGCTTCGAATAAGTGATCGCGATCGCCTTGTCGAACGTCCGCATTGGCTGCCCCGTCGACGGCCAGGCGAATACTTGCGGTGCACGCGACAGAATCGTTACCGTGTCCGCGCCTGACTTTTCACTCAGCTCCTTCAGGTGTGATCTGGCGTTGCTCGCAAAACTCTGTGCACGCTCGGACAAAGCGCTCGCGTAGTAGCAGTTGCCAACGTCTCCCGCGTTTTCGGCCAAGCCGGGCGGTACGCCGCCCGCTGGCGGAGCATCCGGCTTGTTGCCTTGCGATAGCTCGAATGTCTCGATGGCGGGTTGCATGGCCGACTTATAGATCGAGCCGAACCAGTTAATGATCGGCGTTGCGTTTAGCGCAGCCTCCTGATAAATGGTGTGCATTGCATCGGCCTCCGTATTGCGCCCTTGCGCACGCAACCGGTTCACTTCGTGCCGGAGATCCTCGGCATGATGGATTTCGGAAAAATTCGGCAGAAGCAGCGGCGCCAGCGCGGCGGGAGGAAAGACAAACGATGCGGCCGTGGCAGCGAGTCCACCAGCAAGATGCGCCGCCGCATTGCCCACGTCCCATTTGGCCTGCTCACTCTTCGGATCCGCAATCAGATCCTGGACGTTGTTGGACAGGCTTTGAACTGCCGGCATGATGCCCAACTCAGTCGCGCCATCCGACAGCGCTTTCGATGCCAGACCCAGCACTTCCTTACCGCCGAGATTGCCGGTGCCGAGCAAGTCGCACGCGCCTCGCACGAAATCGTTCGAGCGCGCTTTGACGATCCGCAGCAAAGGCGCTGCGCCGGTTTGTCGGCTGTGGGAAACGCCCATCTGTCCTAACGCGCCGAGACCTCGCAATACATTGGCCGCCGCGCCATCGCCCGCGTATCCAAAACGATTTGCCTGAATCGGCGAGCAAGGTTCATCTTGCTGGTGAAGATGGCGATAGATTGCCGGAAGAGCTTGCCGATCTTCTCGACCTCTGTTCGCCTTGTTGCCACCATCACCAATCAGATCGGGATAAATCGGTATCGTTATCGGTGTCGCAGCACGCAGGGGCGTGCCTGAGATTGACGTCGCCATTTGATAGCCTCTGAAGGTGCTAGGTGAGCGATCATTGAAGCATGCTCATTCGGAGGCGATGTGCTACGGATATAAAGCACCTGGCTTTTTCGCGACCGAGTGTTGCCCGATAGCACTACGACCTCATCAATTCGCTATCTCTCGACGTAAAACGTTCGCGATACGCCTGTGGCGTAACCGCGATTGTTCGCATCAAACTACGCCGCATGGTCTCCTCGCTGCCGAATCCGCACCGCGCCGCAATGCGCTTGATCGGCAACGACGTATCCACGAGCAGGCCTAACGCGGCCTCGGTACGAATCTGTTCGATGGCGCGCGCCGGCGTTTTACCGGTCCTCGCGCGGTAGTGGCGCATGAAACTGCGTTCGCTCATGCCGACACGATCGGCCAACACGGCGACCGAAAGATCGACGGTCAGATGCTCCACGATCCACGCGTGAAGCTCGCCGAATTGATCGTCGTCCTGTTGCAGCGATAAAGCCTTGCTGAACTGCGACTGCCCGCCTGGCCGCTTGAGAAACACCACCAGTTCTCGCGCGACGTCGAGCGCCATTGAACGGCCGAGATCTTCTTCAACGAGCGCCAGCGCCAGATCGATCCCCGCCGTGACACCTGCCGAAGTCCACACCGTGCCGTCCTGAACGAAAATCCGATCCGGTTCCACCCGTAACGCGGGGTATTGCTGCAAGAGTTCATTGCAGTGCGCCCAGTGCGTCACGACACGACGTTCATCCAGCAGCCCCGCGGCCGCGAGTAGAAAAGCGCCGGTGCAAACAGACGCGACCCGCCGCGATATGGCCGCATGCTGACGCACCCAGCGGGTCAGCACAGCGTCGCGCGATGCCGCGTGAACCCCTCTTCCGCCCGCGACGATGAACGTGTCGGACGGCGTGCGCGCCGACGGCAGCGCATGCGCGACGAGTCCCAGGCCGGCCGACGACACGACCGTGCCCGCCTGAGCGGCGATCACACGCGGCTCGTAGCACGGAGCAAGACCGCGCCCGCGCGCGAGTTCGTTCGCGGACGCGAATACCTGCAACGGCCCCGAAACGTCGAGGAGTTGCACGTCTGGGAAGGCGAGGACGTTGATCGATCGAAGCGCTTTACGCATGGCAGCCTGGCGGGAAATGTTGGGAATATGGCATTCCCGCCAGACAGTACTTGCGTACAGTTCGTCTGTCCATCCCCAGATTGCCTGCCGAACGTGGAGCAGGCCACGACGTTCAAACAACGAGGTACTGCAATGACGCTTCACATTGGCTTGCTCGTGTTCCCACGCGTGCAGCAACTCGACCTGACCGGGCCGCATGACGTCTTTTCCTCACTGCCCGATACGACCGTTCATCTTCTCTGGAAAGACCTGGCACCGCTGAAATCCAGCAGCGGAATGACGCTCGTGCCGGACACCACGTTTGACGACTGCCCGCCGCTCGACGTGATCTGCGTGCCGGGCGGCGCCGGTATCGGCGACCTGATGGAAGATCCGGACACCCTCGACTTCATCCGGCGACAGGCGAGCCAGGCGCGCTTCGTCACCTCCGTCTGTACCGGCGCACTCGTGCTGGGCGCGGCCGGCCTGCTGCGCGGACGCAAGGCCACGACGCATTGGGCGTTTCACGAATTGCTCGCGCCGTTGGGCGCGATTCCCGTGCGCGATCGCGTAGTTCGTGACGGCAATCTGGTCAGCGGCGGCGGCGTAACGGCGGGTATCGATTTCGCGCTGACGCTGGCGAGTGAGTTGGTCGGTGAGCAGCAAGCGCAGGCGGTTCAACTGCAACTCGAATACGCGCCCGCTCCGCCATTCGACGCCGGCAGCCCGGAGACCGCGCCGCCGGCCGTTGTGAAGTCGGTGCGTCAGCGGTCAGCGGATTCGCTGGCGCGACGCCGCGAGATCGTTATGCGGGTGGCTGCATCGCTTTGATGCGGAGGCTCAGTCGGCGGGACGCCAACGTCCCGTCTCCGGGCACACCATGACTTTTTCGCCGTCGAGCCGGACTTGCTCTTCATCCAGTTGCAATGCGCTGGAAGGCGCGACGTCGAATTCGACCTTGAGCGCTCGCGCTACGTGAGCGTCTTCAATCGGCAGCTCCCACGTCAGGAAGAGTTGCACGTAGTCTTCTTCCGGTGCGAAATCGGCGGCATTGAAGCCGCTGCTGCCGCGTTGAACGACGCCGTGAGGCTGGCCCGTGTCGAATATCAACGCCGTGCCCCGCTTCAGGGGAATGCGTTGGCCGGCAGACGGAAAATGCACGTCGAGTCCGCGGTCTTCGCTCAGGAAGAGATTGCAGAACGCCGCGCCGCCATATTGCTCGGCGTCGTGGTGATACCTCGCGCCTCGGCAGACCATCAGGGCGACGTCGCTGGATGCGAGCACGTCGGGCAATCCCAGCGTGCGCGTCCAGTCGGACACGGCCTGCACGCAGCGGCCGTAGTCCGGCCAACGCGCCCGCGCGCGCGCCAACGGCATGACTTCGACGTCGCCGGTTTCGAGAACCATGTTGGTCGCAATTTCGCGTTGCCAATCCGCCAGCAGACGTGGCGAAGGCATGGGTATGTCGAGCGCACCGGATAGCACGATGTCGCTGACGTAGCGACTGCGGATAACGTCGCCACTCGAGAAGTAAGAAGTCAGCACTTGTCCCACTCGATGCAATGGCAGTCGTAACTCATTGAGATGATTGTTCTCGGCATGATGCGCTCGTTATCGGTTCGACTTGCGTCGCACGGGAGCTTCATCAAGCGCACTAGTGGCCGGCACGCCGCCACCGCCACCGCCACGAGGTTTTCTAACAGTCTTGCGCGGCGGCTCCGCCTGCATGCCGCAGATCAACGCAACGCCCGCCTTGGCCGTTGCGCGCAGCGAGGCGTGTGAATCGCCCGCGCGCGAGCGCAGCGCCAGACTGTGCAGAATCGCGGAAGCGACCTTCGCCAACACGGCCGGATTCGCGGCGCTATCGAGTTCACCGGCTGCCTTCGCACGTTCGAGGCGCCGCTCAAACGACGCGTCGAACGTATTCAGCCCCGCTGCGAGCTTGTCCCGAACTTCCTGATCGACTCTCGATTCTGCCAACGCCGTGCCGATCAGAAAACAGCCACGCGGCGCCACGCCAACCGGCAAATAGATCGCTAGTGCACCGTCGTACACCGACATCAAGGCATCGGCTAAAGGTCGATCTCCGCCGAGCGCCGCTTCCATACCCTGAAGCCCGGTTTCGACGTACCGATCCAGCGTGCTCAGATAGAGCGCGTGTTTATCGCCGAACGCGCCGTACAGACTCGGGCGGTTCATTCCCGTCGACTCGCTCAGCGCGTCGAGCGAGGTGCCGGAATAGCCACCGTCCCAGAACGCGTCTCGCGCGTCGCTCAGCGCCTGCTCGGGATCGTAGCTGCGAGGCCGTCCACGCGAGCGCTTTTCGTTTTTTGTACCGGTGTGCATATAAATAGTTGCCAGCGTTGATTTTTATACACTATAGTACAAAAACAATCACAACGACCCGGAGTCACGAGCATGGAGCTTTACTTTTCGCCACTCGCCTGTTCACTCGCAACCCGCATTGCGCTTTATGAAGCCAACGCGGACGCGCAGTTCATTGAAGTCGACACGAAGTCAAAGCAATTGCGTGACGGCTCCGATTTTTATCCGATCAACCCGTTGGGACAGGTGCCCGTGCTGCGTACGGATGAGGGCTGGCTGCTGAAGGAAAACACCGCGATCCTGCCGTATGTGGCCGATGCATTTCCAGCGGCTGCGCTTGCGCCGGCGGTCGGCACGGCGGAGCGCGCGAAGTTGCAGGAGTGGCTGGGTTTTATCAGCACGGAACTACATAAGGGCGTGTTCGTGCCGCTGCTCGATCCGCATGCATCCGTCGATGTTCGGGCCTACACGCAGAAGAAAGTCGCGCTGCGCCTTCAGGTGCTCGAACAGCATTTCGGCGACCACGAGTTTTTGCTGGATCGCTTTACGGTGGCAGACGCTTACCTCGTCACCGTGCTGAACTGGGCGCAGTACAGTGGCGTCGATCTCGCCGGGTGGCCTGCCGTCGCGGCGTACTACAAACGGACGACGCTTCGACCGCCTGTCGCCAAGGCATTGAAAGAAGAGATCGCGCTGTTTGGCGAGGAGCAGGCGAGGCGGCAAGCAAGCGCTTCGTGAGTGCGTACGTAGCAGCGCCTCCGGGCGCTGCACGTGCCGAAACGGAGAATCCACCGTTCCGATAAACTGCGCGCAAAGAACGTCGACACTTGCCTGCAGGTTAAAAAATAGAATGGTACAAATCCACCCGTTGACCCTCAACGACGCCGAGCCGCTCCTTCAGTTTGAACTGCAAAATCGCGCCTATTTCGAGCACTGGATCAATGCTCGCGATGCGGACTACTACAGCATCGATGCTGTCAAAGCAGCGATAGAAACGGCGCAAAGAGAGAAACGGGAAGACAAGGCTTATCAGTTTCTCGTCAAACAAGACGAAGAGATTGTTGGCCGAATTAATCTGACGGGCGTGGAGCGGCGTTACTACAACAAAGCAATGCTCGGATATCGCATCGGCGAGCAATTCGCGGGACGAGGTTATGCTTCGCAGGCTGTCGAGCTCGCCCTACAAACTGCGCGTGCCGATTTGAAACTATGGCGAGTCGAGGCGACGGTGCGGCATGAAAACCGGGCTTCCAGCCGCGTGTTAGAACGCAATGGTTTTGTCGCTTACGGTAGAGCAACACGCAGCATACGGATGCATGGGGTGTGGTACGACCTGGTGCATTTTGAGCGTCATCTCGGCGACGCAACGGTTGAAGCGAGTACCGCGCAGGCGAACTGCGTCAAATGGAACGCCCGTTGGGTAAATTAAAACGGCGTCGGATAATAAACGGCCCTTAACCGCCGCCGGTGCTATGCGGCGCCCCCACTCGCCCTCACCAAGGCGATCGCCTCTCACTCTTTCCAAAACGCACGACACGCGATTCGGCTTCATCAACCGCAAACACCGGTGCGCACAGCAATTGCTGCTCATGAAAATCGAGAATCCGGATAATCGGCGGACAGTCGGTGGCGGCGATCGACCAGATATCTTTGTTCGCGCTGTGAGCGGCGGCGTCCAGAATGCGCTCTGCTTCGAGATAAAGCTCGCGTTCAACGTCGCCGAAACCGGCCTGCTGAAGATACCAGGCGAGATAAAGCGCCTTGACCAGTTTGACCAGCAGATCGCCATTACCGTTGCCCGTCTGAAATGCGGCCAAAGCCAGATGCCAGTAAAGCGATTGCTCACGCACGTAAGAGGTGGTATGCGGCAGGAGCTTGGTCTTTCCAAGCGGTTTTCGACGCCCCTGATTCCCCGTTGGTCGTTTTTTACGATTCTGCGACATGGATCGTTTTTATCTGAGTGATGCTGTTTTTAATCCCTGCATCGTAATCGATATGGCAGATAAAAATAACCGTCAACGAGGCCATTTAACAAAAAATAATCACTATGCTACAGGCATATTTTTGTCACACAAAATAAAATCCTTCAACGATCTTTGACTTATCCATCAGAGCGCATCAAAGCACCTATAGCGGATTGCAAATGCGCAATGACCCTTGATCTTTGTCTTTAACAATTACCGCATTCAAATATGCATTCAGCAAATAATGCCGATTGCCAATCCACACGCATACGTCGCCTTAATTGACGAAGCCAACCACAGCGATGCAAGGCTCACACGCCATCCCGAAGCATGACGTTTCCGATGAGAAAACTGGCGCGTACGGTCAGCTGCGCACATCCGCCCAATGAGCGCCGATCATCGTCCTGCGAGCAATCCCCGACCGTCCTCGCCGACCGGACCCGCCGCACCGAATGTTATTATCGGAAACACCACGCGCCCACGAAGGCGAGCTTTCAAGCTGTCGGACCCCATGGATACCCATCTCACCAAACCCGCCGATCCCTCCACTACGGACCTCGGCCGACGCGTGCGCGCCGCCCGTCAGGCCCAGGATCTGACGCTGGAAACCGCGAGCCGCCTGTGCGGCGTGTCCCGCTCGACGCTCTCCAAAGTCGAAAACGGCCTGATGTCCCCCACATTCGACGTGCTGCAGAAAATCGTGCTGGGTCTGAAGATCGAAATCGGCGAGTTGTTCGGCTCCACGCCGAAAGTCAGCGCGAGCGGACGTCGCGCGTTGACCCGCAAAAATGAAGGCCAGCGCCACGCGTATCGCGGCTATCAGATGGAGTTGCTCGCCACCGACCTCGCGCACAAAGCGATGCTGCCGTTCCGCATCCGCATTTCCGCGCACACGCTCGACGCCTTCGACGACTGGGGTCGTCACGAAGGCGAAGAATTCCTGTACGTGATTAGCGGCAGCGTGTGCCTGTATTCCGAGTTGTACGCGCCAACGCATCTGAACGCCGGCGACAGTTTGTACTTCGACAGCCGCACCGGCCACGCGGCGGTTTCGACGAGCGACGAAGACGCCGAAGTGTTGTGGATGGCGACCAGCGCCGACATCCCGACCGTGCCGAGCGCCACCGATTCACCGAAGAAATAACACGCGCGCACGCTGCAATCCGCGCGTAGCGTCTTAACCGACCGTAACGTCAGCAACCACGTCCACGCGCGCCGCCGCCAATGCCCGCTGCGCGAGTTGCGCAATATGCATTGCGTGGCGGCCCGTTCCCTGTTCGATCTGCTCGCGGCAACTAAAACCATTGGTCAGCACGATCGTTTCCGCATTCGCCGCCGTCGCTTCACGCACGGCCGGAAACAGCGTGTCTTCGCCGATCTTCTCCGACAACGCGTGATGCTCGGAGTTAAAGCCGAACGATCCCGCCATGCCGCAGCATCCCGTGTCGAGCAGTTTCCAGGTCACGCCGAGTTTGTTCAGCAACGCCGTGTCGCCTTGCATGCCGAACAGCGCCTTCTGATGACAATGCCCGTGCACGATCACATCCGCGGAGAGCGTCGGCCAGTCGAACGGCTGACGCGCGACGAAATCCGAGAACAGAAATGTTTGCGCGGACAACTGCTTCGCCAACGCGTGACCGGGCAATTGCTTCAGCAGTTCGTCCTTGAAGACGGATAAACAACCGGGTTCGAGACCGACCAGCGGCACACCAGCGGCGATATCGTCCGCGAGGTCGTCGAGAATGTGCATGAGCAGTTCACGCGCGCGTTCGAGCAGGCCGAAGTCATACAGCGGACGCCCGCAGCACAGGCGATTCTTCGGCAGCACGACGTGCCAGCCGAGTTGCTTTAAAACATCCGCGGCGGCTTCGGCGATTTCGGGCGTGAAGTGATCGTTGAACGTGTCGACCCAGAGAATGACTTTCTTCCCCACGTTGCCAACGTTACCCTCAGCCCCACGAGAGTTGGACGAGTTGGATGAAGAACGCCGCGCGATCTCCCGATACGTCGTCCCGGCGAAGCGCGGCAACTCACGCGTCTGCGCCACGCCCGCCACCCACTTGCCGAGCGAAGCCAGGCCCGGCGCCGACGTCATGAAGTTCGTCAAACGCGGAAAGCGCGCCGCCCATGGCGCCCATTCGCCGATGCGCCCCATGAACAGCGCCTGCCGTGGCCGACGCTTCGTCTCGTAGTAATGCGAGAGAAACTCGGCCTTGTACGAAGCCATATCCGTATGCGTCGGGCAATCGGATTTGCAGCCCTTGCAGGCAAGACAAGTATCGAGTGCCTCTTTCACTTCGCGGCTTTGCCAGCCGTCGGCGATCACGTCGCCTTGCAGCATTTCCCAGAACAGATGCGCGCGGCCACGGGTCGAATAACGCTCTTCACGTGTGGCGCGATAGCTCGGGCACATCGTGCCGCCTTCGAGCGAACGACACTTGCCCATCCCGATGCAGCGCTCGATCTCGCGCTGGAAACCGTCGCCTTCCGGGCTGGCGAACGTGAGCTTCGTTTGCAGCGTCACCGGCTTGTAGGCCGGACCCATCCGCAGATTTTCGTCGGCACGATACGCATGCACGACCTTGCCGGGATTCAGACGATTGGCCGGATCCCAGATCGCCTTGAATTGCTCCATGGCGTGCATCAATTCCGGGCCGTACATGATCGGCAGGAACTCGGCCTTGGCCTGGCCGTCGCCATGTTCGCCCGACAGCGAGCCGCCGAATTCGACCACCAGTTCCGCCGCTTCGCGCAGAAACTTGCGCCACGTCGCGACGCCCGCCGCACTGCGCAGATCGAACGTAATACGAGCGTGCACGCAGCCGTCGCCGAAATGGCCGTACAGGCTCGTCTCGTAGCCATAGCGGTCCACCAGCGCCTGAAACGCGCGCAGGTAGTCGCCGAGCCGCATCGGATCGACGGCGGCGTCTTCCCAGCCAACCACCGGATCCGGCGCGCCGTCCTCAACCGACAACGCCACCGCCGACGCCCCCGTCTCGCGAATCGACCACACCTTCGCCTGCAACACGCGATCTTCGACGAGCATCGCCGACACGTTCGGCCCCGCCTCGCCGGACGAAAAATACGCCGCAGCGGCTTGTGCCCGCTGCATCACCGCTTCTTGCGTGTCCGCGCCGAATTCGAGCACGACCCATGCGTCGCCCGGCGGCAGCAGCGCGATCTCGTCCTTCTTCAACCCGCGCGCCTGCAAGCCGCGAATGATCGCGCGGTCGAGTCCTTCGATCGCAATCGGCTCCCAGCGCATGAAATTCGGCACGGCATCCGCCGCGATGTAGATATCGGTGAAGCCGACCACGACGATCACGCGCTTCGCCGGACTCTTCACGAGGCGCACTTTCGCCTGCAAGGTCACCGCGCAGGTGCCCTCGGTGCCGACTAGCGCGCGCGCCACGTTGAAGCCGTTTTCCGGCAACAGTTGATCGAGATTGAAGCCCGACACGCGCCGTTTGATACGCGGGAATTTCGCGCGAATCTGCTCGGCGTAGGTGTCGCGCAATTGCCGGAGCGCGGCGTAGATTTCGCCCTGACGGCCGCCGGCCGCGATGATGCTTTCGAGTTCCGCGTCGGAAGTCGGGCCGACCCAGAAACGCGCACCGTCGAAGGTCGCGATTTCCAGCGCTTCGACGTTTTCCACGGTCTTTCCCGCCATCACCGAATGCGCGCCGCACGAGTTGTTGGCGATCATGCCGCCGAGCGTGCAGCGGCTATGCGTCGCTGGATCGGGGGCGAAGGTGAGGCCGTGTTGTTCGGCAGCGTCGCGCAAGGTGTCGCACACCACGCCCGGTTCGACGATCGCCACGCGCGCGACCGGATCGACCGACACGACGCGGTTCACGTACCTGCTCGCGTCGGCCACCACCGCGACGTTCACGCATTGGCCGTTCTGCGACGTGCCGCCGCCGCGCGGCAAAAACGGTACGTCGTTGCGGTGGCAGGCGGCGAGCGTGGCCAGCAGATCGTCGACATCGGCGGGTACGACGACGCCGAGCGGAACCTGACGATAGTTCGACGCATCCGCCGCATACAGCGCTTTCGAGCCCTGATCGAAGCGCACTTCGCCGCGCACATGGCGGCGCAGGTCCGCTTCGAGTGCCTGCAGCACGGCGGCGGTGCCTTTGAACGGCGTGGCCACGCGTGCGGCGTTTAGCGTGCCGCGCTCGGTATCGTGCGGCGTATTCGCTTGCGCTTCATCGAATGATGTTGATGTTCCCACTGCCGCGCCCTCACGTGTTCTGTTCAACGTTCGAGCGCCGTTGCTCGACGCTCATGCCGCCTGGCTCGCCGTCATCTTGAAGATGCCTTGAGCGTTGCCCGCGTCGAAACGCAGGTCGGTTTCCCAGCGGCGCGCGTCCTGATCGAACGTGCGCTTGCGCGTGATGAACTCGTAGAACGAGCCCGGCACGTCACGCGTCACGACACCGCCGTCGGCAGTAACGAATTCGCGACGCACCCTGTCCGCGCGATACGCGGTCTGGAACACGCGGCCCGAACGCGAGCGCTCGACTTCCGGCTTCATCGGACGACCCTTGGCCTTCTCGTCGTCGGAGAGCTGGAAGACGTCCGCGACGCGATCGGTGGCGTGATTGAACGCGTTGCCTTCCGTGGCGATCCACGCCATTTCCGCCGACTCCTTCAACAATACTTCGTAATCGGCTTCACGTGGTGTCTCGTGCTGACGCGCGAACGCGCCGACGATCACGGGCAGCAATTCGTGCGCCGCGTCGAGCGGCAGCACGCCGTCGCGTTCGAGCTCCCACAACTGGCCGACGGCGCGCGGCGTCAACGGATCGCGCGAGGCGCCGATCACGTTCGTCACGGCCTGCTGGAAAGCCTCGGAAAAACGCTCGGGATGCAATTCGCTGACGAAGAATTGCGATATCTCGTCGGGCGCGTCGTCATGCGCCCACGCGCGACCGGTCATACCCAAGCGGTCGAGCGGATAGCGACCGTTGATGCTGAAGCCGAGCGGACGCAGAATGCGCGCGAACGCGGCTTCGCCCATCGGCAGCGCGCCGCTGTGCGGCCAGCGCACCGTGCGCAGCGCGCCGTGATCGAAATACACGCTGCCGCCGGCGGCGATCGTTTCGTCCGTGTACTGGCGGCCGTTCGGTGAACGTGCCAGCAGGTCTTCGAACAGCGCCATGTTCATCGCCTGCGCGAGTTCCACGCGCGTGACGGTGCCCGTTTCCCACTCGTTCAGAATCTGCGGATGGTTCAGCGTGGCGAAGAGCCGCGCGGTGGTGTCGGCGCCTAGCAGTTTCTGCAGCAGTTGTTCGACATTCGCATTCTTGATGTTTCGCATATGGGTTCTCTACGGGGCTTTACGTGATGCCTGGCGCGCTCGCCGACGCGCTGTCGGGGACCGCCGGTGGCCGCGCAACGCGCGATACGGCAAGTTTGAAGGCAACATTATTCAAATTCTCAGCGCCGCCGTAAAGCGAGATAAAATCGCCACTTGATGCGTTTTCGGAATCAACATGCGAAAGTTCAAGATCCCCAACATGGGCGCGCTGCTCGCTTTCGAAGCCGCCGCCCGGCACGAGAGCTTCACGCATGCGGCGCGCGAACTGTTCCTTACCGAAAGCGCGGTGTCGCGGCAGATCAATACGCTCGAAACCAATCTCGGCGTGCGGCTGTTCGTGCGCGTCAAACAGCGTGTGGTACTGACCAAGGCGGGCAAGGTGTATAGCGCGCAGGTGCGGCGCTCGCTGGAACAGCTCGACCGCGACACGCTGTCGATCATCGCGCATGGCAGCGGCGGCGGTTATCTGGAACTGGCGGTGCTGCCAACCTTTGCGTCGCAATGGCTGATTCCGCGGCTCGCGGCATTCAATGCGCGGTATCCGGATGTTCGCGTGAACATGGGCGTGCGCACCGGCACGTTCCCGTTCGCCGACACGCATTTCGAAGCGGCGATTCACTACGGCAAACCAACGTGGCCGGGCACGTCGGCGGATTTTCTGTTTAGCGAAGAGGTCGTGCCGGTGTGCGCGGCGAGTTTGCTGACGCGGCCGGTTGAACAGCCGGCCGATCTGCTGGACTATCCGCTGCTGCACTCCACCACCCGGCCCGACGGCTGGGCAACGTGGTTCGCGAATCTGGGCGTCGACGACAACCGGACCATGCAGGGCGTGCGCTATGAACTCCACACCATGCTGATCAGCGCCGCCGCGGCCGGCCTCGGCATCGCACTGGTGCCGCGCTTTTTTGTGGATGCGCAACTCGAACAGCTCGGGCTTGTGATTCCGCTCGCGGTGCCGCTCGCCGCGCCGGCGGTTGCCGACTCGGCGTACTACCTCGTTTATCCGACGGAGTTGAGTCACGGTAAGCCGCTCGCGAGCTTTCGTGAGTGGCTGCTGCATGAGGCGGCGGATTATGGGGCGGTGAATCCGGCGTTGGCGGGTAATCCGGGCGGTGATTGAGCGCGGCCGGCGGCAGCGGGCGGCCGTTCGGGGCTTGAAGCGTTGGAGCCTTGACGCTTTGAAGCCTTGACGCGTTGAACCGTTGAATCGCGTCAACCGCCCGCTTGCTGATCGCGGGCCTGCGCCAGCGCGCTCAGATTGCCTTCGCCAAAACCGTGATGCCCCTGACGCTGGACAATCTCGAAGAAGATCTCGCCGACACGGCGGCGCACGAAGGTCTGAAAAAACAGTAACGGCACGCCGTCGGCGCCGATTTCGCCATCCACGAGTACATGCGTGCGTTTGAGCCGCTCGACGTCGAGCCCGTGACCGGGCAAACGCGTATCGAGTTGCGCGTAGTAGCGCGGCGGCGGCTCGACGAATTCGACACCGTTCGCGAGCAGTTGCTCGACGCACGCGAAAATGTCGTCGGTGGCGAGCGCGATGTGCTGCACGCCCTCGCCCGGATGGTCCGGCAAATAGTCGTGCATCAGGTTGGTCCGGCGCGTGCCTTCTTCGTACAACGGCACGCGGATCGCGCCGCACGGCGACACCATGACCCGCGATTCCGCCGCGATGTGCCAGTTCGCGTGCAACTCGTGAATCTCGCGGAAATTCAGCAGGTCGCGATAGAAGTCGAGCCATTCCTGCATGCGGCCCTCGCCGACCGTTTGCGTCAGATGATCCACGGCCACGAGCCCGGTTCCCGCGTGACTCAGATCGGCGTGCGCCGTGTCGATCTCGACGGGCCGGAAGTCGCTGTCGAAGATCGAGATGTCGCCGAGGCCACCGCGCTGCCCGCCGCGTCCGCGCCAACGGTCGATGAAATAGATGTGCGAGTCGCCAATGCCCTGAATCGCCGGGATCAGCAATTCCCCCTTGCCGAGCCGCTCGCCTTCGAACGCCCATGCGCCGAGGTCGATCGCGCGGTCGAATGCGCGCTGCGCGTTGGCCACGCGAATGCCGATAGCGCAGATGCCCGCGCCGTATTCCTCGGCGTAGCGGGCGGCGAACGAATCGGGCTCGGCGTTGATCAGGAATTGCATCTCGCCCTGGCGATACAGCGTGACGTCCTTGCTGATATGACGGGCGATCGCCTTGAAGCCGAGCTGCCTGAAGGTCTCGCCAAGCGCTTGCGGGTCGCGCGCGGCGAACTCCACGAATTCGAGGCCGGCTGTGCCGAGCGGGTTGTGCTCAGGCACCGACACGGCGCGCAGCGCGGCGTCGGGAGTGGGCAGGTCGCGGGGCATGGCAATCTCCTTGTGCGGTCGTTCGACTGCTGTGTTCGATGTTGCTGCGGTTGACTGCGCACCCTGTTTTTTCCAGCGGGCTCAAGCCGGATGCGTGGTGCGCTGCGGCAATGCGGTACGCGACGCGCATATGCACCGTGTTTGTACACCGGGTCGCGGGGCGTTCGCAACCTACATTTTGTACTAAATGGTTCACATTTGAACAGAGGCGCCGGTTGCCGGTTGCCGGTTGCCGGTTGCCGGTTGCCGGTTGCGGTTCGTGGTTCGTGGTTCGTGGTTCGCATCGGCCAGCGTCAATGCTTCGGCGTCTTCTTCGCGCGCGCGCCTTTACGCGTGCCCTTGTCCGCAGGCTTATCCGCCATCGCCACCATCCGCTGCCGCGCGACCTCGCGCACCGCGTCGATAAACGCGCGCCCCACCGGCGACGGCTGCGTATCCGAACGCCGGATTAAACCGACCGGCTCGTCGGTGCCGGCAAACGGCAACGGCAAACGCGTCAGCATGCCGTGCGCCAGCTCATATTCCACCGCGCTCTGCGGCACGAACCACACCGCGCCGTTCTCCAGCGTGAGCGCCCGCCCCGTGGACACCGACAGCACCTCAACGAACGCCGACAACGGCGGCACGCCCCACGCGCTCAACAAACTTTCCGCCGACTGCCGGATCAGCGTGCCGAATGGCGGCAACACCACCGGATAATCTTCCAGCGCACTGGCAGGCAAACCCGGCCCCAACGCCAGCGGATGCCCGGCTCGCACCACCGCGATCAACGGCTCGCTGAACAACTGCTCGAAGCTGAGCCCCACCATCCGCTCCGGATCGGCCAGGCGCCCGATCGCCAGTTCGATCGTGCCCGCTTTCAGCCGCTCGAGCAATTCCGGGTTTGCGCCGGTCGCGAGGCGCACGATCACGCGCGGCCACAGCGCGCCGATCCGCTCCAGCACCGGCGGCATCAGCGCCGCCGCCACGGTCGGCAGCACACCGACTTCCAGCGTGGCCGCCGCCGCGCCTTCCGCGCGCGCCAACAGGTCGACGCCCTGCCGCAACGCGCTGACGCAGGCACTGGCGTGCGGCATGAAGAGCTGCCCTTCGCGGGTCGGCACCGCGCCATGGCGACCGCGCTCGAATAGCTTCACGCCGAGAATCGCCTCGAGTTCGGCAATCGTCTTGGAGACGGCGGGTTGGGTGATCGACAGGCTGTCGGCGGCCCGCTGGACACTGCCGAACTGCGCAACGGCCAGAAAGCACTGGAGATGACGGAATTTGACGCGGCTATCCGCGAGACTGCGTTGCATAACGACAGGTTATACGAAACGGTCGAAAACGTCATTTTTCATAACCGCTCCGGTTAGATACAGTCGCTCCATAAAGCCGTATCCCACAATTGTCCGAAGGAGACACTGATGGACGAGTCCTCTCTCACCCCGCGCGACTTCGCGTCCCACCCCGCCTACATCCATCCCGGCTACGGTTCATCGGTCAAACGCGGCCCGACGCGTCCGCTGATTCCGCTGAAGGAAAAGCTGCGCGACCAGCGCGTGCCGGTGTACGGCACGGAAGATCTCGGCGCGCTCGATCACGACCTGACGCGCAATGCCGTGCGTAACGGCGAGCCGCTTGGCGAACGCATCATCGTGACGGGCCGTGTGCTCGACGAAGGCGGCCGACCGGTGCGCAATACGCTGGTCGAAATCTGGCAAGCCAACGCTGCCGGCCGCTATGTGCACAAGGCCGACCAGCACGACGCGCCGCTCGATCCGAACTTTCTTGGCGCGGGCCGCTGCATTACCGACAACGACGGCCGTTACCGCTTTCTGACCATCAAGCCAGGCGCGTATCCGTGGGGCAATCACCCGAACGCGTGGCGTCCGAACCATATTCACTTTTCGCTGTTCGGCGACCATTTCGGCTCGCGCCTCGTGACGCAGATGTATTTCCCCGGCGACCCGCTGCTCGCATTCGATCCGATTTTCCAGGGCACGCCGGAACACGCCCGCGACCTGCTGATCGCGAACTTCTCGCTCGACACCACGCAAGAAGCCTATGCGCTCGGCTACGACTTCGACATCGTGCTGCGCGGCCGCAATCAAACGCCGATGGAGCGCTAAGCCATGACCACCCTTAAGCAAACGCCTTCGCAGACCGTGGGACCTTACTTCGCCTACGGTCTGTGCCCGCAACAGTACGATTTCGAGTTCAAGAGCCTGTTCACGCCTGTCGTGGCCGACCGCGAAGCGGCCGGCGAGCACATCACGATCGTCGGCCAGTTGTTCGACGGTGACGGCAAAGTGATCGGCGACGCGATGCTCGAAGTGTCGCAAGTCGACGCGAACGGCCACTTCCCGGAATCGCGCGAAGACATCCTGAGGACGGGGTTTCGCGGTTTTGCGCGCGTCGGCACCGGCACGGACCCGCACAAGCGTTTTGTCGTGGAAACGGTCAAACCCGGCCGTGTGAGCCCGGACGAAGCGCCGCATCTGAACGTAATCGTGACGATGCGCGGCATGCTGCTGCACACCTTCACACGCATCTATTTCGAAGACGAAGCCGAAGCGAACGCGCAAGACGCCGTGCTGGCAGCAGTCCCAGCGGACCGGCGCGGCACGCTGATCGCGCGCCGCGAGCCGGACACGGCCAACGTGTACCGGTTCGACATCCACATGCAAGGCGATCAGGAAACCGTGTTTTTCGACCTTTGATACGGTTTTTCTACACTTTCATATAGCTTTCACATACACTGAGCATGATCCGTCTAGCGACTGGATCGCGAAACTCCGAGTAGTTAAGCCCGCCCCGCGCGGGCTTTTTTTTGGCCTGACGGGTTTGATGTGGCTGCTGAAAACTGCAAACTGAAAACCGCAAACGGCTATCGAAGCGAACAGTGCAGCCAGCGGCTGATGCGCTCCACGTCGGCAATGTGATCGTGTGCGCCTGGCGCGCCGAGCACGACGATATCGACGGGCCGCCCATGCACCCTCATTCGCACGACGACACAGTGACCCGCCTCGTTGATGAAGCCAGTCTTCTGCAAAACGATCGAGCGGTCGCCGCCACGCACCAGCGCATTCGAGTTCACGTAACTCAAACGTGCCCGCCCGCCGCCCGGCAAAACCACTTGAGAGCGATCGGTCGAATACGCGCGAATCAACGGATAGCGGCTCGCCGCCGCGACCAGTAGCGACAAATCCCGCGCCGTGGAAACGTTATGCGGCGACAAACCCGTCCCGTTGACGAACGACGTATGCCGCATGCCGAGCGCGCGCGCCTTCGCATTCATCGCAGCGACGAAGCCCGGTCGCCCGCCCGTGTAATCGCGACTCAGCGCGGCGGCGGCACGATTCTCCGACGACATCAGCGCGATATGCAGCATGTCGTGACGCGACAATCTCGACCCCACACTCAGGCGCGAGCCGGTGAACTTGTCGAAGTCCTGATCATGGACGGTGACGTCGAGCGGCGCATTCAGCGCGTGTTTGGCATCGAGCGACACGACCGCCGTCATCAGTTTGGATACCGAAGCGATCGGCATGATCCGGTCGGCCTGCTTTTCGGTCAGTACGGTATGCGTGCGTTCGTCCACGACATAAACGGCTTTCGCGCGAAGCAAGGCGCGCGACCTGGGCGTATAGCCGCAGCGCGCCAGCAGATGAGGTGAACGAGACGACGCATGCGCGGCCGTACGCGATGCTGCAGTGGACGTCGCGTTGCGCTGCGCAGTCACCGCCGTGGGACGCCGTACGCCTCGCGGCTCGCGCGCATTGCGCGCGGCCTGCCTGCGATGCCTGGTCGCGTGCTGACTGGCATGCATGGGCAGCTCGCCGTTCGTCAACTGCTTGCGCTTGTGCGCGACGCGACGCCGCGCTTTGCCGGCAGTGGGCTTTTTCGCTTGATTGGACGAGTGGATTTTCGCTTTCGACGCATGTTTCGTCGACGGCACGGCATGTCGGCTCACGCGAGCGGACGAATGCCGCACAGGCTCATGAGCCGCACCGAACGACGCGCCGATATTCAGCCATAACAGGCCGATTGCCGCGAAACAGCGGAGCCATGCAGGAAAACGACAGGCAGGGAATTCAAACGAGGGACTTCGACGACCGTACGGCATTCAGCTTCCAGTTCTGTGCCGTGTGTGCCCGAAATGGAGTGGACACGAAGCCGGCAACGACCCGGGCGATGTTAAGACAGATCGTGCCGACGATCAACGGTAAAGGCGCATGCCAGCCGATTCGCCGCAGACGGGCGGGTGTGCCGCGTACAGGGCGTAGCGATGCGCAGCGCTCACTACGCCAAGCGAATCGTTCGAATCGAGCGAAGCGTTCCCACCATTAACAACGGAAGTGATCGATGTTCTGCCCAGCGTGAATGGCGCGCGCGAGCCAATCCGGCTTATCGCCATAACCGTCCCAGCTATTGCCGAAAGCGTCGCGGTACAGCACCGCGCGAACCGCATTCGCGTCGGCCTCGATCGATTCGGCGAGCACTTCCAACGTGATGCCGTAGTCGTCCATGCGCCGGCGGATCCAGACGATCAGGCGCTCACGCGCATTCCCGTCGAGGTCGAGCTGCATTTGTCCTTCTCGCTCTTTCATAACGTAGTGGTGTCGAGGCTAGTATTGCTCGCATTGGATAAACAAAAGGCTTCGCTAAACAACGCGAAGCCTGGATGCGGTTCGAATCGGCCGAGCGCAATTCGAATTCACAATGACGTCCTGTTCGAGTCGAATTGCACCGGGAAATCATGCCCAACAAATCCTGGATTCCAGGGAATTTGCCGGTAATCGGTTCGATAGGTTCGAAGGGGATCGGTGTCTCACCCACCATTCGGGGGTTGCTTCTGCGTATGGGCAGGAATTCTAGCATCCAATTTCTTCTGCTTGCAGCAACGGATGGTTTGCGTGCGACGTCGGCAATTCATTTCTTTTTCACGTATTGGGCAATCCACTCTCACACACTGACGAACTCGCCGACGAATTCGCCGACTTACGCGCGGAAGCTACAATAGCCGGCAACAAAGGGAGTCGCTCCATCCAGCAGGCAAAGTTCAACCGATAGCCGTTCGACCGTCCACGCCAAGGAGACACCATCATGCATGCCTCAACCGCCGTCATCACGATTCTTGCCGCGCTCCTGCTCGGCGCAATGAGTCCAGGACCGAGCTTCGTTATCGTGGCACGCAATGCGATTGGACTTTCTCGCGGCGACGGTCTTGCTACTGCGCTCGGCATGGGTATCGGCGGTGTGTTCTTTAGCGGCATCGCGTTGCTCGGGCTCTATACGCTGCTCGCTACCGTCGAATGGCTCTACGTGGGTCTGAAAGTGGCGGGCGGCCTTTATCTGATCTATCTGGCGTCGAAAATCTGGCGCGGCGCGGCTAAACCGCTCGCCTTCGACGCTTCGCAAGCTGCCGTCACCAATCCGCGCAAATCGTTCTGGATCGGCTTGAGCACACAACTCAGCAATCCGAAGACCGCCGTCTACTACGGCAGCATCTTCGCGGCCCTGCTCCCGCAGCATCCGCCGCTGTGGTGCTACTTCGCATTGCCGCCCGCGATCTTCGCGATCGAAGCCGGCTGGTACACGATCGTCGCGTTGTGCTTTTCGAGCAAACGTCCGCGCGAAATCTATCTGCAATGGAAAGCGTGGATCGATCGCGTCGCCGCGAGCGCCGTCACCGCGCTGGGTCTGCGTCTGATCCTCACCGCCCATAAAGTGGGGATCTGAAGCCGCGCCGTTGATCGAACCGTTTGCCGTGTCGCGCGACACGGCAAACCACGAACCAGGGCCGCATCACCAGGCGCGTCGCGTCGGCGATCCGACTTGCCAGGCAAAATAGTTACGAGATAGGGGTTGACGCTGACACACCTAAGCGGTTACTCTGCCACCCGAAGTTCAAGAAGTTCGATTGCTGTTCATCAATGTCTCGCTCCCAAGCGGTATTCGTTGTCCTCTCCCTCCTTGACGCTTCATCCGCTCAATCAACCGAGCACATCTTTCTCTATTTTTACTCAAGGATTCCTCATGGATACCGGTACCGTTAAGTGGTTCAACGACAGCAAAGGCTTTGGCTTCATCACCCCGGACAAGGGCGGCGACGACCTGTTCGCGCATTTCTCGGAAATCAGCGGCAATGGCTTCAAGACGCTGGCTGAGAACCAAAAGGTGAGCTTCGAAACGAAGCAAGGCCCGAAGGGTCTGCAAGCGGCTAACATCACGCCGCTGTAAAGTTTGAAGGGCTCGGTGTCCGGCAACGGACACCGGGTTGCAGCGACATCCTCGCGGAGCTTCGTCTCCCACAGCTGGCGCGATCGCTTTTTAGCTGCGAATCATTTCAGCAGCTTGCATAAGCGCCAAACGCCTCGTTGCACCTCATTCTCCCCTCTGGCTTCAACGCCCATTTTTCGCTTTCCGACTGCGTCAGAATTCGGCTCGCAATGGCTCGAATCAGCTCGTCCGCGTGACTCGCATTAGCGTCCGCACGGCCGGCGCGCACTCGCACATTATTAGAAATAAAATGCAAATCAAACATATTCATCATTACAACGGCTATGCCGTCAAACCCTCGACGCACCGTTTACCCGATGGCTCGTTTTCGTCCAACCTGCTGCTCGAACGCGCTGACAGCGCGCGCACCGAAGGGCGCTACCAGTTCTATTCGCTCGACTACTTCACGAACGAAGAACAGGCTTTGCAGCACTCGGCACGCTGGGCACACCACTGGGTCGACACGCGCGGTTAAACGCGCTCAATAAGCGTGGTCACGCGCGCTATTCATGGCCTTCGGCCTTGATCTGCGCGCGCAGTTCGAACTTCTGGATTTTCCCCGTCGACGTCTTCGGTAATTCGCCGAAGCGCACCGCTTTCGGCAATTTGAATCCCGCAAGAAACAGCCGGCAGTGCGCGATGATCTCTTCTTCGGTCACCTGCGCGCCTTCCTTGAGTTCGACGAAGGCGCACGGCACTTCCCCCCATTTCGGATCGGCCATCGCCACCACGGCGGCAACCGATACCGCAGGGTGGCGATACAGCGTGTCTTCGACCTCGATACTCGAGATGTTCTCGCCGCCCGAAATGATGATGTCCTTACTGCGATCGCGAATGCGGATATAGCCGTCAGGCATCCGTACACCGAGATCGCCGGTATGGAACCAGCCGCCGCGGAAGCTTGCCTCCGTGGCGCGCTCGTTCTTCAGATACCCTTTCATGCAGATATTGCCGCGGAACATGATCTCGCCGAGCGTTTCGCCGTCGGCGGGCACAAGCTCGTGCGTGTCCGGATCGAGTACCGTCACCGCCGATTGCAGGTGGTAGCGCACGCCTTGCCGCGCATTCATTTCGGCGCGCGCGCTGTCGTCGAGGGCATCCCACGCTTCCTGTTTTGCGCAGACGGCCGCCGGCCCATAAGTTTCAGTGAGCCCGTACACGTGCGTCAGATCGAAACCGATCTCCTTCATCTTCGCGATTACGGCCGGCGCTGGGGCCGCGCCCGCCACCATCGTCGATACGCGATGCGTGATCCCCTCGCGCCACTCAGCCGGCGCATTGGCGAGCGCGCTCTGCACGATCGGCGCGCCGCAATAATGCGTGATGCCCTCGCGGCGAATCAGGTCGAACACCGTCTTCGCGTCGAATCGGCGCAGACAGACATTCACGCCGGCGCGCGCGGCAACGGTCCATGGAAAACACCAGCCGTTGCAGTGGAAAAGCGGCAGCGTCCATAAGTAGACCGCGTGCCTGGGCATATCCCATTCGAGGATATTGCTGAGCGCATTCAGATAAGCGCCGCGATGGTGATAGACCACGCCCTTCGGATCGCCGGTCGTGCCCGACGTATAGTTCAGCGCGATGGCGCCCCATTCGTCGACGGGCATCGTCCACGCGAAAGCGGGGTCACCGGCTTGCAGGAACGTTTCATAGTCGGTCGCGCGGATGAACTTCGCGGGGTCCGCGGGCATCGCGTCGGCCACACTGATCACACGCAACTCAGGAAACTCCAGCGCGGCGCGATGCGCGAATTCGCCGTATTCCGTATCGACGATCAACGCCTTCGCCTCACCATGGCGCAGCATGAATAGCAGCGACGACACGTCGAGCCGCGTATTCAGCGTGTTGAGCACAGCGCCGGCCATCGGCACGCCGAAGTGCGCTTCTATCATCGGAGGAATGTTGGGCAGCAAGGCGGCCACCGTGTCGCCGCGCTCGATGCCGGCCTGCCGCAGCGCACTGGCCAGACGCCGCGCGCGCTCGTACGTCTCGCGCCAGGTGCGGCGAATCTCCCCATGGACGACCGCCAGCCGCTCACCGTAGACTTCAGCCGCGCGCGCGATGAAATCGATCGGCGTCAGCGGGACATAATTGGCCTCACGCCGCTCGAGGCCTTCTTCGAACATGTGCTTCATCGCTTCGTCTCCTGAGGCGCTGGCCGCGCCGTCGCTTATTCTGGTGGGTAAGCTAGCCTAGCAAGTGACATGGTGAACTGTCTGTCATTCAAATGACAGAGTGGTTCGCCCCAGCGTGGGCCACCCGACTTCAGCCGAATCCGCCACTCAAGCCGCTTATGAACGACGCTCCGCTCCCCGTCCTCGCGGACACCCAGCCGCACCGCACCGAACGGGTCGCGCGCGACGATCTGCCGCGCCTGTTTGCCACCTGCGCGTGGTTTCGGGCGCTCGCCGCCGACCATCAGGCGATGGTCCTCGCGAGCGCTCATGCGGAACGGCTCGAGGGCGGCGCGTGGATCGCCCGCCGCCAGGAGCCGTCGGACTACTGGATCGGCGTGCACACCGGCCTCATCAAGCTCGCCATCTACAACGCGTCGGGGCGCAGTTGCACGCTGTCGGGCGTGCCGCCCGGCGGCTGGTTCGGCGAAGGCAGCGTGATCAAGCGCGAACTACGCAAATACGACGTGGCCGCGATTCAGCCCTCGCTCGTCATGTTCGTGCCATCGGCGACGTTCCATGCGCTGCTGGAGAGCAGCCTGCCGTTCACCGGTTTCGTGATCCGGCAACTGAACAACCGGATGGGCGAGTTCATCGCGTCGATCCAGAATAGCCGGCTGCTCGATGTGGATGCACGCGTCGCGCAATCGCTCGCGCAATTGTTCAATCCCGATCTGTATCCCGACACCGGCCGCACACTCGCTATTTCGCAGGAAGAAGTCGGCCTGTTAGCGGGCGTATCGCGTCAACGGATCAATCAGGCGCTGCAAAACCTCGAAAAGCTGCAGATTTTGCGCCTCTCGTACAACCAGATCGACGTGCTCGATCTCGAGCGTCTAGGTGCATTCGGCCGCGAACAGATCTAGCGCTCACGCGCCGCACCGCGTTTCATCGCCCTCTCATTGCAACGGCCGCTCGAGCACGGCCGTTTTGCTTATCCGCGCCTAAATTTTCAGCAGATGGATAAAGAAAGCGCTACCGCAGCCGTTATGCGGACTATGCAACGCAGATTGCAGCCTCGCTCTATTCCGAGCTCAACGTCTCGTCGAAACCGATAATGAACCGTCTGACACTGAAACAGAAACTGTGGGTGCCGTTGCTGTTGTGCTGGGTCGCGCTCCTGATCGTGACCGTTGTGAACGCGTTCGATGCACGTAACGCTCAAATGGACGCACGCCAGGCCGATCTGGCCGACGTCACCGACATGGCGGCGTCGATCGTCGCGGATTACGCGAAGCAGGCCGACGCCGGCAAGCTCTCCGTCGACGTCGCTAAACAGCAGGCCATCGCCCGCATCAACGCGCAGCGTTACGGCGCGTCCGGCTACGTGACGATCGTGCGCAGCGATTCGGTGATGATCGATCATCCGATGAGCCCAAAGTTGAACGGCAAGGACATGAGCGGCTTCCGCGACGCGAAGGGCAACGCGCTCTATCACGACATCGCGCAAGCGGGCGGCTCGGCGGGCGGTTCGGGCTACTTGCGCTACTGGTGGCCGAAACCCGGCGAAACGACGCCGAGCGAAAAGATCGGCTACGTGAAGCGTTTTGCGCCCTGGGGCTGGGATTTCATCGCCGGCGCTTACATGGACGACATCCAGGCGCAGTTCTACGCGACGCTAGCCCGCTCGGCCGGCATGCTCGTGGTGCTGGGCGTGCTCGTCTCGTTCGTCGCGTCGCGCGTAGTGCGCAACGTGTCGCGCTCGATCGGCGGCGAACCGGCCACTGCCGCCGCGATCGCCATGCAGATCGCGCGCGGCGATCTCGCCACCCGCATCGACCTGCGCCGCGACGACACGTCGAGCCTGCTGTTCTCGCTGCGCGAGATGCGCGATCAACTGGCGGCTACCATCACGCGCATCAAGACGTCCGCGGAGACGATCACGATCGCGTCGAAGGAAATCGCCGCGGGCAACCTGGATCTGTCGAGCCGCACCGAGGAACAGGCCGCGTCGTTGCAGCAAACCGCGGCCAGCATGGACGAACTCACCAAGACCGTCACGCAGAATGCCGACAACGCGGCCACCGCATCGGAATTGGCGACGGACGCGTCAAGCATCGCCGCGCGCGGCGGTCAGGTGGTCAACGACGTGGTGCAGAAAATGGCCGGCATCACCGATAGTTCACGCAAGATCGGCGAGATCATCAGCGTGATCGAGGGCATTGCGTTTCAGACCAATATTCTCGCGCTGAACGCGGCGGTCGAAGCCGCCCGCGCCGGCGAAGAAGGCCGCGGTTTTGCGGTGGTCGCGGGCGAAGTGCGCAATCTCGCGCAACGCAGCGCGACGGCGGCGAAGGAGATCAAGGTGTTGATCGATCAGTCGGTCGCGCAAGTCGGCGAAGGCTCGTCGCTGGCCGGCCGGGCCGGCAGCACGATCGGCGAAGTGGTCGACGCGGTGCGCCGCGTGACGGCCATCATCAATGAGATCTCCGCGGCTTCGAAGGAGCAGAGTTCGGGCATCGGCGAAGTCAACCTCGCCATCCGTCAGATGGACGACGTCACGCAACGCAACGCCGCGCTCGTCGAGCAGGCCGCAGCCGCCGCGGGCTCGCTCGATGAGCAGACGGAGCGCCTGCAGCATGCCGTTGCGGTGTTCAAGGTCGAGCAGCGCGCGTAGCCGGATGGCGCCGCGTCGGGCGCGAGAAGCTTTAATGAAAAAGCCGTCACAGGGAATGCCCGGTGACGGCTTTTTCTTTTGAAGGTTCGACTACCCAACCAGATAGTCGACTTCCGTTGCGATTTACGCGGCTCGCACGTCGCTGCGTCGCGTGAGTGGCCGCTCGAGCATGGCGTCGCTGCCAAATAGCGTGAAGGCGATATCGGCCAGCACGCCTGACTTCTTCCAGCGCAGGTAATAACGATGCGCGGTCTGATACGGCGCATAGCGCTCGGGCATCGCGCTCCACGGCGCGCGCGTGCGCAGCACCCACATCACGCTATTCATCACGCGGCGAATGTCGATGCTGGGACGGCCGCGCCGAGGCCCGTGCTCTTTCATTTCGGGCAGCAGCGGCACGATGCGGTGCCATTGCTCGTCCGTGAGATCGTGAACGGCCGGTGTGTGAGTCAGATTTGAAGCGAGAGTATTCATGCAGTAGAAACGCGCCTGCAGCACACGTGCTAGCGTCGCCGCGAAAATAAGGTCGATCGATAAATGAATTTCAGACTAACGCAAGCACGCATTCACGAAAGTTAATTCTTGTCAGATGCATGTGGACAAATGTCAATAAACGCAACGATTTATTGCGTCGAAGAATTTTTGGCGTGACGAAGGTGGTGATTTATTATCGGCGCGCCCGCGGCGTGGCCACGCTACACCGCGCGCCTCAATTAAAAATCCATAACCGACAAGCAGGAAAACCAGTGAGACAAGTAAGGCTCCTCAAGACCGCCGCAGTTATAGGCGGCGCGATCGTCGCCATGACATCCGAGCAGGCTTCGGCACAAAGTTCGATCACGCTATACGGCGTGGCCGATGTGAGCTTGCGCTACCTGAGCCATTCCAACGCGAAGAACGACGGGCGCCTGTTCATGACCAACGGCGCGATCACCAATAGTCGCTGGGGTCTGCGCGGCTCGGAAGACCTGGGCGGCGGTCTGAAGGCGATTTTCGATCTGGAAAGCGGCATCAATCTACAGGACGGCTCGGCCTCGGACAGCCAGCGACTCTTCAACCGCAACGCGTATGTCGGCCTTAGTAGCCAATACGGCACGGTCACGCTCGGTCGTCAGAAGACGCCGTTGTTCGATCTGCTCGGCGATACCTATGATCCGCTGACCGTCGGTAACTACGCGGAAAACTCGTGGCTGCCGGGCGCGCTCGGCGCCGGGCTCTATGCCGACAACGCCGTCAAATACACCGGCACGTACAAAGGCCTGACCATGGCCGCGATGTACTCGTTCGGCACCAACGCGGAATCGACCGGCGTGGGCGGCTTCTCCGGGCAGGTTCCGGGCCATCTCGGCGCCGGCAATATGGTCGGCTTCACGTTGTCGTACGTAGCCGGTCCGTTGAGCGTCGCGGCCGGGGTGCAGCAGAACAGCGACAACAGCAATCACAAGCAAACCCTCTTCAACGCGGATGCGGTCTATGCCTTCAGCACGGCGAAGGTGTACATCGGCTATCTGCATTCGAAGGACGACACGGGTTTCGTCGATAGCGCATTGGCGCAGCAACCGCTCGTGCAAGGCGTCGACATCCTGAAGGGCTCGGGTCGGGTCGACAACGGCCCGTTTGCCGGCATAACGTGGCAGGCTACCCACGCGCTGACGCTGACCGGCGCGGCCTACTACGACCACATGTCGAACGCGGCGATCGGCAACGGTCTGCTGGGCAGCGGCAATCGCTATACGTTCGTGGCGCTGGCGGAATACGCGCTGTCGAAGCGCACCGAGGTGTACGGCACGGTCGATTTCGACAAGGTGTCGGGTGCCGCGTCGGTTGAGTTGCCGGGCAAAGATAATCAGACCGGCGTTGCGCTAGGTCTGCGGACGATTTTCTAGAGCGTCTGGATCAGGGGTGGGCCCAGTGGGCCTGCCTGGGCCTACTCGGGCTTTGCTGGGCGCGGCGGCGTCTGGCATGCGGATGTGGCGGCTTGCGCATATCGCGCGCCCATAAAAAAAGGTGCCGCGAACGGCACCTTTTCCACAACAACTAGCTTCTGCGGAAGCTTAGAAGCGGTGACGCAGACCGACCGTAGCAGCCGTCTGGTTCTTCGACGACGACGGCAGTTGCGAGTTGTCGCCGCTGTAGATCGAAGCGACACCGCCGTCGCCCATTGCGTGCTGGTACACGGCTTGAGCGTAGACGTCCGTACGACGCGACAGCGAGTAGTCAGCTTGCACGCCGATCTGGTGGTAGCGAACCGATTCCGAACCACCGTTGGCAGCAACGCCGTAGCCCTTGCCGTCGGTGAACGTGTACGCAACGCCCAGGCTCATAGCCGGCGTCAGGTTGTACTTGCCGTTGACTTCATAGTTGTTAGCGCGCAGCGACTGTGCACCACCGACGAAGTTGTCCGAACGCGATTGCGTCCATGCCAGACCCAGGGTAGCCGGGCCGAATGCGTACGAACCAGCAAAGCCGAATTCACGCTGACGGAAGCTGCCGACGTTGCCTGCCAGTGCGTTGACGTACGAACCGTCCGACGCGCCGCCGTTACCTGCGCCCGGGTTGTTCTGCTGTGCGTAAGCAGCACCGAGGTGCAGACCTTGCCACTGGTATGCAGCACCAACGCTGTATTCGCGGTTGTTTGCGAATGCGCCAGCCTGGTTCGAGAAGCCGTACGTGCCGCCGAACGTGAAGCCAGCGTAGTTAGCGCTCGAGTACTTGATCGAGTTGTTGACCGAGTAGCCGCCGTTCGTGCTCAGGTTGTCGTTGTTGAACGGGTGAGCGAAGTACGTACCGCCCCAGCTGCCCGTTGCGGTCAGCGGTGCCAGGTAGTCTTGCGCTGCGTCGTATTGACGACCCAGCGTGACCGTACCGAATTGCGCGCTCGACAGACCGACGAACGACTGACGGTTGAACATGCCGTTGTTGTTAGCGAACTTGCCGTTGTTGATGTTGAAGCCGCTTTCCAACGTGAAGATTGCCTTCAGACCGCCGCCCAGATCTTCCGAACCACGCAGACCGAACATGCTTTGGTTGATGCCACCGCTACCTGCCGAGTACTTTGCGTTGTGGTTGACGTTGCTGGTGTACGTCAGGCCTGCGTCGAGCAAACCATACAGGGTCACGCTGCTTTGAGCGTGAGCGACGGAAGCGAACGATGCGGCAACCGCAACAACGATGAGACTCTTTTTCATGCGTGGGACTCCTGTTCGATAAATTTACGCGGGGAGCGGGACTTGCCTCAGCTGCGCATGCATGACATCCGCTGCTGCCCGTGTTCGCCGAACCGTTTTCCGGTCGGCATCTGGGCACCCTTGAAACGAAGCGTGAGTGTAGGGGGCGACCCTGGTGGTAACGCCCGCAATTTACACAACATGATTTTTCAGAATCCGCAATAATCCGGACCTGCCAGGCCTTAAGTCGTTGTTTTTCCTGCATTTATCGCAACATCGCAGACGTCTGGCGCCTGCTCCAGACATAAGTCATTTGCAATCTCTCAATATTAAAAGTTGTGCGCATGCAACAGTGTTTAATACGCGTGACGTAATCGGGTCGGACCCAAGAATGATGAAAGCCGGCATATTGCTCGAAATTGAGGCAATGACAAAACGGGTATTACGGAGGGGAGTAGATTTATTTTAGAAAGACGGGAACTTAATCTGGAAAATGCGGTCGTGCATTTAAATGCCAGTTATCCCGCAATATTTGATGCAGGTCATAAAGGTTTTACAACGGCGAAGTGGTTGCGAACTCAATTCGCGCGGCGCCAATGCGGCTAGGGCGCGCGCTGGCGCAGCCAGAAGACAGCCCAAGAAAAAACCGCCCTTAGGGCGGTCTTATGAAATCCTGCTTGGGTCGCTCATGCTCGTTCGCGCTGTACGCTGCAACAGCGCGCGTGTCGAAATTGAAGCTTTCGGCACGGGCATTGCCCGGAGGTGAGTTGCGGCGCCGGCCGCCGCGTGACAAAAACCCGTGCTGAAAGCGGACGGCAAACATCGAACAGCCTTCCGTCTTTATTTAACGGCGACGCGGTTCCAATTTTTACACGGAGTTTCCCTAATTACCGGCAAGCCTTACCTTATGGCGTGTCGCGTCCGGGGGGGGCCAAGGGTGGCCTGATCGACTTCGTCGAGCGTCTGCATCGATCAGCGCAATCATTCAGTGGCGATCGAGCCGGGAGCCCGGCACCTCGTCGCCCGATACGCTCAGGAACGCCTCCAGTCCGAATAGCCACGCAAAGCAGAATGTCGCACGTGCCAGCGCGGAGATTTGCCTGCGCGGCATGGCTTCCCCGCCGTCTTCCACGGATGAAGCCAACAAAGGTTGAGGCGGAACGAATTCGGTAACGGTGTGGTCGGGTCGCATGATAGTTCTCGTTATGGGTACGGTCTTGACGCCGACATTGAGCAAACCATGTGCCACAGGCAGGGACGGAATTCAGGGTCGTATTTAGGCAGACTAGCGGCACGTTGCGGATCAGTCTGTGCGCTTGACCGCCAACGAGAAATCCAGCTCCGGCATACCCGCAAAACCCGGCTGGAATCCACACACCCGAAATCCGAATCCGAATTAATCGCGCGGTGGACGCGCTATATCGCCGCACGCCATTACCGATTTCAAGCCGTAAAACGAAAAAGGGTTTCGAAGTCTCGAAACCCTTTTTACATTGATGGTGGGCCGGGTCGGATTCGAACCGACGATGTCCTTTCGGAGGCGGATTATGAGTCCGCTGCCTGCAACCAGCACGGCGTCCGGCCCAAGAAAAAGACCCGGTCTTGAAGGCCGGGCCGATTCCTTGATTGGCCGACATACTACACGAAAAAGGGGCCTCCGCAACCGCTTCGCTATCGCGAAACAACCGGGAAGCCCCTTCAAACCGCTACATCGATTACTACACGCTACAAGCGTCGATCAATTCCCTTCAAGGAACGACTTCAGCTTGTCCGAACGGCTCGGATGACGCAGCTTGCGCAGCGCCTTCGCCTCGATCTGACGGATCCGCTCACGCGTCACGTCGAACTGCTTGCCGACTTCTTCGAGCGTGTGATCGGTGCTCATCTCGATACCGAAACGCATGCGCAGCACCTTCGCTTCGCGCGGCGTCAACGAGTCGAGCACATCTTTCACGACGTCGCGCATGCTGGCATGCAAGGCCGCATCCGCCGGCGCCACCGTGTTCGTATCTTCGATGAAGTCGCCCAGATGCGAATCGTCGTCGTCACCGATCGGCGTTTCCATGGAGATCGGCTCTTTCGCGATCTTCATGATCTTGCGGATCTTGTCTTCCGGCATTTCCATCTTCTCGGCCAGCGTTGCCGGATCCGGTTCGAGACCGGTTTCCTGCAGAATCTGACGCGAAATACGGTTCATCTTGTTGATCGTTTCGATCATGTGAACCGGAATCCGGATCGTACGCGCCTGGTCGGCGATCGAACGCGTAATGGCCTGGCGAATCCACCACGTGGCGTACGTGGAGAACTTGTAGCCGCGGCGATATTCGAATTTGTCCACCGCCTTCATCAGGCCGATATTGCCTTCCTGAATCAGGTCGAGGAACTGCAGACCACGGTTCGTGTACTTCTTCGCGATCGAGATCACGAGACGCAAATTCGCCTCGGTCATTTCGCGCTTGGCTTGCCGCGCCTTCAGTTCACCGGCCGCCATCTGACGGTTGGTTTCCTTCAGGTCCTTCAGCGGCAATACGACACGCGCCTGCAGGTCCAGCAGACGTTGCTGCTGTTCGCGGATAGCCGGAATGTTCCGCGTGAGGATCGCGCTGTAGGCGTGACCCTCGCCGACAATCCGGTCGGCCCATTCGAGATCCGTTTCGCTGCCCGGAAAACGCGCGATGAACTCCGCGCGCGGCATGCCGCACTTGTCGACCACCGTGTGCAGAATCTGACGCTCGACCTGACGCACTTCGTCCACTTGCGCGCGCAACGTATCGCACAGACGCTCGACCGTGCGCGCGGTGAAGCGGATCGTCATCAGTTCGTTCTGGATCGTTTCCTGAGCCTTCAGATACGACTTGGACTTGTAGCCTTCTTTCTCGAACGCGCGACGCATCTTGTCGAACCATTCGCTGATCAGGGCAAACTTTTCGAGCGACGCACGCTTGAGCGCTTCCATCTGCGCTGCGTTGGCCGTGGCTTGCGCCGTGCCGTCGTCTTCTTCCTCGTCTTCCTCGGACTCTTCTTCGACTTCTTCTTCGTCGCTCTCGATCGCTTCCGCCTCTTGCGCGGAGAAGCCGTCCGCGTCTTCCGCGTTGGCGTCGATCAGGCCGTCCACCAGTTCGTCGATCCGGATTTCCTCGTTCGCGACCCGCTCAGCCATGGCGAGGATGTCGGCGATCGTGGTCGGGCACGCGGAGATTGCCATCACCATGTGCTTCAGACCGTCTTCGATCCGCTTGGCGATTTCGATTTCGCCTTCGCGCGTGAGCAGCTCGACCGTGCCCATTTCGCGCATGTACATGCGGACCGGGTCGGTGGTGCGGCCGAATTCGGAGTCGACGGTGGACAGCGCGACTTCGGCTTCCTCTTCCACTTCGTCGTCCGACGAAGCGGCGGGTGCGTTGTCGTTCAGCAGCAGCGTTTCAGCGTCCGGGGCCTGTTCATACACCGCCACGCCCATGTCGTTGAACGTGCTGATGATGCCTTCGATCGCCTCGGTCTCGGTGAAGTTGTCCGGCAGGTGGTCGTTTATTTCGGCGTACGTGAGGAAGCCGCGCTCCTTGCCGAGCTTGATCAGCGTGCGCAGTTTGGAACGGCGCTCCTCGAGTTCCTCGACCGTGCCCGGCTGTGACGACGCGAACGCGTCTTTCAGCAGCGCTTTTTCCTTTGCACGACGGTCGCGAGCCTTGACCTTTTCCACTTTGGCCGGAGCCGCGGCGGCAGGGGTTTCTTCGCTTTGGGTTGCTTCGTCATCGACGGGTACTTCATTCAGCTTTTTCGTCATGGAGTTCGCCGTACCGGCTGTAGTCTCGACTCGCGGCTGGTGGACGCCAGCCGGTTGAACCGTGGATACTGGAACCTCGCGGACTGCCGCATCGTCCTGCGCGACAACCGCTTCCCTTGCGCTTCTGACACCCGGCCGCTTCGTGACCGGTGGTGATACCACTCTCGCTGCCTCAACCTGCTCCGCTCGCGCAGCGGAACTGGTCAAGGATTTCTTCCCCGCAACCGGTGCAACACTGACGGTAGACGTTTTTCTGGCGGAAGAATCTAGCCTGGCCTCGGTGACCTTTCTGGTCGGCTCCTTCGAGCCTGTGCCTGCCGCTTTATTTCCGCCTGTAGTCTTTGCCATCGCATCGCCCTTCGCCTGTTGGCCTTTGCTAGGAAAACCCTTTGAAAAACAAACCGCTGGAAACCTTTTATTATACCACTTCGACCCTTCGCAACCGGCCTAGAGCCCCAGCTGGCGCTTCATGTCGGCCCGCTTCCGGTTCAACTCCGACAGCTCCGCAAACTCCTCCGGCGTGTGCCGGGATTGCCGCGAAAGTTGCTCGAGACGATCGCAATAAGCGTCGTACCGCATCTTCAGAATCGCGGCTTTCAATTCCTCGCCGACAATTCGCTCCTGCTCGCGCCGTTCCTCGATGACGGTCGCATCCTCCGGGTCCTTCAGCAACAAATCCCGGACGTTTTCATCATAGTCTAGAATTTTGCGAAAGATTTCCTCGAAAGTTGGGGCGTTCGCGCCGTTTCGCAATAGATCGGACAGCAACTGAAACTCCGCCGAATCGCCCAGCGCACGCGCGTGCGTCGTCACTTCTTCGAACAGCTCGCCGTGCCGCGTCACCGTCAGAAGCGCCTGCTCGGCGTCTTCGTCGAGCACCGCCACCGTGCGCGGATACATCACCAGATTGCGCAGCGTTTTCTCTTCGATCCCGGTCACGCTGCGCCGGTCTTTGCGGGCCGGCGCCGAGCGGGCGGCCACCGCGATCCGCGAATCGACCTCGCAGAGGGCCGCCACTTCGTCGAACGGCACGTCGAGCCGGTCGGCGAACATATGCATGATCTGGGCGCGCAGCGCATTGGCCGGCAGCGCCTGCAGCAAGGGCTTGGCGTCGAACAGCGCGCGGGCCCGGCCTTCGGGCTGATCCAGCTCCTTGCCGGTCAGCACCTCATTGAGCATGAACTGTGACAGCGGCATGGCGCGCTCGACCTGCTCGGCGAAGCCCTCGGTGCCGAATTCACGCACGTAGCTGTCCGGATCGTGCTCAGACGGCAGAAACAGGAAGCGGATGGTGCGATTGTCGGCCGCGTGCGGCAGACAGGCGTCCAGCGCGCGGCGCGCGGCGCGCCGCCCCGCCGAGTCGCCGTCGAAACTGAAAATGACCGTATCGGTCTGACGCATCAGTTTCTGCACATGAATCGGCGTGCAGGCCGTGCCGAGCGTCGCGACCGCGTTCTGAAACCCCAATTGGGCCAGCGCGACCACGTCCATATAGCCTTCGACCACCAGCACGTAGTGCTGTTCGCGAATCGCCAGACGCGCCTCGAACAGCCCGTACAACTCGCTGCCTTTGTTAAATAGCGGCGTTTCGGGCGAATTCAAATATTTCGGCTCGCCGCTGTCCAGTACCCGGCCGCCGAAGCCGATCACCTGCCCCTTCACATTGCGTATCGGGAACATGATCCGCTCGCGAAAGCGGTCGTAACGGCGGTTCTGACCCTGCGCGTCCGACTTTTCGCTGACAATCACCAGCCCCGACTCGACCAGCGAATCGTCCCGATAGTTAGGAAATGCCGGCTCGAGGTTCTGCCAGCCGTCTGGGGCGTAGCCGAGTCCGAAGCGGGCAGCGATCTCGCCGGTCAAGCCGCGTTTCTTCAGATACTGAATCGCGGTGGGCGCGCCACGCAGTTGCTTGCGGTAAAAATCGCAGGCGGTTTGCATGACGTCGGAAAGCGCCGTGGTGACCGCTTTGGACGCCGCTGGCGCATAGCCGCCGCCCCCGCCGCCATACCCCGGCGATGGCTCGTTCGGCACGGTCAAGCCGACCGACTGCGCGAGATCGTTGACGGCCTCGGGGAACGACGAGCCAACGTGTTCCATCAGGAACCCGATCGCCGTGCCGTGCGCGCCGCAGCCGAAGCAGTGATAGAACTGTTTAGTCGGACTAACCGTAAACGAGGGGCTTTTTTCGTTGTGAAACGGGCACAGCCCCATGAAGTTCGCGCCGCCCTTTTTCAGCTGCACATACCGGCCGACCACGTCGACGATATCGACGCGGTTGAGCAGGTCCTGCAGAAATGACGGAGGAATCACAGTAAATGACGCTACCTGAAAAGCTCAAGGCTGCGCGCGCCGCCCGTCGAGCGACGGTGCGCGCAGACCCGATAGACGGAAATTACTTCGCGAGCGCGGCTTTGACTTGCGCCGAGACGGCGGTCATGTCGGCGCGGCCGGCCAGCTTCGGCTTCAGCACGCCCATCACCTTGCCCATGTCCTGCGGGCCGGCAGCGCCGGTTTGCGCGACCGCGGCCTGAACTTCGGCAACGATCTCCGCCTCGGACATCTGCTCCGGCATATACGCGGACAGGATCGCCATTTCGGCCTTTTCCTTGTCGGCGAGATCCGTGCGGCTGGCGGCCTCGAACTGGCTGATCGAGTCTTTGCGCTGCTTGATCATCTTGTCGATGACCGCCGTGATCGCCGTGTCGTCGAGCGTGATGCGCTCGTCGACTTCGCGTTGTTTGATCGCGGCGAGCAACAGGCGGATCGTGCCGAGACGCTCGGTTTCACGCGCCCGCATGGCGGCTTTCATGTCGTCGTTGATCTGGTCCTTGAGACTCATCACTCACCTGAATGCGTTGGAATTTGAAAATCCGGCCGGGCCGACCGCATCAACACGAATACCCGCTTGGGACTGCTTCCTCAAACGGGTTGGCGCGATATGCGTAATGTGTGCGACCCTGCCGGCTGGCCCGAAGGGACCGTGTTTTCCGTGACGGCGCCTGCAGCGCCCTCACCGGTTGGATGTCGCCGCTCCGTTCGACGGGAACCGCGGCAACGCCAGAATCAGTAGAACTTTTTTGGCAGCATCTGGCCACGCAGATGCTTGAAATGACGCTTCACCGCAGCCGCTTTCTTGCGCTCAGCCGTAGGCTTTTCGTAAAACTCGCGAGCGCGAAGTTCCGTCAACAAGCCGGTTTTCTCCATGCTGCGCTTGAAACGGCGCACGACAACTTCAAACGGCTCGTTGTCTTTTACGCGGATGGTCGTCATTTTTCAATAACGGCACTTTGTAAAGGTTCAGGAGTATAGCAGAGCTCTCTCACAAAGCTAATGCGCCGTCAAGCCCCCAGAGCGTACTCCGCGGCCGCCTGTCCAGCCGCCACGCCCGACGCCCACGCCCACTGAAAATTGTAGCCGCCGAGCCAGCCGGTCACGTCGACCGCCTCGCCGATGAAGTACAAACCTGGCGCACGCGCGCTCATCATCGTCGCCGACGACAGGTCGCGCGTGTCCACCCCGCCGCGCGTCACTTCGGCCTTGCGATAGCCTTCGGTGCCGTTGGGCGTGAGCGTCCAGCGCGACAAGGCCTCGCCGACGCGTCGCAGGGTCTTGTCCGGCAGATCGGCGACGCGTGCGTCGGCGGGAATCTGGTGGGTTTCCAGCCAGACGTGCGCAAGCCGCTGCGGCACCCATTCGGACAGCAGATTGGCGATCTGGCGCTTCGTGCCGGTTTTGGCCTCCAGCAACGCGGTGGTGGCGTCCTTTTCCGGCAGCAGATTGATGTGAATCGGCTCGCCGGGCTGCCAGTAGCTCGAAATCTGCAGCACGCCCGGGCCGGACAGGCCTCGATGGGTCAGCAGCAGATCTTCGTTGAATTCCGCGCCGGTCTTCTTGTTGCCGGTCGCGAGTTGCACTTCCAGCGATACGCCCGACAGCGCCGCGAACGGCTCCCAGTCGGCCGCGGCGAAGGTCAGCGGGACGAGCGCCGGGCGCGTGTCGATCAGCTTGTGGCCGAATTGCTTCGCGACGCGGTAGGCGAAATCCGTCGCGCCGACCTTGGGGATCGACAGACCGCCGGTCGCGATCACCAGCGCGCGCGCCGTGATCGGACCCGACTGGGTGTCCAGCGTGTAGCGGCCTTCCGCGTCCTGCCGCACCTGCTCGACCGACAGCGGCGTGCGCCACGCGACACGGCCCGCGTCGCACTCGGCCTTCAATACATTGATGACGGCGTCGCTCGACTGGTCGCAGAAGAGTTGCCCCTTGTGCTTCTCGTGCCACGTCACGTGATGCCGCTTGAGCAGCGCCATGAAGTCGCGCGGCGTATAGCGCGCCAGCGCCGAGCGGCAAAAATGCGGATTGGCAGACAGGTAATTAGCCGGGCCGGCGTACAGATTGGTGAAGTTGCACCGGCCGCCGCCGGAGATGCGGATTTTTTCCGCGAGACGCTGCGAGTGGTCGATCAGCACCACGCGACGGCCGAGTTGCCCGGCCACGGCCGCGCACATCATGCCGGCCGCGCCTGCGCCGATTACCGCGATATCGAAGGATTCCATGGGGCCGCATTGTACCTGCGCGTCTGCGGCGGCTTGTCGGCACTGCTATACTTTCAGGCTTGCCTTTTCATTTTCTCGGCCGCGTCCTGACAGTCCCTGCGCGTCGTATCCGCAGTGTCACGCACGGCCGTGGTCGTTCGAACCCAACCATCCATCATGCTCGTTCTCGGCATCGAAAGCTCCTGCGACGAAACCGGTCTCGCGCTCTACGACACAGAGCGCGGCCTGCTCGCGCACGCGCTGCATTCGCAAATCGCGATGCATCGGGAATACGGCGGCGTGGTGCCTGAACTGGCGTCGCGCGACCATATCCGGCGTGCGCTGCCGTTGCTCGAAGAAGTGATGGAGCGCGCCGGTGCGGCGCGCAGCGACATCGACGCGATCGCCTACACGCAAGGGCCAGGGCTCGCGGGCGCGCTGCTGGTCGGCGCGAGCGTGGCCAATTCGCTGGCCATGGCGTGGGACAAGCCGACTATCGGCATCCACCATCTCGAAGGGCATTTGCTGTCGCCGCTGCTGGTGGACGAGCCGCCGCCGTTTCCGTTTGTCGCGCTGCTGGTGTCCGGCGGACATACACAATTGATGCGCGTAACGGACGTCGGCGAGTACGAAACGCTCGGCGAAACACTGGACGACGCAGCCGGCGAAGCCTTCGACAAAACCGCCAAGCTGCTCGGCCTCGGTTATCCCGGCGGCCCCGAAGTGTCGCGCATGGCCGAATTCGGCACGCCCGGCGCGGTGGTGCTGCCGCGTCCCATGCTGCATTCCGGCGACCTCGACTTCAGCTTCAGCGGCTTGAAAACCGCTGTGCTCACGCATGCAAAAAAGCTCGGCGGCGCGAATATCTGCGAGCAGGCGAAAGCCGATCTGGCCCGCGGTTTCGTGGACGCAGCGGTCGACGTGCTGGCGGTGAAGTCGCTGGCCGCGCTGAAAAAAACCAAGCTGAACCGGTTGGTGGTGGCCGGCGGCGTGGGCGCGAACCGGCAACTGCGCGAGGCGCTTTCCGCCGCAGCGAAGAAACGCAATTTCTATGTGCATTATCCGGATTTGTCGCTGTGCACGGACAACGGCGCGATGATCGCGCTGGCCGGCGCGTTGCGCTTGCAGCGCTGGCCGGATCAGTCGGGCAAAGATTACGCGTTCACGGTGAAGCCGCGCTGGGACCTGACTTCGCTCGCACGCTAAGCTCGAAAGCTCAGTAGTTCGGCGCGCGTAAAAAAGCCGCTCTTTTAGAGCGGCTTTTTTATTGGCGACCAGCGTGGGGCAATGAACTTATCAAACCGCCCGCTTATCGCGCTCGATCACCGCGTACGCGCTGTGATTGTGAATCGACTCGAAGTTCTCCGCTTCAAGCACATACGCGACGATCCGCTCGTCCGCATTCAGACGCTGCGCGACGTCGCGCACCAGATCTTCGACGAATTTCGGATTCTCGTAGGCACGCTCGGTGACGAACTTCTCGTCCGGACGCTTCAGCAGGCCCCACAGCTCGCACGACGCTTCTTCCTCAGCGATACGAACCAGTTCTTCGACGGCCACGTCGCCGGCCAATTCGGCGTTGATCGTGACGTGCGAGCGCTGGTTGTGCGCGCCGTACTGCGAGATCTTCTTCGAGCACGGGCACAGGCTCGTGACCGGCACCAGCACCTTCAGAAACAGACGCGTCGCGCCGTTACGGGTCTCGCCGGTCAACGTGACTTCGTAGTCCAGCAGGCTTTGCACGCCCGACACCGGCGCGGTCTTGTTCACGAAATACGGGAAAAACACTTCAATACGGCCGGCCTCGGCCTCGAGTTTTTCCAGCATCGCGGCGAGCATCGTGCGGAACGTAGTCGACTCCAGCGGCGCCTTGTTCTCTTCAAGCAACGCAACGAATCGCGACATATGCGTGCCCTTCTGGTCAGCGGGCAGATGCACGTCGAGATTCCACGTGCCGATTGTCGGCTGGACGTCGCCGCTTTGCGTGCGCACCGTCAACGGATGACGCACGGCCTTCACGCCGACGCGCTGAATCGGGATCTGACGCGTATCGGGCGTGCTTTGCACGTCGGGCATCACAAAGGCGGGATTCATCTGATTCATTGTCTTGTCCTTTCCAGAAAACGCCGGGCCGCGCAGGCTTTTCGCTCCGCAGGAAGTCACCTTGGAAGGCTGCCGCGGACTGTCGCGAACCGACAGTTCGGGGGCGCTCGGCGGCCGTGCGGATCAGGTCGCGCAACGGCGAACGCCGGCCCCGGCCGGCGTTGGATGATGGGCCAGAAGGCCCATCGATTCAAGTTGGAGATTGCTATGACCGCGATAGCAACGCGGCTCGGGCGACGAGCCGCGCCGCCTGATGCGACGCTTTAAGCGACGCGCTTCACCGACGACTGACCGCCGACCGCGCCGCTCGACAGAAAGCGTTCGCGAATCGACTTGGCGATGCCGACGGCGTCGAGACCGCACGCGGCGAGCAGCTTGCCCGGATCGCCATGATCGATGAACTGATCGGGCAGGCCCAGTTGCAGCACCGGCCGCAACACGCCGCTTTCAAGCAGGGCTTCGACGCAGGCCGAACCCGCACCGCCCATCACGCAGCCTTCTTCGACCGTGACGATGGCGTCGTGCGTTTCGGCGAGCTGGCGGACCAGATCCGTGTCCAGCGGCTTCACGAAGCGCATGTTCGCGACCGTGGCGTCCAGTTGCTCGGCGGCGGCCAGCGACGGCGCGACCATCGTGCCGAACGCCAGAATCGCGATCCGCTTGCCCGCGGGTTGCGAAGTCTCGCGACGGATTTCACCCTTGCCGATCGGCAGCACAGCCATCTGCTTGACGGTTGCGACACCCGTACCGGCGCCGCGCGGATAGCGCACGGCCGTCGGGTTCGGCTGCTGCAATGCCGTGTACAGCATCTGACGGCATTCGTTTTCGTCCGACGCGGCCATCACCGTCATGTTCGGGATGCAGCGCAGGAACGCCAGGTCGTAAGCACCTGCGTGCGTGGCGCCGTCGGCACCGACCAGACCCGCGCGGTCGATAGCGAACACCACCGGCAGATTTTGCAGCGCGACGTCGTGGATCAACTGATCGTAGGCACGTTGCAGGAAGGTCGAGTAAATCGCGACCACCGGCTTCATGCCGTCGGCGGCGAGGCCGCCGGCGAACGTCACCGCGTGCTGCTCGGCGATGCCGACGTCGAAATAACGATCCGGGAAGCGCTTCTCGAACTCGACCATGCCCGAGCCTTCGCGCATGGCCGGCGTGATGCCCACCACGCGCGGATCGAGCTCGGCCGCGTCGCACAGCCATTCGCCGAACACCTGCGTGTAGGTTTTCTTCGACGGCGTGGTAGCCGGCTTGATGCCTTCCGCCGGATTGAACTTGCCCGGGCCGTGATACAGCACCGGATCGGCCTCAGCCAGCTTGTAGCCTTGACCCTTCTTCGTCACGACGTGCAGGAATTGCGGACCGCGCAGTTCCTTGATGTTCTGCAGCGTCGGGATCAGCGAATCGAGGTCGTGACCGTCGATCGGGCCGATGTAGTTGAAACCGAACTCTTCGAACAGCGTGGCCGGCACGATCATGCCCTTCGCGTGCTCTTCGAGCTTGCGGGCCAGATCGAGCATGGGCGGCGCAACGCGCAGCACACGTTCGACACCGGCACGCGCGGCGGCGTAGAAGCGGCCCGACATCAGACGCGCCAGATGGCGATTCAGCGCGCCGACCGGCGGCGAAATCGACATATCGTTGTCGTTCAGGATCACCAGCAGCGGCACGTCGTCTTCGACGCCGGCGTTGTTCATCGCCTCGAAGGCCATGCCGGCCGTCATCGCGCCGTCGCCGATCACGGCGATGCCCGTACGGTGCTCGCCCTTCAGCTTGCTCGCGATCGCCATGCCGAGCGCAGCCGAGATCGACGTGCTGGAGTGCGCGGTGCCGAAAGTGTCGTATTCCGACTCGTCACGCTTCGGGAAGCCCGAGATGCCGCCGAGCTGACGCAGCGAGTGCATCTGGTCGCGACGGCCGGTCAGGATCTTGTGCGGATAGGTTTGATGGCCGACGTCCCAGACGATCCGGTCACGCGGCGTGTCGAACACATAGTGCAGCGCAATGGTCAACTCGACCGTGCCGAGGTTGGACGAAAGATGGCCGCCCGTCTGCGATACGCTGTCGAGCACAAAGGCGCGCAACTCGTCGGCAAGCGGTTGCAGTTGGCGGCGATCGAGGCGGCGCAAGGCTGCCGGGTCGTCGATGGTTTTCAGCAAGTCGTACATCGTCGTTCCATTGTAGGAAAACTTACGCGCCCGCACTTCATACATGCACCTCGTGGGGAAGATGCGCGGCGGCGGGCTTTCGCGTTCAGCTAACCCGGTTCACCACCAGGTCGGCCAATTCGGCAAGACGCTGCGCGCGTGCGCCAAACGGCGCCAGTGCAGCATGAGCGTCGCTACGCAGCTGTGCTGCGAGCGTACGCGAGGCGTCGAGCCCAATAATCGACACGTAGGTCGGCTTGCCGTCCTTCGCGTCTTTACCTGCGGTTTTGCCGAGCGTCGCGGAGTCGGTCGTGACGTCGAGAATATCGTCGACGACCTGGAACGCGAGGCCGACAGCGGCCGAATACGCGTCCAGCGAACGCATCGCGTCCGCGTCCGGCGTCTCGCCTGCCAGCGCGCCCATGCGCACCGCGGCGCGCAGCAAGGCGCCGGTTTTCATGCGGTGCATGGTTTCGAGCTGGGTGCGCGTCAGCGTATGGCCGACGCTGGCCAGGTCGATCGCCTGACCGCCGCACATGCCGATCGAGCCGCTCGCCAACGCCAGTTCACGCACGAGCGAAGCCTGCTGTGCCGGCGCCAGAACCTCCGACGTCAACGCGACGAACGCCTGTGCCTGCAGCGCGTCGCCGACCAGCAATGCCGTGGCTTCGTCATACTGGACGTGTACCGTGGGCTTGCCGCGCCGCAGCGCGTCGTCGTCCATGCAGGGCATGTCGTCGTGCACGAGCGAATACACGTGAATCATTTCCAGCGCCGCCGCCGCCGCGTCGAGGCATTCGGCGCGCGCGCCGGTCAGCTCGCCGGCCGCGTGGCACAGCAGCGGGCGAACCCGCTTGCCGCCGCCCAATACCGCATAGCGCATGGCTTCATGCAGTTTGGCCGGCTCGGTGGTCTCGCTCGGCAGGTAATGTTCTAGTGCCGTTTCGACGCGCTCGAGTACCGAGCGCATCCATGGTTCGAATGTCATAGGTCGTCCCCGCTCTCAGTAGCGGCTGTGCCTGCGCTATTCATGGGCAGCGGTTTGAGCGTCTCACCGTCGAGCACGCGCACCTGCTGCTCGACCTTTTCGAGCTGCTGCTGACAAAACGCCACGAGCGCGGCGCCGCGCCGGTAGGCGGTCAGCGACTCCTCGAGGCTGAGATTGCCGCTTTCCATGCGCGCCACCAGCCCCTCCAGTTCCGCCTGGGCGGCCTCGTAGTTCTCGGGCAGCGGCGTGGTGTCGACGCCTTCAGCTGGCGCGGCAGCAGCCTCTTTCGATGCGGTCTTCGCCATGAATAGTCGCAAAATTAAAACAAGTCGGACATTCTACGGCAAAAGCGACATTTCCGATCCGCTCGCCGCCCTGCGCGGAGCCTTTCCCCTACGTTTATCCCCGATTTGCCCTGTGCGCGCCCGCTGAGTGTCTCAGAAAAGAATCCTTGGGTCAGCGCAAAAAAACCACGAACTTCCCCGACATTTTTGATCCAAATGAACTACTTACGTGCCCCGGACCAGGGGAAACGGGTATAATCGCGGGCTCCCTAAATCGAATCTTCGATGGTTGGGTTGTTCACTGCTTTCACGTCTTCACGGGAGTGGGAATGTCCAATCTGAGCAATGCATTGCAGTTGCGGTCTGTCCACAGCCAGCTGCCAGTCACGGCTTACTTTGACGAAGCGCTTCTAACGCGCGAAATCGAAACCCTTTTCAAGAAAGGTCCTCGTTACATCGGCCACGATCTCATGGTGCCCGAAGCGGGGAATTATTTTGCCTTGCCCAGCGAGAGCGAGGGGCGTGTGCTCGTCCGTAACCAGCAGTCACAAGTCGAACTGCTGTCGAACGTGTGCCGCCACCGGCAAGCCATCATGCTCAACGGCCGCGGCCAGACGGAGAACATCGTCTGCCCGCTGCATCGCTGGACGTACGACCTGAACGGTCAGCTCCTCGGCGCGCCGCATTTCGCGGACAACCCGTGTCTGAATCTGGGCGCCACGCCGCTGCAGAACTGGCAAGGCCTGCTGTTCGAAGCGCAGGGGCGTGACGTCGCGCGCGATCTGGCACGCCTTGGTCCCAGCCAACATTTCGATTTTTCGGGCTTCATGTTCGATCACGTCGAAGTGCACGAGTGCAACTACAACTGGAAGACCTTTATCGAGGTCTATCTGGAGGATTACCACGTCGCGCCGTTCCATCCGGGCCTCGGCAGCTTCGTCAATTGCGACGACCTGACGTGGGAATTCGGCGAGTGGTACAGCGTTCAGACGGTCGGCGTGCACAAGGATCTGGAGCAGCCGGGCAGTCCGACGTACCGCAAGTGGCACGACGAGGTGCTGCGCTTCCGCGGCGGCAACCCGCCCGAATTCGGCGCGATCTGGATGGTGTATTACCCCGGCATCATGATCGAGTGGTATCCGCACGTGCTGGTGGTGTCGTGGCTGATTCCGCGCGGGCCGCAGAAAACCACCAACGTGGTGGAGTTCTATTACCCTGAAGAAATCGCGCTGTTCGAACGCGAGTTCGTCGAAGCCGAGCGCGCCGCCTATATGGAAACCGCCAGCGAAGACGACGAGATCGCCGAACGCATGGACGCCGGCCGCCGCGCGTTGATGGATCGCGGCGAGTCGCAGGTTGGTCCGTACCAGAGCCCAATGGAAGACGGCATGCAGCACTTCCACGAGTTCCTGCGGCGCGAACTTGGCACGATCTGATGTGATCTGATCGGCGTTTGAGCGGAATGTGATCCGCTTCACGCCCGGGCAGCGCCGGCAGGCAGCGCCAACACAAGGAAAGACGGACTTCGGTCCGTCTTTTTTTGTTTAGACTAACGGGATAGCTCGGCCATCCGCTCGTGGCGTCATGCCGCTGAACTGAGCCGCCATCGCCCGTATGAAGGAGACGTCATGCCGCACACTCACTACACCACGCTGATCTCCGCGACGAATCTCGCGGAACGGCTCACCGCTGCGCCGGGCAGCGTGTTCGTCATCGATTGCCGGTTCGATCTGGCCGACACGGAAGCGGGCGAAAAAGCCTATCTGGCCGGGCATCTGCCGGGCGCGCATTACCTGAACCTCGATCGCGATCTGTCGGGGCCGAAGACGGGCACGAACGGGCGTCATCCGTTGCCGGATCGGGCGCGTCTCGTGGAGACGCTGGAGTCGCGCGGACTGAAGCAGGGGCAGCAGGTTGTCGCCTATGACTCGCAGGGCGGCATGTACGCCGCTCGCGCGTGGTGGCTGCTGCGCTGGCTCGGGCATGACGCGGTCGCGCTGCTCGACGGTGGTTTGCAGGCCTGGGAGGCCGCCGGTTTTCCGCTGACGCAAGACGTGCCGGCGCAGAATACCGGCGACTTCAAGGCGGCCGCGCCGCTGGCCGTCACCGTCGATGTGCAAACGGTCGAGCGCAACCTCGCCTCGAAGGAACGCGTGGTGGTCGACGCCCGTGCGGCCGATCGCTATCGCGGCGAGAATGAGACGCTGGATCGCGTCGGCGGCCACATCCCGGGCGCGCTCAACCGTTTCTTCAAGGACAACTTCACCGCCGACGGCCGCTTCAAGCCCGCGCACACGTTGCGTGAAGAGTTCCACGCGCTGCTGGGCGATACGTCGCCGGAACATGTGGTGCTGCAATGCGGCTCGGGCGTGACGGCATGCGTCAATGCGGTGGCGATGGAAGTCGCCGGTCTGCATGGCGCAGCGTTGTACGCGGGCTCGTGGAGCGAATGGAGTGCGGACTCGAAGCGGCCGATTGGCACCGGGGCGAATGCTTAAGCGAAAGTAGCCGTGAACTACCGATTAGTTTGGCAACAAAAAGCCGTTGCCGCTGTAAAGCGGCAACGGCTTTTTTAATCGTGTCGTCGAACTCTGCGCCTCACGCCACGCCATGCTGCCTGAACCACACCAACGCCCGCCGCCAGCCATCCTCGGCATCGGCCTTCTTATAACTCGGCCGATAATCCGCGAAAAACGCATGCCCTGCGTCGTCGTACACCACGAACTGCGACCCACGCCCCGCCTCCGGACCCTGCGCGATAGCCCGCTTCATCTGCTCGAGCGTGTCCTGCGGAATGCTCTGATCCTGGCGCCCGTATAGGCCAAGCATCGGCGCATGCAACTGCGCCACTTCATCGAGCGGATTCGCGGGGTTCATCACGCTTTTCTGCCCCGTCACGCGGCCATACCAGGCCACACCCGCCTTCAATCGCGGATTGTGCTCGGCGTACAGCCACGCAATCCGCCCACCCCAGCAGAAGCCATTCACGCCGAGCCGGTTCAGATCGCCGCCATGCTCGCCCGCCCAGGCGACGGTCGCATCCAGATCGCCCATGACCTGATCGTCGGGTACTTTGCTGACCAGTTGCTCATTGAGTTGCTGCATGCTCGTATAAACGGTGGGATCGCCCTGCCGCTCATACAGATTCGGCGCAATCGCCAGATAGCCCTGCTTTGCAAAGCGCCGGCACACGTCGGCGATATGCTCGTGCACGCCGAAAATCTCATGCACGACGATGATCACCGGCAGATGCGTCTTGCCCTTCGGCTGCGCGCGGTACGCGGGCACCAGCGTGTCGCCGGAACGCACGGCCACTTCGCCGGCTTCGAGGCCGTCGCTATCGGTATGGATGGTTTGTGCCGACACCGGCATCACGGCGGCCGCGAATCCGGTGCCGAGCGCGGCTTTGATGAAGGTGCGTCGATTGAAGGGAACGTGCGGGACGAGGCTGTCGATCTCAGGTTTCAGCATGCGGCGCTCCTCGGTTGCAAAAGGTTGCGTAAGGGAGGCAACAGGATACGCCTGCCGCGCATCCCGTTGCAGATGCAACCTTCGCGAAGCGAAGGTCGTGGCACCCATCGCCCCACCCTCGCCCTCGCAATCACCCTTACCCTGACCCGCCGTTGCCTTTAGTGCAGCTTGACTCGCGGCAGCGTAGTACGCCGCAACCAGTGCGCGAACGTATCGAGCACCATTCGCGCGTAGCCGTGCAGCGCGGCGATATGCAGCCGGTACAGCGACATGTACATGAACCGCGCGAACAGCCCTTCGATCAGCATGTTGCCGCCGATCACGCCGCCCATCAGATTGCCGACCGCGCTGAAATGCCCGAGCGACACCAGCGAGCCGAAGTCGCGATAGGTGAATTCCGGCAGCGGCTTGTTGTCGAGCCGCGCGGCGAGCGCTTTCATCAGAAAACTCGCCTGCTGGTGAGCGGCCTGCGCGCGCGGCGGCACGTTCCGCTCGTTGCCCGGCCACGGACACGCGGCGCAATCGCCGAGCGCGAAGACGTTGTCGTCGATCTCGGTTTGCAGCGTACGGCGCACGATGAGTTGCCCCAGACGATTGACCGGCAGACTGTCGAGCTGGCTCAGAATCGCCGGCGCCTTGATGCCCGCCGCCCACACCGTCAGATCGGCGCGCACGGTTTTGCCACTCGCGGTGCGAATCATGCCGGGCGCGACTTCGGCCACGGTCTCGCCGATCATCAGCTTCACGCCGAGCTTGGTCAGCAGTTCAGCGGTCGCCGTCGAAACACGTTCCTGCAGCGCCGGCAAAATACGCGGCCCCGCTTCGATCAGCACAATGCCGACGTCATGCCGCGGATCGAGCTTATGCAAGCCGTACGCGGACAACACCTGCGCGGTGTTGCGCAATTCCGCCGACAGTTCGACGCCGGTCGCGCCGCCGCCGACAATCGCCACCTGAATGCGCGGCTCGGTGGGCACACCCACGTCCGGCACCGCTTCGACAGGCTCATGCACCTGATGCTCCGCGCGCATGCACGCCGCGATCAGACGTTTGCGGAACCGCTCGGCCTGGCTGACCGTATCGAGCGCCAGCGAAAACTCCGGCGCGCCTTTCACGCCGAAGAACGCCGTGGTGCTGCCGATCGCGATGACCAGCGTGTCGTATTCGAGTTCGCGTTCGGGCAGCAACTCAGCGCCGTCGTCGTCGAGCACGGTGCTGAGCGTGAGACGCTTATTGGCGCGGTCCAGACCGGCCAGTTCGCCCTGCTGAAACTCGAAGCCATGCCAGCGCGCTTGCGCTGCATATTCGAGTTCCTGCGTGAACGGGTCCATGCTGCCGGCCGCCACTTCGTGCAGCAGCGGCTTCCAGATATGTGTGGGATTGCGGTCGACGAGCGTGACTTGCGCGCGCACGCCGCCTTTGTTCTTGTGAGGCGCATAGCGATCGCCCAGACGCGTGGCTAATTCCAGCCCGCCCGCTCCCCCGCCAACGACGATAAATCGATGCATTGAACTCTCCGTGTTTGCTGATCGGTTATGCGTCGCACGGCGCATCGCAACGCGCCGTCTTTCAGCGATTGTCCGCGAGCAGCACGGGTTGTCACAAGCTATCAATGCGCATATGTGACATGCGCACGACGATATCGCATCCCGTCACACCTGCGTCAATGCGCCTCTTCCCAATTCAGGCCGGCGCCTACCTCGGCGACCAGCGGCACTTTCAGGTCGGCGACACCGCACATCAATTCGGGCAAGCGCTTGCGCACTTCGGATAATTCGGCGTCCGGCACTTCGAGGATCAGTTCGTCGTGGACCTGCATGATCATGCGCGTGCCGATCTTCGACTCTTCGATCCAATTCTGCACGGCGATCATGGAGAGCTTGATCAGGTCGGCGGCCGTGCCCTGCATCGGCGCGTTAATCGCGGCGCGCTCGGCGGCCTGGCGGCGCGGACCGTTGCCACCGTTGATTTCCGGCAGCCACAGGCGGCGGCCGAAGACGGTCTCCACATAACCCTTGGCCTTCGCGCTGACGCGCGTTTCGTCCATATAACGCGCCACGCCCGGGTAACGCGCGAAATAGCGGTCGATATAAAGCTTGGCCGCGTCGCGCGTAATGCCGAGGTTCGACGCGAGGCCGAACGAACTCATGCCGTAGATCAGGCCGAAGTTGATGACCTTGGCCACGCGCCGCTGATCGTTCGACACTTCGAGCGGCGTCACGCTGAAGATTTCCGCTGCGGTGGCGCGGTGAATGTCTTCCCCTTGCGAGAACGCGCGCAGCAGCGATTCGTCGCCGGAAATGTGCGCCATGATGCGCAATTCGATCTGCGAATAATCCGCCGACACCAGCTTGTGGCCCGGCGGCGCGATGAACGCCTCGCGAATGCGGCGGCCTTCGCCGGTTCGCACGGGAATGTTCTGCAAGTTCGGATCGTTCGATGCGAGACGTCCGGTGACCGCCACGGCCTGCGCGTAGTTCGTATGCACGCGGCCCGTGGTGGTGTTGACCATGCGCGGCAACTTATCGGTGTAGGTCGATTTGAGCTTCGACAAACCACGATGTTCGAGCAGAATCTTCGGCAGCGGATAGTCTTCGGCGAGCTTTTGCAGCACTTCTTCGTCGGTGGACGGTGCGCCGCTCGGGGTCTTCTTGACGATCGGCAACTCGAGCTTCTCGAAGAAGATCTGGCCGATCTGTTTCGGCGAGCCGAGATTGAATTCGCCGCCGGCCAGCACGTACGCTTCGGCTTCCAGTTGAATCAGACGCGCGGCGATTTCGCTGCTTTGCAGCCGCAGTTTTTCCGCGTCGATCAGCACACCGGTGCGTTCCATCTTGCGCAATACGCGCGAGGTGGGCAGTTCGATATCGCGGTACACGTACTCGAGCGCTTTCTCCGCGGCTACTTGCGGATACAAGGCCTGATGCAGACGCAACGTGATATCGGCGTCTTCCGCCGCGTATTCCGCGGCCTGTTCCAGCGCGACTTCGTCGAAACCGATCTGGCCCGCGCCCTTGCCCGCGACTTCTTCGTACTTGATCGTCTTGATGCCGAGATGACGCAGCGCGAGGCTGTCCATGTCGTGCGTGCGGTGCGATTCGACCACGTACGATTGCAGCAGCGTGTCGTGTTCGATGCCGCGCATTTCGATGCCGTAATTGGCGAGCACCTGTTCGTCGTACTTCAGATGCTGGCCGACCTTCTTGTGATCGGCGCTTTCGAGCCACGGCTTGAGCTTCGCGAGCACTTCGTCGCGCGGCAATTGCACGGGCGCGTCCGGGCCGCGATGCGCGAGCGGCACATACGCCGCGCGCCCCGCCTCGACCGACAACGACAAACCCACGATCTGCGCGGTCATGGGATCGAGCGACGTGGTTTCGGTATCGAACGAGGTCAGTTTGGCCGCGTTGATCGTCTCGAACCACGCGTCGAATTGTTCCCACGTCTGCACGGTGTCGTAATGCCGCTCGTGATCCACCGACAACGCCGGCTCCGCGTCGACTTGCGGACCCTCCACGACCTCGGCGATTTCCACTTCGCGCAGCCAGGTCTTGAAGCCGTGGCGCGCGAATACGTCGCGCAGTTCCTCACGCGACTCCGGCCGGCTTTGCAGGCTTTCCTCGATCGACACGATGTGCTCGGTCAGATTGCAATGGCGATCGACGGTGACAAGTTTGCGCGCCATCGGCAGGAAATCGAGCGCACGGCGCAGATTGTCTCCTACCGCACCTTTGATTTCGTCCGCGTGTGCGACGATGCCATCCAGCGAATCGAACTGCGTGAGCCATTTGAGCGCGGTTTTCGGCCCGCATTTCTCGACGCCCGGCACGTTGTCGACCGTATCGCCGATCAGCGACAGATAGTCGATGATGCGTTCCGGCGGCACGCCGAACTTGGCGATCACGCCGGCGCGGTCGAGCTTTTCGTTCGTCATCGTATTGATGAGGGTGACATGATCCGACACGAGCTGCGCCAGATCCTTGTCCCCAGTCGACACGATCACGTTCATGCCGCGCTGTTCCGCGGCGGTGCTGAGCGTGCCGATCACGTCGTCGGCTTCGACGCCTTCGATCATCAGCAGCGGCCAGCCGAGCGCGCGCACCGCCACATGAATCGGCTCGATCTGACGTGACAGATCGTCCGGCATGGACGGACGATTCGCCTTGTAGTCCGGATACCAGTCGTCGCGAAACGTTTTGCCCTTGGCGTCGAACACGCACGCGCTATACTCTGCTGTGACTTCCTTGCGCATGCGCCGCAGCATGTTGATCATCCCGTAGAGCGCACCCGTGGGACCGCCCTCGGGTCCGCGCAGATCAGGCATCGCATGGTAGGCCCGGTACAGATAACTCGAACCGTCGACCAATAGCAGGGTCTTACCTTCAAGGCTTCGTTCTTCAGGCATTATGACTAAGAGAAAAGTGATTCCGAGTCTGCGATCACTCGCAGATCAAGAGCGCGCTACGGCTAAGAAGGCCCGCGCATCGTGGCAGATGTTCACGATTATGGCAGAGTTTATCGAGGCGACCGAGTACCTCTCGGAGATTCGCCCGGCTGTCAGCATCTACGGTTCAGCGCGTCTGAAACCGAACTCTCCCTACTACAAACTCGCCACGCAAATCGCGCGCAAGCTGTCGGACGCAGGCTTCGCGGTGATCTCGGGCGGCGGCCCCGGCATCATGGAAGCGGCCAACAAGGGCGCGCATGCCGGCAAGGCGCCATCGGTCGGCCTGAACATCGAACTGCCGCACGAGCAATCGGGCAATCAGTGGCAAGACATCTCGCTGCGCTTCCGTCATTTCTTCACGCGCAAAGTGACGTTCGTGAAGAACTCGGACGCGGTCATCGTGATGCCGGGCGGCTTCGGCACGCTGGACGAACTGGCCGAAGTACTCACGCTGATTCAAACCAAGAAGTCGCGCCACGTGCCGATCATTCTGGTGGGCGCCGAGTTCTGGGAAGGCCTGCTAGCGTGGTTCAAGAATTCGCTCACGCCCATGGGCCTGATCAATCCGGCCGACATGGATCTGATGCAGGTGATCGACGATCCGGACCAGGTGCTCGAAGCGGTGCTGAAGTTTTATGAAGACCGTGAAGAGACCGAGCCGCATCCGGCGAAGTCGGACGAAGACCGGATGTTCTATCTGTAAGACGTTGGGTTGTTCGGTGTTTGCTTCGCGCTTTGGTGCAAGGTGAACGCCGTTTGATGCGACACAACGCGATGCCATGCATTCGTGAACGCTAACGGGCAGCCTCCAGGCTGCCCGTTTCCGTTATATCGGTCTGATCGCCCTGCGCCTGCAGCCATTCGCAGAACAGCGCCACCAGCGGCGCTTGCGCAACCTCCCGCCTCGCCACCCACCAGTAGCCGCGCGCGTCGATACGCGGACCGGCTAGCGGCACCACGAGCCGCCCCGATACCAACTCGTCCGCGAGCAGCGGCAGCGGGCCGAGCGCCACGCCGAGACCATCCACCGCGGCCTGCAAGGCCAGATAGAAGTGGTCGAACGACTGCTTCTTGCGGCATTTCACCGTCACCCCAGCCGCCGATAACCAGTTGCTCCACGCATCCGGCCGCGTGTCGGAATGCAGCAGCACGTGTCGCGCGAGATCGTCCGCGACCTTGATCGGCGAGCGTTGCAACAGCGCGGGACTGCAGACGGGAATCTCGCTTTCGCCCAGAAAATGACCGCTGACGCAATTCGGCCAATGTGCTGGACCGCGCCGCACCGCGACGTCGAAGCTCTCCAGAGCGTCCACCGGTGCGTTCGACGTAGATAGCCGCAGTTCCACATTCGGCACCTTGCGCTGGAACTGGTGCAGACGCGGCAGCAGCCACTTCATCGCGAAGGTGGGCAGCGCGTTCACGCGCAGCACCTGCACGACGCCGGTGTCGCGCAGTTGATCGGTGGCGAGCGCGATGCTGTCGAACGCGGCCTGCACGGTGGACAGATAGCGACGACCGTCGTCGGTAAGACGCACGCGTTTGCCGCGACGGTGGAACACCTGCACGCCGAGCCACGTTTCGAAAGCCGCGACCTGGCGGCTGATTGCACCGTGCGTCACATGCAATTCGTTCGCCGCGGCGGTGAAGCTTTCATGCCGTGCCGCGGCTTCGAAGGCGCGCAGCGCCGGAAAGGGAGGAAGGTTACGGGCCATGCTTGTGATTCTAAGTCACAAAGCCAAGCCGAAAAATCGTTTTGCATGCCGGCAGTTCAGCGTTAACCTGCTGAGCTTGAACTGGAAGCTTAGCGATATGGATCACGACCTCACCTCGTCCGAGACCGGCCTGGCGCCGACGCCCACGCTGCGGGAAATTTTCGGCGGTTTTCTCGGCCTCGGGCTGATCTCTTTCGGCGGCGCGCTGCCGTTGGCGCGGCGCGCGCTGGTCGAACAACGCCGCTGGCTGAGCGGCGAAGAATTCACCGACCTGCTGGGTCTGTGCCAATTTCTCCCTGGCGGCAACGTCATCAATCTGTCGGTGGCCATGGGCATGCGCTTTCGCGGCGTGCCGGGGGCGCTGGCCGGCCTGCTTGGGCTGATCGCGGGGCCTTCGCTGGTGGTGATCGGGCTCGGTGTGCTGTACGAACATACGCAGAACGACCCGCATGTTCGTCATCTTTTTGCGGGACTTGCCGCGGCGGCGGCCGGGTTGTTGATCGCGATGGCCGTGAAGATCGTGCTGCCGTTGCGTGGGAAACCACTGGCCGCGCTGATTGCCGTGCTCGGTTTCATCGCGATTGCGATCTTGCGTCTGCCGCTGCTGCCGACCATGCTGGTCCTAACGCCGCTCAGCATCTACATCGCGTCGAGGAGCGCACGATGAACGACACGCTCATTGCCCTCGCAGTCATTTTCAGTCAGCTTTCGCTGCTCGCATTCGGCGGCGGCAATACGATTCTTCCGGAGATGCAGCGCCAGGTGGTGGACGTGCATCACTGGATGCCGGCCAGCGAATTCAGCGCCCTGTTCGCGCTCGCGCAGGCCGCGCCGGGGCCGAATCTGATGATCGTCACGCTGGTCGGCTGGCACGTGGCCGGTTGGGCGGGAATGCTGGTGACTTCCGTGGCGAAGTTCGGGCCGTCGTCGATTGTGACGATACTGGCGTTGCATGCGTGGGAGCGGTTTAAGGACCGTCCGTGGCGGAGCTACGCGCAGTTGGGACTGGTGCCGGTAACGGCCGGGATTGTCGCGGCGAGCGCGGTGCTGATCGCCAAGGCTTCGGATCCGACGGCGATTGCCTGGGGGATTACTGCGTTTACGGCGGCGTTGTCGCTGAAGACGCGGATTCATCCGCTGTGGCTGCTGGCGGCGGGGAGTTTGATCGGGTTGACGGGGTTCGGGCAGATGTGAGGCCCGAACCCGCTTGAAGCTTGCTGAGGCTGACTTACTGAAACGCCACTTCCGCAAAACTCCGCAGCTTCCGGCTATGCAAGCGATGCAACCCGTTCATCCGCAATAGCTCCATCGCTTTCACGCCGATCTGTAGATGCTGATCGACCTGCGCGCGATAAAACTGATCCGCCATGCCCGGAAGCTTCAACTCGCCGTGCAGCGGCTTATCGGAAACGCAAAGCAAGGTCCCGTAAGGCACCCGGAAACGGAAGCCGTTCGCGGCGATCGTCGCGCTTTCCATATCGAGCGCGACCGCGCGGCTTTGCGATAACCGCTGCACCGGCTCGCGATGATCCCGCAACTCCCAGTTCCGGTTATCCACGCTCGCAACGGTGCCGGTCCGCATCACACGCTTGAGTTCGACGCCGTCCAGCTGGGTGATCTGCGCGACCGCGCGCTCCAGCGCCACCTGCACTTCGGCGAGCGCCGGAATCGGCACCCACAGCGGCAAGTCGTCGTCGAGCACGTGATCCTCGCGCACATAGCCGTGCGCCAGCACGTAGTCACCAAGACGCTGCGTATTGCGCAGACCCGCGCAGTGGCCGAGCATGATCCACGCATGCGGACGCAGCACGGCAATGTGATCGGTGATCGTCTTCGCGTTCGACGGCCCGACGCCGATGTTGACCATCGTGATACCGCTGCCGTCCGCGCGCTTCAGGTGATACGCGGGCATCTGCGGCAGACGCGGCGGCGGGGTGCCTTCCTGCGTCTCTTCGCCGAGATTCTCGTTGTACGTGATCACGTCACCGGGTTCGACGAACGAGGTGTATTCGCTGCGATAGGCGCGCAGTTCTTCGTCGTCGGTATGGGCCATCATCGTGCGGCCGAGTTTGACGAACTCGTCGATATAGAACTGGTAGTTCGTGTACAGCACGTAGTTCTGGCAATGCGTGGGCGATGTCGCCGTATAGTGCTTCAGCCGATGCAGCGAGAAATCCACCCGCGCCGCCGTGAACAGCGCGAGCGGATGCGGCTCGCCCGGCAGCGGCTCATACGTGCCGTTGACGATACGATCGTCGAGCAGCGCGAGGTCGGGCACGTCGAACACGTCGCGCATCAGGAACAGGCGTTCGCGATCCAGATCGCCCTCAAGGTGAATGCCCTCGGCGAACGCAAAGTGAATTGGAATCGGTTGCTCCGACACGCCCACTTCGATCTTCACATGGTGATTCTTGGCAAGCAAACGCAGTTGCTCGCGATAGTAGTCGCCGAACAGATCCGGCCGCGTCACGGTCGTCTCGAACATGCCCGGACCCGCGACGAAACCATACGAGCGACGCGAGTCGATGTGCGTGTTGACCTCGGTCCGCACGCGTACGAACGGGTAGCAGGCGCGCACCCGGCGTTCGAACAATTCGTTGCGGCGGTAGCGCGCAAAAGCGTCGCGCAGGAACGAGGTGTTCGCTTCGTAAATCGCCGAGAGGTAGGTGACGGCCTCGGTGGCGTCGTCGAAGGATTCGATTGGGAAGCTGTTGGCGGGAGTCTGCACCGCGCGTTGATTGGTATCGTTGTTCATCTTCATTCGCCTCGATTGATGCAACGACATTACCACGGAACCCGCGATCGCCAAATGACCTTGCAGCACGTGCAACCTCTGCCTCCGCAGGCCCGGCAAGATTGCGCGCGCGCCGCGCGAAAGCGGCGCAAAATAAGGCGATCGCGCCCGTAGGCCTGGCTGGATTTGCTAGAATCGGGCCACCATATTGGAGAATCACCATGAAGCCGCTCCTTCCCGTCGCCGTTGCACTGGCTCTCGCCTTTGGCAACGCCGCGATGGCTGCCCAGCCTGTCGATGACACTCCGGCCCCCGGTGCACCCCAGTCGGCCAATGAACGCGCCGGCTTGCCCGACCTGGAGAAGATCAATCGTCCGGCTGCCGAGGTCAGTTCGAAGGTCGAAATCAATGTCCCGCGTACACCGAGCTTCTACGAAAAAAGCGGCAACGGCACCGAAATCACCGAATACCGCGACAAAGGCAAGCCCGTCGAAATCAATGTGCATTCGAACCTCGGCACGCGCTATCAGATGAGCGCGCCGCTCGACACATCGCCGAAGGTGCGCGACAACGGCCAGGCCAGCACGCGTTTGCCGTCCGTGCATTTGAGCTATTGATGGTTTGAGACGTCGCGGCGCGACGGTCCTGTGCGGACCGCCGAGCCGGATGCGCCTACGTTGCGCAACGTCTCCCGGGCTTTCAGCCCGCTTGCCGAACGGACTTAACTTAAGCGATACGGCGTGGTGATACCGCGCTCGCTCGACGGCCCTGACGGACCGTGTGTTCGACACCGCATCCGTCAGCGTTTCGTGTCTTTGCTGTTGTCGCCATTTCACCACCGTTTTTTGTCACCGCTTTTGCCACACCTCGCACTGGCCGCACCGAGCCAGCCCGACCAACCTGATCCGACGTTTCCCGCATGGCTGTCTTCACCGCTGTCACCGAATCCCAACTAGCTGAATGGATGTGCCACTACGATCTCGGCGACGTCGTCGAGTTGCGTGGCATCTCGTCCGGCATCGAGAACAGCAATTTCTTTCTGACGACGACGCGCGGCGAATACGTCCTCACGATTTTCGAAAAGCTGACGGCCGACCAACTGCCGTTCTATCTCGACCTCATGCAGCATCTGGCCGCGCATCGCGTGCCCGTGCCTGATCCGCTGCCGCGCGAAGACGGCACGCTGTTCGGCACGCTGAGCGGCAAGCCCGCGGCGATCGTCACCAAGCTGGAAGGCGCGCCGGAATTGTCGCCAGGCATCGAACACTGCGTCGAAGTCGGACAGATGATGGCGCGTATGCACCTCGCGGGCCGCGACTATCCGCGCTACCAGCCGAATTTGCGTAGCCTGCCGTGGTGGCAGGAAACCGCGCCGACCGTCCTGCCGTTTCTGGAAGGCGAGCAGCGCGACCTGCTGGTGTCGGAACTGGCGCATCAGGAAGCGTTCTTCGCCTCGGCCGATTACGCCGCGCTGCCCGAAGGCCCCTGCCACGCCGACCTGTTCCGCGACAACGCCATGTTCGCGCACGCCGCGCCGGACACGGGACATGAGGTGCGCCTCGGCGGCTTCTTCGACTTCTATTTCGCCGGCTGCGACAAGTGGCTGTTCGACATCGCGGTCGCCGTCAACGACTGGTGCGTTGACCTCGCCACCGGCACGCTGAACGACGAGCGCACCGAGGCCATGCTGCGCGCCTATCAGACCGTGCGACCGTTCACCGCCGAAGAAAACCGCCACTGGGGCGACATGCTGCGCGCGGGTGCGTACCGTTTCTGGGTCTCGCGCCTGTATGATTTTCATTTGCCACGCGCGGCTGAACTACTCAAACCGCACGACCCCGGCCATTTCGAGCGCATTCTGCGCGAACGCCTTTCCGGCGTTGCACTCCCAGGCATTCATACCTCATGCAACTGATCGAAGTCCCCGCGAAAACCGGCTACGTATGGTTCCGGCAGGGTATCTGGCTGTTCCGCAAGAACCCGCTCGCTTTCCTGACGCTGTTCTTCACCTATCTGCTGGTCATGACGCTCGTGGCGCAGATTCCGGTGATCGGCGGCGTATTGCCGCTGGCGTTCATCCCGGGCGTCGCGGTCGGCTTCATGGCCGCGTGCCGTAATACGATCGCGGGCAAGCCGGTGTTCCCGACCATTCTGGTAGATGGCTTTCACTCGTACGGTCAGGTGGTCGCCAAACGGCTGCTGGTGCTTGGCGTGCTGTATGTGGTCGCGATGGCGCTGGTGCTGGCCGGTTCGGCGCTCGCCGACGGCGGCATGCTGCTGAAGGTCATGCTCGGCGCCGCCGCCATGGACCAGGAAGCGATCGCCAACAGCAATATCCCGCTCGCGATCCTCGCCGCCTTTGCGCTCTACATTCCGGTGGCGATGATTTTCTGGTTCTCGCCGATTCTCGCCGCCTGGCACGACGTGCCGCCCATGAAGGCAATGTTCTTCAGCGTGGTCAGCTGCTGGCGCAATCGTGGCGCGTTTATCGTGTTCGGCGCGTTGTGGTTCGCTGCGGCGACCACAGTCTCGCTCGGTTTGTCGGCACTGATGCAGGCGCTGGGCGCAGCCGACTTCGCGTTCGCGGTGCTCATGCCCGCCACGATGATCGTCACGACCATGCTGTATTGCTCGTTTTACGCGACGTACCGCGGCTGTTTCGGCGTGCAAACGCCCGAAACGCCGGATCTGCCGACCACGCCGGCGGCTTGATTCAAGCCTGACTGAAAGCTGTTCAGACGCGGGCGCCGTTCTGGCGCCCGCCCTTCCTTCCGTTCCCCCGTCGTTCCCCAACACTCGTCAACCCACAGTGATTTGCGGCACAATAGTTTGTGCGCAATCTATTTGTGCGCTATTCCAGACGAGATGCATCATGACCCAGCGCCCCGCTTTGCCCTTCACGCTCGACGAGCAACTTTGCTTTGCGCTCTATTCGACTTCGCTTGCCATGACGAAAGCCTACAAGCCGCTGCTCGACAAGCTAGGGCTCACCTATCCGCAATACCTGGCCATGCTGGCGCTGTGGGAGAGCGACGACGTCACGGTCAAGGACATGGCCGCGCGCCTGAATCTCGATTCCGCGACGGTCACGCCGCTGCTCAAGCGTCTCGAGTCGCAAGGCCTGCTGGAGCGGGTACGCGGCGTCGACGATGAACGACTGGTGTACATCCGCCTGACCAAAGCCGGCATCGCGCTGAAGCGCCAGGCGCGCGAAGTGCCCGCCGAAATTTTCTGCGCGACCCAGCAGACGCCGGAATTCCTGCTGCGTCTGCGCGACGATTTGACACGTTTGCGGGCTACCCTCAACGATTACATGGACCACTAGCCCGCCTGGCACATCGGGTCGGCCATCAGTGCCATGTGAAATTTAATTTGCACACTAATGATTAGTGTACTATCTTAGTCACATGCCGCTTCCAAAGCGCTTCGCCAGAACGGCGGGCAAACGGCGGCAACCATGCAGATCCTGACAACCGAGACAAAGGAGCAGCACCATGAACATTCTGTACAAGACCAGCGCAACGAGCACCGGTGGCCGCGACGGTCGCGCCGTATCGGCGGACAACGCATTGGACGTTAAGCTGGCGGCGCCGCGCGAACTGGGCGGCAACGGTACAGCGGGCACGAATCCGGAACAACTGTTTGCCGCCGGCTACTCGGCGTGTTTCCTGAGCGCGATGAAGTTCGTCGCCGGTCAGCACAAGCAGACTCTGCCGGCTGACACACAAGTCACCGCGGAAGTCGGTATCGGCCCGAACGACCAGGGCGGTTTCGCACTCGACATCGAACTGCGGGTCTCGCTGCCGGGTCTCGAAGCAGCCGCCGCGAAGGAACTGGTCGACGCCGCTCACCAGGTTTGCCCGTACTCGAACGCCACGCGCAACAACGTCGCGGTTCGCCTGCAAGTCGCGTAAGCTGCGACCTCGGTGAATTGCTGAAGCATCACGCGATATGGCGCGGCAAACCGCGCCGCCGCAAACGGCGCCCGCTCCCGGCACAATAGGGGCGGGCGTTTTGTCGTTTCTGGACGCGGCACGCAATGTGCGACGACAATCCGATCCCTTAATGCGCTGGTGCTGGCGCTGGCGCCCCATACCGCGCTTTGGACGCCAGCCACCACAACCTTCACCCGACTCTTTCCGCACCCGATGACACGCGTCCGACGACTGAACGACTCCTTCGAAACCGGTCTGGTCTGGTTCCGCCGCGACCTGCGCGGCACGGACAACGCCGCGCTTTACTACGCGCTCAAACATTGTGAGCGCGTGTGGTGCGTGTTCGTGTTCGACACGACCATCCTTCAGCCGCTAATCGACGCCTGGCAGGCGCGTCATCCGGATACGCCTGTGCAGGACCGCCGCATCGAGTTCATTCTGGCGGCGCTGGGCGAACTGGACGAGGCGCTGCGCGCAGAAGGTGGCGGCCTGATCGTGCTGTACGGCGATCCGACCGACCTGGTGCCGAAGCTTGCCGACCAGCTCGGCGTGGACGCGGTGTTCGCGAATCACGACTACGAGCCTGTGGCGATCGCGCGCGACGAAACGGTGCAGGAACGTCTCGCCGACGCCGGACGCCAATCGCTGACCTTCAAGGACCAGGTGATCTTTGAGCGCGACGAGGTGCTGACTGGCCAGAAGAAGCCGTTCACCGTGTTCACGCCGTACAAGAACGCGTGGCTCAAGCAATTGACGGCGTTCGATCTGAAGCCGTATCCGGTGGAAACCTACGCGGAACATCTGGCCACGCCGCCGGCTGCGCTGGATCGGCAATTGCCGACACTCAAGCAGCTTGGTTTCGCGCCGAGCAATCTCGCGGAACTGGCGCTGCCCACCGGCGTGAGCGGCGCGCAGCAGCTCCTTGACGATTTCATGACCCGCATCGACAGCTACGCCGATCGGCGCGACTTTCCCGCGTCCAAGGGCCCAAGCTATCTGTCGATGCATCTGCGCTTCGGCACCGTCTCGATTCGCACGCTCGCGCGCCTCGCCCACGAGATGTCGCTGCAACCCGACAGCCAAGGCTCGGCCACGTGGTTATCGGAACTGATCTGGCGGGATTTCTACTTCATGATCCTGGCGCATCACCCGCGGCTGGCGAGCGGCGCGTCGTTCAAAGAAGAGTACGAGCGCCTGCGCTGGGAGCAGGGTCCGGAAGCGGACGAGGCATTCGCCGCATGGTGCGACGGCCGCACCGGTTATCCGCTGGTCGATGCCGCAATGCTGCAACTGAACCGCACCGGCTACATGCACAACCGCTTGCGGATGGTGACGGCGAGTTTTCTGGTGAAGGATCTGGGCGTGGACTGGCGGCTCGGCGAGCGTTATTTCGCCGAGCAACTGAACGACTTCGATTTTTCGGCGAATAACGGCGGCTGGCAGTGGGCGGCGTCGACGGGATGCGATGCCCAACCGTACTTCCGGATCTTCAACCCGATCACGCAGTCCGAAAAATTCGACGCCGAGGGGCGTTTCATCAAACGCTATTTACCGGAACTGGCGAAGCTGCCGCCCAAATGGATTCATGCACCGTGGCTAGCTGGCACAGAACGGCTGGCGGAATTCGGGGTGGTATTGGGCGAAGATTATCCCGCGCCGATCGTCGATCACGCGGAAGCGCGAGCGCGTACGCTGGCTCGTTTCGGCAAGTGAGTGCCCGCTTACATCATTGGGACTGAATTGAAAATGCCTGACATGGAGGCAATCGGAATGCGTCGTCTGCCGTCGCTGATCGTATTTTTGCTGTTGACGCTGGCCGCCGCATTAGTCGCGAGCCAGTTTCTACCCGACGCCTGGTACGCAGCGCTGCAAAAGCCTGCGTTCAATCCGCCGAACTGGGTGTTTCCGCCGGCGTGGTCCGTGCTTTATGTGCTCATGGCGATTGCCGCGTGGCGCGTGTGGAAACGCGATGGGCTGAGCGCCGCGATCGTCTTATGGGCCGTTCAACTGCTGTTCAACGCAGCATGGATGTGGCTCTTCTTCGGCCTGCACCGACCGGACATGGCGCTGATCGATATCGCGATACTGCTGGTCTTGATCGCCGTGCTGACATTCGCGTTCTGGCGACGAGATCGCTGGGCAGGCGGACTGCTCGTGCCTTATGTAGCTTGGGTGGCGTTCGCCGCGGTGTTAAATCACGCGTTGTGGCAATTGAATCCGGCCGTGTAGCGTGTGTCTCGGCTTGGCTGAGTGCACGTAACAACTGGGGCGCTTACCCCGAACACCGGCGTTTCAATTCCCGCCGATGCTTCAACTTTGCGCAGCTTAGTGCTGGCTCATCCACGACGGCTGACGCGGATTCGCTTCGCGATCCAGCTTGCGCATACGGAATTCCAGATCGTACAGATCGGTGGCTTCGGCGAGGAAAGCGTCGGCGCGTTCTTTCGCGAGTTGATCGGGCGATTTGGTCAGAAACAGGAACAGGCGGCTAAGCAGGTACATGGTCAACCTCGACAATGAGTGTTAGGCGTTAACGCCTAAGGGATAACCCCTATTATAGGGAAAACCCTAAAGCCGCGCCACTCATTTCAAAAATGTTGATCCAACGTCACCGCACACCAGCGGACATCGCTGCGACAGGGCTTTCCGCCGATCGGCCGGCGCCCACGCGGCGCTGATGCTTGAAAAATTCCCACACCATGGCGCTGGCATCAGGGCCTTTGGCGGAATGAAACGGGATAACGTCGTCGCCGCCGCTCCACGCATGAGCAAGCCCTTGCACACGACACAGCCGCACCACCCGCCGTCCGCTGCGAATGTAGTCGCGCATCACGACGCCGCCTTTGCGTTCTTCGCGCACTTCGCCGGATTTGCGCGCGCCGTTCGCGTCGACGATACGGTTCAGGCGGAGGAACTGCTCCGCCAGTTGGTCCGCATTGATGGGCGACACCACATGGTCGGCATCGCCGTGAACGATAATCGCCGGCATGCCGGGATAGTTCGCCACGTCGACCAGCGCATCGACCAGCTCGGCCGGTTCACCCCGCGCGCCGCGCCGCATCACATCCATGGCGGCGATACCTGAGCGGGCTTCGCCGAAAGCGGGGCCGGAATGCAGCGCCACGGCCGCGAAATGCTCCGGATAATTGAGCGCCAGCAACGCGGTCAGCCCTGCTCCGGCCGAAATACCCGCGACATACACCCGTTCGCTGTCGAAACCATGCTGCACGATCAACGCATCCACCAACGACACCACGGCGCGCGCCTCCGCCCCGCCGGCGCTTTCGCTGGCGTCGTACCAATGCCAGCAGCGATGCGAATGCACATGCTTCGACTGTTCGGGATACACCACGGCAAAGCCGAAGCGGTCGGCGAGCACGTTCATGCGCGTGCCCTCGGCGAATTCATCGATCGACTGGGTGCAGCCGTGCAGCATCACGACCAGCGGCATGGATTCGAGCGCATGCCCCGACGGAATGTACAAGCCGTACTGAAGATGGTTGACCAGCCGTCCAGGCGCGGCGGGCGCCGAATGGAACGAGCGCGTCCATGCACCGCTCGCCCACGCCGAAGCGCGCGGCCGCACCCGCGATTCCCGCGCGGCAGGTCGCGACGTCTCCCGCTTTGCCGGCGCGCGCACCGCGGCGGCCTTGAGCGGACGAACCTTCGCCGAAGCCTTGCTCGTGGCGGCCCGGGTCGGCCGTGCGGGCGTGCGTTTGGCAGCTTTGTGAAGGGGCTCGGCCTGAATGGCCAGCAATCGCTTGAGACCGCGCAGCCAGATCTTCGATAGACTTTTTGCCATCGGCGGATAACCTCGCAAAAAGGGACAGGATCCGTCCGATAGAACGGGAATAGTGTTTCGTTGTGCAATGCACAATAACACCATTCCTCACGCGATGCTGGAGGCATGGACCACGTTCAATCCGCGAAATTTCCGCCCGGCGAACCTTGTCGCGAACTCGGCGTCAAACCGCGTCAGGGCTTGTTCGCCAGCCAACGTCCAGCGCCGGAAAGCGTCGCGCGCGGCGGGACCGCCCCGCAGCACCCGTCTATACTGGCGGTTAATTCTTTGACGTGTGAGGCAGCGCCAGGTCGGCGATTCGTGCCGTTCGCGCGTTAACCATTCAATACCAACCGATTCTACGCGGCCTGGGTCGCGCTTCTTGCCATGCCCGATTTACCCGTTCATCTGTGGTACGCGATTACCAGCCTCGGCGGCGCCGGCATGACGCTGCCGCTCGCGTTCGCCATCGCGCTGTGGTTGGCCGTCGGCTACTCGTGGCGCATGGCAGCGAGCTGGCTGCTGGTGCTGGGTGCGGCCATCGGCGTGACGACCGTGACCAAGCTGGCCTTCCTCGGCTGGGGCGTGGGCGTGCGCGAACTGGACTTCACCGGCGTCAGCGGTCACGCCATGCTGTCCACCGCGGTCTACCCGGTCGCGCTGTTCCTGATGCTGCTGCCGTCGCGGCCGGCCATCCGTTTGCTCGGCGTGTTGCTCGGCCTGGCCGCCGGTATCGCGGTGGGCTTGTCGCGCGTCGTGCTGAGCGCTCACTCGCCCTCCGAAGCCATTACCGGCTGTCTGGTCGGCGCGCTCGCCGCGCTGCTGTTCGTGCGTATGGCGTGGCATGCCGAACCCGGCCGTCTGTCGGCGCTGCCCGTCACCGCGAGTCTGATGGTCCTCGCGCTGCTGATGCACGGCGTCCATGTGCCCACGCAACGTTGGGTCACACATATCGCGTTGAAGGTGTCCGGCCATGAGCGGCCGTTCATCCGCGCCAAGTGGCGGGCCGTGCGCGATGTCCGCCCGGCCACTACGCCGCTGTCGCAAACGCTCAATACCCTCACGCCGCCGCGTTCATCCCACGTTTAACACGCCGGCCCGTTGCCGCATCACGCATCCGGTTATGCGCACCGTTGAATAATCGTCATGGTTACCGTTATAACCTTTCATATATTACGATAGCGTTTTAACCTGCCGCTCCGGTCTGCGCCGGACGCCCAAGCCTCCATGACCCTGTCCCGCCGCTTTCTGAAACACGCGCTGCTCATCGCCAGCGCCTTCTCTCTGGTCGTCAGCGTCAATGCGCGCGCCGATGAACTGGTGGTCTCCGCCGCCGCCAGCCTGACCAACGCGTTCAAGGCCGTCAGCGACGTGTTCGAGCAGCGGCATCCCGGCACCAAGGTCCTGCTCAACTTCGGCGCCTCCGACGTGCTGATGCAGCAGATCGCCAAGGGCGCGCCCGCCGACGTGTTCGCCTCCGCGGATCAGAAAGCCATGGACAAGGCCGCCGCCGAAAAAGTGATCGTGCCGGCCACGCGCAAAGACTTCGCCGCGAATTCGCTGGTGCTGATCGTGCCGACGGACAGCCACTTCGCGCCGACCGCCATCAACGATCTGGCATCGGCGAACGTGAAACGTGTCGCGTATGGCGATCCTGCGTCCGTGCCGATCGGCCGTTATGCGCAAGGCGCGCTGCAGGCTGCCGGCGTGTGGGACGCCGTCAGCGCGAAGGCCGTGCTCGCAGCTAACGTGCGTCAAAGTCTCGACTACGTGTCGCGCGGCGAAGTCGACGCCGGCTTCGTCTTCAGCACCGACGCCGCCGTCATGCCGGACAAGGTCAAGGTCGCGCTGAACGTGCCGACGCAAACGCCGATCACCTATCCGATCGCGCAAGTCGAAGGCAGCCGTCACGCGGCAGACGCGCAAGCCTTCATCAGCTTCGTGCTGTCGCCAGCCGGCCAGGCCGTGCTCGCGAAGTACGGCTTCAGGCCCGCGCACTGATCAACGAAATCACCGAGGCATCGCACGCCCATGCAACAGGCCTGGATTCCGCTCTTGCTGTCGCTCAAAGTAGCGGGCTGGGCCACCGCGCTCAATCTGGTGTTCGGCGTCGCGGCGGGCTTCGGCCTGTCGCGCTGGCGTTCCGGCGCGCGCGACCTGGTCGACTCGCTGCTGACGCTGCCGCTCGTGATGCCGCCCACCGTGCTTGGCTACTACCTGCTCGTGCTGCTCGGGCGGCGCGGCGTGATCGGCAGTTGGCTCGATCGTTTCGATATCCAGTTGGTGTTCACCTGGCAAGGCGCGGTGATCGCGTCGACCGTCGTGGCATTTCCGCTCGTGCTGAAATCGGCGCGCGCCGCGTTTGAAGCCGTCGATCCGCAACTCGAACGAGCCGCGCGCACGCTCGGCGTCAGCGAGACCGCCGTGTTCTTTCGCGTGACCTTGCCGCTGGCGTCGCGCGGCATTCTGGCGGGCGGGCTGCTGGCGTTCGCCCGCGCGCTCGGCGAATTCGGCGCGACGCTGATGATCGCGGGCAACTTGCCGGGCCGCACGCAGACGTTGTCGGTGGCGGTCTATTCGGCGGTGCAAGCCGGCGACGACAGCACCGCGAATTTCCTCGTGCTCGTGACTTCGGTGACGTGCGTCGTGATCCTGTTGCTGGCGGGGCGTCTCGTGCCGCAGCACACCCTGTTGACGTCCCGCTGACATGCCGCTCGCCGTCGACATCCGCAAGACATTCCAGAGCGCCGAGCGCCGTTTTACGCTCGACGTCGCATTCCAGGCGACCACGCCGCGCGTCGTGCTGTTCGGGCCGTCCGGCGCGGGCAAGAGTCTGACGTTGCAGGCGATTGCCGGCCTGCTGCACCCGGACGAGGGCGCGATCACGCTGCATGGCGACGCGCTGTTCGACAGCGCGCGCGGCATCGATCTGAAACCGCAGGCGCGCGAGATCGCGTATCTGTTTCAGGACTACGCGCTGTTTCCGCATCTCAACGTGCGGCAGAACATCGGTTTCGGTTTGCAGCAGGGTTGGCTCAATCCGCGCGCGCGGCTCGCGCATCCGCAGGTCGATTACTGGCTTGATGCGTTGGAATTGAAGAGTGTTGCCGGGAATCATCCGGCGCAGCTTTCCGGTGGACAAAAGCAGCGGGTCGCACTGGCGCGTGCGCTCGTCGCGCAACCGCGGTTGTTGCTGCTGGACGAGCCGTTTTCCGCGCTGGATAGCGCGCTGCGTCAGCGTATGCGGCGCGAGTTATCCGACCTGCAAACGCGGCTCGATATTCCGATGGTGTTGATCACGCACGATCCGGACGACGTCGCCGCATTCGGCGATCAGGTCGTGCAAGTCAGCGACGGCTGCGTGCGCGAGCATCAGGCGTTCGCGGGGTACGCGCGCAGCGAGCCTTGAATCCGAGCAAACGCCGTCGCACTGCCCGCCAGTTCAGTCCTTCACCCCAAGTATCACGCTCGACGCCTTGAACGCCGCGACAGCAACCGAACCTTCCGCCAGGCCCAACGTGTCGACGCTCTCATTGGTCACCACCGCCGTGATCACCGCGCCGCCTTCCAACCCGAGCGACACCTCGGCGCTCACCGCCCCGCGTTTCACACTCAGCACCGTGCCGCGCAACTGATTGCGCGCCGACAGCTTGAGCGGCGCGCCGCTGTCGCGCTCGACCAGCAGCACGACCCACGACGCCTTGATCAGCGCGAACGCGGCCGAACCCACCGCAAGCCCCAACGTCTCCGTACTTTCATGCGTGACCACGGCGACGATTTCGTGCCCGCCGGCCAATGCCAGCGCCACTTCGTCGTTGACGGTGCCGCGCGTCACCGCCGACACCGTGCCGTAAAGCTGATTGCGCGCGCTCGTTTTCACGCCGATGCGGCCGATCAGATCCCAATCCGTGGCGAATCCTTCAATCGCCGCGCCGGCCCGCTCCAGAAAGCGCCGATGCTCGCGCTCGACCGCGCGAAACGTCTCGATCAGCTTCACGGCGCGCGGCGTGAGCGTGGTGCCGCCGCCGCCCTTGCCGCCGGTCAGACGCACGACGAGCGGCTCGCCGGCGAGGTTGTTCATCGTGTCGATAGCGTCCCACGCGCCCTTGTAGCTCATGCCGACGGCTTTCGCCGCGCTGGTGATCGAACCGGTTTCGCCGATCGCCGCGAGCAGCGCGATCCGCGACGCGCCGCCGAGCGTTTGCGCGCCCGCCTGAAACCAGACGGAACCGCCGAGTTCGAGGGGCTCGTGGGAAGGATCGGAGTGGTCGGTTGTCATGGCGAGGAACGGTGGTGGAGAGCGAAAAGGACAGCAACAAGGACAGCGAATCATTATAACGACGCCACCGCGCACCACCGTCCGCCAGCCTGGCACGCAGCCGGCCTCGAAAACGGAACCGTGGAATACTTTCTGCTCGATGCCTCGGGCACCGTTCTTCCTATTTCCTGCGCGGCCACTTCCGGCTCACGCGTTGCAACGTCGACAAGGAGCACACAGTGAACATCGATCTATCGGGCAAGACCGCTATCGTCAGCGCTTCCACTGCGGGGATCGGCCTGGCTATCGCCACCGGCATCGCCGCGGCGGGCGCGCGGACGGTCGTCAACGGACGCAAGCAGGACGCCGTGGACCGCGCCATCGAAGCCATTCTCAAGACGGCGCCGCACGCGCAGTTGCAAGGCTTTGCCGGCGACCTCTCCAGTCAGGCCGGCAGCGACGCGCTGGCGAAAGCCGTGCCGCAGGCGGACATTCTGGTGAACAACCTCGGCGTTTTCGGACCCGGCGACATTTTCTCCACGCCAGACGACGATTGGGCGCGCTACTTCGAAGTCAACGTGATGTCCGGCGTGCGACTCACGCGGCACTATCTGAAGGGCATGATGGAGCGTAAATGGGGGCGCGTAGTCTTCATCTCGTCGGAATCGGGGTTGAACATTCCGCCGGATATGCTGGCCTATGGCTTCTCGAAGACCGCGCAACTGAGCATTGCGCGCGGCATCGCCAAGCAGGCGGCCGGCAGCGGCGTGACGGTGAACTCCGTGCTGCCCGGACCGACGCTGTCGGACGGATTCCGTTCGATGGTGGAAGACACCGCGCGCGAGCAAGGCAAAACCGTCGAACAGGTCGCCACCGAATTCGTGCGCGCGCACCGCAGCAGTTCGATCATCCAACGCGCGGCCAGCACCGAGGAAGTGGCCAACATGGTCGTGTACGTGTGCTCGCCGCAGGCTTCGGCGACCACCGGCGCGGCGCTGCGTGTGGACGGTGGGGTCATCGATACGATTGCTTAACGGCGGCGCTTTTTCGCGTCTAAACAACGAACGGGCGGTAGGGTCGAACACGGTTCCATAAAGCGAGCCGAATCGACCCTACCGTCCGTTTCGCGTCGCGAAGCTTCCCGCTACGACACGCGCTCCGCGGCGCGCAACGCTTAAAGCGCGTACTGCGCGATCCCGTTGCCGAACGACCAATTCTCCTTCAGCACCTCGACGAGATTGATGAACACATCTTCCCGTCGCAGCCCCGGCGACTCCGCCAGTTCATCCGCCATGCGCTTGTACAGCGCCTTTTTCTGCTCGATCGTTCGCGTGTTGTTGAACGTAATCTGAACGATCACCAGATCGTCGCTGCGCTCGACGTTCAGATACTGGTTGTCGTACACAAAATTGTCGGCGTCGTGCTCGGTGATCAACATGAAAATGTCGTCCTTCGGCACGTTGCAGGTCTCCACCAGCGAGCGCTGGATGCTCTGCGTCAGCGCCTTCCGGTATTCAGCCGGCTTGCCGGCGCGCAATGCAATTCGTGTGAGCGGCATGATGAATCTCCTCGGTTGCAGTGATTGGGTAAACACAGCTTAGGCGCGCTCAGTCATAATAAACAGACATCATTGATGATTTCATCTATATTCATTTGAAATGAAAGTACTTGATCTCGACGCGGTCCGCGCATTCGTTCTGGTCGCCGATCTGCGCAGCTTCACGCGCGCGGCGGATGCGCTCGGCACCACGCAATCGGCCGTGAGCCTCAAGCTGAAGCGGCTGGAAGCGCATCTGGGCAAGCAGTTGCTGGAGCGCACGCCTCGCGTGGTGCGCCTTTCTGGCGACGGCAACGCGTTTCTCGGCGCGGCACGCGACCTGTTGAACGCGCATGAACGGGCGCTGGGTTCGCTGTCGGTGGAACGTCGCCGGTTGGTGCTGGGGCTGAGCGAGCATGTCGCGGGGCCCGAGTTGCCGCAGTTGCTCGGCAGGCTCAATGCGCAGGATCCGGGACTGGTGGTGGAACTGCATATGGGGACGTCGACCGCGCTGCTCGCGCAATTCGACGAACGCCGGCTCGACGCGGTGATCGTCCGTTATGGTCCGGACGAGCCGCCGCGCGACGATACGCAGGTGCTTTTCAGCGAACCGCTCGGCTGGCTGGCCACGCCGGAATGGCTGCCGCGCGTCGGCGAGCCGTTGGCGCTGGCCTTGCTCAGCCCGCCGTGCAACGTGCGCGAAGTGGCGCTGCGCGCGCTGGCGGAGGCGGGGATCGCGTGGCAGGAGGTGTTCGTCGGTGGCGGAGTCGCGGCGGTCGGCGCGGCGGTCGCGGCGGGACTGGCGGTGTCGCCGCTCGCACGCCGGGTTGCGCCGCGCGGTCTGGTCGATGTCGGCGAGCGGCTGGGTTTGCCACTGCTGCCGGAGTCGCGGGTGACGCTGCACTCGCGGGTGCGGGATCAGCGCTCGGTGGAGACGTTGCGGCTGGTGACGCATGGGTTAGCGAGCGCTTGAGCGCATTCGCACGGGTTATCGTAAAAACCCAAGCGGCTACGGTATATAATCGTGAACATGCCCATCATTGCCCGGATCGACGGGCTGGTCGTGGTGATTTACCCTCACGATCACGCTCCGCCACATGTTCATGTTCTCGGTCCGGATGGTGAGATTATCTTTATCTTGAATTGTCCCGAGGGCCCGGTGTCGATCCGCGAAGCTCGAGGGTATTCAGAACGCGAAGCGCGCCGACTGGCAAAACGCATTAACGAAATGGTGCCGTTCCTGTGCTCCGCATGGAAAGGAATCCACTCATGAACAGCAGCGAAGAATGGCGGCTTGCTCAGGAACGTGGCGCCGCAACCGCCCGGCGTCCCGCCGCGCTCGGCGCGAAATATAAGCCACGTACCAAACGTCTCGACATCACACTGACCAACGGCATTTCTCTGCTCGTCCCGGTCGCTTTCATCGAAGGTTTGCACAACGCAGCGCCCGCAGATCTACGCGAGATAGAAATCTTCGGCCTCGGCTCTGCGCTCGTATTTCCGGCGCTCGACGTCGTGGTGTCGGTGCACGGTTTGATCGACGGCGTATTCGGCTCGAAAGCATGGATGCGCGATATCGGCCGCAGCGGTGGCAGCGTCAAGTCCGAAGCGAAGTCGGCGGCAGCACGCGAAAACGGCAAGAAAGGCGGTCGGCCGCGCAAAGCGGCTTGACTTGAGATCGTCCGAAGCGATCGTTAGACGCGCGATGCATTCAACCGCGGCGCCGAGCGGCTGGACCGAGCCGTCGCGCGGCTTCGCGTCCGTTCGTGGAGCAGCCCGTCGCGCCGTTCGGCGTCACCTCTTATAAAAGGGCATTTCGTGGACCTCGACCCCCGACAAACCGCCGCCGTGCGCGCGGTCATCGAAACCGGCAGTTTCGAGCAGGCCGCCGTGCGGCTGAATCTCACGTCGTCGGCGGTATCGCAGCGGGTGCGGGCGCTCGAAACGCGCATCGGCAATCCGCTGATCGTGCGCACGCGACCATGTCGCGCCACGCAGATGGGCCAGCGCCTGCTGCAATATCTGCGGCGCGCCGCGCTGCTCGAAGACGACTTCGCCAGCGATCTGGCCGGCGCCAACGAGGCGCTGCTGAGCGTCGCCGCCGCCGTCAACGCGGACACTTTATCCACGTGGTTTTTCCCCGCTCTCTCGGACATCCTGCTGCAGGAAAACGTGCTGCTGGACCTAACCGTCGACGATCAGGACCACACGCATGCGCTGCTCGCGTCGGGTCTTGCGATCGGCTGCATCACCACTGAACCCGCGCCGATGCGCGGCTGCTTCGCCGAACGGCTCGGAGCGATGCGCTACCGGATGGTGGCATCGGCGGCGTTTGTCGAACGCTGGTTTCCGAATGGATTGACGCGTGACAGCGCGCGGCGCGCGCCGGTGATCCTGTCCTCACGCAAGGACGCGTTGCAGGCGCGCTTTCTCGAGACGCGCCTCGGCCTGCCGCCGGAGGCGTATCCGTGCCATTACGTGCCCGCGCCGGTCCCGCGTTACATGGCGATCCAGCGCGGCCTCGCGTATGGAATGGTGCCGGAGCTGGAATTCGGCGACGCCGTGGCGCGCGGCGAGCTGGTCGACCTCGCGCCGAAACAGCCCACCGACGTCGAGTTGTACTGGCACGCGTGGAAGGTGCAATCACCGCGTCTGGAAAAGCTGTCGGCGCGGATCGTGGAACTAGGCCGCACAGCGTTGGGGCCGCCCGAGACCAAGGCCAAACGCAAACGCGCCGGCTGAAATCGAGCTCAGTGAAGAATTGGCGGCAACGAGCCGCTACCGGCGGTCGCCGGATTGCTGGACGTGGCGGCCATCGCCGCCGGACTGGCGCTAACGTTTGCGTTTTGAGCCGGCGCATTGGCTTGAGCTACTGCCGGTTTCGTTGCAGCCGATTTCGCCGCAACCTTGGCCGCGTGCGGACGCGTCGCATGTCCTTGAACCAGGTTGGCGTATGTGACCTTGCCCTGCCCCGATTTCGCCGTCACCAGTTGCGCATGCGGCTTCTTACCCTGCGCCATCACGGCCGCTTTCGGCTTCCTGGGCTTGCTGCCTGCAGTGCCCAGCGCTTTGACGGTTCCTTTTGCACTCCCATTCCTGGCCGTCACTTTCTTTACCGCGCCACGCGTCGCTGGCTTGCCACCTTTGCCCGTCACCGACGCCGACGCCACACGCTGCGCCCCGTGCTGACCGCTCGCCGTATGCCTGGAAGCGGTTTTTGACGCCGTCTTCGACGAGGCAACCTTCGCCCCCGCTTTTGAACCCGCCTTCGAACCGCCCGAAGCCTTAACCTTCCCAACCTTCTTCGTCTTCCCGGCCTGTTTGGCCGCATGCCCCGTCGCTTCCGGCGGATTCCACGTTTCCGCATAACCCGCAGCCATCGCCGCACCCGACACACACCACACGGCCAGCGCCGCTGCTACTACTCGAACCCACATCTCCTGCTTCTCCTGATCTGCCGCTGCCCAATGAGCCCGGGATTATATTCCCTTGCAAAAATCCACATCTAGACTACTATCTATCTTAAGTACATAAAAGGACTTGCCCGCTCATGGCTCACGCCGCCCGTGCCTCCCAGCCCGACGCGCCGATTCGACGGCCCGCTTCGGCCCCCTCGTTAACGGAAATGTCCGCGGCGGGTTTGCGCGCTTTCTTCAACATCGCACGCGACTGGGACTTGAGCGCCGAGGAGCAGATCGTGCTGCTCGGCTCACCTGGCCGCTCCACCTTCTTCAAATGGAAAGCGGCGCCTGAAACGGCGCGCGTCGGGCGCGATACGCTCGAACGCCTGTCGCTGCTGCTCGGCATCTACAAGGCGCTGCAAATCCTGCTGCCGCAAGCCGGCGCCGCGGACTCCTGGATCAAGCGCCCCAACAGCGCGCCGCCATTCGGCGGCCGTCGCGCGCTAGACCGCATGCTGGCCGGCAACATCAGCGATCTCGTGGCCGTACGCCAGTATCTCGACGCAATGCGAGGCGGCTGGGCGTGACACAACCGCAATGGCAGGACCGCTGGCGCACGGCGCGGCTCGACTGGTCGCCCGCCTATCGGGTGATTCCCACGCGCTTTCCGGCCGTCAATCTGTTCGACCGGGTGGCATCGCCGCAAGATTTCGACGCGTTGTACGCGCTCGAGGCGATGACCAATGACCGTCTGCGCACCGAGGTCGGCGATCTCGATCTGGTGCCGTACGAAGAGCGCCAATTCGGGCCCGGCTACGGACCGATCATGGCCGCGTTGACGCATCTGAATCCGCTAGGCAGTCGCTTTTCGGACGGCAGCTACGGCGTGTTTTATTGCGCCCGCTCGCGCGCCACCGCGATCGCCGAAACGCGGTATCACACGGGCAAATTTCTGGAGGCCACCGCCGAGGCGCCCATGCGCCAGCAAATGCGTCTCTACACGGTTATCGCGCAAGGCAACGTGGTGGATATTCGCGGCGATGCGTCGCTGGATCTCGCGGTGCTGTCGCCGCACGATTATCTGGCGGGGCAATCGCTCGGTCGCGCGGTGCGCGAAGCGGGGGCGCCGGGCATTGCGTATCCATCGGTGCGAGACCCGGACGGCGAATGTCTCGCCGGGTTCAAAACGACACTGCTGCGCGCCTGTCATCACGCCGCGTATCTGGAATACAACTGGAACGGCACGAGCGTGGATATGGTGTTCGAACTCAACCAGGTGGGTTGATACGCTGACGGTTGAATCGCAAAAGATGCCCTAAGGCGCGCGTAAAAAGCGTCAGCGAACGCCGAGCAAACTGCGTCAAGGCAACGCCAACGCCGCCGCGCCATCGGCACGCGCATCTTCGGTCGAGACCGACCAGCGGCGCAATGCCTGCGGCTCCACGATCGTCAGCTTGCCGCTCGGCCCGAACGCGCCGGTGTCGATGAACACCTGCGAGCCGATCTGCTGGATATCGCGCATCGGCGTGTGGCCGCAATACGTCAGCGAAAGACCGCGTTGACGGCCGGGATCGCTATTGCCCAAAGCGAGGCCGCGACCCCACAGCAACTGCTGACGGGTGTCGGCGGAAAAATTCCCTGCATCGAGTTCAGCGTCCGAGCCGAAGAATTCGGCATGCAGAATATTGAAGCGCTCCTTGCCGCTGCCCACCACCCGCACGAGCGGCAACGTCCGCAATTGCTCCGCATAGTGCTGCAAGCGTTCGTCGGGCAAATCCGCCGCCCACGCGCCGCCAATGCCATACCACCACTGACGCCGCATACGACCGTCCGCAACACCGCACAGCGTGTCTTCGTGATTGCCGAGCACGGGGAAAAACCACGCCTTGTCGAGTAGCGCCAGCGCCTGTTCGGAATGCTCGCCGCGATCCACCAGATCGCCGACCGAGAACAGCCGGTCGCGCGCGGGATCGAACGCGATGGTGCGCAGCAGATAGCGCAATGCATCGACGCAGCCATGCAGATCGCCGACCACGAAATCGCGGCCGCTCGCGTTGGCCGAATGATGCTGAACGGGGTTGACGAGTACGGAAGCCATGGGCCCATGATAATGCGACAGACACGCGACGTATGCGCGTTGCCCATCGTATCCTGGCGCGCCGAACGGCGAAATTGATGCAAATCGACGCGAAAACCGCGTGTTTCCGGAAGCCCTCTCCGGAAACACGCGCTCCGCGCGGCCGCTATTGCTGAGTGCGCAGCTTGGCGACCTGATCGACGGTCACTGTCGACTGAGGATTGCCGAACTGTTTGGTCACATAGTTGGTGATGGCGGCGACCTGATCGTCGGTGAGTTCGGTGCCGAAGGCGGGCATCAGCACGTCCGCCTGCTTCGTCGTCCGTCTGACGCCGTGCAGGATCACCATCGCCAGATTGTTGGCGTCGCTCGCGCCGACCGCCGAGTTATGGATCAGCGACGGATACGCCCCCGGCGCGCTCGCGCCCACGCCTTGGCCCGTCCAGCTATGACAGGTCGCGCAATTGGCCACGAACAGTTGCGCGCCGTTCACCGCGTTGACCGTGGTGCCGCGCATTGCCGTGACGTCGTTGGCGGGATTGCCCCACTGGTCGCGCGGACGCGCTTCGCCGCCGCTGATCGGCGGCACGGAGTGCAAATACGCGACGATCGACCCGAGGTCTTCACGCGTCAGATATTGCGTGCTGTCGGTCACCACTTCGGCCATCGGGCCGGCCGCGTTGGCGCGTCCCGGCGCCGCGCCGGTCGACAGATACGAAACGAGCTCGTCGTCGCTCCAGTTGCCCACGCCGCTGTTCTTGTCCGGCGTGATGTTGTACGCATGCCAGCCGGCCTGCAGCGCGCCGGAGAAGCGCGAACTCGTCTTCAAACCCTGGGTGAAATTACGCGGCGTATGGCACTCCTCGCAATGCGCGAGACCTTCCACCAGATACGCGCCGCGATTCCACTCGGCGCTTTGCTTCGGATCGGGGACGAAACGCCCCTCGGTGAAATTGAACATGTTCCAGAACACCATCAACCAGCGCTGGTTGAAGGGAAATTTCAGGCTGTTGCTCGGCGGCGCGTAGTGGATCGGCGTGAGCGTGTTCAGATACGCGCGAATCGCCAGCACGTCCTGATCGGTGACCTTGGTGTATTCCGCATAAGGGAACGCGGGATAAAGCCGCTCGCCGCTCTTGCCGATACCTTCATGCATCGCGCGCAGAAAATCGGCGTCGCTCCATTGGCCGATGCCGGTGTCCGGATCGGGCGTGATGTTGGGCGTCACGATGGTGCCGAACGGCGTGTTGATCGGCAGGCCGCCCGCAAACGGACGGGCTTTGTCCGCCGTGTGACACGCGACGCAATCGCCGGCGCGCGCGAGGTATTCGCCGCGTTTCACCAGATCGCTGCTACCGGCTGCTGCGGCGGGCGTGGGCGCGCTGTTGGCCACACCGTTGGCCGCACCACCGGGCGCACTGCCGGGCGCTTGCGACGCGTCGTCAGCATGCGCCTGCATGATCGGCAATTCGTCGTTATGCCGCGCGTTGGGCCCATGCGCTTCGTACCACGCCACATACAGCGCGAACAGCGAGAACGCCGCCGCTAGCGTCGCGACCCGGAAACGCCGCCGTTTGTGCTGCACGAGCGCCTGAGCCGGCTGCCCGCGAGAGAGGTTCTTCGTCATGGTGGCGCTCCGTTCAGGGCTCAGATTTCACGCTTGAGCTTGTCGGCCAGTTTCAGCGACAAGGCTGCGATCGTCAGCGTGCAATTTACCGAGGCCGCGGTGGGCATCACGCCGCTGCTGGCGATGAACAGATTGGAGTGATCGTGCGTGCGGCAATCCGCATCGACGACCGAATCCGCCGGGTCGCTGCCCATGATCGTGGTGCCCATGATGTGATTGTTGGGGGCGAAGGTATCGTCGAACGAGACCTCGGCGCCGCCGAACAGGTTGGCGATCTGCGCGTAGAGTTCATGCGTGTTGGCCGCGCTTTTCTTCACGTAGTCGTTGATCGAGTAGTAGATCTCCGGCTGCGGAATGCCGAGCGCGTCCTTGTGATCCGCCGACGGCACCACCCGGTTCTGCGGCTCCGCCAGATGCTCGTGAAAGCTGTTGATGTTCAGCGTGCGCGCCGCGCGGTCGCGAATCTGCCGGTCGAGCTCGGCGCCGGTGAGGCCTTTGCCCAGCAGATCGGCGGTCACGCTCATGGTCGGCACACCGTTCGACAGATGCAGCTTCTTGGCCGCGTAATCGGAGCGGAACGCGCCGTCGCGGAAGTTGACGATCGAGGTCATTTCCATCGGCCCGCGTCCGGGCCACAACGGTTCATTGGCGAGAAAGGTCACGCCCGTGCCCGGATGGTCCATCAGGTTGCGGCCCACCTGGTCGGAACTGTTGCCCACGCCGTGCGGGAATTTGTCGGAGGTCGACATCAGCATCAGCTTCGGCGTTTCAATGCCGTTGGCGGCGAGCACGAACAGCTTGCCGGTCACGCGTGTGCTGTTGCCGTTCGGGTCCTTGTAGTGGACCGCCGTGATGAGCCCTTTGTTGTCCGCTTCGACGCGGTACACCACCGCCTCGGGAATCAGTTTCGCGCCAGCCTGCTCGGCCTTTTCCGCGTGCACCACGCCGTTGTACATCGCGGCGATCGGGCAGATCGGCATGCAATTGTTGTTGCCGCAGCAGGTGGGCCGCGCGTCGTACGGACGGCTGTTGCGCGCCACCGGCTCGGGCACCACCTTGAAGCCCTGCGCATTCAGCACGTCGCTAAACCGTTGATCCATGTAGGAGAGCGGCAGTGCGCTCATCGGGTAAGGCTTCGAACGCGGCGAGCCGAGATCGATCGAGTTATCCGGGCCCGACACGCCCAACTGCGCTTCCGCCGCGGAATACCACGGTTCGAGCGTTTCGTACGGATACGGCCAGTCGCGCCCCACGCCGTACAGCTTGTGCAACTGGAAGTCCGACGGCAGCAGGCGCCACGCGGCCGCCGCCCAGTGCCAGGTGGTGCCGCCCACCAGCCGCACGTACTGCGAGTTGTACGGATAGTCGCCCTTCTGGATCAGATAATTGTTGGCCGGCGCGTACTCGGGATGCGGCGCGTAGGGCGTGGACGGATACGGCGTCGCGAAGTCGGACTTGGCCGGCGAGTTGCGGAAGTTCTCGACGATCTGCCAGCGCGGAATGCGCGGTCCGGCTTCGAGCAGGATCACCGAGGCACCGGCCAGCGCCATCTGATGCGCGACCAGTCCACCCGCCACGCCCGAACCGACTACGACGATGTCGGCGGAAGTTGAGTTTGCCATTGTTGCCCTCTTTTATATCGACCGGGGAACGTCGTTGCGTCAGGCGCTGACCGGTTTCTGCGTCCAGTAGAAAGGCACGTCGCGGCAATACGACGGAATGGTCAGCACGTCTTTCACGGGCTCGAACATCAGCGCTTTTTCATAGGCGATCACGTCCACATGCGGCATCTCGCCGACCAGGCCCAGATACCACGCGCGCATGATCGCGCCCACGGTTTTCGCGAGCGCCGGTTGCTCGGCCTGCAAGGCCTGCGTGACCGTATCGGACGGCACACCGCCATGGCCTTGCAGCCACGTATTGAGCGCGGCGACGTTCTGGGTGAACTGGCTGTCGGATTTAGCGAGGGCGTCGTAGTAACGCTTGCTGAGAATCGGGTCGAAGCTCGTGTGGGCAGTGAGGCGCTGCGAGAGCGCGACGAAAGCGTCGAGGCCGCCGCCCGCGGGCGCATCGGCGAAAGCGGGGGCGATCCACGAGAGCGAGCGGCCGGCGCCGGCAAACGCGAGCGCCACGGCGCCGGCGCAGGCACCGAGCACCCACGCTCTGCGTGACGCGGAAAATGACGTTGGAAACGATTTCGACAACGAAGCTGACGACGACAACCCGGCTGAATGCGTCACTTCGTGGTGCGCATTATTTTTCTCAGGAACATCTGTCATGGGGACTCCAGATGGTGAGTCGATCGTGAGTCATACTCAACGGGCAACACGGCGCGGCATGAATGCCCTCCGCGCGCTGCCTCGATGCTCTACCCCAAACCTGGTCTCGTGCCGCTTCAGCGGTCTTCTCGGTGCAACAAACCTCAGCCTGCCAATCGCCTTTCAACTGAAAGCGGCACGCAAGGCCGTTGCGAAAGACTATAGCCTGTGACTCGCCCATTCGACAAATGGTGCTCGAAGCGCGGGTAGAATCCGCGACACCGATGCCCACCCTCCTATATTCCATGCTCACACGATTTCTTCCGCAGGTGCTTCGCAATCGGCCACGCATGCTGATCGGTCTGGCCGTCGGCGTCGTCGCCGCGTTCCTGTTGCCCGCCCACACGCGTCCCATGGTGCTCGGCCTGGCCGGCTGGGACGCCGCCGTCTGGACCTATCTGGTGCTGATCTGGGTACACATGGCGCTCGCCGACGAAGGCGACGTGCGCGAATACGCCCGCCGCGACGATGAAAACGCGGGCGTGGTGCTCGCCATCATCTGCGTGGCGACGGTCGCCAGTCTGGCGGCGATCGTGCTCGAACTGGCTTCGGCGAAGGGCACCGCGGGCGCTTCGACCGCGTGGCACTACGCGTTGACCGGCCTGACGATGGTCGGCGCATGGTTCATGATTCCGACCATCTTCACGTCTCACTATGCGCGGCTGTACTACGACCCGGACGTCGACGAGACGCCGTTGCTGTTTCCGGATCACAAGCTCCAGCCGAATTACTGGGACTTCCTGTACTTCTCGTTCACCATCGCGGTGGCCTCGCAAACTTCCGACGTGGTGTTGCGCTCGCGCACGATTCGCCGCGCGGCGCTCGCGCAGTCGATCCTGTCGTTCTACTTCAACGTCGCGGTGCTGGGCTTGTGCGTGAACATCGCAGCGGGCCTCGTCGGTTCGTAAGCGCACTGCCGCTCCAGTTTTTCGGGTGACCGTGCGACCTGCGCGGCTCGCCCCACGCCCCGTGTAAAACCCGGACGACGCCGCCCGATTTACACGCGGGCCGCCACTTCAGCCAGACCTTAGCCCGTCGCCATCCCACCTTCCAGCGTCCCCCGCATCCTCCTGCGGGGCGCTCGCTCGCCCCCCGTTCGCCGTGTTTCCAGACCATACTGGCACACCGATTGCTGCGTCTTGCGAACAGTTCCGGCCAGCCCGGCGTCACCGTGCGTGGCGTCAAAGCACTCCCTTACTGGCCAGCGGCGTGACGATCTTTGCACTACATTGACCAGTACGCGCCTTCGCTCGACGCAATCGCGCGGTAGCGGTATCCGGCTCTGGAAGCCCAATGAGCGCTGTGATCGCATGCCAATTGCATCCACACCGCAGCAGGACGAATCTGGAAACGACCGATGGAATCTCCAAACGGGTACGCGCCACGGATTTACTTTTTTCATTCACTTCTGGTTGGACCGCTCGCCGCGTGGCCCGCGCAGTTCGCGCACGCCGCCGCGCTGGGCTTCGATCATGCGTTGATCGGCAGTCTCTTCGAGCCGGGACAGGCAGGCCACGGGCAAGTGGTCGGCAATCACGCCAGGCTGCATCCGGTATTCGAGGCGCAAGGGTCCGCTGTCGAGTCGATTCGCACGCTTGCGACCACGGCCCATCAGCATGGCGTGACCTTGCTGGCCGATCTGGTGATCGACCGGATGGCCGCCGATGGCGCGCTCTACGCCGAACATGCCGACTGGTTCCATCCGTTCGAGTCGGAGGAAGCGCGACTCGATCCGCGCCATGTGCATCGCGAGGACAACGTCGCGTATGCGAATTTCAACGAGGCCGGCAGTCGCGCCGCGCTAACGCTCTGGTGGACGCAGCAATTGCTGTCGCTCGCCGAGGCTGGCGTGGGCGGCTTCCGCTTCGACTCGCCCCATCGCGTGCCCGCTGCCGTCTGGCGGCAGCTCGGCGAAGCGGTGCGCGCCCGGCATCCGCACGTGCGCTTTCTCGCCGCGACGCCCGGTCTGTCACGCGGCGACCTGCCCGCGCTGGAAGGCGCGGGCTTCGACAGCGTGTTCACGTCGGTGCGCTGGTGGGACTTCCGTTCAAGCTGGATGGTCGAGGAGCACGCCGCACTGGCGCGCCTCGGCTCGCCGATCGCGTTCCCCGAAGCACCCTACGGCACACGCCTCGTCGCCGACCTGAGCGACGCGCATGGCGCCGGTATCGTCGAGCGTGCTTATCGGCGCGCGCTGTTCGCGTCGGCGTCGACCGGCACCGGCTGGATGATGCCGATGGGCTTCGAATACGGCATCGCCGAGCCGATGTCGCAAACGCGTGGCGACGCCGCGCAATTCGCGCTCGCGGCTCAGGCGAAGCAGTTCGATCTCTCCGAGCGCATTGCGCATGTGAACGACGTTGCACGCAACACGGCAACCCTGCACGCCAACGGTGAATTGCGCCCGCTAAGCGGGCCAGGCGCGCCCGCCGCCGTGCTGCTGCGCGCCGATCAGCCCGACCTGCGCGACGCCAACGAGGCGATCCTGATCGCCATCAATCCCGAACTCGGCGCGCCGGTGCGCGTCGACCCTGCGCGCTTTTTGGTGGGCGTACCCGGCAACTTCACGCGTTTCGTGCCGCTCGACGCGCCCGGTCACACCACGCCGGTCACGTTGACACCGTTCACACTCGCCCCCGGCGCGGTCCGCCTGTTCCGCGCGGTGACGGAAAAACCGATCCGCCTCGCGCCGCCGATCGACAAAGCCAACAGCAAACGCAGCGGCCGCAAAACGGTGATCGAGGCGCTCAGCGCGCCGCGTGTGGCGATAGAAAACGTGACGCCTTCCGTCGACAACGGCCGATTCCCGGCCAAGCGCAGCGTCGGCGAACGCGCCGAGATCCGCGCCGCGATCTTTGCCGAAGGTCACGACAAGATCGCCGCCGCCGTGCTCTGGCGTGCCGCCGACGAAACCGCGTGGCACGAAGTCCCCATGTCCCCCGCGCAACCCGCCGGCCTCGACATCTGGACCGCGCGCATTCCGCTCGAACGCCTCGGCCGCCACGAATTCACGGTGATCGCCTGGCGCGACGACTTCGCGTCGCTGGTCGAGCATATCCAGAAGAAGCTGAAGGCGGGCCAAACCGTCGAACTGGAACTTGACGAAGCCTCGCATCTGTTCGCGCTGGTCCTCGCCGAAGTCGAAACCGTGGATGGCGCGATAACGGAACCGCTGGAACACATCGTCAAGGTCTTCACGAAGTCCGACCCGGACACCAAACTCGCCTTGCTGCTCGCGCCGACCACCGCAAAGTCGATGAGCGCCGCGCGCCACCGGCCGTTCCTGAGCCGCGACCCGATCATCTACAAGATCGACGCGGACCGCACCGCCGCGCGCTTCGCAAGCTGGTACGAGATCTTCCCGCGTTCCATGAGCGACGACGAAGCGCGCCACGGCACCTTCGCCGACGTCACGACGAAACTGCCGCGCATTCGCGACATGGGCTTCGACGTGCTGTACTTCCCGCCGATCCACCCGATCGGCGTCGCGAATCGCAAGGGCCGCAACAACACGTTGAATGCGCAACCGGGCGATGTCGGCAGCCCGTATGCGATCGGCGGCGCGGAAGGCGGCCACACCGCCGTGCATCCGCAACTCGGCACGCTCGACGACTTCAAGGCGATGCTCGCCGCCGCGCACGCGCACGGCCTCGAAATCGCGCTCGACTTTGCCGTGCAGTGCGCGCCGGATCACCCGTGGTTGAAGGAGCATCCGACCTGGTTCGCATGGCGTCCCGACGGCACGCTGCGTTACGCGGAGAATCCGCCAAAGAAATATCAGGACATCGTCAACCCCGACTTCTATGCGCACGACGCCAAGCCCGATCTCTGGCTCGCGTTGCGCGACGTGTTCCTGTTCTGGATCGACGCGGGCGTGCATATTTTCCGTATCGACAATCCGCACACCAAACCGCTGCCGTTCTGGGAATGGGTTATCGGCGATATCCGCGCGCGCTTTCCGGACACGATCTTTCTCGCCGAAGCGTTCACGCGGCCGCGCATGATGAACCGGCTCGGCAAGATCGGCTTCTCGCAGTCGTACACGTATTTCACGTGGCGCGAATCGAAGCGCGATTTCATCGAGTACATGAACGAACTCACGCGAACCGATGCGCGCGATTTCTACCGGCCGAACTTCTTCGTCAACACGCCGGATATCAACCCGCGGCATTTGCAGTCGCAAGGTCGCACGGGTTTTCTGATTCGCGCGGCGTTGGCCGCGACGCTGGCCGGTTTGTGGGGCGTGTACAGCGGTTTCGAGTTGTGCGAGGCCGCCGCCTTGCCGAACAGCGAGGAATATCTCGACTCCGAGAAGTACCAGTTGCGCGCATGGGACTGGAACCGGCCCGGCAATATTGTCGGCGAGATCAGTGCGCTGAACCGGATTCGCCGCGCGAACCCGGCGCTGCAAACGCATCTCGGCCTCACGTTCCTCACCGCCCACAACGACAACATTCTGTTCTTCGAGAAAGCCACCGAGGCGCGCGACAACGTGATCGTCGTCGCCATCAATCTCGATCCGTTCAACGAACAGGGCGCGGACGTCGAGTTGTCGTGGGAGACGTTCCAGCACTGGCATCTGCACGACCACGGCGCGCTTGAAGTCACCGATCAGATGACCGGCGCGCGCTTCGAATGGCATGGCCGCTGGCAGCACGTTCAGCTCGGCTCCGGTCAGCCGTTCTCGATCTGGCGGATCGCGCCGCTCGGCGGCCTGCCCGCCGAACGCCCCGATGAAGCCGACAGCGACTCCGACAGCGCCCATCACGCAGACGCTGGCAATCCAACCCAAACGGAAGGTGCGATATGAAGCGTGACGATTCAGCCCAAGCCACATCGCAAGCTCATGGCAACGCCGCCGCCGGCAGCGCGGCGAAAGCCCGTTCGCATCGGCGCGGCAAACCCGCCGCGTTGAGCGACGATCCGCTCTGGTACAAAGACGCGATCATCTATCAGGTACACATCAAGTCGTTCTTCGACGCGAACAACGACGGCGTGGGCGATTTCCCCGGCCTGATCGCCAAGCTCGACTACATCGCCGAACTCGGCGTGAACGCGATCTGGCTGCTGCCGTTCTATCCGTCGCCACGGCGCGACGACGGCTACGACATTGCCGATTACCGCAATGTGCATCCGGACTACGGCCAGCTCTCCGACGTGAAGCGCTTCATTCAGGAAGCGCACGCACGCGGCATTCGCGTGATTACCGAACTGGTGATCAACCACACGTCGGATCAACACCCCTGGTTTCAGCGCGCGCGCCGCGCGAAGCCGGGTTCGAATCATCGCAACTACTACGTGTGGTCCGATACCGATCAGAAGTATCAGGAAACGCGCATCATCTTCATCGACTCGGAGCCGTCCAACTGGTCGCATGATCCGGTAGCCGGCGCGTATTACTGGCACCGTTTCTACTCGCACCAGCCGGATCTGAATTTCGACAATCCGGCCGTGCTGAAAGAGGTGTTGCAGGTCATGCGCTTCTGGCTCGACATGGGGATCGACGGGCTGCGGCTCGACGCGGTGCCGTATCTGGTCGAACGCGAAGGCACCAACAACGAAAACCTGCCGGAAACGCACGCGATTCTGAAGAAGATCCGCGCCACCATCGACGCCGAGTATCCGAACCGGATGCTGCTCGCCGAAGCGAATCAATGGCCGGAAGACGTGAAGGAATATTTCGGCGACGAAGACGAATGCCACATGGCGTTCCACTTCCCGCTGATGCCGCGCATCTACATGTCGATTGCGAGCGAAGACCGCTTCCCGATCACCGACATCATGCGGCAAACGCCGGACCTCGCCGAGACGAACCAGTGGGCGATTTTCCTGCGCAATCACGACGAACTGACGCTCGAAATGGTCACGGACTCCGAGCGCGATTACTTGTGGAACACCTACGCGAGCGACCGCCGTGCGCGTCTGAATCTCGGCATTCGCCGCCGTCTCGCGCCGCTGATGGAGCGGGACCGCCGTCGTATCGAGTTGATCAATTCGCTACTGCTGTCCATGCCTGGCACGCCCGTGATCTATTACGGCGACGAACTCGGCATGGGCGACAACATCCACCTCGGCGACCGCGACGGCGTGCGCACGCCGATGCAGTGGTCGTCGGATCGTAACGGCGGTTTCTCGCGCGCCGATCCCGAACAACTGGTGCTGCCGCCGGTCATGGGTTCGCTGTACGGCTTCGACGCGGTCAACGTCGAAGCGCAAAGCCGCGACCCGCATTCGCTGCTGAACTGGACGCGCCGCATGCTGGCCACGCGGCGCGCGAAGCAAACCTTCGGGCGCGGCACGATCCGCTTTCTCAAGCCGGAGAATCGCAAGATCCTTGCGTATCTGCGTGAAACGCCGGGCGAGCCTCCGATCTTGTGCGTGGCGAATCTGTCGCGCGCGCCGCAAGCGGTGGAACTCGACCTGTCCGAGTTCAACGGCTCCGTGCCGATCGAAATGACCGCCGATTCGGTGTTCCCGGCCATCGGCCAGCTCACCTATCTGCTGACGTTCCCGCCGTACGGCTTCCTGTGGTTCATGCTGTGCCCGGGTGGCCAGCGTCCGACCTGGGCGCAAGCGCATTCGGAACCGCTGCCGGAATTCGTGACGATCGTGATCCGCGAAGGCCAGGCCGGTCCGACGCCGGAAAACGTGCGCCTGCTCGAATCCGAAGTGCTGCCGTCGTGGCTGAGCCGGCGCCGCTGGTTTGCGTCGAAGGATCAGAAGATGCATGCGGTGCGGCTTGCCGCGTTGACGACGATTCCGAACGGCGGCTTCGCGTTCACCGAAATCGAAGCGGACGTGGGCGATCACACCGAACGCTACGTCGTGCCGATCGCGATCACCTGGGGCGGCGAGACAACGACACCGCTGTTCATGCAGTTGGCATTGGCACGCGTGCGGCGTGGCCGCAACGTCGGCCATTTGACCGATGCATTCGCGCTGCCGATCTTCGCCCACGGCGTGATGCGCAAGCTGCGCGAACGCGCAGTGGTGCCGACCGTGCAGAAGAGCGAAATCAAGTTCCTGCCGACCGAACGCTTCGACGAACTCTCAGGGCTCGGCGAGCGGCCGGACATTCGCTGGCTCGCGGCCGAACAGAGCAACAGTTCGCTGATCATCGCCGACGCCGTGGTGCTGAAGCTGGTGCGTCGGCTTGTCAGCGGCATTCATCCGGAAGCGGAAATCAGCCGTTACTTGACCCAGCTCGGCTACGCGAACACCGCACCGTTGTATGGTGAAGTGGTGCGCGTCGATCCCGAAGGCGTGCCGCATACGTTGGCGATCCTGCAAGGCTTTATCGACAATCAGGGCGACGCGTGGAACTGGTCGCTCGACTTCCTGCGCCGTTCGGTCGACGAACTTGCGATCGCCGTGGATACCGACGCGCAGTCCACACCGGACCGCGGCAACGAAATCAATCTGATGGAAGGCTATAGCGCGTTGGCGGGCATTATCGGCAAGCGGCTCGGTGAGTTGCATGTCGCGCTCGCCTCGCCGACCGACGACCCCGCGTTCTCGCCCGAACCCGCGAGCGCCGAACAGGTGAAGGCCTGGGTCGACGGCACGCAGGCGATGCTCGCCGGCGCGCTCGACTTGCTCGTGCCGCGCATCGAGCAGATGAGCGACCCGGAAACCCATGCGCTCGCCCAAAGCCTGGTTGACCGTCGCGCTGCACTCGTCGAGGTCGTCGACAAACTGGTTTCCGTCGAAACGGGCGCGCTGCGCACCCGCATTCACGGCGACTTCCACTTAGGCCAGGTGCTGGTGGCGCAGGGCGACGCGTTTCTGATCGACTTCGAAGGCGAGCCGGCGCGTTCGCTCGACGAGCGTCGGCAGAAGTCGAGCCCGTTGCGCGACGTGGCCGGCTTGATGCGTTCGTTGTCGTATGCGAGCGCGGCCGCGCAGTCCACGATGGAGAGCGCGCCGCAGCAAACCGCCGATCGTAAGCTGGCGCTGTTCGACCGCTTCCGCGCGCATGCCACCGACACGTTCCTGACGGCGTATCGCGCCGCCGCGGCGGATGCCGCGACACCACTGGTCGCGCCCGAAGCCGAACAGGCACTGCTCGATCTGTTCCTGATCGAAAAGGCCGCTTACGAGATCCGCTACGAAGCGGCCAACCGCCCTACGTGGCTCGGTCTGCCGGTGCGCGGCCTCGCCGCGCTCGCCAATCGTCTACTCGGCGATACTGGCGCACCGTCACACGATTCCTCAACCCAGGCGCCCGGCGCCGCCACACCGCCTAACCCGGCCGAGGGCGACTATGAGTGAGCATGATCCGGCCGCAGGCCTCCAACCGCTCGACATCGACGCGCTCGTCGAAGCGCGTCACCCCGATCCTTTCTCGCAGCTCGGGCTGCATCAGACGGACGCGGGTCCGGTGGTGCGCGCGCTGTTGCCGAACGCATCGCACGTCACCGTGATCGCGCGCGCCGACGGCGCGACGCTCGGCGAGCTCGAACAACTGAGGCCGGGGCTGTTCGCCGGCCGCGTCACGTCCGCGGCGCCGTACCGCTTGCGGATCGACTGGCATGGCGTCGTGCAGGAAATTGAGGACACGTATTCGTTCGGCGCCGTGCTCGGCGATGAACCGCTCGGCCGTCTCGCCGGCGGCGATCCGTACGCGGTGCTCGAACTGCTCGGCTCGCGTCCCATGGAAGTGGACGGCGTGCCCGGCGTGCGTTTTGCCGTGTGGGCGCCGAACGCGCGGCGCGTCTCCGTAGTGGGCGACTTCAATGCGTGGGACGGCCGCCGTCATCCGATGCGGCTGCGTCATCAGGCCGGCGTGTGGGAGCTGTTCGTGCCGCGCGTCGGAGCCGGAACACGCTACAAGTACGAGCTTTTGTCGCGCGATGGGCACCCGCTGCCCTTGAAGGCCGACCCGTGCGCGATGCAAACCGAGAAGCCGCCGGGCACGGCGTCGGTGGTCGCGCATGTCGACGAGATCGAACAGTTTCCGTGGAGCGATCACGAGTGGGTTCAGTCGCGTGCCGCGAAGCAAACGCCGCGCGCGCCGATCTCGATCTACGAAGTGCACGCCGAATCCTGGCTGCGTGTCGCCGAAGAAGGCCAACGCGGCCTCACCTGGGAAGAACTCGCCGACCGGCTGATCCCGTACGTGAAAAGCATGGGCTTCACGCACGTCGAGTTCATGCCGATTGCCGAGCATCCGTTCGGCGGATCATGGGGCTATCAGCCGCTCGGGCAGTTCGCGCCGTCGGCGCGCTTCGGCAAGCCGGAGCAATTCGCCGGCTTCGTCGACAAGGCGCACGAGGCCGGTCTCGGCGTGATTCTCGACTGGGTGCCCGCGCACTTTCCGAACGACGCGCACGGTCTGGTCGACTTCGACGGCACGCCGCTCTACGAGCACGCCGATCCGCGCGAAGGCTATCACCAGGACTGGAACACGATGATCTACAACCTCGGCCGCAACGAGGTGAGCGCGTTCCTGATCGCCTCGGGGCTGGCATGGCTGAAGCGCTATCACGTCGACGCTCTGCGTGTGGATGCGGTCGCCTCGATGCTGTACCGCGACTATTCGCGCGCCGCCGACCAGTGGGTGCCGAACATTTATGGCGGCCGCGAGAACCTCGAATCGATCGCGTTCCTGAAGCGGCTCAATCACGAAGTCGGCTATGTGCCGGGTGTGCCGGGCGCGATCACGATCGCCGAGGAATCGACCGCATGGCCGGGCGTCACGGCCAAGGTCGAAGACGGCGGCCTTGGCTTCCAGTTCAAATGGAACATGGGCTGGATGCACGACACGCTGCACTACGTGGAAGAAAACCCTGTCTACCGCCAATACCATCATCACATGATGACGTTCGGCATGGTGTACGCGTATTCGGAGCGCTTCGTGCTGCCGCTGTCGCACGACGAGGTGGTGCACGGCAAAGGCTCGCTGCTCGGCAAGATGCCCGGCGACACCTGGCAGAAGTTCGCCAACCTGCGCGCGTATTTCGGTTTCATGTGGACGCATCCGGGCAAGAAGCTGCTGTTCATGGGCGGCGAATTCGGCCAGATGGCGGAGTTCAATCACGACACGTCGCCGCATTGGCATCTGCTCGACGATTCGAACCACCACGGCGTGCAGATGCTGGTGCGCGATCTGAACCGTCTGTACCACGACGAACCCGCGCTTTACCTGCTCGACTGCGAACCGGGCGGCTTCGAATGGCTGGTCGGCGACGACAACGGCAACAGCGTGTACGCCTATCGCCGCACCGATGGCGCGGGCCGCGAAGTGGTCGTGGTCTGCAACATGACGCCGGTGCCGCGCGTCGGCTACCGGCTCGGCATGCCGCGCGGCGGACGCTGGGTCGAAGTGCTGAATACGGATGCCGCCGTGTACGGCGGCTCGAACATGGGCAACGGTGGCCTGATTCAAACCGACGCCGTGTCGAGCCATGGCTGGCCGCATTCGGCGGCGCTCACGCTGCCGCCGCTCGCGACGATCGTGCTGCGCGCGGATTGACGAAGTTGTTGTAGAGCGAGCGCGCGGCGTGACAAACCGCGCGCTCGTTGCATGAAGACCCAAGCGAGCGTTCAACAATCAGAACAAAGGAAGGGGAATCATGTCGCATGCAATGCCCGACCGGCTTCTGCCCGGCTCGCCCTACCCGCTCGGCGCTAGCTGGGACGGTCTCGGCGTCAACTTTGCGGTGTTCTCGGCGAACGCGCAAAAAATCGAGCTTTGCCTGTTCGATCCAACCGGCCGCAAGGAAATCCGCCGCTTCACGCTGCCCGAATGCACCGACGAGGTCTGGCACGGGTATCTGCCGAACGCGCATCCCGGTACGGCCTATGGATTTCGCGCGCATGGGCCGTATCAGCCGCAGCATGGGCACCGCTTCAATCCGCACAAGCTGCTGCTCGATCCGTATGCGCGCAAGCTGGTCGGCCAGTTTCGCTGGTCGGACGCGCTGTTCAGCTATCGCGTGCATTCGAATCGAGCGGACCTTTCCATCGACCGGCGCGATTCGGCGCCGGCCATGCCCAAGTGCGTGGTGATCGACGAAGCGTTCGACTGGTCGCACGACAAGCGCCCCAACGTGCCGTGGGGCGAGACCGTGATCTACGAAACGCATGTGCGCGGCGCGTCGATGCTGCGCGCCGATCTGCGTCAGCATGAGCGCGGCACGTTCGCCGCGCTGGCGTCGCCGGAGTTTATCGAGCATCTGCTGAAGCTCGGCGTGACTGCGGTCGAACTGCTGCCCGTGCACGCGTTTCTCAACGATCGCTTTCTGGTGGAGCGCGGGCTGCGCAACTACTGGGGCTACAACACGGCGGCGTTTTTCGCGCCGGAGCCCTCGTATCTGAGCACGCACCGGCTCGACGAAATGCGCATTGCCGTGCGCCAGTTGCACGCGGCCGGCATCGAAGTGATTCTCGACGTGGTCTATAACCACACCTGCGAAGGCAACGAGGCGGGCCCCACCGTGTCGTGGCGCGGCCTCGACAACGCAAGCTACTACCGCCTGATTCCCGGCGACGAACGTCACCACATCAACGACACCGGTTGCGGCAACACCTTGAATCTGCCGCATCCGCGTGTGCTGCAGATGGTGATGGATTCGCTGCGCTACTGGTCCACGGCGTTCAATATCGACGGTTTCCGTTTCGATCTCGGCGTCACGCTCGGGCGTGAGCAGCACGGTTTCGATCCCGGTTCCGGTTTCTTCGACGCGTTGCGCCAGGACCCGATCCTGTCGCAACGCAAGCTGATTTCCGAGCCGTGGGACATTGGTCCTGGCGGCTATCAGCTCGGCAATCATCCGCCGGGTTTCGCCGAATGGAACGATCGTTTCCGCGACACCGTGCGCCGTTTCTGGCGCGGCGACGCCGGCTTGCGTCCCGATCTCGCCGCGCGCCTGACCGGCTCGGCCGATCTGTTCAACCGGCGCTTCCGCAAGCCATGGGCATCGGTCAATTTCGTCACGTCGCACGACGGTTTTACGTTAGCCGACGTCACCGCTTACGAGCAGAAGCACAACGAAGTCAATCGCGAAGGCAACAACGACGGCCACAACGAAAATTGCAGCCGCAATTGGGGCGTGGAAGGTCCGAGCGACGACGCCGCGATACTCGCTACGCGCAAACGCGTGACCCGCTCGCTGGTCGCCACGCTGCTGATCGCCCTCGGCACGCCGATGCTGCTGGCCGGCGACGAATCGCTGCGCACCCAGAACGGCAACAACAACGCGTACTGCCAGGACAACGAGATCTCGTGGATCGACTGGGAGCGCGCGCAAACGCCCGACGGGCAGCACATGGCCGAGTTCGTCGCGCGCGTGATCGCGTTACGGAAACAGCATCCGTTGCTGCGCGAGACGCGCTTTCTGTTCGGCGACCGCGAAGTGCTGCCGGGTCTGTTCGACGTCGGCTGGTTCGACGAGCACGGCGATCCGCTCACCATCGAAGCGTGGCAGGACCCTGAAGGCCGCGCATTCACGCTGCGGCGCGCCGGTCCAGGCCTGAATGGCGAAACGGAAGTATTGTTGATGATGCTCAACGCGAATCAGGAGACGCTGCGCTTTACGCCGCCCGCACCGCATCTGGAATGGCACGTGCTGCTAGACACAGCCGAGCCGGAAAGCGGGCCGTACCGGCTGGCGGCGCCGGAGGTCGAAGTCGCCGCGCATAGCCTCGTGATGCTGGCCGCGCAACCGGTGGGCGAAGCCGATTGGCAAGCCGGCTGGAAAGCCGGCGCGCAACACGGGCCGCGGCTGTTGACGGCGCTGCCGCCCGATCCGGGCGCGCATCCGCCGCGTAGCGATACGTCGCCGACCACGTAGGCGGAAACGGCGTCACGGGATGAACCGCATGCAGAGCGGCCGGGTTGTAGCGCGTGAGATCGCCAACGCGATTCACGCGTAAAACGCGGCTCGACAGCACATTCGAATGAGGAAGAATCATGTCTCAAAGTCCGATTGATCCTCACGCGCATCATCACGCGCATTGCCTGCCGTTCGGCGCCCAGTTGCTGGGCGCCGCGGGGGCCAAACCGCGCACGCGCTTCCGGTTCTGGGCGCCGTCGTGCGAGCACGTTCAGGTCGACGTCGAAAACGGCCCCGCGCAAGGCGCGCACGCCATGACGGCCACCGGCAACGGCTGGTTCGAAGCGACCGTCGAGAGCGGCGCGGGCACGCTGTACCGTTTCCGGCTCGACGGTGAGCACGCCGTACCCGATCCGGCGTCGCGCTTTCAGCCGCAAGACGTGCATGGCCCGAGCGAAGTCATCGACCCGCGCGCCTACCGTTGGGAACACACGCACTGGCATGGACGGCCCTGGGAAGAGACCGTGCTGTACGAACTGCATGTGGGCGCGATGGGCGGCTATGCGGGCGTGCAGCAGCGTCTGCCGGCGCTGGCCGCGCTCGGCGTGACGGCTATCGAGTTGATGCCGTTGAACGACTTTCCCGGCCGGCACAACTGGGGCTATGACGGCGTACTGCCGTATGCCCCCGATTCCGCGTACGGCCGTCCCGAAGAACTCAAGGCGCTGGTGGACGCCGCGCATGGTCTCGGCCTGATGGTATTTCTCGACGTGGTCTACAACCACTTCGGCCCGGACGGCAATTATCTGCACCAATACGCGCGCCCGTTTTTCCGCGAGGGCACGCATACGCCGTGGGGCCCCGCTATCGACTTCGAGCGCAGCGAAGTGAGCGACTTCTTTACCGACAACGCCGTCTACTGGCTCAACGAATATCGCATCGACGGACTGCGTTTCGACGCGGTGCATGCGATCGACAACCACGCATGGCTGCGCGAATTGTCCGACCATATCCGCGCCAAAGTGCAGCACGGCCGCTATGTGCATCTGGTGCTGGAGAACGAGCACAACAGCGCGACGCTGCTCGAAGCGCACTTCGACGCGCAATGGAACGACGACGCGCACAACACGCTGCACGTGCTGCTGACCGGCGAAACGGAAGGCTATTACCACGCGTATGAAGATCAGCCGATTCGGCGGCTTGCGCGCGTGTTGTCGGAAGGCTTCGCGTATCAGGGCGATCCTTCGCCGATTCACGACGGCAAGCCGCGCGGCGAATCGAGCGGGCATTTGCCGCCCACGTCGTTCGTGATGTTTCTGCAGAACCACGATCAGATCGGAAACCGCGCGTTCGGCGAGCGTCTGCGCAAACTAACCTCGGACGACGCATTGCGCGCCGCCACCGGTTTGCTGCTGCTGTCGCCGCAAATCCCGCTGCTGTTCATGGACGAGGAATACGGCTCGACGCAACCGTTCCTGTTTTTCACCGACTACACCGGCGACCTCGCCGATGCGGTCCGCGAAGGACGCCGCCGCGAATTCGCGCGCTTTTCCGCCTTCAGCGACGAAAAGCGGCGTGCGCAGATTCCCGATCCGAACGACGCGAAAACGTTCGCGGCCTCTTCGCCGCCCGCGCCTGATGCATCGTCCTCCGCGTCGAGTAGCGACGATGCGAAAGACCGGCTCGACTGGATGCACTTCTACAAATCCGCGCTGGCCGTGCGCGCCAAGCTGATCACGCCGCGCCTGAAGCATGGCAAGGCGCTCGGCGCGACCGTGCTGAGCGGCGCGAACGGCGGCGACGCCAACGCGCTCGTGGCGCGCTGGAAACTGTGCGATGGCGAGACCTTGTCGATCGCGTTGAATTTGTCGAAGGAAAGCGTGGCGCTCGGCGAAGTGCCCGCCGGCAAGATCGTTTTCGAAACGCCGCCGCGCGTGCGCGAGCAGATCGACACCCAGGTGTTGCCGTCGAATACGTTTGTCGCGTGGTTGACCGGCGACGTCTGCGACTATGCAACCGGCCACGACGCCCGCATTGCCAGCCAACAGGAGCGCCACGCGTGAGCACTCGACGCAACGATACGATCGTCACCCTCGCCACGCGCGCCGGTTTCGAGGTGGAGTGGCAGGACGCGCACCACACAACCCAGCATGTGCCCGAAAGCACGTTGGCCGTGCTGCTCGAACGCATGGGTTTGCCGTGCGGCAACGCGACGCAAATCCGCCAGAGCGCCGCCGCGCTGGAGGCCGAATTGTCGGGCCGCAAGCTGCCGCCGCTGATGACCGCCGAAGTGGGACGCGGCATCGCGTTGCCCGCCGCGGCGATCCGCTCGGGCAGTCATTATCGGATCGAACTCGAAAGCGGTTCGATCATCGACGGGCGCTTTACGGCGCCTAAAGGCGAAGAAGCGCTGCTCGCGCCCATCGACGAACCCGGCTATCACACGCTCGTGCTCAACGAGCAACGCATGACGCTGGCGGTGGCGCCGGCACGCAGCTACACGGTGGCGGATGCGTGGCGCACGCTGAACGACAGCGCCGACAGCGACAGCGACAAAGCGAAAGACAGCGCCGCGCACGCGCCGCCGTTGTGGGGCATCGCCGCGCAACTGTACGGCTTGCGACGCGTCGGCGACGGCGGCATCGGCGATTATTCGGCACTCGCGCAACTCGCCATCGAAAGCGCGCGGCGCGGCGCGCATGCGCTCGCCGTCAGCCCGACTCACGCGATGTTCAGCGCGGAGCCGGATCGCTTCAGTCCGTATTCGCCGTCGTCGCGCTTGTGGTTGAACGTCACGCATATCGATCCCGCCGCCGTATTCGGCGCGGACGCGGCACGCAGCGCGCTCGAAGCCGCGCAAGGCACCCAAAGCTGGTCGGCATTGGAAGACTTACCGCTGATCGACTGGCCGAACGCGGTCGTCCTGAAGCTGAAGGTGTTGCGCTCACTGTACGAGCATTTCTGCGAGCAGGACCGCGCGCACGAAACGCCGCGCGCGTTGGAATTCCACGGCTTCTGCGAACGCGCCGGCCGCGCGCTCGAAGACCATGCGCGTTTCGAAGCGCTGCAAGCCGCGCAGCTCTCGCAGGAAGGCGGCAACGGTCATTGGCGCCACTGGCCGGAAGCGTTGCGCGATCCGCGCAGCGCCGAGGTTGAAGCCTTCGCCGAAGCGAATCGCCACGAAGTCGATTTCCATCTGTTTCTGCAATGGCTGGCCGCAAAAGGTTTATCGCACGCCCAACACGCCGCGCGCGATGCCGGCATGGCCGTCGGCCTGATCGCCGATCTCGCGGTGGGCTGCGATAGCGCCGGCAGTCACGCCTGGTCGTATCGCGACGACATGCTGCAAGGCGTGTCGGTCGGCGCGCCGCCGGACCTGTTCAACCAGGCCGGCCAGGCATGGGGACTCACTACCTTCTCGCCGCGCGCCATGCGCACGCAGGGCTTCTCCGCGTTCATCGACATGTTGCGCGCAGCGTTCGCGCATGCGGGCGGCATCCGGATCGATCACATTCTCGGCTTGCGTCGGCTGTGGCTCGTGCCCGAAGGCGAAAGCGCGCGCAACGGCGCGTATCTGCGCTACCCGCTCGAAGACCTGCTGCGCCTCATCGCGCTCGAATCGTGGCGGTTTCGCTCGATCGTGATCGGCGAAGATCTCGGCACCGTGCCGCCCGGTTTTCGCGAGCGGCTCGACGAACATGGTCTCGCGGGCATTCGCGTGTTGTGGTTCGAGGGCGCGCACGGCGGCAAAGGGTTCAAGCCGCCGCACGAGTGGGACCGCAATGCCGTCGGCACCACCACCACCCACGATCTGCCCACCGTGGCCGGTTGGTGGCGCGGCAGTGACATTGTGTGGCGCAACCAGATCGGCCAGACGATGGCGCGCCCCGACGGCCGCGATCCGGTACAGCTCGCGCAGGAAGAACGCGCGAACGATCGCGCCGACATGTGGCGCGCGTTCCAGTCGGCCGGCGTGGCCGCGCGGGGTGTGGAAGCGCCGCCGCCCGACGATGCCCCGGTGGATGAAGCGCTGGCGTTCGTCTGCGCCACACCGGGTCCGCTGGTGACGTTTCCGCTCGAAGACCTGCTCGGGCAAGTCGAGCAGCCGAATCTGCCCGGCTCGATCGACGAACACCCGAACTGGCGTCGTCGCGTGAATCTGCCGATCGACGAACTGTTCAGGGACGACGCTTTCTGCGACCGCCTGCTTGCCGTCGATCGCGAACGCCGCGCCGCGCGCGCCGCCGTTCCTTCTTCCAACGCTTCCGCGGAGCCTGATACGCCATGACCGTCCCGCGCTCCACGCTTCGCCTCCAGTTTCACCGAGGCTTCACCTTCGACGACGCCGCGAAGCACGTCGACTATTTCGCCGCGCTCGGCATCAGCCACGTGTACGCGTCGCCGATCACCACCGCCGAACCCGGATCGATGCACGGCTACGACACCGTCGACTACACCCAGGTCAGCGCCGAATGCGGCGGCGAGGCGGGCCTCAAACGTCTCGTCGAGAAGCTCCGCGCGCACGACATGGGGTTGCTCGTCGATATGGTGCCGAACCATATGGGCGTGGGCGGCGCCAGTAACGCGTGGTGGCTCGATATTCTCGAATGGGGCCGGCACAGCGCTTACGCGCGTCATTTCGACGTCGACTGGCATTCGCCGGATCCGGCATTGCGCGGCAAGGTGCTGGCGCCGACGCTCGGCGCGCCGTATGGCGAAGAACTCGCGGCAGGTCGCATCGCGCTGCATTTTGACGCGGAGAACGGGCGTTTTTATATCGGCTACGGTCCGCATGTGTTCCCCGTGTGCCCGATCGATTACGCGTCGATCCTGCAAGGCGCGGAGCGCGCCGATCTTAACGCGCTCGCCGAACGCTTCAACGGGCTGACGACGCAACCCACCGATCATCCGCGTGCCGCCGAAGGGCGCGAGATGTTGCGCGAGTTCGTCGCGCGACAAGGCAGTTCGGCGATTGATGCCGCGCTGGAGGCGTATGCGCCTGGCGATCCGGTGACGCGTGACCGTTTGCATCGGCTGATCGAGCGGCAGCATTTTCGGCTTGCGTGGTGGCGCACCGCATCCGACGAAGTCAACTGGCGGCGCTTCTTCGACATCTCCACACTCGCCGGCGTACGCGTGGAGCGGCCCGAAGTGTTCGACGCGGTGCATGCGCTGATTTTCCGTCTCTACCAGGAAGGCGTGGTGGACGGACTGCGGATCGATCACGTGGACGGGCTCGCCGAGCCACGCGAATACGCGCAGCGATTGCGGCAGCGGCTCACGGAATTGCGCGACACCGCGCCGTATGTGGTGGTCGAAAAAATTCTCGCCCGCGGCGAACCGCTGCGCGACGATTGGCCCGTGGATGGCACGACCGGCTACGACTTCATGAACGACGTGGGCGCGTTGCTGCACGATCCCGCCGGCGCGGAACCGCTCGCGCAGACATGGGCCGAACTCACCGGCCGCAGCCCGCGTTTCGCGGACGAAGCGTTGATCGCGCGCCGCAAGATTCTCGCGGAGAACCTGTCGGCGGAACTGGATCGGGCAGCGCGCGCGTTGCATCGTATTGCGCGCGATTCGCTGACCACGCGTGATTTCACATTCACCTCGTTGCGGCGCGTGCTGACCGAACTGGTCGTGCATTTTCCGGTGTATCGCGTCTATCCGCAGAACGGCTTGCGCAGCGCCGCCGACAACGTCTATTTCGACCAGGCGCTCGAAGGCGCAAAACAATCGCTGTCGCGCGCGGACCTCGTCGTACTCGATCGCGTGAACGCGTGGCTCGGCGGTAGCGCGGAAGAAGCGCCGAGCGGACGCCCCAGCGCGCCGCCGCAGCCAGGTCAGAACAACGCGCCGCCCAGCCACGCCGGTTCGTCGCGGCGCACCGCGCAAACGCTGTTTTCGCAACTGACCGCGCCGGTCGCCGCGAAGGCGGTCGAAGATACGGCGTGCTATCGCTACGGCCGGTTGTTATCGCGTAACGAAGTCGGCGCGGACCCGGGTGAATTCGCGCTGTCGGTCGAGCAGTTCCATGCCGCCAATCTGGAACGCGCGCAGCGCTTTCCTCACGCGTTGCTCGCCACCGCCACGCACGATCACAAACGCGGCGAAGACGTGCGCGCCCGTCTCGCGGTGTTGAGCGAAATCGCGGCGGACTGGAGCGCGACGTTGCGCGCGTGGTCGACGTTGAACGCGCCGCATCGCCGTACGCTCGACGGCAAGCCGATCGGCAGCGTCGGTCAGGACACGCACGACGACTGGTCGCCGGGCCCCGCCGCCGAAGCGATGCTGTATCAGACGCTGGCGGGCTGCTGGCCGCCGGAGTTGAAACCGGACGACGCAGCGGGCGTCAAGGAACTGGCCGAACGTGTCGCGCAATGGCAATTAAAAGCGTTGCGCGAAGCGAAGCTGCAAACCAACTGGCTCGCACCCGACGAAGCGTATGAAGCCGGCTGCCGCGATTTCCTGTTCGATATCCTCGCGCCGCAGCGACGCGACGACTTTCTGAAAGAACTGTCGGCGTTCGTCGCGCGAATTGGCCGCGCCGGTGCACTCAATAGTCTGCAACAGACGGTGTTGCGGCTGGCGTCGCCGGGGATTCCCGATCTGTACCAGGGCACCGAGTTGTGGGACTTCAGTCTGGTCGATCCGGACAATCGCCGGCCGGTGGATTTCGCTCAGCGTGAAGCGTGGCTCGTGCAGACGCCGCCGTCGGATTTCCTGCCGACCTGGCGCGACGGACGCGTGAAGCTCGCGGTCGTGCAACGCGTGCTGGCGTTGCGCACGCATTTGCCGGAGTTGCTGAGTCAGAGCGAGTACCTGCCGCTTACCGTGCGCGGCGCGCATGCCGCGAATGTGATTGCGTTCGCGCGACGGCATGGCAATGCGTGGGCGGTGGTGATCGCGAGCCGGTTGGCCTCCGGCTTGCTCGATAACGATGACGATGACGCCAGCGATCTGCCGATGGTCGATCCGCAGAAATGGGCGGACACGGCGATTGAAATGCCGTCCGATCTGTCGGCGCGCGCGTTGTTCGATTGGCTGAGTCCCGCGGCGCCGAAGGTCGATGAAAATGGCTTGCTGTATGTGCGCGACGCGCTCGGTGCAATGCCGATAGCGGTACTGGTGGAAGATGGCGTGCCGCGCAGTTGATCGCGTCTCTTTCTCCTGGCGAATGAAAGGCGGTTAAAGCACACGAGCTTTAACCGCCTTTTTTGCTGGCTTACTGATTTAGTGACTTACTCGCGTCATTCAGCGCGATGCCTTCTTAACCCGCCGAGCCATTCTGCTGAGCGCGCTTGACCGCTTCGGCCACCTGCTCGGCGACACGTCGCGTGTCCCAATACACCTGCCCCTTGTACATCCGGTCGCCGCGCAGGTTGAAACGGTCGACGCCCTGCCAGGTCAGCGGCTGGCCTGCGACGGTGGCCGACGCCTGCCATTCGATCATCACAGCATCGCCGGTCGGCGCCCACTGCAGGACGTCGACTTTCAAGTCCGGCAGTTGCGTCAGCACCTGGCGAAAATGCTCGACCACGCCTTCCCGATCGGCCGGTTCCGTCATGGGCGGAATCAGGTTACGCGTGTCCTCGTGCATCAAACTTCTCAAGTTATCCGCGACCGGGTTTTGCCATTCCGCCGCGAACCGTTGCACGGCGATGCGCGCATTGGAAAGCTGCTCTTCAGTGGGTAAAAGATATTGCTGCTCTGCCTGAGTCATTTCGGGTCTGCTCCTGATGGGATTGCCTACCTACGGGTTGTGCGTCCGTCGTTCCACGCTGCAAGCAAAGTCAAACTCGACATACATCAAGACTTTCACATACAACGTGTATGTATACTACAATCAGAATGTGAAAAATCAAGGGATAAAAATCCGTCCTATGCCGAGCGCAGGTGTCCCTCTCAAATCCCGCCGCGAGGAATACGCGGACGCCACGCGTCAGGCGTTGATTTGCGCGGCCGGCGAGCTATTCGCGTCGCAGGGCTATCAGCAGGTGGGTATCGAGGCCATCGCGCGCAGCGCACGCGTAACTCGCGGCGCGTTCTATCACCACTTCGCCGATAAAGCCGAACTCTTCGATGCGCTGGTGGGCGCGTTGCAGGAACAGGCCGCGTCCAAAGTACAGGCCGCTGCCGGAGCCGCGCCTAAGGCGAAGCGTATTAGCGCGGGCATTCGCGAGTTTCTGGAAGTCTGTTGCGAGCCCGCTTACCGGCAGCTCGTTATCGAGACCGCGCCCGCCGTGCTCGGCACAGCGCGCTGCCGCGAGATCGAAGAAGCGCACGTCTACGGGCTGCTGATCGACGCGCTGGTCGGTCCGGCGGGTCATAATGAAAAAGCCCGCGCCAATGCTTACCTTGCCGCGCGCATGATCGGCAGCATGGTGTGCGAGGCGGCGCAGTTGCTCGACAACGCGGACGACCCCGTCGCGCTGAAGGCCGAAGCGTTGAAGCTCGTTGAAAGCATGGTCGGTACGCTGACGCCCGATAAAAGCCGGAGCGCGTCGGCTCGCAAGTAAATCGCCCCAACAGGAATGCCGATGAAGGAATGCCAATGACCCTCGACTGGCCGACGATTCGCGATGGCAATGCCGACACGCTGCATGACACGACCGTCGACATTACGGGTTGGATGATTCCGCTGGATCCGCAAGCCGAATCGGTCGATTACTTTCTGCTCTGCGCCGATGAACCCTGCTGCGGGGGTTGTGTGCCGCGCAATCCGGCGGCGTCGATCGAGGTCTACACGGCAGCGCCGCTCGCGCCGCAAGCCGAAGCGCTGACGTTACGCGGCCGGCTGCTGCGTCTGGTCGACGACCCCGCGGGTTGGCGCTATCGATTGGTGGAAGCGGCCGCGCTTGATCGTCTACCTTCTGTGCCGCGCACCTTCAGCCGGCGCGCGTTTCTTTCCTCCGGCGCCGCGCTCGGACTCGCAGCGTGCGCGCCTGGCCGTTTCGCGGGCTATACCGATCCCCAGCACGCGCAAGACGACCCGGTCACGCAGGCCGACAGCGGCAGTCACCGCGCGCCGTCATGGCAAGCGCCGTCCGGCACGCTCACCATCGACATGCACAGCCACGCCGGACGCGTGACCGTGTCGCGCGATCCGGCGATCGGTGCGCGTCGGCCGTTTCTGCCGCTCGCCGCGCCGATGCGCAAAGGCGGCATGAACGTGATCTGCCTCGCGATCGTCACGGATACGACCGTCACGCGCGTCGCGGAAAACCGCAAGCGTTTCGAGGCGTGGCGCGATCCGCAGCCGGGCGAGTTGTATGCGCTCGGTCAAGCCGAATTTCAGCGCGCGCATCAATTGATCGAGCGTGAGCAGATGCAGGTGGTGACGAATGCGGCGTCGCTCGCGGCGAAGGGTTCGCTCGGGCCGTGCGCGATCATTTCCGCAGAGGGTGGGGATTTTCTCGAAGGCCAGGTGGATCGCGTCGACGAGGCGTATGCGCAGCATCAGTTGCGGCATTTGCAACTTACGCACTATCGCGTGAACGAGCTGGGCGATATTCAGACCGAGCCGCCGGTGCATGGCGGCCTGACCGATGCCGGCGCGGAAGTGGTACGGCGTTGCAATGCGCTGGGCATCGTCGTGGATGTCGCGCACGGCACTTACGACCTGGTTAAGCGCGCCGCCGCTACGTCCACCAAGCCGCTCGTGCTGTCGCATTCGGCGTTGGCCACGCACCCTTCGTCGCGCAGCCGGCTTATCACGCCGGATCACGCGCGCGTGATCGCCGGCACGGGCGGCGTGATCGGCGTGTGGCCGAGCTCAGGGTCGTTCAAGGATATCCACGCAATGGCCGAAGGCATCAAGCGCATGGCGGATGTGGTCGGCGTGGAGCATGTTGGACTGGGGAGCGACATGCTCGGGTTTATCTCGCCGCCGGTGTTTCGCAGCTACGAACAGTTGCCGGAGCTGGCGAGCGCGTTGCTTGTCGCGGGGTTCACGCAGGAAGAAGTGAGCGCGATTCTGGGTGGGAATTACCGGCGAGTGTTTGAGGCTTCGGTTGGATAATCGGTGTGGCCTAACGCCCTGCCGCCCACAGCAACGACAACCCCGAGGACAACATCAAACCGTCGACCACCAGCTTGAAGGTGGCGGGACTCATCCGCACCACGATGCTCCGCGCCGCGAACGAGCCGGTCATCAACGCGGAACCGGTGATCAGGCCGTCGATCACCACGCGCAAAGGCAACGCGCCGAAGTGATTGAACACCGCGACTTTCGCGGCATACACGGTTAATGAGCCGGCGGCTTCCGTTGCGAGAAACGCGCCTTTGACGAGGCCGTAAGACATGAACACGGGCACGGTAATCGGCCCGGTCGACACCACGATGCCGGTGAGAAAACCCACCACGCCGCCGATCAGCGAAAGGTGCCACAGAGAGAATTTGACGGCCCGCCGCGCGAGCCAGCGGCGCGTGGGCACCATCGCGACAAAGAACAGCCCCAGCGCGATTTCAACCGCGTGCGGCGGCAGTGCCAGCAGCGTCCGCACACCAAGCGCCGCGCCCGGCACGGCGGTCACGCAGTAGGCCCCGCAAGCGCGCCAATCGATCTCGCGCCACCACGCGAGCACCTTGCCGAAGTTGCCCATGATCGCGGCGATCGCCATGATCGGCACCGCCTGTTGCGGACCGTACAGCATCACGAGCACGGGCATTAGCAGCATGGATGAACCGGTGCCGATCACGCCGCTCAGCAAGCCTGCCAGCAAGCCCACGCACAGAACCAGCAGATACCCCATGTCGCCCCCTCGATGTGGACGACAATTCTACGCGAGCAGTCGGGCCATGCGCTTTGCCGGATTCAGCGGAAAAGGCTTTCAGCCACCTTCATCGTCGAAGGTCTTCGGGTACACGCGCACGAGCACGATGCGCGGCCCTTTCATCTTCTTGACGACCACGTCGAAGCGGTCGAATTCCACGCGCTGGCCTTCTGTGGGCAGATCGTTGAGCGCCTGAATCACGAGACCGCCGACCGATTCGGCCTTGCCCTCGTCGATATCGATACCCAACGCCCGCTCCAGCGACACCACCGGCAAGCTGCCCTTGCCCATTAACGTGCCGTCGTCCATGCGCGTCCAGTCGGCGTCGCCCTGACGGAATTCGTCATGAATCTGACCGACCAACGCGCCGAGCAGATTGTCGAGCGTCAGGAAGCCGATCGGCTTCGCATTTTTATGGCCGACCAGCGCGAAATGCGGCGCGCCTTTGCGGAAGCGGCGAAACAGTTCCAGTGCGGGCATGTCCGGCTTCACGTACTGCACGGGCCGCGCGTATTTCGACAGATCCTCGAGCGTGCTGCCCGCGTGACGCGCCAGCAGCAGATCCTTCAAGTGGATCATGCCGGCCACGCGTTCACCGGCTGCGTCTTCGAACAGCGGGTAGCGGCTGAAGCGATGCCGCGCCACCACCTGCATGTTGTCGCGCAACGGCAGATCGCGCCGCAAGCCAACCATTTCATAAGCAGGACGCATGAGGTCCGACACCGTCATGCGCGAAAAATCCAGCGAATGCGCGATCGTGTTCCATTCGTCCTGGCTGTACGCGCCGCCGTCCGCCGCGCCCAACTCGCTCGCCACATTGGCGCGGCGGCCACGCAGGATCAGCTTGAGTTCGTCGGTCGAATAGTGCGAGTCGTGACCATGGTCGGCGTCGAGGCCGGCCAGCTTCAGCACCGCGTTGGCGCTCGAGTTGAGCACCCAGATGGCCGGATACATGGCCCAGTAGAAGCCGTACAGCGGCGTGGCGGCCCACAGCGACACCTTCTCCGCCTCGCGAATAGCCAGCGACTTCGGCGCCAGTTCGCCCACCACGATATGCAGGAACGAAATACACGAAAACGCGAAGAACAGCGAAACGCCGTGAATCAGTTTCTCAGACTCCACGCCGAGCAGGTTGAAGACCGGCGTGAGCAGTTGCGCGAACGCGGGCTCGCCGATCCAGCCGAGACCGAGCGACGCTAGCGTAATGCCGAGCTGACAGGCGGAGAGGTAAGCGTCGAGACGTCCGTGCACCTTGGCCAGCAAACGGCCGCGCATGCCGTGTTTCGCGGCGAGACTCTGCACGCGCGTGGCCCGCAGTTTGACCAGACCGAATTCAGCCGCAACAAAGAAACCGTTGAGGGCAACGAGAAACAACGCGCCAATGAGGGCGACAACCTGGATCAAAGCGAAGGGCTCCGGCAACAAAAGTTGTCAGTATAGAGGGTGAAAGCTCGGTGAAAAGTCAAACGCCGTTGATCGCCGTTAAGCGCGCGCAACCGTGTGCCGACGTAAAGCGCTCACTTCGGCGCGGTCGCACTTAGCGGTATGCGTAGTGCAAGTCTGGCCGCTTCGCTCTCGCTGGCGTCGATCTGCTCGAAACTGCCGCCATGCGCTTCCGCGACGCGCTTGCACAGTGCGAACACCCACGCAATGCGTTTGGCTTCGCGCGGCTCGCCGGCCTGCTTGCGAGCGAACGCTTCGAGCAGATGCGGCACGGCCGGATCGCTCAATGCAGCGAGGTTGTTGTCGTAGGTGACGGTGGCATGCCATGCGGTCGCGTCCGCACGCGTGGCCAGCGTGACGGTAGCGCCTTCGGCGCTGGCTTCGACGGTGAACGTCAGCATCAGCCACAGCGCGGCGACGAGGCGTGCGCGGTCGCCGTTGAGTTGCTCGGTGCCGAGTTGCGAGTCGAGCGCGATCTCGACCTGGCGCGAGCGAGCCAAACCCGTGCGCACGTCTTCGACAGTTTCGTCGAGCAACGGATGCAGCGGGAACGACGCATACGCGAGCGCCAGCGACCTGGTTTCGGCGCGCGTGGCATCCACGATCGTTTCGAGCAGCTTCACCTGCTGGTCCACGCCATTGCGAATGCCGGTGACGGCGCGCTGCGCGTTGGGGTCGTTCGCGTCGAGCTTGCGCTCGAGCACGTAAGCCCAGCTATGGATCGCGTTCAGCGGACCGCGCAAATCGTGCGACACCAGCGACAGCACGTGGTCACGCATGAACAGCGCGGTTTCGGCGCAAAGATGCGCGGTACGCTCGGAGACGGCGAAGCCGGAAGGCGCCGGCTGCGCGCCGGTGGTTCCGGTTGAAGACGTTGTCACGATCGAGCCCTCTCAGGCAGTGCATGATGATTGAAAGAAGCCCCATTATAGGCATGGCATCCGGCGCGACCCGCCTGGCCGGACGGCCAATTTCCACGCAATCCGCGTGCCACGCGGCAATCCTCGGCGATGCATCGCCAACACGCCTACAATGTCGGTTTTTACGTTTTTGAACTGAGGAGCGTTACATGTCGACTGTCACTACCGAATCCGGCCTGAAGTACGAAGACATCGTGGAAGGCACCGGCGCCGAAGCGGTTGCCGGCAAGAGCGTCAGCGTGCACTACACCGGCTGGCTGACCGATGGTCAGAAGTTCGACTCGAGCAAGGACCGCAACGACCCGTTCGCATTCGTGCTGGGCGGCGGCATGGTCATCAAGGGTTGGGACGAAGGCGTGCAAGGCATGAAGGTCGGCGGCACGCGCAAGCTGACGATTCCGCCGCAACTCGGCTACGGCGTGCGTGGCGCGGGCGGCGTGATTCCGCCGAACGCGACGCTCGTGTTCGAAGTCGAATTGCTCGGCGTCTAAGTTTTTTGCGTTTCAAGTTGCCGGCCTGTTTGCCGGTGACCGCGCTTTAACGATGAACCACGCTACCGCCACCATCCCTTGCGTTTCGCTGCGCCGTTACGGCGCGGTCGAAGCGTCGGACGTGCATGACTTTCATCAGGTCGTGCTCGGCCTGGACGGCGCGATGGTGATGGCGGTGAACGGCGTCGCGCAACAGATCGACGCCGGCTCCGCGTGGCTCATTCCGGCGGGTGCGCGGCACGACTACGCGGGTATCGGCGAGAACCGGCAGTTGGTGCTGGATCTGCCGGCAACTTCGCTGGCCGTGCCGGAACGTTTGTTCGACCGCGCGCGGGCCGTAACGGTCGATGCGTCGCTAACGCAGCTCGTGCATCGGATTGCAGCGCACGCTACCGGCGGCGCTCAGAGCGACGATCTGGACGCCCGTCGTTTTCATTGGGATGCAGCGGCCCGTCTGGGCGCTGCGTTGGTGGCCGACTCCGGCACCACGGCAGGTGCGCTCGCGCCTGGCGCGGGTCTCGACTTCACGCGTATCGACCGTTGGTTGCGCGCGCATTTGTCGGAACCGCTGCGCATTGCCGACCTCGCCGCGCATTGCGGCTTTGGCATGCGGCGCTTTCATCAGCTTTTTATCGACGCGTTCGGTGAGACGCCGCATCGCTATTTGCAGCGCTTGCGGCTCGATACGTCGCTCACGTTGCTCGCGGATCCGCGTCGCTCATTGACCGATATCGCGTTGGATATCGGCTTCGGCGATCAGAGCGCTTTCACGCACGCATTCACGCGGCGTTTCGGACTGGCGCCTGGCCAATGGCGCGCGCTGCGCCACTGAGCATTGCCGCGCGAGCCGCGTTGAGTTCGCGGCCCGCATTGCCTGCTTTAAATCCCGCTTAACCCGCCAGACCGCGTTCCAGATCGCCGCGAATATCCGCGGCGTTTTCCAGACCCACCGCCAGCCGGATCAAGCCTTCGCTAATGCCTGCTGCCGCGCGCGCTTCCGGCGTCACGCGACCATGCGTGGTGGTTGCCGGATGCGTGATCGTGGTCCGTGTATCGCCAAGATTGCCGGTGATCGAACAGATCTTCGTGCTATCGATCACACGCCATGCATTCGCGCGCATCTGCTCCGGCGTGTCGCCCTTCAGTTCGAACGACAGAATCGCGCCGCCCGCCTTCTGTTGACGCATGGCCAGCGCGTGCTGCGGGTGCGATTCCAGCCCCGGATAGAACACGCGATTCACGGCCGGATGCGTCTCCAGCCAGCGCGCGATTTCCAGCGCATTCGCCGACTGCTTGTCGACGCGCAGCGACAGCGTTTCCATGCCCTTGAGCAGCACCCACGCGTTGAACGCGGACAGGGTCGGCCCGGTGCTACGCACGAACGGGAACACCTTTTCCATGATGAACTGCTTCGAGCCGACCAGCGCGCCGCCCAACACGCGCCCCTGACCGTCAAGGAACTTGGTGGCCGAATGCATCACCACATCCGCGCCGAGCTTCAGCGGCTGTTGCAACGCCGGGCTGCAGAAGCAGTTGTCCACCACGAATAGCGCGTTCGCGGCCTTGGCGATCTTGCTGATCGCTTCGATGTCGGACACTTCCGTCAGCGGATTCGACGGCGTTTCGAGGAAGAACATCTTCGTCTCGGGACGCACGGCGTTTTTCCACGCGTCCAGATCGGTCGAATCGACGAACGTGGTCGTAATGCCGAACTTGGTGAAAATCTGCGAGAACATGCCGAGTGTCGAGCCGAACAACGCCTGCGAGCTCACGAGGTGGTCGCCGGCCTGCAGCGCGCACATCACGACGGACATGATCGCGGCCATGCCGGACGCTGTGGCCATGCACGCTTCGCCGCCTTCGAGCGCGGCCAGGCGGTCCTGGAACATCGTGACGGTCGGGTTCGTGAAGCGCGAATAGGTGTAGTTGTCTTCGGAATTCCTGAATTTCTCGGCAGCGTCCGCGGCGCTCGCGAACACAAAGCTCGAGGTCAGGAAAATCGCTTCCGAATGTTCGTTGAAGTCGCTGCGCGCCGTGCCCGAGCGGACTGCCAGCGTGTCGAAGTTCAGGGAGTCGTCCATGTTGGTTCTGGTTTCCAATGTTCCATGGCTGCGTTCGGCGCGCTTCGTGTGAAAGGAGAGCGCAGCGCCAAACGGCAGCAACAAAAAAGCCCGCTTTTGCGTCGGCATAAGCGGGCTTCATGTGCGGGGAAAGCTGGAGCGGAGGCGGATGAATGCGGCGTTTTCCACCTTTCGCTTTAGCTGTTTCGGGTTACCCCGCGTCCGCAAGCTGAGATCAAATCGACGCAAGCCATGATCCTAACACGCTCGCGGCGTGGCGTGCAGCGCGCCACGCCATGAGCGCTGTCGTTCAGTTTCACGTTCACGTCAGGCTCGCGGGCTACCTTTAGCCCACCGACAACTGCAGATGCAATTGCGAACGCGCCGGCGCGCCGCCGTCGATCGCGTCGCTCGCGGCGTCGCGATCCGATTGCGAGGACGGCGCGAGACGCGCCCTTTCGATGCGGTCCAGATACTCGGTCGTGATGTCGCCGGTCACGTAGTTGCCGTCGAAGCACGACGCTTCGAATTCCCGCAGTGCCGGGTTGATGTCGCGCACGGCCTGCTTCAGTGCGTCGACGTCCTGATACACGAGGTGGTCCGCGCCGATCATGCGCGCGACTTCGTCGTCCGTGCGGCCGTGAGCGACGAGCTCACCGCGCGTCGGCATATCGATACCGTAGACGTTCGGGAATTTCACCGGCGGTGCCGCCGAAGCGAAGATCACCTTGTTCGCGCCGGCGTCGCGCGCCATCTGCACGATTTCATGCGAGGTGGTGCCGCGCACGATCGAATCGTCGACGATCAGCACGTTCTTGCCCTTGAACTCGATACCCATGGCGTTCAGCTTCTGGCGCACCGACTTCTTGCGCACCGCCTGGCCCGGCATGATGAAGGTGCGGCCGACGTAACGGTTCTTGAAGAAGCCTTCGCGATATTCCACGCCCAGTTTCTTCGCGACCTGCATGGCAGCCGGACGCGACGAATCGGGAATCGGCATCACCACGTCGATCGGCACGTCGGGCAGTTCGCGCTTGATCTTCTCGGCGAGGTAGTCGCCCATGCGCAGACGCACGTTGTAGACCGGCACGCCGTCGAGCACCGAGTCCGGACGCGCGAGATACACGAGTTCGAAAATGCACGGGTTCAGGCTCGGATTCGTCGCGCATTGCTGCGAATGCAGATTGCCTTCGATATCGATGAAAATCGCCTCGCCCGGTGCGATATCGCGCACGAATTCGAAGCCGATACCTTCAATCGCCACCGACTCCGACGCCAGGATCCATTCGACGCCTTCCGGCGTTTCCTGCTTGCCGAGGCACAGCGGGCGGATGCCGAACGGGTCGCGGAAACCCAGCAGCCCGTAACCGGCGATCAGCGACACGATCGCGTACGAACCCCGCACCCGGCGATGCACGCCCGACACCGCCTTGAACAGCGCGGCCGGATCGAGTTGCAGGCCCGAGCTGGACAGCTGCAATTCGTGCGCGAGCACGTTGAGCATGACCTCGGTGTCGGAATTCGTATTGATGTGGCGGCGATCGACGCGGAACATCTCGTCTTTCAGTTGCTGCCAGTTGGTCAGGTTGCCGTTGTGCGCGAGGATGATGCCGAACGGCGCGTTCACGTAGAACGGCTGGGCTTCTTCTTCGCTCGACGCGGAACCGGCCGTCGGGTAACGCACCTGGCCGATACCGGTCGTGCCGGGCAGGCTGCGCATGTTGCGCGTGCGGAACACGTCGCGCACCATGCCGTTGGCCTTGTGCATGTGGAAATTGCTGCCGTTCGCGGTTGCGATGCCGGCGGCGTCCTGACCGCGATGCTGCAGAAGCAGCAGGCTGTCATAGATCAGCTGATTGACCGGGGAATGGGAAACTACGCCTACGATGCCGCACATGGCATGTCCTTCAAAGGTACGAAATTCGTCGTGGCGGCCGGTGACTGCGTACGCGCTGTGACCTGCTGGTACGTAGCGGCAACCGGTTTGCGCCGGAGTCCTGCCGCGTCCCTTGAAACACTCGCCTGATCGTCACACGCGGACGTAGGCAGCAAGTGTCTCGGGAAGCAGCGGTTTCATTACGTGCACGCCCTCGACCGCGTAGGGCCGAAGCAAGGCGTTGCGCCAGAATTCCTGTTGGGGCAGTTCGGTCAAGCCAGCGAGGGCGACCAGAATCAGCACCAGAATGACCCCGCGCACGAGGCCGAACATCAAACCGAGCGAGCGGTCCACGCCGCTCAAGCCGGTTGCCTGCACGATGCGGCTCAGGAGGGCATTCAGCACGCTCGCCACCAGCACCACACCGATCACCACCAGCGCAAAGGCCAGCAGCCACTGGGTCAACGCGCCACCCGGCCACGTGGACGGGATAAACGGCACGACATAACCGACAAAGCGGCACGCAATGAAAAACGCCGCGATCCAGCCGATCAACCCGAATATCTCAGACAAAAACCCGCGCCATGTGCCGCGCAAGGCCGACAAACCGATCACCGCCATTACAGCGTAGTCGAAGGCGGTGAACATCGCTCGCTTACTGTGCGGCGCTGCTGTTCGCGCCCGACGTCAAGCCGGCCTCGCGAACTTTCGCAATCGCGGCGCTGGCCGCGGCACGATCGGCAAACGGGCCAGCTCGCAGCAACGTGAGCGTGGAACCGTCAGCCTGCTTCCGATGTTCGGTATATGCGGGCACTCCCGCCGCTTTCAACTTGGCCGCCCAATTTCGCGCGTTGGCGTCGTTGGCGAATGCGCCCAGTTGAACCGCGAAGCGGCTGCCCGGCGGCGATGCCGGCGTGCCGGAATTCGCGTCCGCGCTGGCTGCGGTGGTGTTCGTGTCGTCGGTTGCGCTCGGCGCGGCGGTGGCCGCGGCGTTGTGCGTGACCGGCGGTTTGGCGGGTTTTGCAGGCGCTGTCGGCGCCGTGGTCGGTGCGGTGTTCATCGCGACGGCCGGTGCCTGCGGTTTCGCCGCCGGTTTGGCTGCGGGCGTTGCGGCGCCTGTCGTCGTGCTGGTGCCAGTGCTCGTGCTTTGTGCTTGCGTGCTGCCGGACTGGCCTGGCTTCGCGGCCGTTGTCGGCGCAAGACTCGAAGCGGCAAGTGCCGCGTCAGGCGTGGGGTTGTCGGGTGCTACGCCGGCCTGCGTGTCTTCGTCAGCCTTGGCGAGCTTCGGCGCGGGACGGTTGGGGATGTCGATCGCGATGTCGTCGGTGACGGGCTTGGGATGCGAGTCCAGCACCATGGGCAGGATGACGACCGCCGCGACGACCAGCGCGATCGCACCGACGAGGCGGCGCCGCGCACGCTGCTTTTCCGGCAGCGTAGGGTCGAGCAGCATGGCGTCGGCGTCGACGGGGCGCTCCGTGCGGCGGGTTCGCCGCTCCACGCGCTCGCCACGGGCGGCCCGGGTGGAACTAGTATTTGCGCCGCGCCGAGTGGGCGCGTCGTCTTTCTTGCCGAACGAGAAAATTCCCATGAATCGCTTGGTTCGAGCCTGGCGCCCGTTCAGTGTTGCTGCGATTTACGGTAGGCCATAACTCCGGCTACCGTATAGAAACTGCCGAAAACCACGATTCTATCATTCTCTGACGCCCGTTTTAGCGCGTCTTGGTAAGCCTCGGCCGGTGTGGCGTAGCGCGTCACGCTGCTGTCGGCGGCTTCGTCCACGCCCCGCTCGCGTAGCGCCGCTTCGAGCTGTTCCGCCGTGGCGGCCCGCGCGAGCGGCAAATCGGTCACGCACCAATGGTCGATTTCGCCCTTCAGATGCGCCAATACGCCGGCAATATCCTTGTCGCGCATCGCGCCGAACACCGCGTACGTGTACGGGAAGAAGCCCATATTGCCGAGGTTCTGCGTCAGCACGGCGGCCGCGTGCGGATTGTGGCCGACATCCAGCACGATAGCCGGCTTGCCAGGCAGCACCTGGAAACGACCCGGCAGCTCGACGTTGGCGAGACCCAGGCGGATATCCTGCGCCGACACCGGCAAACGGTCACGCAGCGCTTCGAGTCCGGCGAGCGCCGCCGACGTATTGATCAACTGGTTCGCGCCGCGCAACGCCGGATAGGCGAGCGACGAACGCCGCATGGTCGGACCGACGTAACTCCACTGCTGACGCTCGCTGCCCGCCTGCCCTTCGTAGCGGAAATCGCGGCCGAAGAGCCACAGTTCCGCGCCGATCTTCTCGGCATGATCGATCAGCGACTGCGGCGGCACCGGGTCGGCGCAAATCGCCGGCTTGCCCGGACGGAAAATGCCGGCCTTTTCGAAGCCGATTTTCTCGCGTGTGTCGCCGAGATATTCCGTGTGATCAATGTCGATGCTGGTGATGATCGCGCAGTCGGTATCGAGAATATTCACCGCGTCGAGACGACCGCCCAGGCCGACTTCGAAGATCACCGCGTCAAAACCGCGCGAGGCGAACAGGCTCATGATCGCCAGCGTCGTGAATTCGAAGTAGGTCAGCGTGACCGGTTCGGCGAGACTCAGCCGCGCGGTTTCGACGACTTCGAAGTGCGCCAGCAGGTCGGCGTCGGTCGCCATTTCGCCGTTCAGGCGCGCGCGCTCGTTGAACGTCAGCAGATGCGGCGACGTGTGACAGCCCACCGTGAAGCCGGCGCGCAGCAGAATCGATTCGAGGATCGCGCATGTGGAGCCCTTGCCGTTCGTGCCGCCGACCGTGATGATCGGGCACGCAAACGACAGTTGCATCGCGTCGCGTACCTGCGAGATGCGGTCTAAACCCATGTCGATGCCGACCGGATGCGCGGATTCAAGGTGCGTGAGCCACGCGTCGAGGGTGGGGAATGTCGTCATCGAATGAATCGCGAGTGAATCGGTTAGGCGGTGGTGCGCCGTGATTATCCTGGAAATGACAACGCGCCGCTTGATCACTCACGCGGCGCGTTATTTTTGCCTGCTTTTTTTGACGGCTACCGGCGCTGCGTTCAATGTAGCGCGGGCTGTCTTGTCTACTGCTTAACGTCTGCTTACGCGACGGCATCCGCCGGCTGGTGGCTCAACAGCGCCATCAACTGGGCGATTTCCTCACGCAGCTTGCGACGGTCGACAATCATGTCCACCGCGCCCTTCGTCAGCAGGAACTCAGCGCGCTGGAAGCCTTCCGGCAGCTTTTCGCGCACCGTTTGTTCGATCACGCGCGGGCCGGCAAAGCCGATCAGCGCCTTCGGCTCGGCGATCACCACGTCGCCGAGGAACGCGAAACTCGCCGACACGCCGCCCATGGTCGGATCGGTCAGCACGGAAATAAACGGCAGCTTGGCTTCGGCCAGCCTGGTCAGCATGGCCGTGGTTTTCGCCATTTGCATCAGCGACAGCAGGCTTTCCTGCATGCGCGCGCCGCCCGAAGCGGTGAAGCAGATGAACGGCACTTTCTGTTCGAGCGCGTTCTGCGCGCCGCGCGCAAAGCGCTCGCCGACCACCGAACCCATCGAGCCGCCCATGAACGAGAACTCGAAGCAGGCTACGACCACCGGCAGCGTGTGGATCGCGCCGCCCATTACGACCATGGCGTCGGTTTCGTCGGTGTCGTCCATCGCCTCTTTCAGGCGATCCGGGTACTTGCGGCTGTCCTTGAACTTCAACGCGTCGACCGGAACGATTTCCTGACCGATTTCGTAGCGGCCTTCCGGATCGAGCAGGCCGTCGAGCCGCTCACGCGCGCCGATGCGCATGTGATGGTCGCACTTCGGGCAAACGTGCAGATTGGCCTCGACGTCGTTGCGGTACAGCACGGCTTCGCACGACGGGCACTTGATCCACAGGCCTTCCGGAATCCCCTTACGGTTCTTCGGGTCGGTTTGTTTGATTTTCGGCGGCAGCAGCTTATCGAGCCAGCTCATATTGAATCCTTCTGGGGTCGGCGGTTGCGCAAACGGCGGGATAAACCCGCCGCTCACACTACAGACGACAAAAATAACTGTTATCGGGCAGTCGCGACGCTATCTAGCGCCTCGCGCACTTCGGCGATGAAACGCGTGAGCGTTTCAGCCGCGGTCTCCGGCGGCGCCTGTTCGAGCAATTGCACGATACGGCTGCCGATCACGACGGCATCGGACACTTCGGCCACCGAACGCGCGGTTTGCGCGTCGCGGATGCCGAAACCGACGCCCACCGGCAGGGGTACGCGCGACTTGATGGCCGGGATTTTACCCGCGATGCTGGAAACGTCCAGATTCGCGGAGCCGGTCACCCCTTTCAACGACACATAATAGACGTAGCCGCTGGCAATTTTGCCGACCTCAGCGATGCGCTCGTCCGTGGACGTGGGCGCCAGCAAAAAGATCGGATCGATCGCAGCGGATCGCATTTTTTCAGCGAAGTTAGCGCACTCTTCCGGCGGGTAATCGACCACCAGCACGCCGTCCACGCCGGCGTCCTGCGCGGCTTTAGCGAACGCTTCGATACCCATACGTTCGATCGGATTGGCGTAGCCCATCAGCACGACGGGCGTCTTGTCGTCGGTTTCGCGGAAGCGCTTGACGTCCGCGATCACGTGGCGCAGCGACACGCCGTGCGCCAACGCGCGCTCGGACGATTGCTGGATCACGGGGCCGTCGGCCATCGGGTCGGAAAACGGCACACCGAGTTCGATCACATCCGCGCCGCCGGCAGCGAGCGCGTGCATGAATTCGACCGTGCGGGCCGGGTCCGGGTCGCCGGCCGTCATGAAAGGAATCAGGCCTTTCTTACCTTGGGCGGACAACGCGGCAAACGTGTTCTTGATACGGGACATGGAAATTTCTCGAATTTAAGCAACTGCGCGCGGCTTACGCGGCGCGTGCTGCGTGACACTCACTGCAACTCACTGCGTTTCGGTCTGCCGTTTGGCCTTGGCCTTAACCGGCCGCGCCTTCACAGGCACCGGATTCGCAGCGATGCTGACGCGTTCACGCGCTATCGCACAGTAACTTTCATTGATCTCATAGCCGACGAATTCGCGCTGCTGTCGGGCGCAAGCGACTGCGGTGGTGCCGCTGCCCATGAACGGGTCGAGCACGCGCCCGCCCTTCGGACAACTCGCCAGCACCATTCGCTCGACAATTTCCAGAGGCTTCTGGGTGGGATGCGCGACGCGTTCGGCATGCTGCCGATGCAGTCGCGACACCGACCAGACATCCTTCGGATTATAGCCAACCTCCAGCCACTTACTGCCTTCGAACAACTTACGCGAACGCGCCTTCTTCGTGACTTCATCGTACGGGATGCGGACGGGATCGAGATCGAAGAAGTAATCCTTCGACACCGCGAAAAAGCCGATGTTGTCGTGCACCGAAGTAAATCGGCGCACGGTCCCGCCCATGCTCGGTACGCGCCGGTCCCAGATGATTTCGTTGATCATCGTGAGTTTTGTCTTCAGGAAGCTGAAGATTTCCGGCGAGTACTGCCACGTGCAGAAGATATACAGCGAACCCGACGGCTTGAGCTTGGGAACAGCCAGCTCGAGCCAGCTACGCGTCCAGGCGAGAAAATCGTCGCCGGTCCGCATGTCGGAGTCGTTGCCATAATCTTTGCCGAGCCCATAAGGCGGATCGCACACGATCAGGTCGATCGACCCGTCGGGAATGTTCGCCACATCGGTCAGAAAATCGCGGTTCAACAGCTGGATGCCGGCCGGCACCTGCGGCAGTGACGCCTCAGGCACCGCGGCGGCCGCTACTTTGGCGGCCGGATCAAGGGTTTCAATCGCCGGCTGCGGCTCGTCGAACTCGTCACGCATCGTCGCGGCGCTCAGAACTGAATGCCCGATCGCTCGGCGACCGTATGCATGTCCTTGTCGCCACGGCCCGACAGGTTGACCAGAAGGACTTTGTCCTTCGGCAGCGTCGGCGCGAGCTTCGCGGCGTAGGCCAGTGCATGACTGGACTCCAGCGCCGGAATGATGCCTTCGATGCGACAGCAATCGTGGAACGCTTTCAGCGCTTCTTCGTCGGTGATGCTGACGTATTGCGCGCGATTGCTGTCTTTTAGCCACGCATGCTCGGGACCGACGCCCGGGTAGTCGAGGCCGGCCGAGATCGAATGCGTCTCGATGATCTGGCCGTTTTCGTCCTGCAGCAGGTACGTACGGTTGCCGTGCAGAACGCCGGGGCTGCCGCCGATCAGCGAAGCTGCGTGGCGACCGGATTCGAGCCCGTCGCCGGCTGCTTCTACGCCGATCAACTGCACCGAAGTGTCGTCAATGTACGGATAAAAGATACCCATCGCATTCGAACCGCCGCCAATGCACGCAATCACGGAATCCGGCTGGCGACCGACCAGCTCAGGCATCTGCACCTTGCATTCGTCGCCGATCACGCGCTGGAAATCGCGCACCATCATCGGGTAAGGATGCGGACCCGCAACCGTGCCGATAATGTAGAACGTGTTTTCGACGTTGGTGACCCAGTCGCGCATGGCTTCGTTCAGCGCGTCCTTCAACGTGCGCGAGCCCGATTGGACGGGCACGACCGTCGCGCCGAGCAGCTTCATGCGGTAGACGTTGGCGGCCTGGCGGCGCACGTCTTCCTCGCCCATATAGACCACACATTCCATGCCGAAGCGCGCCGCGATGGTTGCCGTCGCCACGCCGTGCTGGCCGGCGCCGGTTTCGGCGATCACGCGCGGTTTGCCCATACGCTTGGCCAGCAGCGCCTGGCCGATCACGTTGTTGATCTTGTGCGCGCCGGTGTGATTCAGGTCTTCACGCTTGAGGAAAACCTGCGCGCCGCCAAGCATTTCGCTCCAGCGCTTCGCGTGATAAATCGGCGACGGACGACCGACGAAATACTTCAGTTCGTGCTCATATTCGGCGACGAATTCAGGGTCTTTCTGATATTTTTCGTACGCTTCACGCAGCTCGTTAAGTGCGTGAACCAGCGTTTCAGCGACGAACACGCCGCCATATTGGCCGAAATGGCCTCTTTCGTCTGGCAAGTTATACATGGTGATCACTCTTCTCAGTGTGGCCCGCGATTTCCGTAGGAGAAAACCGCGTGGCCGGAATCATTCGGCGTCCGCCGCGCGCACGGCGCGGACGAATGCCGCCATCCGGGCGTGATCTTTCACGCCCCGGGCGCCCGCGACTTCGATGCCGCTCGAGACATCGACCGCGTACGGGCGCACGCGATGGATCGCATCACTGACGTTTTGCGCGTTCAACCCACCACTCAAAACGGCCCGACGCGCGAGCTCTGCTGGAATAAGTGACCAATCGAAAACCTTCCCGCCGCCGCCATAGCCTTCGACATGGGTGTCGAACAGAAGGCCGCTGGCGGCTGAATAGTTAAGCGCTGATTTTACCAAATCAGCCGGTTGAGTATCGGCTGCAACTCGCAACGCGCGCAACCAAGGCAAACCCGCAACGCCAGCAAGCGTTTCGGACTGCGCCGCAGTCTCGTCGCCGTGGAACTGCAGCAACGTCAGACCGACATTGCTGACGACCTCGCGGATCCAGTCCGGCGTGGGGTTGACGAACAGGCCCACGACCGACACGAATGGCGGCACGTCGTGCACCAGGTCGACCGCTTGCGCGATGCTGACCGAGCGCGGGCTCGGCGGATAAAACACGAGGCCGATCGCGTCGGCGCCGAGGTCGATCGCGTGGCTCACGTCTTCCGGCTTCGACAGGCCGCACAGCTTGATGCGCGTGCGATGCGGCGCGGCGTTTTGCGGCGCGCCGGCCTGGGCTTCGGTTACGAGGTTTTCGGTGCTGTTCATGATTCCGTTTGCTCGGTCCATACGGTACTCCACGGCACGCTGCCGGTGTGCGGCGCGGGCACCGCGAATTGCTCAGGATAGCCCACCTGCGCCAGATACAAACCGTCCGGCATGAAGGTCGGCGCGGCGACGTCGCGGTCGCGGCTTGCCAGCACTTCACTCATCCATTCGGCCGGATGACGGCCACGGCCGATATACACGAGGCACCCCATCAGGTTACGCACCATGTGATGCAGGAACGCGTTGGCCCGGAAGCGGAAGTGGACGAAATCGCCCTGCTGCCGGATGTCGATCTGATACAGGTGCTTGACCGGCGTTTTCGCCTGACATTGCGACGAACGGAAGGCCGAAAAGTCGTGCTCGCCGATCAGATGCGCGGCACCGGCACGCATGGCGTCGACGTCGAGCGGCGTGTGAACCCAGCCGACGCGCGCCGCCAGCATCGGCGAACGGACCGGATGGACGTAAAGCACGTAGTGATAGGTCCGTTCGAACGCGGCAAAACGTGCGTGAAACTCGTCCGGCATCGGCTTGGCCCACTGCACGGAGATGGTTTTCGGCAAGAACGCATTCGTGCCGCGCACCCATGAAACTTCCGCGCGATCGAGTTCGGTGTCGAAATGCGCGACCTGGCCGAGCCCATGCACGCCCGTATCCGTGCGGCCCGCGACGGTAATATGCACCGGCGTCCGCGCGAATTCGCTCAATGCCCGTTCGAGCTCGTCTTGCACGGTATTGCCGTGCGGTTGCGACTGCCAGCCGCAAAACGCCGAGCCGTCGTACTGAACCCCTAAAGCAATCCGCTTCACGACAACGGCGCGAGCGTCGACAGCAACGCGCGAGCCTCGGTGCGCGTGGCGGGATCGTTCGCTTCGATCACTTCGTTGATCAGCGAGCGCGCGCCGGACAGATCGCCGAGGTCGATGTACTCGGCGGCCAGATCGAGCTTGTTGCGCGCGATTCGAGTCAGATCCGCCGGCGTAAATGCCGGCAACGGCTGGGCCGGGCTCGGCGGCAATTCGAGGTCGAAGTCGAGCTTCAGCGCGCCGAAGCCTGCGGCGCCCAGACCACCCATCGAGCCGAAGCCCGAGGCGCCCAAGCCCGCGACGGCTGCATGCCCCGCGGTGCCGGCGGTGATTTCATCGGCGATATGCGGGACGTCGTCGGGATCGTGCGGCGCGAGGGCTTGCTGCGCGGTCGATTCCGGCGATGCAACCGGCTGCGTGGTCAACGACGCCGGGGCATGCAAACCGTCGAACGGCGATTCGATACGCGGCGGGAGCGGCATGTCGAGAGCGCTGAAGGCGTCGACGGCGTCGCGCGGGAATTCGGTCGGTGCGGTGAGAGTGTGCTGCGCTTGCGACAACGGTGTTGGCTCTGAGAAGGTTGATGCGCCGTCAGGCGTTGCGGCCTGGGTCGGTTGGTGCAGTTCGTAGGACGGTTGATAGGTTGCTGCGTCGTGTGCCGGGTCCAGATGCGTCAGCGGCACCGGGGGCAACGTTGTGTCGGGGAGCGGATGCGCCGATGCGTCGGCGTAAGGCTGGCCGAATGGCGTCGGCGTGTCGCGCGGCTCGGCGAGTTGCTGAGTGAAGTCGATGGCCGGTGGCGGGACGTTCAGCGGGCTTTGGATTTCGGCCGATGCCGTTTGCGGCGCGGCCGGTGCGCTCGGCGCGGGTTCGTCATCCCATTGCAGACGATGGGCGGGCGGCTCGTGCTGGAAGGATTCGTCGACCGGTTCGAGCGGTTCGAGCGGGGTCAGCGGCAAAGCTTCGGCGCCTAGCTCGGCTGCGGCGGCGAGGCTCGCGGCGGTGGTTGCGCTGTTGAAGTTTTCGCGTTCTGCTGCTGCGTGTTCTGCTGCCGCGCGCTCGGCAGCGGCTTGTTCTGATGCTGCGTGTTCTGATGCTGCGTGTTCGGCCGCTGCGTGTTCGGCCGCTGCGTGTTCGGCCGCTGCTCGTTCTGCCGTTACGCGCTCATCCGCTGCGGCTCGCTCCGCAGCCTGTCCCGCTGCCGCACGCTCTGCCTCTGCCTGTTCCTTCGCTACGCGCTCCGACTCAGCGCGCTCCGCGGCAGCACTTTCCGCTGCCTTGCGCTCCGCTTCCCGTGCCGCCGCCTGGCGAATCTCCGCGTCACGTTCCGCAGCCTCGCGTTCAGCCTGTTCGCGCGCAGCCGCCGCGCCTTCCGCCGCCTCATGTTCAGCAGCGGCCAACGCGGCCGCATGCGACAGCGACACATCGGCGCTATCGTCAGATGTATCTCGCGCCGAACCCAGCTCGCGTGCCGATGCAACGTCGTGCGGATCATTAGCTTGAGCCGACGCCACTGTGTCGCCATTCGCTGCGCTGACCTCGGCCGCAGCGTTCGCATCGCGCTTACGTCGACGCATGCGCAAAGCCGCCAGCAGGACCACCAGCGCTGCACCGACTGCTGCCGCGATGCTCAAGCCGACCTGCGAAATACCGCCGTCATTCGACACGGTAGTCGCCACGCCGCCATGCCCCGACACGGCTGCCGCGGACGACGCACCCGCCGGCGCCACAACGCCCGTGGAAGCAGCGCGCGTCGCAGCAGGAGAGCCGCCGATGCCGTGCTTCTGCAATTCCATCAGCACGCGATTTTTCAGCGCGAGCAGTTGCTGCAAGCTGGAGACCTGCGCGCGAGGTTGCGACGCCGCTTGCGCAGCCGTCGCCGCGCTACCTGCCGCAGACGCGGAAGCGCCCGCAGCGGACTCGCTAGCCGACGGCTGAATCGACCCTGACCACTCATGCGCGCCGCTGGCCGGCGATGCCGTCTGCGAGCCCGCCACGGGCGCGGACGCAACCGCGCCGCCTGCCGTCGTGGCGTCACTACCCGGCGTTGCCGAGCCGGCCTCTGTGACCGCACTGGCGGTCCCCGGCACGGCCATAGCTGGTGCTGCAGCGTGCGCCGCAGCACTGGCCGCGCTGGCCGCTGCGGCCGCCGCGGCATTGGCCTGCGCGACTGCGCTTGCCGCGCCAGTCGCTGCAGCCGCACCTGTGGCAGTGGTCGGAGCCATCGTCGCAACCGGCGCGGAAGCAGCCGCCGCCGAAGCCGAGGATGAACCCGAAGCCCCCGAAACCGTAGCCGAAGCTGCCAACACTCCCGACGCATCCAGCGCCGGGACCGTCAGCACCGCCCCAAGGCGCATCCGACTCGGATCGTGACTCATGAACGCGTTCGGGTTCGCATCGAACAGCGCACGGGACGCGCGTGCGAGCGTCGCCCGATCGTGCGACTGCGTGACGGCGATCGCCACGTCGTTCAACGACTGTCCGGGCTTCACCGTGAGTTGCCCGCCGTTCGCATACGAAACGGACGCGGCATCCGGCGCACTCGCGGCGGCGCCGGGCGCGGCGAGCGCGCTGCTCATGCCGACGCCAGCCAGCGCGAACGTAACCGCGGCGACTGCGGCCACAGCCGCCGAAGCCGACAAGCGGCCACTGCCCTGATGAATGAACATAGCCCGAAGGGATGAGAGTCGAAGGTTCATCGGGACCCCTGGCGCGTCAGCGCGCAGCCCTTTTTTGCGGTTGGAAAGAGACAAGATAATCGGAGCACACAATGAAAAAAGCGCCGCGCAAGCGCGACGCTTCTTGAGTTTTCTACGCGTCGTGAGCGCGTAGTTTACTTTACTTGTCGAGCACAATGCGAAGCATGCGACGCAGCGGTTCCGCCGCGCCCCACAGCAACTGATCGCCGACCGTGAAAGCCGACAGATATTCGCCGCCCATCGCAAGCTTGCGCACTCGGCCGACCGGAACCGTCAGCGTACCCGTGACCACCGCCGGGGACAGATCGCGCATGGATGCCTCGCGCTCGTTCGGCACGACCTTCACCCAGTCGTTGCCCGACGCGAGGATGCTGTTCACTTCGTCCAGCGGCACGTCTTTGTTCAGCTTGATGGTCAACGCCTGCGAATGGCAGCGCATTGCACCGATCCGTACGCACAGGCCGTCTACCGGGATCGAACCCGGCGTGCCCATGGCCGGCTTGCCGAGAATCTTGTTGGTTTCGGCGCCGCCCTTCCATTCTTCTTTCGACATACCGTTGCCGAGATCCTTGTCGATCCACGGAATCAGCGAGCCGGCGAGCGGCACGCCGAAGTTGTCGGTCGGCATGCGGTCGCTGTTCATGGCCGACAACACGCGACGGTCGATGTCCAGAATCGCCGACGACGGATCCGCCAGGTCTTCCTTCGCGGCGCCGTACAGCGTGCCCATTTGCTGCAGCAGTTCGCGCATGTTTTGCGCGCCCGCGCCCGAAGCGGCCTGATACGTCATGGCCGTCATCCAGTCGACGAGGTTTTCGCGGAACAGACCGCCCAGCGCCATCAGCATCAGGCTGACCGTGCAGTTGCCGCCGATGAAATTCTTCTGGCCTTTAACCAGCGCGTTCTTGATCACGTCGAGATTGACCGGATCGAGAATGATGACCGCGTCGTCCTTCATGCGCAGCGACGAAGCCGCGTCGATCCAGTAGCCGTTCCAACCCGCCGCACGCAGCTTCGGGAACACTTCGTTCGTGTAGTCGCCGCCCTGGCACGAGATGATCGCTTCGCACTTCTTCAGGTCTTCGATGCTTGTCGCATCTTTGAGCTTGGTCTCGTTTTTGGCGAACGACGGCGCGTTGCCGCCCGCGTTGCTGGTGCTGAAAAACACCGGTTCGATCAAGTCGAAATCGCCTTCCTGTTGCATACGTTGCATCAGGACGCTGCCGACCATGCCGCGCCAACCTACGAGACCTACGTTCATGACTTCATACCCTTCGAATTGGAAACTTCCCCGCATCTTTGCCCGCAGTGACCGCGCGGGGAAGATGAGCGGGCACGACGGACGATCAGCGTTTCGTGATCGTTTTCGGGGTAATCGTTTTGGTGATTGCTTTGGTGGTAATGGCGAGCTTAACCACACGGGCCGTTGTGCCGTGCGATTTCGAAATCGAGGAGATTTGAGCTACTTGTGCCATCGCTACAATATACACGAAAACCTGAATCCGGCGACGCTAAAGTCCGCCGCTATCGTCCGTATTACGCGCGAATCGGCCTGTTTCAAGGCCGATTCGCGTTTTAAAGGCCGCGTTTGAACGCGCCTGATCTCTGCCTGAACCGCGCCTGCTTTACAGCGCCGCGACCACTGCGTCGCCCATTTCAACCGTGCCGACCTGCTTGCAACCCGGCGTCAGAATATCGCCCGTGCGATAACCCTGTTCGAGCACCTTCTTCACCGCGGTTTCAATGCGATCCGCCTGCTCCGCCTTGTTCAGCGAATAGCGCAGCATCATGGCGGCCGACAGAATGGTCGCCAGCGGATTGGCCACGCCCTTGCCGGCGATGTCCGGCGCGGAACCGTGCGACGGCTCGTACAAGCCCTTGTTGCTCTTGTCGAGCGAAGCCGACGGCAGCATGCCGATCGAGCCCGTGAGCATGGCCGCTTCGTCGGACAGAATGTCGCCGAACATGTTGCCGGTGACAACCACGTCGAACGCTTTCGGCGCCTTCACGAGTTGCATGGCCGCGTTGTCGACGTACATGTGCGACAGCTCGACGTCCGCGTATTCCTTCGAGACGTCGATCATCACGTCACGCCAGAATTGCGACGTTTCCAGCACGTTCGCCTTGTCCACGCTCGTCAGCTTTTTCTGGCGCTTTTGCGCGGCCTGAAACGCGACGTGCGCAATACGGCGCACTTCGGGTTCCGAATAACGCATGGTGTCGAAGCCTTCCTTCGCGCCTTCGAACAAACCATCCGGCGACGAACGCACGCCGCGCGGCGCGCCGAAGTAGATGTCGCCGTTCAGCTCGCGCACGATCAGGATGTCGAGCCCCGACACGATCTCTTCCTTCAACGACGAAGCGCCGGTGAGTTGCGGATAGCAGATCGCCGGACGGAAGTTCGCGAACAGTTGCAGGTGCTTGCGCAGACCCAGAATGGCCTGCTCCGGACGCAGCGCGCGTTCGAGGCTGTCGTACTTCCAGTCGCCGACGGCGCCGAACAGGATCGCGTCGGCTTCCTTCGCCAGCGCCAGCGTCGAATCGGGCAGCGGGTGGCCCTTCGCTTCGTAGCCCGCGCCGCCAACCGGCGCTTCTTCGAGTTCGAACTTTTCGCCGAGTACGTTCAGGACCTTGACGGCCTCCTTGACGATTTCGGGACCGATGCCGTCGCCCGGCAAGACTGCGATCTTCATGCGAATTCCTTGAGGTTTGCTTCGAGAAAGTGGAACGCGTGCGTTAGCCGACGATGCGGTGATTCAGCCACGGCTGCTTGGTCAGGCGTTCCGCTTCGAACTGGCGAATCTTGTCCGCGTGACGCAGCGTGAGGCCGATATCGTCGAAACCGTTCAGCAGGCAGTACTTGCGGAAGCCGGCGACTTCGAACGGATACGCGGCGCCGCCGTCCGACGTGCGCACAACTTGCGCCTCGAGGTCGACGGTCAGCTCGAACCCGTTGAACGCGTAGGTCTCGTTGAACAGATGATCGACTTCCTGCTCCGTCAGCACGATCGGCAGCACGCCGTTCTTGAAGCAGTTGTTATAGAAAATATCGGCGAAGCTCGGCGCGATGATCGCGCGGAAGCCGTATTGCTGGAGCGCCCACGGCGCATGCTCACGCGAGCTGCCGCAGCCGAAGTTCTTGCGCGCCAGCAGCACGGAGGCGCCCTGATAACGCGCCTGGTTCAGCACGAAATCCGGATTCAGCGGACGCTTCGAATTGTCCTGGCCCGGTTCGCCGTGATCGAGGTAACGCCATTCGTCGAACGCGTTCGGGCCGAAACCCGTGCGCTTGATCGACTTCAGGAATTGCTTCGGAATGATCGCGTCCGTGTCGACGTTCTCGCGATCGAGCGGCGCCACGACGCCGGTGTGTACGATGAATTTATCCATGACGCTTGCGCCTGTTTCAAAAGCGGGCAATGCGCGCGGCGGCTGGAATGCCGCTCGCCGCAAAGCCGGCAACAATCAAAAACCGCTCATTTATCAGCGTGATTGCTGATCGAATTGCCGAGGTGTGACATGTCCTCGCCGAATCCGTGCACCGTGTTGCAGCCGGCCAGACCGAGCAATAGCCCAGCCAGAGTACCGAGCGCGAAACGGCGCAATAGAGTGGTGCGATTCATGTTCTTCATCTTGCGGTTTATCCAAGCTTGCGAATATCGACGAAATGCCCTTCGATGGCCGCAGCCGCAGCCATCGCGGGGCTGACCAGGTGGGTACGGCCACCGGCACCCTGACGACCTTCAAAATTACGATTCGACGTGGACGCGCAACGCTCGCCCGGATCCAGCCGGTCGGCGTTCATGGCGAGGCACATCGAGCAACCGGGTTCACGCCATTCGAAACCGGCATCGGTAAAGACCTTGTCGAGGCCTTCGCGTTCCGCTTGCGCCTTCACCAGACCCGAACCCGGCACGACCATGGCAAGGCGGATGTTCGGTGCGACGCGGCGGCCGAGTTTCTTGACGACGTAAGCCGCGGCGCGAATGTCTTCAATGCGCGCGTTGGTGCACGACCCGATGAAGATTTTATCCGGCTTGATCGACTCGATCGGTGCGTTCGGTTCGAGCGCCATGTATTTCAACGCACGTTCCATCGCGTCGCGCTTGACCGGGTCTTTTTCACGTTCCGGGTCCGGCACGCGGCCGTCCACGGCCGTGACCATTTCCGGCGACGTGCCCCAGGTGACTTGCGGCACGATCTCGGCAGCGTTCAGCTCGACCACGCGGTCGAATTGCGCGCCGTCGTCCGTCTTGAACTGCTTCCAGTATTCGACCGCGTGATCCCATTCCACGCCTTCCGGCGAGAACGGACGGCCTTTCAGGTACTCGACCGTGGTGTTATCTACCGCGACCATGCCGGCGCGCGCGCCGGCTTCGATCGCCATGTTGCAGACCGTCATGCGGCCTTCCATGGACAGCGCGCGAATTGTCGAACCGCCGAATTCGATCGCGTAACCGGTGCCGCCCGCGGTGCCGATCTTGCCGATGATCGCGAGCACGATGTCTTTCGCGGTGCAGCCGCGCGGCAGCGGACCTTCGACCTTCACCAGCATGTTCTTGCTCTTCTTCTGCAAGAGCGTTTGCGTGGCCAGCACGTGCTCGACTTCGGACGTGCCGATGCCGTGCGCGAGCGCGCCGAACGCACCGTGCGTGGACGTGTGCGAGTCGCCGCAGACGATCGTCATGCCCGGCAGCGTGGCACCCTGCTCCGGCCCGATGATGTGCACGATGCCTTGACGCAGGTCGTTCATCTTGAACTGCGTGATGCCGTAGGCGTCGCAGTTCGTATCCAGCGTGTCGACTTGCAGCTTCGAAACCGGATCGGCGATGCCGTGGCTGCGGTCGGTGGTGGGCACGTTGTGGTCGGAGACCGCCAGATTCGCGCTGATGCGCCACACCGGACGCTCAGCCAGCTTCAGGCCTTCGAATGCCTGCGGGCTGGTCACTTCGTGCAGCAGATGACGGTCGATATAAAGAATCGTCGTACCGTCTTCTTCCGTGTGGATCACGTGCGTGTTCCACAATTTGTCGTAGAGAGTCTGTGCCATGGTGTATGCGGGATAGTTGACTGCGGGCTGACTGTGTCGGTCGATTATGCCACGCAGCGCTTCCCTTTGGGCCGCACATCCACGGAGAAAACCGATAAAAAACAGGGAGTTGGGTGGTAGTGACGATACCTGTATCGACGCCACCCGGCAGCCGGGGCCGCGCTCCGGCTCGCCTCAGCGTTCGAGGTCGAATCCGAGTTGCACGCGTCCCAGCGGCGTCAGATCGCTCTCCTGCGCGCGTCCCGTGAAGTCGGTTTCGAAGTGATCGGCGGGGAAGTCCGGCGGGCTGTCGCCGCGCAGGAAGCTCGGCAGTTGCCGCTTAAGATACGCGTCGTTTTTTGCGCACCACGGCGCGGACGCGATGTACATCACGTTGCTGTAGCCGCTGCCCCGATGCGTGTCTTCAACGGAATGCACGACGTCGCTGTGCCAGAACACGGCGTCGCCGGGTTGCATGTGAGGGATCGGCGTGACCGCCTCGAGCAGCAGGCTGTGCCACGCCGGCTGGATCGACAGCGCGCGGGCCGGTTGCGCGCCGCACAGTTCGTCGTCGGGCACGTCGTCCTGCAACGCGCGCAGGACCACGTAGGCCATCGCGCTGGCGATCGGGATCAGTTGCAGCGTACCGTCGCCGGGGCCTTGCGGCGTGAGCGCGGTCCAGCCTTGAAACGTGCGGAACATCGAACACACCGCCGGCGAAGCAATCTCCTGCACATCGGGGCGAAACGCGGCGTCGAACGGATCGTAGGCGCGCCAGTTGCCCGACACCACGTGCCGGTAGACCTTTTGAAAATTCGGATCGAGCCAGCGCTCGACCGACCCGCCGTCGACGTGCGGCGACAAACCCAGCGATTCCGATCCTGGCAGTCGACGGCGAATCCGGTCCGCGTAGACCGGCACTCGCTCAGGGTCGAAGTGGGTCTTGCCCTCGCTTTCCGAGGTCCACAGGCGGTTCAGAAACACCTGCGTGTGAGTCAGTTGTTCGGACTGCCGCGCGGCCGTTTGCGGCTTCGACCAGTAGACGCCGTAAATCTGCGGCTTGCTGGAGGACAGGTTGCCGAAGTATTTGTCTTCGGCGCGATGTGCGAGCTTGCCGTCGAGGTTGTTGCGCTCGACGTAATCGGCGATTTCGTCGTTCCAGTCGCCCGCTTGCTGCGGGTCGAACACGCGCCGCACCACGCAGGCGCCGCGGGTCTTGATACTGGCGATCGTGCGCGGATCGACGTCGCCGGAAACGATCGACGCATAGTCGAACACTGGAATCGCTTCGCGCCCCTGCTCGCGGTCGCGTCGAATGGCGTCGACCTGCTGACGGATCGCACCTTCCACTTCGTTGAACACCTGCTTGTAGTTGGGCAACGCGGCGCGCAAAGCACGTTTCGTGGCGCGAATCGCCTCGGGAAGATTGTCGATAACGAGCGGCATGGCGTGTCTCCTTGAATCGCTGGATCGGTTTTTGTGTGTTGACTCGCTGCCAGATTAAGGACCTTTACCAGCCCGCATGCATCCTATCCGGCCAAGTATCGATACAATTTGGACATTCGCCGTGTTCTCCCTCTCGCGACCAGGTTGCCTCACGTGAAACCTCAATACGAACGCGTCACCATTCCCGATGGCTGTTCTGTGCGCGTTTATCATCGCCAACTCGCGCAGATTCCGTTCGAATGGCATCACCACCCGGAATACGAACTGACGCTGACCATGAATAGCCGTGGCCGCCGCTTTATCGGCGATCACAGCGCCGAATATGACGGCGACGATCTCGTGCTGGTGCCGCCGGATATGCCACACACGTGGGCCTCCGTCGAACCGATCGACCCGCGCGAGCCGCAGGTGGCGATCGTGATCTGGTTCAGTGGCGATTGGGTGCGGCGTATCGCCGATTGCTGCCCGGAGTTCGCGGCATTGCGCACGCTGCTCAGGCGTGGCGCGCCAGGGCTGCGATTCGCGAGCGAAGCCGCCGCCCTGATGCGCGGCCGCATGGATGCGTTGCTGGACGATCAGTCGCCGCGTGTGCGGCTCGGCGCGGTGCTGGAGGTGCTGGCTGACCTCTCGGATGCGGAGGCCGAGCCGCTGGCGTCACCCGTGATACATCGACAGGCGGCGCAGCCTTCGAGCGTTCGCGGTGCGCGGTCGAATCAGGGGCAATGGCCGATGGACGGGGCGCAAACAACGCAACCACCTCCGCTCGCGTCAAGCGGGCAACGTTCCAGCCTCACGCCCGCTGTCGCGCCCGGCGGCAGTGCATCACAAGCGGAGCGCCTGAATCGGGTGCTCGATCTGTTGGACCGGCGGTTTCACGAACCGCTGCGGATCGCCGAACTGTGTTCCGTGGCAAACCTCTCGGAGCGCTCGTTGCACCGGTACTTCGTGCGGCATGTGGGCGAAAGTGTTGGACGATATCTGAACCGCCTGCGCATTGGTTACGCCGCGCGGCAATTGACCGCCACGGCGTGGCCGATCTCATTGATCGCAACGAAAGCGGGATTTCCAAGCCTCGCCCATTTCAACCGGCAATTTCTTGCGTCGCGCGGCATGACGCCTAGTGCTTATCGGCAATTCTTCGAAGCACACGGGCATGCGCCGAAAGATGCCACCTCGGCTGAGCTGGACACGCGCCCCACTTCGCTGGAGCGATCAGGACGTCGATCGCAGCGCATGCCTCGTCAATGAGGTCAGGTTGCGGGTGAATCGTCTAGTGAACAGGCCGAACCGCTTTGCAGACGGCCATTGTCAACGTTGACGGGTCGGACTCTTTTGTCGTGCACCTCTGATTAGTTTCGTTAGGACCCGGCACCGTCACGGAGGCGGCGTTAGCCAGACGTGCCGTCGATCCGGGCGGCAAGGCTTCCCAGCAGATGCGGGGATCTGCCAGCAGTTCCCATTCCGGCATTAATTCGAACCCGGCGGGACAGGTTTCTCCACCTTTCGCCACTTTAGTGGTTGAAAGAAACTTGTTCCCTTGACCGATACCGTTATTGCAAAACGTGAGCGCCGGTTTTCGCTGAAGCGTTCCCTGCCAAACATTGCAGGTCACCGTGCTGAACCAGCCGTCAGCCAGGCCGATTTCTCTAACACCGCCCGCCGAATGAGACAGCATGGAGCACAACTCCGATTGATGCGCCATTGCCTGCCTCACGTTGACCGGCGAATAATTTCCCCAGCACGCCGAGCCTTGTGGCGATTCAGAGGAAACCACCACTTCAGACGTTACGCGAGAGATTTTCTTGCATAAAGACGTTTCGGTTTGGTTAGTGCTTTTTGTTATTACACAGGGTACGTTCTCGCTTCCCGACACTACGTTTTTTCCGGCAAGTCTGGCAAAGGAATGCAACTCGAGATGCGTCGAACAGATACTCGAATCTTTCTCAATGTCTTCTGCCGTCACGAGTTGATAGCCGGTGGGACATCCGGGAACCGGACTATTTGTCATGTGTATCGGATGCTTTGAGGTTGTGCATATTTCGCCGTTGGTTAACTCCGTATCCCGGTTATATATAATCATGCAGCTTGAATCGGCACTTTTTAGCAAGTAGCCTCCACGAGTGCGAAATTTGTCGCCCACGTCCATGCGCGCGCATAGCGATTCTTTATAGATGTCCGCGATGCTCTCCGGCATTTCCTCCCAACTGCCGTTACAGTATCCGTGCCCTGCACCATCCACAATAATATTCACCGTCGCGTAAAAATCCGCTTCCTGATTTGCGCTGCGCTCCCCTTCCAGGCATGGGCCGCCACAGGCGGTCGAACTTAAAGCCGCCAGATATCCCGTGTAGTAATCGTGGTCCATTGCTCCATTTTCGAACGGGATACATTGATCCGCCGCGGATCTTGCAGCCTGCCGCGCAGCGGGTGTGGATAGCCTTCCGCAACTGGTGTATTCCGTCCACGGCATTTCGTTCCACGCTGCATGCCCCACGGGGAAATGGGCAAGCTGCGGTTGCGATCCCGGGGGCGGTAACGTGAAAGCAATATGATTGGGATTGTATTGAGGATTGGGTGTCATCGGCGTGGAAGGAGCTTCGGCCGCGGACCGCCAACCGACAACCTGATACCAATGGATTCGTCCCATTGCGGCCCATTCATTCTCCGCACGCAGCACTGGGTCTAGAAACCTTCCAAGACTGGCGTTGACGTCGATGAAATTTGCCGTCGGCCGGATCGTGTAGACATAACCGGTCCGAAAACCTCCCCCGTGGTCCCACAACCAGCGGTAAGCCCGAATAAAATCACTGCTCGTGGCAACGTAACCTGAATAGTCATTGTCCGGCCCGGCATGCCCGGTTGCGTGATTGAAGAGACTCATGTTGGCAATCGTTCCGGGACGCGATGTGTCGACGCCCCTCGCAACGAATCCGCCTGCGCGTCTTACTTCGTTTGGCGTGCGCGTGTCAGCCCGATAAACCAGATCCGGTATTTGCGCTGGCTGCGCAACGACATTTCCGACTGCACAAAATAGCAGCACGCATAAAGCGCCAACGCTCGCCGATATCCTCATATATCCACCTATTTTGAGTCGCCCCTGAAGCATTAGGGATACAGGATTCCTTCTGTATTGAAAATAATATAGGTTTCAGAAACCCGCTCGTCCGGCTCGCCCATCACATAAGATCCTATGCCGATCGGTATCCCGCCGGCGATCGGGTCGAAAAATCTCAGAGAAAGCGAATTTTCACGGCTACAAACGGAATAGCTAACCGAAACATTTGAATTAAAATTTCTCTCAATCGATAGATTGACGTATTGCGCGACCACATCGTAATAAAATCCTAACGTACTGTCATTCAATTGACTGGCGGTTGTTTTCTGGACGATGCAGGGCTTCTTGCTGGTGGAAATAAACAGATAGAGGTCGATATTCGAGTTATTCTTGTCGGCCAGACTAATCGCATATTTGTAGATGGATTTCTCCGGGATCGGTTTCTCGAACGAAAAGCGCGGATTCAGTTGTACTGTGCCCCCTGAATTCGCCAATGAAGACCAGTTGCTATCCTTGTAATAAGATAGCCCGTATCGCTGCGCAAAGATCGGCGTGAAACTGACGTTTATGTAAAGCACGGGTCCGTTCGCGGCAATTGCAATCGGCGACGTCGCGAAACCGAGCACTGACAGAATCACAAGTGTTGCAGCCGCGAATCTCAGCTTTCGTCTCAGCCTCACCTTGCCCTCCTCAATGAACGTTCAATTCTGGTTGGCATTGAATCAGACCACTATCGTGGATACAGGATGCCCTCGGTGTTTAAAAAAATATAGGTTTCTGAAATCCGCTCATTCATATTCGCGTACGATCCTATTGCAATCGGTACACCGCTAGTCAGCGGATCGAAAAACCGTACCGCAAGCGTATTATCGCGACTGCAAACAGAATAAGACGTCGAAACATTGGAATTGAAAACATGACCGATCGAGAGGTCCGTATATTGGGTCGTCACGTTGTAGACAACCCCTAACACTTCGCCTGCCAGGTTGCCGGACCTTGCCATCTGCACGATGCACGGGTCTTTGTTTGTCGAAATAAATAAATAAAAGTCCGCGTTCGTATTATTCTTTTCCTTCACGTAAATTGCATACTTGTACGAAGATACGTGAGGCGGAGATTGTTCGAACGAGAAGCGCGGCCTTGAAGACACCGTGGTTGCCGAATTTCTCAACGGAATCCATGCATTTCCGTCGTAGTAAGATAAATCATACTTTTTCGCAAAATATTCCGAAAAATCGATAATCGTACTAAGGGTAGGCGCTTCCGCTCTCGCATTCCGCGCAACCATCAAGAAAAGAAGAACGCATAGGGCCGCATTGAGTATGGTTGCGAATCCGAACTTTTCTTTTGTCGTCATCTTGCCCTCCTTGGTGCAGGCAATTGCTCGCCTCAGGTCACGACGCGTCAGAAACCGATTAAGTCCGGCTTGCCAACTCATTCCGGCTTCGAGGTCGGTTCGTGAATTGATAGTACGTACGTCCCGTCTACTTTCCCGTGATCTGCCGATGACATTTTCATCATGTTCCGGAGATGCTTCTTTACGGGAAGCGCAAAGAGCGCGGTTTCAACGAGTCGTTGAATAACGGGACCATCCTGAGGCATTGCACCGCAGGCAAATAAAAACGCGTCTTTTCCGACGCACAAACAAAAAAGCCCCGGCAATTGCCGGGGCTTCGATCCTGCTAAAACCAGTCGATCAACGTTGCGTGATCGGCTTGGCTTCGCGTTCCGTATCGCCAACAAACAGTTGACGCGGACGGCCAATCTTCTGTTCCGGATCGGCGATCATTTCGTTCCACTGCGCAATCCAGCCCACCGTACGTGCCATCGCGAAGATACACGTGAACATGGACGTCGGGATGCCCAGCGCGCGTTGCACGATGCCCGAGTAGAAGTCGACGTTCGGGTACAGCTTGCGCGACACGAAGTATTCGTCTTCCAGTGCGATCTTTTCCAGCGCCATGGCCAGCTTGAACAGCGGGTCGTCGTGCAGGCCCAGCTCTTCCAGCACTTCGTGGCAGGTTTCGCGCATCAGCTTCGCACGCGGATCGTAATTCTTGTACACGCGGTGACCGAAGCCCATCAGCTTCACGCCCGAGTTCTTGTCCTTCACCTGCTTGATGAACTCAGGAATGTTGTCGACCGAGCCGATTTCTTCCAGCATGTTCAGTGCGGCTTCGTTCGCACCACCGTGCGCCGGGCCCCACAGACAGGCGATACCCGCCGCGATACACGCGAACGGGTTCGCGCCCGACGAACCGGCGAGACGCACGGTCGAGGTCGACGCATTCTGTTCATGATCCGCGTGCAGAATCAGGATACGGTCGAGCGCGCGCACCAGCACGTCGTTGACCTGGTACTCTTCGCACGGGTTCGAGAACATCATGTGCATGAAGTTCGCGCTGTACGACAGGTCGTTCTTCGGGTACGCAAACGGCTGGCCGATGCTGTACTTGTACGCCATCGCGACCAGCGTCGGCAGCTTCGCGATCATGCGAATGGCCGACACTTCACGGTGACGCGGATTGTTGATGTCGAGCGAGTCGTGATAGAACGCCGACAGCGCGCCGACAGCCGCGACCAGAATCGCCATCGGGTGTGCGTCGCGACGGAAGCCACGGAAGAAGAAGTGCATTTGCTCGTGCACCATCGTGTGCTTCGTGACGGTGTTCACGAACTCTTCTTTCTGCTGTTCGTTCGGCAGTTCGCCTTTCAGCAGCAGATAGCAGGTTTCGAGGAAGTCCGCGTTTTGCGCGAGGTTGTCGATCGGGTAGCCGCGGTACAGGAGCTCGCCCTTGTCGCCGTCGATGTAGGTGATCGCCGAATTGCAAGCCGCCGTCGACATGAAGCCCGGGTCGTACGTGAACTTGCCGGTCTGGCCGTACAGCTTGCGGATGTCGATCACGTCCGGGCCGAGAGTGCCCTTGTAAATCGGCATTTCAACGCTCGGCGAATTGTCGCTGAACGATAGCGTGGCTTTAACATCTGACGGGGTCATAGCACATCCTCAATCGAAGTATGGAAACAGGGTTTCGATAATTGCACGCCTGGAACAACGGACTAGCGGCGCTCAAGCGTTGCGCAGCAGCTCCAGCACCCGGATCACATCCGGGTCCGCGAGGTCGCCTTCCGGTTCCTTGCGAGCCAGCAGCAAGTCCATCAGGTCGTTATCGCTCAGCTCGAGCAGGCGCGTAAGGGCGCCCACGTCGGCATCACTGAGGTCATGCTCATATCGGCCGAAAAAACGTTCAAAGATCAGATCGTTTTCCAGCAGGCCGCGCCGCGCGCGCCAGCGAAGGCGCGCGCGGCGAAGAGGGTCGGACTGATGCGGTGTTTCTGGGTTCATCATCCTAGACAGCGCGACGTACCATCAATTCCTTGATCTTGCCAATCGCCTTGGTCGGGTTCAGGCCCTTCGGGCACACGTCGACGCAATTCATGATGGTATGGCAACGGAACAGACGGTACGGATCTTCCAGGTTGTCGAGGCGCTCGCCCGTTGCTTCGTCGCGGCTGTCCGCGATGAAACGATAGGCTTGCAACAGGCCAGCCGGGCCGACGAACTTGTCCGGATTCCACCAGAAGCTCGGGCACGACGTCGAGCAGCTAGCGCACAGAATACATTCGTACAGGCCGTCGAGCTCGTCGCGCTCTTCCGGCGACTGCAGACGTTCCTTTTCCGGCGGCGGCGTGTCGTTGATCAGGTACGGCTTGATCGAGTGGTACTGGTTGAAGAACTGCGTGAAGTCGCAGATCAGGTCGCGCACCACCGGCAGACCCGGCAGCGGACGCAGCACGATCTTTTGCGGCAGATCGTTCAGGTTCGTCAGACAAGCCAGACCGTTCTTGCCGTTGATGTTCATTGCGTCCGAACCGCACACGCCTTCACGGCACGAACGGCGGAACGACAACGTTTCATCGACTTCCTTCAACTTCAGGAGCGCGTCGAGCAGCATGCGTTCGTGCGAGTCGATTTCGATCTCGTACGACTGCATGCGCGGCGCTGCGTCCTTGTCCGGGTCGTAGCGATAAATTTCAAATGTACGCTTTGCCATTTCTGAATTCCTTTAGCTTGTGCCTTAGAAGGTCCGCGCTTTCGGCGGGACCGATTCGACCGTCAGCGGTTGCATGTGAACCGGCTTGTAGTCGAGGCGATCGCCTTCGCTGAACCACAGCGTATGGCGCAGCCAGTTTTCGTCGTCGCGATGTTCGAAGTCGTTCTGCGCGTGCGCGCCACGGCTTTCTTTGCGAGCGTCGGCGGAAACCATCGTGGCGCGGGCCACTTCGATCAGGTTCGCCACTTCCAGCGCTTCGATACGCGCGGTGTTGAACACCTTCGACTTGTCCTTCAGATGGATGTTGTCGACGCGTTCAGCCACTTCGCGAATGCGCTCCACACCTTCCGACAGCAGAGCCGACGTACGGAACACGCCAGCGTGCTTCTGCATCGTGCCGCGAATGTCGTTCGCGACCGATTGCGCGTACTCACCCGACGACGAGCTATCCAGCTTGGCCAGACGCGACAGCGCGAAATCGGCAGCGTCGGCCGGCAGCGGCTTGTGCTCCTTGATTTCCTTCACGTGCTTGACGATGTGGTTGCCGGCCGCGCGGCCGAACACCACCAGGTCCAGCAGCGAGTTCGTGCCGAGACGGTTCGCACCGTGCACCGACACGCACGAGCATTCGCCCACGGCGTAGAAACCGTTGACCGGATCTTCCGCGCCCTTCGACGTACCCACGACCTGGCCGTGAATATTCGTAGGAATGCCACCCATCTGATAGTGGATGGTCGGCACGACCGGGATCGGCTCTTTAATACAATCGACGTTCGCGAACTTCATTGCGATTTCGCGGATCGACGGCAGACGCTTCATGATCGTCTCGGCGCCGATGTGCGACAGGTCGAGCAGCACGTGGTCCTTGTTCGGACCCACGCCGCGGCCTTCCTTGATTTCCTGGTCCATCGAACGCGACACGAAGTCACGCGGCGCCAGATCCTTCAGCGTCGGTGCGTAGCGTTCCATGAAACGCTCGCCGTTCGAGTTACGCAGAATGCCGCCTTCGCCGCGCACGCCTTCGGTAATCAGCACGCCCGCGCCGGCCACGCCGGTCGGGTGGAATTGCCAGAATTCCATGTCTTGCAGTGCGATGCCCGAACGCGCGGCCATGCCCAGGCCGTCACCGGTGTTGATGAACGCATTCGTGGAGGCCGCGAAAATCCGGCCCGCGCCGCCCGTAGCGAACAGCGTGGTCTTGCCTTCGAGAATGTAGACGTCGCCGGTTTCCATTTCCAGCGCGGTCACGCCGAGCACGTCGCCTTCGGCGTCGCGGATCAGATCCAGCGCCATCCATTCGACGAAGAACTGCGTCTTGGCTTCGACGTTCTTCTGATACAGCGTGTGCAGCAGCGCGTGACCGGTACGGTCGGCGGCCGCGCAAGCGCGTTGCACCGGCTTTTCGCCGTAGTTCGCGGTGTGGCCGCCGAACGGGCGTTGGTAAATCGTGCCGTCGGCGTTACGGTCGAACGGCATGCCGAAATGTTCGAGTTCGTAGACAGCGTTCGGTGCTTCGCGGCACATGAACTCGATCGCGTCCTGGTCGCCGAGCCAGTCGGAACCCTTGATCGTGTCGTAGAAGTGATAGTGCCAGTTGTCTTCGCTCATGTTGCCGAGCGAAGCGCCGATGCCGCCTTGAGCAGCCACCGTGTGCGAACGCGTCGGGAACACTTTGGACAGCACGCAAACCGACAGACCGGCGCGCGCGAGTTGCAGCGAGGCGCGCATTCCCGAGCCGCCTGCACCGACGATAACCACGTCGAAACGGCGACGCGGCAGAGAATTCTTGATTGCAGCCATTCTTTTACACTCTCCAGAGAATCTGCGCAGCGTAGCCCGCACACGCGAGCAGCCAGACGATCGTCAGCGCTTGAAGCAGCAGGCGCGTGCCAACGGGCTTCACATAGTCCATCCAGATGTCCCGGATACCAACCCACGCGTGATAGAACAGCGAGAGCAGCGTGACAAACGTGGCGAGCTTCATCCATTGCGTCGCGAAGATCGACGCCCAGCCGTCGTACGAGAAATCGTGCGCGCCGAAGAACCAGGCGAGCAGGATGACCGTATAGACCGCCATGATGGCAGCGGTGATGCGTTGCGCGAGCCAGTCGCGCAGACCGTAATGCGCGCCGACGACGAGACGCTTCGGACCAATTCGGTTATTACTTGCCATTTTTTTAGAATGCTCCGAAGAGTTTGAGCGCGAAGACAATCGTCAGGAGCGACGAAACGACCAGTACGACGATGGAGGTTTGCTTGCCCTTCTCTTTGGTCGTGAGGCCGTGGCTCGTGTCCATGATCAGGTGACGCACACCTGCGCAGAAATGGAACAGGAAGGCCCACGCGAGAACGAGCGTGATGAGCTTGACGATGATGTTGGAGAGGAAGCCCTTGAAGACATCGAAACTGAGTTCGGACGTCAGGCTCTGATCAAAGAGGTACAGCAGGAACGGAAGAAAAACAAAAAGCAGACCACCGCTCAAGCGGTGCAAGATCGACACTCGCCCCGCTAGCGGGAGACGGTATGCCGTCAAAATCTGCCCGATACCGATGTTCCGGAATTCCGGCCTCGGTTTTTTTACGGCTTCAGCCATGCTAGACCCCTACTATGTAGTCACACTAATCCGCAATTTTAGCGCCTTTTTATATCGCGCTGCAGCGAAAACCACGACAGGTCCGTTACAGCACACGCGATAAAGACGCCTTCAAACAGGCGCGGGTGTGGGACGCCGCGCCTTTTTCCAGCCTGTTCAGCTTAGATCGTTCTGATAGTAATACCCGGTTGTGACATACCAACCACGGCGCACCTCAACCGGCCGGTCACCATATGTATAGGACACGCGCTCGACCGATAACAGCGGAAAACCAGCGGGCACATTCAGCAGATCGGCCACGGCGGGTTCCGCCGCCACCGCACGGATCTTCTCCGTGGCGCGGATCATGCGCGTGCCGAATTCCGTCTCGAACATCGCGTAGAGGGGACCTTTATACTCCGACAGTCGTTCGAGCGTGAGGCCGCGAAACACCGCACCGGGCAGCCAGATTTCGTCGAGCACGGTGACTTCGCCGTCGAACTGCAGCAGACGTTTGATCAACACCACCGGATCGGCGGGCTTGAGATCGAGTTGCCGCGCGATGTCCGCCGAAGCGCGCAAACGCCGGCACTCCAGCAGGCGGCTGACGTGCGGATGCTCCGCGCCGTCATCGGCCAGTAATCTGAGGAAGCGAAACTGGGCGCGGTCTTCGTTGTGCGTTGCAACAAACGTACCTTTGCCCTGGCGACGGACCAGCAGGTTGTCCGCGGCAAGTTCGTCGATCGCCTTGCGCACCGTGCCCTGACTGACCTTGTATCTGGCCGCCAATTCGACTTCACTAGGAATGATCTCGCCCGGCTTCCATTCGCCGCTTTCCAGGCTCTGCGTAATCAAGCCCTTGATCTGCTGATACAAGGGGCTGAAAGTCGGCGACGTGGCGGGAACGGCCGCGGGCACACCTTCGCCCGCGGCCGCCTGGCCGCTCGGATTCGTTGTGTTCGCCGGGTTCGAATTCATGCGCGCATTTCATCATAAAGGCCTAGGCCGCGTCTAGGGTTTTCCCCGCAACAGATATGTCTTATATAAGACATAAGATAATGTTGACTTTGTGTCTGACGACTCCTACACTCCTTGTCGAGCAAGGGTTTGCGGGTTTTTCGGAGGCTGCTGAAGGCAGCGCCGCGACGCACCGGCAGCCACTCTGCACCATGCTGTTCCCTCGCAGTTCAGGTTTCGATCCGCCCGCCATTCGTTGGTCAGACGCTTGCCGAAACGCGCTGTTTGCAGGAGCCCGCACCGTGCAGCGGCTACTCGGCGCCTCATTATTCCGCTCCCCCGCTCGGTGTAACAGAATCAGGTTTCCGGCATGGCGGTCTTGTCGCAGCGCGCCACCCGGCCTCGTCACGATTACGAGGTCGTCCGCGAACAGTGAATTCCGCCGTGTTTCACAACGCTTCGCTGAACGCACATATAGAATGGCGTTTTCCCTAGCGTCTAACGCATCGTCCTGGAGATTTCTCAATGGCTAAGCCCGCAAAGCGCGTTGCCGTCACCGGCGCCGCAGGTCAAATCGCTTACTCCCTGCTGTTCCGCATCGCCAATGGCGACCTGCTCGGCAAGGACCAACCGGTTGTCCTGCAACTGCTCGACCTGCCGCAAGCGCAAGGCGCCGTCAAAGGCGTCGTGATGGAACTGGATGATTGCGCATTCCCGCTGCTGTCGGGCGTCGTGATCACGGACGACCCGAAGGTCGCATTCAAGGATGCCGACGTGGCCCTGCTGGTCGGCGCCCGCCCGCGTTCGAAAGGCATGGAGCGTAAAGACCTGCTGTCGGCTAACGCTGAAATCTTCACGGTTCAGGGCAAGGCGCTGAACGAAGTCGCGAGCCGCGACGTGAAGGTGCTGGTGGTCGGCAACCCGGCCAACACGAACGCCTACATCGCCATGAAGTCGGCGCCGGATCTGCCGAAGAAGAACTTCACCGCCATGCTGCGCCTAGACCACAACCGCGCACTGTCGCAACTGGCCGCCAAGTCGGGCAAGCCGGTCGCGTCGATCGAAAAGCTGGCCGTGTGGGGCAATCACTCGCCGACCATGTACCCGGACTTCCGCATTGCAACGGCAGAAGGTCAAGACCTGACCAAGCTGATCAACGACGAAGAATGGAACCGCAACACGTTCATCCCGACCGTCGGCAAGCGCGGCGCAGCGATCATCGAAGCGCGCGGCCTGTCGTCGGCAGCGTCGGCGGCTAACGCTGCGATCGACCACGTGCGTGACTGGGTGCTCGGCACGAACGGCAAGTGGGTCACCATGGGTATCCCGTCGGACGGTTCGTACGGCATTCCGGAAGACATCATCTACGGTGTGCCGGTTACGTGCGAAAACGGCGAATACAAGCGTGTGGAAGGCCTGGAAATCGACGCGTTCTCGCGCGAGAAGATGGACGGCACGCTGAACGAACTGCTGGAAGAGCGCGAAGGCGTTCAACACCTGCTCGGCTAAGCGCCCATGCAGATGAGCCGGAACTCCTCCGTAGTAACACCGCGGCGGGTTCCGGTTTTTTACGTGCGAATGATGATGCCGACACGGCGGTTCGCACCTGATTCGAACGCGTTTTGCGCCGCTGCTTCACGGCATGACAAGCTGTACAGCGAGCAGAGCGCGTCCGAATCAGCTTTCTCTCAACATTTCCCACGCTCCTGACGCCGAAGATGCGCGCCCTCACACCCGCCGAAGTGCTGTTTGACGGCGAAGTGCCGCCCGCTGTGCTGCCTGCCTGCGATCACTACGCCGGCAGCGAAAAGCTGATGCTGAAATCGCTCGCGTTGCAGCAGCAACTCGGGCCGGTGTTCGACATCACGCTCGATTGCGAAGACGGCGCTCAGGTGGGTCGCGAAGCGGAACACGCGGAGCTGGTCGCGTCGCTGCTGGGCAGCGAGCATGACCACTTTGGCCGCGTCGGCGTGCGGATTCACGACTTCGATCACGCGCACTGGCGCGACGACGTCCGTCTCATTCTGCGGGCCGCGAAGCGAGCGCCTGCTTACATCACGCTGCCCAAGATCCGTCACGTCGCCGACGCCGCCGAAATGGTCGCGTACATCGAGGCGATGCGCCGCGAGCTGGGCATCGCGCAACCGGTGCCGGTGCAATTGCTGGTCGAGACGCACGGCGCGCTCACGCGCGTGTTCGATCTGGCCGCGCTGCCGGGCGTCGAAGCCCTGAGCTTCGGCCTGATGGATTTCGTGTCCGCGCACAACGGCGCGATTCCCGATACTGCGATGCGCTCGCCCGGTCAGTTCGATCATCCGCTGGTGCGGCGGGCCAAGCTGGAGATATCGGCCGCGTGTCACGCTTACGGCAAGGTGCCGTCGCATAACGTCAGCACGGAAGTGCGCGATATGAGCGTGGTGGCGAACGACGCCGCGCGCGCTCGCAACGAATTCGGCTACACGCGCATGTGGAGCATCCATCCGGCGCAGATCGAGGCGATCGTCGCCGCGTTCGCCCCGCGCGACGAAGAAATCGCCACGGCCACCGAGATCCTGCTCGCCGCGCAGTCCGCCCAATGGGGGCCGACGCGCCATCACGACACGCTGCACGATCGCGCCAGCTACCGCTACTACTGGTCGGTGCTGCGCCGTGCGCGAGCCACGGGCCGCGCGATCGCACAAGACGCCGCGCCGCTCTTCGCGGAAGTGGGCGCTAACGCGCACGCCGCATCATGAGCTTGACGCCACGTCATACCGTCGGCCTCGCGTCGCGGAACCACGCTGGCATGCGGCGCCGGGCAAGCGGCTCGCAGGATCAGATCAGGCAGCACGCAGCACACGTCGAACACGCGGTTCAACCTGAAGCAACGAGCAGGCACAAAGGAGATTGCGGGAGATGAGCGAGACAACGCAAAACGCCGGTGCACAAAGCGGCGACGAACCCAAGAGCGGCTTCAAGCCGAAGAAATCCGTTGCGCTGTCGGGCGTGACGGCGGGCAACACCGCCCTGTGCACGGTCGGCAAGACCGGCAACGACCTGCATTACCGCGGCTACGACATTCTCGACATTGCCGGCGCGTGCGAATTCGAAGAGATCGCCTATCTGCTGGTCCACGAAAAGCTGCCGACCCAAGCCGAACTGACCGCGTACAAGACCAAACTCAAAGGCATGCGCGGCCTGCCCGCGAACGTGAAAGCCGCGCTCGAATGGATTCCGGCCGCCGCCCACCCGATGGACGTGATGCGCACCGGCGTCTCGGTGCTCGGCACCGT
>NZ_CADFGI010000013.1:0-217362 GCF_902833695.1 Paraburkholderia sp. BCC1876 | reverse complement strand
GGAAAACAAGGAAGTGGTGATCGGTTTCGGCCACCCGGTGTACACGATTTCGGACCCGCGCAACAAGGTCATCAAGGAAATCGCGAAAAAGCTCTCGAAAGAAGCGGGCAACAACAAGCTGTTCAGCATCGCCGAGCGGCTCGAATCGGTCATGTGGGAAGCGAAGAAGATGTTCCCGAATCTCGACTGGTTCAGCGCGGTGTCGTATCACATGATGGGCGTGCCGACGGCGATGTTCACGCCGCTGTTCGTGATCGCCCGTACGGCCGGCTGGAGCGCGCACATCATCGAGCAACGGATCGATAACAAGATCATCCGCCCGAGCGCGAATTACACCGGTCCGGAGAATTTGAAGTACCTGCCGCTAAATAGGAGAAAATAGCGGCCGCTGTGCGTTTTTAAGGCGCGTGCAGTTCCACCGACGCGGTCGCCTGGACCGGCAGCCCGCGCACTGTTCAACTGAATGAAATTAGATAGAAAGGTTTTCTCCATGAAAAAGCTGATGATCGCCGCCGTGATTGGCGCACTGTCCACGACGATGCTGACCGTCGCGACTGACGCCGCCGCGCAAACGACGACCACCACGACCGCGAAGCCCGCCACGAAGGCCGTGGCAAAGCGCCCGCAACCGAAACGCCTGATCAAGCGCAAGGTCAATCCGGCCAAGGAAGCGAAGGTCGATCCGGTACCGGACGGCGCGGAAAAGTGGTCGTGCAACGAAGGCCTGGCTTTCGAACTGAAGGGCGACATGAAGCGTGACCAGATCGTCACGGTTCACTGGGCGAACAAGAACTACAACCTGCCGCGCGAAGCGACCACCACGGGCGCAGACCGTTTCCACGACGCCGCATCGGGTATGGATCTGGTCGTGATCCCGACGAAGGCCATGCTGTTCTCGGATAAGGACAGCTCGCGTCTGGCCGACGAATGCAAGACGGCAGCCATGATCCAGGGCGCACCGGCGCCGACGCAATCGAACGCGATCAACAACTCGAACTAAATATCGTCGTCAGGAACGCTCCCCGATGTCCGCTCCGATTTCCAACGTGCGACCCAACCCGGACCAGGTCCTGGTTGATATTGTCGATTACGTTCTGGACTATCCGATCGACAGCGCGCTCGCGCTGGAAACCGCGCGTCACTGTCTGATCGACACGCTCGGCTGCGGACTCGAGGCGTTGACCTACCCGGCCTGCACCAAGCTGATGGGACCGATCGTGCCGGGCACGGTCGTCCCCAACGGCGCAAAGGTGCCGGGCACGTCGTTCCAGCTGGACCCGGTTCAGGCCGCCTTCAACATCGGCGCCATGATCCGCTGGCTGGACTTCAACGACACCTGGCTAGCCGCCGAATGGGGTCATCCGTCGGATAACCTCGGCGGCATTCTGGCCACGGCCGACTGGCTGTCGCGCAGCGCCATCGCAGCGGGCAAGCCGCCGCTGCCGATGAAAGACGTGTTGATCGCGATGATCAAGGCGCACGAAATTCAAGGCTGTATCGCGCTCGAAAACTCCTTCAACAAGGTCGGGCTCGATCATGTCCTGCTGGTCAAGCTGGCGTCCACGGCGGTAGTCGGGCAACTGCTCGGCCTCTCGCGCGACGAGCTGATCAATGCGGTGTCGCTGGCGCTGGTCGATGGACAGGCGCTGCGCACTTACCGACATGCGCCGAATACGGGCTCGCGCAAATCGTGGGCCGCCGGCGACGCGACGTCGCGCGCGGTGCGCCTCGCGCTGATCGCGAGGACCGGCGAGATGGGCTATCCGTCGGTGCTGACGGCGCCGACGTGGGGCTTCTACGACGTCCTGTTCAAAGGCAACGCGTTCAGGTTCCAACGGCCGTACGCGTCGTACGTGATGGAAAACGTGCTCTTCAAGATTTCTTTTCCGGCAGAATTCCATGCGCAGACCGCGGTGGAAGCGGCGATGACGTTGCATGCGCAACTGGTGGCGCACGGCAAACGCATTGAAGACATCAGCCGGATCACGATTCGCACGCATGAAGCTGCGTTGCGCATCATCGACAAGAAGGGCCCACTGAATAACCCGGCCGACCGCGATCATTGCATTCAGTACATGATCGCCGTGCCGCTGATCCACGGCCGCCTGACGGCCGCGGACTATGAAGATTCGATCGCGCAGGACGCGCGAATCGATGTGCTGCGCGCCAGAATGGCTTGTGTCGAAGACGCGCAGTTCACGAAGGATTACCACGATCCGGAGAAGCGTTCGATCGCCAATGCACTGACGATCGAATTCAACGATGGGTCGTCATTCGACGAAGTCGTAGTCGAATACCCGATCGGTCATAAGCGTCGTCGCGAAGACGGGATTCCGTTGCTGGTCGAGAAGTTCAAGACCAACCTCGCGCGCCGCTTTCCGGTCAGGCAACAACTGGCGATTCTCGACGTGTCGCTGGATCAGGCACGGCTCGAAGCCATGCCGGTCAATGAGTACGTCGATCTGTACGTCATCTAGTCAAGTTAATAAGTACTGTAGTTCCGCGATCAAACCAAGGAAAACACCATGGCCCACAACCTCCACAAAACGCTCAAGGAATTCGACAGCGGTTCCGGCAAAGGCAAGTTCTACTCCCTGCCGCAACTCGGCAAGGCACTGAACATCAAGATCGACCGCCTGCCGGTTTCGATCCGAATCGTGCTGGAATCGGTGCTGCGTAACTACGACGGCAAGAAGATCGCCGAAGAACACATCACGCAACTGGCCAACTGGAAGCCGACCGCATCGCGCGTCGACGAAATCCCGTTCGTCGTGTCGCGCGTGGTGCTGCAAGACTTTACCGGCGTGCCGCTGCTCGCCGACATCGCTGCCATGCGCGGTGTCGCCAAGCACATGGGCAAGGATCCGAAGTCGATCGAACCGCTGGTCCCGGTCGATCTGGTCGTCGATCACTCGGTGCAGATCGATCACTTCCGCGAAAAGAACGCGCTCGATCTGAACATGAAACTGGAATTCCAGCGCAATAACGAGCGCTACCAGTTCATGAAGTGGGGCATGCAGGCATTCGACACGTTCAAGGTCGTGCCGCCGGGCGTCGGTATCGTCCACCAGGTGAACCTGGAATACCTCGCACGCGGCGTGCACAAGAAGGCTGAAGGCACGGATACGGTGTACTACCCGGATTCGCTGGTCGGCACCGACAGCCACACCACGATGATCAACGGTATCGGCGTGGTGGGCTGGGGCGTGGGCGGTATCGAAGCGGAAGCCGGCATGCTCGGCCAGCCGGTGTACTTCCTGACGCCTGACGTGGTTGGCGTCGAACTGAAGGGCAAACTGCGCGAAGGTCTGACGGCGACCGATCTGGTCCTGACCGTGACCGAACTGCTGCGTAAAGAGAAAGTGGTCGGCAAGTTCGTCGAGTTCTTTGGCGAAGGCACGAAGTCGCTGTCGCTGCCGGATCGTGCAACGATCGGCAACATGGCGCCGGAATACGGCGCAACCATGGGCTTCTTCCCGGTCGACGAAAAAACCATCGACTACTTCAAGGGCACGGGCCGCACGGACGCGGAAATCTCGGCCTTCGAAAACTACTTCAAGGCACAAGGCCTGTTCGGTATTCCGAAGGCCGGCCAGATCGACTACACCAAGGTCGTCACGCTGGATCTCGGCACGGTCACGCCGTCGCTGGCAGGTCCGAAGCGCCCGCAAGACCGTATCGAAATCGGTCACGTGAAGTCGACCTTCAGCGACCTGTTCTCGAAGCCGGTGGCGGAAAACGGCTTCGCGAAGAAGGAAGCCGATCTGGACGCGCAATACACCACGACCAACGGCGTCGACGTGAAGAACGGCGACATCCTGATCGCGGCGATTACGTCGTGCACGAACACGTCGAACCCGAGCGTGCTGCTGGCCGCCGGCCTGCTGGCGAAGAAGGCGGTGGAAGCCGGCCTGACGGTCGCGCCGCACATCAAGACGTCGCTCGCACCGGGATCGCGTATCGTCACCGAGTACCTGACGAAGACCGATCTGCTGAAGTACCTCGACAAGCTGGGCTTCACGCTGGCCGCTTACGGTTGCACGACCTGTATCGGTAACGCGGGCGACCTGACGCCGGAACTGAACGAAGCGATCACGAAGAACGACATCGTCGCGGCGGCGGTGCTGTCGGGCAACCGTAACTTCGAAGCGCGGATTCACCCGAACATCCGCGCGAACTTCCTGGCCTCGCCGCCGCTGGTCGTCGCTTACGCGATCGCCGGCAACATCACGCGCGACCTGATGACGGAACCGGTCGGTAAGGGCAAGGGCGGCAAGGACATCTACCTGGGCGACATCTGGCCGACCAGCGAAGAAGTCAACGAGCTGCTCAAGTTCGCACTCGACGCCGACGCGTTCCGCAAGAACTACGCGTCGCTGACCAAGAAGGGCGACCTGTGGAGCAAGATCGAAGGCGAAGAAGGTCAAGTCTACGACTGGCCGAAGTCGACCTACATCGCTGAGCCGCCGTTCTTCGGCAAGGACTTCTCGATGACGCCGGCCGACAGCATCGCCGCAGTCACGAACGCACGCGCACTGGGCATCTTCGGTGACTCGGTCACGACCGACCACATCAGCCCGGCTGGCTCGATCAAGGAAGACTCGCCGGCAGGCAAGTGGCTGAAGGCAAACGGCGTGCAGAAAGCCGACTTCAACAGCTACGGCTCGCGCCGCGGCAACCACGACGTGATGATGCGCGGTACGTTCGCGAACGTCCGGATCAAGAACCTGATGATCCCGGCGAAGGCAGACGGCACGCGCGTGGAAGGCGGCCTGACGATTCACCAGCCGAGCGGCGAACAGGAATCGATCTACGACGCAGCGATGAAGTACATCGACGCCGGCACGCCGACCATCGTGTTCGCGGGCGAAGAGTACGGCACGGGCTCGTCGCGTGACTGGGCTGCGAAGGGTACGCAACTGCTGGGCGTGAAGGCCGTGGTCGCACGCAGCTTCGAACGGATTCACCGTTCGAACCTGGTCGGCATGGGCGTTCTGCCGCTGCAGTTCAAGGGCTCGGATAGCGTGCAATCGCTCGGTATTACCGGCGAAGAAACGTACGACATCGAAGGCCTGGGTTCGGACTTCAAGCCGCAACAGGAAGTGACGCTGGTGATTCGTGGCAAGGACGGCAAGGAAAAGCGCGTTCAGGTGCTGCTGCGTATCGACACGCCGATCGAAGTCGACTACTACAAGCACGGCGGGATTCTGCCGTTCGTGCTGCGTTCGCTGCTGGCTGCTTAAGCTGCCTGTTTAGCTGAGTTAGCGGCAACGCAAACAGCCATGCTGTTTTGCAGGGGCTGCGTTCTGTGGAAGGACGCAGCCGACTTTAGAAGCCCGACCGTTGGTCGGGCTTTTTTTTGCGCGCTTTTTTCGGCGCGCCGTTACGGTTGGCCTCGGTTGACCTGGAAGGCGGCGGGGTTATCGGTGATCCTTCGCTGCGTCATGCGGGCATTCCAGTCGGTCTCGATCTCGGTTTCGCCGGGCGCGGGCACTGTGGCACGCAGCGTGACGCTCGCGCGCCGCTGTCGCGCCGCCCAATCGAGTAACGCGGCGCGCTCAGCCGTGTCGTGGGTGGACGAGGCCTGCGCGGTCCATTCGGTCTGATGCGATAGGGACGGCTTAATGGCCGAAGAAGTGACGCGGGTCAGAGCAACACGCGCTTCGACCTGGGCCTGAGTCAGGTGCGCCATGGCGACACGCCCGGCGGGTTTGGCGGTGGCGAGCTTCGTTTCGGGATTGCGGCGAGAACCTCGCGTGGCCAAATGCGACTCGGCGCGGGGCGACATTTGCGTTGGCTCGGCTTCGAACGCGATTTTCGGCGCCGTATCGGTGGCAGGCGACGCGTTGCCCGTTTGATGCCGGCTTGCATCGAGCGCTGTAGACACCTCAGAGCCCGGCGTTTGCGAACGGGCCGTGAGCGCGTCCGCCGAACGAGCTTCGGCGTGCGCTTTTGGCAAGGCCACGCTTGGGCCGCCCTGCAATCGCACGACTGGACGCGTAACCGCTACGGACGTTGTCTTGTTGGCGTCGCGCGTTGCACAGGTCGACAGCAGCCAGGCCAGCGCAATGCTGCAGCTCAGAAAAATCGCCGCTCCGACTACATGGTCCGAGCGCGACGAACGCGGTCGCGTCTTGCCCATTTCAAGGTAACGCCGAGCTTCGGCCAACTGAGCGTCGAAACGATCCGAATATTCGCGCTGCGGCTGCAACTTGTAGAAAAAGACAAACTTTGACCCCGGCGTAACGGGATCCCGCGGTGTTACAGGCACTCGGGCCTGCACCCCGCGCCGATTGGCCTGTTGCGTCTCATCGCGCACTGCGGACAGCGGTTCTTGCTGCGCGCCGGTCCGCACCGGCTGCGGTTTCAAACCGAAAGGCGCCGGCAGGCCGCTGAGCAGTCGCGCATTCGGCAACGCAAGATCGCCTTGAATCAAGGCCCATGGTCGAGTCATCGCGGGGTGCTCCGATAGGTGTGGGCCGCAGTGTCAAGTTGCATGACCAAAGTCCTTACGCGGGTTGTCAGCACGTCGATGGAACCGGCGTTATGCGCCGGTGGCGCGGCACTCGTGTGCCGCAACGCTTCCATCAGGCTGCACGCGCCGACGAGGCCAACCGCCCCGCTCAACCGATGCAGCACGCCGCGCAAACGGTCGAACTCGCCGTCGCGACGCAACGCATTGAGATGGGCGAGGTCTTCGTCCATTGCATGGCGCCAACCGGCCAGAAACGTCTGGAGATCGATGCCCTCTTCGGACAGCGCCTGAAGATAGCGTGCTTCGAATGGCTCGAAAGACGCGTTCCGGGCGATGTCCGCCTCGACCTCCGCAGTGGAAGGAACTTGCGCTTGCGGACCGGCGTAAGCCGATCTCGACTCCTCGCACCATGACTCGACGGCAAACGACGCGCTCAAGCTCGCACGGCCGCGCGGCGCGGCTAGTTCTCGACGGGTACTCCGTTTATGGGCAGCATTTTTTGCCTTCTGAGCAGCACGCCGCTGCGCGATCCGGAATAGACAGACGCCGGCGAGGGCGACAACAACTGGCGCCACGAGCATCAATATCCACGATTGCTGACCTGCCGCACCGTGCGCGCCCGACCGTGAAATATCGATCTGCACGGCGTTCGCCGTGCTGTCGCTCAACGGTAGCGCGTTCGCGCGCATTGACAGCGCCCACAGCAATGCAAATGCACAAAAACACCCCAATACCGACGCGAGACGGATCGAAGTCAACCCAACAGGGCAAGCATGACCAGCAGAAACATGGCGAACCAGGCACCGCGTACGACAATGCACACCCGCAGAAGAATGCGACGGGCTAATCTTATTCATAGCGGCGAAACTCAATCGATCAGTCTGTGCAACGAAGCGAACTCGATGAGTGCCGCCAATGATGAGAGCCCGAGTTTTTCCTGAATGCGGCTCTTGTACGTGCTGACGGTTTTGTCGCTCAGAAACAGTCGACCCGCAATGTCACGGTTGCTCATGCCACGCGCGAGATTTTGCAGCACCTCGACCTCGCGCGACGACAGGGCCGCCAGTCCGCTTACTGTCGTGGGATCGGTGGAGTCGACGGGGAAACAGTCGTAGCCGAATAGAATTGTTTTTAACGCCGTAATCAATTCGCTTATTTCACGGCCTTTGCTGACGTAGCCGTTGGCCCCCGCATTGCGCGTATACGTTGCCATAACATGCTCCGGCTTGGCGGACAGCACGAGAATACACACTTTTATATTTTGCGCTCGAATGCGACGAATCATAGACAAACCGTCCAGCCGTGGCAAATCGAGATCCAGAATAACCAGATCGGGGCTTTCGTCCAGAATCAATTGCAGGCCGTCTTCTCCGTCTCCCGACTGCCCTACCAGCTTGAGTTCAGGATCGGCGCGCAGCACGTTGGCTATCGTCCCCCTAATGATGGGATGGTCATCAATAATCACAATTCTTTTCACTATAGCTCCATTTTTTTGATTAATGGGCGTAAAACAGAATTGCAATAGCCCAACGCGAGGTCGGATTAGATACTAACAACATTGATAAAACATTTCTTCGACACGAATAAATGAAATTTCCGCAATATTTGAAGGATTTTTCCTCGCTTGAATGATTGAAATTCCTTACGCATAAATCGTGCTTGTGGCCTGCGCTTTTCGTCGCAGGCAATGCGCGGAGCGCGCATTCAATGCCGTGGATGGCATGCAAAGTTGCCGGGAAGAGAGAGCGCGAACATCGTCCGCGCTCGCCGCACTTATGCAGTGACTCCGGGCAAAGGAACGACCTGACCGTGAAGGCCCGGCCATTCCCTTACCTTATTGTTGTCGCTGCTCTTGCGGTTGGGTTGGCATGTGCGATCGCGGCGCCGATGTGTGCTCACTGCTGCGCAAAAAGTCCAGCTCCACGCGGCGGTTCGGTGCGAGGCATTCGATCAAAGCCTGACGGTTACGCTCGTTACACTGCACCACCGGATCGTCCTTGCCACGACCACGCGACGTGATCGGCGTCTTCACGCCGCCACTCTGCAGATAGCGCCTGACGGTCTCGGCGCGTTTGGCCGACAACTGCCGATTGTAACTATCGCTGCCGAGCCGGTCCGTATAGCCTTCGACGCGAATGCCCGTCACGTCGCCAGCCTGCTGGAGGTCGCGAATCAGTTGATCCAGCTTGGTTTTGCCGGCGGGCAGCATACCGGCAACATCGCTTCGATCGAACTGGAAGGTAGCGTCGGCTTGCAACGTCATTTTCTGCGGGATTGGCGACGCCACAGGCGCGGGTGCCGCAGGCGTGCAGGCCTCAAGCGCCGCCCCGATACCTGGCATACCGCGCTCGACACCGTCCACCAGTCGTTGGCTCTCGTTGAAATTACGCGCCCACGCTTCGTGGCCGGCATGAATCAACTCGACCTCGGAGCATGCGGCCAGACGCTGGGCCTCCTGACACTGGGCGAACAGCGGCGATGTCTTCGCTGCCATCACCTGTTTCCACAGATCGGGCCGGATCGTCGCGCTGGTGCGCAACGTCGGATTGTCGACGGCTAGACCCTGACCGGTTTCAAGCGCGGCGGTCAGGTGATCGGCCTGGACCAGCGCTTCCTCGACAAAACCCCAACCGTCGTGACCGCTGCGTTCGTCGCGAGCCGCATTCAACCAACACTGCGCCTTAGCGCCGAAGTAGTTATTTTTTCGCTCGCCCAACGCGTTCAGGCGGGTCTGCACGGTACTCAACAACGTTGCGTTCCTGACACCGCCATACGCTGCGATCCACTGCGGCGTCACCGCCCCGGCGGCCTGGCTCTGCGTCGCGCTGAATCCCGTTTGCAGAACCGTAGGGTCCTGAATTTGCAGCCGGTCGCGAGTGGCAGACGACGAACATCCTGCGAGCATCGCGGCAAGCGCGATGGCAATCAATGAATACTTCATGTCTGTTTCTCATGGAAAGAGGGTCGCACGGAAGCTTCCCGTGCGACCCAGACAACTAACGCCTCAAGCTTCTATTCAAGGGCCTGGCGGCCGTTGTTTAGTTGCCGAGGACAATGCCGATACCAGCGCGAACGATGGTGCTATTGCCACCCGACGAAGACACGCCCAGGTTGTAGTTGATCGTGCCTTTCTCATTCCAGCGAGACACGCCCAGACCGACAGCCTGATAGCCGCGGTAGTTGGCAACACCTGCGTTCAGCGTGGTACGACCCGGCAGATAGGGCGTAACAATGTTCAGCGCCGATGCCGAAGCAATACCCTTGGCCGCATTGCGATCGACGTTGTTGATCGTGCTGCTCATGTTGCCCATGGCATTGTTCAACTGACCCAGGTTGACCGCGTCGGTGGTCTGCGTACCGGCAGCGACGTTGGTGATCTGACGCGTCGCACCGGCAGAGCCGACCGATACCGAGTTGTCGCGATCCGTCGTGGAGTTCGCACCGAGCGCGACCGCGTTGGTGTTCGGCGCCGTGGCCCCTGCACCCATCGCGACCGAGTTGTCACCCGCCGTCACCGTGTTCTTGCCGATCGCAATCGACGTAGCGCCGGTTGCCGCAGCACCATTGCCGATCGCGATCGAATCCGAACCCGAGGCAACCGCAGCCGTACCGCCGTTAGCCGGTGTGTTGATGTTGACGAAGGTCGTATTGCCGCCACCGCCGGCCAAGTTGTTGATCTGGCTTTGGAGACTCGAGAACTGCGAGAAATTGACCGCGTCCGTTGCGCCGGAACCCGCCGCCACGTTCGTCAAGGTCACGGGCGTTGTGGAACCCACACCACCCAGCGTGACCCGAGTCTTTGTCGAATCGTCGTAGGCAACGCCGTTCGCCGTGCCGCCGCCGCTCGTGTTCTGAGCGACATACGTTTTCATCTGCCCGAAGTTGACCGCGTCGGTCAGGTCGCTGGCAGCCGCCACGTTCTTCAACTGGGTCGGCGCGCCGCCCGCGTTGAAGGTCACCGAGCCCCGGGTCGAGTTGTCGTAAGCAACGAACGAGTTGGTCACGTTACCCGACGTGTCGACGTTCAGGCCAGCGTCCTTCAATTGCTTGAGGTTGACGGCCTGGTCGTCGCTGGTGGCCGCGGCCACGTTGGCGATCGTCACCGGAACGCCCACATTGCCCAGCGTCAACTTGTCATGTGCCGAGGTGTCATACACCACACCGTTCACCGAACCGGTCGTCGCCTTGGCGTCCACTGCGGCAAGCGCCGCGCCGACGTCGTTGAACGTATTGCCGCTCAGCGTATAGGTCGGTTTGGACACCACGCCGTTGGCGTTCACTGTCGAGCCGCCGCCCAACGCGGCTGCCGTGCTGCTTGCCGTGTTGTACACTGCGCACCGTTGATCGCGTCTTTGCTGCTCGACGTGATCTGACCTGCCGCGACGTTGGTCAACACGACCGGCGTGGTCGCGCCGATGCCACCGAACGTGACCTTGCCCCTGGTCGTGTCGTCGTACGCGACGAACGCGTTCGTCACCGTGCCGCTTGTGCCGATCGTCGCACCCATTGCCTTCAGTTGCTCAACGTTCACCGCGTCGTTGTTGGCCACGCCATCGGCCACATTGGACAGCGTCACTGGCGTACCCGCATTGCCCAGCGTCACCTTGTTATGCGACGTGGTGTCGTACTTGACGGCCTCGGGCGAATCGCCACCGCCCGTTGACGCAGCCGCTACCAGCGCCGCACCCACGTCACTGTAGGTGGCGCCGTTCAGCATGTAGGTCGGCTTCGACACCTTGCCGTCCGACCCTACCGTGGAGCCACCACCCAACGCCGCCGCCGTGCTGCTTGCCGTGTTGTACAACTGCGCACCGTTGATCGCGTCTTTGCTGCTCGACGTGATCTGGCCTGCCGCGACGTTGGTCAACACGACTGGCGTGGTAGCGCCGATGCCACCGAACGTCACCTTGCCCTTGGTTGTGTCGTCGTACGCGACGAACGCGTTCGTTACCGTGCCGCTTGTGCTGATCGTCGCGCCCATTGCCGTCAGTTGCGCGACGTTCACCGCGTCGTTGTTGGCCGAACCGTCAGCCACGTTGGCCAACTTGACCGGCGAACCTGCGTTGCCCAGCGTCACCGAAGTATGCGCAGCAGTGTCGTAGACGACAGCGTTGGGCGAGCCGCCACTGGACGCAGCGGTAATCGCGGCCGTCATCTGGCCGAGGTTCACCGCGTCGGTGTTTTGCGTACCGGCAGCCACGTTGACGATCTGGCTCTGCTGCTTGCTGTTGCCGACCGAGACCGCGTTCGCACGATCGGCGACCGAGTTGTAGCCGATCGCGACACCGTTCGCGGCGCTAACCGACGCATTCATACCCAGCGCCATCCCGTTCGTGGCGGATTGGTTGATGAACGTGTTGTAGCCAAGCGCAACAGAACCCGCACTGGTAGCGCTGGCAGACGTACCCATGGCCATCGCGTTCATCGCGCTCGAACGCGCGTTGTAACCGATCGCCACCGAGTTGTCCGATTCGACACCCACCTGGGCGCCCGCGCCGATCGATGTCGAATTGATCGACCCAACCATCGCAGACGAACCGACAGCCGTCGACGCGTTGCTCCCGGCAATAGAGCCCGCGCCGACCGCCAGCGCACCGATGCCGGTAGCGGCAGCCACCGGACCGATTGCCATGGCGTTCAGGTCAATCGACGCAGAGGTCCTGCTACCCTGCGTCACGTTCGGACTCACGGCAATGTAGTCCGTCACCGCGGGCGTTGCACCTAGCAACATCGATTTCAGACCGTTGGTTTGTTGCGTGCTCTGCAAAAGTTGCGTCTGCAGAGCAGACAACTGCGCCACCGTTGCCGCGTCGGTCGGGTTGAGGCCGTTCGCTACGTGCGTGATACGCATTTCCGCGCCGCGGGCGCCGACCGACACGGTGTTATCCGCGTCTGTAATGGCGTTCACGCCAATCGCCGTCGAATTGCGGTAGGTCGCGGTCGAGCCTGAACCGATTGCCAATGCGTGATCGCCGGTCGCCATGGCGTTACCGCCGATCGCGATCGACTCGGCGCCGCTTGCCTGTGCCGAGGCAGCCGTCGAGACGATCTTGACGTATTTCAGGTTGGTGGAGAAGTTCGTGTTGATTTGGCCGAGCTGCCCGTCGACAGCTTGCAGTGCCGAACCGACGTCGTTGTACGTCGAGCCCGTGATTTCATACGACGGCGCCGACATCGTACCGTCGGCGAGCGTGGCTGCACCACCGCCCATTGCCTTGGCGATCGAATTCGCCGTCTTGTACAACTGCGATCCGTTCACGGCATCGCTGCTTGTCGCAGCAACTTTACCCGCGGCGATGTTCGTCAACGTCACCGGCGTAGTTGATCCGGCTCCGCCCAACGTCACTTTGGCCTTGGCCGAATCGTCATAAGCGACGAAGCTGTTCGTCACCACACCGCTGCTGTTAACGTCCGCGCCCATGGCCTGCAACTGCGCTATGTTCACCGCGTCTGTGCCGTTCGTACCGTTGGCCACGTTGACGATCTGGCGCTCCGAACCAGCCGCCCCCACCGACACTGCGTTTGCACGGTTCGCGATCGAGTTCGAACCCAACGCGACCGAGTTAGCCGCCGATGCATTAGCCGCACCGCCGATCGCCACCGCGTTCGTGCCGCTTGCCGACGAATCGGCCAACGTCGAATTCACGTGGAAATACTTGATGCCGCCACCGTTGACGACGATGTTGTTGACCGTGTTGGTCACGTTCGCCATGTTGCCTGCAACGTTCGCCACATTCGCGTTCGTCTGATAGAGCTGGCTGCCGTTCACCGCGTCCAGACTCGTGGCCGTCAGCGCGCCGGCCTTCACGTTCGTGATCGTCGTGCCGCCCGTGCCCTTCAGCGTGATCGAGCCGCGCGACGTGTCGTCGTACGCCACAAAGGTGTTCGTCACCACGCCGCTGGTGTCGATGCTCGCGCCCATCTGCTTGAGCTGCGCGAGGTTCACCGCGTCGTTGTTCGCCACACCGTTGGCGACGTTCGACAGGGTCACCGTCTTCGTTGCACCCGTGCCGCCGAAGGTCACCTTGCCCTTGGTCGAGTCGTCGTACGCGACGAAGCTGTTCGTCACCACACCGCTGGTGCCGATGGTCGCGCCCATGGCCTGCAACTGCGCTATGTTCACCGCGTCTGTGCCGTTCGTACCGTTGGCCACGTTGACGATCTGGCGCTCCGAACCGGCCGCCCCCACCGACACCGCGTTTGCCCGATTCGCCACCGAGTTCGAACCCAACGCGACCGAGTTAGCCGCCGATGCGCTCGCCGCGCCGCCGATCGCCACCGCGTTCGTCCCGCTTGCCGACGAATCGGCCAACGTCGAATTCACGTGGAAATACTTGATGCCGCCACCGTTGACGACGATGTTGTTGACCGTGTTGGTCACGTTCGCCATGTTGCCTGCAACGTTCGCCACATTCGCGTTCGTCTGATAGAGCTGGCTGCCGTTCACCGCGTCCAGACTCGTGGCCGTCAGCGCGCCGGCCTTCACGTTCGTGATCGTCGTGCCGCCCGTGCCCTTCAGCGTGATCGAGCCGCGCGACGTGTCGTCGTACGCCACAAAGCTGTTCGTCACCACACCGCTGGTGCCGATGGTCGCGCCCATGGCCTGCAACTGCGCCACATTGACCGCGTCGTTGTTAGCCACGCCGTTGGCGACGTTCGACAACGTCACCGGTACCGTCGAACCCGTACCGCCCAGCGTCACCTTGGACCGCGCAGTGGTGTCGTATTGCACCGAATTGGCCGACCCCGTAGCGGCTGCGGCGGCAATAGCCGAGCCAACGTCGGTGTACGTCTGACCGCCAACCGCGAAGCTCGGATTCTTGATCGTGCCGTCCGAATTCATCGCAGCGCCGCCGCCGATCGTGGAGATCACGCCGGACAACTGTTTGACGTTCACCGCGTCGGTATTGTTGGTACCCGCCGCGACGTAAGTAATCTGACTCTGCCTGCTCGAACTCCCCACCGACACCGCATTGGCACGATCCGCGATCGAGTTGTAGCCGATCGCGACCCCGTTCACCGCGCTGACCGATGCGTTTAACCCCAACGCCATGCCGTTCGTAGCAGATGGATTAATGAACGAGTTGTAACCCATCGCGACGGACCCCGCGCTCGTCGCGCTTGCAAAACCACCCAACGCTGTCGCGTTGAGCGCGCTGGCGCGGGCGTTGTAACCGATCGCCACCGAATTATCCGATACGGCGCCAACCGTGGCGCCCGCGCCGATCGCCGTCGAATTGACCGACAATGCGCCCGCGCCCGATCCAACCGCCGTAGAAGCGTTGCTGCCCGCAGCAGAACCTCCGCCGACCGCCAGCGCATTGATACCGGTTGCCGCTGCCACCGGGCCGATCGCCATGGCGTTCAGATCGGACGACGCGGAGGTGTTCGCGCCGCCGGTCACGTTCGAACTTACGGCGATGTAGTTAGTGACAGGTACCGCCGCACCCAGCAGCATCGACTTCACGCCACCGTTTTGCTGTGAGCTCTTCAACAACTGGGACTGCAACGCGTCCAACTGGGCCACCGTCGCCGCATCGGTCGGATTGAGACCGTTCGCGACGTGCGTGATGCGCATTTCCGCGCCCTGAGCGCCGACCGACACCGTATTGGCGGCATCCGTGATCGCATTCACGCCGATGGCGGTCGAGTTGGCGAATCCGGCGGTCGCGCCCGCGCCGATGGCAAGCGCATGACTACCGGTTGCCATGGCCGAGCCGCCGATCGCTACCGACTCCGTACCGCTTGCCATCGCCGCATTCGCCGTCGAGATGACCTTGACGTACTTCGCTGCGCTGACCAGATCGCCCGCCGCCGAATTGAGCGCATAGAATGCGTCGCCCACATTGCCGTATGTCGTACCGCTGATAACGTAACCTGGCGCGGAGACCGTGCCGTCCTTGCCGACCGTGGCGCCGGCGCCGAGCGCTGCGGCCACGCTGCTCGCTGTGTTGGACAACTGACCGCCATTCACCGCGTCGGTGCTGCCCGACACAACGTTGCCGGCGGCCACGTTCGTGAGCCCAACCGGCACCGTGGCCAGCGCGCCGCCGAGCGTCAGCTTGTTGTGCGCGGACGAGTCGTAGATCACGGCATCTTTCGAACCGCCGCCGATCGACGAATTGGTGATAGCCGTGTTCATTTGAGCCAGGTTCACCGCGTCGTTACTTTGCGTGCCGGCCGCGACATTCATGATCTGGCGTTCGGTTCCAGCCGCACCTACCGACACTGCGTTGGCACGGTCTGCGAGCGAGTTCGAACCCAGCGCGACCGAATTGGCCGCCTGAGCAATGGAGAGACCGCCAATCGCCACCGAATCCGCTCCCACTGCCGACGAATCAGCCAATGACGAATTGGTGTGGAAATACTTGACGCCCCGGTTATAAATATTCGTCGTGATCTGGCCGACGTTCTCCGCGAGGTCGTGCACGTTCTGGTTTGTCTGGAACAACTGCCCACCGTTCACAGCGTCGGTGCTGGATAGCGACGAGATGTCACCCGCCGCGACGTTGGTCAGCTTGACCGCCTTCGCACTACCCACACCGCCAAGCGTGACTGCGTCGCGCGCCGAACTGTCGTACGTCACGACGAGCGGATTGCCCGCAATGCCGTTGTTCACAATGTTGTTGACGACGTTCGTCACATTGGCGAGATTGCCCGACATGTTGGCAACGTTATTGACGACGTTCGTCACGTTCTGATTCGTCTGGTAAAGCTGCGAACCATTCACGGCATCCGTACTCCACGCCGACGAAATATCGCCCGCAGTCAGATTCGTGATCCGGGTGCCGCTTGCGCCCTTGAGCGTAATCAACGTGGACGCGGAACTGTCATACGTCACCGCATTTTCCGTAACACCGCCGCCGCCGCTCAGGCCCGCGATTGCCGCGTTGAGCTGGTTGACGTTGACGGCGTCGGTTCCCGCAGCGCCCGCCGTCAGGTTCGTGATTTGTCGCGTGTACTGCGACTTGCCGTCTGCGGACAGATAGCCGATCGACACCGCGTCGCTACGGCTAGCCACCGAACCCGCGCCCAGCGCGACCGAGTTGGACACCAGCGCGACAGAGTTCGCGCCATAGGCGCTGGAATTGGCGCCGACTGCCATGGCCGACGGGCCCGAGGCCACTGAACTGGCGCCTTTGGCCAACGCGTCGGTCGACGGCGCGTTCGAAGGCGAGTTGGCTTTGAAATATCGCGTAGCCTGGTAGAGCTGGTCGCCGTTCACCGCGTCCGCGCTACCTTGCGACACAACGCCCGAAGCCAGCGACGTGATCTTGTTGCCGTTCATACTGACGGCATTCAGCATCGAGATGCCGCCGGCCCCCTGGATCTCGAGAAGCCCGTTGTCATAACCTGTTACGCGGGCAGTGATCGCGTTATCGGCGAAGCCCCACGAGCCATTACTGGCCGCCCCGTTGTTCAGTGAAAACGCCATCCCGCTGCCGGACTGAGCCGGCGCTGTGCAGTCCATGATGCCCACGGCGCTGGAGAGCGGGCCCCACGACGACCCGACTCCGCCTACCCCCGCGGGGCACAGCTCGAGACCGCCGCTACCCGTAGTTGCCTGAGCCGCCGCCGTGCCAGGCGACATTGCCGCGCCGATGGCCATTGCGATCGGCATGAGCGCCGCCTTGAACGGTCTTGCCGGACGCGCTACCGCAGCCACTCCGGGCGAGATCGTGCAGGAGGACGCTGTGCCTTTACCGCCATGCGATGAGGCGGTCTCGGGCGCGGCGACCCACGCGCCCAATGCGTCATTCCAGACGCTGATATACGACTTGTTCATAAATTACCTAAATAGAGGGCAAGCCCCGCTTGCAGTTCGACTTGAAAATCGTGCGCACACGCTCCCCGCAAAAAAACTGGCCGATACATTGAAACTGGCCCGGAGTTTTTCACGCGTGGCAAATTTAACCGGTGGCTTTATCTCTAAAAATCAGGAAACTAGAAAATCGAAGCGGAAATTTCCGCATAATCGCGTGTAAATTCACAGCACACTGATTCAATGCGCTCGGCATGAATCGGATCGACTTCCACCCAGCGAGATTCCGCAGTCATTGCTCGACGATCGCCGTGGCAGCGCTTACCTGCCGGGCAAAATAGCGCCCAGGCGAAAACCCGCCGACCCACGCGTTTCATGAATGAAAGGCAACGCGGAATTACGCCCTCTGAATTTAGGAAATTTCGCAGATTATTGAACCCAATCTATTTCTATACTTCGGCCCGACACTGTTGCTCGTCCGTTTTATTGAAGCGAAATTATTTAATTAATTTTTCACCCATGACGGCAAATACTTTTACAGCGGTGTCCAGACACCTCTCATCTCCTGCATTATTTAATTGAATTAAAGATTATGAAAATGTCACAAATTCGCCGCAAGAATAAGCAGCTCGGTCAGGGCATGACGGAATACATCATCATCGTCGCCCTGATTGCCGTGTCCGCCATCGGCGTGTACTCGCTGTTCGGTCAAACGTTGCGCAACCAGACTTCCGGCCTCGCCGTCGAAATGTCTGGCCAGAACGCGCAGACCAATATCTCGACCGCGCAGACCAACGCGAACACGGCAACGACCAACGGCAACAAGACGAAGAACATGGGTACGTATAACGACAGCAACAACGCCGGCAACTAATCTCCCCAGACTGTCGATATCCATCATGAAACGCTCTGCCCGCAAGGGCAGGGGCAGGGTCGCCGGCGCTAGCGGGCAGGCGCTGGTCCCTGCGCTGATTTTTCTTCTGGCCGGCTGTCTCGGCCTTTACGTGGCGTTCAATTCTTTCCAGATGACGAGCGCCAAAATCAAGCTTCAGAACACGGCCGACGCCGCCGCGTACAGCGCCGCCGTGCTGCAGGCGCGCGACTACAACTTTGCTGCTTACACGAACCGGGCCATGATCGCCAATCAGGTCACCGCCGCGCAGGTGGTCGCACTGAAATCGTGGATCGACGAACTCGACGCGACTTACTCGACGTCGGAACTCGACGCCACCGTCAGCAACCTGGCCGATCATCCGGCCCAATGGACTACGCCGAAACGAATTGGACAAGCCGACACAGGACCGGTGCGCGCCGCGCTCGACGCGTTGCTCCCCACCGTGGCCAGAAATATCGGTTCGCTCAACCGCGCGCTGAGCGTGGCGCAAGCCAACTATCACGCGGCGGTCTTCACGGCCGTGCCCGACACGGCAGAAGCCGTCGCCCAGCTCAACCAGCCGGACACACATGTCACCAGCGGTTATTTCACCAGCCCGCGCAACGCAGGTCAGCTTGCGGCGTGGACCTCGTATGCCGCTACCGTCGCGCCTGCCGGCAAGATCGGCGCGGACGATTTCGCCGACGTCGCGACGGCGTCCGTCACCCTCGACGGATTCGTCAGGAATCGCAGCTCGGTGCGCAGCGTCGCGCCCAACTTCCAGCAACTGAACGACAGCGCCGGCGTGCTGTGTCGAACCGCGAATAGTTCGATCACGATCAACGTCACGCATGCCGGCGGCACCCAGTTACGCAGCGACAAAGCAGGCTGGCAATCTATCGATGCCAGTACCGCCCATCTCTGGATCAGTTGCTTTGGCGCGATCGAATCGGTGGCCGGCTACGGCGGCAGCGCCAACGGCAATATCACCAACTTCATGACCAATCCGCCGTTCGCGGCATGGCAGGACTGGCAGGGCTACGGCGGTTACTTCAACTTTGGTTATACGGGCAGTTCGACGCCCGGATTGCAAGTGCCGGACGCTATGGCGGCCCAGTTCCGGGCAGGTCCGGGCCCTTCGCTCGACCCGGCCAACGGCGGCCTGCTGCCTTACCAGGAAATCAGTGGCGTGCAGTTCGCGAGCCAGGCGCCGCGCATCACCATCGAAGTCACGCGAAATAGCAACACCCTGGTCAAGACCGTGGGTCTGCAAGGTGGCGGACGACTGAGCGTGGCCGACAACGCAGCCGCCGGTGCAATGCGCGCGCTGTCGAGTGCGAACGCGTATTTCGTGCGCCCGGACGAGACGTCCTTCGGCAACGCGGTCGTGGGTGGCCTGCTGAACGCCGGCCAATGGGCACGAGCCGACCATCGGACGGAATATCCCAGTCTGTTCAGTCCGTACTGGCAAGCCTCGCTTGCACCGGTCAGCGCCAGCGAGCGCGCGGCGGCTCAGGCGAGCCAGATTGCGGCCACCTCGCAGGCCGGCAAGCCATGAATCGACTCCATACCGGAAAAGGCGCGCAAACCGGCCAGGCCATGGTGGAGTTCCTGATCTCCATGACCATGGTGATGAGCGTGCTGCTGTTCGCCATCGTCATGCTCGGCAAATTCAACGACGTTCGCAACCGGACCCTGATGGGTTCGCGCTACGTCGCATGGGAACGCACCGTGTGGACGGACAGCGATCGCGGCAAGAATCTGCCGGGCAATCCCGCGACAACCGAAGGCTGGTCCAGCACCTACGGCGCCGCCGCACTCGTTGTCGGCAAGACCGACGCCGAACTCAAGGGCGAAGTGATGCAGCGCATCCTGGCAGGCGACGATTCGCCCGTCTCCAGCGCGGATCGCGAGCAAACCCGGTTGGCTGCCACGCAGCCGGCAATGTGGCGCGACTACGGCGGAAACGCTTTGCTGACCTCGGCGGCCGACGTCGCTGCCGGCACCAGCGCCGCAGCCAATCCCGCCAGCAGTCAGGCCGGCTCCGCCCTCGCCCAGTGGTCGGCCGGCAGTCAATTTACGGCGCACCTGAACCTGCCCACGCAAACGCTGCAAACCGGCGTCGTCAGCATTGCAATCGCGAAAAACAGCGACACGCTCAAACGCCTTTGGCCGCAAAACAATGCGTTGCCGGCCTTCAGCGGCCTGACGTTCTCCGACACCAACGTACTGGTGACCAACACGTGGGTGCCGGACGGTTCGAGCAGCAACAAGGCGTTGTTCAGTCAGGCCGTGGCGGCCGCCAACGTCGTATTGATACCGCCCGCCGGTTATATGAGCCTGCAGAAGTACGCGCCGGAAATTGCGTCGCTTCAATTTGGTCGCGTTCAGCAGGACGTCGTGCCGGCGGGGCGGTTGAAGCAATGAAATTCGTGTATCGACTCATGCACTGGGGCTGCCTCGCGACTGCGCTGGTCGCCGGCCACGCGGCGGCCGATCCGGCATGCAACAAGACGCCCGTGCCGGCGCAAAGCACCCAGGCCTTCGGCCGCGACATGCTCGTGAACGGCGTGCCGACCTCGATTGTCGGCGTGCAGTTCGCCGGCACGATCGACGACGTCTCGAAAGCATTCCGCGCGTACTGGACGCGCGAAGACGTCCCGGCGAAAGGACAGACCAGCGCGTCGGGCGTGTTGCTCAGCGCCCTGGACGGCCATTGCCTCTATGTGCTTAGCCTGCCGCCGCAGCCGGAAGGTCCTCGCGCACGCGGTCTCATGAGCGTGATCCGCATGGACGGCCGGCCGGTCGACCACCGCATTCCGGATGCGACGGTTCCGTTACCGGAGGACAGCCGCGTGCTCTCCGATATCGAGAGCCGCGATCCCGGGCAGACCGGACGCACATGGTTGCTCGAGATGCCGGGAGACGTTCGCTGGAATGCGCAACGCTACCGCAACACGCTTACCACGCAGGGATGGCAAAGCCTGGGCCGTCAACCTGACTATCAACCCTCACGCGCTCAATCCCCTCAAGGCTCGGCGTTCGCCATGCAACTCGGTAGAGACAGCGTGGACGTCAGTTTTTCAGATCGCAATGGCAGGACCTTTGCGGTCATCAATGCAACAAGGAATCGTTGAGATGCCACAACCCACACGAGGTCTCAACGCTATCGCGACGCAACGCAGCCGACAGCGCGGCCAGGCTTACGCCGAATATCTCGTCGTCACGTCGGCGCTCGTCGCCGTTCTGCTGCTTCAGCCCGGCGATATCGTCCCGCCATTCACCGCGCTCCTGGCTGGTTTCAGGTCGTTTTTCAACGCTTATAGCTTCACCTTATCGCTTCCCTGACCGGCGACGGTCAATAGATCATGTTTAGAAAAATCAAACTCCGCTCGCTACTCGCGAACTCCTGGGTGCTGCTGTTCCTCGCCATGCTGGTTGCCGGCGGCCTCACCTATCTGCTGTACCGATACCTGAACGATCGCGAGAGCAAACTCAAGGCCGACATCGCCGCGCACGGCGTGCGCGCCGGCGTGGAAGTCGTGGTGCCCGCGCAAGACGTGCCGGTCGGCACGCCGTTGTCGAGCGCCGCGTTCGTCTCGCGCGAAATTCCCGGCGACATGGTCTATGACGACATGATCCGCGCGGACGGCTTCCAGCAATACCATGCGTCACACCTCGTCAAGCCGGTGCGCCGGGGTCTGCCTCTGCGTGCCGGCGACGTCGACTCGCTGCGCGGGCGCGACTTCGCCGATGTTCTGCCGGTTGGGCAGCGCGCGGTGACCGTCGAGATCGACACAGTCAACTCGACCGCGCTACTGATTCGTCCCGGCAATCGCGTCGATATGTACTGGCTCGGCAAGGTCTTTCACGAATCGCAATCCGCCGACGACAAGAAGATGGCGCAACTGCTGCTGCCGAATGTGTTGGTGCTCGCCACCGGCCAGGACATGCGTCCGCGCGACGCAGGCGAAGCGGCCCAGCAGGACCAGGCTAACGCCAACAGCAGCGCGATGAGCCGGCAGGAAGGCATGGGCTACACCACGGTCACGCTGCAGGTTCCGGTTGAAGACGTCGCGCGTATCGCACTCGCGCAGAAGATCGGCGGCTTGCGCCTGATTTTGCGCAACGCCGACGACAAAGGTAGCGCAGGCCCGTCGCTGGTTCAGGAGAGCGAGGTATTCACGGATCCGGGCCAACTGACGCGCGGGACCGGTATCGGTACAAGCCGCGCCGCTCAGGGCGTCGAAGTGATCGCCGGCGGCGGGGCCAACAGCACCAGCATGCTCGTGCCGCTGGTTCCTCAAGGCGGCGCGCCATCTAACGCCACGCAGGAAGCACCTCGTGCCGACATCGCCGCGGCCCATGCGGCGCAATCCGCACCGGCTCCGGCACCGGCAGCGCCGCAAAGTCAGCCGAGCCTCTACGAGCAGGCCAACGCCATTGCCCAACAACTGCAAAAAGCCGTTGCACCCAGCGCGTCAAAGCAGAACTAAAGTAGCGAGTCCAGTTTTCACACCATGAAAGTCAATCACAATGCGACGCCGCTGCGTCGCCGGTTTTTGCTGTCCGCCCTTATCGGCGTGATGTTATGCGAGGCCGCACCCGCCGCGCTTGCCCAGGCCGCTTACTCGCGGACCATGGACGCGCCCTCCGCCAGCCCCAGCGTGCTCGAAATGTTTCGCGGCGAAGTCCGCATCCTGCACATTCCCGGCACCATCCGGCGCATTGCGATCGGTAACGGCAAGCTGATCACCGCGAACGTGGTCGACGGCAGTCTGATGCTGCTCGGCGAACAGGACGGCATCACGTCGCTCGTGGTATGGAACGAACGTGGCATTGCATTGCAAACCACCGTGCGCATTGCCAAAGCCGAGGTGAACGCTTCGCTGGAGCAACTGCGTTCGGTATTGAAATCGGTCGCGGGCCTGCACATCGACGCCATCGGCTCGAACATCGTTTTGTCCGGTGTCGTGCATCAGGACATGGTGGGCATCGTCAAGTCCGCCACGCAAGACATGAAGAACGTGATCGATACCACCAGGATCGATGAAGGCGACGCGCTCAGGAAGACGGTCCACTTCAAGGTGCAGATCATGGAAGTCACACGCAATGCGCAGAGAAACCTCGGCATTTCCTGGGACAGCGCCTTCAAAGGACCGCAGATCGGCGGCAGTGCGAGCTTCGGGAGCGGCGCGGCGAAAGCGGCCCTGTCGGGCACGAACTACTTCCTCGCGGGCATTGCGTCGAACATCACGTCGCAGATCAATTTCGCGGTCGACAACGGCGACGCATTCGTGCTCGCCGCGCCGGAATTGAATACGAAGAGCGGCGGTACGGCAAGCTTCCTGGCGGGCGGCGAAGTGCCGATTCCCCAGTCGGGCGCGCTCGGCACGACCAATGTCGAATACAAGAAGTACGGGATCAAATTGAGCATTGCTCCCGTCGTCGATGCGAACAACGTCATCTCCGCCCATCTGACCACCGAGATCAGCCAGATCGACCCAACGGTCACTTACGGCGGCATGCCGGGTTTCCTCACCCGCAACACCAGCTCCGACATTTCGATGCGTGCCGGTGAGACGCTTGCCATTTCCGGTCTCGTCAGCGCGGATGCCGTGAACGACTCTCACGGCATGCCGTTTCTCAGTCAGGTGCCGATCATCGGCCAGTTGTTCCGCTCGGACAGCTTCCGCGCGAAGAAAAGCGATCTGGTGGTCTTCGTGACGCCGGTGATTTCCGATCCGGAGCTGGACCCCAACGTCAACTTGCTGGCGCGTGCCGACAAGGTGGATCAACGCTTCCGGGCAGAGCACGGCAACCCGGATCCGCTCGTCGACGACGAAGACAAAGCGGCTCACACGACCACGCCGCGCAGCATCATCGCGCCCACGCCCGCGCTCATTCCCACGCCGGTTCGCAGCAGTGCGCCGCGTGCGGCGGCGGCATCACCAGCGCCATCCTTCCCGGCCGGGGATGACGTCGGCGCTCGACCCGCGTCGTCGCCTGCGTCCGGCAGCACGCCGCCGGTCGGCGTGGCTGAGGCTCTTCGTATGCTGAGCGCTGCACCGCCATCCTCCGCCATGCCGAACAGACCGCTCGACGCGGCGCCGCCTCCTTCGAACGGCAAAGTGCCGACGCAGCAAGTCGGCACGATCGGCAGTTCGGCAAATTGACCGGTCTCGTGGAGAAGCACCATGCTTAATCTTCAGATTCACACTCGCCACGCGGCTGTGCGCGCACTCCAGGTTGAACAGGGCTGCACGATCGGCAAGGACGCGAGCTGCGACGTCATCGTCAAGGGATTGCTGGTTGGCAAGCTGCAGGCGCGTGTCGTCAGGGAACACAACGCCTATTACATTGAAGATCAGGGCGGCATCGCGGCGACCCTCGTCAATGGTTCGGCCATTACACGCTATGGTCCGCTGACCGAAGCAGACCAGATCGAAATCGGCACGACGACGATCAGGATCGTTCGGGGCGCGACGGCTGCGGCGGCATCATCGGCACAGTCGGCACAGCAGACGGTTCAGGCAGATATGGCGCTTCAACAACCGTCCCATAGCGTGTCGCACGCTGCGTCTGCCACACCGGATCAACAGTCGCTAAACGACGGCCGCGCGCCTTCCTTTGCAGCGGCTGCGTCTTCGCCCAGTTCGTCGATAGCGTTCACCGCAACGCAAATCGCCACGCCAGTGACGCAACGGCCGCCATCGGCACACCACGACACCGCTACCCGCAACAAACCCGCCTCCGAAGCGCCACTCCGCATGCAGCCCGCGCACGCAAGAAGAACCGCTGCCGGCGAGCTGCCCGTCGCGCCGATCAACAGTCCGTTCGGCATCGAGTTGCGCAAGCAGGCGCACATGAAAGTGATCGCCGCGCTCGACCTGCGGCGTCTGAACGTGGCGCGCATGGAAGAGGACGAACTGCGCAAGACCGTCGGCGCCGCGCTCGACGATATTCTGAGTCACGACCCGAGCTTCCGCACACCGGACATTGCGCTTGAGACGTTGAAGAAAAGCGTGTTCGACGAAATCATCGGGCTCGGGCCGCTAGAGGAACTGATCGCGGACCCGACCGTGTCGGAAATCATGGTCAACTGCCACAACGAGATTTTCGTCGAACAATCGGGGCAATTGACCCGCTCGCCCGTGATCTTCACCGACGACCGCGCTGTGCTCGGCGCCATCGAGCGAATCGTTGCGCCGATCGGCCGACGCATCGACGAGAGCTCGCCCATGGTCGACGCGCGCCTCGCCGACGGCTCGCGGGTCAACGCGGTAATCCCGCCGCTCGCCCTGAAGGGCCCCAGCATCACGATCCGTAAGTTTTCCAAACGCAAGCTTGCCGGCGAGGATCTGCTCCAGTTCGGCTCGATGTCGTCCGACATGCTCGAGTTTCTGCAGACCGCCGTCGAGCAAGGCGCCAACATCATCATCTCGGGCGGCACGGGGTCCGGCAAGACAACGCTGCTGAACGTGCTGTCGAGCTACATTCCCGACGACGAGCGCATCGTCACCGTGGAAGATGCCGCGGAACTGCAACTGTCGCAGCCCAATCTCGTGTCGCTCGAAGCGCGCCCACCGAACATGGAAGGCAAGGGCGCGGTGCCGATTCGCGATCTGGTCAAGAACTGTTTGCGGATGCGTCCGGATCGGATCGTGATCGGCGAATGCCGCGGCGGCGAAGCGCTGGATATGTTGCAGGCCATGAATACCGGTCACGACGGTTCGCTGACCACCGCGCATGCCAACACGCCGCGCGACTGCATCGCACGTCTCGAAGTAATGACGCTGATGGCCGGCCTCGATCTGCCGGTGCAGGCAATTCGTGAGCAGATCTGCTCGGCAGTCGACCTTATCGTGCAGCAGTCGCGCTTCTCGTGCGGCTCGCGCCGCGTCACGCACATCACCGAAGTCAGCGGCATGGAGTCGGGCGTGATCACGCTGCAGGACGTCTTCGTTTTCAAAGAAGAAGGCTTCGGCGAGAACGGCAAGATTCACGGCACGTTCGTGCCCACGGCTTACATTCCCGATTTCTATCAGGAGTTGATTCGCAGGCGAATTCCCGTGAATACCGACATTTTCACGCGCGCCGAATGAGAGATCGCTCATGAGCCTCCCCATCATTCTCGCGCTGGCGTTCTTCGGCAGCCTCTTCCTGATCTTTCTGATCTCCCGCATGGGTACAGCCACGCTCCGCGCCGGCTCGCGGCAAATGGCCGGCGAAATCGAGTCGTCGCTAGCGGATGCGTTCGTGTTCGTGAACCGGCAGAAAACCGCAGCCTGGAGCATGGTCGTCATGATCATGTTGCCGGTCCTCGTGTTTCTGCTCAGTCACAGCATTCTGATCGCGCTCGCCGCTGTGCCGGTTGCGCTGACGTTGCCGAAAAAATACCTCAGGCGCATGCGCAAAAAGCGCATTGCAGCGCTCGAAAAGCAATTACCCGACGCGCTGCTGATGATGTCCGGTGCGCTGCGCGCGGGCGCCAGTTTTCCCACTGCACTCGAGGCCGTCGTACACGAATCGTCCGCGCCCATTTCTCAAGAGTTCGATCTGTTGATGCGCGAGATTCGTCTTGGCATCGACCTGGACATCGCAATGCGCAACGTGGAGAAACGCATTCCGATTCCTGACTTTCTGATGATGACGGCAGCGGTGACGATCGCGCGCGAAGTAGGCGGCAATCTCGCCGAGGCGCTGGAGTCGGTCGCTCGCACCCTGCGCGAAAAAATCCAGATGGACGGCAAGATCAAGGCGCTAACGTCCCAGGGCCGGATGCAAGGCATTGTGATGACGTGCCTGCCGCTCTTTCTGATGCTCGTGCTGCGCTTCATGGAACCGAAAGCGATGGCGCCGCTGTTCAATGAACCTGTCGGCTGGGCCACACTGGCCGTCATCGGCGTCATGGAGTGTCTCGGCTATCTGTCGATCTCCAAGATCACTAACATCGACGTGTGACCTATGCTCCTATTCATCGCATTCGCCGTTAGTCTCGGCGTGATTTTTATCGCCGGCGTCGGCTATAAGTCGATCAACGGCCTGGCCGCCTCGGTGCCGCAGGAAGATCGCGCCTTTCTCGATCCGCTGCCCAGGTCGCTGCGGCCGCTATGGCCGCTCGTCAACTTCGTGGTCCATCATTTCGGCGGTAAATTCAGCAAGCAGTTGGTGGAGCGGACCGATCTCCAATTGCGCCTGACGTCGCTCACGTTTCTGATGAACGCACGACAGTTCATCGCGTTGTCCATCATCTCTTCGATCATGGCGGCGCTCGTGGTGCTTCTGCTGATGCTGGCGCTCGGCATGTTCTCGATACTCGCGGTGATCGGTGCGGCCCTGCTCGGCTATTACTACCCACGTATCTGGACGCGCGACGTGCGTCGCCGCCGTATCTCGCAAATCCTTAAACATCTGCCGATTTTTCTCGACTTCCTGACGCTCGCCGTCGAAGCCGGGCTGAATATCAACGGTGCGATTCAGAAAGCGGTGGAAAAAGGACCGGCAGGTCCTCTGCGCTGGGAGCTCGAGCACGTGCTACGCGACCTCAAATCCGGACTGAATCGCACGGAAGCACTGCGCCGTTTCGACGATCGCTTGCGCATCAAGGAAGTCACGAACCTGGTCGGCGCGGTGGTCCAGGCCGAGCGCATGGGATCGGGACTCGCGAAGTCGTTGCGCTTTCAATCCGAGCAGCGCCGCTCGGAGCGATTTCAGCGAGCCGAAAAACAGGCGATGGAGGCGCCGGTAAAACTCGTGTTTCCGCTACTCGTGTTCATTTTTCCGATTACGTTTATCGTGCTCGGCTTCCCAATCGTAATGAAGTTCGTGCAGGAGGGTCTGCTGTGAGAACGGCGCATCTCTATCTGGATGGCCGTGACGTCGGCGTCGCGGTCGAGGTGACCGAGACGGCGCGGGAGCGATTGCGAGGTCTGCTAGGTCGCGACCACCTGTCCGCCGACGAAGCTTTGCTGATGAAACGCTGCGGTTCGGTGCATACGTTCGGCATGCGCTTCGCTATCGACGTAGTGTTTCTGAACCGGCGGCAGCGCATCGTGGCGATCTACCACGGTGTACCTAGGCGCCGTGTGGTGCTCGACTTTCGCGCGGCTCAGACGCTGGAGATGTCAGCCGGCGCGGCACGTCGACTTCGACTCGCGGTCGGCGATTGTTTGGCTTTCGAGGCGGTCTCGTGAGCGCGGCATTTTTTAAGTCGCGGCGGCTAGCGGCGCGCCGCTCAGGATCGGGATCAACATCGACGCAGCAACCGCGCAGAGTCCGGCAGTCGGGGCAATCGATGGCGGAATTCATCATCATCGCGCCGGCATTGCTATTCGTCTGCTTCGGTATTTTGCAGTTCGTGCTGCTCTATCAAGCGAAGTCGACGTTGGACGTGGCGGTCCTGGAAGCCGCGCGCGAAGGCGCGGTGAATCACGGCTCCATGCAAGCCATGCGAAGCGGCCTCGCACGGGGTCTGGCGCCGCTTTACGCGCGTCAGGCGAGCGCCGAGGGTGTCAGCGCCGCGCTTGCCAAGGCGCAGACCGCTGCCGCGAACTACAGCATCATCACCGTGCTCAACCCGACTTCGGCCGCGATACAGGACTATTCGCGGCCTCGTCACTATCCGGACCAGGCGGCGAACTATAGCGAGATTCCCAACGATTCGCTGATGTACCGCGACGCTGCTATTGCGTCCGCGGCCACTTCCGGCGTGAACATCCAGGACGCCAATCTGCTGAAGATCCACGTGCACTATTGCTACACCCTCTATGTGCCGTTGGTGAACAAGGTCATTTACTACGCGACCAACGTGATCGGCAGCATCGGCACAATGGGTCTTCTAACCCGTGAGCCAGCAAATCAGGACCCCTATGGCGCGCCCAGGAACGCTGACGTGTTGTGCAAGACGCAACTCAAGGATGGCGTCGCAACCGGCCGCTGGCCGATCGCCCTGGACTCGGAAGCGATCGTGCGCATGCAGTCTCCGTTGAGAGCATCGGCGCTGAACGATTCGCCGAATCCGACGGGTAATTGATGATATTTCGGGTGAACGGACGCAGTCCGGCAGTGAGAGGTCGCAGCGCGACGCGATGGGCTATTGCGCTGCCTAAGGCGGTGACCAATGCGCGCTTGCCTCTGCTATTACCGGTTGTCGCAATGACTGCGGGCATCATCGCGCTGCCGTGCCGCGCGCAAACTGCCGACGCGTCAGCTCGCGCACATCACGCTCCGAGCGTGGTGATGATGATCGGCGGAATGACCACGAACGACGAAGCCGCCGTCGCCGCGAAGCCGGTTTCCATCGCGATCCCGCCGGGCAACTCGATATCACGCGCTGCGGCGCGGCCCCTGTCCGCTTCGGCTGTTTCGCGCGTCATGGCCTTGTCGCCATTGATCGACGAAGCCTCGCGCCTCGCCGATGTGGATAGCGCGCTGCTCATGGCAGTGATCGATGTCGAGTCCGGAGGTAATCCGCAAGCGGTGTCGCCCAAAGGCGCAACGGGTCTTATGCAGTTAATGCCCGCGACCGGCGCACGGCACGGTGCGTCCAATCTGTTCGACCCGCGTCAGAATATCGCTGCGGGCGCGCGTTATCTGAAAGCGCTGATCGGCCAGTTCGGTGATCTGTCACTCGCGCTTGCTGCTTATAACGCCGGAGAAGGTGCGGTACAAAAGTATGGCGGGCAGATACCGCCGTACATCGAGACGATGAACTATATACCCAGGGTCATGGCTCGATACCAGTGGTATCGGAATACCGCGTCTTCGAGAACTGCGGCGTTGGTACGCGAGGTTTCGGACGACGCACGCGAACGCTTGATGATCGTCGGCTCGGGAATCAGCGACTGAGCGTCAAACCGGTGCCGGAAAAATGCGTGACTCAGCGCAGAAGGGCCGAATCGAGCGCCACGGTGATAGACATGTCGAGACGCTCCAATGCGTCGATCGCGCGTTGCATGAGCGCGGATACCGTTGCGATTTCGCGCTCGCGCGCCGCCACTTGCAACTCCGTCAGAAACGCAATCAGTTCGGTACATTCAAGTAGGCAGGCCGATCCGGCCACTCGATGCGCCGCGCTGCCCACTCTATCCCAGGACTGCGCCGCGAAACCGTCGCGTAACTGTATGACCGCAACTCGATTGGTCTCGACGATCAGCGCGAGCAGACGCCGCGCGCTGAAGTGGTCGCCGCCGGTCAACTCAAGCGTTCTTACAGCGAGCGCATGAGCGTCGTCGAAAGCTATAGCGCAAGTCATCATGCTAGCCGCTCTCGTCATTGCATGGAGGCGATCCGGCAGCGCCGCGCCAGATCGATCAGTTCGACCAGAGATTTCGCACCCAGCTTCTGCATGATTCGAGTCTTGTGACTACTCACGGTTTTGTTGCTGATAAATAGCGCGTCGCCGATCGCTTTATTCGACAGACCCTTTGCGAGCATTTGAAGAATCACCAGTTCCTTGTCCGACAGCAGACCGATCCTGTCTTCCTCGCCACCCATGCCGACGGCAGGCGCGATGCCGGCGCCGTTGGCGGTCACCGGGAAGACCGTGTAGCCCGCTAATACCGCCTCCACGCCGCGCAAGATCTCCTTCATTTCCTGCGACTTGCCTACGAAGCCGTGGACGCCGGAGCGCATCGCGCGCGGCGCAAAAATGGCGGGGTCGTGTCCAGACAAAACCAGCACACGAATCGCCGGATGCGCAAGCTTCAGACGCGGGATCACATCGAGCCCGCTGATGCGCGGAATGTCGAGGTCCAATATGGCGAGTTTCGGCGTGTATTGCCGGGCAAGCTCGACAGCGGTTTGTCCATTGTCGGCTTCGATGACTTCTTCGATACCGAGTAATTGCATGAGTTGCATTTTGATAACCATCCGGAATGCCGGATGATCATCGATAACCAGAATAGTTGACATGGTTTACTTTCCTTTTTAAAAAATCCTTTGCCGCACAAATCGTCGACGCCATCTGGTCTGACGATGCATTAATTCGTGCGGCGCTTTCGCTCGTTCCGAGCATGGAAGACAGAGGACCGGCGAGTACTGCCGCACCCCTGCACGCTAGTGGCGGTTGTCGCATGGCGACGAGAATGTGCCGCGTTTCAGGTTAGTGGCTCCGTTTCGCACAGAGACACGCTCGACAGAAGAACCCGCTAAGCCGCCGCGCCCACCAGCTCTATCTCGACACGACGGTTCGGTGCGAGACATCGCACCAAAGCGTCCTGCCTGCTCTGATGGCATTCAACCCGCTGATTCGCACTGCCTCGACCTCGCGCGGTAATCGGCAATGTCACGCCACGCGCGCGCAAATACTGCTCGACGGTTTGCGCACGTTGCGTCGACAACCACTGATTGCGGGCCGCGCCGCCAAGACGGTCCGCATAGCCGGTGACCTGCAAGGCGTGAACGGCAGGCGCGTTTTTTAGCGCGCTCACCACGTCATCGAGTTGGCGCTGTCCAGCCGGCAATATCGAGGCGTCGTTGAAACGGAACAGCGAGTCCGCCCGCAGCGTCATTGTTTGCGGCGCTTTTACCGGCAACGCCGACACGGGCACCGATGCCGACATGGCCTGCTTGCATTGCACCGCTGTTTCGGCCGATTTGCGCAGCTTGTCTTTGACGTCAGGCAGGTGCTTCTCGGCATCGGCGAAACTACGTATCCATGCGTCATGCCCCGCCTGCATCAGTTCGACTTCGGCGCAGGCAAGCGGCGGCTGCGCTGGCGGACATTGAGCGAGGGCGGGATCTGCCTTGATTGTGTTGACGATCCCCCACAGATCAGGACGTACCGTGGACACAGTGCGCAACGCGGCATTCGCAGCCGATAACGGTGTGCCGCGCTCAACGCCGACCGTGATCGTCGCGGCCTGGCCGATCGCCTCCTCGACGAAGCCCCATTGATCATGCGCTTGTCGCGCCTGCTGGGCGGCGTCCAGCCAGCATTGCGCCTTCGCTCGAAAATAGTCGTTGCGGCTACCGGGCGCGCGATCGAGGCGTTCCTGTAACGACGTCATCGCAGCGCGGCTGTTCGCGATCGGCGCGTAAGCATTCACCCATTGCGAGTTCGCCGCGCCCGCAGGTTCGTCCTGCGTGGCGCCAATGCCTGTTCTCAACACGGAGGCGTCTTCGATACCTAGCCGCTCACGCGCAGCACGGTCCGCGCAGCCCGTTAAGGTCAGCGCGCAGACAAGCAGGGTTAGCTGGAGTTTCATTGACTGTCTGCGTCGAGCGCATCTTGCTGAAGAGGGCTCAGAGTATGAACAGACGCAGACACACGGGGAATGGGAACAATCTTAGAAACGGTTCGGAACTTTGCAGAATGTAAGGAACCTTAAATATCCAACGTCGCAGTCTCGATCATGAACCTCAGGCCTTGACCGCGCGCGCGGCATTGCGGCCTCGCAACCATTCGAGCGCCAACAGTAGGCCCGTGGAGAACACGATCAGAATCGTTGCGAGCGCCGCAATGGTCGGGCTGATGTTCTCGCGGATGCCGGTGAACATCTGGCGCGGCAGCGTGGTCTGATCCGCGCCGGCAAGGAACAGCGTGACGACCACTTCATCGAACGATGTCGCGAACGCGAACAGCGCACCCGAGATAACGCCCGGTGCGATCACCGGCAACGTAATGCGAAAGAACGTTTTGACCGGATTCGCACCCAGCGACAAACTGGCGCGCACCAGGTTGTAATTGAACCCCTGCAGCGTGGCCGCGACCGTCGTGACGACGAAGGGCACGCCGAGCGACGCGTGCGCGAGAATCAGCCCGATATACGTATTGGCCAACCCAAGCGGCGCAAAGAACAGATACATGCCGACGCCGACCACCACCACCGGCACGATCATCGGCGAGATCAGGATCGCCATTAGCAGCCCTTTGCCGCGGAAGTTCGCTTTGGTCAGCCCGATCGCCGCCAGGGTGCCGAGCACCGTCGCGACGATCGTTGCCGACGGCGCCACGATGAAACTGTTTTTGGCGGCCGTGCGCCATTCATCGGAGGCGAGCAGGTTCTGATACCAGCGCAGCGACCAGCCCGGGATCGGATACACCAGAAACGTGCTCGACGAAAACGACAGCGGTACGATCGCCAGCACCGGCAGAATGAGATACAGCAGCGTCAGCACGGCCAGTGCGCGCAGCGCGAAATACCACACGCGCTCCACCATCGACGTATGCGGCGCGAACAAGGGCTTGGCAAGTTTCATCGTAATAGACTCCGTTCAGCCAAGGCTCAATGACGAACGCGTGAAGCGTCCATAGATCACGTACAGCACGAGCGTCGCGGCGAGCAGCAGACCGCCGAGCGCACACGCCATGCCCCAGTTGATCGTGACGTTGGTGAAGTACGCGACGTAGTAGCTGACCATCTGATCGCCCGGGCCGCCGAGCAAAGCCGGCGTGATGTAGTAGCCGATCGCGAGAATGAACACCAGCAAGGCGCCCGCGCCAATGCCCGGATAGGTCTGCGGCACATAGACGCGCCAGAACGCGGCGAACGGATGGCTGCCGAGCGACACCGCGGCGCGCTGATACGTGGGCGGGATCGATTTCATCACGCTGTACAGCGGCAAAATCATGAACGGCAACAGAATGTGCGTCATCGAAATGTAGACGCCGGTGCGGTTGAACAGCAGCGCGAGCGGATCGTGAATCAGGCCGCTCGCGATCAGCGCTTTATTCACCAGCCCTTCGCCTTGCAGAATCACGATCCATGCGGCCACGCGCACGAGGATCGAAGTCCAGAACGGAATCAGCACGAGGATCATCACCAGATTCGCACGCCGCTCGGACAGCGTCGAAATCCAGTACGCGAGCGGATAGCCGAGCAACAACGCGAAGAACGTGACGACCGCGCCGATCACGAAGGTGCGGCCGAACACGGTGAGGTAGATCTGCTGATCGGGATCGGTCGGTATGATGTGACCGAACGCGTCCTGTTTATGATCCAGCGAAGCGAGCAGGTAGAACGCCGAATACACGCCCGAGTTCTTGGCGATGGCTTGCCAGTAAGTGACGTCGTTCCAGCGTTCGTCCAGTTCGACGAATTTGGCGTGAACCTGCGCGGGCGTCAGTTGCAGCGGCTTGTTGTTGTCGTCGACGAACGGCATGGCGCGCGCGGACTTTGCAACCAGCGAGCGATAACCGGGAATCTCCACGTTGAGGCGGCGTGCGAGCGCGCCCATGCCGTCGCCGTCGGCGACTGCGGTGAGGTCGGTAGCTAGCGCGGCATAAGCGGCGTCCGGCGGCGGCGTCTTGCGGTCCCAGGCGCTCAGCGCATTCAGCGTATGCGGCAGCGCGCCGACCACTTCCGGATTCTGCGCCGCGCGCGTCAACAGCGCGCCGATCGGCACGACGAAAATCAACAGCAGAAAAATGGCGAGCGGCGCGATCAACAGCAAGGCCATGGCCCGTTTTTTCGATTCCGCGGCCTTCAGTTCACGCTTGAGTCGGCCACTTGCTTCAGGCGTCGAATCGGCGGCGATCGTCATCGTAGTCACACCCGTCTCCATCTGAACGTTCGCGCGCATCCATCGGATAAGCGCGAACGTTTCATTGCATCGATACGGCGCGGCTCACTATCGATCGAACCGCGCCTTCTCAAACTCAACCGCTTACTTCGAAGCCCACGACGAGAAGCGCTGCTCCAGTTCATCGCCATGGTCGGTCCAGAACGCGAGGTTCTGCAGCACGGCGTTCTTGCCGTTGGCCGGCGAGTTCGGCAGATTGGCGAGCGTCTTCGCGTCGAGCGCCTTGATTGCCGTCACATTCACCGGACCGTAGGCGATGTTATGCGCGTAGTCCTGTTGCGGCTTCGACGAGATCGAATAGGCGATGTACTTCTCGGCCAGCGCCTTGTTCGGCGTGCCCTTCGGAATCGCCCAATAGTCGAGGTCGTAAATGCTGCCGTTCCAGACCACCTTGAGGTTCTTGCCTTCGCGCTGCGCGGCGTCGATCCGGCCGTTGTACGCGGTGGACATCACCACGTCGCCCGCCACGAGGAATTGCGGCGGCTGTGCGCCCGCTTCCCACCATTGAATATTCGGTTTCAGCTCGTCGAGCTTCTTGAATGCGCGGTCCTGGCCTTCCTTCGTAGCGAGAACCTTGTAGACGTCTTTCGGCGCCACGCCGTCGGCCATTAGCGCGAATTCGAGGTTGTAGCGCGCGCCCTTGCGCATAGCCCGTTTGCCCGGGAATTTCTTCACGTCCCAGAAGTCGGCCCAGCCGGTCGGCGCCGTTTTCAGCTTGTCGGCGTTATACGCGAGCGCCGTCGACCACACGAAAAAGCCGACGCCGCACGTTTGCGGCGCTTCAGGAATCAGATCCGACTTCTTGCCGAGCTTCGACCAGTCGAGCTTTTCGTACAGGCCTTCATCGCAGCCGCGGCCAATGTCGCCCGATTCGACTTCCACCACGTCCCAATTCACGTGCTTGGCTTCGACCATGGCCTTCACTTTGGCCTGCTCGCCGTTGTATTCGACGGCGGTCACTTTATTGCTGGTCTGCGTTTCGAACGGCTGGTTGAATGCCGCTTTCTGCGCGTCGCCATTCGCGCCGCCGAAATTGACGACCGTCAGTTCGGCGGCATTGACTTGCGCGGCGCCCAGCGCGAGCGCGACAGCACCGACAGCGATGGCGCAGCGCGATTTCACGATCTTGCTCATGGTGTGTTGCTCTCCTTGGGTGATGTGCTTCAAATCTATGTACGACGCGGTTTTGTTATGTGCTGCTGAAAAGACTTACCCACGTCGGGCGCGTTGCACGTCCGGCGTGTTCACTGCAACCAATACGCTCAACCTGTTTATGCTTCGGCAAAAACCCGCAGATGCTCCGGCGCGAATTCCAACGCGACCGGCGCGCCGGGTGCAAAGGTATCGAGCGCTGCCGTGCCGAGCGGCACCTTGACGAAGCACTCGTCCTGCTGCGGCAGACCGCAGCGCATCCGCACGTGGTCGCCGAAATAGATCAGCCCGCGCGCTTCGCCGCTGAGCGCATTGGCGCCGGCGCGCCGCTCGCCGTTCACGGCGCGATTGGCCAGCTTCATGCGCTCAGGCCGAATGCACGCCACGGCCGACGTGCCCGCCCGCGCACCGCCGATATTGCGGCCGGTGAGACGCGTACCGTCGCTCAGATGAAACTCGCAGAACTCGCCGTCGACATTCGCGATCGTGCCGCGCAGCTTGTTGCTGTCGCCGATAAAGTTGGCGACGAACTCGTTGCACGGCGATTCGTACAGACGGTCCACGGTATCGAGTTGTTGCACGATGCCTTTATCGAACACGGCGACGCGATCGGACATGGTCAGCGCTTCACCCTGATCGTGCGTGACGTACACGAAGGTGACGCCGAGCTTCTCGTGCAATGACTTGAGTTCGTACTGCATGTGTTCGCGCAACTGTTTGTCCAGCGCGCCGAGCGGTTCGTCCATCAGCACGAGCTTCGGCTCGAACACCAGGGCGCGGGCGAGCGCGATACGTTGCTGCTGGCCGCCCGACAACTGCGCCGGATAACGCTTCGCGAAGCTCTCCATGCGTACCATTTTCAGCGCGTTATGCGTGCGCTCCGCACGCTCCTGCGCCGAAACCTTGCGCACGGTCAACGGATACGCCACATTCTGCTCGACTGTGAGGTGCGGAAACAGCGCGTAGTTCTGAAACACCATGCCGATGTTGCGCTTGTGCGGCGGCACCGTATTGAGCAACGTGCCGTCGAGCCAGATCTCGCCGCCGGTGGGAAATTCGAAACCCGCCAGCATCATCAGGCAAGTGGTTTTGCCCGAACCCGACGGCCCGAGCAACGTCAGGAATTCGCCCTGATAGATGTCCAGATCGAGCTGTTTGACGACCAGCGTTTCGCCGTCGTAGGTCTTGCGCACGCCGCGAAAGCTGACGATCACGTCATCGGTTTTCATCGCTCCAGTCTCCTCTGCGATCCATCTGGCTCCCCCTGCAAAACAGCGGGATTGTGTCAATTGCGTGGCTCACTATAGACCGTTACGGTTCTACAATATGGAACCATTTCATTATTCCGGATAGAACCACTTGGACACCGTGATCTTGTCGGATTGGCTCGCCGCGAGGCTCGACCGCACGGCCGCCGAACCGGTCTACAGACAGACCTTGCGACTGATGCAGCAGGCCATTCTCACCGGCCAGTTGCCGCCCGGCACCAAGCTGCCGAGCTCACGCACGCTCGCCGAAGATCTCGGCATTGCACGCAATACGGTGCTGCACGTCTACGATCAGTTGACCGCCGAAGGCTACGTGATCTCGACCACCGGCAGCGGCACCTACGTCGCGGACACGAGGCCGGACACAGCCGCGATGAATGCGCGCAAGCAGCCCGTGGTGGTCATCAGTGTCGACACGCAAGCGAGCCCCGCTGCGGAGCCGCCGCCACCGCCGCCCAAACGCGATCTCGGCGACCTGTCGACGCGGGGGCGTCGGCTGATCGACAAAGCCGGCGTATCCGCCAAGCAATGGGGTGCATTCATGCCGGGCGTGCCCGACGTCGCGGAGTTTCCGGCGCGTACGTGGAGCCGCTTGCAGGCCAGGTTATGGAAAGAGGCCAATCCCGATCTGCTCACCTACGCACCGGGCGGCGGTTATCGGCCATTGCGGCGTGCGCTGTCCGACTACCTGCGCGTGGCGCGGTCGGTGAATTGCACGCCCGATCAGATCATCATCACCACGGGTATTCACCAATCGATCGATCTGGCGGTGCGTTTATTGACCGACGTCGGCGATCGCGCGTGGGTCGAGGAGCCCTGTTATTGGGGCGCGCGCAGCGTGCTGCAATCGTCGGGGATCACGCTGGTGCCGGTGCCCGTGGACGCCGAAGGTCTGAATCCGCGCGAACAGGATCTGCAACAGCCGCCGCGCCTCGCGCTCGTCACGCCATCGCATCAATATCCGCTCGGTATGGTGATGAGCCTCGCGCGCCGCCGCACGCTGCTCGAATACGCGCGTCAGCACAACGTCTGGATCATCGAGGACGACTACGACAGCGAGTTCCGCTACGGCAGCCGGCCGCTCGCATCGCTGCAAGGACTCGACGAGGCCGGGCAGGTGATCTACGTGGGCAGCCTCGGGAAGATGCTGTTTCCCGGCTTGCGGATCGGCTACATGATCGCGCCGGAGCATCTGGTGGAGACGTTCCGGACCGGCGTCGCGGAGTTGTACCGCGAGGGGCAGTTGATGCAGCAGGCGGTGATGACAGACTTCATTATGGACGGCCATCTCACGTCGCACGTTCGGCGCATGCGTGCGTTGTACGGCGAGCGCAGGCAGATTCTGATCGACGCGATCACCGCGCGCTTCGGCAGCGAACTGCCGGTCATGGGCGACGAGGCCGGTCTGCATCTGGTGCTCGGTTTGCCGGATCACGCGAACGATCGCGCGGTGACCGCCGCCGCTTACGATGCCGGCGTGATCGTGCGTCCGCTCGCGAGCTACTACAGCAGCGATACGCCCGCGCGGCGCGGTTTGCTGCTGGGCTATGCGTGCGTGCCGAACGAGAAGATCGGCCCCGCGTTCGACACGCTCGCGCGTGTGATCGAGCAGACCGCGTTGAAGAAGCCGACGCGCGCCGCCTGATTGCGCGGCGCGTGGTTTTGCGCGGCTTCACGTGGCTTCACGCGCCCGTGCTGCACGCCACGTTCGCCGCCCCGATAACGTTACTTCAAGCCAAAGTCGACCCGTGTGGTCGCGCCTTTGTCCTTGATACCGTCGGCGTTCAGCTTCGGCGCAACGATAAACACGCGGCTGCTGTCGATCTTGCCGTCCAGATACTGCTGCACGCTCTGCGCCCGCTGCTGCGCGAGCTGACGCAGGCTGGCGTCGTCGATCGGCGCGTTGGCGGCAATCGCGCTCTTCATTTCATCGTTCGGCAGGCTCTTGGTCAGGCCGACAAAATTGCGCGGCTTCTTGAAGTCGGCGGACTTGTAGGCCTGGGTCAAATACTTGTCGTAATCCTTTGGATCGACCGTGACCGTCGACAGATCGACGCTCTCACCATTGCCCACCACGTCCTTGATCTTCTGCTGCTTGACCAGACGGTCCACGTATTGCGTGCGCAACGCGGGTTCGTCGACAGCCGGGTCGACGCGGCCGATCAGGTCCATCTTGATCGACGTCTTGTCGGCCAGTGCCTTGACGATCGTGTCGAGCTTCTTGTTGTCGGCGTCCGTGAGTTTCGCGGAGCCCGGCTCGAATTCGACATAGCCCAATTCCTCGCCGCTGCCGCCGAACGCGTTGGCGATCAGCGAGAACGGCGCGGTCACCGCCTTCTGCAGCAGATTGAGCACCGCATGCCAGATCAGGCCGCCAATGCTGAACTCCGGATTCGACAACGAGCCCGAGACCGGCAGGTTCACGTCGATTTCACCGCGCGAATTCTTCAGCAGCGAGATCGCGAGACGCACCGGCAACTTGGTCGCCGTATCGTTCTGCACGTGGTCGCCGAACGTGAGCTGATCGATGAACAGGTGATTGTTCGCGTTCAACTGATCGTTAGCGAGCTGGTAGTGCAGATCGACGTTCAGCTTGCCCTTGGTGATCGGATAGCCGGCATACTTCGCCGAATATGGCGTGAGGTTGGTCAGCTCGATATCGTGCGCGCTCGCCGTCAGATCGAGCGCCGGTTTCTCGATCAGCGGATTGACCGTCCCGCGAATCGATAGCGGACCGTTGGCCGCCAGTTTTGCGGCGACGTCGACCGGCGCGGCCGTCGTGGATTGCGTCCCGAACGCGCCGATCGTGCCTGTAATGCCGACCAGATTCGCCGTGAAATTCGGCTTGATGAAATTGTCCGTATAGGTCACGCGGCCTTGCTGCAGCACCAGTTGACCGAAGTGCAGCTTGACGGGACTCTGCGGCGGCGTAGCGGCCGTCACGGTAGCGGGTGTGGCGGGTGTAGTCGACGAAACCGGCGCCGGTGCTGCCGCCACCGCAGGCGCTTGCGGTGTCAGCGGCACCGGTTCGGCGCCGCTCTTGTCGCGCGTCAGCGATTGGGGCGCGCCGCTTTCATGCGCGACCACATCCTTGAGGTTGAGCTTGCCTTGCGCGTCGAGCAGCACGCGTCCGTAGAACTTCGTGAACGTGACTTTGCCCGCGTCCACTTCCGTGCCGCGCTCGTCGTAATCGGCTTTGAGGTTGGTCAGCGCGAGCGAGCCCCAGCCCGCGAACGGGTCGGAGGTCGCCTTGTCGAGCATCCGCACGTCGACCAGCGCCATGTCGCCGTGATAGTTCGCCTTCAACGACTTCGTCTGGCTCAGCGCCAGTTCGCCGTTCGCGTTGAGCAACGCGCTCGCGATCACCGCATTGAGCTTGCTGCCGAAGTACGGTTCGAACGCCGCCGCGTCGAGCCGGTTCGCGTTCACCTTGACCGCGACCTTGAGCGGCGTGGCCGTGACGTCGCCCTTCACGCCGAGCGTGCCCTTCTTGTTCAACGTGGCCTGTAGGTCGATCGGCAGCGGACGGCTCAGGTCGTCGCTGATCTGCTGCACCTTGAGTTGCAATGGCGTGATGCTCAGGCGCACCGGTTGCGGCGTGGTGTTGTCGGTGAAATTGGCGGTCGCGTCTTTCAGGTTCAGTTCGCCGATCTTGTAGTGCCACGCGGGCCCTTGCGCCTGCGCCTTCTTGACCGCGTGAATCGCCGTGCGCTGCTGCTCGACTTCATGCGGACCGGCCAGCGACGTGAGATTGATGCTGCCGTCTTTCAGGCGTTGCGCGTCGACCGAGAGACCGGTCGTCTCGACGCTCGTGATGTCGGCGGTGCGTGCCGCCACGTCAACCTGCTTGACCGTCACGTGCGCCTGCGCGAGCGCGATGAGCGGTTGCTTGCTGCCGCGCGCCGCCAGCTTCAGCGATTGCAGATCGAGCTGCGTGTCGGCGACCATCACAGCGACCGGCTCCTTCGACCAGTTCGCGCCGATATTCACCGTGGCGGACAGCGCGCCGTCGGTCACTTGCGCGGCGGTTGCGGTGTCGATATAGGGCTGCAGCAGCGGCAGCTTCAGCGACTTGAGATCGAGCTTCGCGCTCGCGGTCTTCGCGACGAGGCCGAACGCGCCTGCCGCGCCGAGCGAACCGGCGCCGTCCTTGAAATCGGTATTCAGCGTGTAATGCGCCGGCGCGGTGGCGAGTGTCGAGAAATCGGTCAGCGCCACAGCCAGTTTTTGCAGACCGACGTCGACGGGCCGCGAAGCCGCTTCGTCGTGAACATTCACGGTGCCGTCATTCAGCACGAAGCGTTTGATCGCCAGATCCAGCGGCGGAGCCGCAGCCGTTTCCGTCGCGGCGGCGCCAGATGCGGCGGCCGGTGCGCTAGCAGTTCTGGCCGCCGATGCAGCAGCCGATGCCGTCGCCGGTGCGGACGCAGCGGCCGTGTCAGACGCCACCGGCGCCGGCGCGAACATGTGCTCGACACTCAACACGCCGTCTTTATCGCGCGCCAGATCGGCGCTCGGCGCGTCGATGCGGATCTCGTCGAAGTGATAGAGGCTCTTCAACGGCTCGAGCGTCGCGGCGGCCACATGCACGGCGTGGGCCGCGAAGAACGGCGCCTTGCTTTGATCCCGCACGTCCACGTCGTTCATATCGACGGTGCCGGCTACGCGCAGCGAAGGCGCGTCGTTCGAAATCACGAAGTTGAGCTTGAGGTCGGTGGACAGCTTGCCGGACTGCACGATCACCGGCAGTTTGGTCGGCACATACGACATGAGCCGCGGCACATCGAGCCCGTCGAAGCGCAGCGACACTTCCGATTCACGCGACGTGGCGAACGGCTTGGTCTTGCCGTCGATCGCCAGCGGACTACCGTCGATCCGCGCGCGCAGCAACGGCTCGACGAAGATGTCGGTTTTCGAAGGCAACGTGGCGATAAACGGAATGCCGAGCTTCCATTGATCGATCACATGAGTCACGCCGAGCAGCTTGTCGTCAAACGTGATCTGGCCGTTTTCGAGGCGAATGTTCGACACGGAGAACAGCGTCGGCTTGCTGTCGGGTTTGGCCGGCTGTTTCGAGAACTTCTCGATCAGATCGGTGAAATTGAAACGCTGCGCGTCATAACGAACAATATGAAAACGCGGCGAATCGAGTTGCACTTCGTCGACGATCGGCGCCGCGCGAAACAGCGAACTCCACGACGCCTGCACGATAAGCCGCGAAATATCGACGAAATCACCCGCGCCGTCTTTATCGCCGATATGCACGCGGTCGGCTTCGAGTCGCAGCGTATAGGGATTCAGCGCAATCCGGCCGATGGTGGCCGGACGATCGAGCTGCTTGCTGAGTTGTTGCTCGGCGATATGGCGAATCAGCGGCGGCGCCGCGAAGAAGCCCAGCAGACCGAACAATACGACGAAGATCAGCAGACCGGTCAGGACACGCCGGGTGCGGCGCGACTGCGCGACGTCGCGCACGGTCTGCATGGAGGAGGCTAATGATGCTTTGTTGAGGCTTGCCATGCTCGGTCTTGGGTAGTGCGGCGGCAAGCCCGCCGCGAAAACGAAAATCCCGCAAGCGGCAGTATAAGTCGTGAATCAGGGATGGGATAGAAATGTAAGCCGGGGCTTACACAATCGCTGACGCTATTAAAAGTTTATGCCCGCCGTTGTAAAACGGCGGGCATAAATTAATCGATGCATCAAGCGCGCGCGACTGTCATATCAGCGACGCATTTCACTGACGCACGACCGCCGGCGGTTGCCAGCTACCGTCGGTGGCTTGCGGCTTCGGCGCATACAAACGCAGCACCAGTTGCAGATCGGCGCGCGGCGCCGGCAACCAGTTGCCGCTCTTGCTACGCGCCGACGAGACGGTCACGTCGAGCGAACCGTCGCGATTGCGGCGTGCGCCGTTACGATCGCCGACCGCCAGACGGGCCGGCGCGCTTTCACCCAATGCACCGTCTTTTGTGTAGGCGGTGATCGACCAGAAACCTCGCACCGGCGGCAACTGGTTCGGCGCAAAGTGAATCACGTAGCGATTGGCGCCGTTCAGCGCGTGGCCGTCGCTGTCTTGCGTGACGACCGCGCGCACTTCGTCGTCTTTCGTGCCGATGCCCGGTTGCATGGACGCGGCATAAGCGCGCAACGCGTAGTCGGGACCGTAATTGCCGACGCCGTCGCCGAACCAGTTCCAGCCGTTGCCGTTCAGGAGATTGCTCGGCGCCGTGACAACCCGCTCATGACCTTCGGTGAGGCCGGCGGCAATCGCATCGGCCGCCTTCGGCAGCTTGACCGGCTCGCCCGGCGTGACGCCCAGGTCGGTGAGGAATTTCAGTGCGTGCGGATCGGCCGGAGTCGGCGGATTGTCGGGCAAGGCTTGCGCGAGTCGCGTGAAAAAGCCGTTGGCGTCGAGCGCGGCGACTTGCGCGGCCGGTGTGCCGGATGCGCTTGCGGCCGCGTCGGCGGCATTGCTGCGCGGCGGCGTAATGGTCGCCGTGCGTGTGTCGCCCACATAGGCGCTAAGCGGCGCGACGCGAATGGCGCGCTGCAACTTGCGGACCGCCGTCAGGTCGCGCGTGCCGTTCGACTGAATCCGCACGCTCACCCACGCGTTGCGGGTCGGCACGTCGACGCGCTTCACGCCCTTGGGCAGATCGCCCTGCCAACCCGGGCCGACAAAGGCAATCGTTTGCGATTTGATGCCGGCCGCGCGGGTGGTGAATTGCGCACTAGTCGACCAGACGACGTTGGTCCACATATCCAGCACGCGGGCATCGACGTAACGGCCATGCGAATCGGGCAGCGAAACGATCACCGGCTCGCTGCCGACGTCCAGCCAGCCGGTCGAGTCGAGCGTGTCGAGGCTCGGCTGCGGCGGGTTCGACGCGCCGACCGGCGGCAACGCCTGCGCGTGGCGCAGCGTATTGAGCGGCGCCTGGCCCGGATCGGTGCCGACCGCCGCGTCGCGCGCGACGCCCATCAGCACCAGCGGGTAGCCGAATACGTACGAGTCGGCGACTTCGTCCTTGATCCAGCCCGTGGGTTTCTGCGTCGCGGCAGGCGGCGACGCGCAACCGGCCAGAAATGCGAGGCCTGCGAACGATGCGCAGGTCCAGTGAAGCGAAAACAGTTCTCGGCGATTTTTTATCATTCGTTCAGGTGGCGGAACGTGCGGTCCTAAGGGAGACGTCGGCGCGCAGCGAGATCTGCTTTGGCGGGGTCTCCCCAAACCCCGCGCAGCCAGTCCGCCGTGCGCGATGCCGACAACACCGGGTTGTATCGTATCCTTGCTCACCAGGCAAGCGCAAAGGTATGAATAGCGCGTTGTCATGCACACGCCATGTGCGATTGCGTCAAATTCGGCCTGTTTTACGCTGTCTGCCGGGTCGCACGTGTCGAAGTCTGGCGGTGTTTTCGCCCATGTGGATCCGGAGTGGTTTATGTACATGCCCGCGCATTTCGAAGAGAACCGACCCGAGGTGCTGCATCGCCTGATTGGCGAGCAGCCGCTCGGCGCGCTGATTACGAACGGGCCCAATGGGCTCGATGCGAATCATGTGCCGTTCGAACTGGACGTCGCTCCCGCTGGCGGCGCCATCCTGCGGGCGCATGTCGCCCGGGCCAATCCGGTCTGGCAGGAAGTGGCCAGCCATCCCGACGCGCTCGTCATTTTCCAGGGGCCGACGGCCTATATTTCGCCGAACTGGTATCCGAGCAAGCACGACGCGCATCGGCAGGTGCCGACTTACAACTACATGGTCGTGCATGCGCACGGCCGGATCGTCGTACGCGACGACGAAACGTTCGTCCGCGGTCTGGTCGCGCGTCTGACGCGCAAGATGGAAGCCGGCGAGCCGGTGCCGTGGAAGATGGGCGACGCGCCCGCCGACTTTATCGCGCAGATGCTCGGCGCGATCGTCGGGATCGAAATCGAAGTGACGCGGCTGGTCGGCAAATGGAAACTCGGCCAGAACAAGGCCGCCGCCGACCGCCGCGGCGCGGCCGAAACGCTGCTGGCGCGTTCCAGCGATGAACAGCAGGCAGTCGGGCAAGCCATGCTGGATGCACCGCCGGCGTTTTGAGCGGCGACTTTCGGCCGCACCGCGCAAACCGTCCTTGACCTTCCCATCATGGGAAGGAAGATACTGGGTTCATTACGCGGCCCCCTGCCGCCATGAGCCTTGCCTACCATGACCGAACTCGCCAATCCGCAGCGCCCCACGGACACCGCCGTCTTTCCAGCCCGAACCGCCGAACTCGACATTGGCGGGATGACCTGCGCATCATGCGCCACGCGTGTCGAGAAAGCGCTGGCCAAAGTGCCGGGCGTCACGCGCGCGTCCGTGAATCTCGCCACGGAAAAAGCGCGTATCGAGAGCGACGCCAGCGTCGAACCCGACACGCTCGCCAATGCCGTGCGCAAAGCGGGCTACGAAGCGACGCTGGTGCCGTCCGAGGATGCCGCGCCTTCGGACGCCGCGTTGGCCATTCGGCCGCCGCAAGCCACGGAACTGGCGATCGGCGGCATGACCTGCGCTTCCTGCGCAATGCGGGTCGAGAAAGCACTGGCGAAGATGGCGGGCGTGACGGGCGCGTCGGTGAATCTGGCCACCGAAACGGCCACCGTCAGCCTGAGCGGCGCTGAGTCCGACCCAGCCGCGGAGGCACTGATCGCGGCCGTCAAGAAAGCCGGCTACGAGGCCACCTTGATCGCGCCGCCGGAAGCGCCGTCTTTTGCAACCGAGGCAGGCCAGGCTAGCAGTCTGGATCACGGCGATCACGGCCATCACGCAGCCCCTGCCGCCTCCACCACCGCCGCCGACCGCAAACGCGACCAAAGCCGCCGCGAACTGGCCGCCGTCCTCGTTTCCGCCGTGCTGACCCTGCCGCTCGTCGTGCCAATGGTCGCCGAATGGTTCGGCGTGCAAGCCATGCTGTCGCCGTGGCTGCAGTTCGCGCTCGCGTCGATCGTGCAATTCGTGTTCGGCGCGCGCTTCTATCGCGCCGCCTTTCGCGCCGTGCGCGCCGGCGCGGGCAATATGGATTTGCTGGTGGCGCTCGGCACATCGGCCGCGTATGGCATCAGCGTCTACGAACTGGCAACGCATCCGGGCGACATGATGCATCTGTATTTCGAAGCGTCGGCGGTCGTGATTACGCTGGTGCGCTTCGGCAAGTGGCTCGAAGCACGCGCCAAGCGCCAGACCACGGACGCGATCCGCGCGCTCAACGCCCTGCGCCCCGACCGCGCGCGCATTCGCGTCGGCGCCGACGAGCGCGAGGTGCCGCTCGCGCAAGTGCGGGTCGGCACGGTCGTGATCGTGCGTCCCGGCGAACGCGTGCCGGTGGACGGCGCGGTGCTCGAAGGCCGCACGCACATTGACGAATCGCTGATTACGGGCGAAAGCCTGCCGGTACCGAAACAGGCCGCCGACAAAGTCACGGCCGGCTCGATCAACGGCGAAGGCGCGATTGCCGTGACCACCACCGCGATCGGCGCGGAAACCACGCTCGCGCGAATCATCCGCTTGGTGGAAAGCGCGCAGGCCGAAAAAGCGCCGATCCAGCGGCTGGTGGACCGGGTCAGCGAAATCTTCGTGCCGGCGATTCTGGCGATTGCCGCGCTCACGCTGGTGGGCTGGCTGATCGCGGGCGCGGGCGGCGAGACCGCCATCCTGAACGCGGTCGCCGTGCTGGTGATCGCCTGCCCGTGCGCGCTGGGGCTCGCTACGCCGGCCGCCATCATGGCCGGCACCGGCGTCGCCGCGCGGCACGGCGTGCTGATCAAAGACGCCGAAGCGCTGGAAACCGCGCATCGCGTGACGATCGTCGCGTTCGATAAAACCGGCACGCTGACGCTAGGCCAACCGTCGGTGACGGCGTTCGAGCCGATCGGCGAGATCGGCCATGACGAAGCGTTAGCGCTGGCCGCAGCGGTGCAGCGGCATAGCGATCACCCGCTGGCGCGGGCGGTGATCAAGGCGTATGAGGCGGTGTCGGCAAGCCGACCCAACGCAAGTACAGCAAGTACGGCAATAACGGCGAGCGCCGTGGCGGGTCGTGGCGTCGAAGCGGATGTCGACGGCCGCACCTTGGCGCTGGGCAGCACGCGCTGGCTTACCGAACTCGGCATCGCGTTACCGCCGGCGTTGACGGAACGCGCCCATGAACTCGAAGCCGCCGGCAACACGGTCTCCTGGCTGATGCAGCGCGACGAGCAGGCCCCCGCGGCGCTCGCCCTGATCGCTTTCGGCGACACCGTCAAACCGACGGCGCGCGCGGCCATCGAGCGGCTGGCCGGGATGGGCATCAAAAGCGTGCTTGTAACGGGCGACAACCGTGGCAGTGCCGCCAGTGTCGCCAAAGCGCTGGGCATCGACGAATTCCACGCCGAAGTCCTGCCCGACGACAAGGCCCGCGTGATCCGCGACCTGAAAATCCGCAGTGCCGGCATCGTGGCGATGGCGGGTGACGGCATCAACGACGCCCCCGCGCTGGCCGCCGCCGACATCGGCATCGCCATGGCGACCGGCACCGACGTCGCCATGCACGCGGCCGGCATCACGCTGATGCGCGGCGATCCGGCGCTGGTGGCCGACGCGATCGACATTTCGCGCAAGACCTGGCGCAAGATCCAGCAGAACCTGTTCTGGGCGTTCGTCTACAACCTGATCGGGGTTCCGCTGGCCGCGTTCGGCTTGCTGAACCCGATGCTGGCCGGCGCGGCGATGGCGTTTTCGAGCGTCAGCGTTGTTACTAACGCGCTGTTGCTGCGCACCTGGCGCGGTGCACCTGGATCTGCGGGATCTGCGGGACGCTGACCGCAAAACGCGCCGGTCGTCCCTCGGACACCTCATCGATTACGCAAAGCTTTCAAAAACCCTAAAGAAAGCGGACGGCATTGCCGTTAACCCTGACATCAACGCGCGGACCCCGCTTAGGCAGGGCCCGCGCTTTCGCTTGTCCTCCTCACTGCGTAATCGTCAATGGAATTCCTCTCTTTGCGCCGCGCCAGCGTCGGCGCCCGGCTTGCCGTTCTCTCGTGCGTACTGGTGGCGCTGATATTCGCCGCCTTCACCTGGGCGCTCACCCGCACGGCCGGCAAACAGGTCAGCGATCAGGTGCTCGACCGTATCGCCGATCGGGACCGCTCGATCGCCGCGATGATCACGCTGTTCGACAAGGCGCTGTCAGCCGAAGTCGACCGCTCGATGTCGCTGTTCGCGAGCTTCCTGCCACCCGGCTATACGCTCGACGACACCCAGAAAGTCGACATTGGCGGCGTCGCGACCCCGACCATCAAAGCCGGCGACAAGGTCCTCAACATGGACTTCACGATCCCCGACCAGTTTCTCGAACGCAGCGGCGCCGTGGCCACCGTGTTCGCGCGCAGCGGCGATGACTTCGTGCGCGTGACGACGTCGCTGAAGAAACAGGACGGTTCGCGCGCCATCGGCACGTTGCTCGACCGCAAAGCGCCGGCGTATGCGCTGATCCTGGCGAACAAGTCCTATACGGGACTCGCCGCGCTGTTCGGCAAACGTTTGATCACGCAATACCGGCCGATCACCGACGCAACCGGCCGCGTGATCGGCGCGCTGTTCGTCGGCGTGAACGTGGACAAACAGATCCAGTCGGTCGAAGACGATATCCGCAACCTGAAGATCGGCGACAGCGGTTACTACTTCGTGCTGAACGCGTCGAAGGGCGCGGATCGCGGCAAACTGATCGTGCATCCGGCCGCGGCCGGCCAGAGCGCGGACAACGCGAACGCGCCGTATCAGCAGATGCTCGACATGAAGGAAGGCCAGCTCGAGTACCGTTCGGCCGACGCCACGCTCGGCGAGCGCGACGCACGCGACAAGTTCGTCTCGTTCGTCACGGTGCCGGAATGGCAATGGCTGGTCGGCGGCGTCGCGCCGCGTGACGAAGTGATGGCCGACGTCACCGCGACCCGCAACACGTTCCTGGCGCTCGGCTTCGTGCTGGTCGGCGCGTTCGCGGTGGTCTTCCTGATCGCGGTGCGGCGCATGGTGAGCCGTCCGCTCGCCGAAGCAGCAAAGGCGTCCGAACGCTTCGCCTCAGGCGATCTGAGTGTGCGCGTAGCCCAGGGCGGCAACGCCCGCGCCGACGAAATCGGCCGTCTGATGCAATCGATCGACGGCATCGGCGAAGGGCTCGCGCGCATCGTTTCGCAAGTACGCAACGCGTCGGCGGGTATGTCGCAGGGCACGGAAAAGATCGCCACCGGCAGCGGCAATATCGCCGCGCGGATCGCCACCCAGGCGAGCAGCCTCGAAGAAACGGCGGCCAGCATGGAGCAGATCACCTCGACCGTGCAGCAGAACGCCGACCACGCGGCGCAAGCCAACACGCTCGTTACGCGCGCGGCCGAGGCGGCGCTCGAAGGCGGCCGCGCCGTGGAACGCGTGGTGTCGACCATGGGCGAGATCAGCCGCTCGTCGCAGAAAATCGCCGAGATCACCACGGTGATCGAAGGCATCGCGTTCCAGACCAATATCCTCGCGTTGAACGCCGCCGTGGAAGCCGCGCGGGCGGGCGAGCACGGCAAGGGCTTCGCGGTGGTGGCGTCGGAAGTGCGCGCGCTGGCGCAACGCAGCGCGGCCTCGGTGAAGGAGATCGAGAGTTTGATTGCGACTTCAGCGGCGACCGTGCGCGGCGGGTTCAAGATCGCCGAGGAAGCCAGCTCGACGATGCAGGGCATCGTCCAACAAGTCGGCCAGGTGCGCGCGATCATGGGCGAAATCAGCGTCGCGTCGCGCGAGCAATCGGGTGGCATCGAGCAGGTCAATCTCGCCGTGACGCAGATCGGCGAGGCGACCCAGCAGAATGCGACGATCGTCGGCGAAGCGGAACTCGCGGCGGCCGAATTGCGCGATCAGGCCGCGCGGCTTGCGCAGGTGGTGAGTGTGTTCAAGCTGGAAAGCGGACGCGATTGAGCACTAGAGGTCGTTAAAACTCGACGTCCAGTTCGTCGATCTCTTCCACTTCCTGCTGCGCGTCGGCAATCCACGCCTGCATCTCGGGCAGCGCCATGATCCGCTGCCCGTAGTCGACGATCTCCGGATCGAGCTTGACGTCGTAAGTCACGAAGCGCGTCACGACGGGCGCGTACATCGCGTCCGCCGCGCTGCGCTCGCCGAACAGAAACGGGCCGCCATACTGCTTCAGGCAGTCGCTCCAGATCGTCACGATCCGGTCGATATCCGACTGCGCGCGCGCCCACACCTTGAAGCCCGGAAAATGCGCTTTCAGGTTCATCGGCAGCGCCGAGCGCAGCGAACCGAAACCCGAATGCATCTCGCCGCAAATCGAACGGCAATGCGCACGCGCGCGAATGTCTTTCGGCAACAGCGCCGCTTCCGGTTTCAACTCGTTCAGATACTCCGCGATAGCCAGTGTGTCCCACACCTTGATGCCGTCGTGAACGAGGCACGGCACCAGAATCGACGGCGACAGCAGCAGCAATTCGGCGCGCGCCGCGGGGTCGTCGATCGGCATCACGATCTCGTCGAACGGCAGACCGCTGAAGCGCGTCAGCAGCCAGCCGCGCAACGACCACGACGAATAGTTCTTGCTGCTGATGGTGAGCGTGGTATTCGCCATACGATTCTCCTCCAGATGACGCGTTCGGCTGGCGCTTGACGCGCTGTATGCACGTTGCCGTGCGCGCGCGCACCAAAGCGCGGCAATTTCGGCCCGTTGCCCTGAACAGCGCAAATGCTATGCCAATGTGCAGCGGCGGTTGCACGTGTGCGCTTGCATGATTGGCACATGACTTGCCTCTATGTGGGTTCCATCCTCTTCAGCACTCGTGCGAAGGTTATGAACCTGTTCGCATATCCCACATACCAGGCCTTCGCCGACATGATGCTGCCGATGCGGCATAGCGCGGCCCTGATGATTCATTCGCTCGACGCATGGCCCGCGTTCGGTGAAACGCCGCACGGACGTTCGATGCGAGCGGCCTGCGAGTTGGTGACGCTAGCCGGGCTGACTCCCGTGCGGCCGCCGTTCGGCATTGACAGTGTGGTGACGGAAGGCAAACCGGTGGCGATCGTCGAAGAGGTTGCCGCGCACACGCCGTTCTGTTCGCTGCTGCATTTCCGCAAGGACACCACGCTCTCGACGCCGCAACCGCGCGTGCTGGTGATCGCGCCGATGTCGGGCCACTTCGCGACGCTGTTGCGCGGCACCGTGCGCACCATGCTGGCCGAACACGACGTCTATATCACCGACTGGCACAACCCGCGCGATGTGCCGCTGAGCGAAGGCCGCTTCGGCTTCGACGAATACGTGCAGCACGTGATCGACTTTACGGAGACGATCGGCCCCGGCGCGCATCTGCTGGCGGTGTGCCAGCCGACCGTTGCCGCGCTGTCGGCGGTCGCGCTGATGGCCACCGACGATCATCCCGCGCAGCCGGCCAGCATGACGCTGATGGCCGGTCCGCTCGATACGCGCATCAACCCGACGCGCGTCAACGAGCTGGCCAAAAGCAAACCGCTCGAATGGTTCGAGAAGAACCTGATCAGCGCGGTGCCGTTCGGTTTCGCGGGCGCGCAGCGGCGCGTGTATCCGGGCTTCATGCAGTTGACCGCGTTCATGTCGATGAATCTCGGCCGTCATCTCGACTCGTTCGAGACGATGTATTACGAGCGCGCGAAAGGCGATCCAACGAAGGCCGACACGATTCACACCTTCTACGAAGAGTATTTCGCGACGATGGACCTCACCGCCGATTTCTATCTGGAGACCGTCGATACGGTTTTTCAGCGGCATGCGTTGCCGTTGCATGAGCTCAAGGTGGCGGGACGTCTCGTGGAGCCGTCGAAGATTCGTCGCACCGCGTTGCTGACCGTTGAGGGGGAAAAGGACGATATCTGCGCGGTCGGGCAAACGCTCGCCGCGCAGGATATGTGCGACAAGTTACGGCCTTATCTGAAGACGCATCATGTGCAGACCGGCGTGGGGCATTACGGCGTGTTCAACGGGCATCGCTGGGAGCGGCAGATTTATCCGCGCGTGCGGGCCGTGATCTACGACAACGAGCCGCGCGCGGTGCTGGTGAGTTCGAAGGCGCGAACGATTCAGCCGGTGTCAGTGCCGGCGGCCACAGCGGCCGAGGTGACGGCGGCGGCGCCGGTTGCGGCGGCTGTGGTGGATGTGTCGGTGGCGGCCGGCCGCCGCGTGGGCGGCGGCGGCTCGGCTTAACTTAAAGCTAAAACGTCGCGGCTTAAGCCGCGACGCTCTTCCATGGCTTGACGGCCGGCACCTCGCACGGACCGTCGGCGTCGATCGATTTGAAATCCGCCGGCGACACGATCTCGATGTACTCCATATCCTCCGAGTAATCGAACAGATAGTGGACGATGCCCGGCGCCTGATGCACGCAATCGCCGGCGGCGACGAGCGTCTCCTTGTCGCCGTACATGAAGCGCGCCCAGCCCTTCAGCATGATCACAATGTGGAAATCGGCCTCATGACGGTGCCAGCCGGTGCCTTGCTCTGGTGCGTGATTCGCCTTGACGAGTTGCGCGAGGACCTTGCCGCCGGTCGCCTGTGCAATGCCTAAATCGCGGTAGAGAAAAAAGTCGCGAAGACCCTGATCCTCGTAGGACGTGTCTTGCGGACGGATGTGGCTGAACTGCGTGGCGAATTCGGTGGACATGATCGCGCTCCTGGAGAGTGAGCCGGCAGTTGAAAACGACGCGTTGGAGCGTCGGTTGCAAGCATCAAGCGGGCCAGTTTGCGCGGATGGGTTTGCGTTGGGTTGAGGCGATGGGGTGAGCGCCGCGCTTTTTGCTTTTGACTTTCGATGTGCTGCGCGGCGCGGTCTGCGTGAAAACGCTTTGGCGGTTTTATGCGGTCGGGCGGAACATCTGGAACATGTCGCCGATTTCCGCGTAGTCCGCGCGATAGCCCGCGCGCATGATCGGCTGCGCGGCGTGCGTGTCGAACAGACCGTCTTTCAGATAAGCCTCGTTGATGTGAACACCGACCACCTGGCCGAGCGACAGATAGTTGTCCATCGGCGTGCCGTCGAGCGTATGCAGACGCACCACTTGCAGCAACTTGCATTCGAGCGCGGCCGGCGATTCGGCGACGTGCGGCACGCTCACATTGCGGCCCGGCGCGGCAGTGAGCCCAGCGAGTTCGAACTCGTCGATATGCGGCGCGACCGGAGCGGATGAGCGGTTCATCTGTTCGGCGAGCGGTTTGCTCGCGAGGTTCCAGACGAACTCGCCGGTGGCTTCGATATTGGCGATGCTGTCTTTGCGGCCTTCGCTGCAGAAACCGATGATCGGCGGGAAGGTGGCGAACGCGCCGAAGAAGCTGTACGGGGCGAGGTTCAGGGTGCCTTCTGTGTCGCGTGAAGCGATCCAGCCGATCAGGCGCGGCGCGACGATGGCTTTGAACGGGTCGTGCGGGAGGCCGTGGCCGGTGGCAGGGTTGTAGAAGTAGTGGGACATGGGTTGGGCTGGAGGTTTTGCGGGGGCGCGGAGGAGTATTTATACCGCAGAGTCTTTGAGGCTGCTGGGAGCGGCGCGGGCGAGCAGCCCTGCTGGCGCCTTGCATTTAACAGTCTATGGGCTGTTAAATAAAAATACAGCCTATAGACTGTTTATATTAATAACAGCTTTTAAGCTGTATTTGTGTGATACAGTTTAAAGCCTGTATGAGATCGAAGATAATCCCATGGATTACGCTATCAAAACGCTAGCTCAGCTCCGGCCCATTTTGCAGGGCTTTCGCAAGTCCGCGGGACTCACTCAAGCGGCGGTCGCGGACCTATTAGGCATCACCCAGCAAAGCTACGCGCAACTGGAGGCCAATCCTGCCGCGGCCAGCGTTGAACGCATTTTTAAGGTCATGCGTCTGCTCAATGTCGATCTGCGGCTGAGTCAAACGTTAGCCGCAGCGAGCGGCGAATCTGCGTCGGTTGCCACACCGAAACGTCAACGGTCCGCCCCTGCGGTCAAGAAGGTACGGCCAGTCACGGCCAAAAAGAAAAAGGAAAACTGGTAATCATGGCGCGGCGCGCTCAGACGCAACGACTCGACATCTGGATGAACGGTATCGCCGTCGGCTATTGGGAAAAAGCGCGTGACGGGGAGCGTTTGAGTTATTTCGACACGTGGATCAGCGATGAACAAGGGCGACCGCTGTCTTTGTCGATGCCATTCACGCCCGGCAATCAGCCTTATCGGGGCAACCTGGTGAGCGCCTTCTTCGACAATCTGCTCCCCGATAGCGACGCCATTCGGCGGCGGCTAGCTCAGCGACACCGTACAGGCAGCACGAATGCGTTCGATCTGCTGGTCGCGCTTGGCCGCGATTGCGTCGGCGCAATCCAGTTACTGCCCGCGGACGAAAGCCCCACCGATCTCTACAACATTTCCGGCGCGCCGCTCTCCGAACCGGAGATCGCACAGCTTTTGCGCAATGCAACCGCTGCGGCCCCACTCGGCCAATACGATGATGGTGCGGATCTGCGCTTATCGATTGCAGGCGCACAGGAGAAAACCGCATTGCTTCGCCGTGACGGGGAATGGATCTATCCGACAGGTAGCACGCCGACCACGCATATCTTCAAGCTCCCGCTCGGGCTGGTTGGGAATATGCAAGCGGACATGCGCACATCGATTGAGAACGAGTGGTTGTGCGCCAGAATCGTCGCGGCTTATGGACTGCCTGTGGCGAATTGCGAGGTGGCGACATTCGAGGATCAGAAAGCACTCGTTGTCGAACGCTTTGATCGAAGACTGTCGAGCGACGCTCGCTGGATCGTTCGTCTTCCGCAGGAGGACATGTGCCAGGCTACCGGGCGACCGTCGCATCTGAAGTATCAGGCCGATGGCGGCCCTGGCATCGCCGAGATCATGGACGTATTGCTCGGTTCAGAGAATGCGGATCAGGATCGGCTGCAATTCTTCAAGACTCAACTGGTGTTCTGGCTACTCGCGGCGACCGACGGGCACGCGAAGAACTTCAGCATTTTTCATTTGCCGGGCGGGCGGTATCGGTCCACGCCGCTTTACGATGTTCTTTCCGCGCATCCGATCATCGGTTCGGGAAGGAATCAGATTGCCCGTCAGAAGGCCAAGATGGCAATGGCGGTTCGTGGCAGCACAAATCACTATCTGATCGACCGGATTCAACATCGGCATTGGATTGAGCAGGCTCGGCAAGTTGGGTTGGGGAGAGTGGCTGCGCAGGAGATCATCGAGGAAGTGGTTGATGCGACTGATGGGGTGATCAGTGCGGTGAACGCGCAAGTGCCCCCGGACTTTCCGGGCGGACTGGCGGAATCGATTCTGAAGGGGATTGGAAAGCAGCGGGACAGGTTGCGGGCGGCGGGGGCTCGGTAGTTGCGAAGCTTGTTCCACCCTCGATTGTCAACTTTGCAATCGGAGAGCGGAAACGAGACGCCATACCTGGCTTCCACCGCAGTCAAATTTCCATTGAGGTCCGTTACGTCGTCGTGGTCGGCGACGCCACCCACCCGCCGACCATTTACCGCGGCACTACCCGCGACTAATCAACCGCTTGCGCCCCGCCTTAACGTGCGCCAAATGCGCCTCGTCCCACTCATAAAACCCCGCGCCGCTGCGCACACCGACTCGGCCGGCGTCCACCTGTTGCCGCAGCAGATCCAGCACGTCTTCGTCTTTGGCCAGCTCCGGCATCAGATGCGAGGCGATATCGAGGAACGTGTCGAGCCCACCCATATCCGCGCCCTCCAGTGGCCCGACGATTCCCCAACGTCGGCCGAGCGACGCCTTCATCACGCGATCGACCACATCCGCCGTGGCCGCGCCTGAACGGACGATATTCAACGCCTCGCGCAACACCGCGAACTGCAAGCGATTGCCGACAAAACCCGGAATCGCCTTCGCCAGCACCACCGGCTCCATGCCGATCGCGCTCATCAACGCGGCGGTCTGCTGCGTCACGTCCGGCGCGGTCGCGGTGCCCGGCACGACTTCGACCAACGGAATCATGTGCGGCGGATTCCAGAAATGCGCGATCAGAAAGCGCTCTTTCGCCCGCAATGGCGCGACCAGCTGATCGGGCGGAAAACCGCTCGTGTTGCTCGCAAGAATCGCGTCGCTTGCCAGCAAAGGAGCCAGCGCCGCATACAGCCGATGCTTCAGTTCGAGCACCTCGGGAATGGCCTCGATCACGAATTGCGCCGATGCCATCACGTCGAGTTGCGCATGCGTCTCGATGCGCGCGAGCGCCGCCTGTTTAGCGGCCGAATCGATACGCCCGGCGTCGATCAGTTCGTCGAGCACCGCTTCCGCTTTCGGCGCCACGCTCGCGAGACGCGCCGGATCGACGTCGTGAACGATCGTCCTGTGTCCATGCAACGCGCTTTGCGTCGCAATGCCGACGCCCATCAATCCCGTGCCGACTACCCCTATCACTGCCTTCATCACATCCTTCTCCACGCCGCTCTCCCGCTACCGTCGATGAAAGCTTTGAAGCATAGCGCAGCGCGTCCGTTCGCCGCCCCGAACGCAACAAAGCCGGTCTTCCGCGAGGAAGGACCGGCTTTGTCGATTTCGCGCCGCGTCTGCGGCGCTGTCACGCGCCCGTTGCTAGCACATTAATAACGCGGGGGCGGCGGACGATGGTCGTCGTGGTGATGCGGATCGAAGTCGTGCGGATGATGACGCATCCAGTCGTCGTGCGCCCAGTAACGATGGCCGTCGTAGTAACGATCGCCGTGCCAGCCGATGTTGATCGACACGCCCACCGGCATCATGTGCGGCTGACCGTAGACCACCGGGCCCGGGCCGCCCTCGACCACGACCCGCTCCTGCGCAAAAGCGCTGCCGGCTGCCAGCAATGCGCCGCCGGCCAGAAGAGTCGCAATAATCGAACGCGATGTCTTGTTAAAGGTTTTCATAGTGACCTCCCATCAAAGTTTGGTATCAAGCCAGCGTCCGTGTGCGGTCAACCGCGACCTGAGGTTTCAGGCTCCAACCAGACGCCGTACGCTTGAGACCAACTTTAGCGGCGCAAACCGCATGAAGACGTGAGGACTTGTAAGCGCACATTTCAATGAAAGGGACCGATGAAAGGGTCGCGATTTCGCGTGGGACTCCCACCTGCAAAGCCATGCGCGACGAATCGTGCAGGCGACGCGTCAGCAGACTGTCAGCCCCCGTTACATTCATTTCGGCGCAGAAATATTCGGTGACGCAGGCAAGCCGCTGCGGCGTCGCTCCAAAAAACAAAAGCCACGGTACGCGTTTCGCGAACAGTGGCTCTAAAGATGCAGCGCACTCGAAGTGCGCGCCCGCGCGCCGTAATCCGCGCTCAGGCTGGTACGACCTGATTCTCTTAGTCGCTCAGCTTGACGCCGAACAACGTGGACTGTGCACGGCGCACGCGGTCCGCTTCGCGGCTGCGCGCTTCGTACGAGTAGTCCGAATCCAGCGGCAGATGGGGCGACGCGAAGAGGTCGCTGACCTTTTGGAACAAAGCAAAAATGAAGCTCATGGCGACTCCCGGTTGATACTGCATTGACTAGGGTTTTCCCTTAAGAATGATTATAGGGTTTTCCCTAGGCAAAATCTAGTGCGATGCAGCATTTTTTCGGGTGTGGTGCGTTGTCACCTATCTGATTGGCATGGTGCGTCGCATCATGACAACGTCCCTTTTTTTGAGATTTGGGGGCAAAGGGCAGAGGCAAAACCAGACCAAGCTGTCGAAACGGCCCGCGCCGCGACCAATGAAACGTTGGCGCGGCGCGGTGTTCGTTCAGTCTCAGTTTCAGTTTCAGTGCGAGTTGGAGGCTTTCGGCTTGTGCGCGTGCTGCGCGCGCGCAGCACGCTTGCTGTGCGGCGGTGTAGCGGCAGCTTGCTGAGGCGTGGTGGACGCGGCCGCAGCGGCGGCATTGGCATTCGCCGCAGCTGCGTCGGCCATCGCCATGTGCGTATCGAGCAGGCTGGTCATGGCCGCCTGCTGGTTCTGCATCAACTGTTCGATGCGATGCTGTTGGGCGGTGGTTTCGCGCGTCAGGCGCATCAACAGCAAAGTCTGCGTAATGCCGATGGCCACAGTCACCAGCAAGGCGCCCACCACGATCGGCAGCAGCCATTTCATGCGACGCGAGTGATCGCTTGCCGCGCGGCGCTGATCGGCGATCACGCCGTATAGCGCATCGACGGTATCGGCGAAGGCGGTCGCTCGTGCGCGATCGAGCTCCGGCGCGGCGCGCAGCGCAGCTGCGGCAGCTTCGGCGCGGCGCGCTTCCCGCCAGGGCTCGGCGAACGCGGCGTTGGCGGAGCCAGCGACGGTCAGCGACGGATTGACGCCTGGTTTCGGCCCGGCGGACGCTGCAACCGATTGTGGTGTGAGTCGATCGCTTGGCTCGTTCGACTCGTTCGACTCGTTCGCGCCGATGGTCGCGGCGGCATTCGTGTCGGTGGTTTTGCCCGTGTTCGCGCCGGCAGTGGCGCCGATGTCCGTGCCTGCAACCACGCCCGTGTTCGCATCTGCCGCGACGCCGTCGCTCGCGCGCATGGTCGCATCGGAAGCTGCGCTCGCGGCGCGAGTGTTCGCATCAGCGGCCACACCCGCCGCACGTTCCACGTCCCGCGAAGCCGTCGTCGCCTTGGCAAACGTCGCAGCGAATCGCGGCGGCGTCTTCACGCCACCAGAGGTCGATGCCGTCGCCGAATCATCCATCGACGTGGCACCCGTCGCACTCGCCTGGCGCAGCGCGGTCACGCTGCGCGCCACCGTCGCCGCCGCCATCGCAGGCGTCAGCGGCGTCGCCGTATCGCGCGCCGATGTCGACGTCGACGTCGCCAACTTCTCATCCGCGGCAGTCCGCTCCTTCGGCGTCACGTCCCCGAACGCCAGATCAGCCGCCGACGAACTCGCCGCGTCCCAAGGCTCCATATCCAGCCCGCTCAACACCGCGTTGACCGGCGTCGGCTCGTCGGCCTTCGCGGCGCGCGGCGCACGACGCGCCGACCGCGCGTCCGGCAGCGCGCCGTCGCCGGCATCGATCACGCCGACCGCGGCCAACACCACATCGGGTAATTCGAAACCATGCAGCGTGCCTTGCCGGACGTCGATATTCATCGCTTCCAGCGTCGCGCGGGTGGGATCGTCGGGGAACAGGTCAAGCGTGCTGTCGTCGCGGGCGGCATCGCTCAGTTGCGCGAGCCGTTGTGCCGAGCGCGCGGCGCGCGCCAGCTTGTTTTCGGTTTCGGTCGAGACGGTGGCCTGGCGTCGCTTCTTCGAAGCGGCGCGCGAAGGCCGGGACTGCGTGGATGCTACGGAATCTGCCATAGAGAAAAAAGCGGTCGTCGCCGGAAAGCGGGCGCCGAGCACCGCTCGTCAATGCCGTTGGAATTTTTGAGACCGCATTGTCGCATGGCCGCCCGCCCCAGCCGAAGCCATTCGCCGACGATTTTCGGCTTTTTAAGACGACGCCTCGTCCTGCCGGAACTGCTTGACGCCGTGCAGTTGGCGCAAGCGCGCGCAGATCGCCTCGTATTCCACATTCGACACCCGATGCAGCGTGATCATGACCTCGTCGCACTCGGGCGCGTCGTCGCTTTGCTGCATCACGAACTGCTTGACGCGCGGGCTCGCGGCGCCCAGTTCGTCGTGCAGCGAATGGAACGTCATGGCGCCGCGCTCGACGATCATCGTCAGTTGGCGCCGTTGTTTGACCGTGATGAAACGGCGCTCGAGCGGCTTGATGCCCGCGAGGATGATCAGAATGATGATGGTCGCCGCGATCGACGCCGTGTACAGCCCGCCGCCGACCGCCAACCCGATCGCCGCGACCGACCACAAGCTCGCCGCCGTGGTCAACCCGCGCACGATCTCGCCGCGCAACAGGATCGAGCCCGCGCCGAGAAAGCCAATGCCCGACACCACCTGAGCGGCCATCCGCGAAGGATCGAGTACGACGTGATCGCCAGTGAGCACTTCGGCAAACCCATAGGCCGACACGATCATGATGAGCGTCGACCCGACGCAGACCAGCATGTGCGTACGCAGCCCGGCGGCCCATGAAAGTCGTTCACGCTCAAAGCCGATCACGCTGCCGAGCGCAGCGGCGAGCACCAGACGCAAGATGAGTTCGAGATTCCCCAACATGATTTTTCCTCCTTATCGGAAATATTTGGAGTGATGTCAGCTCCTGGGTCGCAGTGCCAAACGCGACCCGTTTGCTTTATCCTAAGCCGCACGTTGCGGCGGCCGCCGTCGTGCGGAACGGAGTGGAGTGCGTCGACCGAGGCCATGCCGATTTCGAACCGCAGATCAGGAAACCGGGTAGCATCCGCGCTCACCCGCCGGTTTGCCGGCCGCCACGCCGCCGCAGTGCGTCGCACTGCGTCGCATTCCAGACAGTGGCCGGAGTCCGCAGACGCTTCGACATACCGTGTTTGACCAACCGAACGACTATGCAGAGCATGAACCCTTCCGCCGCTTCGACGAGCGCCCTCGCCACCGCGCTACGCGATCACTTCACAAGCGTGGTGCTGCCCCTGTGGCGCGGAGCGGGTTTCAACACCGCGCTGAAACTGCCGTACGAAGCGGTCAGCGCCGAGCATCACCAGCCCATGCCCGCCGAACGCTACCGGGCAATGGCATGCGCGCGACAACTGTTCGTGTTCTCGCAAGCCGGCGACGCGGCTCATGCGCAAGTGCTGTTCGACTCGCTGATGCACACCTTTCAGGACACGCGCCACGGTGGATGGTTCTACAGCGTCGACGCGCAAGGCGCGCCGCTCGACACGACCAAAGACCTGTACACGCACGCGTTCGTCGTGTTCGCCTGCGCCGAATTCGGCCGACGTTCGGGCAATCGTGACGCGCTGGAAGCCGTGCATCGCACGTCGGCGCTGATCCAGTCGAACTTCGCCGCTGAGGGCGATCTGTTCAACGCCGCGCTCACCGCCGACTTCGCAAGCGTGACGGGCACGCCGATCCAGAATCCGCTGATGCATTTGACCGAAGCCTGGCTCGCCGCCCGCGAAGCAACCCGTGACAACGCGTTCGACGCCGCATTGCGACGCCTCGCCAGCGGGATCGCGCGGCACTTCGTCCACGAGCCCACCGGTTGCGTCGCCGAATTGCCGATCGGCACGGCAGAAAACCGCTTGGAACCCGGCCACCAGTTCGAATGGTTCTGGCTGGTCAAGCAGGCGGGAGGGTTGTTCGAAGGTTCGAGTCTTGCCGAAGCGTTGCCGCGCGCGTTCGCGTTTGCGCAGCAAAACGGTGTGGACGAGGAAACCGGCGGCGTGTGCGCCTCGCTCGACGAAGCCGGCGGCATCAAGGACGCCACCCAACGGATCTGGGCTCAAACGGAATATCTGCGTGCGCTCGCGAGTCACGATGACCCGGCGGTGCGCGCCGCGCTGCCACGGCAAATCACGCTGTTCCAGCAACGCTTTCTGCGTCCGCAAGGCTGGTTCGAGTGCAAAACGGCGGCTGGCGACGTGGCGCGCGCCGACATGCCGTCGACCACGCCCTACCACCTCGCCACCGCCTACGACGCGTTGCCGGCCTGAGCGGCGGTTAGCGTCTTGCCGGGCATCGGCCCATGAGCCGACCGCCCGGTCGATCAATACTCTTCGCGTTCCCAAAGACCCCAGCCGCTGTCGGCTGATTTGAAACGCATATAAGTTGCGCTGTGTCCGGTGGGGGTATCCGACGTGTCGCCGAGCGGCTTTTTATCAGTCGTGTGGAGGGCGAAAGCCTGACGGTCTTCGGCATCCACGGTGATGCGACCGATCGGGTCCGGAGCGTCTTCTTGAGGGGATTTAGACTCCAATATCGCCAGATAGGGGGTCAAACGACTCCAGAACGACGTAAGTTCTTCCTGCAAATAATGTGTCAATGTTTTTCCTGGAAGAGTAATACAAACAGTTTACCCTACCGGGCGGAGCCCTCTTAAAAATGCTTTTCAGGCCTCAAAAGGGCCCGAGCGGGGGAATACCCGAATACTGGTTGATTGGCGTCCATCATAAAGACGTGATACAACTCGTACTTCGCGCTCGATCTCACGTTGAGAAATAGCGGTCGCGAATGCAACACACAACATTTATTGGATCAAAAATGGCAACAGGTACTGTGAAGTGGTTTAACGATGCAAAGGGCTTTGGCTTCATCACGCCGGACGACGGCGGCGAAGACCTGTTTGCTCACTTTTCGGAAGTTCAAGGCAGCGGCTTCAAGTCCCTGCAGGAAAACCAGAAAGTGACGTTTGAAGTTAAGCAAGGCCCGAAGGGCAAGCAGGCTGCGAACATCCAGCCGGCCTAAGTACCTTCAGGTACTTGAGGCACCCTTAGGCGCTTGCGTCTGATGCAAAATGGCCCGCTTCGGCGGGCCATTTTCTTTTGTCTGATGCTTTCTTTTTAAGCGCTTCTGAGCGCTGCGACGCTTAAATTGCGCGCATGCCAGACAACGCCATTCCGCCGGTTTGCCCGCGCACGTCGTCGAAATGTTGCGTGCGCAACACAGTTTCCGAAATTTCGAACACAGAAACGGCCTGCTTCAATTGCTGCGTCTGCTGATGCAGCGAAGCTGCCGCCGCCGCAGCCTGTTCGACCAGCGCCGCGTTCTGCTGCGTCATCTCATCCATCTGCACGACCGCCTGGTTGACCTGCTCGATCCCCGTGCTCTGCTCGAGCGACGACGCGCTGATTTCCGCCATCATCTGCGTAACACGCGAGATCGACGCGGACACGTTGCTCATTGCCTCGCCGGCATGCTCGACCAGCGTCGACCCGCCCTGAATCTCGGCGACCGATTCGCTGATCAGCGTCTTGATTTCCTTCGCCGACTGCGCGCTGCGCTGAGCGAGGCCACGCACTTCGCCGGCCACCACCGCAAAACCACGGCCCTGCTCGCCCGCGCGCGCCGCTTCCACGGCCGCATTCAGCGCGAGGATGTTGGTCTGGAACGCAATGCCGTCGATCACCGAAATGATTTCCGCGATCTTGTCCGAGCTCTGCGCAATGCCGCGCATCTTGTCGACCACCTGGTTGACCACTTCGCTGCCGCGCGAGGTCGCCTCCAGCGCGGTTTCGGCCAGCGAGTTCGCTTCGCGGGCGTGATCGGCATTCTGGCGAACCGTAGCCGTCAGCTCTTCCATGCTCGACGCGGTTTCTTCCAGCGAAGCGGCCTGGTTTTCAGTGCGCGCCGACAGATCGGCGTTGCCGGTCGCGATTTCGTCGGCGCCGAGGTGAATCGAGTCGGCGGATTCGCGCACGGTCTGCACGGTGCGCGCGACGCTCGCCTGCATCTTCGCGAGGCCCGAGAACAGACGGCCGATTTCGTTGGTGCCGCGCGACGCGATCGGCTGGTCGAGGCGACCCAGCGCAATACGGTCGAAGTGACGACCCGCTTCTTCCAGCGGCGCCACCACGCCCCGGCGCAGCGCTGCGTAGACGGCGGCGGTGCCGACCACCAGCAGCACCAGAATCGCGATGCTCACGCCGCGAAACATGGCCATGCGCGTGTCGATCGAATCGAGCGATGCACGGCTGGCGGCATTGCCGAATTGCACGAAGTTATGCGACTCGACGAGGTAAGCGTCCTGGAACGACTGGGTCGGCTGATCGAGGAACGCCTGAATGTTGTTGCCATCGAGGAACTGCACGAGCTCCGCGAGCGCGTCGTGGAGCTTTTTATACCGGTCGGCGAGCGCGGCGGCGCGCGCGCTGTTCTCGTCGCTGGTCTTTTCGGCGCTCATGAAAGCGGCGAAAGACTGATCGGCGACCGTGAGCTGTTCGCGGGCGTGCTGCACGATGTCGGCCGGCTCGCCGCCGCCGCGCACCATGCGCGTACCGGCGCGCGACAGGTTGATTCGCGCATCCATCAGATGCTGGGTCGTTTCATTGACCGCGTCGACCTGCTTCAACGCGATATTCGACAAATCGCCGACGTCGTCATGAGTACGCGTGAGCGACCAGAACCCCAATCCCACCGTAACCAGCTGAAAAACGCAGAACGCGGCCAGAACACACAACAGGCCGGATGCGACCTTGATCTTGCTGAACATCGTGGACACCTGAAAGCAAAGAATGACGGGAGTTACGTCAGGGTTAACGGCAAGGCTGAGCTTTGCTTGAGATCAATGTCGGCAAAGATCGTCTTACCACCCATTTTCATCGTCCAACTTCGCAATTCCGGTCATTTTGCACAACAATGCCGTGCATATCTTTCCGATTCACCTTGACGTGACACATCAGCGCTTCCTAGAGTGGGTAGGGACTGCACAGCGCACTCCCGTGCGGATCTCACTGCGGGCCTCGCCCCAAGGAATCACGATGACCGACCTCCTCGACCGGGCGCGCGGCGCGCTGCATGCCCAGCCGTTCAGCATGCTCCTTGGCGCCGAGTTGATGCACACCGCCAGCAACGAGCTGACGCTGTGCCTGCCGATCCGCGACGAATTGCGGCAACAGCACGGCTTCGTGCATGGCGGGGTCATCAGCTACCTTGCCGATAACGCGCTGACGTTTGCCGGCGCGCTGTCGCTGGGGCCGAGGGTGGTCACCGGCGAGTTCAAGATCAACTATCTGCGTCCGGTGATGAACGGCACGCTGATCGCGCGGGCCAAGGTGGTGTTCGCGGGGCGCTCCCAGGCGACCTGCCAATGCAACATCTATGTGATGGACGGCGACCGCGAGAAGCTGGTCGCCGTGGCGCAGGGCACGATCAACCGCATCGGCGAGTCGGGCGAGCACGAGCCGGCGGCGTAAGAACACCAGCCCTCCGCGCCAAGATGACAAAGGCAAAAACAAAGGCCGTTCCGGCTTGACGCCGGAACGGCCTTTGTACTTTCTGGTTACACTGCCGGTCGCGCTTTGAGTCGTGCCCGCAGCGCGGCCCCAAAACCCGCGCGACTTACTCCGCCGCGTAAGTCTTCTGCGTCTGCTCGCCGAGACCTTCGATACCCAGGCGAATCGTCTGCCCCGGCTTCAGATACACCGGATTCGGCTTCACGCCCATGCCGACGCCCGGCGGCGTACCGGTCGAGATCACGTCGCCCGGTTGCAGGCTCATGCACTGCGACACGTACGAAACCAGCTTGGCGACGCCGAACACCATCGTCTTCGTGCTGCCGTTCTGATAACGGTGACCGTCCACCTCGAGCCACAGGCTCAGATTCTGCGGATCGGCCACTTCGTCGCGCGTGACGACCCACGGACCGATCGGGCCGAACGTGTCGAAGCCCTTGCCCTTGTCCCACGTGCCGCCGCGTTCGATCTGCCATTCGCGTTCCGACACGTCGTTGATCACGCAATAACCGGCGACGTAGTCGAGCGCGTTGGCTTCGTCGACGTATTTAGCCGCCTTGCCGATCACCACGCCCAGTTCCACTTCCCAATCGGTCTTCTTCGAACCGCGCGGAATCTCGACGTCGTCGTCCGGACCGCTGATCGCGCTCGTCCACTTGTTGAAGATGACCGGCTCGGCCGGCACCGGCAGATTCGATTCCGCCGCGTGATCCGCGTAATTCAGCCCGATGCAGATGAACTTGCCGATCTTGCCGACGCACGGCCCCATGCGCGGATTGCCTTCCACCACCGGCAGCGAAGCCGGATCGAGCGCGCGCAGTTTTGCGAGACCTTCATCGGTCAACGCCGCGCCGTCGATATCGGCAACCACGCCGGACAGATCGCGAATCTTGCCTTGCGCGTCGAGCAAGCCCGGCTTTTCCTGGCCTTTCGGCCCATAACGAAGCAGTTTCATCGTTGCACTTTCCTATCGTTCAAGGGTGTTCGGTTCGTCAATCCGTGCGTGTCAGTTCGACCAGCCGCCGTCGATCACGTGCGCGTGGCCCGTGGTGAACGACGATTCGTCGGACGCGAGATACAACGCCAACGCGGCGATTTCTTCCGGCTTGCCGATGCGGCCCATCGGCTGACGCGCGACGAAGGCGGCCTGCACGGCGTCCAGCGTCGCGCCCTGCGCCTGGGCCTGCGCGACGATTCGCTGTTCGAGCGACGGCGAAGCCACCGTGCCCGGGCAAATCGCGTTACAGCGTACACCACGTGTGATGAAGTCCGCAGCGACCGACTTGGTCAAACCGATCACCGCCGCCTTCGACGCGCTGTACGCAAAGCGGTTCGGCACGCCCTTCACGCTCGACGCCGCCGACGACATATTGATGATCGATCCGCCGCCTTTCTCCAGCATGGCCGGCAGGAACGCACGGATCATCCGGTACATGGCTTTGGCGTTGAGGTCGAACGCGAAGTCCCAATCCTCTTCGCTGCAGTCGAGAATATTGCCCGCATGCACGAAGCCCGCACAGTTGAACAGCACGTCGATCGGGCCGAGTTCGGCGGCCAGTGCCTTGATCGCCGCGCCGTCGAGCACGTCGAGCCGGCGTGCCTCGACCGGCTTGCCGGCGAGCCCGTCGATGCGGATATCCGTCGCGATCACGCGTGCGCCTTCGCGTGCGAAGAGTTCGGCGGTCGCGAGGCCGATGCCTTGTCCCGCCGCGGTAATCAGGGCCGTCTTGCCAGCCAGTCTTTGTGTCATCTACGACTCCAGTTGAATGGGCTTGTCTCGTTTCGCTGCGTCAGTTCACAACCGGTAAAACGCCGTGGCATTGCCGCCGAACACCGCTTCGCGTTCGTCGTCGCTCAACGACGCGAGCAAGGTGGTCGCCACCGAATGCCACAGCAAATAATCGCCGTTCAGATCGAGCACCGGCCAGTCGCTGCCCCACATCAGGCGCGCCGGGCCGAACGACTTCAGCAGATGCTCGACATAGGGCCGCAGCGTGTCTTCGGTCCACCCAAGCGACGCTTCGGTGACGAGGCCCGACAGCTTGCAGTGCACGTTCGGCAATGCCGCCAGCCGCGTGATCGCTTCAGCCCAACCTGCGAAGCCCGCGCGGCCATAGCGGATCGGCGGCTTCGCGCCATGATCGACCACGATCCGCAGCGCGGGAAAACGCGTCGCGAAGGTGTTGAAATGCTCGACATGGCGGGCGTAAATCAACGCGTCGAACGTCAGGTCGTGCGCGATCAGTGCTTCGATCGCCGGGGCGAGATCGGGATTCGCGATCCATGTGTCGTCCGGCAAATCCTGCAGCATCGGCCGCACGCCTTTGAACTTCGGCTCGTGCGCGAGCGCCCCGATCAGCGCCGGCGCGGTGGGCAATAGCAAGGGCACCCAGCCGACCACACCGGCAATGGACGGCTCATGCCGCGCGACGTCCAGCAAATAGCGTGTTTCGTCGATGGTCGGCGCGGCCTGCACCACCACCGTTCGCTCGATGCCCGCGCGTTGGCGCAACGGTTTGAGATCCGCCGGTCCGAACGGGCGGTACAACAGCTTCAGTTCCGGCGTCAGCCACTCGTAGTCGCCGCGAGCGGGGTCCCAATAGTGCTGGTGGGCATCGATTGCCATTGTCAGATTAGTCCTCGGGCGCGGGCGCGCGGCTGTCGAGCAAGCCTTCGCCGCGCAACGCGGACCACAACGCGGCGGCGATCGGCTGCTCGAACGACGCGACGTTCTCGCGCAATTCGTCGGCACTGCGCGCGCCGGTCAACACGGTGGCGACCGCCGGGTGCGCATACGGAAACTGCAAGGCTGCGGCAGCAAGCGGCACGCCATGGGCGCGGCACACGGCGTCCAGCCGCGCGACGCGCTCGATTACTTCGCGAGGCGCTGTGCCGTAGTTGAATTTCAGATCGCCCTCGACGCCGCGCGCCAGAATGCCCGAGTTGAACGCGCCGCCTAACAGGATGCTGACGCCGCGCGTTTCACATGCCGGCAACAGGTCGTCGAGTGTGGTCTGCTCAAGCAGCGTATAACGGCCCGCGAGCAGCGCGCAATCGATATCGAACTCGGCCATCGCATCGAGTATTACCGCGCCTTCGTTGACGCCGAGCCCGACGGCCTTGATCGCACCCGACGAGCGCAGCGTGTCCAACGCGCGGAAGCCGCCGCCTTCAGTCAATTGCCGCCAGTAATGCGGATGATTGTCGCCATGCGTCATGCGGCCAATGTCGTGCACCAGCAGCATATCGATCTCGACGATGCCGAGGCGCTGCTGGCTATCTTCGAACGACCGCAGAATACCGTCGTAGGTGTAGTCGTAAATCGCTTCGAAGGGCAGCGGGTTTTGCCAGCCTTCCTTGTCGTCGAACGGCGTGGTGCGCGGCACGAAGCGGCGCCCGACCTTGGTCGACAACACGTATTCGCTGCGTGGATAGCGGCGCAACACGTCACCCAGACGATGCTCGGCCTTCGTGTTGCCGTAGTGCGGTGCGGTGTCGAAATAGCGCACGCCGGCGTCCCACGCGGCGGCAATGGTGGCGTGGGCTTCTTCGTCGGATAGATCGCGGTAAAGGCCGCCGAGCGGCGCCGTGCCGAGTCCCAATCCACTCACTTGCAGCGCACCGCGACCGATGCGGCGCCGCTGCCCGATCTTCGAACCGATCGTTGCCGTCATGGAGCGCGTCTCCTGTTTTTTTACGTTTTAACATGGGCGGGCGAGATTTGCCCGCAGCTTGCCTGGCCTGCTATGAGTGACAACGCCCCATGCGCCGCACGGTGTAGCGCGGCGCATGGCGGATTGCCGGAAGCTCAGTGTGATTCGATCGCGACGACCCGATGCGTCGACGCGGCGCCCGACGGCAAGCACGCCGGCCCAACCGGTTCGAAGGTCTTGTAAGTCAGGATGAACTCCTGGTGCCCAAGCGTCTCCGATTTCGACGCCGTGCCGCGCGACACCGCGACCGTTTGCTCGAACACTTCGCGGCCCACTTCGTCGAGCGTGCCGCGGCCTTCGAGAATCCGGCCCGCGTCGACGTCCATGTCGCCCGCGAGATTGCGATAGGTCGCGGGATTCGCGCACACCTTGATCACCGGCGAGATGGCCGAGCCGACCACCGAGCCGCGTCCGGTGGTGAACAGAATCACGTGCGCACCGCACGCGATCAGCTCGCCGATTTCGGCGTTGTCGCTAATGTTGGGAAAGCCGAAGCGCGGCTCGCCGTCCGGCACCACGTCAAGCAGATAGAGGCCGCCGGTCGGCGGAATATCGCCGGGTTTGATAATGCCGACAATCGGCGACGCGCCGCTTTTCGCGTACGCGCCGAGCGATTTTTCTTCCTGTGTGGTGAGGCCGCCGTCCGCATTGCCGACCGCGAAACTGCCATGGCCGAGTATCGAGTAATAGCGCGCCGCCTTTGCCACGCAAGCCACGATTTCATCGCCGAGTTCCGGCCGCGCCGCGCGCGTCTTCATATGAAATTCGCAGCCCACCAGTTCGCCGGTTTCTTCGAAGATACAGGTTGCGCCCGCATCGATCAGATGATCGAACGCGCGGCCTACCGCCGGGTTCGCGGTGATGCCGCTGGTGCCGTCCGAGCCGCCGCAAATCGTGCCGATCACCAGTTCGCTCAGCGCCATCGGCACTTTCGGTTGCGCGGCGAGTTGTTCGCGCACGCCGCGAATCCAGTCGACGCCATATTGAATCGTGCTGCGCGTGCCGCCCTTTTCCTGGATCGTCAGCACTTCGACCGGACGGCCGCTTGCGCGCACCGCGTCCACCAGATAATGCTTGTTCATGCTCTCGCACCCGAGCGACACGAACAGCACGGCGCCCACGTTCGGATGCGTGGTCAACCGTTCGAGCATCGTCTCGGCGTAACTATTTGGATAGCAGCCGGGAAAGCCGATCAGATGCACCGGCGGTTCGCGCTCGGCGGAAGGATCGTCGAATGCGTCGAGCGGCTCGCGGAACTGCGTGACGATTTCACGCGCCACGTGATGCGCGCATTCAACCAGATACGCTACCGCAACCACGTTGCGGATGCCTTTACGGCCGTCATTGCGCGGATAGCCTTGCAGCATTGGCGGCGCGCCGGCAGGTGCTACGGAAATGTCAGTCATGATCGTTCCAGCGCGGCGCTAGGCCACGTCATTGTGCCCGTTTCAGTGATGGACGAACTCGTGGCCCGCGTCGTGCGTATAGGTCGGCAGGTAATCGCTTTCGAGGTTGTGCGTATGCAGATGCGCGCCACGCGCCACCGCGTCCGTCACGTGACCGATCACCGCGCCGTAGCGCAGCACCTTGTCGTCTTTCGCGAGAGGATGACGTGCGACCTTGTGACCGAGTTCAATGGTTTTGGCGAGCGTCACGCGTTCGCCTTCTATTTCGACCGGCGTGCCTGCGTCGAGACGCGCCGCCGCGATCAGGCAGTTGTCGGCGGGACTGAGCAGGATCAGACGAGGATCGGTTTGCACGGGTTGGCGGGTCAAATGAGTTCTCCGGATAACGTGCGCATCAGTTCTGACCTTCGCCGCTAGCGAGCCGCGCCACCATCAGCGAGCCCAGAATGATCGCGCCGTAAATGGCCTGAATCCAGAACGACGGCACCTGCGCGAGCGTCAGCAGGTTCTGCACGACGCCGAGCAGCAGCACGCCGGTGAGCGCGCCGAACATCGTGCCCTTGCCGCCGTCGAGTGAAATACCGCCGATCACCGCCGCAGCGAACACGGTGAAGATCATGCCGTTGCCCTGGTTCGCGTTGATCGCGCCGACGTAGCCGGTCACGATCAAGCCGCCTACCGAGGCCAGCATACTGCCGAGCACGAATACGCCCCACGTGATGCGCTCCACGCGAATCCCCGCCGCGCGCGCCGCCTCCGGATTGCCGCCGATCGCGTACAACGCACGGCCCAACCGGTGATAGCGCAACACGAACGCGGCGATCGCGAAGGCCACCGCCGCGAGCCAGACGGACAACGGCAAGCCGAACACGATGGTGGTGGCGAGCGAGAAGAACGACGGCGGCATATCGAACAGCGTGCCGCCTTTGGTCGCACCGACCAGCATGCCGCGCAGCACGATCAGCATGGCCAGCGTGACGATGAAGGCATTCAGCCGCAAGCGCACCACCAGGAAGCCGTTGATCAAGCCAATCACCGCGCCCACCGCTACGATGGCGAGCAGGCCGACTGCCGCCGGCCACTGCGTGCCGAAGCCCGCAGACGCAGCCGGCATCACCAGCATTGCGCCGACGGCGGGCGCGATCCCCACGGTCGACTCGAGCGACAGATCGAATTTGCCGGTCAACACGATCAACGATTCCGCGAGCACCACCAGCGCGAGCGCCGCCGACGCGCCCAGCACGCTGATCAGATTCGCCTTCGTCAGAAAGCTGGGGCTGACGAACGCGCCGATCACGAGCAGCAACGCGAGCGCGGGCAGCAAGGCCAGTTCACGCAGCCGCGCGAGTTCGGCGCGCGCGCGTTTGCCGCGCGTCGCGGCGGCAACAGCCTGCGTCGACCCTGAGGCTGGCGCGGTGCTGAATGCGGGACTGGGCACACTATTCTTCATGGAGACTGACTCCTTCAACGGATGCGATCAGGTCGTGGTCCTGCCAACCCGCGGGAAATTCGGCCGCGACACGGCCACGGAACATGACCAGCACACGGTCACAGGTACGCAGATCGTCGAGTTCGCCGGACACGACCAGCACGGCCTTGCCCTCTTCGCGCACGCGATCCACGACGGAGAGCAACGCTTCTTTCGATTTAACGTCGACGCCCGCGGTGGGGTCGATCAGCACGAGCACGTTCGGGTTGGTGGCGAGCGCGCGCGCCATCACCACTTTCTGCTGATTGCCGCCCGATAGCCCAGACACGATGTGCTCCGGACCTTGCGCGACGATGCCGAGCGCGTCGATCATTTTCTGGCCGAACGCGTTCTTCTTCGCGGGCGGCGCGATGCCGAATTTGCCGAGCAGACGCGCGATGGTCATCGACGCGTTTTCCGCAACCGATTGCGTCAACACCAGGCCTTCGTGATGGCGATCCTTCGGCACGCAGCCGATGCCATGCGCGAGCGCAGCGGGCACATCGCCGGGCGGCAAGACCGCGCCGTCGACGCTGATCGTGCCGCGTTTGGCCGCGCGCAAACCGGCAATCGCTTCGGCGACGCTCGTGCGGCCGCTGCTCGTCGCGCCGGTCAGGCCGACCACTTCGCCGCGCTTCACGGTGAACGACACCTTGTCGTAATCGGAACCGGCAAGGTCTTTGACTTGCAATGCAATTGCCGTATCGGCGGGCAACGCGTCGCGCGCGGCCGCATCGGCGACGGCGAGGCCGCCGCGTTCGCCCGTCATCGCTTCGATCAACTGTTCGCGCGGCAACGCGGACACCGGCGCGCTGACGATATGCCGCGCGTCGCGCAGCACCGTCACGGCCTGGCAAATCTCGTACACCTCTTGCAGATGGTGAGAGATGAACAGGAAGGTCACGCCTTCGCGCTGCAATTCGCTGATACGCCGGAACAGGCGCTTGATTTCGTCGCCGTCGAGCTGCGCGGTCGGTTCGTCGAGAATGATGAAACGTGCGCCGTACGACAGTGCGCGTGCGATTTCCACCAGTTGCCGCGCTTCCACGCTTAGATCGCCGGCGCGCGCATCTTCGCGCACGTCGATCTTCCAGTGGTCGAGCAGTTCGCGCGCGTCGCGATGCATCGCGCGCCAGTCGATCACACCGCCGCGCGACGGCTGCCGGTTGATGAACAGATTCTCCGCGACGCTCAGATCGCGGATGATCGTCGAATGCTGATAGACGCAGGCCACGCGTTCACGCCACGCGTCGCGATCCGCAATCGACGGCGCCGCCGCGCCGCCGAAACGTACCTCGCCGGTATCGGGCTTGCGCAGGCCGGTGAGAATCGACACCAGTGTCGATTTCCCCGCGCCGTTGCGCCCGACGAGTGCATGCGACTCGCCAGGCATCACGCGAATGCTCACGTCGTTCAGCGCGGCCGTCGAGCCGTAGCGTTTGGTGACGCCAAACGCTTCGACCACCGGCACGGAGGCTGTCGGCTCGCTCATGTGACCGCTCATTTGACGGTATTGCCCCACAAGGCTTTATCGTCGACATTCGCCTTCGTCACGAGCGGCGCGGGCAGTTGGTCTTCGAGAATCCCCGGCGCCAACTGGATGATGTTGCTGCCGTGATCGGTCGGGCCCGGCTTGAAGGTTTGTCCCGCCAACGCGGCCTTGATATAGAACAGGCCGTATTTCGCGTACGAATCGGCGGGCTGGGACACGGTCGCGTCGATGTCGCCGCGGCGGATCGCATCAAACTCCTGCGGGATGCCGTCGTTGCTGACGATCACGACGTGCTTCGGATCGCCCACGGGAAACAGCATCTGTTTGCGGCGCAGCGTTTGCAGCGTCGGCGACAGATACACGCCGCCCGCTTGCATGTAGATCCCCTTCACGTCGGGATTCGCGGTCAGCAGACTGTCGAGCGCGGTGGCCGCCACGTCGCCCTTCCAGGCCGCCGGAATTTCCAGCACCGTCAGGCCCGGATAGCCCTTCATGCATGAGCGGAATGCTTCCGACCGGTCGCGCCCGTTCACCGACGCCAGATCGCCCATGATCTGCACGACCTTGCCCGACTTCACGTGATCGCCGATGTATTTGCACGCCTTCTCGCCATACGCGCGATTGTCGGCGCGCACCACCATCGCGACTTTGCCTTGCGTCGGCGCGACGTCCACGGCCACTACGGGGACGTTTTTCGCCGCAGCGGCGTCGAGCGCGCGGCTGATCGCCGCCGAATCCAGCGGGCCGACCACGATGCCCTTCGCACCGAGGTTCAGCAGGTTGTTCATGTCGGTGATCTGCTGCGCGGGATCGCCGTTCGAGTTGACCGGCGCGAGGATATCGAGGCCCGAGTCCTTCGCGTACTTGGGCAGATAGTTGTTGTACGACTGCCAGAACGGCGACGTGAGCAGCGGCAGATCGAGGCCGATCTTGCCGGTATCGGCCTGGGCTGTACCGGCAGCGCCGAGGCTGGCGATGCACGCCGCGGCGGCTATGGCGAAGAGCGAACTGCGGAACGAACGGCGGACCGCGTGCGGCCCTTTGGCGAACGACATGGTTGTCTCCTATGTCGGAGCACGGAGTTAGTGCGTGTGCACTGACGCCGGCCCCAAGGCACTGCGTTGTGGGAACGGCGTGGACCGGACCTTGGCGGCCGGCACTTCGTCCTGCGCTTTCTTATCGTGTATTGGTGTGCGTCTATTCACCAATGAACGTATTATTCATATACGGACTTTTCGAAGTCAAGGAAAGTGCACTGCAGCATGCCCCCGTGTTTTCCCTGGACATCGGTCCGCTCGCTAGAGATTCACCACGCACTTACACTCACGCGCCAGATAATGAGAAAAAGCCACGGAACCTCGCTCACCATGGACGCAGACGACAAAGACGACGCCGACCGATACCGCGCCCCCGCGCTCGACAAGGGCCTCGATATTCTGGAATTGCTCGCCGAGCAGAAAGACGGACTGACGCGCGCCGAAATCACCAAGTCGCTGGGACGCAATGCCAGCGAGATGTACCGGATGCTCGAACGTCTGGTTGCGCGCCAGTACGTGGTGCGCTCGGCCGCCGGCGATCGCTATTCGCTGAGCCTGAAGCTGTATGCACTCGCACACCGTCATCCGCCGATGAACCGTCTGATCGCCGAAGCCTTGCCGCTGATGCAGCGCTTCGCCGATGCTGCCGAACAATCGTGTCACCTCGTGGTGTACGACCGCGGCAATCTGCTGGTGATCGCCCAGGTGGATGGACCCGGCACGTGGGGCATGTCGGTGCGGCTCGGCTCGCGGGTCGGCTTGATCGACACCGGTTCAGGACGCGTGATGCTCGCGTTTCAAAGCATCGAACAGCGTCAGCAGATGCTGGCCGAACACACCCGCGTGAAGGGCGAGGTCACGATTGATCGCGACGCGCTCGAACAGGCCTGCGAGCGGATTCGCACGGCCGGTTTCTCGCAGAAGGACAGCCAGCAGACCTTCGGCGTGACCGACGTCACGTTTCCGATCCAGGGGCCGGCTGGCCAGGCGATCGCGGTGCTCACCTGCCCGTACCTGCGACGTATCGACGAATACGTCGCGCCGACGCTGGAAGCCGCGACCACACTGCTACGCGAGACGGTGCAAGCGTTGTCGATGTTTCGCGAGGACGTCGGCTAGCGCGACGTCCGGAGAGGGCGTCGTCGAACCGTGCCGCGTCGAAACTTCGTCAAAAATCGGTCGCTCGCGCACATGGTTTAGAATGGCGACCCTCTCAAATTTAAGCCGCATGGGTTCGCTCATGCGCGCGCATCGATAAGCAATGGCGAAACTTCTGACCGATTCCGAATTCCAGCGTTTTTCCGAACTCCAGCAGAAGCAGTCGAGCTTCACGATCACGCCCGAAGAAGCCGACGAACTGCGCGACATCGTCGCGCATGCGCAAAAGCGCCGCGACGACCGCGCTGCGGCGATGCAAAGCATCGAGACGTTTATTCAGCAATTCGACATCAGCCCGGACGAGCTGTTTTCGGCCGAGCAGATCGGCGACGCCGCGCGCATGTTCGGTCTGATTCCGGCCGCCAAGAAGGAACGCGTGCTGCCGCCGCAGTTCACGTTCAACGGCAAGCCGTATCAGTGGACCAACCGTGCGCTGCCGGACGATATTCGCGTGCCCCTGTTCGACGCGTTCAAGGCCGGTGAATCGGTGAAGTCGTTCATCGCCACGCTGAAGGATGCGAACCGTTGCGCGGCGACGATTGCGCGTCTGGAGCGCGAGACCGGCGCCGTGTATGCGGATGCGTGGCTGGAAGAGTTGTCGGTGACGCGTGCGCAGGTCGATGAGGCCGTGGCCAAGCTGCCGGCTTAAGCAGGTTGTGTCGTAGATGTAGCGTCGAGTGAGGCTGTGCAAGTCTCACTCGACGCTATTTTTTTGCGCCGACTTGGCGGTGACGTTGGTCGCTTCGGTCGCTTCGGCCACTTCGTCTAGCGCCATGCGGAAGCCGACCACGCTCGGGTCTTCCGTCGGCGTGACGGTGAAACCGCAGGCTTTGGCGAGCGCGATCATCGGACCGTTTTCCCGCAACGCCTCGCCCACCAGCCAGTGGGTACCGCGCGCCCGCGCGTATTTGATGATGCGGTCCATCAGCAACTGACCGAGCCGCCGGCCTTTCTGGTCCGAGCGCACCGCCACCGCGAATTCAGCCGTTTCGTTGTCGGGATCGGCCACCGCGCGCACCACGCCGAGCGTGCGTGTGAAACCTTCGGCGCTCATGACGGTAGCGATCAGCGCCATCTCGCGGTCATAGTCGATCTGCGTCATGCGCGCGAGTTGCGAGTGGTCGAAACTGCCCACTGCGCCGAAAAACCGCAGGCGCAAATCTTCCGGCGTCATCGCTTCGACGAAGTCATGATGCGCGGCCTCGTCTTCGGGACGGATCGGCCGCACCGTCACCTGCAAACCTTGCCAGTCGAGCGTCTCTTCGAAGCGGCGCGGATACGGCACGATCGCGAGCCGGCTGCGCGTGGCGGCAATGCTTAGCGTGGGGTTGACGACCACCACGTGTTCCTTGAAAACCCGCAGCGTCAATGCCAGACCCACGATTTCCTTGACGTCGCACACTGCCTGCGAAAGCGCCGTCAACGCGGCCAGCGCCGGCTCGGGCGACACCAGCCGCGCATAGCGCGAACGTGTGACGATGTCGCGCGCCAGCATCGGATTCAGCGGTGGCAGGCCGTAGACGCGCAGCGCTTCGGATACGCCATCCACCGACGGCGCGACGAAGCGGAAGACCGGGCCGAAGTTGTCGTCGTCGTGAAGTTCAACGGCAATGTCGACGACGGGCCGCGTGGACGGTGCGGCGTCGCTTTCGGCGAAATCGGGTTGCGCCTCGACCCGCAAGCCGAACCGCCGGAGAAAGGTCATCGCCGCCGCGCCGGTGAGTTGGCGCTCACCGGCCGTCAGCGCCGCGCGCGCTTGCGCCTGCGCGGCGTCGATCGCCGCCGGAATCTGCGCCGGCAAACCTTCCGGTGTCTGCATCAGCAATTCGCGTCCCATCCGGTAATCGATCAGACGAGCGAAGGCGCGGGCGAGCCGCTGCGGCGTCGTATGAACCGGAATGCCCTGCGCGTGCAAGGCGTCGCGCGTGGCGGCATCCACGCCGCCGAAGAAGCACGCCAGCAAGCCACGGTACGCGAACCGCTGGCTTGCGATCAGCGCCTGCGCGACTTCGCCGACCGGCGCGCCATGCGTCGATGCATGCACGACGAATGCCGTGCCGGTGCTGCGATGGTCCGCGAGCAACTTGAGCGCGGTGCCGAAGTGCTCCGGCCGGGCGTCGTCGCCCAGTTGCAGCGGGTTGCCGCCCACCGCGTGCGGCAACACCTGGCGCAGCGCCTCCGACGCTTCGTCGGGCCACGGCGCGAGCGTGTCGCCGGCGGCCGCGAAGGCGTCGCAAGCGAGCGTGGCGAGGCCCCGGTCGCTGGTGATCAGCGTCGCCGTCGCGCCTGCCGCGACGCGGCCCACGCCGAGCGTTTCGATTTCGTCGAGCAGATCGTCGAGCGCGTCGACGCGCACCATGCCGGCCCGGCGAAACGCGGCCGTGTAGAGCGCATCGGCGGGATCGGCGCGCCCCGAACGCAACGCCAGCACCGGCTTGTTGCGCGCCGCCGCGCGCGCCGCCGACATGAACTTGCGTGCCGCCCGCACACTGTCGAGTTCGAGCAGAATGGCGCGCGTGCCGGGATCGCTCGCCAGATAATCGAGGACGTCGCCCGCATCCACATCGGCCTCGCCGCCCAGCGCGACCGCGTGCGAAAACCCGAGCCCTCGCGCATGCGCCCAGCCGAGCACGGCATTGGTCAGCGCGTTCGACTGCGAGACCCACGCAACGCCGCCCGCCTTGACCGTGCACGACGGCGCGCCGAGATGCGCGCGCAGCGCCGGCGACACCACGCCGAGACTGCCAGGTCCGACGATCCGCAGCAGATGCGGCCGCGCAGCCGAAAGCGCGTGACGCAACGCGAGCCGGTCGTCATCGCTGCGCGCCTCGCCGACGATAATCGCCGCCCGCGTGCCCAGCCCGCCGAGTTTGTGGATGATGCCGGGCCACGTGGCCGGCGGCGTGCAGATCACCGCGACGCTCGGCGCTTGCGGCAGATCGCCGACGTCGCCGATCACCTTGTGGCCGCCCAAGGTCGCGTGATTCGGATTGACCGGCCACAGCGGACCGTCGAAGCCGCCTTCCAGCACGCGCGCCCACACCATCGCGCCGGTGCTGCCCGGCCGCTCGGAAGCGCCGATCACGGCGACGGATTTGGGTCGGAATAAGGCGTCGAGGTTGCGGACGGTCACGGGCGCTCCGTAGAGTGGGAAGGCGCGGCGGCCTGATCGCCGGACGCGCGTTTCGTCAGGATAGGCGAAGTCGGGCGCTTGCGCGGTGCTTCGCGAGCGCTCGCGTGACAAGTTGCGGTTTCCGCTTGATGTTCATCTTCATGCCACGGAATTTTTTCCGATGCCCCAAGCACAATATCCAGCGCCAATGCGACAATCCCAAGCGATGCCAACCGGCACGCTTGAATAAAGACGCGAGCCGATCACGGTTCGCGCGGCGCGTGGGAGACAACGCGCGGTCAGTACGCAGTACGGCCATCCATTCCGCAGTGCGGCTCGCACCCTGACCCGCCCGCACCGCATGACTAAAGAAATAGAAGGTGATGTATGCGACGCTTGCCCTCGTTGATCGCGTTGCGCTTCTTCGAAGAAACGGCCCGCCATATGAGCTTCAATCGCGCGGCGACGGCACTGTGCGTGACGCAAGGCGCGGTGAGCCGGCAGATCAAACTGCTCGAGGAATCGCTGGGCGCGAAACTGTTCGAGCGCGATCACAAAGGCATTCGGTTGACGCCGGCCGGGTTGCAGCTCCTGCCGTGCCTGTCCGAAGCGTTCGACACCATCGAGCGTGGTTTCCGGCAGATCACCGCGGCGAAGGGACGGCGACGCCTGGTGGTCGCCGTGCCGCCCACGTTCGCGACGCAATGGTTTTCGCCGCGGCTCGGGTCGCTCGCGGTGGAACTGCCTGACGTCGAACTGTCGATCCGTACCGATCCGACCAACGACTGTCATTGCAACATCCGCTTCGGCCGCCATGCGCTGCCCGACGCCCATTCCGAATTGCTGATGATCGAGCGTCACGTGCTGGTCGGCGCGCCGCGCCTGCTGGGACAACCGCTCGATCAACTGCTCGAACAGATGCCCGCGCTGCATGTGCTGCATAACGATGCCCGGTTGGATCTGTGGCCGAACTGGCTGGCCATGGCCGGTTTGCCCGCGCATTACGCGGAAAACGGTATCGAGTTCTCGACGTTGGAACAGGCGATTCGTGCCGCGCGCAAAGGCGCGGGTTTGGCGATCGTCGATCGGAACATGATCGTCGAAGAACTCGCGGATGGAAGTCTCGCGCAGTTTTCCGATATCGAAGTGGCGGGGCCGTTTGGGTATTGGTTAGATGTGGCGCAACGTCATGCGGAGCTTGAGCATGTGCAGGCGTTTGCGGGGTGGATGCGGGAAGAGGGGTTGAAGGTGGGGTGATGGGGCCAGAATTCCGCACGATATTTGCGGCGATTTCTCAAAAACCTAAGAATGCTCCGATTTAGTTTGAGATGCGGACGGACCAAAATTCTGGGTAGTCACGGCACTCGCCGTGGTGAGGCCGAGAGGGCATCAAGGACCAAAGTTGTCGCGCGTATCGGTCACGACGTGAGGCACGAGGGCAAGTCTTCTCGCACAACAGCCCCGATCTGTAGGTACCGAAGATGCTCTCTCTTGCAAGTAGAACACGCGCCACCGCGCGCTTTATTGTGCTTGCCATTTTTGCGCTTGGCTGGACCGCCAGTGCTCACGCGGATTGCCCCACCACCGGCCTGCCGGCAACCTTTACGTATGGGACTGTGGCCGTGTCCAATTCGCTTGTCGCTGGCGATACGATCCCAGGCACCGTTAAGAGTTTCACGCTGTCAGGGCAATGCACGAGTTCTACAACATTCAACATACCGGTCGTTGTCTGCGCCTCCGGCCAAACACCGGTGCCGGGGATGCCTGGGGTCTTCACGACAGGGCTAACCGGAGTGGGTATGCGCATGCGAAACAGCCAGGGAGTCGCGCTCAATCCGTCAGGGACCTGTGGTGCCGATTCGTCGTTAGGTAATACCACCTCCAATGGGAGTTTCAATGTCTCCGGCACCGTTGAACTGGTGAAGACCGGCAGCATTACTGGCGGCACAATCACGTCGGCGCAGTACATCAGTGGTGTCCTGAACACCAATATCCCGCTCAACAATGGCTCGAACAAACTCACCCTTACGACAGGCGCGATTCGTCCCGTCACTTGTTCGGTCACGGCCGATACAGCCACCCAAACCGTCGCGCTACGTCCCGTTAGCGCGTCCGCATTCCCAGCCGCAGGTTCTACGGCAGCAAATGCGCCGTTCTCGATCGGTCTAAGCTGCCAGGCTGGCGTCTCAGTTGCCGTCACCTTTTCGTCAGCGTCCGGCTCATCAAGCCTGCCGAACGTCATCGCGTCGAACGGCACGGCGACTGGCATAGGCGTGCAATTGCTCAATGCCTCTCATTCGGCAATTAAGTTGGATAGCCCACTCCAATTGACTTCCGGCACCACAGGCAATGCATCGTTCCAGTTTTTCGCGCAGTACTATCGTTTGGGTGCCGCATCCGTGGCGCCAGGCAGCGTCAATGCCGCGGCTATATTCATGATGACCTATCAATAGTCAAGTTAGCCAATAAAGCAAAAGGCCCCGTCAAAAAGACGGGGCCTTTTGCTTTGCGGTGAGGCGCCGGCACGAGCCGAAACCGGGCACTAACTTCAATTGTGACGTTACAAGAAAGTCTTCCGCTGGGCACTCGATAAGTGGTTGATTGATAGTAAAAGGGACTTCACCGCCCGCATGGGAAGTTTTCAGTTACTGGAAACCCCGCCGTCCTGGCCGGTTGAAAACCGTGCCAAAAAAGTTTTCAGCTGAACGCAGCCTACTGCTGTCATGATGACTGGGATGCCCATTTGGCCCATCATGAGCTTTCCACGGGTCAGACGCGCGAGAGCCACAAACAATGGCGTCGACGTCACTGCGGCCATGACCTCACTCCCAAATCGAGCCGCATCTTTGGCTGGACCGAATTTCCGCTCTGGGGTCAGCCCGCAGCAGTGGCAATAACCGTAAGTCCAGACACAAACCTTTCTGCGAGGTCTTCTGCATCGATAAGGCCCTTGTGTTCAGTCGCACAATAAAGGAGTTGTGACTTCGTCAGTGCCCCGTCCACTGCCCACTGTCATGGACCCACCGAACCCTCCGGCAATAGAACTGCTCGTTCGATACGGACCTTCGTTGACAAGTTTGTCAATGAATTTAATTACCGCAGAGGAAGACTCGTTCAACCCAACCCGAGCTTTTTGTCGCAATCTCCATGCGGTGAGCGGAAGCTCTGCCGGCCAGTGCTCATATGCCCATTTCGCCCTGCGGCACTGAATAGCCTCGACCGTTTCGGTCAGCAAAGCCAGCGCAGCAGTTGTCTTCGGAAGCTTTTCATCCCTGAGTTGGATGGACAAGGAACGGTTATCCATAAGCTTCTTGATAGCCGTTTTCGTGACTCGCTGCGGAGGTTCAATAGCCTCAATCTTCGCCGCTGCCTGGCGCGCCTGCGCACTAAATTCCTCGTCACGTGCCGCCCAGTCGACTGGCCCCTTATAAGCACCCTTCGTCGCCCTTGAGGTACGGCCAATCATACTCAAACGCATCTTTCGCGCTAGTTGATTCGTTCCATTGTGACTACGACGCCTATCGGCCCCCGCGAGTATCCGACGAGCAATCTTTAAATCAACACCCAACATCCTGGCGACAGCTGTATGCGGATATCCCTTGCCGACAAGCTCGTGTACCTTTTTAGCAAAGACGTCACCGTATTTTGTAACCCGCATTTTGACAGGCTGCCCAGCTTCGTCTATGTCGTCTAGGCGGGCCGTGAACTCGTAGCCGCACTCGCAGAGGAACCGTCCCGCTCGCTTCCCAAGCTTGTGATGCCTGAGAATCGTATAGCTTGTTATTGTTGGTGTACCAAAATGGTCAGCCGCAGGATTCTTACAACGCCAAGGCCCGCTGCAAATGGTCACTTTGTCGAGAGTTCTATTCACACAGTCGTCGAGGAAGTGAGTCACTAACATCCGACGCAACGGATGATGATTCCCCTCCCGTACTTTGACTGTCTCTCTAAGCCAGTTGTGGACGTATCCCTCCTCAAATTCGGAATCAAGAAACCCGAGCAAGCGGCTACCATAAAATTCTTTGAATTTTTCATCCAGTTTTAAGCAGTCAACCATATGACTGTTTTTCATAAAACCAGCGCGGTGCAATTTATCAAGGTACAGCGCCCGCTGCTCATCCAGGGTGTTGGACAACCTCCCCTCAAGCAAAGCAACCCCCAGTTCCGATATATTCAACAAAGAAGCCTGCTCGCGGCTTGATAGTCCGTTGAGATAGGGTCGCGTTGCCATACGCAAGTCTGCGCCGCGCTGCGCAGACTGGCCTCCATCGATAGGCCGCGTTTCGATTTCCGTCTCAACAAGAGCGATGGCGTGGCGAACGCAAAAATGCACACCTTGTAACTGATGCGACCGGCGCCAGTACGTTTCCCCTCGAACCGTGGCGTCTTCGTCCAGACAGGCTAGACAAGCACGCATATATTTCGGCGCCGGAATTCCACTGAAAGCTAGTCCTAATCTACTGAACACGCTCCCACGGAACGAGACCTCACCCTTCATCGCGACTGCTAAGGCTCGCTGGCGCTCTGGACCTACGAACGCCGCGTAGTACGGGAAGAGCGTTCTATTCCAGATAAGTTCGTCAGCTGTTTCCGAGACCAAGTTACCAACACGCTGCTTAAAGGCCTCCAACCGAAGCGGAAACTCAACGGCAACATGACAAACTTTCTCGCCGTACACTTCTCGAAGTGTGTCTATCCACGACCTAGACATCGTATGGCGATGATAGCGGCCAACGGCACTGCACAGGAGTTCGTCTTCGTGGAATGACGGAAAATAGCCAATCATCAGGAAAACTCCCAAATCCCAAGGATAGTGAGGGGTACGCGCGCAACGCCTGATGGCAATGGCGTGTCATATGCGTTCGCCGCCCAAGAACGCGACATCGTATGCGAGCGGTATCTGGTAACAGAACTACACCAAAGCTCGTTCTGATAGAGTGCGGTGAAGCAAGTCAACATATCACCTCCGCTCAAGCCGCGAGCAAGGCGGACGGCCCGCAAATCACTCCAGCTCTGGCAAGTGCGTCATATGCCACGCCGTCGCTGCCAACCGTCGACGCGATGCGCCGCAAATCCTCCGAGGGAAGACGGTCTATATCGACCGCAGCTTTCTTCCGGCCCGCTCCCGACCTTGGCCGGCCTCGCGACGGCGACACCGCCCCTGACTTCATTTCCGAAACCGCGATATCTCCTCCTGAAGTGCCGAAAACCACATTGGCAGCTAACTCCGCACTCGCGGCATCCATCCCAGCGTCCTTCATCAGTTGGAGCATCTTCGCTCGGCGTAACTCCTTGTCGTCTTCCATCGCACGACGCAGTTCGATGACGTCAATCTTTTCCTGTAGAAGCAACTGCTCTCGCGCTAGCTGCTGCTCGAAATCCAGCGGCCGCAGGTCATCGAACTTGGCGATGCGCAAGATGTCTCCCGACTTTAGTGCTTCCAGCATTGGCTTAAGCAGCTTGAACTCTTCGTCAGCCACATGGTTCATCAGTTCCGGGGTCACTGCTTCCACCTTATTGGCCATCGCACGGTACTGCGAAAGCATGTAGAGCTTCACAGCAAGGTCGACCACGCCTTGGGTACGCTCATAGAATACGTCGGCCACTTCCGGCGTAAAATCAGTCTTGTTCCTTGTCCATTGATAGCCCCAGAGCGTCTTCATCAAATAGTGCCATTCCTCGTCACGCTCGAACCGTGGCCATACGAGTGCCCCCATGCCCGCCCCGCGTCTTGCCTGACGAAAATCAACCTGCAGCAAGTGTTGTGCTGACATGGTACCGACAAGGACAATCGGCGCTTCCGATAGATTAACCAGGGTAACGAAGAAGTTGAGCATTTTTACGATGCCCTGCTCGCCAGCAGGACGAATATGCTGAAGCTCATCGAAAACGATAAGGCCAATCGCGTGCAGACGGGCAATCTGAGCAACTTCGAGCAGCCGTTGCTCGGTTGTCACGCCCTTGCCTCCGAAGCGGTGCGCGTAATCGCTGCCTAATACCTTGTCAACATTTTTGAAGAACGATAGGCAGAGCTGCTTCACACTACCGTCATGAGGGCACTCAACGATAAGCCACGGAATCTGATACACCTGGTGCAGTGGGTGCCAGATAACCTGGGGGTAGCGGGCGAGGCTTCGCTTCAAAGAACGAGTCTTGCCAGTGCCTGATACGCCGATGAGAGACATCGACATCGACGGGGACGGACTTGCGAGCAAGCTTCCATCGAAGGCTTCCCCTTGGCTCAGTTGATAGATGTACTGCATGCGCGCCCTGAGTTCGGGCGTCAAAGGATTACGCTTTCGATACCCCGCACGCATCAGCATATCGACGCGCATGCCAATATCAATATGTCGCCCAAGCGGCTGAAAAAAATCGAATAGTCGCCAAATCATCTGGCCACGTACGGCCTTGGGTAGCTCGCGCTCTGACTCCGCATAGGGCGGATACTCCTGCAACGTTGAAAGTAGCTGCTTTTGTGTGGCCATTGCGGGCAGCGCTTCAATAAACGGATTGCCGGCGTACTCTGGTAGCGTGGCAGGAATATATTGGGCCTCGACAGCGGCGCAGTTCGGAAGCGGTCCAGAGTTATGCGGGGTGTTATTCATCTTTTATTCGTCGTCGGCAAGGTTGAAGATGGAAGGCATCGCATAGCCAGTTTTGGGCTGTGGCGTGATTGACACAACATTGTCGGACTCGATGGGCGCAGGCTTCGCGAAAGAGAAGCTCTCGACCTTGCGCTGTTCCTTGCGCTCGCGCTCGCCGTTTTCCTTGATGTTCCCGGTGCGCTCAGCCTTACTACGTCTGTCCGGTCCTGCATTGTCCTTTCGATTTCTCGCCTGTTCGACGATGCGGAAAATTTCTTCCTCGCGATTGATTTTCTCTTCAAGAACGCCATGTGCGGCTGCCGCGACACCTCGCCTCGACTGCCGCTGCATGATGAGCAACTCCTGGAGAGACAGGCCATATTGCTCGCTGTCCCTGGTAGTCAGACGACAGACCTTGAAAAGCTTCCTGTCTTTCGGGTTATGAAGGAGAATTTCGTTGAGGTTCCGAGGGTCGTATGAGATATCGACCTTCCAGCTTTTGTCACGACGCGCCCTAGAAAACCACCCTTGCTCCAATGCGTATGGACATGAATACTGGCGCGAATGAAACTCGATGCCGGAAGCAGTAACGGTGGCTTGAGCCGTGTGCATCAAGGCGAACCGTAAGGTATCTGAACTATACGTTCTCAAGGCACCGGAACGCTTTCTGATGCCCCATTTCCAGAGTTCATTTGGCGAGGGCACTACACCCTCCCGGGTCATCTCTACCGTCATCGGATAGCCATCGATGATGGACGCATTGTGCTCAAGAACGGAATGGATAACCACGCGAGTAAAGTCGTCGAGCGTCAGCGTAGCGTCGAGGCGATAGTCGTGACCTCCGCGCTCCAGGTAATCGACATCGATATAGCCATCTACAAATGGCGCGAATTTCGCCTGCAGAGAGCCAAATTGACGCTCAACAATACCCTTCCAGTCCGCGCGGTAGGGAGGAGCATTCTCAACAGTAACGTGCAGCACATTCGATAGCCGCTCCGCGAGCTTCGATTCAAGCTCGCCACGGTCACCGAGAAGGACATTGCTCAAGCTTTCGCAAGGCCACTGCGCCGGTTCAATTCCGATACCGTATTGCTCACAGAATTCCATCTTGTTCGAGCCGGCATTGAGTAACGCCATGAGTGCCGCCGTCCAGGACGGTCTTTCAATGCCAACATAGATGCCCGCAATCATGCGGGACCAGACGTCAATGACGACATAGAGCACCGGGCGCCCGATAACGTCCTTGGGGTTGACCTTCGAAACCAGATACACGTCGGCGATGGTCGCGTCAATCTGATAACGAAACCCCGGCCCAATGGCTTCATCCGTGGAATTGCCAAGAAGCGGGCGCAGCGTCTTTTCCCAGAATTTCTTCCCTTTACGCGCACTCACTTCACGCTGCAGGTCCCGACGCTTCCGATACCAATAGTCAAAGGTACGGTACGATGGAATGTGGTCGACATCGCGAAGAATAAGACGCGTCCCCTCTTCCGCGACGTGGTCAGAGTAGAACTTTCGCAGCATTGTGCGCCACACGCCGCGTAGAGTTGCCTTCGCGTTTCCCATGAAGTAGTTCTTGATTGCAACCTCGAATATTTTCCTGACAGCCTCGTCGGCGTTCATCCCTGTTCCCGGACTGATGAAGCGTGGCCGACCACGCTTCGCACCGCTGGTTGCCTTGTCTTTTCCTGCCCCGCCACATTTATCCCAGTCGCCGAGCAGAGCATTGCGAGTCATGCCACGCTTCCAGTAGTCCAGCATCCAGTTGCGCACAGTATCCGGGTGCACATCATGAACCGTGGCCGTACTCGCAACCATTTGCGCACGGATATCCGAAACATAGACCCCAGGTTCTTTGCTAACCAGACTTTCAATGCATGACCAGGCGCGCTCCCGCCGGTCCCGCGAAGCCTTGCTAAGCGTCTCTTCGACTGGGAGCCGGATGAACGGGTCATCGGCGACCATCTCCAGCTGCCCGTCATTGCGGAGCGTCTCCCACTGGGACCGCTGGACCCACTGAGGCATGTCCCGTTTAGCATCAACATCGATTGCGACAAGCGCATCGGCTGACGGCGACACCCAAAGTACTCGCATGCGAGTACTTGTTTCGGTCAGGTTCACCAACTCGTTCCGCAGAAACGTCATGAGCATCCCTACGCCGCGTTTAAGGCCTGGCCAGCGTCGTCTGAGCCAGTCATCAGTTCGCGAAATACGGCTTCGTCAAGCCTGAGGGCCCCGACCTCTGCCTGCCAAAGCTTCGTTTGCACTGCTGTAGTAAGCGCACGGCGTGCAAGCAGGTGTCGCGCCACCATCAGGTGCGTGCCGTCCATGCAGTTGTGTTGTACATCGAGGTGACTGCAAGCATCGTTCAACGGCATAGAGCGGTAAGTGTCCGAATCGACCGCCGACGCGAATCTGTACTTTGCATCGGCGAAAAAACCAAATCGTGGCTCCTCGACCCCGCTCAGGTCCCAGCAGCCGTGCATCCAGTCGAGCGCCTCGACTCGGTCCAGGGGCAATTCACGCTCGGTGCTGATATGCCATTGAACGTTGCCCTGCGCAGCCCAATAGCGTCGTTCAATTTCGAGCTTCTCGATAACCCGGGCATCATTCAATTTCTCGGCGGGCTTGATTGCCCACGCGACAAGCTTTCGATTTGCACCAGAACCGAGAAAAACCAGGAAGTCGGTCGTCATCACCTCGAGTTCATCGCTGCGAGGATTCTTTGGATGCTTGATACCTGCGTTCTCTGAGATTTCCCTTGTCTTCTCGAAATCGAGCGGAAATTGTTCGCGGATATCAGTGACTTCAGTGGCCCAGTCGAGAAGAAGGAAGTGTCGGTACTCGATGTCCGACAGGAGATGGTGGACGCGCTTCGTTTTCCATCCGTAGGCGCGATGAGCACGGCCGTCGCTGGGCACATCCTGGATGGTCAGCCACGGCTTGTAGGTGGCGCCGCTACCCTGGCCACGCCCTTCCTTTATAAAACGCGCAATTTTGGCGCTATCGATTACGTATCTGCGCTTCGCCACTACGCAGCCCTCCCTAAAATCAGGTGGGCATAGCAAGAACGGCGGCAGCGGATGATATTGCGTACGCGCGAGGTCCCAAACCAAGCACGCCGCAAGAGCTTTGCGGTATTTCCGAACACAAATTCTCCCAAACGCCTGGACGAAATCCAGGCGAAGTTGCCTTAACGATTTGCTTGTGTCGGGCTGAACTGACCGCCCGTGAGGTCGGGGGGAATTTGTGCGTTGGCTGGGGAGAATTGCAGATTGCTCTGCCTATCTTCGCGGTCTGATGGGCAGCTGACCCGTTTGTCCACATAGGTAGACGCGACCACGAAGTCAATCGACCTCCCTTATACGCTACCACAACACAACGTCGTTTAACAAGTTAAACGAAGAAACAGCCCTTGGATGACTAAAAGAAACTGATTCTTTACAGACCATCATCACGACAACGCCCTGCTAATCGATGGCCGTCACCGTTTCGAGGCTTGCGCCGGACAGTCCAGCATAAGCAACGGGCTCTCTCTGGACGGTTGCCCCGCAATCCATTCGACCGAAACCCGTCGCGACAATTGGAAGACCGACGAGCTAGCTGATGAAAGAGTCTCACTATTGAGGGCCGCCGAAGGGCCGCGTTTTGTCATGTACGAAATTCGCACGAAGCAAACAATCGTTCGAAAAAATCTCTTGCCAATCAACAACGTAGTCCTCAATAAGGTTCGCTAGCCGAAGCATGTCCTCAAGGCATCGGTTATAGCAGCCACGCTGCCGTGCATCACCGTCAACCACGGTCGGGATGCATCGCTTATCGATGACCACGGTCCGGTCGTCTGTAGGCGCATCTAGACTGCCGTCTTTCTTCCTATTCGAAGGTTGTTTTCCGCCTACTGCGCCGGCGGCAAAGTTGCTTCCAGCGAGCGCATCGATGTATGGCACTTGCTCGGCATCGGCAACGCACTAGCGTCGCTCTCGCTTCTCGAACTCCGGCCCTCACTCACCTCTTGGAGGCGCGACCTTCGGAGCGCGAGGTGAAGTCTTTGCCGCAAGCTTCCCCGCCTCTTTCATTTCCCACTGGCCGAGGTCGAGGACGAGAAAAACGACCACAACGTCACCGGCGTCGCTCTGATAGCTAACTAGGAAACCTCCCGGGCCGGATTCGGCCGCTACGATATCCTCGGCTCTCACGTATGTAAGATGTGGGGGTGCGTCGCATATCGCCAACTCCTTTAGCACACCGACGATGTCGCGATAGCTTCCCTTATATGCGTATGTCAAATGGAAGAATATCCTGCATGTCGAGTAGCTAAAGAGCTTCTGGAAATGACTAGCGAGGTCCCGCCTAGTCCATTCGGTTCCAGGCGAGCGGTTGCAAACAACAGCCTCAATGACGGAGAGTTCAGGCCCACCCTTTCGGATTACCAGGTCCCTTTTCCCAGGATTACCTTTTGCGGTATGCCCGCCTCTCGACTCGTCCGAAACCGACCAACCCATGAACGCAAGGCGCGAGGTCAGCAGTTCTCTAATCATCGCATTCACGTCCTCCTCACTGCTGTCAATTTCGACCACTCTCAACATGGGGACCAGCGAAACGATACTTGAGGACGCGGCACGAACCTCATTTATCACAAGGCTCTGAAACGCACTTACGGAGGTATCTGCAACAACTGCCCATACATCCGCCTGCATAGTCGCATCCATACGCAGAAATTCGCCTAGCGCCTGCTTGATGCGTGGCAAGGGGTCATTGGTCTCGCTAACTTGTACCCTGACAGAAACAACCCCGCCATCTGACAGGAACCGTTGAGCCTCCAGCAGAATTTCTGACTCACCAAGTGTCGCTTCCGCTCGCTGCAAAACAGCTAACGCCTCGTCGCCACGTCCGATTCGAGAAAGTGCCACCGCACTATATGCCGCGATGCGGTCAGTCATCCTCGACAGATACAGTGGTCGAAGTAGCTGGTCCGCGTCTGGCTCCTGCCCAACTGCGAGCAGCAACAGCGCCTTGTTGGTCTTATACGCATCAGCCTCTGGCCCTGCCAGATTGTAGGGCCGCACCATTTGTTCGGAATCGGCAAGAGCCTTTTTCGCGACAACTAGAGACTCACCTCTCAGCCTTGTGAACACTCCGTCGCGCATGATAGCCGCGACGCGCGCAGCAAACAGATTGAATCCATACTCCGGAATATCTGGCCTTCGCCCGTGCAGGTAGCTAAAGACTTTCTCGGCATTCTCCAGGCTACCATTTTCCTTCTTGAGTTGTGAGGCCCCCTGATAGAACAAAATTGTGTCGCGCGCCGAGTCTTCATCGGCCTTCGGTATGTCCGAAGGGAGCGTTGCCTGTGATATCGCATCCCAATCGTCAGTCAATAGCGCTAGCTGCAGTCGGTGACGCAATCGAACAATTGCGTGGGCTTTCTTGAATTCCTCACGTAGAGCTTCCTCGGACACCATATATGCCCTGGCGGCGTTCACCGCGCCAGCAGCCAGAAGCCGGTCGGTCCGCAAGAGCCACTCCGTGGCCATGAGAGATTCCCCAGCCCCCTCCGGCACCAGTTCCTCAATCCGTTGTTCGATTGCGGCCCGACAGCCACGCGAAACAGTGCCAATCAATTGTGCGAGAAATGCCGGCTCGTCGGTTTCCAGGATTGCCGTCATTAATAAATCTGCATCGGTCCTTTTGAGCGCGCCGAGGGCCGCCGCCAGGTCCGTCGAAAGAGGACGGTCCCATCTGCTCTGAAATGGGTGCACCTCGTAGGTTGCAGCGAACGCGGCAACGCGCCCTTTTTCCTGATGCGAAATTGCGCTAGCGCGTACCGTCTTGACCAAAGCATCAACGAGCTCCCCGGGGGCTTCGTCGGCACACCCGACGATGGCGCGGCTTAACACTTGCATATGAACGCGCAACGCACGGGCGATATTGGTCTTGACCGTATAGATATTCTCCCCTTCGGGAAGATGGGCTAGACGTTCTTTAATCTTGAAAGGAAACAGGAACCACTTCCGCTCATCATCCGCTAGTCTTTTAGACAACGCATAGAGTGTAGCGGCGCCGCTTGTCGAAACCCGGGCAGCAGACAGGGAATAATAGTCAGACTCAATGGACTCAACGTACGCACGAAGCAAAGCGTCAGGCGAGACATCGTCACTTAGTTGCCCAAGGTCAAGGATGTCGAGGGCAGCCGCGAATGAGGAATTGCCGAACTTTAGTCCTGTATCGGGGCGCACCAGCGAGTCGAACATGCTTGTCAATAACGCCCTAGATTGCCCGTTAAGCTCGGCCCTGAGGGCCACAAGCATGGATTCGCTCCCAACCAGCTCTTCGACATTGCCGGGTTTGGCTTGTGCGTGCATTTCACTTAACAGGGACGCGACTTCGTCCGGTGACAAACGACCGTCCTTCAGGTATTCCCCAACAATAGATACCGAATCGGAGAAGGCTTCATCTCTTGCCGCTTCGTTGTCTCGCTTGACCAGTGCCCGGTCCCACGAGCTCTGCTGTATCCTCCACTGAAATACCAACAAACAGGCCAACGCGGACGTCTCCGGTACCAGCAACATCTCGACGACAAGCTCGGGATGCTGCTCGGCGCGAAATAACAGCGTTGAAAGGACGTCGGGATGCGCTGCGGCGAGTTTCAGAATTCTCTGTGCAATTGGGTGCGGCGCTGCCGAGTGGTCAGCCGCGTCTACTTCATTCAACAAAATCCTCAGTAAACCCGACGCCATACCAAATGCATCCAGTGCATCGTACCGGGCATGCTCCAGGAGATTACTCGTTAACCAGAGCGCGCGTGCCACCAGTGTCCTCGGCACGGCTGGGACGAAATTGCCGTATTCGGATGGAGCTCTGCCTGCTGCATGAGATATCTGCTTTACGGCACGCTCTCGACACTCATTCCACGAGGGAAACTTCGTTGTTTTCTCCAGGACAATAAACGCGTCTTTCTCGAAGGCGTCACTAGCAGCCTGCAACCAAACCTTCGTCAGTATAAAGTCTGGAGAGCCCAGCATATTCCACGCATCAAGCCACGCTATGACTCTTGCAACCGGCTCCACGGCGTGCATGAAACTTCTATCCCACAGCCTTGCAGCTACCCACTCTGGTGAGTGGCACGCAATGTCCGTTGGTCGACGCGCTCCACTCACGACCGAGTTTGCTAGCTCTATGACGGCGCTCGGTCCGTCAGTATCCGTCCACTCGTATTTGTCATCGTACCAGGACTTCAACAGTGTTCCGAGTGCGGTCATGGAACCAGTCGTATCTTTGTTCACTCTGAGACGAATCTCTCGTGGGACATACAAGCGGCCCAAGACCTCCACTGCCCATGAGTCGGAAATGAGCGTGTCCCAGTCAGGCTCGCTGGGATTCTCCCTCTGTGCCGCATCGTAGACGGACCTAGTAGCCAGAACAGAATTGTTTCCGACGATTCGTAAATGTTCGAATAGCTGAAGAACAATCTCGTCGTCGAAAATCTCTTCGGGTTGTGGTTGCACTCGTCCATTTCGGTAGACGGAGAGATTCCGCGAAAATCGTTCACGTAACACGCGACGGGTCTCAGCAGGGACGCGTTTCAAGCTTTCGAAGCGGCTCATTTTCTTCCTGATTTTTTAACCTTGAGTCGAACTAGCGCAAACTGCCGACATGTATATCGTTGCCACGACCAGCCAGAGCGACCGGGTTTGCCCGGCAATCCAATAGAAACTGCGCGAAACATAAACCCGCAATACGAGCGCACTCCCATCTGGCTGCACGGATTGCGGCGGACTCGTCAAGCACGCCGGGCTTATGTTGCGTAGCTGCAGTCGATGACGACAGGCGCTATAGTCACTCCCTCTCCCTCAGCCAGGTCGACCGCTGCACGCACGCGTTCCCTTAGGCCCTCGACCGTCCCTTCGGGAATCAGCCTCTGAGCGTCACTTTTTCTTCCGTCTTCTTTGCCGGACCATTGGTTACAGAGAAAGAACATTACGACATAGATGCCAACCGGCGTTGAGTAGGCTGCCATGTAGTTATCCCGAAGCTGGGTGCGCGGTGCATCGTAGAGGTCCTTGTTCCAACATCCCTTTACTTCAATAACCAGTTGGATAGTCTCCCCCTGAGGGTCGCGAGACCTAGGGTTTAGCTCGACCAGGATGTCGGTTCTCTCGCCGATTCCACTCGGCTTCGACGCGCGAACCTGAACCTCACGGTTCACGATGGCGCCAATTGCGTTGAGCCGGTCCTCGAGCGCCCCCGCGAGCCAATCACAAAGTCGGGGCTCGTGCTTCGGACGCTGGGTGGTCTCATCCCACAAGAAATACAAAGACGGATTGGCCGACTCAATCGAAATCTTTGCTCCAATTTCATCGAGCGCTTGAAGTGTCACATCAAGCAACTCTGCCGGCGTTCGAACCACCGCGCCCGGAACAAACCGAAGCATTGCGACAGTCTCTTCTTCCGAAAACGGAATCCAGATATCTCGAGCCGCTCGTTGCCGGGCTTGATAGAAAACAGCCTTAAGCCAGACCTGTTGTGGATGCCGGTCAGAAATGCGCATAAGCGCCGCCAGTGCTTCGTCGGTCGCGATTTCCAGTAAGGTGTATATGCACGATTCCCGTACATCCTTGATGTTGTGCCGCCCTGTGACCGTTCCTCTCAGTGGCGGGTCTTCGGCCTTCGGGTAACGAGCCTCCAGCACCTCGTAAAGTTGCTCTGTTAAGGCTACCGAAACATTAAGCAATGGGATACTGGTTCCCGGTACCGAAATACCCATGCTTGCCACCATATCGCCGACCGCAGTTGGATACTGTGACAAACAGTCCCATATTTGCCCTGTCAACCGCTCAGGCGCATAGCTCCCCAGCATCGACAGGCATTTTCTGCCCAACGGGGCTGCAAGCTGCTCGGGGGAAGTGAGGCGACGTTCAACCACGTCTAACGCAGAGGAACACCCCTTCTTCGCCAGGAAGTCCGCTAACGCGGCAAAGCGCTTTTCGTCTTCTTCGCCCTTGAGATGTTCGACAAGCCAAGATTGCAACGCGAGGTAAATATCTCCCTCGACAAAAGTTGGAATATACGCATGGTCCTTGCTCAAGCATCGGAGACACTCGGCCACCATGACAGCTCTAGCGGCGTCTGAAGACGCAGACAGCGCTAATTTAAGCAATTCTTGCTGGAGTGCACGGGGTTGCGACCCGAACGGATATCTCGCAATTGCCGCTACCCATTTGGTCGCGAAGATTTCGACGCGCTTGGCCGGCAATCCATAATCGACAAGTGCGACAAGCGCCGCAAAACCCGCCTCGTCGTAGAAATGAAACTGATTAGGCGGAAGCTCTTCGGTACACGGTCCATATTCGACCAAAAACTTGTCTGCAACGTCGAGAAGACGTGCCTGCTCGCCAGCGCTCAGAATCTTCCATAGCGGAGACTCGGTGACACGGGGGGACTCGTTGCTGAATCCCCGAAATTCGTCAACATACGGAAGATAGTTCAACAAGTTTATCCATTGCCATATGTCGCCATCCTCAGCGGACCGTAGGGCCTCGTCGAAGAGCACGCGAACGTTCGGTAACGTTTGGGCGCTTCCGACATCTCGCGTCATTTTTCGGGTGAGTTCAAGTGTTTCACGGTGACGCTTCGCAACTGGCGAATCTAGTTCAACGGGGTCAAGCCAATCTGCCATCGCATCAGCCAGGACCATGTCCCTCGGCTCGGCATTTAAACTGGAGGAATCGAGAACACTCTCGAGTATGAAACGGTCGGAGTCGTGCAGGTACCGTTTCAGAACATGCGCCAGCGTCGCTTTCTCGGGCATGACGGTCGTGCGTCTATACAGGTCCCACAGATAGCGACTGTCGTCGCCGTCCAGTAGTCCGGTGCGGAGAGATAGCGCTGTTGCGGCGAGTGAAAGGTCCCCGTGCACAAACGGCAGAATGGCTTCGAACAATCGACGCCGTTTCTCGACTGGCCTCAACATTTCGGTGCGGTGGTCAGTGCTGTATCCGGGCAGCCCTCCAAAAAGACGGAAATGCCGGTTGATTGAGAGCCAGCAGATTGCACCAAGTCTTGCCCACGACTCCGATTGAAGGTGGATAGCGTTCCACGTTGACAACAGGATGTCGAACACGAACTCGTTCCAGGTATGCTCAAGTCGCGCAGGCTGCAGTTGTTGCTCAAGCCAGGTGCACACCGCAGGTAAGTCCGAATCGCCGAGTTCCACTTGCTGTAGCACACGCAAGGCGCTCGAGTACCAGCCGGTCAGAGAGGGATTCTTTCTCTCTGTTGTGAAGGGAATAAGTGTCCCGGCAGTCTCACCGAGTTCCAGCGCACATCGCAGAGCTATCCCTCTCAGTTCATCATCGGGGTCGGCGGCCGACTTACCATCATAGAGAGGAAACAACTGCCGCTTCTGCTCCAGCGAACCTGCCTGATAGATGGCAACTGCAGCACGCTGTCTTAACTCATAGGGCTGCGATTCATCGAGCGCGAGCGGGCCGAGTTCATGCAAACCCTGCACGTAGTCACACGCGCCTGCAACGTCGACCGCAAACTCTTTCGTCACCGTGTCGCCTGCGTCGGCCGTAACGATTTCGCGTAGCCGCTCACCAAGCCCAGGGTACGCCAGCTTCGGGAATGCCTTCTTGAGCTTTGGGTCATATGCAGATATCTCACGTTGCCCGATAAGCGTAACCAATGCTTCGAACGTTTGCCGCCTGTCTGCCCCGGGGGCCAACGAGACGCTGCTTTCTAGTATCAACGACGGTTCGCGAGAAATCAGGTTGTACGCCAGTTCGTTGTTGCGCTCGCCCATCCATGCTGCGAATTCGTGAAGCTGTGGTGTCGTGCGTTTTGACCCGTCCGGCAGATGAAGTATTTTTAAAGACTGTTGTAACGTAAGAGCGCGCGACGATACATAGTGGGCCGCCAAGAATTCAGCGAACGTACGGTGCGCAAATTCGTAAAGTCCATCCCCTCGATAGATGAACAGCGCTGAGTGCAGTACTTCGACTATCTGTTCGCGGTTCACCGTCCAGACGTCTGTACCGGAACCAAACGGTATGCTCCCGATACGGCCACAATCGACCGCGTCTTCCCTTCCTGACGCTTGAGCTTTCACCGCTAGCATGACGCGATTGGTCAGCAGCGCGAACGCTGCTATACGCCCCGCTACCGCAATACGTCGGTCCGATTCGGGCAACGCTACTTCGTTACCCTCCAGACGTCGGTCGGACGGCTCGCTAACCAGCAACGCACATCCCCGCTCGTACAACGACCACCGGTCTGCCGGGAGTTGCCCGTGGAGACTATATTGTGAAATCAGGAAACGCAGGCCCAATGGCTGAAGCGACAGCCCATACGCCCCCGCGCGCTGCAATGCATCGAAAAAATCGACGGGCGATATGTATTGCGACCCCACGATTTCCTGAACCTGTTGTCGCCCGAGCGGTACCAACTCGCAAACAGCGACCGGAGCATCTTCAGCGCTGCTACTCCACTGTGTTCGCAAAGTCTGCTCCAGCGACTGCGGCCACGACGCGGAGCGACATGCGATTCGCAGGTACAGGGAACCCGGCTCAACGTCGCTTAGTGCCTCCTCTATGACCGTTTCTGCTCGCTTGATATTGACTCGGCATTCATCAAGTGCATCAAGGAAAAGCTCCGTGGAGGTCCCTTCGTCAAGACATTGCGAGATGGTTTGTCGGATAGCCCGCTCAAGTCGGCAGGCATCCGCGTACTTGCCAAGGTCGATGTGCTGGCTTAAGCGGGTGGGTCGCTCGTTTGCAGCAACCTTACGAAATCGTTCGAGCTCATGTGACTTACCTGACCCGGGCTCACCAAGCAATATGGCTACTGGCGTATCCAGAAGGTCGTCGAGACGCAACAGATGGGGATTAAGCGGCCTCTGCCATACCGAGCTTGGTACCAGTGTGTAACCGTTTTCATCGACCCTGCAGGATGTGCCGCGCGGCATCCAATAACGGACGACCTCGAAATTTCCAGTTATCGCTAGCACCCCGGAGCTGGTTCCGCTCATCTATAGCCTATAAATCGAGAATGGACAGGAATAGGCTGCCATAACCTATTCGTTCCTTGTCTCCGTTATCAGAACGGGGCCGTTGGCACAGCCACGCTTGAGAATATCACTGGCCCAGGCCTGACGCGCAGCCAGCTTGGCGATACGGAATTCGTAGAGTCGCGAAGTACCGGCTCAGCGCCTAGGGAAAGAGCTTGTATGGCGAATCTTTATACCGCTGGCTCGCCACTAACCCCTCTGTGACCAAGCCGTACGCTCTCAGAAGCCAGCGGGACTGCCCGCCGGGCTCGCCAGCAACGAGCGTCCGGCCGTGCAACCCCAAGCGATTATTTACGAGGAGAACGTCACCCGGCGCGACTATGACCTCTATGGCGCTCTGTTTGCAGGCGCTCTCGAAAGCGGCGACTGCGTTCGCCGCAGGACCATCTTCCTCTTCGACGCCGGCACTGCTGTGGCTATAACGCACCCAGGTTTGCCCCTCAACTTCGAAGAGAAACTCTCCTCCATCAACAACATGCTCTTCTCCGAGGATGCTTCTCATTCCTTCACGGAACGTCCCTTGAGAACGAATGATGAACTGGGGTTTCTTCAGTTCGGCAATTTGCCCGGATTCGAGCTTGGCCAGTACATCCTTAAGGGGCATGACAGTCGTATGCACCCCGTCAGGGTTGCGAACGCCCGAAAGACAAACGAAGTCCGGAGACGGAGCGAGTTCTTGCCGGGCCTCATCGACCCTGCCGCGCACCGGGAAACTCACAGCGTCCGTGTGACCCTTCATACCTCTGCGAGACTTGTCCGCATATAAGCCCTCGCCGGGCATAAGGACCAGATTCACGAACAGTTCGCCGTTGTTTTCAGAACCGTAAGAGACCGCGTCAAGACCAATCGCGGCGAGCGACGCAATCGAAGTTGCTCGGGCAAGCAGCGTACCTTCAGCTTGCGGAACCGGACAGAATGCGGTGGGCGTATCTGGGAGGCCGAGCGACGCGAAGGCGTCGGGCAGGTGGATATACGCATTGCTCCACGCGAGCGACCGAACGGTCGACAGGTCTAGACCCAACCGCTCCAGTTCAGCCCCAACGCCCCGCACAAGCTCACCCCCCAGCTTCACGGGGTCGCTGAGCCATTGGCAAGCATCATCGAAAGATTTTTTGCCCCGCCAGTCACTCACGGCGCTCCGGACAGCCATAGCAAAGTCAGTAAAAATCAGCACAGCCCCCGGCAATTGATATATTGTTGATACAAGCCTATACTAGACTCACTTATTTAGACCGTCCAGCATGCAATCCGATATTCTGACCCAAAGCGATGTCCAACGCGCAGCTTGCATTCTCGACGAATGGGCGCGGCTCGTGTGGGCAATGTCGACCACGGCGAAATTCAGTCATGACGAGCAGGCTTCGTTGGTAAAGTGTGTCGTCGCGCTGCCGAATGCTGGAAAGCTAAGCGTCTGCGCCGAGACTGCTCAAGTCGCCGCCATTCAAATGATGACAGCGTTGAGTGACAACGTGCGTGAGGCATGGGTCGGCGAGCGCTGGGTCCCGGAATATCAAGAATTACTCAATCGGGTCCGACTACCAATGCAAGCAGCGGAGGCAATGATGCAAGGTGAGACACAGCAGTTCGCAGACGCGTCTATCCGGACAAAAGAACGGCAAGACACTATTGGCGTAAGCAGCAAAAAGGCGCTTCAAACGTCCGTGAACGCTCTTGCTGACCTGCGCGGAGATTCGCTTGCAGCCATTGCACGAGAGTTGGTGTCTGAAGGATTTGAGGAATTCGAAAAGCGAAGTCTTTGCGAAAGTCCGCGAAAATTGCTGGACAGCTATGAGTCGAAGTTAAGCGCACTCGAAGGCGACGAAACTACGCAATGGATGGTTCGACTAAACCGGCATCTGTCTATTCGAATGAAGCTCACCGCCAAGGAGTATGGTAAGTCTGCTTCTCAATTAGTCGCTATGTGCATGACGGAGGCACTGTCAAAGCATGAAGTAGCGGCAGCGCAAGCTGCAACTGCGGCGGAGTTGGCGCTAGCGCGCGCGGCAGTCGTCAAGGTGAAAGGCCCAGCCGTGCGCAAACTTGCCCAAGACGTCGGCATCGGCAATCAAGGCGGGCTTATGAGCGGAATGCTTGCAGGAAAAATCCAGACCCCGAGGGCGCTGCTGAAGTCATTGTCGATAAAATTAGAAGTGTCAGCTGCAGCGCTATCGCAAGTTTTCGCGGACTCATTTCAATCGGCGACCATTCCCGCATACAAAGCGGAAGAAGGCAAGCCTTACGTGCGACTCGTTCCACAAACGTGGGAAGATGCTGTCAAATCACTTGGCTTGCCGGACGATGAGACCACCAAACTGTTGCAGTTCAAAGATTAAATGTCTCAATGAACCCATTTGAGCGCGCTCGAACCGAGGCGCACGCGCTTCGGCAACGCCTTGTGCAGCATTGCGCAACACGTATACCGACTAGTCTGGAGCTGCTTTCATTTGTCGAAAGCGAACTTAATCTAGCCATTGAGAAGGTTCCAGTCGGCTTTGCGGCGCTCGGCGGTGGAGGGGCGGTACTTGAGCGTGGCGAGTGTTTTATCTATGTTCGTGACGATGTCAAAGACCCTGAGTACGCTTATCTCGTCGCGCATGAACTGGGCCACTGGGCTCTAGATGCGGATAAGCCGCAACTCACAATCGCTCATCTCAAATCGTTGGTTGCAACCGAGGGCACTCCCGCTGCAGTCAAGGTAGAGGCGTATGGCGCGAGAGAAAGACAGGAACTGCAGGCCAATGTTTTCGCCCGCGAATTGCTCTTGCCAAGGCAAGCCGCGAGCGAGCTTTGGCGAGCAGGAAAAGGAACCTACCAGATTGCGAAGGAGGTTGTTCTCCCTCTCGAACTTGTCCGGCTTCAACTGCTGGATGCCCTGCTGCTTCCCATATCCGTACCGGGCGTACCGAAGACGTTGCCCGCACCGAGCAGTGACCAGAAGGCCGCTGCCGAAGCCCGCGAAAGGTTCGTGAACGTCGTCGCGGGTCCTGGAACAGGCAAAACAACGACCCTCGTCCACCGCGTCAAATACCTCATCGAGCAGCAAGGCGTCGACCCGAGTCGAATCCTCGTTCTAACTTTCACGAACAAGGCTGCCTTTGAGTTGGTCGAGCGGCTCCGCAACGCAGGGATACAGCGCGCATCAGATATCTGGGCGGGCACGTTCCACGCCTTCGGACTCGAGTTCCTGCGCAAATACCATCAGCACTTCGGCCTTGACGCGGATGTTCTGGTTGCTGACAAGTTGCACCAGATGTCGTTACTCATTCGAAGCCTGCCGCAGGTCGACTTAAAGTACTACCTGCGAGTGGAGGACCCGTATGACTGGTTGCAGACTGTTATCAAATGCATACAACGACTGAAAGAGGAACTCGTTAGTCCCGAGGAATATCGGTCACGCCTCGCTGCTCTCGAACCGGTATCTGAGGAGTTGCAGCATCAACGAGAAGACGTCGCGTCACTATACGAAGCCCACGAAGGAGCGTTGCGAGACGCGAAGATGGTGGACTTTGTGGACCTTGTTGCGAAATCTGCATTGAGAATACGCGATGACAGAGACAGTGTCGCCGAATTGGCCAATCACTTCGAGCATGTGCTCGTAGATGAGTATCAGGACGTTACCGAGGCGATGGTGATGTTGGTGCGACAACTAGCCATCAACGCTAAATCCCTCTGGGTTGTCGGAGATGTCCGGCAGGCGATTCATCATTGGCGAGGCGCTTCAGTAAAAAGTCTCATGAAGTTCGAGCACGCTTTTCGGACCGCAGGTGATGCATCGACGGTTCGAAAATACTCGCTCGATTCGAACCGGCGCAGCTCGACCGAGATTCTTGACCTTTTCAGTGTTGCAGGGCGGGTTCATGTGCTGGAAGCACAGTTACCGCTCGACACAATGCATGCGGTCAATGGAAAGAGCTCTATCCTTCCTGAGCTGATTTCCTGTGATTCTCGTGCAGACATTCATGCTGCAATCGCGCAGAAGATTATCCAGCATGAGAGCGATGGCATTGAATTTAGGCATCAGGCGGTACTTTGCAGAAAAGGCGCCGACGTGGAATTCCTGGCCGAGCGGCTGCGCGATGCTGGCGTTCGTACCTTATATATCGGCGAACTTGCGCAGCGCTCTGAGATAAAACGGTTGCTCTGCCTCATGCAACTGTTGTGCGAACGCGAACCTAGGGCATTGGTTGGATTGGCGGACCAACCTGGCTTGGGTATGCCCATGCGCGACATTGCCGCTCTGCTGGACTGTTCGCACGGTGATATCAAATGGCAACGTGGTCGCTGGCTCGGAAGTGCTCCCTCAAGTTTATCGGCGCAAGGGATTGTCGCTAGCGTTCGACTCCAATCGCTCCTTGCCGGCTTCACCCGCCACTCGAATCCGTGGCACTTCGTGTGCGATGTTCTCCTTGAACACCGGTTTGGACTACCCAACCCCGATGACGACTCGCTTGAAGCGCAAACAATCCGCATAGCGCTGTGGCAGTTCGCGTATTCAGTACGCAATGGAGATGGGGATGTCAGACAAGCCCGACTGTCCAGATACCTTCTACGGCAACAACTGAGGCAACGCATCGGCGAAACACATTCCGATAGGGAGCTACCGCCCGAAGCATCAGAAATGGACGCCGTACGTCTCCTGACAGTCCATGGAAGCAAAGGGCTCGAATTTGAAGCCGTGCATATTGGATATGTCGACGCTGATGCATACGGGCCTGAAGAGCCGAAATGGGGCGCTCCCGAATCGATTATCGACCTAGTACCTCCGAGCGTTCTTGGAAGCAGCGAAGAGGAATACAAATTCGAGACCGCAGTTGAGCGCAACAACCTGTTCTATGTGGCGTTGTCTAGAGCAAAGTTACATCTTCGGCTCTACGAGAACGTGGAGTTTGGAACAAAGGGAAGACCTGTCCAACTCAAATCCGAAGCGGCTACATACAAAAAACGGTCCTTCAACGCCAGCGAAGAGAGTGAGGCATATGTTCCGAGCGTCAGTCCGCAAGCGTCCGAAGTACAACGAGTTCAATTTGACGAATTCGAAGCGTATTCGAGATGTCCCCTGCAACATCACTATCGGTACCGCCTCCAGCTCTCGCGGGAGCAGGAAACCGACATCGCCGTAAGGGCACGCTGGGCAGTGATGGATACCTTGAAGGCTGTAGTGAAAGATAGTGTTTTGCCTAAGGACGCATTTGCGGCAGCGTGGGCAAGCTATCACCTTCCCAGCAAAGTCGAGGACCCTGGACTCATTCGCGATGCAATCAACGTTTGCAAACGAGGGCTGGCGGTCGTTCGAGGGAACAGCGGCACCTTCGGTGAAATGCTCGTGGCAAAGATTGGTGGAGTCGAAGTGGAACTGCCATGGCTCATAGAGACCGGCAGCGGGTCATCCTCGAAGCTGCATTTGATTCGCTTTTCGGCCAAAGGCTCCACGACGACAGCATCACTACTCAGACCAATGCTGCTTGAAATCGAAGGAAAGAAACCTCGTCCAATGATGCTGCATACGCTACTCGTTGAAAAACACATTGATGTACCACTTAGCCAAGCACCCACGAAAACTGCAGCGTTCAAAGCCGCGATTCGGATGCAGGCAGGGGACAGGGGACCGTCGACAGGCAGGCATTGCGGCCGATGCGCCTATCTAAGTATGTGCCCAGTCGTGCCAACGTAGTCTTTGATTTCGCATGACTAACGGTTCGACGAGCTCTACCGTCAAGCAATGCGAATAAGTGGTAGCCGTTTATGCGCCGACCAGTCCGCCTCATCGTTTTGAGAGACCTGGCCGTGAAACATCACTTGTCAAAATACCGTTGATGATATGACACGACATAAGTACAAGTATGTGCACCGCAGGTGCTACAACAAGCTGCCGGGGTTAGCCCATCAACTTAGATTGACCTGAGTTTTTACAACAAATCAGACCAGTCATCGTCTACGTCCAAAGTCTCCTCGTTTGCGTCCTCACCGTCATCGGCGTCAACGTCGCTCCGAGTTCTCCGGCCTAGATAGTCCTCGTCGGACTCGTTGAAAGTGAAATAGTCGTACACGTCCCCGTCGCTATCAAAGACCGATGCCGGGGTGGAGAAGGGAGTCGCGTCGACACCTTTGAACGAGAATACTGGCTCTGGCTCACGAGACAGGTCCAAAAAAGTAATCCCCTGTTCCATAAGTTTACCAAAGTACCTATCGGTTTTGACCAGGTTCACTGCCGACTTCAACCACCCCTGCGCCGCACCTTCATATGCCAGCAACCAGTTCTCTCCGTACAGGTCCTCTGTCATCGTGTGTCGGGGCATTCGATTGCGCGCCAGCTTACTCTGCAATAGGCCTTTCGCCTCGAGAGCCAACGCGAGCAGCAAGCAGACCGAACTATGCATTTGCTCCAGCATCCTGACCGCTACCGTTCTCAATTTTAGGTTTAAGCGCAGTGAGAGCCAAAGCAACCAAGCGACCTCGCTGTGACGTTCGATGGGCGCGTGTAACGCTACCTGGTTAGACACAAAGGCATGCCAAGCTTCCGGGTCAAATGAAGTTGCTGGCCAGTACCTATTGTAGGTGTCAATAATCATCACGCACGTCGGAATGGTGTTTGGATACGCATCCATGCAGCGCATGAGGTACGCTGCAAACACGTCCCAGTTCTTGCTCTTCACAATCTCGGTCTCTACGCGCCGCAAAGCGTATTGCATCACGTTCTCGTCATCGAATCGCTGAGCGAGTGCGAAAGCCACGTCGAAAAACCGGTGGAGGTCACGTCGTTGTGCAACCTTGCCGGTCGAAAAAGCAAAAGAGTCAAACTCATGAACCCACGAATCATATTCGAACTCACTGACTCGAACGATTTTTGTCTTTTGTATATTAACTTTCAATTCGAAGGTGGCAAGAGACTCCGACAGTTTTGAGTACGCCTGAGCGGCGTCATTTTCCGTGTCAAAGCAAAGACAGAAATCGTCCACGTGGCGATATCCCTTTGGCCAGAATCCTAGACGCTTGCGCAACTCTAGGTCTACCGCCACTCCGACTAGTTCCGCGATTATGTGTGAAGTGTCAGGTCCAATTGGTATGCCTACCGTTTGGTTAGACTGAGTAAATCGCACGAGTTCATCAAGTCGATTTCCCAGCAAAGTTTTATCACGCCGCGCCGCCTTGCTCTTCGCTTTCTGCTTACCCTCTACGGCCCACGCTATAGCATGCGTATAGATACTGGGGAAGAACTGCGATATGTCACTGACTAAAAGATACCTCGCTCCAGCTGACCGTAGAAGTCTTTTTTCGTTCAGTTGCTTCACTGGAGTAATGCTGATAGCACGGCTTCCCGGTTCTCCGATTTCCGGAAAACTCAAACTGAGTTTGCTTCTTCGCATCAGCCGTGCAAGTTTCTGCCACTCCAGCGCAATACAGCGAGCAAGGAAGAAATACGAGACCGGATTGGTAATCGCTATTGGTCGCCGGCTGTGACCAACACGAGCGACGGAGTACCGCTCGAACGATGTCTCTTCCGCGCATCGCCCCTCTTTTATCCTATCCCAGATTTGCGCAAGATGCCGGTGCCTAGCTGCTAGGCGGTCCGATGTGAAACATGGTGGAATCTGCGCAGCAAAGAACCCATCGGAAAGAAGAAGCTTAAAGCGCCGCTCAAAAGTCCTTGAAGACGTACTCGCCATTTCGCCTCACATGTTCAATAGCGCTAAGCGCGACCGCTCGAGCGCTTCCTTGCGATTTTTCTGGTGTGTGTCGGCCGAAGACGGTGGGCAAGCTCGATGAGTGTTGCCCACGCGCAGTTGTTGTCGCGACGAATTTTAGGCAGCAGTCGTAGTCAAATCCGCCTCCACGGTTGCTTGGTCTGACTCGTAGTCTTCACCTTCTTCACGAATTTCGCCAGAGTAGGCTGGTTTTCCCATCGCTTCTTCAATCAACGCTAGCAGTCTGGATTGCCGGTCAGCCATAAAAGCTTCGAAGGCATCGGCACGGAGCAGCTCCGGATTTATGAAATGCGAGCGAAGATGCACGTTTAACCGTTCGCGCTCAATTGAAGGCGTCGTTGTGTTTCCTGATTCAAGCTTCGCGAGATACTCCGACGGTGCGACTCCACCGATAATCCGATTGGTTCGATAGGACAATGGCGTCTTATTGATAATTGAGTCAAACACAGGAGGTTTGATGTTGTGCGACTTACACCAATCCTGAGGAAAGATATGGTGGATGTCGACGTTTTCGCCGAAAAATACGGTGTGGTCGAACTCCTGGCCTGAACGGAAGTCCTGCGCTCCCTTCTTCATCAGCAGGGCGTTTAGACCCTTGTATGCAGCTGAAAGACGCATACGCATTGTTTTCAATCGGTCAGCGCGGAAAATGGTCTCGCTTACTGTCGTCGGCTCCGGACCACCGTTGAGCCAAGCCGGGACCTCGAGGAAATCTCGTGAAAAGCGCGAATCGGCTGCTGAACCATAGAGCTCGCCGAAGACGCCATTCCAGTACCACTGCACCAGTTTTGCGCGAGTGGTGTCATGTTCCCAAGCATTCCCGATGTCGGCGAGAATCGTCGCTAGCGGGACGATTTGCGACTGATAGGGAAGGTCGAAAACGCGGTAGATGTGCAGCATGTGCAAAAACTTTGCTGCGTGCACAAAGCCGGTCTCAACTTGTGCCTCGTACTTCTTGTAGGCGCTCAGTGGCAAGTTCAAGAGCGCTTGTCGGTTGCCGGTGACGGCCGGCAGGTCTCTTCCAGATTTTCCGGACCGTTCCGCTTCGCGTCGTTTCTCGCGCGTATGGAACAGCGAGATTGCCTGCAAGAAGTCTGTGTTCGTCACATTGGCGATGATGCCGGAGTTTGCGCCCGCAGGTCGCAACGTCTCTACGAACCGGCTCTGGCGCCCCTTGGTCTTCTCGTTGCCGTACCAGTCTTTGCGCAGTTCGTGCCCCTCTGCCGCATACATCGCAGTGACCAGTTCGAAGGCGTCAAGTGGCTTGCCGCCGGTATTTACCTTTTCGAACACGACGCATACGGCTTCTTTCGAGGTCGAGCGGTCGAGAGCGATGACCGGAACCCGATACTGTTTGAAGTTTTCGAGGATTGCCTGTTTGAACGTACGAAACAGCTTGCGAATTTCTGCGTGTGCGTCTCCGCGCCAATGCTCGTCGAAGCCGTCCTGCCACGAATCCCACTCGAACACTTGCGACACTGGATACATGAGCGTTTCATACTCGCGTTCCGGAGTCGCGAGGTCGAGGACTTCGGAGCGACCAAAATCCGCACGGATGACCCTGTCCTCCGGGACACCAATAATTGCGTCTTCCCGGTCATAGGACGGGTCAAGCGCCTTCCTTATATCGATGTAGAACCAGCGCTTAACCTTCTTGTTCTTTGGTGTCACGGTCTCCACGACTTTACCGCGAAGCGTTACCTGATAGAGCGATGTCATCCGCTGCTGTCCGTCGAGCAGCAAAGAGCGTGGCCGGGCTGCCTGCGCGCCGCTCGGTGCGCCCTCAACCGGTCGTGGTTTGAACTCGACATCACCTCCGGTCTCCAGCGTCATCAATGCACCGACGGGGAATGCACGTGAGATTGACGCGATTAGGCTCTTGATGCGGTCTTCATCCCATACCCAGCTGCGCTGGAAGTCAGGAAGTTGAAGGGCGCCCCGGTGGCAATCGTCGAGAAGTTCTCGGAGGTCTATCGGATTGGTTTGAAACGCGGACCTTGCCATTGTCGATTAATCTTCCATTGTTGTCCTGCACATTCGGGGTGCCTAGGCCTACATGCCGTTATCGGCACGCAAATGCGGTTCTTGAACTCGTCGCTTCGTGTCGAATGGGGCCAATGCGCTCATGTGCGCGCCAGCCCTCCGGCGTCCCGTTTCTGCAACGCGTTCGCTACCGCATTATTAATCACCTCGTCGATGGAGTCCGGTTCCTCGCTCTCTTTCGGAGGTGTCCATTCGCGATATTCCACCAAGCTTGGCAACCGTTCCAGAGCACCCAGCGGCTCAATGCCCATCGACGTCAGGCGCTCGACAAGCTCTTCAAAAACCTCGTCCTTTCGCAAACACCACGTGGATGCGAAGCAGCGCCAGAACGTCCATCCAGCACGCTCAAGAATACGCTGGCGGTTCATGTCGCTCGCCCAACGCTCCGGCCCATGAAAGGCATCACCGTCACATTCAACAGCGAGGCGTGTGTCGTTTGCGCCTTCGACCACCATATCGAGGCGGTAGGAACCACTCCGTACCTGCGGCAACACGCGATAGCCGTGCTGCACCAGCATCGAAAACACTTCACGCTCAAAACCCGACTCACAAAGCTTGATTAGCCCGTCCTGGTCGATGGACTGCTCCACGGACGGCTTGTCGAAATGCGAGAGTAGCGATAGTCGCACATCCTTTTCTGAGAGTTGCTCGGCGGTCACCGACCGCACCAGGTACATGCGGTCCCGCGCGCGACTCGCTGCCACATTGAAGCGTTGGTCATAGGCGTTGCCCGAGAGAGCGTGGCACCGCTCGGGGTCGACGACCATGGAGAGGAACATGATGTCCCGCTCGCTGCCTTGGAAGGTCCGGGCATCTCCGCAGTCAAACTCGCGATGGACAAGCTCTGTGGCAGAGCAGCGTTCCCGCACGAGGGAGTCAATGTATTTCGCCTGCTCCATTCCCAGCAGGGATACCACTCCGATGGTCCGGCCAGAATATGTCTCGTCGGCCAGCAAGGCGCTGATTTCGTCCGCAATGGCTTCGGCTTCGAGCTTGTTGCAGTCCTTGCGGTCGCGCATGCCATCGGGCACGTAGATGTCCACTAGCGGCGGGTCGAGTCGCTCTGACGCACGCGGGATACGAAGAGGTTGAATTCCACCTTTGTAGAACTGCGTGTTTGAGTACGCGATGATGGGTGGAACGCAGCGGAAATGTTCGCGCAACATCACCTGTTCTGCCGCAAACACGCGCGCCGCCAGGTCGTAGAGCGACTTCTCGGGTGTCATGTCCGCCCCAAAAGGTTGGTCGCTCAGGTACCGGTCACGCAACTCTCCGATACGCGCACTCGACAGGAACCCACCGTCCGGCGACACCTGCTTGTCGTCACCGACCACTAGGATTTTCTTCGCGCGCACGATGGCGGGAAGTGCCCACAGGTCGGACTGGCTAGCCTCGTCGACAATCACAAGGTCGAAGGCCCCGATGTCCGCTGGCATCGACTCGGAAATTTTCGCGTGGCTCATAATCCAGCACGGTACCGCGCCTGCAGAATCCAGCATCGACTGCTGTGCGTCGCGGCGGTAACGCACGGCATTCGGTCCGGTTCCCTGTCCAATGCGACGGATGGCCGTTGCATAACCTGCAAGTGCCTGCAGGACCTTCGGGCTTGCGTTGCGCTTGGTGGCTAACCACGCAGCCTTCCCCACCACGTCCCGGTACATCTTTGCGAGGCCTGCTTCGAGGTGTGAGCGCCGCTCGTTTAACGCCACCAGTTCCTTGCGAGCCTCGATTTTCTCGAGGTGCCAGCGCATGCGAGCCCACGCCTAGGCCTCACGCCAACTGACCGGAAAAGCGGAGTCCTCTGCGCCGTTGGCCACCGGCACCTCAAGGACACGTCTGGCAAGCTTTTCAGCGCCAGCCTTGGCAAGCCGCGCGGAAAACTCTCGCACTCGCCCGAGCACAGGAGCAAGCCCAATGACCCGACGCAGTTCGACGATAAGCTCCGTGTACTCGGCGGCCACACGTGCCGCGTCCTCGAACTCATTACCAAGCGTCGTGTTGACGAACGACTGAAGCGCCTGCGTGATGGCGCCTGTATTGCCCGCGAGTTTTTCCTGCAGCTGGCTGAGAGCAATCGCGGCATCCGCGAGCTCGGCGCGCGTCAAGTGTTGCAAGATATGCCGACGAACTATCTCGTAGTCGTCGCTCGAGCCGCACGCAAGGTTCGCTGGGGCCGCTGCGAAAACCGAATCAGCTTTTTTCGGCAAAACGCCGTCATAGCGTGTCGCGACATGGTGAACGCTACGCGCAACGCCAGTCACGAGTTCAAAGGTGCGCAACTCGCTGACCCCGCCGGTCAGCTCGGGCAACTCGAGCAGCTTGGCCACTGGATTCCAGCGACTTGAGAATGAGATAACATGCTCGTGCAGCTTCAGATAAGTCTGGACGTGCGCCCAATCTTCGGGAGAAGCTGGGGTGAGGCCATTCACTTTGACGTTGGCGATATGGTCTTTGGACTCTGTCGCGCCGAACGTCACAAAGCCAAACGGCTTCCCTGTCGTCGCACCCCGAGTGACGGCCTCTATTGTCTTCGGGTTGGACAGTCCTTCGTTGGGAAACGCAACAGGGCGTTTGAGGAACGCCGCGCGGGCATCCACCAGTTGCTGCGCGTCATCAAACAGAGCGGCGAGCGCCCCCACTTCAGTCGCGTAGGAAGGCTGCGAGCATCTGCGTCGCAGTCCGTCTGGCCACTGTCCGTCGACTTCCGCCAACGCCTTGAGCTCCGATTGGGCTGCTTCCAGAAGTGATAGCAGCTCTCGCGCTACGTGCAGCACTTCTGGCGTAATTGCTCGAAGGGGCAGGATGTCGCCAGCAGCCGTCGCGTCGTCCAATGACTTGAGCTTACACAGACTGGTATGAAGCTGCCCGATGCTTGCGGCAACCGGCAATTCGTCGGCGCTCGGCACGCGCACATTGGCGTACGCGATGTCCTCGCCCAAGCTACGGCGGTCCTCACGCAACCGCACACCATCTTCCGTCGACAGCGGCGGTGCGTGTTCCGGAGCCAGCGACAATTCATCGTCGAACCAGTTGTAACGCGAAGCCCCGCCGACAACCAGTTCTGCAAGTTCTTGCGCTCGGAACGAAGAGCCGTCAACCTTAATCTCAGCGAGCTGCGTCAGCGCAATCTCGTCCACTCTCCGGTCGATGTTGGTCAGCTCTGTGTGCGCGCGGTCGATAGCATGGTGCAGGCGGTCAATCTCTTCACGTGTCTGCTCCGGATTGAGCTGCGACACCTGATGCTGAATGGCCTCAATGGACGCCTGAAACTGGCGAATGCCGTCCCTGTCACCCGCGAGGAGCGCGACGGTCAGCGGCTGAACTTCTTTTGGAATCTTTGACTGCAGAACCCCGAGCGCGGGTTCACCTCGCGAAGTCACAAGGATGCGCTTCCCGCTTGCCAGGTAATGGCAGATGATGTTCGCAATCGTGTGCGTCTTGCCGGTCCCTGGCGGCCCTTGAACGGTGACTCCAGCGGCACGCTCAAGGCGCTGGACGATGGTGACCTGCTCCTGGTTGTAGGGCAACGGGAAATAGAGTTCCTGCGGCGCGCTCCCACCGCTCGAGCCAGAACTGGTTCCGCGACCAGACAGCCCCCGGAAGTTTACGGCTTCGTAGGAAATTGGGACGTTTGACGGCGGGGACACCAAGGCCAGCGGCCCAGCAGGGATATCGCACCCCTCCTCGAGCTTATGGCGAATGTTTTTCAGGTCCTCGACCAGAAAATTGTTCGACTTTGGCCGTGCAAACAACACCCAGGAGTCACTGACGACGAGATGTTCGCCAGCGGCGGGGGCATCTTTGCCGGCGCTCAGAGCTTCGACGTACGTGCCCCGGCTGTCCAGATTTCGAGCCGCGAGCTTGAGGACGTCAGCGTAACTCGAGGGACTGAATGGCGAGACCGACGTTTCGCGGTGCCGCGCGATATGCTCGCGCATCGCTTTTTCGCAGTCGGCCGCACCCAGTACGCCTACTCCGACAAAGGCGTCCATCTCGCAACGCGGGTCGGTCGCGCGCGGGCGAACCTCCAGCGCCATCGAGTTGTCGTCGAGGGCGATTTCCAGGGGCTGGGTGAGCAGCGGATATTGGAAATCAAATGGTTTGTCCTCGAAGGACAGTGTCCAAGACGCGATTCCCAAGCCCCAGACGAACTCGATTGGATTGGCGGTCTGCTCAGCCTGCAGTTGGTGCTTGAGCGCAAACAGGTCGCCGTAGAGTGAAATCGACCGACGCCGGGGCCTCTCGATGGCCGCCCATTCCTGCCATTGGCTTGTGTAACCGACGAGTGCCGCGTCCACTCGCGTGCGGAGCTCGTTTTCAATGTCCTCGTGCAGTGCCTCATCCTTTTCGGCTTTTGCCTCGTGCAGGACGCGAGCAAACTCCAGGTCGTCCAGGTGCGGTACCGCGCCGGCCGGGTCATCGGAGAAGCGAATAAGGTGGGCGTATTCCGACGCGACCGCCGGCGGATGAATAGCCTCCAACCGGTCGACCTTAAGCCAGATGTGGTCACCGGGCTCAGTGACGTCAAGCGCCACTCCCGGCAGAGCAGCTAAATCTTTCTGAAAGAATCGGGGGGTGAGGGATTTGCCAATCACAAAGCCGCGTGGGTCGGCCTGCTTCAGTTGCTCCTCGATATATTCGAACAGTCGGTGCAGAAGCTCTCGCGGCTTTGTCGACATTTCATTCCCCGTTCTACCGGTGGTCGTTACGACCGAGAACTTGAGTTTATATGTGTTTTGACGACCTTCAGACAAAAAGGTGGCGCTGGATTCGGCAGCCGTCCTGCGCGACTCGTGCCGCATGCCAATGCCATAACCTATCCATACTTTAGAGTGTGTCTTTTCGACGTCGGCCGCTTCGGGAACCGCAGAATTCATGCGACAGGCATACTCAGCGCAGTTCTCAGGGCACGCAAACGTCTCCGCTCTGGATAAACCCGTCGTCGCAGAACCAGCCATGACCGGAAATATCGAGGTGCGCATGGACTGGAACGTGCAGCGCGACACATGCGCCACCATTCTGTACATATCCAATATTGCACTCCCACCCAAATCCAGTTGCTTCATAGTGGGCGTGGGGCGGCACGACGAGACCTGCCGACGATGGCGAACTCATTGCCGCCCCGGAACACCCGAGTCTGTCGACGCCAGGTGGGCAACTTTCAGGATGCGAAGTGGGCTGCGGCGAAAGCGATGGAGAAGCAGCGCTTGCCATCGAAATATTGCCACCGGCAGAAAGCGATGAAGGTCGTTTGCGCCTACCTTCCTGATGCTTCATGTCAGTTCCTGCAGGTGTCGTACCGCTGTTAGCGCCAGAAGCGTGAGAGTGTGCCTTCAGATGGGGCGCTGATATGTCGCTTGAAGCGTGCTTGGGCTTCGCAACTATGCGCCGTTGCGAACCTGTCGCCGTATTGATATCAGATGTGACAACGCGACGATGGATTAAGTATCCACCAATGGCAACGACGGCCGAGCAAAGTCCGACCAATCCGACAAGCATCCAACGATGAAAATCGCGCGGGGTCTTTTGACCTCGCAATTTTTCAGCTTGGTAGCTGCCACCGTGGTTATCCAATCGCGCTTTCGCGATAAATTGTCGGGCGCGGTCCGCCTTCGAGGTCGCTGCGCGCAGGTTCGACACTCCCGCTGCGATTGCTTCCGAGTCGGCCATCGGTGCGCCGGCCTCTCTTAGCAACGAAACCAGCTTTCCCTCAGACGTTGCTGTCTGTGTCGCCACTGCTATTTCCAGCCAGCGCATATATCGCTCGACACTGATTCCGCCTTGCGTAGCCGAGAGTGAAGTTGACATGTTTGTACGTTCCACTGGATTGCCCCGAGCTTCATGGCCCAGTCATTGAAGATACGATTCGACCTTAGGCGGCCACACGTTCTGAGGACCGAATATTGCCGAGCATTCAGCGAAGTTATCGTATGCCTTCCAAGCATTCCGGTTGCCGACGATATACAGCCGTCGCTTGGCCCTGCTCACCGCGACATTCAGCAGGTTCGGCTTCTTTGATGCCCAGTTTTTTGCGCCGGGCTTTTTCGGGTTGCCACCCAATACGAGCAGCACAACGTCGGACTCTTTCCCCTGCACCGTATGAATCGTGCCAACCTCAACGGCCGGATATTGCTGCGCGGCTAGTAGTGCCTCGAGTCCGCGAACAACATCACGAAATGGAGAAATCACGTATACCTTGTCACTCGTCTCCGGTATGACGTCACGCAAGATGGAGAGGACCATCTGTCCTTCGGCTGGCACCCAGTGTTCCTCGGCGTCCGCACTTTCCACGTGTATCCACGCAGTTTCCGGCAGGTTCAGCGCTTTTCTGTCTTCCGTCCCGAACACCATTAAATTGTTGTAGGCAATCTTGTTCGATACGCGGAACATCTTCTCATCGCAACGTCGATGCACACGCAATGGCGAGCTGACCCAGAGCGGGTTCCGCTCATGGTCGATGAGAGCTGTGCCGACCTTCGATGCGCGGTCTGTAAGCTTCTGGGCTGAGAGGCGACCCGGCAACCAGGTTTCACTAACTCCGAAGCGCTTGCGCAGCGCTTGCTGCGCGCTAAACGGAATCGTAAGTACCGGCTCAAGTTGCAGTGGGTCTCCGACCACGATTGCGCGCCTCGCACGCCATATGGCACCGGCGGCGCTTTGCGGTACGGCTTGTCCGGCCTCGTCAATAAGAAGCCAACCCAGCTCTTCTCTCCCGAGATGTGCAAAGAGCCGGTCAAATGACGCAAAGGTGGTCGATACGACAGGCACAATGAAGAACAGTGTTTGCCATGCAGCACGAACAGCCTTGTGCGAGGCGTCCGGCGGTACAGAACCTTGGAGAATATCGAACAATCCGGTAAGGTTCTTGCCGAATACGTCCGCCTGAGAAATGACAAAGGCCTTGTGCAAGTTCAGTGCCTCGAGAAATACACGTGCCCGCGCGCCGTTCCAAGCAGAGTCGGCCCATGGTGAGCTCTTTTCCCGACTGACGTCATCGCTTTTCCACGTTTCAAGCGCTGGGAAATGTTTTCCGAGAACGCGTTTCGCCTCCTCGAGCATCGCTCGAAGCGAACCGACGGTTGCACGCAGTTGGAGAAGCCGTTCCTCATCACCAGTTCGTAGGTCGGTTGCCGCACGCGAAATCTCTGTCAAGGTCTTCGTCGTCTCCGCCGCTTTCTCGGCGTGCGACCGCGCCTCGCGCTCGCGCTCGACAAACCCGTCGTGCTCCGTTCGCCAGCTTTTATACGCACGTCCCAAACTCAGTACAACGCGCACGATGCCGGGACGACGTTTCCGATGTCCGGCCACGCTTTCGGATTCACTCGCAAGGTCAGCGGTCGCACGGTCAAGTTCGCCAACAGCAAACTCCATTGCCGCCACAGCGTTAGCCTCGGCTTGCGTTCTTTGGCCAATGCGCGACAGTAGGTCCTTTTCACGAACCTCAGCATCCGCGAGCTCGCCAATACTCTCAAACCAGCCCTGGCGCTGCTTCCGTAGTTCGGACTCTGCGGCGAGCGCTTGCCGGAACCTCGTCTTTGCCGACGACCAGTCTACAAGCGCCGGGTTTTGCGCATATAGCCAGCTGCTGAAGCCACGTCGCGGTGCCGTGTCTTCGTCTGCCGTAGTGCGCGATGAATCGGCTTCCTCATCCTTCCAGAAACGGCTTCTGAAAGCTGCACGATTTGCCTTGTTTCCAAGACGTGCTGCGAGTAGCCCCCACGCCGGTTCATCTATCACGCGCGATGCAAAATCCGTGAAGTAGTCGAACCCATGTGCCCACTTGGGGTCGATTGCGTCAATCCCGGGGATATCCAACGTGATATTTTCGACCGCGCCATTATTTGCCGAAGCAACAACCATCTCAAAGCCTGAAAACGCTTCGCTCCAAACCTTAATCGTTCGCTCCTTTTCCTGCGCCTTGAGTTTGGCTTCCCCAACAAACGCGTCAGCGGGCGATTTCAGTTTCTCCAGAGCTAGCGCGCGCGAGACAACCACCGACGCAACCTGGTCACGCAACAGCGTCGTCTTCCCAGTACCTGGCGGTCCGTTGACACCGAATAACCCTTCCGACTGTCCAAGCTCACGCGTCAATTGATTGATTGCGAACTGCTGGCCATATGCAAGCGGATGGTGTCCCTTGCTCGGCCAGCGTCCCGGTGGAAACATGTTGGGAGCAAGAGCATTGAAGGGTAACTGCAACTCCTGCCGAACGTCGATTCGTCCAGTCTCGTCGACCGCTTCGTCAGCAGCCAAGTATGCGTGCAACGCCGCCCCTGCATCGCCCGCCTCTATGTGACTTGCCACGCGGTTCAAGTCATCGATGAAGAAACTGTTCAGAAAATCCGCACCCTCTGAGTCGTACGCGTAACGCTTGGGAACTCTGCGCGAGCATATACGGGCGGTGTCCGCTATGCGCGGCGCGACAATGCCCAGCTCCGTCAGAAGCCAATCGGAAAGCGCAGATATGTCAGCCAATGTAATAGGCCGGCCGACGTCAATTTCTTTCGACGCCAGCTCTGCCCCGACTGTATCTCCGTCCCGCAGCGCAAGCTCCTGGCGTATCCGGCGGTCGAATTTCTCTGCAAAACCGTCATATCCTTCGAGCCAATCTGGAGCATCTGGACCTGGGGAAATGGTTCTGCCCCATGCCCACGCACAGGTAGACAGAACTGCGGTATCGAAGAGCGGCCGGCCATCGTTGCTTACGGTGATAGAAAACAGCGCCGAATAGATGTCGAGTCGTTCGTCGTACGACTCCGGGTCCACACCAAACTTGTCCTGTAGCAGGTCACGCAGCAGTCGCACCGGATATACGCCTGCATACACTTCGTGCCGCCAGGCATCCGTACCAATTCGCCGCCGCGTAACCGCATGCCGCTTGTCCCACGGCGCTGCAGCACCCGCGTCCTCGAATTGATTGGTTGGTGTCTTGCGATTATCAGGCTGAACCTTAGGAACGGACTGTGGACAGAAAATCTCCACCGCTCGCCAATAATGAAGGATATTTGAACTATGTTTCACTAGAACAACCTGAAATGGTCTTCGGAGATAAGACGATTTTTTAAGTGTTGCCGCAGGCACTTCGACCTACCGGATAGTACTAGACACAGAGTACTGTTGAATGCATACGGCGACAGCGCTCACACCCGACCTAGTTGCCCTTGTCAGCGCGAACTACCACTCGAACGTGGTACTGCATCCAATATGCGACTGCGCAACGATTCATTGTTCGTCATCGTCGCCGTGATGCTCGTATCTGCCCGAGATTTGAGCTCTTAGCATGACAAGGTCGAGTCGCATCCCGCTCTGCGTCGGTTCGGACCCTAAACTAACTCGGTTATCGTTCATAACCTTGCGAATTCTCTCTCGAACCGGTTCGTAATTGAAATGGAAGAAGCTTTCCTCCGAAGGTCGATTTCTCAATATAATTTGAAATGTCTCAACGTCTGGGTGATTGTGAGTCGCGCCATCTGTTGAAATGAGATAGTGTGGCGCCGCAACGCAGGTCACCAAACTATCAGTTATGTTAGCGACACACCCATGGTGAGACAGCTTGAAGAAATCTATTTGCCCAACCTTCCGCAACGTTCTAAGCCGAGACAGCGACGTCTGAATGTCTCCAGCAAACGCGTCACCGGCCAATAGGACAGCCGCCTCTTCGTATTCGACCACCAGCGCGATTGAACTGCCATTTGGGGGAGAGTTGTCACTCCCAGGTTTGCTGCTAGCGCCGAGCGTATCGTCCGCTGAAGACTCCAGTTCTTTGAGCGTCTCTCTATATGTCTTCCCGGGGGCTTTCTTCGTAGCCTTAGACCAATCCTCTCGCAGGTCTTTCAGTCTTTCTACGGTCGGAGAAAGCACCGTTAACCTCAATCCATCAATGCATGTGCACGGAAAATCGTCGTCCCCAGCCCTAGCGACCGGCTCTCCCGAAAACCCTTCGTTATGCCGTATGCCTAAATATTCCGTCAGTGCGCTGAGTTGTTCAGCCTTCTTGTAACCAAGCAAATCAAGACTATCACTACCGAATATTTCTCGATACCCATTAAACCAAATGGACTTGATTTTGATGCGCAGTTTCTTTTGGTTCCGCATGAGCCAGTAGGCACCGTTGATATGGTCGCCATCCGAGTGCGTCACAATAAGCAGGTCTATTTCCACTGTGCAGTCTTTCTCACCGCGTAGCAAATCTACGTGCTGACTGATGGCGTCTTGCGCTTTCGCCGGTCCCGCGTCGACTAGAATGTGTCGCTGTTTTTCGGAGGTTCCGAACGTTAGCCATATGGCGTCTCCGTTCCCCGCCTTAAGCATCGTCAATGTGAACATTTCAATGTCCGTTTTCTATACGCCAAGAGGTGTCGCCATAGCATATGAGTGTCAGGGCTAAAGGATTCCCCTCAGCTAGCATTCGTCGCTTGAGCAATAGGAGCACGGTGCCAAAGTCTGTCGTGCCCGCCCGACCGGCCGTTGCCGCAATCTCAGTAGTCAACTCGCCAGCAAAGCGCGATACGTGTCGGCCCAAAACACCAGATAGGGTTGCAACCACAGTCGATGCCCCATAACGCCAAAAGTCAGTGGCAAAATTCATGAATTGCTTACTTCTCGGTACAGCGGTCTCGCAGCCGAGAAGCAGCACAATAGGCCTCGCCTCCGTGGTTGAAGCAACATATTTCTCGCTCATCTGTGCGTATGCAAGATAGTCCGCGCCAATCTCGAGCGATGGCTCTGGATGAATAGGATGGACGTCAGAATGCGGCAATAGCACCAAAAGGTCCGGTTGATATTCGGTGAGCGAAGAGCGCCAATCAATCCACTTGTTTGCGTTAAAGACTGATTTCAAACTCGCCAGCATTGTTGCCTTGAGACCGTCGAGGTCCGTTTGGCGCACCTTGCTACTTGCTCCAACCAGTGCTGCGGTTAAGGTCCGAGGCGCGACTTCAACATCGGCCGGCACGGTCACGGCTATGTTTCTTTGTTGCGCGATGCTGCTTCGGCGCTCAATACGCTTACTTAGGCCCCAAAATGACAAAGGACATAAGACCTCTTCAGTCCCGAGTTTCCCACAGTACTCGTGACACCCTCCGCCAAGCAGCGCAGCCTTTGAGTTCTCACAAAGTGGTGCGTCCATATTTGGCGCATCCCCGTCATAAAAGAACTCAATTGGAAGGAAAGCTCCGGTGACAGCTTCGACGACCTGGATGTTTTTAGCAGCAGAAACATTCAACTGTGGCGCCTGAAAGCGGAAATTTTTCAGCGCCGTTCTGCCGTGCCACGCAAGCGTCCTTAACGTGGAGACGAATTCCTCATCAAATAAGTCTGCGGGTGTTTCTTTCTGAGCAGTTAGAGTCGCAAGCGTGTCTTGGACGTTGGACACAAACTCTTCCCAACCAGTTGGTTCAAAAAAAACTGCTTCCGTATTCTGAATGGATATAACACCTGGCTTACCTCTCAGGTTATCGTTTAAGATGAGTGACAGGTCGAATTTCATCTGCTCGGGACGAGCGTATGAAAATTCCTCTGCGAGTTCACTCTCAACTACTAATCGGTAAGGAATCCCGACTTCTTGGTCACCTGCCAGCGGCTCCAGCGCAAAAATCAATGTTTGAAGGACGGCTGTCCTATGAGAAATGACGATTCGAACGCGAAAATCTCTAAGGTTCGCCGGGGTCGTAAACGCGAACTTTGCGGACGAGCTAGGTCCGCTTTTCGGCACAGTTATTGTGTCAATCTGCCCTTTAGAAAAAGTCGCTTCCTCTCCCAAAAACAGTGGGGTAAAAATCACATCAAGTTTTGAGCTTTCATCTCCAGCTCCGAACCTTTCATAAGAGGGAAAGTGCCGGTCAGCAGTTGTCGAAACGTCAAAGAGCGAATCGATAGAAAGTTTCGCTACGTAGTCCGATGATGAACGCAAAACGGACTCCCTTCTTTGCCCATCGTCAACCGTTTCGGTGAAGGCAAAGACTTGGAGTTGAACATAGCGCTTCCCTGTGTTCTTCTCGAGTTGACGCAATTCTTCGAGCTGCGTAATACCCCGCTGCGCAACAGAGTCAGCGGCGGCCATATCATAGACAGCAAAGTCATATGGCGGGAAACGTCCATCGATGAGGGCATCAATGTGTTTTCTCGGGTCAACTAAAATTTCTTTTAGGAGGGCCGGTCTCAGTCGGACCAAGGGCTGCATTTCCCTATCTCTCAGACCACCAAACTCCGAGACACCGTAGCCGTTGCCACGCAAAAAATTCCGATGTGTACGGAAGACTACATCGCCGAGACCAGCGATGTCTTCGTAGTCGGACGCAAGAATCTTAACGAGTAACTCGTCAGTGGCGTAGTCACCTTCGCTGGGTATGACACTGGCAAACATTAGACCCGAGCGCTCCATCGCCGCATCGAGCAATCTACCTGTGACACTAGGCCGTTCCCGCTTCTTTTGGATGAAAATGGCGGCCGGCGCACGGACTCGGTTTTCTTGCGTAAGGAAGATGTCCAACGCGTCCCGTTCACGATTCGACGACGTACCTATTATCAGCCCCGCGTTGTAGTGGGGCAGGTTTTCGCGACTATCACCGAGCGAACCGCTCTCCAGCCCGGCATCTTGCGTGCGGACGATGTCGGACTCATTTACGAATCGGTCTCGAAGGGTACTTGGGAATTGTAGGCGGTCGCGAGGAAGCACCAAACTTCCGGAGTCCAAGAGCGCGATACCCCTAGCCAAATTCGAGTCGACATGGTTCCAACTGCCTGGCGCTGAAATCACCACGCTGGCGAGTTCTGGCAATTCGAGGCTGAACATCCCCGCTAGGACGTCGGGCGAAATTAGCTTTGACCGGTCGCTCGACGCGTTTATCTGAACACGGTGATAACCTCCGTAAATCATCAACTCCGCCCAGGAATTTACCCAAGGACGGAGACGCGCGTTGATATAAGCGCCGCCGTATCGCGACTCCGATGCACGGAACACATGGTTAAGCCGCTCAGTTCGAAAGTCGATAACACCATGCGATGGAATCAACTCGGATAGACGTATCCCAGTCTGACTTAGGCGCTCAGGGCTTTCATTATATTTGAAGATAATCCGGTCTAATGTGCCAGCTAGGAACAGGGCCTGCGCGCTCTCCCTAGGGCTACCCATACCGAAAAACTCGAGCATATCCACTTGCAAGGCTCTCTCCGTCACTCGAATTTTTCCTCTCTGCATCGTAGCGCCGCTAAAACGAGCGATGGCCAAGAGAGTCAATATAAAACGTCCCGTGCACCAGCATACTCTGACTGCACGCCACTAGGCGCCGGATTTTCTCGGCTTATTGGTTGTTAACGGCCCAAGTTTCGCAAAACTTTAATAGAACGTCAGCTTTGGTCAACATACAACGCTAGGAAGAGCATTATCGGAGACACAATATAACGACCTTCCCCGACTTTGACCCGCGAGAGCAAACGTCTACGAAGCATATGTTCAGCAATCAAAGCCGACGGCGGAATCAGTGGAAGTTACGACTTGTTGATGGCAATTCCCCGAGCAGACGCGACATATCAATAAGTCGCTGTGCAAGCAAGTGGCGCACCTATCTTTCGCATTGCCACCCGCGAGGCTTTATCGGCTATGTGAATGTCTTCACTGTGACTAATGCGACCGCTGCGCAAGCCACCGCTGTTACGACAGAGGACCGGACCACCACACGGCGGAGGCTGTTCCGATGCCGCCGCTCCAGGCGCGCTCGCTCCTCCTTAAGCGTACGACGAAGCCGCTCGACTTCTTGTTCAGCATATAGGGCTCGTTGCTCGACATCCTCGGCTGCGAGATTGCGCTCTCGCACATACCTAGCGATGTTCTGCTCCTCCAGGTTGTCGCTCGACTTTTCAACAGGACGCAAGCCGCTCACAACCATCGGTCGGGACTTTCCGGTCTCCCGAGTCATCGGGTCATCGTAGTCAAATTCAATACCGAACTGTTCATAAAACCGGTTGCGCCGCGCCTTATTGTCGCCGATTGCCTGCCCCGGACGCAGCTTAATAGTATTGACGTCGGTGTCGGGCGGAAATTGCCTAGCCCACAAGACAATCGTATTCATCAGGTATGTGCCAATTCCGTGACCTTCAAGTCCGGGCAACGTCAAATCAAGAACGTCCACGGAGAGAGTGTGTGACGTGAGCGACACAGTCTTCATCCCGGAGTCGTAGCACGCATTGAATTGGCCCTTGAGAACTCTCGAACTCAGGTGACTTCCTCCTACTACAAGATAAGAGAGCGTTAGCTGACGGTTGTCTGGGCGACCTCTCTCCTCAAATGGGTTCGCTTCAAAGCGTTGCACAACCAACTCGGCCAGGACCTCCCCGTTCAGGTCGCCTCTGGGACGCACGACAAGCACAATCGCCGGACTGGGCAGTAGTTGTGGAACGAAGCGGATGTTCTCGGCCGTCATGTTATTCCCGTAGCGTCCTGTCATTTCGCACTTTGATTTATGCAACAAGGCTACAAGCACGTGCCATTACATAATCATCCTAAACAGGACTACGGCAGAATCGGATAAATCTTTAGCTCGACTGTCTGCAGTCCCCGCTACTACCGCTTATGCGGCCTGCGGTGCGGCAACCGCTCGCACATCTCCGTTACCCATCTGCGCACAAAATCCCGGCCGTCATCGTCCAGTCGCCCGAGCATCTGGGTTATATCCGCCGCCTCATCCGCCGCCCGGTTAGTCGTGCCGCGCAGCAGCGCTTCCAACGGCAGGTCGAAAATGTCCGCTAGCTGAATCAAACGCTGTAGCGGCGGCAATGTCGTGCCCCGCTCAAATCGGGAAATGGTTTCCTGCTCAACTCCCAACTGCTCGGCGAGTTGTTCTTGCGTCAACTCTCTCGCAGCGCGCTCCCGCGCAATGGCCCGCCCAATCCTGTTTGCAATCCCCGCTGCTGCTGCTGCTGTCGCCATATCAAGCCCACGTACGTGTTGTGGTTAAACGACATGCAGTGTGGTACTAGCGCGCAAGGGAGTTAACGTCATAGAATCGCGTAAAACGTCATTTTGTGTATATCAAGCCAACCAGAGTGCCGGTGCAACGAGCCCGGCGAGGCCAGCTCATACAACGCGATATCGGGGAAAACAATTGAAAAGTCTCAAATTTACTGCCATCGGGGCAGTGTCTGCGCTCGCCCTCAGCGCGTGCGGGGGCGTCAACCAGTATCTCGCCGACCGGTCGGAGACTACGGAGCTCTATCACATCTTCGACATCAAGACGGCGGCGGACATTGAGACGGTCGTCAACGCTGCGGCCGACGGGCTGGCTCAAAATTCCAACCGGATTCAGCAAAACCGACCGCTTATGATGGGTTCGACCATTCCTGCTACACCGGGTAGGTTCCAGCTTGCCGATATGTCATCTGCGTTCCAGGGGACCGGCATGGGAGCCCTGATGCAGATGGCATCGACCCAGTCTGGCGGAACGACGCTGCGTATGGCGAAGTGTGACGGTGCCGTGTGGACCTCGCATGCGACGCGGACGATTTCGGGTTACACGAATCTCAACCTTTACAACTGCCTCTACGCCTACAAAGGCGGCTACCAACTAGATGTCTACGGCGTGTTCCAAAAGACGTCCGGCGGCCTGGCGAGCATCACGCAGGGCCTTGCCAGCGGCCTCGTGGGGACGCCGGAGCAATGGGTGAACAAGACCATCGTCGACACTGTCCGGAGCATCGAAGGCGCTACGCACTCTCGTGTTGTTCAGATTGAAGGTCAACCCAGGATTGCCGGTGACGCGTTGCCGTGGGTGGACCGGTTCTCCAGCCAATAAGCAGCTCATTGCCGTCCCCCGACGTCTTTCAACCTCTATTGCGCTTTACACCTTCTGTCGTCGCAACTCCGCAGGGAGCTTTCGACGAACAGGGCTCTGACCGGTACTGCCAACCATGGACAGATATACGCTTCCGTCGACTGCCATTGAAATCACAACGGGTGATTTCATTGATATCGCTGCCGTCGAGACGCTCCTCGAAAATCAAATCGTCCTGGCACGCGCCAAGGGCGAATTTCAAGGTGCATTGCGCATTCTTCAGAAGCGGGAAGAGCTGACGGTGGTCACGATTCTGAATCTTGCCGGTTCCATTGGAAAGGCAATCTACGCGCCAGAACTAGTCGGGAAGCGATACGAGATAGGCGCTCAGTCGGCCAGGCGAAGTGCTGACGGAAGGGTCGTCCGCATACAGGATGCGGAGCATCTAAGGGATGCGTGCCTTTCGCTGTTCGATGAATGCGAGGCCCTGCAAGACGCCGTTCGCTCCGAAATCCATAAAAGCCGGCACGCGTATGTTTTCACATGGCGAGGTACACCACGCTGAACAACCGGGCCTCGTTTTCGCTGTGCTATTGCCATTCAAAAAAGAGAATCCCTTGAAAAACCGCAAATTAGCTGTTCTGGTCGTCACGGCGGGGCTGGTCACGTTGACTACGGGCTGCGCGTCCATCACAGGCGGGACCACGCAATCCGTATCCGTTAAGACGCAAAGGGATTCGGTCGACGTCGTTGGCGCGAATTGCGTGCTGACTAATGCCCGAGGAACCTACAAGGTAACCACTCCAGGAAACGTCGTAGTGCACCGCGCAAAAGATGACCTGAACGTAAAGTGCACAAAGGAGGGAGAACCTGACGCGCTTACGACAGTCCAGTCGGCGACCCGCAAGGGTGCGGTGGCGGGGAACATCCTGATGTTTGGTCTTGTGGGCACTCTCGTGGCAGGCAGCATTGATTCGGCTAACGGTGCAGCTTATGCCTATCCGCAGGACATTACGGTTTCGTTCAGTAATGCTGCTGTGTCGACTTCGGACGCAGCAAAAGTCGACGCCTCGCCCGCGACCTCCGCTGAGTTCAGCGCGGGCAACCCCCCACGTACCAATGACACCATCGCGCAGCCAATGCTGGCGAAATGATTTACAGCCCGCCAGTACCTCGGCCAGCCGACGCTAAAAGTGAGGTCGAAGAACTCATAATTGAAGAGGCTGTGAAGCTTCTCCATGTTTCCCGCGCGCACCTCAATACGCTCGTCGATGAAGGCAAGCTGGGCGTGGTCCGTCACACCCAAGGGGGTCATCGACGGATACAGCCGGCAGCAGTACTGGCGTGCAAAGAAAAAATCAAGACCACGCAGAAAAAGGGGCTTGATAGAACGGTGGACGCTTCTGAGCGCATGGGCCTCTAGGACAACGAGTTTGATGGATTGCCTGTCCGGCGCAAGAGTTGACACTGGCAAAAGGAAACCCGGAAGATTCGGAGCCGCGTTTTCTTTTGGCACTTTCCGATGGAGCGTTCGAGCGGGCTAATGCGCCGGCGGACCTGCAAATTTCAACAGATTTAGCGACCGGCTTGAGTTTAAAGACTCCACCTTTCTATGGATTGCGCAGGTCCAACGTATTCCCGGCTGGAGACGGTCACCACCCGGTATCGAAGACGCTACGAGCACTTGTTCATCTCTCAAGGCGCGTGCCGACCTGACAGGCCAGAAGTAGCGCATACAGCGGCTGCATACACCCCATCTGGGCCCGTAATCCACGGTTACCAATCTCGCACCGCCGTTTCACCTGTGTCCAATATCTCCTTCTAGACTTCGAGCCGTAATCACTGACATTGCACTTGATGTGCGAGGAGTAGCGAAGATGAACAAGAAGATTCTTGGCGCAGCACTCGGTCTGGCAGTACTGGCAGCATCAACAGCAGCATCGGCACACGTCGACGTCGCCATCGGATTGGGTGTCCCCGGAGCCGTGTATGCGCCGGCTGAGCCAGTGTACGCCCCGCCGCCTCCCGTCGCGTATGCTCCCACACCGGTCGCCGTCGCGTATGGCGGCTACGATGACTGGCGGGCTCGCGAATGGCGCGAGCGTCGCGAGTGGCGTGAACGGGAATGGCGCCGTCAGGAATGGCGTGAGCACGAGTGGCACGAGCGTCGTGATTGGCGCGGGTATTGAAACAGCGCCGGAAGGCGCCACATCTCCGGCATACAACCACCGAGTACCTTCGAATGAAAGAAACTAGCCCGATAAGAATAGCTTTGCTGGCCACTACCTTGGCATTGGCAACGATGGGAACGGCGAACGCCGCAGGCTGCCTCAAGGGCGCTGTGGTAGGCGGGGTCGCTGGGCATTACGCGGGGCACCACGCTGTCGTTGGTGCGGTCGGCGGTTGCATGGTCGGCAGGCACCTTGCGAAGCAGCGCGCTCAACAGCAAGCCGCGCAACGTCAAGCAGCACAGACGCAATAAAACGTCGTCGGCTTGTTGTACCCGGTGGAACCAGAAAATCGCTGGTCCACCGGGTCCCTGACAACTCCGTTTAGGTCGTCAACTCGGCGCCAGACTCGACTGCGGCGGCCGGAGCTGGCACGGCCACGCTCTGGCGCGGCGCTTTTTTCGCCAGCGCCTTCTTAGCCGGCACCTTCGCGCTCACGGCCTTCTTGGCAACCGCTTTTTTCACCGCAACCTTCTTCGTCGGTGCGGTCTTTGTCGCCGCGACCTTCTTGACGCCGGCTTTCTTGGAAACTGCCTTTTTGGCCGAGGGCTTCGTCTCGGTCGAAGCTCTCACATCGGTCGTCGCGCTGGCGCCATCAATCAAAAACTTCGACCGGTCTTTGGCGCCAGCCAGCCATGCAGGAGCCCGCCCTCGACCGCTCCAGGTCGCACCGGTCTTGCGGTCACGGTAAAGCGCCGGCTGCGGACCTTTCGGCTGCCCCTTTGCACCAACTGCCTTCGAGGCTTTCTTGACCAAGGTTTTGGCCTTGCTCACCGCACCTGCAGTCACCGCGACAGTCGTTTCATCGCTACCTGCAATCAAGAACTTTGCGCGGTCCCTGACGTTAGCAATCCAGGCCGGCGCGCGGCCATGCCCGGTCCATGTCGCTCCCGTTTGGGGATGCATATACTTCGGCGCAGTTTTGCCTTTGGCGTCAGTGGTGGCTTTCGTCTTGCCGGCAGCGGGGCTGACCTTCAGTGCTTTCGCTGCCCGCTTTTCCTTCGCTTTGGCTTCAATGTCTTCTGTAGTCAAATCGTATTCGAGCATCAGCTTGCGGATTTGGTCGACCGCCGCCTGCGCCTTCTTTGAAATGAGAGCTTCTGCTTGAGCCTGCAATTTTTTCATCTTTTCCTGAATCTGTTCTAGTGTTGCCATATGGACTCCCTGTATGGGTGACGAATGTCCGCACTATGCCATAAGCATCGCGGCATACACACAACTCTTGTGAGCGAACGCCGACTCATCTCAATGACGACTACCCTAGATAGAATGCCAGCCGACGGTACGGGCGTGTGGTTTGGTTACGGCGATTTCGAAATCCGTTCCCCCGACGGCAAAGTTGTTGTGCGTCTTCCCTATGCAGGAGAGCCACCGCATGGAGATTCGTATCACGAGATATTGGTGAATGGAACTCGCGTCCCCGGTCTTGCCTGGGCAGGAACCTTTGCGTGGTCACCGTGCTCGCGTTACTTCGTAGTTGAATGGATGAAGTTCAAATACGAACGAAAAATCGCAGTCGTTGACGTATACACCGAGCGTCTATTCATTCTTCCGACTCGGACGCCTCATCGTTCACTTGTATTCCCCAACCTTTTTGACAGTGAACACCCATTCGGCACGCCGATTTTTACCTTCAAGGGTGACGAGGCGTGGATTGATTTCAGTTGAGGAGAAGTCGCCGGGGGACTTGCCCCTGGAGTCGTTACGTAGTGGCCTTCGGAACCCGGCGGGGTTTGTGCAGACCGGACATCTGTCATTTGGAACCACATCCGCACGGCGCTGGCTGGAACCGTTGCTACTTTTGCGGTACGAACAACGTATTCAGTATGCCGTCTATAGAGCGGCTAGCGACGGTAGACTCGGTGTCATGAACCAGTTGAGCGATGCGAAATCAGCAGCAAACAGTTCCGTCTAGCCCGTTCCTGCATTCATAATTACGAGTATTTTCGACATCTCCGACGCTGACGGTGTAAACGCCTCTGAACGCGTCTTGATGTGGCTCCGCCGACGGTCATTTCTCAGCCTTTGGTCATTCGCGACCCGGCATACTGACGAGGATATGCGTAACGGTCGTGGCAGCGCGAAGGAATTCGCTGATGTCTTGGCGGCATTTGGCAATGATGTCGTTATCTTCTCCGACAAGCACGTCCGGTTTCAGGATAACAAGCCCCTGGATGTCGCGTGGAAACGTTGGTATAAACGTGCTGTGCAGGAGTTGGTCAGGCAACTTCATGGTGCGATGAATTGGGTAAAGCGCTTTCCGGAGCGAGTCTTTCTCGACAGCAAGTTTCAAGGCCGGCTTCCTGTGGTTTTCTCAAATACGCTGCTCGTGCGTGATGTGCAACTCTGGTCAGCGCCCCACTCCCGGTCCGCCGACGGGGGCTGCCTATATAGCTGCGGAGTCCGCCTAGTCTTCAGGGCGAGTAAGAATAAGGTTCACCTCAGTTTCAGCGGCCGCTGCGACCGTAACGATGCGCTTTGCAGACCGTCCGCCTGAAGCGGCGTTGATAACGTGCCGGCCAAAGGGGACGTTTGTAATCGCGTATCGTCCATTAACTTCAGTTGTGTCCTTGTACTTGCCATCCTCATCCTGCAACCCTACTAAAGTATTCGGTGAAGGCTTTGACACAGCCTTACCGTCGCCAGCCGCCTTTTCAAAGTAGCTTACGACCCCAACGATGCTGCCGGTGCGCGAGCTCGACGCAGCGGTTCTCGAGACGGACTTTGGGAACAATCCTTCCACAACACCTCGAATCTGCAGAAGCACGAGTTCAGACGAAAACCCAGACAGGAATCCAACTGCTATCCCGGACGCGGCACTGTTCGGTGCGATGGCGTAAAAGGCGACCATGGCCACGAATGGAGCCGTGACTAGTTGCATAATTTGGAACACGACAGCTTCGCGCACCGTTCTGAAGTCAAGATTCGGCTCATCGTCCGTACCAATATATGCCGGCTCAGACCTTTTTTGGAGCTCTGGTATTCTTCGCGTCAATGAAATCGACGCGCCAAGGAAAGAAAGCAGGACGATATAGTAGGGCAAGACGAAGCCGCCCTCGATGACTTGGTGGGCCTTTCGAATATATGGTGACTTGACCGCCGGAGGGTCACTTAGCCCCTTCTCGGTACTCGCCGCAGTTGCGTTGCTTACAGCACTCGCCGAACTCACAGCGGTAGTTCCGCTTACTTTGCTTGCGCTATTTTCATCATACGTTGTTGACGAGTCCTCGCCTGGCGTTGGAAGGTCAGAGGCAGTTCCATATGTGCCGCCGATGACAATTAACCACGGATAGGAAGGCTCATAGATGAACCCCCTGTGCTTTCCGAAGCGGCGCCGGAAGCCTGCTCCACTGGCCGGGAAACTGACTGCAGCCTTCCCAGTGTTCGCTGTACTGACCGGGCTCGTTGGAGAGGCTACGCTTGCAGAACTGACTGGACTAGCAACAGCGGCGGCGCTTGCCGCGTTTTGCGAACCTAGCGCGCTAGCAAGCTTAGAGGGTTTGTTGCCGGACTTGGTCCCGGTAGCGCCCGACGCCGCGCCGTGCCGCTCACTCTTGGTCTTGGCCGCCCTATCTACGACTCGGCCGACCTGCGACGCAATGGTTGTACTTGATGCAGCGGGTGCACTAGCCGCAGGTGCGCTTGCGGGTACCGGCGCCGATGCGGGCGTGGGGGCTGACGCCTCGACTGTCATAGAACCCGCAACATATTTCTCGACGTTTCCGTTCGTTCCGTCGAAAACCATCATGAGGTCGTCATCACCACATTGGATAGACGTCGGAACGCCCAAATATCGTTGCGCGTCTACGCAGCCCCGAATAAGGCTTATCGGTCCCGTCACGTCCGGCTGCCATGGATTTGTGACCGGAAAAATCAACACGACAAGCGTGCTCAGGGTGAACACGTACGCAAACCGAAAGCTTTGTCGGCGTCGCCGGTCTTGGGCAAGAGCTCCTTCTGCTACGTCACCGGTGAAACAGCCAATGAACCAGACGCCAAACACCAAACCGAGAAAAACAAGCGCAACAAATGGAGCAAGCTGAACCAACGAAAACGGGCCGAAGAGAAAAACGCTAAAAGCCGACGTGGCAATAAATAGCAGCAGTACCACGACGACTACCCAGGGGAGGCTCGCTTCGACCCATGAGGGAAATGGACCGTCAACCTCATCAATTCGGAAAAGGTATCGGACGTATCGGAGGACTACGGCTCCGTAAAGCACCGCGACCACGACGGCCAACGCGCCGAAGAACCAATTCGCCTGCTGAGATAACACGCGTTCATAAGCTATCCAAGCGAGGATGACCCCAACGAAAACGGGTGTTGACGCTTTGAGCAGCGCCCTGAGGGCCCAACGTTTCCGGTTCATTCAAGCCCTCCGCTCACAGCAACCCATCTAAGATACAGCCCACCATGTTTTTCACAAAAACGCAGTGCCTTTTACAAGCTCATACATAACTATGATTAGTTATTCGAATAAAATTAGCCAATCGATGAAAGTCAGTATAAGGCGCGCCCTGGCACGACGCCCTGGGTTCTAGCGGGCAGTACATCTCCAGACGCATGAGAAGCAAGCTTGAATTTACCTTCGGGTTGGAGCTGCCACCGAATTGACGCGACCGTAGGGGAAGTCAAGGCAATTGATACCGTTTTTCCATCGCTATGGACCTCTGCATAAACCCGCGCCGACTGAAGCTTTGGATTGTTCTTGAGGGCATCAGCCAATCCAAGTGCCACATCAGCCAAACTGACTTTGTCGGTGACGGTATACGCGGTCACAACCGGCGAATCAGGCAGGTCGATGGAGGTCGCAATCGCGAGAATATTCTCATGAATCAAGAATGGGCCAACGACAACGACGCTGTCGACAGATTTGGCGGCGGTGCCCCCACCGGTATCCGTACTAGCCGCAACTTGCATGGTTGCATTAACCGTCATCTGTGCTGCGGCTAGGCTACACTCCTGATGAATGGATTGAATTTTTGGTACTTCGAGAGCAGCAACTATCTCTGCATCCCTCTCGTTCTCGAGGGTTTGCAGGTACCCTTTCATGTCTTTGTAATAAGTCACGCTTATGGCCTGCGCGTAGGTAGCAATACCGGCCTTTGCGTAAATGTTTGTATCGATATCAGTTCTCCAACCGCTTGCAATTGTTGCTCCTGCGCTCATGGCGTGAACCGTTGCAAGTGGCGTAAAGGCAGTTGCGAGTGCACTGAAGACCGTCGTACTCATGTCAAGCGCTGTGTTGCTCGTATTCTCAGCTACAACGAGTTGCGCCATAAAATCGTTGCATTTCTTCATCGAATCCCACACAACCTCTCCTAGGTAACGTCGACTGTCATTGCGACTATTCTCCAGATTGGCAACGGTTACAAGATTCTCGTCCAGCGGCTCTGCGCTGACAGACTTTTTAAGATGCGCGCACCCCGACGCCGTGACGACACACACAAAGACAAGCATGGTGAATGAATATTTCATCTCCTTCCCCGTCGCGTCCTATGCGGCTCCGCGATAAACCGGGAGGGTTTGAAATGCATCAACGGAGCGCCCTGTTCGTCCCGTGCGTGGCAGTGAACCGTTCGGAATCGGCACGGCTGGCGGACAAGGAGGAATATCGTCTCTGTGGCGAGGCACTGTCAGCGAGAAGAGTTTCTCAAACGAGTTTGCGGCGCTAATCCTGGAATTCGTAATAAGTGGTTGCGCCGGCGGCGGGCGTAGCAGCGCTCCTGCCGTTTTCAGAATCGAGGAGTGGTCATAGACTGTATGGTCAATTGTCGATTGACGGACGTACGGCGATATCACCAGCGCCGGAACCCTGAAGCCACACTGATTGAAGCCAAAATTGTGCTTTGTCAAATCGTCACGTGGTCCTTGCGGCATGGGCGACGCACATTTTCCAGGGATGACGTGGTCGAAGAAGCCACCGTGCTCGTCGAACAAAACTAGCAGCGCACTTTCCTCCCAATATGCGGAAGCTTTCAGAGTCTCGTACACTTCCTTGATTAACATCTCGCCTAGTCTCACATCCCCTAGCGGATGCATCGAGTTTCCCTTTCTGAAGCTACTCATCGGTAGGGCGTCGTAAGCGGGTTCAACAAACACATAGCGCGGCAGAAATCCGCTCTTCTCGTTGAGTAGCTGACTAAAGCTGGAGTAGGCGACAAAGTTGTGCGGATACTTCTCGACTCCGGCGAGTGCCCACGACTGCGCGTGGTCACCAGCTACCACCATCCACTCGGAGGGCGCTAGACGAGTGAGAATTGAATCGCTGCCATTGCCAAAACGCTCAGAATTCAGGAAGTTAGATGTCAAAGCAGAAAGGTCGCTCGGACTGTGGTCGAGTCCCCAAGAGGTTCCCGCCAGCGAAAAAAAACGGTTCGGCCACGTAGGCCCTGGCATCGAGGAAAACCAATGGTCGCAAACAGCGAACTGGTGTGCCAGGAAATTCAGCACCGGCAGTTGGTCCGGAGTGAAGCATCTCAGCGCGGCAGCTACATCATATCCGTGGTCATCGAGGCACGCCGCAAAACCAAAATCGTTCGCCGATGCACGGATGGGGGGATATTCGTCACTATAAAGGTTCGCGCTGTCTGCGAGGCAGTTAGCCGCAGAGACCGAGGTAGGCCCACATAGCTGAAGTAAAACGTCTGAGAACTCGTGGCCAGGGTCGAAGGTTAGCTGGAACGATGCTCCGACCCCTACCGTGTAGGGTATGCCACGCCGGTCCCGATTGACGAATTCGGGCTTCCCAAGAAGACCCTCCGCCTGCGTTGGGCTTCCATCCGGCGTCCATCCCCTTATGTCCGACCAGCCGAAGATATTGTCGTACGAGCGGTTTTCGAGCATGAGCACAAAGAGTCTCTTTATCGTTTGAACGGCCACCTCGACGCTCCTTCAGGATTGAAAAATCGATGCCACCTTGTTCGCAGCGTATGGGGTGAACAGGACCGTTCCGGAGAGAAAGAAGGTTAAGGTCCGGTTCGCTGGTTCAATCGACTGCCCGTTAAAGAGCGCCCATATCACCCAGTATCCCAATCCGATAAAAAATGCCGACATGATGACTGCGCCGAGCAAGGCAATCAACCGAGACGTACTTGCGACTAGTGGTGGCAACTGACCGGCAGCAGGGGTGGGCGTACCATCCGGTAAATTAGCCTCCTCTGAAACCGCCTGTGCAAGGTTCCAGTCGTCCTTTCGAAGCCACTGCAGAACTCGGGCGATGCCGACCATCCAAACAATAGTTATTACCGCAATGACCAGATAAAAAAGCCATGAAGTCGTAAGCGCGGCATCCTTTCCGGACGAGGACACAACTGGGGCACTGGCCTGCGCGAAGCATGCAGAATAACTCCAGAAGAGAGCAACTGCGAGAGCAGGGTGAACGGATGAAAAAAGGGAGATACATCTCCATCCGTTTCGAGAACGATGAGCCACTTTGGCAGAACGATACATACTCATGACACCTCCCTCTGTTAAGTATTTAAGGCGTTCATCTTTTTATTTTTCAAGTCTTTTTTCAATTAGCACTACGATTCTTTTATACCGATTATCGAAAAAATCTCATATATGAGCGCCCCTTATGAGGACGGTTCGGAAGCGCATGGACGACAGCGTAAGTTTGCTTGGGGCCACACCCAGCGGGCTATAACCTAGGTACCTCGCATCTCTGGAACGTGAAGAGAAAACTTCACGCCTTTGGGCCGAGCCATAGCTCCAATTGATGCGGTTTTACTAAAGGGGAATCTTCATACCCACTAACATAACGGACCTGCACGATACCGTCAGTTATTTTCCTTACAGTGTCGGCCAGTTCACCCGCAACCTTCTCATCAACTTTTCGGAAGTACCTGACTTCGGTTTCGTTAGGCCCTTTTTCCAAGAGTTCCGGTGCTGGTACAACAATGTGTGATTCTCGAAAAACACCAGCTAGCCTTTCGTATAGCGGTCTTTGGGTATCAGAGCGGATTTGAATGTATACCCGAGGCGCGACTGTCTCTGCTCCATTCACAGCGATGGGCGCTGCCAAGGTCTTGCCCGCAGCGTCCGTATCCCCAGTACCAAGTTGAAGCCTTGCGCGGTCAAGGACTGATTGCAACCTCACATATTCGGCGCGCTCTCCCGCAATATCTGCTGTAAGTTGAATACTTGTAGACTGCAGAGTCCTCAACTGCGCCTCCGCAAGTCGGACCTTTCCTTCTAAAACGTAAAGGCCATAAATGCACAATGCAATGGCAACCCCTATCAGCACAAATCCAATCGCACTCAGGAACGCTGCCTGACGAGAAGATTTAGCCAGTGCTTCCGTCGAGAGAGCGGATGAACTATCCATGTCAACGCTCCTACACTCGGTCCGTCACGTATCGGAACGCCTGATTCCACATCATCAAGATTCTACTGATTGAGTAAGTAAGAGTTCCTGTGGAACCCAGAAGGCCTACAAGCGGTTTGATATCGACCTCCTTGCCCGGACGAAGCACCTCAACCGCTGCACATATGAGTAGCAACAGTACGGAACTCGCCGTCATAGACAGATATGTCATCCGTTCCCACCTGAACACGGATATTAGCGTCTGTACGACCTCGACCTTATGTCTCATCGAGTGTTCTTCAATATCCTTTTGATGTGTTCCGGCGCTCCGAACATTGTTATTCCCACCTTTTTCTGGTTCGGAATGTTCGTCGCTCATAGCCGCCCCCTTTCCGCAGTGCGATTCACCGCCATTTCCTGTCTAAGTTTCGGCAAGTATCTGAAGTGCTTAAGCAGCGTCAATACGACGGGTTACGACAGCGGCCACTTTTGCTTCAGTGCATCAACCGAGTCGATATAGTAGTTCCTGTCACACGGGCCAACACCAAGGACCGTATGTGGCAATTGGCCAACCTCACCGTCTGTGTACTGCCAAAGCGTCCAAGAATTCCAGCCCACCGGCACGGACGGCTTACCGGTCGGGGAAAGCATGTATTCTGCGAACCACAGTGGGCAGTTCGAGAGAACGGCGTCGGATTTTCCGACGAGCTGCGCGGATAGAAAATGATTGCTATACAGAAGTGGGTAACGTCCAACGGCGTCGTATATTGTCAAGACAAATCCGCGCGCCTGGTCGAGAGTCATCGTTGCACCAAGAGGATTCCCCTTCGAATCGACATTGGGTTCGAAATCAAGAGCAATCAGGTCATCCGTACCCTGTTGTCCAATTACTTCAAGAAAATTTTCAGCTTGTTGCTGACCGGTTCCTTCCCCTGTGCCAAAGTGGTATGAGCCCCAAAGCAAACCGCAGGCCTTCGCAGTATCGCGTCGTACGGCGTACGTGTTGTCCACCCCACTCAGACCGTACGAAGCCTTGCTAATCACTGCGATGACAGGTTCTTTTGTCGCAGCGCTAAAGTCCACGTGCCCCTCATAGTGGGAGATGTCAATAACAACGTTGGCGTACATGACAATCTCCTCCTATAGCACAACGTGAGAGGTTGCGCCGCCCGCGAGCAAGCAATAGTCCGGAAGGTAGTCGGTCTATTCAATTATTCAGAAAACCATCAGACCAGACTCGCGGCTTCAAGGTAAAACAACTAAAAAAATACAGCACCGACACCATACATAGGATTACGAAACACATACACCCGGCAATACTGCTGGCGCTGTCACTGTGGTGATACGTCGAGATGACCCTACTATGGATAGAGTATCCGCACTCGCTTTTCAAGTATTTTTTTCATCCCAAAGGGAGATGAGAAAAAATTTACCGATTTTTTGTCATTGCAGGCCCGCAGTTTCAACGGCATATGCCTTATGCATAATTGCGAGTCAAGAGCGAGTCGCGTCTCTTCTGTGCCATGCTCCCCTCGCTATGAACTGTCGACTTGTAGGCACGCGCAGCTGGATTCACCCGTTTGGCGCATCGCCTGCTGCCCGCCAAACCGTTTGGGCGTTATGCGCCACTAACAGGGACCTATTTGATGATTTGGTTGAAACCCGGTGCCAGCACCGCCATGCACACCTTTTGGGCAACGCGGCAACAGACCTTTAAGAGTTCCATCTGGGCCTTTGTCCGGCGTGAATATTATCAATGAGGCAGAACTACACCCTCAGATAATTACGATTACGCATAACGCTAACCTGCGGGTGGCTCGTGACGCGGAGCAGATTGTCTATCGAGAAATGGACCGCGACGATGCGATACACGGTCCGAGGCCTTCAATGCTTCGTTATCGACGATTCTCGAGCACCCCAAAACGCATTGATACCGAGGATATCGCACCGCATCACCTCATGCGAAACTGCGTTGCATAAGAAGCCAAAGCACGTTTGCCCGCTAGCGGCGACGTCCACCTTCAATCGACGCGCCTTTTCTATCTTGGTAAGTGGGCGTTTCGACTTAACCCAAACCGTACCGTCCCAAGTCATGGTTACGCTCCGGGTCCGTCGAATTCAGTTCCGGCAATCGTTCTTTCTGACAAAACGGCAATGCCAGCGACAACCTTGGAATCGGCAGGGAACGTATCGCCGAACGCCGACATGGCGATGCTTACGCCTTCCGCTCGAATTCCCAGAGAGCGGGCTGCGGTCGTAGTGCGCCGCGTGCATCCGGCGCGAAGACCTCAGGCATGCGGTCTCCCTTCTGCACTAGCACACCCGGGACATTGTGGCCGCGTGCCTTCCAGATACCGGTTTCGGGGCAAAGCTGTCCGGTACGTACAGACACAGGCCCGGTACTCAGCGCGGCCGGCCGAGAGTGCTGGCGTGCGTCGAACTCACGCGCGAAGTCCACCAAATCCTTCGGATACAGAAGATGGTCGCGAAACGAGGTGTCGTCGAGTTCGAGCAGATATGCTGCTGCGGCAGCCTCCATCGCCCAGTAGCCAACGTAGCTCCCACCAGTTTTAGACTGGTTCAGATGGCCATCTCGGTAGCCGGGAGCATCCTTCAAGGCCGGATACCAGTCGTCAAGATATGTCGAGATATCTGCAATGCTTTCGCCGTCTGTATCGCGATAGAAACTGTTGATGAGGGTGCGATACGGTTTATCCTGAAACCACTTATCCACATCGAATCTTCCGTCGATACCATAGGCGAGAAGGTCCTCGTACAAAGTATCCTGCGCGCAATACGACGGGTCCAACATCCCGGCTATTCTCGGCAACAAGTCTCGCCGATGGAGAAGGTGACACAAGCCGATTAATTGCATGGCCTGTTCATAATCTCCGATTTCGCCGAACATGAACGGGGGAGACGTCGAATCATCATCCGCAATTCGGCGCAACGCCGTGTACTCTTCATAGGCGCCCACAACATCTTCGAGTTCCGTCCGCATTGGCTGAATGTCTTCGCCGCTAGTGTATCGGAGCAGTAACCCCCTGAATCTGTCCGAGGCGCGCGACCAAGCTGCACCCGCCCGCCGCTCCGACTCAGTCCCATTGGCAGGAAGTGTTTGGCTCCAGTAATCGACCGATTCTCTGAGGAAGTCCTTCAACCAGCGAAAGTACTCTTCACTCAGAAAGCGCTGTCGTCGACTTGTCGAAAAATCATCCATACGTGCACTCACAAAGTTCTCTTGTTGACCGCCATCGCTTTCCGCTTGACCGCAACTGCAACTTCCTCGTCACGATAGTGGTGCGTTGCCGGGACGTCGTGGTCATGATGCCCGTGCTCGTCGCCCTGAATCAACGCAGTTTCGTGGGCAACCGCGCTGGGCAGGTAAAACGGGACATAGAGGATATGTCGTGCATATCCTGACGACTGAATCTCTCTCGAAAGTACATCGCCCACCGCGCTGGACAAATTCTGACGAATCCAGTCATCGCTCATCTGTACAATGACACCACCACCGCGACCATCTGGCGTTGTGTTGCCAACCCGGTCTGTCGGCGCAGGAGTCTGCTTGCCAGGAGGACGTTTTCCGCCAGACGGCTTGCCGGACCCGGCAGAAACGGCGGATGCTGTCTGCGCGGCTGGCGGCTCCAGCAACTCCTCCGCGTCGGGACGCACCACATCCTTTACACGAGACATGGCGGTTCCAAGCTTCGGCGTGATGTTCCGCTTGCCGTCCGGATTCTTTAACTGCCGGTCTACCTTGGATGACTTCGCCTCGACAATGGCATAGGGCTTGCCCTCGTTGGTCGCCGGTTTCGCGCGCCAGACTCCGTCGATGCCTTTGCCTCGAGGGCGCAGGTCAAAGAGCTTGTTCAGCTTGCCATGGTCATTCAACTTGCCTGGCGTCTCGGCGCCAGGTTCGCGCGACCACCGACCCATCAGGCCCTGGTCGTGTGTTTCCCAGCCGCTGCCCCAACCAAGTCTCTCATAGCAATAATAGTCGGCGATGTGCTCGCCGAGGATACCGGTGATTCCGTTTGTGATGTCAGCCACCGCGAGCTTTGCGTTCACGACACCCGGACTCGACGATGCAGACGGGCGGTTATGCCCCTCTTCGGCCTCGACCCCCACCTTGCCTGGCTTCTCCGTTTCCTTACGGCGCTCGAGCGTCGTCTCCGCCGACGAGTTCGGCTGTTTCTTCTTCCAGTGGAGGAGCTTGCGCTCGAGGAATTGCGTCAGCCAGTACGGCAGATTTGTCTCAACCCACACAAGCGCCTGCCTGAACGTGGCCTGCGCCGCGACCGGCATTTCCTTGAACAGCCACGATTTCTCAATGTGTTCACGCGCACCAGTCAGCACAGTCTTGAGGCCCGACGCGTCGAACAGCTTGTCGACCAGTTCCTCGGGGCTCGTGTGAACCCCTGCACGCTGCAGTACCAGACGCAGGATGTCGAAAAGGAGAGGGCCGTAGATGTCGGACCTGTGATTGACGAGACGGAAGGTACGCTTCACGCCGGCGCCGACTACCGGCACCCATCCGACAACGGCAAACACCAGGTCAATGCCTGCTTCGACCTTGACCATCTCGTCGGTGCTGTCCCGACTATTCCACACCGTCCAGACACTCTCGCTTGTGTCATACACGTTCTGTGCGACGTAGAAGAGCGGGAACGCATTCGAAGCCATCGACAGGCCAATCTGCTCAACCGCGTCCTCAATCGCCTGTTGGTCGTTATCGCTCATTGCAGGTCCGGACGGCCAGAGAAACGGTTAAAAAGACTCGCGAGATTGTCGTGAGTAATTTCGTCATGACCCGCTGCGTGGAGTTCCTTCAGAACGTCGTCCGGCGCAAGGTCCTTTGCCTCCGGAAGAGGTGCCCGGGTGAAGGGACGTGCGTCTTCACCGAAGAATGCTTTCACGGGGCCTGGCGGTACATCGTGCAGCACCGCATAGCCATTCGCATCGAGCTTGCCGGACATGACCCCGCCGTTTTCGAATATGACCTTGTATGGCGCATTCGGCACGGGCTTCAGCGAATCGTCGGCGAGATTCAGTTCAAGCTTATTGTGCAGGTCGCCCTTCGGCAGCACCGGCAGGTCGTAGTTACCCTGCGTTGGGCCATTAAACGAATGCTGGCTGCCCTTGACGTCAATTTTTCCGGGGGCGTGAATTTCGATGTTTCCGCCTGAGATGCGGATATAGGCGCCGCCCGAAGTCAGCAGGATGTCCTGCTTCGCAGCCATTTCGATTTTCTCGGTCGCGGACAATAGCTTGACCGTCTTCTGCGCCGTCAACTCGACATTGTCATCATGGGCCCGAATCTCGACCTTGCCCTTTGCCGCAAAGAGCTTCATCCCGGCATTCTGTACAAAGAGACTGATGCTCTGCGCGACGCTCGCGATAAGCGACTTGCCGGTCGCAATATGGGCACTCTGGCCGCTTACGATATTCAATTGCTCGTCAGCGGCGACGTGGGCGGTTTGCTGCGTCGACAGCGCAATGCCGGACGGGCTGGCGAATAGCATGATAGGTTGCTTGAACGCATTCGCATTGCCGGTGCCGCCACCTGCTGTCCGGCCGCCCGAGGTCGAGCCTGAGACACTGTCTTGCGTGGACTCGGAAAATGCTTTCAGCGCATCGTGCCCATCCTTCAGGCTCGCAGCCTGATGCGTGGCACTGGCGTCCGACAACGCGTCGAGCACGCTGTCCGCGTTGGCGAGCTGTTGTTGCGCCTGCCGCACTCCGAGCTGCTGAACCGCGCCTCCCGTGGCGGGGTGTGTCGAGACATACAGCCCCTTCCCAGCCCTGATGGCACCGTAGGCATCGGACTTCAGGTCGAAGCCACTGCCGAGATAGTTGCCTCGGGTGTTGCCCGTCTGCTCGATGAGATAGCCCAGATGCAGATACGCGTTAGCGCTGGACGAATATAGACGGACGCGATTCTGACCGGTCGCATCGTCCATTACCATCTCGTTATAGCCACTGCCCTGGTATTCTTTCGACCGGTAGCCTGAGAGCAGTCCATTCGAATGCCATTGCGGCCTGGTGGTACCGTTGTACACGCGCCCCGTCACAATCGGGCGGTCGCAATCGCCCCCGACCCAGTCAATGATGACCTCTTCGCCAATGCGCGGAGTATGAACAGCACCGTATCCGCCGCCGGTGTCTGAATAGGCCGCCCGCACCCAGCACGATGCTTTCTCGTCACCATCGTTCAGCCGGTCCCAGTGCATTCGCACCTTGATGCGATTCAGCGCGTCGGTGTAGACCTCCTCATTTGCCGGCCCGACCACGGTCGCAGTCTGCAGGTACATGGCGGGTTTGTGGTGCTCGAGCGGACTGTGATACGGCACGGCGCGACGCTGGGCTTCGATTTCGACCAGAAAGAATCCTTCGCTGCCGTCGGCATGAGGCACGATGTGCATGTCGCCTGTCGCGGCGTGCGCGGCGCGCTTTGCCCCAAGCTCATTCTTCAGGCTATGCGGAAAATCCGGCGCGCGGCTGGACACCGGTAGATTGTTCTCGATGAACCAGGCCGTCTCGATAGTTGCGAACTGCGCTCCTGCTCGCTACCCCTGTCGTGCTCCGGATGGTCGACGAGTTCGAACCAGCGGCCGGCATCCATCCGCCGCACCGCACCGACGCCGTAGAAGCGCTTCGCCCGCGACTCCCATTCTTCCATGCGGACTTTGGAGAGCTGGTCGCCACGCTCCTGCTCGCCATATGTGTATGCGCCGGTGTATTCATACACCTCCGCCTGCTGGGGCAGGTTGCCCTGAGTGTCTAGCGTAGGAACACTCGTACCCTTTGGATTGCCAGTAGTCGGCGGTGACTTGTAATCGAACGTGCGGGTTGTCAGCGTCGTGCTCTGCAGCGTGCGCGTGCCGCTCCACTGCACCAACGCGTCAGCCTCGCTGCCTGTGCCGGCACGATAGAACGACACGGTCTGCGGCGATAACGCCGGCAGCGAAGCCACGCCGTCCGTAATGACAAGGGTATGCGACTTGCCATCCGTCGCCTGTTCGAAATAGCCGTATAACCCCTCGGCCTCCGTCAGACGATGAGCGAAATTCCAGTCATCTTCGTACTGGACACAAAAGGAGCGCGAAGCAAGCTGCGTTTGCAGGTCAAAGCGAAAAGCGCCTTGCGCCTGGGGATGCATATTGAATACATCGGTCAAGATTTCATCGACCGGTTTATCCTGCCAGATTCGCGCATCTTTACGAAAACGCAGGAAATGCATCCATGACGCAAATACGATTTGATAGCAGGTCAGGCCGCTCTCTGAGCCGAGACGGCGTGCAGTATGGACATATCCGTGATGCGGTAAATAAGATGCATCATTCTGCTGGACCCATAAGGTGACGGGCTGCGCAATCAGCTTCTTGAGTTCAATACCAGCGGATGTTGAAACGACATCCACAGTGAACTCGTATTGGCGACCGAGCCGCGAGCGAGCCACAACACGCTGTGGCAGCAAGACATTGTTGCCCAGTGGGGTCTCCAGCTTCAAAAGCCGGTTCTGCTGAACCAGCCCGCCGGATATTGCCGTGATTATGTCCTGCGCGCCCATACCGCCTCATCTTATGGATTTACAGCGCAGACGCGCTCCGCGCGATTTTACAAAACATCAGATGAAATTCACAGCATCAAAATGTTAAACATCATGGCGGGCGACATTCGTTATCCGGAGAGACTGCCAGTCACGAATTTAACGACACCTTCCATCATTTTTCTGTCACAAATAAATCCTGAGATTGACGGTGCCATATAAAATCAAGCCTGAAATTCAGGAGCCTTCGTTTTAATGCAATATGAATAGAAAAAAGTCGACACGGCGCGCATCCGGAAGAACGACTGCGAACAAAGCCGTGCTGCTGCCACCAACGGTCAAATCCGCTCGGGCGCAGTCATTAAGGCATCATCTCGCGCTTGCAGCGTTGAAGGTCGGAGCCGGAAACGGTCACCTGCTGACCGACCTTGTCCGCGTGGTCTACGTCACCTAGTACCTTCAGGAGGCAGGTTTCGGCGCGACCGACCTAAGGCATTATCAGGAAGCAGAACGGACATTGGCGTCCTGCGGAGCACGCGCAGTCAGGGAGAACATCTGGCAGGTTGACCAGACCGACACCCCGACACTCGAGCGAGTGCTCGCGCTGCATGACTGGCAACTGGAGCACGCGCCCATCAGCGCGATGCTCAACGTACAGAAGCGGCTCACGCGCTTCGCACAAAGCAACAAGGCGTCACCCTGGCAGCACATCGATGGATAAGAGCCGGTGACCGCCGGGGCTATACGCCGCAACGCTTGCGGCAACGGAGACACGTCGATACGAACCTAATATGCATAGAGGCAGCGAGCGCGCGACCTCTTCCGGCACCATCTCACTCGCTCAACGCGTTATTCGCCAGATAGCCAGGCCGTATCGGCTATCGACAGGCGACGCCGTGAGCATTGGCACCAGCATCGGCATAGCGTTCGAGGTGAACGGCGAGTCCTTCGAGCAATTGATGAAGCGAGCCGACGGGGCGTTGTACGACACAAAGGAAGCGGGCAAGGGTACATATTGTGTTGACGCCGCCACGATATCGACCGACATGCCGAAGTTGGACTGAGCACGTCTCGCATTCACAAAGAGCTTTCCGTAGCAATGATTCGCAGAGTTGCGAAAATACCTGCTGTCCCAAGCTCACGGCACCCGCAACTTTGAGGCGCCCTGACTGTGTGCTGTCGGGCAGCCGATGTGGTGCAAAGTCAGGCTTGTGGGTTTGGCTACCGAGTTCACCTTGACTTCCCTTGCAGAAGCACTACTACTTGCTTGTGCTGCCATCTGTATTCCATATGCCTTCCGCCCGAAGTCGAAGAGCAAGTCCATCTGTGCCTGTCCGGGCCGCGCAGTACATCCGTATGTCGACGGACCATCAGGAATACTCCCCCGTTTTCCAGAGACAGGCTATCGCGGCCTATGCAGTTGCCCACCATATCCGCATTGTCAGTGTGTACGAAGACGCTGGCATAAGTGGCTTGACCTTGCGAGAACGTCCGGCGCTCGTACAGTTGCTATTGGACGTTGATAACCCGAAGCGCAAGTTCACCACGGTGCTTGTATACGACGTCAGCCGCTGGGGCCGTTTCCAAGACGTCGACGAGGCCGCATTCTACGAATATGCATGCCGGCGTGCGGGAGTCAATGTCGTATACGTCGCCGAACCTTTTGAGAACGATGGAAGTCCAGCGACGTCCGTGTTAAAAGCGTTGAAGCGGGCGATGGCCGCAGAGTTCAGTCGCGAAATGTCCCGCAAGGTTTTCCTGGGGCACTGCCTCAATGTCGAACGCGGCTTCCATACAGGTGGCCCACCCGGCTACGGATTACGCCGCATCCTTCTCGACTCAGACCGCAACGTCCGGCACCCCCTCGACAGGTACGAGTACAAAAGTGTTCAGACTGACCGCGTCATCATCGCCCCGGCGGCCGGTGGCGAAGCGGCGGTGGTTCGGAAAATTTACGAGTGGTACGCGACGCAGCCAGTAACAGCGGTCGCCATAGCAAGGCGTCTGAATGATTTCGGGATTTGCAACGGTTTCGGGCGACCGTGGCAAGCTCAAAACATTCTGAACATCCTCCGCAACGAAATGTACATCGGCACCAATGTGTACAGTCGCACCACTTCCAAGTTGACCAGCCCGTGGGAACGAGTTCCGGAACAGCAGTGGATTCGTGTCCCTGGAGCATTTGAACCTGTCGTCGACAAACGCGTCTTCACCGACGTTCAGCAGAAAATGGAACGAGCCCGGCGTAGACCCACGAGGGATGAGATTACCGACGGTCTGCACAAAGTCATCAAACGAGCCGGCAAGCTCAGTCAGGCAACACTAAGGCATTACCTTAACGCTCCGTCCATCGAGCAGGTAATGAAGGAGTTTGGAAGCCTGAACGAGGCCTACAAGGCCATAGGGTACGCACCGAATCTTGACCCAGCCCGCTCAGAAAACCGCTGTGTCGAACGCCGCATGGAGAAGCGGGTCGTCGATGTAACCATCGATGTTTTGCAAAGTCTGGGCCACGAGGTGCGATACGAAAAGCACACAGATACCATGTGTGTCGACGGCTCGCTGAGATTGAAGCTTGTTGTTCGTAGCCCGTGGCTTATCGGTGGCCACGTGCCTTACTGGGTTGCACGGTGGCCGGACTGTTTCCCTGTCGATTTTCTTGTATATGGTCGTGTAGAGCGTGCGAGCACCGACTTGCTCGACTTCCATATCTTCCCGCGCGGAAGCCTCGTTCCAGGTGCATACACGGTAATCCACCGGCACGGCCAGGCACATTTCAAAGCGTATCAGCATCTGGACCTGACACACCTGCTTGACATCGCTGAGAGCGTCCCTCTGGAAACATTGGTAAGCACGGCACCTTGTGTGAGAGTCTCCTGATGCGCTCGCGTCGACCAGGCATCAGTTCCTCTGGATTTGAGCCAAACCTGCACCGGCAAGATGGCGAATCACAACCAACAGAGCTCCAACCTGAATGTCGTCACGCGGGTGGAAAAGCCACACCAGAGGAAAAGGCCAAAGACGTTCTCAAGCTGGAGCGTGCGCGCCAGCGGACGGCCATCAGACGTATGCAGGCGACACACGGCGAGACGGCTCTGACGACCAAGGTCTTGCTGGAGCTGCTTTCGGACCAAGCTTTCGTGGCACTGTTACGCGCCGAGGGGTTCACCTCGATACCGAAGCTCCTTCGTCAACGGCTCGTGGAGCAACGCTGATGACGCAAGCTCGACCAGCGAGATTCATACGTCGTTCAAACGCGGCTCGGGCCGGATGCGAAAGACCGCCAGAAATTTGTGCGGAAGCGTTCGCGCTGTTCGTCGGGCAAACGCTTCCCAAACGGACAGTCGCAGCGCTTGCGAGGATGACGCCGGCGCGTCAGGTTACAACCGCCCGGACTATGGTCGCAGTGGACAATCTCAGCGGAGATTTCGCTCGGGCGCTCCTGGCTGCGACGCCATCAAGTGAGAGGGGCGATGATGCACGGGGACGCCAGTCTCACCCTGATTTCGCAGGCCGACTGGCCAGGATGGAACGCGGGCTCGTTGAGATGCAAATCGAAGCGGCAAAGCTGCGCTCGCATTACGACGATGACCTTTTCCATCTGGCGCTTGCGGCCAGTTACGTGCGGGGCTGGATGCGGAACGAGGCGGTTGCATCCTGGCTCTGCTCGCACCATCCGGACTTCGCCATCGTGCTCGACCGCCTGGCGAAGGCGGCAGACTTTGCAATTGAGCCTGGGCGTCCGATGCGGCTTCCTTACTCGCCGGCTGCTAGCCCCGCAATATCACGCAAAGGAAAATCAGCTAGACGCCCACCGACAGGCATCCAGACTCGTTAAAACCACCGCGTACCAGCAAGGTAGGTCAAACAGTGCTGGTATATTGTCCGCGCTGTTTCCGAACGGAAGTCCAACCTCAAATTCTCACAAAACAGCGTGGCAACCATCTGCCGCGAAAAGGCAGGCAATGGTGCCGTCTCCAACTGTCGGGCCAGTTCCAGAGCGCGACTCGACAGCATGACTCGCTGCATAACATCAGCGCCGCCACCGTTGGTGTTTAACCACAAGGCTGTGGACTCCACGACGTGGTCCGGCGAAAGCCAGTCGCCCGTCAGTTGTTTCGCGAGCAGGTGTGACGAAACAAGATAGGCTAGTAGTTCAGCTCGCGCACGTAGGTCGAGGTTAAGTGGATTGTTCACTCTTTAACACAATCGGTATTCGAGTTCTGGGCTGTCCCCATGACCTGCCAGCCATTTGACACCTTCAACGGCTGTAGCGCCAAGGTCTATTCCGTGTCTTCAGCATCGGAACGTTGCGATTCCGGATGCACAATCATGAACTCCTTCGAGTTCCTACCGTGGAGCCAGTGGGGGCGCGGCCCTCGACCAGTCCATGTCTGGCCCGTCTCCGGGTTCAGGTATCTCGGCGGCGCAGGCGACCTACCACGCTTTCGTCCGACGAGCTCGCTTGGCTTGATGCCGTACTCTCGCATCTGCGCACGAATCGCTGCTATCACGCTACTTCGTTCGACGCACCGGACGCGTTCAATTTCCTTATCGAGTTCGGCCAGTTGCTTTACAAGTTCTGTATAAGTGTTCTTTTCCATCGGTTACTGGATTCAGCGGTAGCTCAGTTTTGCATCGTCCGGGATGCTTCTTCGAAGGCGACGGTCGCGGCCGCGTGGAGCCGATGCACTGCGTCGCGCACCGCGTGAAGCTTGTCTCTGACGTCAATAGCACCGGCAGCGTCAACCATGTCGACACATGCGGACATCGCCCACGAACAACCTTCATCAATTACTCGGCATGCTTCATAGCGTTCAGTGCCCGACCGACCATCCCCTCTTTTCATTGGCTAGCTCCGATTGTAGAGTAACGTTGGCTCTCCGGCATCCGCATCAAAGACCTTTGCTGTGCCGTAAGACTGGTCAATCGCTCCTGAAGACGAGCGTCTCCGTGAGAGACAACGCGGCCCAACCGACATTACATTCGATAGCTTAAGAAATTCTTATGCAGAGGCGACCGTAGGCGCCGGATGGGTCCCGAGTGAATTGGACCAACATAGTTCCTTACGGCGATGCCTGCACCGACGCGAATGGGATACGAAGCTATCTCGGCGTCGCCGAACGGCGGTGGGTTTGCTGCTACGAGGCCGGTGCTCAAGGGCAATGATTCACGTACGGACAGCGAACGAACCGGTTGCGCTTATTTCGTGCATGACGCGGTTACGGCCGGCGCCTTTGGCAGAATAGAGCTGCTCGTCCGCAGCAAGAAGCAGCTCGTGGGGGCCCCCGCCGAGAGCCGGCAGTCGCGTCGCGCTGCCGACACTGACCGTGACAGCTGGTTGACCTTCTAACAGTGCGAAATGGGTCATGCCTTCGACGCTTTTGCGCATCCGCTCGCCGGTAGCGATAGCGCCCGCTGCGTCAGTGTCAGGGAGCAGTACGGCAAACTCCTCGCCGCCGTATCGCACAACAATCGCGTCTTGCCGCAGCATTTTAAGGATTGGACTGCGAAGTTTGACCGCCATACTGTCTTTCCCCTTTGCGGACCCTGGACTATCTGGCTTCGCACTGCCGAGGTGACTCACGACCAGATTGCCCGATACTCGATGAACTCACGGGAAACCGTCCAAAGTACTGGTGATTTTCACTCCGCACGGGGGTACAGGTCAGCAGTGGCCGAACGCGGGAGCAGCCTGTCGACGCGGGCGGTTGGCTAAGCGAGGGATTGTCCGCAGCACTTGTCGACGCGCTTGAGGTGACCGAACTGTATCCGCCGTTTGCCCGCTCCGACCACTTCGAGCGCTTGCCCACGCTGTAAGGGCAGGCGAATTGCTCCAGCGAAAGAAGATGTCTTTCCGCACTCATGCGGTGCCGCCTTCGCAGGGGAAGGCGGCTGAGTCAGTCACGATGTCCGCTGGTACCAGTGTCGCGATGAGTTGACCACCTTGACTACGACCAGCATGACCGGCACTTCGATGAGTACACCGACCACAGTCGCCAACGCGGCGCCAGATTTCAGACCGAACAGGCTAATTGCGGTCGCAACCGCCAGCTCGAAAAAATTGGACGCGCCAATCAGGCACGATGGCGCAGCGACGTCATGCGAAACCCCGAGTTGACGATTCGCCAGATAGGCGAGCGACGAATTGACAATCACTTGAATCAGGATTGGCACGGCCAACAGCAGAATGACCAGAGGTTGCGCGATGATTTGCTCGCCCTGGAAAGCGAACAGAAGCACCAGCGTCAGCAGCAATGCTGAGATGGAAAAGGGACCAATTTTCGCCAGTGCTCGCTGGAAATGCTGCTCGCCCTTGCGCAGGAGAATCTTGCGAAGAACCTGCGCGATGATGACTGGGATGACGATGTACAACACTACGGACGTCAGCAGCGTATCCCACGGCACCGTGATGTTCGAGATGCCGAGCAGCAGTCCGACAACAGGGGCAAACGCGAACACCATTATCAGGTCGTTCAGCGCGACCTGCGACAGCGTGAAATACGGGTCGCCCCTTGTCAGTTGGCTCCAGACGAAGACCATCGCTGTGCAGGGCGCCGCCGCGAGCAGGATGAGGCCGGCGACGTAGCTGTCCAACTGGTCTGCGGGCAACAGCGACGCAAACGCGTGCCGCACGAAGACCCATGCCAGAAATGCCATAGTGAATGGCTTGACCGCCCAGTTGATAACGAGCGTCACACCGATGCCTTTCACCTGGTTGCGAACCTTCCCCAGCGAGGCGAAGTCGATGCGCAGTAGCATCGGAATAATCATGACCCAAATCAGAATCCCGACCGGGATGTTGACGTGGGCGACTTCAAGCGTCGAAACGGTATGCACGGTGCCGGGCAACAACTTGCCCAGGACAATGCCAACCACAATGCACAGCGCAACCCACACAGACAGATAGCGCTCGAAGAATCCGATACCGCTGGGTGCCGGCCGCGCTGCCTTTGCAGCGGTTTGACTGCCTGCCATCGTTACTCTCCTTTTTCGCGCAGCAACGTACCGATGCTCTGCATTTCCTGCTGGATTGCGATGCGGTCCAGCTTTTCGAACGGCAGATTCGTGAAGAGCTCAATGCGCTTCCTCATCTGAACATATGCCTGCAAGAATGCCTTGCGCTTGTCGTCGTCCGAGCCTTCGGCCGTCGATGGGTCAGCTACGCCCCAGTGTGCTTTGGCAGGGTGACCGGGCCAAATTGGGCATACCTCACCGGCTGCGTTGTCGCAGACAGTAAAAATGAAATCGATTTGAGGTGCGCCGTCTTCAGCGAATTCGTCCCAGCTCTTGCTGCGCAGCCCTTCGGTCGAAATACCCTGCGAACGCAGCAGGTCAAGCGCAAAAGGATTCGGAGCCGTCCCCGGATGGCTACCGGCGCTATAGCCCACGAAGCGGTCGCTCGCGAGTTCATTCAGTGCGGCTTCCGCCAGAATGGAGCGCGCGGAATTGTGGGTACAGAGGAATAAGACGTTGTACTTTCGGTGTTCTGTCACAGACTTCTCCTGACGACGTCTGGTCGCGGTGGAATTATTAACTCGACATCTCCAATATAATGGAACTGTTGTGACGTAGCAAGCGCGGGCGCATGTGCGTTCGTCACAAGCAGCCGTTACATTCGTGGGCTGCAGTTCCGCCCGGCGCCGGCGGCGTCGCGTTAGAATCAGCACATAACCTTGAAGACAGAGCCTTATGAAGGAAAAAGACGCCATTAAAGCTTTGGCGGCGTTGGCACAGCCGACGCGCCTGGCTATTTTTCGCCTGCTGGTCACCGCCGGGCCTGAGGGTCTCAACGTCGGAGTCATCCAGGAGCACCTGGACCTGGCTAGCGCGACGCTCTCCTTCCATCTCAAGGAGCTGACGCATGCTGGCCTGGTAACGTCTCGCCAGGAAGGGCGCTTCGTGTACTACGGGCCCGAAATCGAGCACATGAACGACCTGGTTGGATTTCTGACCGAGAACTGCTGCCAAGGAGTGGACTCGCCTGCATGCAAGCCCGCCAGGAAAGTGAAATGCAAGCCCGTGACCGCATGAACAGGCGCTTAATGCCGTAAGTCGCGCAGGAACACACTTCCGTCCTCCGCATCATCCAACAGCAAACGGCCGCCTCGTAACCTTGGGCGGCCGTTTGCTTATGTCGCCGCGAATCAGCAGCAGCCGACTTTTTTCTCAATCGCAGCTGGAATCGAGGTAACCGGGGCACAGCAGGCCCCGCCCGATTCAGGAGCGGCCGACTCCCGGCTGTCCGCTCCGAACATCGGGATGCCGCCGAGCGTGTGATACGTCTCCCAGGGCACACCGGCCGGGTCCTGCGTCCAGCATTTGTTCGAACTTGCGTAGCAGCACTGCGCGCCGGGCTGGTCCTGCACCGCAACGCTGCCGGCGACGACCTGCTCGCGAAGAGCCGCTAGCTCTTCGTCGGTATCGACCTGAAAGCCGAGGTGGTTGACGCCGGCTTCACCGCCGCGCGCCGAAATGGCGAAGTTCATGCGGGGGTCTTCCAGCATCCATTTCGCGTAATCGTCCTTGAGCACGGTGGGCTGTGCGCCGAACATGCTGCTGTAGAAACGCACGCTTTCGTCGAGTTTCGGGACAACAACGTGCACGTGGAATCGCTTCATTTATGCCTCCGTTTCGTTGGTCGCACAGCCGCATTGTTCTGCCTGCTCTGCTGCGCAGCAGTTTTCCATCAGAAAATCCATGAGCGTCTTCATGTGGTCATAGCTAGCGCAGTAGATGATGAACCGGCCCTGACTCTTGCCTTCGATGAGCTCTGCGTGCGCGAGCTCTTTCAGGTGGAATGACAGCGTCGGCGCAGGCAGCCCCAGCTTTTCAGCGATGGCGCCAGGGCTCATACCCGAGCGCCCGGCTGTCACCAGAAGACGGAACACCGCGAGACGCGTCTCGTGCGCGAGCGCTGCGAGCGCCTTGACCGCTAACTTCGAATCCAGGGTTGCCATCACTGTCCTTTATTGGTTACTCGTCTGCGCTTCCTTGCGGGAATGGTCTGCGATTGCCTGCGAGGCCAGGTCAGTCGCCAGGTCGAGCGGCCTTTCTTCCTTCAGGCGCTCGCTGTAGCGGTCGACGAGATAGTCTGCACGACCGCGAAGCAGCAGCGTGAATTTGACGAGTTCTTCCATGACGTCGACCAGCCGGTCGTAGTAGGACGAAGGTTTCATCCGGCCGTCGTCTTCGAATTCTTCAAAGGCCTTGGCAACAGACGACTGGTTGGGGATGGTGAACATCCGCATCCACCTTCCGAGCTGACGAAGCTGGTTCACCGAGTTGAACGACTGCGAACCACCGCTGACCTGCATGACAGCAAGCGTGCGACCCTGCGTTGGACGGATGCCGCCGCTGACAAGTGGCAAGTGGTCAATCTGCGTCTTTATCAGACCGGTGATGGTGCCGTGCCGCTCCGGGCTGCACCAGACGTGCCCCTCGGACCACAGCGACAGTTCGAGCAGCTCCTTCACCTTCGGATGATTCTTCACGTCGACGTCGTCTGCGTGCGGCAGACCGCGCGGGTCGAAAATCCGCGTTTCCGCACCGAACGTCTGCAACAGGCGAGCGGCTTCCTCGACGAGCAACCGCGAATACGACCGCTCACGCAGCGAACCGTAGAGCAGCAGAATCCTTACCGGCGGCTGCCCCGCCATTCCAAGGCGTGCTGCGATATCGGTGTCGAAAAAGTCTGTATTGGCGGCCGGGAAGCCCTGGTCGCGACTGATTGCATGAACGGTCATCTCGTTACCCTACTATTTTATATTTCCAATTATATGGAGGTGAGTGGTCGATTCAAGGCGCTTTGCAGCACCTGCGGAACACGACTGTCATCACTTCGTTACTTGCATTCTACGACATTTCCGGTATTCTGGAAATGTGAAAGTCTGGAGGCCGCTATGGGCAGCGAAGACCGAGTTTCGACTGAATCACTCCTGCCAGTGTCGGGAGGGTGGCAATGCCGCTCCGCGCGGGGATTCCTCATGCTGATGGCCCACGGGCGAACTTCTGGGTCAGCGACGCAATCTGCCGGAGGGCGCGCCTCAACGAAGTCAGGCTGTGCGTCCCTCCCGGCAGACGTAGCGAGGGCGTTTCAGATGGAGACCGGGTACGCGACCTCTGCGATTGCGCTGACAGATGTGGTTGACGAGAAGCTCGAGCTTGCACGTTTCCTGGCTGCAGACGGCTCGTCGGCTGCTGTCCTTGTCATGGATTCGGAAACCGTGAGTCGTGTCTGGCCGGCATGTGACTGGAAGACGCCGTTGCTGCGAGTCCGCAATCATCTCGCCGACGAGGGTTCGAAGTTTTTTGTCGCATTAAGCACGCGCCCTGAGGCAGGTGGCGTCATCGGGGCGTTGACAAGCCTGCGGGAGCTGCTGGTTGCGAGACGCGTTCAGCGATATTGCAATCGGGAGGGAATTGGCTTTCTCGGTTCCGTACAGGTCGCACCTCAAACCACCGTCACACGCCGCATGGACCAGCTTCACGAGCGGGTCGCCGCTGTCATCGCGCACAGACTCGCTTCGAAAACCTTCTTCTGCTGCGACGCCTTTCGCATCGGTGGCAGCAGCGTCAACAAAACGAGCCAGATGAGGGGCTGAAAAATTGAGCACGATGTCGAGTCGCGACCAGAACGCCACCGAGAAGACCGCACCAGCAGACAGTCACGACAGTCTCGTGACGTGGGCCCTGGCACTCGCGCAGCTCGTCTCATGGGGCTCCGTCTACTATTCTTTTTCGCTGTTGGTCGTGCCAATGGAACAGACCATGGGCTGGAGCAGGACGGCGACGAACGCCGCCCTGTCTGTCGGGCTGCTCGTCTCGGGGTTTGCCGCCTATCCGATTGGCCGCTGGATAGACCACGGACTCGGGCGCCGCATCATGGCTGGCGGTTCAGTCATCGCCGCAGCCATGCTGCTGCTTTGGTCCGGCGCACAGTCGCTGACGGTGCTCTTTGTTGCATGGATTGGCCTCGGCATCTCCACGGCGGCCACGTTCTACGACCCCGTCTTCGCCGTCGTCACGCATCGTTATCCACGAAGCTTCCGAACCAAAATCACGCTCATCACACTGGTCGCCGGATTCGCCAGCACCGTCTTCATACCGCTGACCCAGTTGCTGGTTGGCTCGGTCGGGTGGCGCACATCGCTTGTTGTGCTTGCGGCGCTGAACCTGATTATCTGCCTGCCTATCCATGTGCTGGCAATCCGCTCCTCACGCACTGACCAGGGCTCGCGGCCAACCAGCGGTGCCGTAAAGCTGGCGAACGATGCAGCCACGCGGCGCGCGCTCCGCTCGCCGACCTTTTGGGCGCTCGCGGTGTGCTTCACAGCCTACTACGCGACATTCGCCGCACTCACATTCCATCTGGTGCCGCTCATGGTCGAGCGCGGTGTGTCGAACGCCGTGCTGGTTACAACCATGGCGCTCATCGGCCCGGCTCAGGTCGCTGCTCGTGCGGTGTGGTTCACGTTCGGCCGGACGGCCCACGTCAGCACCGTAGGCACCATTGTCGTGACGCTGTTTCCGCTGTCGACCATCGTCCTCATATGCGCAGGCCACTCCGCCGCGCTACTCTGGCTGTTCGCACTTTGCTACGGCGCCGCGAATGGCATGATGACAATCTTGCGAGGAACCATCGTACAAGAGCTGATGTGGACGGAAGGATATGGCGCCGTAAGCGGCATGCTTTCGTTTCCCTCGAATGTCGCCAAGGGAATAGCGCCTATAGCCGCTGCGAGCATCTGGAGTTTCACGCACGGCTACGTCGCTGTTGAATGGACGGTGTTTTTCGTCTCGATACTGTCCGCAATAGCCTTCTTTGTCGCTGTCTGAGCCGGTCGGCGCGCAATAGCGAGCGCTTGAGACTGCACTATTTCTGCGACTGCATAAACTATGAAAATTCGTGCCGCTTTTAGCAAAGACCTCGACGTCATTAGAACTTTGCTCACAAATAACCAATTGGTGGCTTCTGAAGTCCACGCGTCCCTGCTCGACAACTTTCTGGTTGCTGAAAGTGAGGACGGCGCGCTGGTCGGTAGCATCGGGTTAGAGCCATTCGGCCAAGATGCGCTGCTGCGGTCGCTAGTGGTCGCGCGCAGCGCTCGCGACATGGGTCTCGCAGGCAGTTTGGTTTCACGGATGGAACTGCATGCACGCGCAAGCGGCGTTTCCAACCTATGGTTGCTAACCACAACAGCTGGAGAGTTCTTCCGGAAGAAAGGATACGATGTTGTAGCCCGAGAAAGCGCTCCGGTTATGCTCCAGACAAGCTCACAGTTCGCAGACCTCTGTCCGGCAACTGCCGTCTGCATGCTCAAATGGCTGTGAATCATACCGACAGCAAGAAATGACGCTAACCACAAGACCAGACCATTTCTTGTATTTCGCCTACGGCTCAAACATGTGCGTTGCGCGTCTTACCGCGCCCGGAAGAGCTCCATCTGCAGCGGTTATCTGTTCAGCATACGCGACAGGTCGGCGATTGACTTTCGACAAGGCAAGTAAAGACGGGTCAGCCAAATGCGATTGTAAATACACGGGGAACGCGACCGACCGGGTGTATGGCGTCGTATTCGAGATTCATGCCAGTGATAAAGCTGCGCTCGACCGCGCCGAAGGGAAAGGTTATGGATATGATGCGTTAGATATTGAGGTCACCGCGCCAACGGGGCCAGCGGTCGTGCTGACGTACATCGCGACGAACAAGACGGCTGGGCTACGCCCCTATGACTGGTACAAGCGACATGTCCTAAATGGCGCATCGGCAGCGAACTTACCCGGCGATTACATTAGCATGATTGCCGCCGTTGAATCTGTTCCAGACCCCGACGATGCTCGAAGTGCTCGGGAAGACGCGATTCGATGTTGAACGTCCGGGCAGGAGTGGCGTGTTGCCGGAAGCACTCAGCGCTAGTAATCGCCACTTATCTGGAACGTGCTGCCGCGCTTGGCTACGAATTGGTCTTGATAATTTAGGTTGTTCGTTTTGCGTCAAAATACGCGCGTGACTCTTGAGTTCGGAGAAGTGACATGCCAAGAGATTTCGATGCCACCAGCGCGGAAGGCCGGATGTTATCCATCGAGGAAATCGCGGATATTCTGAATGTCTCTCGCCCGTTTGCCGTCACGCTTGCGGACGCCGGAAAACTGGGCGTAGTGGAGAGAGGGGAGGATGGGCAACGGCGAATACCGGCTGCAGCGGTAAAAACGTATCACAGCGAGCGAAGGGCTAAAGCTCGCGCTGCGCTGGATGAGCTTGGTGCAATTTCTCAAGGAGCCGGGCTCTACGGCTCCGACGTTAAGAAGGTTTGAAAGTAAATGAGTCCGGCGTGCCGGGATACGTGCCGGATAGCGTCGCTACATGCGGCATGCTCGATAGCGCCCTACCGGCGCCTCGTACCGTGTTCGGATTACCCTCCCTTAAGGGCATATCCCTCCAACGAGTTGGAGAACTTTTTGCGACCAGCATCATTTGATGACGCGACTCCGCCAATCAAAGTCAACGCCCATGTTGCGAAGGCACGATGGGACGTCTTACCGATGACTACCGCAGACGCCACATAACTCATTGATTTTGTGGAATTGGCCGTATCAACCTCGATACCCGGTTTTACACGGCCAGTTGGGGCTAAACCAGCATCTCCTCAGCGGGGAGGTAGTCCCTCTAGCTCTGCGTCGTAAAGACCCATCCGCCGAGTCGCTTCCATCATCCTATCTAATCCCACCCGTTGCTGAACTTTGGTCCGCTCTTTGTATGCTAGCAAGTTCGCCATTGAGAACCACCGACGGCCATCTCGCGTGCGCTGAGTTGCCACCAACTCGCCCGTCCGGACCAGGCCGTCGAAGCGAGCCGGGGAGACATTCAATACAAGCGCCGCTTCGTCGCTAGGTAAGCATGCATAGTTGGGTGCGACTCGGCCCCGCGCACGCTTTATGTTGCGCACCTTCATGTGATTTCCCGTTCGCCGACTTTGCTGAGTCTCGCGTCATTGCATTGGCGTGGCCAGCATGTACCACATCAATCTACGCCGCAAATCGATGCTCATAGAATGGCCGTTCAGCGTGTATGCGTATTTTCATTCGCATGCCGCCAATACTTTCCGTATAACAGCAACAATGTCATCAGACTTGTCTACGCGCACCGGATTCAGGTCATAGCGAGGAGCGTCGGCGGTCACTACTCCCGTGTGTGCCAGACCCTTGGCAACAATCACGTCAAATCTGGCCTCCCTCAGCTCGCCAGGTTTCCCTGCAGTATTTCGAGAAACGAAGACCGTCGCCAACTTGGCTTGACAATATGGACCGTCTGGGCTCAAATTCCCTCCTGCCTCGAGGGCCTCGGCCACTCGACGCCACAGTCTTTCTCGTGGGTCCGCTTCAACATAGCCCGTGCAGACAACGGGCAACTCAATATCGCGAAGAAACGCCCCTTTACACACCATCACGGTTGTCAGGCAAAACTCCGATGCCCAGCCTTTCGCATGCGTCAGTAATTCTCGATAGCTGCAGTCGATTGCCAGCGCCTGCAATGGTGTGATGCCACCGAGCGCGCTATTTTCTGACGTTAGAAAGTCAAGCCGGGAGGCCGGTGGAGCAGGCCACAAAACGCGGCATACGTACGCCAAACGTCGCGCGTTGTGCCTGGGGTCGACGAGCAAACGTGGGTAATACGCACTCCCATCGATTTCAATCGAAAATACACTGCCGCTCTTGTTCAGGCGTGCAAGGCGAGTGGGTGTAACTCCGCGCAGTCGACGAAATTCGTCTTCGGGCACAAGTTCGCCGTCGCGCATCATTTGTCGACGCGCTCGCATTGCATCTCGCAGCATTTTTCCTGGCAAACGCGGTGTCGCCTTACGCATGATGATGAGCGCTATATCTCGCGGCTAAGATTGGAATCTGCGCAGAGTCGCTGCCGTGGGGCGGGCGCTCAGCATGGCCACTCGAGCCAGCGGCCACCTTTCGCAATTAACTCAATTTCACCCCGGTCTGGGTAATGCCTAAGCACGGCTATGGCCTTGTCACGTAGGGTCTCCAGTTGTGTCGGCGACTCGGCAAGCGAAAGCTCAACAATCAAATCGCGAGCACGCAACAGTGCGCGAGTTCTTTCCTCCGCCGTGGTCAATTCGCTCTCCTCGGATACTTCGGCCACACAGTTCTCCCTCGCGGCGCGAAGGACCAAACGCCAAATCGGGACCACAACTATCGACGGAACACCACTCAGTCGTCGCCGGCCAGCTTATCAACCGCTAGTGCTTGCCGCCAATCGGGCACTAGGTCTGGTGTGACGTCTTTCCAACCCTTTATTTCCCAAATCCTTACCACGCGAGACCACACGTATTCACTATCTCTGTCATGGCCTGCGCGTCCGACGAGCCGGTACGTGCTTCCTGTCGCTGTGGACCCAGTGCGGGTGACCGGGTCAAACACGCGAATGGGAGTACTAACTCGACCGTCGTTGTTAACGGTATCGAATCCCACAAAATGACGTTCACCGGTATCTTCCCTTTCGCGAATAGACCATCTTTCGAGCACGACATGACAAGGGGCCAAGAAGTAAAGCGACATAACAACGCTCCTGGTTGCGCTACACACTGATGACTTTCGACGGGTCGAACCTGAGTTGGCAAGGTCGTGATGTAAATCCGACGCAATCTGAAGTCTCACCGGATTCCCTCCTTGCCGATGAGGGAGCGGAGCTTATGTTGAAACGCTACGTCACCGCTAGCACGAATGGGCGATATGTATTTGCGCGCGCGGCGCAGGTCCCGCGAACCGACAGTGGCTCGCAGCATGTCATCTTCAGAAAGCGGATTCGTCGCTTGCTCGCCTAACAGACGCAGATGCTCGAGAAGACTCACTTGAGCTTCTTCGTCAAACCCTTGTTCCAGGCCAACGTCGATGCGCCTGGAATCCGTCAACTTAGTGAATTCAAAGTCCGGTGACGCAATAACGATGAATGGCTCTGCGCGCCCCGACATGAAATCGAGCACTGCCGATTCTTTCGTGCTTCCCAGCGTTCTGACGACATTGACGATGCGTCGCCCGAATTCACGCGAAGAGCGCAACTCCTCGAGGTCATAGTAAAAGGGCCAATCATTCGCTACGACAATCACCGCCCCCGGATAGGGGACCAGTGTTCGAGTCAGCAGTAATGCATCGACCTCAAGCTCGCGAGTTGCTTCGGGTGCACCTTCCCGCGTCATGAGCGATGGGTGCCGACGCATAGGCGGCAAGACACCTCCAACGCAGAAAAAAACGAAGACCACGCTCCCTCCCGGCTATGTGGACTGTCACGGGATAATCCGCAGTACATTGTCAGCAAGGTTGTCAACTCGACGTGAGCGGCTCCGGCACGCTCCCTCTTCCTCGGTGCCGTGCGAACGCTCCGCGAGCGTCAACACTTACCTTCAACTCTCGTCGCAACAAGGCAACCCGTCTGCCCGACGTTCGACCGACGTTACTTTTCAATTGCCGACCCAACCGGGCAGGCAAGCGTTATCAATCTTCCAGAAACTGCGGACGCCCGCAATCGCTGCCTGCGGCAGCAAGAGTGCGGAATAACAACCATTGTATCTTTATATGAGTGATACTTTCAAGCGTGCTTTTTCTGAGTAGTAGAAAAGAAATGTGAGGCAAGCCAAAGTTCGGGCATGCCAACACTAGACGAAGCAGTCGCGCTCGGGCTTTCCGAGAGACTTCAAAAAATTCGAAAACGCAGAGGCCTGTCTCAGGACCAACTCGCCGCAAAGGCCTCGGTATCCAGACCAAATCTCGCCGCACTGGAGCAGAAGCGCCGCGCGAACCTACGTCTGACCACGCTGGTCCGTTTCGCCCAGCAACTGGACGTCGACGTCTTGGATTTTCTGTCCGACCGACCGCTGGAAGAGCAGCGTCCTGAGAATCAGCAGCCGCTTGCGCGCGTCATTGCCAACGTCAAGGTCCTTCGGGCAGCGCAAGGCCTGAGCCAGGAGTTGCTGTCAGTTAAGGCGAACAGGTTTCGCACGTATGTCGGACGGCTAGAAAACGGGGTGGCTAATCCCATGGTGGTGGACTTGCAGGACCTCGCTAGCGTGCTCGGCGTTGAGATTCCCGACTTGCTTCGGCCAGTACCACTCGAAAGCCGGCGCTAACAGTTCAACCGCTCGTATGTCGCATTCGCCAATCGCTTGACGGCCCTGATGTGCGATATGAAGTTGTAGCGAGACACGGAAGGTGAGATTTTCCACCTCACCGCCGAGCCCACCTAGTCACGGGGTACATTCCAGATGAGGCTCTCCCATCACCATCCCGCATCAATGGGAACCGCCGCGTCGCAATTATGGTTGCGCTTCCCAGTAGGCTTTTGCCTTCTCAATATGGGTAGACAGTACCCATCGAGGCGGGCTGCGCTGGATGGAAATTTTCCCGTTAAAGTCACCGAAAATGTCCTGTGCCTCTTGAGATAGCACCTTAATAGGCTGGCCAGCGCTGTTCGTCGACATTGTGCTAATGCAGGCAGCTTTCTTCAGTAGCCGGCTCCCCCGACCTCCCTGTACCAACACCAGACGGTCTTTCTGCTTCTTGAACAACTCATCATGCATGACGTGAAAGTTGCCACCGCAACGCCGGCGAACATCGTCTTCAGGCAAGTCAATGGCAAGCCCAGCCCACTCCACGACGAAGTAACCGACGATGTAGAGCGCTGGTGCACGCTCATGGTCCCAGTCTGATAGGCCGGCATAGAACACCAACAGGTCCCCCTGCTGGAGTCGACGCAGTCCGGCCTTGGGAGGAGTCGGGTCGCCGTATGTGAAAGACGCGAACTCCGGGTCAACATGCATAGCCTGGCCTTCGACCGTAAGAGCGCGCCGCTTTACGGACGTGTAGGCCACCTGTCGCTTTGGGGCCGACGGGAAATCGAAAGTCTCGGCCTTTCCAAGATAAACAGCCTCGATGACGATGCGGAGCGCGAGTGGTCCGAGATTGAGAGCGAGTATCTCGTCAAATTCAACGCCGTCGATGTTACGGTCGACGACCTGATTGCCCTGCAGGAAGAGGTCACGCGCGCGCCGCGATGGACAGGAACCTGGCTTGGAAACCGCCACGATTACTGCGGCTAGGGTGTTCAAGGGTCGTACCGGCTCAGCCCACCTTGCACACACGGCAATGACTCGCATGACCGCGATGAGCCGTCTGATTCAGACCGGCGCTCTCGCCGCCTGGATGGAGAAATCAAATGAAACGGACGTTGAACTCGTGCCGAAACCCGTCTTGCAAGCCGCAGCGCGATGCACACTGGTTCGCAGTGGAAATGAAGCCGGATTTGATGCTGCGACGTTTCGACGTCTCGCGCTCGAGTTCGCAGCCGAAAATCAGGAGGGCTGTTCGACCGCCGGATGATGAAGTATTTTGGCTAGCATTGGATGACGCACCGGGAGGTAGAGCCTCTGAATACGTAGGGCTAGCAGACGATTGGTGGAAACAAACACGGAAGAACCGTGGTGCGGGAATGGCGACTCGGGTGGTTCGTTAACGAACCGTTTCTACCCTCTTTGGTTCTGCTGTGCCCTATTCCATCGCGCCGTCCCACTCTAATGATGGGGGCTAGGAACTTACCCCAAGTGCGCCGGTGTCGCCAGTTAAGAAAAAGTTCAACTTGATTGAACGGGAACTGAGTCAAGGGAATGCGGGATTTCTAGCAATCGATGAGAAGCTAGATGCTACACTCATTGACAGTGACGGAAAGCTAATTTTAAAACGGAGATTGGCATGTTCCAAGTTGAGTTGATGGCAATTGACATAGACAGCTATTGGCGCTTCCTTCAAGCGAACGGCATCAAGGCTACGGATATTCCCTCCCGCCCTGACTGGTACCTATTCGAAGCCGACAGCAAGGAGTCGCTCATTAAGCTAGTTCACGAATTAAATGAATTTGATGACCCCGCCGACATGAAACTTCTCGAGAGCAAAATTAAAGGCTAAGCGGAGCGCAACTGTTTCACGATTTACCTCAGCCTCTAGAGCGTATTTATACGCAGGACTCGGACATAGCTGCGCTGAGGGGTCCGGTGTTGGTAGAGGTTGCAAAAGAGAGAAGAGGAGAAGGAAAATATCTATCTCTAGCGAAAACTTCGCTCCTGAAGAAGGGGCCGCGTGAAGGCGACACACCCGTCTGCGGCTTTATCTTTACCGCATTCTGCGAAGGTTTTGACGCCGTACCAAGCTTTGGCCTAGTGGAGAGGGCAGCATCAATATGGGTGTGACCTGCGCTCTAGAATCCAACACAAAGTGTCAAATCTGAGGCTGGGCTGAACTGGGCGTAAGCCCCTGCTTTCGCGCGGGTGACGCCGAAGAAAATTAAGGGCCATTTCCCGGGCCGCCGATGTTGGCACTGCTGCGTGGAATGTATCTCCGCACAGCACTATCTGCCGTGGCGCGGGAAGTGTAAGGACTCTGTGAGTGGCATGCACCGAATCCGCAGTTGATGCTTGAGAGGCAAATGACTCGCGGCGCATGGTGCGTTTGCCATGTCTGATGGAAGAGCCGTCGATACTGCCTCAGTTGGTGCGGGAACAATGGCGGCACCTAAAATTTACTAACGTCGGCTCTCGGGCGATGACCGCCGGAAAGCCACGCTGGTCAGCGTACCTCGACCCCCGAGACCTCTCTGAGCTCAGTAATAAAACCACCTTGAGGGCAGGCAACCACAACGCGCTGACGAATGTTTCCCTGCGACAGCTTCGCAACACGCTCCGCTCGGTCCCTCATTCTCGCTCGGAGCTCTTCGGACGTCAGCCTCTGGCGCTGCAGCAATACAGTCATCTTATGCCACCTGTTTGATGTTCAATCTTGAGTATAGCACTTCAACCGTATAAGCCCACAAGACCCTGCTGAACAACTGCCGGTACGGCTCTAGCAGTGGTTGGAACAGCGCCATACGCTCCGCGCTGCGTTGATTCTCCAAGTTGCGATTAATATTCACAATGGCAAACGGCTGCTCCTCGGAATACCCCACTGGGACTGACTCTAGCGATGAGGGGAATATGGGGATTGATATAAAGCTTCGAGTCTGCTTACTTTCCTTTATGTAGGCTGCCATTGCTTCCATAACATCGCGCCCGAAACCTCGGTCTTTCATATGTTCAAGCAAATCACTTTGTTTTTCAACTGCGGCGACCGTCTTCGAAACAAATGCAACCGGGGCACCGGGAAGTATCAATGCTTTGGCTGAATTTGCGTCGTTACTGTTCGAAACCGCTGCTTCTGGAATGGGGAGGCACAGGTCAATCAGTGAAGAATCCACGGAAGCGGAATTGTCATTGTCTTGACTGTTCACGGACAATTCCTTCACGCAGTCGAGAACGCCGAAGAGAAGCCCGACCGATGTGGCCTCTCCTGCCATCCGCAACCGACGTTGAGTATGCGCCGCCAAATCTCCAATGAGGAAATTCTTCGGCCAAAATACCATGACATTCGCCGAATAGGTGGCACGGCTCGAATCTGCATCAAAGGCGATTGCCAACTGCATCATCATAAAGATTAAAGTGCGCGCGACAACCTCAAGATTTTTCTCTTCCAGGCGACCAGGTGAATCTACGGAATCCCATTCCGTGTAGGCATCAAACAATTCGCGTACTGAAGCTTCGTAGAGTTCAAGAAATCCGAGCGGTGGCAGAGTAAAAAGCTGCTTCACGCGCGCACTGATTTCGTCGGATTGATTCTGTAATGTCTGTGTGCCCTGATGAATTGCGACCGAGGCATCTTCAAGGCGCTTGTTGTGCCTATCGCCGCTTCTTGCTTGAGCCCAAAAGGTGCCGCCGAACGTGAGAGAAAATAACACTGTCGCAAGCCAAAACAGCGTTGCGCCCCATGCGGGATGCCAGCCATGCAATCCCAACGGCCGAAACGATGTCACAATTTGCCCGTCAAAATGAGCTCCCAGATATCCCGCGATAACACCGCTACTTGTTGAAAACGCGGGAACGATGGGATACAAGAGAATCTTCTCTGCGAACGCAAAAAACTTGCGTTCCGACGTTTTTTCAGGTGAGGAACTCATTGCTGATAGCGAAGGTTGCTTGCGTAGTTTGTGTTATTCGGAGGATAAGCCTACTTCAACGGGCATCTGGAGTTGGCTAGGCGAACTGGGCGCATCGGGTGTATGCCGGTCCGAAAGCTTATCAGAGAGGTAGCCTTGCCCTCAGCGATTTTCCAGTTCATGCATTCGGCATAGCATGCCTGAACGTGCATACTGCGACCATGCTGTTTCTCATGATTACGGCTGATAAAGCAGAAAGTTGAGGCCAACCTGGCAACATCGAGAGGTGAGATGGCAGCAGTGGGTGTTTCAGGCAGCAGAGCATCGAAGTCCGGGGGTTTTCGTGCGTGACCTTGCCCGTGGCGTGAGCAGTTGCTGTATTGTTGACAGCGATTTGCTGGAAAGATATGGAGCGTACATTCTCGTGCGGCCGAGCCTTTTGGACCGAGGCAGGCACTACGTGCGTGAGGTAACTCATGAAGGTTAACGTACGCGAAGTTCCTATGGCTGACGGGACTCGGTACGTTCTTAATCTGAAAAGCGCGAAAGCGACCCCACTCGACGGAGACAGCAGTATTGGCGAGACCGGCGAAGCCAGCATCTGGAGCAAGGAACCGGCATGGCTCGAACGATTCAAGCCGAATGATGAAGTGCTAGCCTATGGCCACTGGAAACAAGCAAAAAATCAAAAACCCGTTCGCGCACCATCGTCACCTGCCAGCTTTCGCGGATATCTCAACCGGGAACTGTCAATGTGGTTGCTGTTCCCTGCGCAGCTTGCAAAGCTAAGCGAAGTCGACTAGTGCTGCGTATTGTCGCGCCACGCGAATGCGTGACGCGACAAACAGGGCATTAACCTCCCGAAGCACGGCACAGGAAGAGCCGGCCTAACATGGAACGCCGCGCACCGAGGCCAAAAGCTTGCAGTCGCGCCGTCGAAGAGAGTCAACTGAAACCTTTATTGCGACACTGAAGACTTTCTTGTGACACTGAAGATTTTTTTGTAACGTCACATCAATAGATTTACATCGTCTTCTTGAACGGCGCGCCCGAATGCTCGCGCAACTCGTTGAACACGATCTTCGGCCACGCCTTCTGCGCAACTTCAATCTCCGACACGTGCGACGCCAGGTACGTCGGCGCATCCGACGCGTCGAGCGCGATCCGCGCCGCGTACGAATCGGTGAAGCGACGCAATTCGGCGGCGTCGTCGCAGGTCACCCAGCGTGACATCCGGTAGCGTGCCGGCGCCATCCGCACATCGACCTTGTATTCGGTCGACAAGCGGTGCGCCACCACTTCGAACTGCAGTTGCCCGACCGCGCCGAGAATCATCAAGCCGCCGACTTCCGGACGGAACACCTGAATCGCGCCTTCCTCGCCGAGCTGCTTCAGCGCCTCGCCGAGCTGCTTGGCGCGCATCGGATCGACCACTTCCACCGTCTGGAAAATTTCCGGCGCGAAGAACGGTAAGCCGACGAATTGCAGCATTTCGCCTTCGGTCAACGTATCGCCGAGACTCAGCGTGCCGTGATTCGGAATACCGATGATGTCGCCCGGATACGCCTCGCTCACCGTCTCACGACGTTGCGACAGGAACGTCACCACGTTGTTGGCGCGGAACGTCTTGTTGGTGCGCGTCACCTTCACGGCCATGCCGCGTTCGAAGTGACCCGAACACACGCGGATAAACGCCACGCGGTCGCGGTGCGCCAGATCCATGTTCGCCTGCACCTTGAACACGACGCCGGTGAACTTCGGCTCGTCCGGCAGCACCGGACGCTGCACCGTCATGCGCATGGACGGCGGCGGCGCCAGATCGACCAGCGCGTCGAGAATTTCCTTCACGCCGAAGTTGTTGATCGCCGAGCCGAACAGTACCGGCGACTGCTGACCGGCGAGAAACTTCTCGCGGTCGAAATCGGGCGATGCGCCGGTGATCAGGTCGATTTCTTCTTTCGCCTTGACCCAGCTATGACCGAAGCGGCGTTCGCCTTCTTCGTTGCTCAGCGCCTGCAGCGTTTCGACCTCACCGCCCGCCTTATCCTGTCCGGCGCGGAACAAACGCACCTGATCGCGCTGGATGTCGTAGACGCCCTGGAATTCCTTGCCCATGCCGATCGGCCAGGTGAACGGCACGGCGGCCACACCCAGATGCTGCTCGATTTCGTCGAGCAGTTCGAGCGGCTCGCGCACTTCGCGGTCGAGCTTGTTGATGAAGGTGACGATCGGCGTCTTGCGGCTGCGGCAGACTTCGAGCAGCTTCAGCGTTTGCGCTTCGACACCGTTCGCACCGTCGATCACCATCACGGCGGCATCGACCGCGGTCAACACGCGGTAGGTATCTTCGGAGAAGTCTTCGTGGCCCGGCGTGTCGAGCAGGTTGATGACGGCGTCGCCGTACTCGAACTGCATCACCGAACTGGCGACCGAAATGCCCCGCTGCTTTTCGATTTCCATCCAGTCGGACGTTGCGTAGCGGTTGCTCTTGCGGCCCTTCACGGTACCGGCGATCTGAATCGCGCCCGAGAACAGCAGCAGTTTTTCGGTGAGCGTGGTTTTACCCGCGTCCGGGTGGGAAATGACCGCGAACGTGCGGCGGCGTTTGAGTTCGGAGACTGACATCGGGTCTGGCGGTCACGGATAGGGGTTCGGGCGGTTCCCGGCGGCTTGTGGCGACCGGCGTGCCACGCCTTGCGCGGCGGCGTCGAACTGCGGGAGTTGGGCCGGGACCCGCGTCACAGTGGCAACCCGAGCGCGTCGGAAACAGGTCACGAACGAGCGTTCGACAATCCGGGAATCGCCAGCGCAGAACAGCGCAGGGAACGAATGATACACGTCATGGGGGCGGAAGGAGGGAAAGGACGTGCCGCGCCAAGTGCGCGCTGCCGGCTAGTCGGCGGAAATCGCAGCGCGCTGACTCGTTTGCACGTCGGAAATACAGTGCGCTTCCACCGACGTATAAGCGGTGGCCGCCTGACCCGTCTTCTTCGGCAAGACATACTCGATCCGGCACGCTTCCGACGCCGCCGCGCCCCATTTCACAAACAGCGCACCCTTATCGTCGAGGCCACGCGCGAAAATCCGGCTGTCCTGCGCCACCACGCCCACGGTGCGCCCCTTGCCATCCACCACATCGGCGCCGAACGGCAGTGCCTTGTCGCCCAGTTGCGGCGCGCGAATCAGCGCGGCGCGGCCGGTCACGGTCTTGTACTTGAGCATCACAACCGACCCAAGGCGCGGCACGGCCTGCTCCGACGTCGATTCGAACTCGACATCCGTCGACGTGCCCTTCGGGTCGATATCGACGGTATTCATGCCGTACGGCGTGAGATACGGCACTACTGCGTAACCACGGCGATCGAGCTTGACGCCCGGCGCGCTGGTCACCTTCGCACCCGCGGCACCCGGCGCTTCGACGATGCCGAAGGTGTCGCCCACGGTCTGCGACAGCGTCACGCCGCCCGGATGCAAGACGACCGAACCATTGATACCCGCCGACACCTGGCTCGACTGTGAACCCGAACTCACGGACGCCGTCATCTGCGCATACGGCGCGCGGTATGTGCCGCTCGCGCCGGCATTGGCGGAGCTGCTGCCGTTACCGCTGCCATACGTGCCGTACGCGTTATACGAGTACTGGTTGGCATCGCCCAGCGAGCCGCTGACGTTGGCCTGCAGATTCGTGCTGCCCGACCCGCTCGACAGATTGGTCGACAGCAACGGCGCATGCTGGCTGTGGCCAAGCGGAATGGTGGTGCTGACCATGTACTGGTTCGACATCGAGCCGTTGGCGCTGCGTGTGCGTCCGGCGGTCACGCTGTAGGTCCCGTATTTGTAGCTGTTCGTGTAGCCAGCCTGATAGAACGTGTCGCTGCCGTCGTGATTCCAGTATTGCTGCGCCGATGCGCTCAGGAACACCGTGCCGTAGTTCTTGAAGCTCTGGTTCATGGTGAGCTGAAAGCGGTTGCGCTGCCGATAAACCGAATTAATATCGCCGCCGTGCGTGGCGAGGTCGCGCACCGACGAGGCATCCGACAAATTCATGAAACCCGCTGTCGAATATCGATAAGCCGCCACCGAAATGTTCGTGTTGGTCGGATCGATGAACTTGCTGTAGCCGATACGCAAGCTTGCGCCGCGCTGGCTGCTCTGGTTCGGCACCTGCGTCTGCGCTGCAGTCACGTCCGCCGAAAATGCGCCGAACTTCGTGTTAAGGGCCGCGCCGATATCGGCCGCCACATAACCGTTTGCCGCGACGCCGCCGCCATACGCCGTCACCGAGTTCGTCAGACCGCGTTGCAAGGTGAACTGCGCAAAGTTCGGCTTCGTGTCGAGTGTCGCGTTGCGCAACTGGCCGGCCGTCACCGAGAAACGCGTCGTACCCGGCCGCAAAGACTGCGCAACCGCCGCATACGGTACGGTGAAACTCTTCGTGCGACCGTCGGCCTCGGTCACCGTCACGTCGAGGTTGCCGCCATAACCGGTCGCATACAGGTCATTGATTTCGAACGGGCCAGGCGACACGCTCGTTTCATAGATCACCTGGCCGTTCTGCCGGATCGACACGCGCGCATTCGTTTCCGCCGTGCCGCGCACGTCCGGTGCATAGCCACGCAGCGATTCGGGCAACATGCGATCGTCGGTGGCGATCTGCACGCCGCGAAACTGCACGCTGTCGAATACATCGCCCGTGGTGTAGCCCTCGCCCAGCGTCACCTGCGATTTCAGCGCGGCAACGTCGTGCTGCACGTAGGTCGCGATGTTGTCGAAACGCGTGGCCTGGCCACTTTGCTGCGAGACGGAAGATTGATGACGCACATGCCAGGCGCCAATGTTCACGCCGGCATTCAGACCGAGATAGCTCTGCGTCGAATCCATGCCCGAGCCGGCGGTGTGGTACGTATTCGCGTTGTAGCTGACGAAGCCCGCATTGACGCCGGTTTGCCACATGTCAGGCGGCACGTAGCCGCGCGCGGCGTTACGCATGTATTTCTGCGGCACGCTCAGGGTCAACTTCTGCTCCGAAAAATCAAAGTCAACCGACGACTCCGGCACGAGTGCCGCGAGATCGACGCATTCGTCGGCGGCCTTCGCATCCTGATTCACGCCGACCTTGGCAAAATCGACACCCAGCGTTTCCAGCATTTGACGGCTCAAGCAAGCGCGAGCGCTCTGTCCTTCACGGGCCGCGACAAAGCGCAGGTCCTGACGCGCCACCCGAATATCGTTGACCCAGATGTCGACCGAATACACGCCTGCCGACACCGTATTGCCGCGTGCGAATCGCGCGAGGTCCATGCCCTGAGTCGAATCGGTCCGCAGAAACGTCGTATCGAACTGGACGGCCGCGTCCGCGTCATTGGTTTCAGATGCCTGCACGCTCGTCGACTGGACCCCGCCCAACGCCGCAAAAACCGACATAACGACGGTAGCGACGGGGCTCAGGCCGAATGGACCCGTGACCGCACTGGCGCGAACTTGCGACTGATGATCCGGTGAGCGTTTCATGATCTGACTGACTTCCAATATCCGCAACAGACGTGCGTTGTCCCAGTGCGTTGCGGATGCAACGCACGCCGTGCTTGAAAAAGGTTGAATTCGGACGGAGGCGGCCGCCCGGCCGGCAAACTGCTGCGGCCTATTGGCCGAGCGACGCGTCGCCGTCGAGCGCGCCGCCGTAGTCGTTGATTGCGGTGTAGCGAACCTTGGCGCCTGCGCCAACAGCATTCATCTTTGCGATCGGCAGAACCACCGATGCGCGCGGCGCAACCATGCCGCCCTGTTCGTTCTTGAAGACATGCCCGTTGCTTTCCACATCGACTTCGCTAAACGACACGTAGTACGGCGTCGGATTCGTGACGCTGATCGCCTGGCTTTTGCCATCCGGCGACGTGGCGATCTTCCAGGTCAACTGCGCCGGGGCGTCCTCGGGATTGCCCGGCAACCTGGCCGGACGCACGAAGACCTTGATACGCGTGCGATACGCCAGTTGCAGCGAGTTGACGTCCGGCGCACTGTCGGCCTTCGGCGGAATGTCGAGTACGTTGAGCCAATAGATCGATTCGCGATCCTGCGGCACCGCTTCGCCGCTATACATCACGCGCAGCGTCTGCGCTTTCTTCGGATCCATGCGGAAGATCGGCGGCGTGATCACAAACGGCACCTTGATTTCACCGGGTTTTGCGTCCGGATTGCCGTCGTCCATCCATACCTGAACCAGCGACGGGCCGCGGCTGTCGTTTTCCAGCTTGACCGTGACTTCGCGTTGCTCCAGCGGATACACCACGCGCGTGCCACCGATCGTCACGCTGGCCTGTGCGCTAACCGCGAGCAGCGCGCAGGCCAAACCGATTCCCATCGTCATTTTTCCGAGCAACTTCATCACAGCACCTTTAACAAATAATCTCGAAAATAGCCGTCAAAAAAGGCGTTCGCGTCAACGAACGCCTTTGGCCTTCGCTTACTGATACTGCATCGTGTATTGAACCGACGTGCTGACGGTGCCGGCAGTCGCCTTACCCGTTGCGTAGTACTGCGCGAAATACTTCAGGCTCGCGCCACCGGTGCTGATCGTCGCCGCGTTCGTCGAGATGTCGTTGTTCGCGTTCGTCGTGATGTTGATCGGTTGCATCTGCGCGTTCAGCAAACGCACTTGCACTTTCGTCGCCGTTCCGGAGTTGTTGAGGTAACCGCTGGTCTGGTCGACGGTAGGACCGTTTTCGAAGCGGGAGATCGCCTTCGTGGCGGTGCCCGTGCAGCCGCTCAGGGTCAGCACGACGTCGCTCGGGCTCGACGTACCGGCAACGTTGCCCGCCGTCGACAGCGAACCAGCCGACACGGACGGCAACGTGATCGACTTGTCAGCCGAGGTGCCCGATGCCTTGCCGTTGATCGAGCACGTGGTATCCGACACCGTGCCGGTAATGGTGATCGTGCCGTCCGCGGCCTGCGCGCTGAACGATGTGAGCCCCAACAGACTGCTGGTTGCGATCGCGATGGCGGGAAGGGTTGCTTTCATGTTTGCTACTCCGGTGAGTTAAGAAGTGGCCTGTCGTTCAGGCGCAAAGAAATATTAAAATTTCGCGCCGCTTAAATATCTAGGACGATTCTTATTAATTGGGATAGGTAAGGCGCGGGATTTGAGGCATTTCGCTGATATGTTTTTCGATAAAGGAAAAAATAAGATTTCTCCTAAAATCTCGACGATAAAAAAGCCCGAATCGGATGTTCGGGCCAGAATTCGAGCCACAAATAAAAAACCCGCTGCATCGTTACCGATGCGGCGGGTTTTTTTCAGCGTTGCTGCGAGTTAAGCGCCGCTAGCTTCGTTCAGCGTGAGATGTTTCGTCTCAGGCGCCCACGCGATCGACACCACCATGCCGATCAGCAGGACCGTCGCCAACACGGTCATCGTCGCGTGAAAACCCAGGTGGACGATGCCCAGCGGCAGCAAAAACGTGCCGACTGCCGACCCCAGCCGGCTGCAAGCGATCGCGAGGCCCACGCCGCAGGCGCGCACCTCGGTGGGAAAGCATTCCGGTGGAAACACACCGACGAGATTGGAGAACGCCGACATCGTCAGCGTAAAGATCGCGAACGCGACGATCATGCCCATCGTCGCCGACTCCGGCAGCACGCTCAACGCGATCAGCGACAAACACGTCACCGCGAACGATCCAATCAGGAACACCCGGCGCGGCAATTTGATCGTCAGCCAGATACCGATCAGCGCACCGAGCACGAGAAATCCGTTCAGCAGAAAATCCGCGCTCGAGTCGTTGTTCAAATGGATCGCTTTCAGGATGGTCGGCAGGAATGTATAGATCGCGAAATATGGAATGACGAGACACACAAAAAACGCGCAATTGAAAATCGTCCGGCGAATCAGGTCTTTTCTGAACAGACGCGCGAAGCCGCCAGCCGTCTGACCGTGTTCGTCGTGGCCGCCTTCGAGCGTGACGTGGGCGCCGAAATGCTTGAGCAGGACCGCACGGGCTTCCGCGACGCGGCCTTTGCCATGCAACCAGCGCGGCGATTCAGGCGTGCCCAAGCGCAACACCAGCACGATCAGCGCGGGAACCCCCGCGGACGCAAGCAACCACCGCCAGGCATCGGGCGATGCGTCGGCGTAATGCATGCCGAGCACGTTCGCCACCACATAGCCGATCGTCCACACCACACTGAATGAGCCGAGCAAGGTGCCCCGATGTTTGCGTGGCGAGAATTCCGCGAGAATCGCATGCCCCACCGCGAAATCGCCGCCCATGCCGAAGCCGATCAGCACGCGCAGCAAACACAATTCGGCCGGCGAGCGCACGTAGAACTGTGCAAACGCGGCCGCGGTGATGATCAGGAAACTCAGCAGGAAAATTTTCTGGCGCCCGAGCCGGTCCGACAACCAGCCGAATACCAGGCTGCCGAAGAAAATCCCCATCAGCGCGGAGCTACCGATCATGCCCATCCAGAACGCGTCGAGCGGCATCTGGCGATTCATCGCGGCCAGCGCGTAGCCGATCGTGCCGAGCGCGAATCCTTCCGTGAAATGCGCGCCGAACGTCAAACCGGCGATCTTGACGTGAAAGGCGTTCAGCGGAACGTCGTCGAGCGAAATGGGGCCGCGCGCGGGGGTCGGCGCGGCCGGCAAGGTAGGGGCAAGGCCGAGAGTGGCCGTCTGGATATCCTGATTGCTCACGCTGTCTCCTTCGTGTTTATGAATGACCGGTCACGCCGCGTGTGTTCCGCGACATTTTTCCGGCATGCGCGTGGCGAGACGCGCAGATTTGCCGCTCAGCGTCCGAGGCCGCCCATCATCATGTATTTCAGCTCGGTGTATTCCTCGAGCCCGTACTTCGAGCCTTCGCGGCCGAGGCCCGATTGTTTGACGCCACCGAACGGCGCGACTTCCGTCGACAGAATCCCCTCGTTGATGCCGACCATGCCGCTTTCCAGCGCTTCGCCGACGCGCCACGCCCGCGCCAGGTCGCGCGTATAGAAATACGCCGACAGGCCGAACGGTGTGTCGTTGGCCGCGTGGATGGCTTCTTCTTCAGTCTTGAAGCGGAAGCACGCCGCTACCGGACCGAAGGTTTCTTCGGCGGCGATCAGCATCGCGCTGGAGGCGTCGGCGAGAACGGTCGGCTCGTAGAACGTGCCGCCGAGCGCATGCGGTTTGCCGCCGGTCAAAATCTTCGCGCCCTTTTGCAACGCATCGGCGACGTGCGTTTCGACCTTCCTCAACGCCGCCTGATTGATCAGCGGACCTTGTTCGACCTCGCCTTGCAACGCGTTCCCGACGCGCATCTTGCGCACCGCGTTCGTCAGCGCCTGCGTGAACGCGTCGTAAATGCCGTCCTGCAAGTAGAAGCGATTCACGCACACGCAGGTCTGCCCGGTGTTACGGAATTTCGACGCCATCGCGCCTTGCACGGCGGCGTCGAGATCGGCGTCGTCAAATACGATGAACGGCGCGTTGCCGCCGAGTTCGAGCGACAGCTTCTTCAGCGTATCCGCCGACTGCTTCGCGAGCAGTTTGCCGACGCGCGTCGAGCCGGTGAATGAGAGCTTGCGCACGACATCGGATTCGGTGAGCGCGCCACCGATCGCCACCGCGTCGCCGGAAACGACGTTGAACACGCCCGGCGGAATGCCGGCTTTCTGCGCCAGCACCGCGAGCGCCAACGCGGACAACGGCGTTTCCTCCGACGGCTTGAGCACCATCGTGCAACCGGCCGCCAGTGCGGGACCTGCCTTGCGCGTAATCATCGCAAGCGGGAAATTCCACGGCGTGATGGCCGCGACCACGCCCACCGGTTCGCGCGTGACGATGATCTTCGCGTTCGGATTGGGACTCGGGATCACGTCGCCATACGCGCGCTTGGCTTCTTCCGCGAACCATTCGAAGAAGCTGGCCGCGTAGCCGACTTCACCGCGCGCTTCGGCGAGCGGTTTGCCCTGCTCGAGCGTCAGCAGTTCGGCGAGCGCGTCGCGATTTTCGAGCATCAACTCGCCCCAGCTTTTGACGCACGCGCTGCGCTCTTTGGCGGTCAATGCACGCCACGCGGGAAACGCACGCTCGGCCGCGGCAATCGCCTGCGCAGCTTCTTCCGCACCGCCTTTCGCGACCTGAGCGACGACCTCGCCGGTCGCGGGATTCAGCACGGCATAGGTGCTGGCGCTCTCGTACCACTCGCCGCCAATGTAATGCGCCGTGCGCAGAAATTCGTTCATGCCGCCTTCTCCAGATTCTCGACGAACGTACCTTGCGCGAGCCGAGGCTCACGAGCGATACGCCGTCCCGAGGTGTAATCGTTGATCAGGTCGCACGGCGTGTAATTGCGTTCGAGTTCGAACAGCTCATCCGCCGAGAGCGTGGTGCCGAGCGCGGCCACGGCGCTATCGAACTGCGCCGGCGTATCCGCGCCGACCAGCATGCTCGCGACGCCGTGATGATTCAGCACCCACGCCTGCGCGATTTGCGCGGCGGACACGCCACGCCGTGCGGCCACCCGCGCCACCGATGCGGCGATCTCGCGCGAAGCGTCGTCGCCATACATCTGCGCGGTGAAGAAGTCGGTCTGATTGCGTGTCGAGTTCGGATCGCAGGTCAGCAGCCCGCGCGCCAGCGGACTGAACACCGACACGCCGACGCCCTGATCCTGGCAATACGGAATCATTTCGCGCTCTTCCTCGCGATACGCCAGATTCAACTGCAATTGCATGTTGATCGGCTTGTGCCAGCCGTTGCGCTCGCAGACCTGCATGATCTTCGCGAACTGCCACGTGTACATGGTCGACACGCCGATATAGCGAGCCTTGCCGGCGCGCACGATATCGTTCATCGCGCTCATGCTTTCCTCGACCGGCGTGTTGACGTCGAAGAAATGCAGCATGTAGAGATCGACGTAGTCCATGCCGAGGCGTGTCAATGAACCGTCGATGCCGTCCATGATGTGCTTGCGCGAATGGCCGCCGGCGTTCTGATACGCGCCCATGTCATAGCCGACTTTGGTCGTCACGACGATTTCCTCGCGACGCGCGATCCGTTTCAGAATGCGGCCCACCACTTCTTCGCCGACGCCGGTCGAATAGAAATCTGCCAGGTCGATGAAGTTCACGCCCGCTTCGAGCGCGTGACGAACGATCGGCTCGCTTTGCGCTTCGTCGAAAATCCAGGGCTTCCATTGCGGCGTGCCCATGTTCATCGTGCCGAGGCACAAGCGCGAAACCTTGAGGCCGGAATGGCCGAGGCGAATGTATTCCATGATGCTTGTCTCCTGTCGTACGCTGCGCTACGAGGCGCGCCACACGATCAACGTTGTTTGGGCGTGTAAAACGGATTCGACACTTCGCGCGCCGCGGCGAAAACTTCATCGCGATGCGGCAGGCCGTTCATCGCGGCGAGGATTGCGTTCTTGCACGCGCGGTAGTTGTTCTCGAAAACGGCGTCGAGATCGTCGGTGCTCGGGTTGACCCAGTTCGCCGACACCACCACCCAATCGTTTTCCGCTTCGGGCGGCAGCGTGCCGTTTTCCAGCGACTCGGCAACCGCCTTCGCGATGCCCGCTTGCGAAGCACCCCATGTCGCGTTGCCGTGGAAGTCGCTGCCGATCTGCGCCTTGTTCACATACAGCGTCAGAGGTTTGGTCGGCACACCCGGACGCGCGATCACGACGAACGGCGCGTGGCCCGTTGAAGGCGTCGCCAATGCGGTGGCGAAGGCCTGTCCTGCCGGACCGTTGCGCGGGCCGACCAGCACGTTGATGTGAGCGAGGTTGACGCCCGGGCCTTCGAATCCTTCGCCGATAAAGAGTTGTGTGTCCGTCGATACGCTCATGGTCATTCCGTTGGGGGGTAAAGAGATGACCGATTGTGCTGTTCGGCAACCTCGCCCCTGTAACGATGAGTTTTGATGCGGGGTATGAGGCGAACTCAACTCCGGGTTTGTGCGGAGCACGATGAAGGGCGGCAGCCGGAGGCGAACGCAAAGGTGAGTGTTTTCGGGACCTGCAACGGTGAAGCCCGAATCACCGTGAAAGGTGATCGCGCGAGACGACGCTCACGCACTGGCAACACGAAGCTGAAAAGAGAGACGAACCGCGCTGAACCCGGCGGAAACCGATTCTTCGGATCGCCTGGTAACGCCCGTCAGCCAAGGCTGGCGTGGGTTTCGACAGGATTGGCGGCAAGTTCGGGCGTGGCCGCAAGCAGGTTGGAAGGTGCGCCAACCGACAAAACCAGGCGCACCGAAACAACGCAACTCGACATGCATCATGCGGAAAATGCCGGGGTCCGCGGTGCGGGTCGAGGTCAAAGGTGAGTGTTTTCGGGACCTGCCCAGCGGTGCGGAAAAAACCGCGCGCGACATCACTTCAGACAGCGCGATGCGCTGTCCCTGCACGCGCCACGCCACGCCACGCCAGGCGTCAGCTTTCGATCAGAAAGCGCTCGCGATTCTTGCCCGCCAGCCAGCCCGGAGAACGGCCACGGCCACTCCAGGTCTCGCCGGTTTTCGGGTTGCGATATTTGGCGACCGATGTCGTTTTACGTCCCGGCACACGCTTGCTCGAAAAACCGAGCTCTTCGGCGGTCAGATCGTAGTCGGCGATTTGCTGCTTGATGTCGACGATGGCCTGCGCAATTTCCTTCTCGCGGGCCACGGCAACTTCCTTGTGGAGTTTTTCGAGCTGGGCAGTCAACTGCTTGTACGTGGCCATGGCGGATGCTCCGTTTCGGGTGGACGAACTGCAGGACGCCCCTGAGGAAGTCCCCTCGGGGACACTATCAGACGAATAAAGTGCCGGATAGGGAGGCCCGCTTAGGGAGGCCGCTCAGGGAGGCTTCCGGGCTGACGGCTTGGCGAGCGCAGCCGCCGTATTCAATCGTCAATCGCATCGTACACGCGGCGTTCGAAGTCGAGTGCCATTGGGAACGGTTCGATCCCGCGCCGCTGAATCAGCATCAGGCCGATCAGGTCTTCCACGGGATCGGCAAACCAGCTCGTGCCATACGCGCCCGGCCAGCCGAACGAGCCGAGCGAGCGATAGCCGAGCGGCAATTGCTGCGCCGGATCGTCGACGATCGACAAGCCCAGCCCGAACCCCTGCCCCGCCCACAACACATGGCCGAACGCGGGCACGCGGCGCTGGTCGCGCGTGAGAAAGTTCGAGCGCATCAGATCGACCGAGCGATGCGACAGCAAGCGCGTCGCGCCGACTCGTCCGCGGCCGAGCAGTAGTTGCGCGAACTGCAGATAATCGGCGGCCGTCGACACGAGACCGCCGCCACCGCTCTGGAAACGTCCAGGATTCGCCCAACGGCTTGCCGACGGATGATCTTCGACCACGCGCTGCCGCGTGCCCGGCTCGACGCTATAGGCGGTCGCCAGTCGGGCGAGCTGCGAGTCGGGCACCCAGAACGCGGTGTCGCGCATGCCGAGCGGCTCGAAAATCCGCGTGCGAAAGAACTCGCCGAGCGACATGCCGCTCACACGCTCGATCAGCACGCCGAGGACATCCGTCGCGATGCCGTAGTGCCAGCGCGAGCCCGGCTGGAACATCAACGGCAAGGCCGCGATGCGGGTCAGCCACGCGCTGGCGTCGCCGTGCGCTTCGAAGCCGTTGAACGCAGCTGCATAAGCTTCCGCCAGCGGCCCGGTCGCGGTGAAGTGATAGGCGAAGCCGGCGCGATGCGTCAACAGATCGAGCACGGTGAGCGGCGCCTTGGCCGGATCGGTTTCGTCGAGCGGGCCGGCGAGATCGCGCAATACGCGCGGTGCGCCGAGTTCGGGCAGCCACAGCGAGATCGGTGTATCCAGCGCGAGGCGGTCTTCTTCGATCAGCATCAGAATCGCGGCGCTTGTGACCGGCTTGGTCATCGACGCAATGCGAAATAACGTGTCGCGTTCCATTGGCAATTGCGCGGCTTCATCGCGCCAGCCCAATGGCTCGAAATAACCTATTTCACCACGCCGCCAAACCATCGACACGACGCCCGCCACTTCGCCGCGTTCCACGTAGCCTTGCATGGCATTCGTCAGCGCCGTCAGTCGCGTCGCTGAAAGTCCTGCTGGTTGCATGTTTATCCTGAATCAGTGGGGACGCATTCGCCCATTTATGTTTCACCCGCCCGTGCGTCGTCCGACCGTCGACGATCGACACAGGAAAACCCGTGCAATCGTAACGCCGGACATGACGCAAGTCGGGTAAAAGATAACGCGTCGACTGATTCGGAAATAATGACCGTTACCGCGTTTTTCAGAAAACGTTACCCGATTTGGGGGTGACACACCGTTCGTCCACTGTGGTGACGCGTCAGACTTTTTGCCGCTGCTCGAGCTCCGAGAGCACGGCATTGAGACGTTTGACGCGGCTGGCCTGGGCGGGCATGCGCACCGCGCCGGACACCGAATCGATGCGGCCACGCCAGTAGGACAGCGGAATGCGGTCTTCGGCGGAGATGTGTGAGATGACGTGCTCAAGATGCTCAATATCTTTTTCGAGTTGGTGATGATCCATTGCTTTTCCCCGGAATACTCATTGAACTCATTTCGAAGCAACCATCAAAGCATAAAGCGTGCCGCTGATGTCTTACCACCTTAACCCTGACGGAAAATTATTCTGTACTCACTCCGGCGTGATTAGAAAAAACAGCAAAATCTGCGTAGCGCGTTAATAACAAAGCGCACGGAAAAGCGTACTGCCGACAAACTTCGCGTTCCGTTAGGTGCCGCACCGACTCGGTTCACAGACGAGAAAATAGGTGTTTGCAATTACACGACGATAGTGGAAAGAAAAATAATCAGAAAAAATGGCGTTTAACGTTTTCGTATGATTATTGACCGCAGAAACGATTACCTGTCGCGGATTGAACATTACCGACCACCATGCATTTAATGCAGAGGTGCCGAGATGCCGAGAAATTGACTCCCCGGCCGGTTGAGTGTGACGAGCGAAAATGAAAGCTGTGAGACAGAGGCTCCGCCTTCGTGGAACGTCGGCAAACGGAGCATCCGGGCAACGGATCGATCGGACCGCGCCAGCTTTGCGCTGGCGCTACGTCATTTGGGGCGGCAGGCGTAGATCAGGCTAAGCGTGCCGTTGTCGCTGGACTGGCGCACCACGTCGAACGCGCCGCCGCAGCTTGCGTTGGCTTGCTGCGCGCAAGAGTCGGAGCCGGCCGGACATTGAACCAGCGTAGTGGCGCGGCCGTCCGGCAAGAACAGCGGCGCGCTGCTGCTGCAACCGCTCAACACGGCGACGGCGCCGACTGCCGCGATGGCGCAGGCCCGGCGCGCAAAGAAGGAGAGACTGCGTTTCATTTGAAACCCCGATCACGTCTTGTTTTTCGATCACGCGATTGTGCCACGCGACTATTACGCTGCGTCGCCCGATATGAGCGGGTTTCGTTACGCGTCGATACCGTACGCCGCGATCTTCTTGTAGAGCGTGGCGCGGCCCATGCCGATTTGCGCGGCCGTGTCGATCACGCGCCCACCGTTGGCACGCAACGCATCGCTCAGAAAGCGCTTCTCGAACGCCGCCATCGCGTCGCTCCATGACGCGGGTTCAGCGGCGCCAGTCGGCGTCCCTGATGCGTGAGTCGCTGAAGCCGCGCCGACGGCCGTGCCCACGCCCACCCCGACGCCGTGCGCCATGCCGATCAACGGCGCGAGCGCCCGCGCATCGATCCGCTCGCTATCGGACAGCATCACAGCCCGCTCCAGCGTATTGCGCAACTCGCGCACATTGCCCGGCCATCCATAGGAACACAGCAGCCGCAACGCGTCGTCCTGCAATTCGAAGTGATTGCTGCCGCGCGCTTGCGTCGACAGATCCTCGAGCATCGCGTAGGCCAACGCTTCGATGTCGGACGCGCGTTCGCGCAACGGCGGCGCCTGGATCGTCAGCACGTTCAGCCGGTAGAACAGGTCGGCGCGAAAGCGTCCCGCCGCGACCAGGGCGGGCAAGTCGGCCGACGTCGCGGCGATGATCCGCACGTCGGCGCGAACAATCCGGTTCGAGCCGAGCGGTTCGAACTCCTTGTCCTGCAACACGCGAAGCAGCTTGCCCTGCAAGGGCAACGGCATATCGCCGATTTCATCGAGAAACAGCGTGCCGCCGTTCGCCAGTTCGAACTTGCCGACCCGCCCTTTACGGTCCGCGCCGGTGTACGCGCCCGGCGCGGCGCCGAAGAACTCGACCTCGAGCAAGGTATCGGGAATCGCCGCGACGTTGACCGTGACGAGCGGCTGATTCGCGCGCGCCGAGCCGCCATGAATGGCATGCGCGAGCAACTCCTTGCCGGTGCCGGTTTCACCGAGCAACAGCACCGGCGACTCGAGTTGCGCCGCGCGACGCGCCTGGCGTTTCACCTCGAGACTGGCCGCGCTGGTGCCGACAAAACTGCCGAACGTATATTTGGCGCGCCGCGCCTGCGCCAGCGATTGACGCGTCGCGATCAATTCCTGCTGCACGCGCGAGTAGTGAGAAAAGAGCGGCGTCAGCGCCTTCAACTCGTCGAACAGCGCAAAACCCACGGCGCCGACCGTGTTCCCGGCGTCGTCCTTGAGCGGTAAACGCGTGACGACGAGCGGCTCGCGGTCCGTTTCCAGAATATCGAGCAGAATCGGTTTGCCGGTCTTCACGACCTCGCGCATCAGGCTATTAGGAATCACCGCTTCGCAATCGCGGCCAATCGCCTGCTGCGGGTCCGAGAAACCGAACCGCGCCGCGTAGCGCTTGTTGATCCAGACGACGCGCGCCTCGGCGTCGACGATGAACGTGCCTTCGCTGAAATTTTCGAAGGTGCGGAAAAGCGAGTCCATCGCCCGGCGAAGTACGTCGCCGTACGTGGCAGGAAGGCCCGCCCAGTCGTTCATCATGTTGTCGCTGTCTCCGGCTATCGTTCTAATTATGCTTGTCTCGTTTCGTGGACAAGCTTATCTCATCAAAGAGATCGCCAGCAAGCCTGCCAGATAGGGGTTTAACCTCAGTTTGACGTATCTTCTGCTGAATTGCGTCCCGATTTAGAGACGTTTGGGTACAATCCGCCGCATCACGTTTCGAACTTCGGCCTGCGAAATCAATGGGCTAGCCGTTATGCCGCGGATGGCACGGAACCTGCGTTTGCGGGCGGCCGTGCCGTCGCGTCGTCGGGACGGCGACCACGTAGAACAACCAAGCTTTGGAGACTCAATGTCCTTTGTCATCGTCCTCGCCGCATTGGCGTTCCTGATGTTTGCCGCGTATCGCGGCTACAGCGTCATATTGTTTGCGCCGATCGCCGCGCTCGGCGCCGTGCTGCTGACCGATCCGTCCGCGGTCGCGCCGGTCTTCACCGGCATCTTCATGGAGAAGATGGTCGGCTTCGTGAAGCTCTACTTCCCGGTTTTTCTGCTCGGCGCCGTGTTCGGCAAGGTGATCGAGCTGTCCGGTTTCTCGGAGTCGATCGTGGCCGCGGCCATTCGCTATATCGGCCGCTCGCGCGCCAATGCGGTGATCGTCGCGGTGTGTGCGCTGCTCACCTACGGCGGCGTGTCGCTGTTCGTGGTGGTGTTCGCGGTCTATCCGTTCGCCGCCGAGTTGTACCGTCAAAGCAATATTCCGAAGCGCTTGATGCCCGGCGCCATTGCGCTCGGCGCGTTCTCGTTCACCATGGACTCGCTGCCCGGTACGCCGCAGATCCAGAACATCATCCCGACCACGTTCTTCAAGACGACCTCGTGGGCCGCGCCCGCGCTCGGCGTGATCGGTTCGCTGTTCATCATCGTGGTCGGCCTGACGTATCTGGAATGGCGCCGTCGCGCGGCAATGGCTACCGGCGAAGGCTACGGCACGAACCTCGTCAACGAGCCGGAACGCGTCGAATCGAAACAACTGCCGCATCCGCTGCTGGCCGTGGCGCCGCTGGTGCTGGTGGGCGTTGCGAACTTTCTGCTGACCCGCTGGATTCCGAACTGGTACGGCGCGACTTACACGGTGGCACCGGACATTCTGCCGGGCATCCATGCACCGGTCACCACGACGATCAAGAGCGTGGTCGCGATCTGGGCCGTGGAAGGCGCGCTGCTGCTTGGTATCGTCATGGTCGTGATCACGGCGTTCGGCCGTGTGCGCGAGCGTTTTGCGATCGGCACCAAGGCTGCGGTGGCGGGCGCGTTACTGGCTTCGTTGAATACCGCGTCGGAATATGGCTTTGGTGGCGTGATCGCCGCGTTGCCGGGCTTTCTGGTGGTCAGCAACGCGCTGAAGAGCATTCCTAATCCGCTCGTCAATGCCGCCGTGTCGGTGAGCTCGCTGGCGGGTATCACGGGATCGGCATCGGGCGGCATGAGCATCGCGCTGGCGGCCATGTCGGACACGTTCATCAAAGGCGCGGAGGCCGCGCATATTCCGATGGAAGTGCTGCACCGGGTCGTCGCCATGGCGAGCGGCGGCATGGACACGCTGCCGCATAACGGCGCGGTGATTACGCTACTGGCAGTGACGGGTTTGACGCACCGTCAGTCGTATCGCGACATTTTCGCGGTGACGGTGATCAAGACGATGGCGGTGTTCTTCGTGATTGGCGTGTATTACGCGACTGGCCTGGTTTGAGGGAGAAGGCTTTCCTGTCGTGGGCAACGGCGGCCGACTCGACTTGATCGGCGCATAACGTTTTGTTCGGTTAGCGTAGCGTGTCGACAACCGGAACCGCCGCCTCGCCCATGACCTCCACGCCCACCTTCTGGATGATCCCGACCGCGCCCACGCCGGTCGGCCCCTTCTCGCACGCGACCGAAGCCGACGGCTGGGTCTTCGTGACCGGCCAGATGCCGACCTCGCCCACCGACGACAACGCGCCCTTACCCGAGGGCGTCGTCGCGCAAACGCAGCGCGTCATGGACAACCTGGTGCTGGTTTTGCAAGGTACGGGCCTCGGCCTGCAACACGTCGTCGCCGCGCGCATCTTTCTGACCGAGTTCAAGCGCGACTATGCGTCGATGAACGCCGTCTACCGCGCTTACTTTCCCGCGACGGCGCTGCCGGCCCGAACCTGCATCGGCGTCACCGCGCTTGCGCGCGACGCGCTGGTCGAGATCGATTTCATCGCCAGACGGCCGGGGCCGGGCTGAATCGCAGCGGGCAGGCCGCGCGGCAGACAAGCACGCGGAGCGATGCAGGCCAACGCAGAACAACGCAGAACAACGCATCGCATCACCACGCCAGCCGCCAATTCAATGCATCGACTGTTCATCCAGGCCGAAGTGGTCGATCAACTCGTCGTGCAACGAGATGGCGCGCTCGTCCATTTCGATCGTCCACCGATCGCTGCCGCGGCATAGCTGCTGCAGCTCGCGGCATTGCTGCGCGAAGACCGCCTCCTGCACGATCAGGAGCGCGCCGCCGGCGCTATGCGCCCAGCCGCCCAGCGCCTCCCGATCCTCTCCTTCGACCATCGCCATCAGCCTCGGCAGTTCGCTCTGCAAATGCGTTCTGAGCATGGCGTTGTAGCGCGCTTTATCGTCCGCACTAAGGGTACTGAGGGAAGACAGCGGCGCACCGACCGCGCCAGTCTCCGCCGCCTGCTCCTCGACTCCTTGCGGACGCGCGGACGCGACCTCCAGCAACGCCGCCTCCAGCTCACCCAATGACGCCGGTTTGGCGACATGCCCCGCGAAGCCGCGCTCGCGCCACGCGGCGTCGTCCTGTGTGTCGGTCACGGCGCTGAACGCCAGCACCGGCAGATCCGGATGCGAGTTGCGCACGCGCGCCAGCAACGCGTATCCGTCCATCACCGGCATATGAATGTCGCTCAGCAGCACGTCGAAGCGAGCCTGATGAACCGCTGCCAGCGCTTGCCGACCGTCCCCGGCGATGGTCGGCAAACAACCCAGCGTGGTGAGTTGCTCGACGATCAGGCTTTGAATCAACGGATTGTCTTCAGCGACCAGTACGCTCAGCCCCTGCAACGCGGCAGGAACGTGCTGAGGCAACGCGACGTCGGGCTCGACGGGATGCGCCGCAGCGGCGTCGCGCGCATTTACGGCGCCCGTCGCGAGATCGATCGCGGACAGCACCGCCTTGCGGCTGAATTCGCTGACTTCGAAGATACCGTCGCCGCGCGAAGCCGGCGTATGCGGCCCGCTGTACGTGATCCACACCGTCCCAATTGCCTGCGCCTCACGCAATTCAGCCACCGCGTCGAGATCGTATTCGCCGGTCACCACCAGCACATCCGGACGATTCACTCGCAGCCACACTTGGGCGCCGCGCATCGACGTTTCGGTATGCACGCTCCAGCCCTTCCGTTGCAAGCCGGTTTCAAGCAATTGTCCCGACTCGCGCTCCTGACACAACACCAGCGCATGGCCACGGCGCGGCGGCTCGACGCCCGCGCGCGGCTCTTCCGACGGCAGCGCGAGCGGAATCGCGACACTGAATGCGCTACCGACGCCCGCCACGCTTTCGACCGAAATATGGCCGCCCATCAACTCGCACAGCCGCGCGCAGATCGATAGCCCGAGGCCCGTGCCGCCGTAGCGGCTCGACGTGCTCGCCTCGCCTTGCACGAACGGATTGAAAACGCGCGCCACCAGCGCCTGATCCATGCCGATCCCCGAATCAACGACCCGGCAGATGAGAACGGGGTTGCCCTGCGGGTCGTCGTTGATCTCCCCACTCAACGTGATCTTGCCGCACGACGTGAACTTGAATGCGTTGCTCAGCAGGTTGTTCACGATCTGCGCGATACGCGTGCGATCGCCGCGCAGCGGCTGGTCGAGCGTTGGCGACAGATGCGAGTAGAAGCGGATCGGCCGGTCCGCCTTCATCGGCGCATAGGAAAGCGCGATGTTTTCGAGGTCGTCCACGGGCCGGAACAACTCGGCGGCGAGCCGCATCTCGCCGGCATCGATCTTCGAAAAATCGAGAATGTCGTTGACGATGCCACGCAACGCATTAGCCGCCACGCCCAGTGTCGCGAGTCGCTGGGTATGGGCGTCGAGTCCCGGCGTCCGCGCGAAGAGTTCGAGATTGCCGAGCAGCGCATTCAACGGCGTACGGATTTCGTGGCTCATCGACGCGAAGAAATTCGAGCGCGCCCGCATCATGTTTTCCGAGGTCTGCTGCGCGAGCCGCAATTGCTGTTCGAGCTCATATTGCGCGGTGACATCGAGAATCGCGCAGAACAGCACGTCCTGCTCGTCGTAGCGGGCCAGCGCATACGTGACCTGGAGGAACCGGCCGGGCGCGGCGGCGCGATCGTCCGGATGCGCGGCCGGCAACGGCGGCGTTTGCGCGGCCTGCGCGGCCTGCGTGGGCAAGGCCGGCACGACGAACGCGGCGATTTCCGCAAACGCGTTGGCAGAGGGCGTATCCGGCGCCTGCGCGTGAAACTCGTCGACGATATGCGACGGCAAGCGCTCGCCGCCCGGTTCGATATGCAGCAGTTCTCTGGCCAACGCATTCGCGGTCAGAATCGAATGATCGCTCTGCCGGACGATGCACAGGCCGATCGGCGTCGCGCTGACCAGAATGTGATTGATGGTCTCGCTTTCCAATGCGCGCGATGTCTCGGCAAAGCTGACGCGCAACAGTCGCAAGCCCCAGAAACGAGCGGTCAGCGCGATTGCCAGCAAGATCAGCAGTGTGAGTACGGCGAGCACCGCCAGTTGCCAGCCAAGCGCCGAAGCCAGCCCGCGCCACGTCACATAGCCGACCAGCGCGCCGAAGCCGGGCGTCAGCGGCTCGTAGAAAATGACCCCGTCGCGGGTATAGCGGTTGGTGTCGGGCGGCGTGTGCGCCACGACGCCCTGCAGCATGGCCACACGCTGTGCGTCGAGCGGCGGCGAGGACACGATCAGGCGGTAATCCGCCATCGTCAACAGCATCGCGCCTTCGCGGTTGGGCCACTTCAGCCGCGCCGGCAGCGTCTCGACCGGGATGCTGATCGCGATCAGCGTGACCGGCTTGCCGTCCGCATCATAGTAGGCACTGACCACCGAGATCACCGGTATGCCTTGCAGCGGGTCGCGATACGGACCCAGCCAGATCCGCTCGCCCTTGCCCGGCAGCCGCTTGCCGGTCCGCGTCTGGAGTTCGTGCAGGAGGGTCGCGCGCAACGTGCCCACGGCCGCCGCTTGCAACGGCGGCGTAGCGGGTGAACCGTTCGCGGACAGCTGAACGACGGAAGGCAAAATCGCGGCGTAGTCTTCGCTCAGCCCGAGCAACACCGCGCGTTGACGAAGTTCGAACGCCTGCTGCGTGACCAGCGTCGATTGCGCGGCTTCGTAAAGGCGCCAGAGTTTCGTGCCCAGGTCGTCGCCCCACGCGGCTCGCGTCGCCTCGCCGGTCAGCACGTCGAAGCCGGCGTTGATCCGCTCAACATCGCCGCGCGCCACGCCCGTCTGGCGGATCGAGTCTTCGACCGCATCAGGTACGCGCAATACGTTGGGGGTGGTCTGGTAGAAATCGAGCGTGAACTCGGTGCGGCGCAGAAACGATTCCTCGCGATGCAGCACCAGCGAAAACTCCGCCGCATTCTGCGCGGCGTAGGTATGCAGGTAGTCCAGTTGTTTGCTCGCGCCGATCACCGCGAGGGCGAGCGCGAAGACGACCACGATCAGCATCAGCGAGGCGATCGTCGCCAGGTACACCCGTTGTTGACGCTTCGCGCTTTTCTCGAGCGAAGCAAACGCGTGCGCCAGAGACGCCTGAGTACGATCGAGGATCTTCTGCATCGACTCGCTTAGGTAGCGTGAATCAAGCCGGCAGGCCGCCACGATAACGAGGCGGACACATGGTTTTGCAAGCCTTATACGGCCGAAGTGTAGCGCTTTTGCAGCAGCCCGCCACATTCGTCCGACAGTATCGACAGCTACGCGAAATGCATGAACAACCCTGCAATAACGGCTGCAGGTGGCATAAACCTGAGCGGTTTACTGGGAAAACCCTCAAGGAAACCCGTTAAATTGCCGTTAAACCTTGCAACCACGTAAGCACCGCAACCTGTCTGCGGGTAGCACGAGCAAGGAACGCCATGCGCAACAATCAGCCTGTTACCGGGCACGAGTACGAATTCCCTTCGTCGCAAATGCTGGTTTCCGCGACCGATCTGACCGGCCGTATCCAGTACTGCAATCCGGCTTTTATCGCCGTCTCGGGTTTCACCCGCGAAGAACTGATCGGCCAGCCGCATAACCTGATCCGCCATCCGGACATGCCGCGCGAGGCGTTCGCCGATCTGTGGACGACCGTTCGCGACGGCCGTCCCTGGACCGCGCTCGTCAAGAACCGCCGCAAGAACGGCGACCATTACTGGGTCCATGCCAACGTCACGCCGGTGGTCGAGAAAGGGGCGATCGTCGGCTATCTGAGCGTGCGCGTGAAACCGGAACGCGAAGCCGTGCGCGACGCCGACGCGCTCTACGCCCGCATGAGCGCGGGCGAGTCGCGCGGCCTGAAGCTGCGCCGCGGCGTGGTGGTACGCACCGGCCTGCTCGGCCGGATTCAGGCGCTGATGCGTCTGCCGGTCGCGACGCGCGCGGCGATCGGCTATGCGCTGACGCCGCTCGCGCTGCTGGCGACCGGTTTCGCTGCATGGCAAGGCGTGCCGACCGTGCCGTTCTGGATTGCGTTCGGCGTCACCGCCGCGCTCAGCGTGATGTTGTGGCAAGTGCTGACGCACCAGCTCGCCACGCCGATCCGCGACATGTCGGGCTTCGCGACGCGTCTCGCCGCAGGCGACCTGACCGCCGATCTGGAGATCGCGCGCCACGACGATCTCGGCGACGTGCTGCAGGCCTTGAATCAACTGAAGGCGAATCTAGCGGCGATCGTCTTCGACGTGCGCGCGCAAATCACCGGCATGCTCGACAACGCGCGCGAAATCTCCAGCGGCAATGTCGATCTCGCGCGCCGCACGGAATTGCAGGCGGCTTCGCTCGAAGAGACCGCGGCCACTATGGAAGAACTGACCACCACCGTGCAAGCGAACGCCGACGCCAGCGTGCGCGCGCTCGATCTCGCCAAGGACGCCCAGGCGGCGGCTGCGGTCGGCGGCCAGATCGCGGGCCAGGTCGAGCAGACCATGGCCGGCATCACGGCGGCGTCGCGACGGATTGCGGACATTACCGGCGTGATCGACGGCATCGCGTTCCAGACCAACATCCTCGCGCTGAATGCCGCCGTCGAAGCGGCGCGCGCCGGCGAATCGGGCCGCTCGTTCGCGGTCGTCGCGGGCGAAGTGCGGATGCTGGCGCAGCGCTGCGCGGCGTCGTCGAAGGAAATCAAATCCGTGGTCGAGGCGAGCGCCAGCGAAGTCGCCGTGGGCACTGAACTCGTCGCCCGCACCACCTCGCAGATGCGAGTGATCGATGAGGCGGTGAGCCGCGTGTCGTCGATCATCGTCGAAGTCGCGAATGCGAGCAGCGAACAGGCGGAAGGAATTCGCCAGGTCAATCAGGCGGTCTCGCATCTGGACGGCGCGACCCAGCAGAACGCCGCGCTCGTCGAGCAGGCGGCGGCCACCGCACAACGTCTCGCCGAACAGGCCGACGTGCTGGATGAAGCCGTGCGGCTCTTCACCGTCGCCGAAGCCACGCCCGCGCAACGCGCCGCGACGCCCGGCCATCAGCCACGCACGCAGAACGCGGCGACTGCTTCGACGCCCGCACCGAAGCGCAACGCTGCGCAGGAAGAAGCGACATTGTTCTGATAGATCGGCGTTACTCCCACCTCGACAGCCCACTATTGAAGGGGCACGATGTGTTCGTCAGCGCCCAACTAGTTGCACGGGCCGGCTGACCCGAGTAACAACGGCGTTTAGCAGCCCGTCCATTTGTGGACGGGCTATTTTTTTGGCGATGCGCCCTGACCTTTCCGTGGCGCAACCATCACGAACGGTGAGGAGATACGGGAGCCGCCCGTATAACCGGCGCGCACGTCACCCGCGTGACAGCGAGGGAGAACGATTGCACCGTCCAGGGGCACGAAAAATGCAGCCGTCGTAGTGAAGAGTCGCGTTAAACTGGTTGCGCAAGCTGTGCGTCGCAACACGCACTGCCCGGCGAGCCGCACCAGGCAACGCGCGCGGCGGTGTCCGGGTAAGCTGGCAGATGGACGGGTAAAACGGCGAGGCGTGAAATGGCGTGACAGACGGCACGCTATCCTGCCCGTACAATGGTTCATCAACACAACGGAACAAGGACAACTTCGATGCGCACTACCGGGTCCTCCGGGTCAATGGCCCTGCTCACCGAATACGACGACGCAACGGCGCGCGAACTCCGCTCGCTGCGCCTCGAATCGACCGAAGACGGCAAAGGCATTCTTCTGGTCGAAGTCGACGAGCGCAAGCCAGGCATACACCGCGAAGTGCGCTACGAAATCACGCCGGCCGAACTGATTGCCGCGATCCGCGCGCACGGTGCCGAACTGCCGGGCGAACAGCACAATCATCGTCAATGAAGTTCAAGCACGCGGCAGCGGCGGTAAAACGCCCTGCCGCGTGTTGTTTGTCGCCTGTCGCAATGGCAAGTCGGCCAAGCTTTCCGGTAATGTAATTCGAGCGTGACGGCAGCTCACGTTAATCGGGCATTATTTCCGTATCTGCGTGAAGCACGCGAGCGCGCGATACCCCTTTCCAGATGGTTCACAGCGCATTGGCGATTCGCGCTTTCAAGCTTTCGGCGCATCACCGCTCCGCTTTCAACTACGAATTTAAGGACATCGTTTCCTGACGTTTGCACGTCTTGAAAATACGTCCATAATCCTTGCATTCTCCTTTGCTTTCCCTACCTGCGCCGCTCCCGAAAGGGCTGCGGATGTAAGCCGATGCTACATGATCTCGTCGAGCAATATGGGCCGGCGCTCGTCTTCGTCAACGTGCTGGCCGCCTCCATCGGGCTGCCGGTTCCGGCGATGCCGTCGCTCGTTCTGTTCGGAGCCATGGCGGCCATGCACCCGGGTTCGGTGGGGACGCAATTGGCGCCGGTTCTGATTCTGTCGATCTTCGCCACGCTGATCGGCGACAGCGTCTGGTATCTCGCCGGGCGTATGTACGGCGGCAACACGCTGAAAACGATCTGCCGCCTGTCGCTGTCGCGTGATACCTGCGTGAAAAAGACCGAACGCTTTTTCGGTCGCTGGGGCGTGCGCGTGCTGGCGGTGGCCAAATTCGTGCCGGGCCTGTCGATCGTGTCGATTCCAATGGCCGGCGCAATGGGCACGCGCTACCGCACGTTTCTCACCTACGACAGCATCGGCGCCGCGCTGTGGTCGGGCACGGGCCTGATCATCGGCGCGTTGTTCGCGAAGCAGATCGACATGCTGTTCGCCATGGCCGGGCGCCTCGGCCGCACGGCCGCGCTGGTGGCCGTGGGGCTGCTGTTGCTGTACGCGGCTTACCGGTGGATTCGCCGTCGCCAGTTGATTTCCAAGCTTGCGTCCGCACGTATAGAGGTCGATGAGCTGGCCAAGCTCGTCGCGGCGGGCCAAACACCGGTCATGTTCGACATCCGTTCGCAAGAGAAGCGCAAGCTCGATCCGTTCGTGATTCCGGGTTCGCAATTCGCGGACGAACGGCAACTCGACGAGATCGTCGCCACGTATCCGCGCGATCAGAAGCTGGTGATTTACTGCTCCTGCCCGAACGAGATTTCGGCTGCATGGATGGCCAAACAATTGAACGAGGCCGGCTTTTCCGACGTGCTGCCGTTGCGCGGCGGCATGGAAGCCTGGCGCGACTCGGGTAAGCCGGTCGAGGCGCTGCCCGACACGCCGCCGCCCGAGATCACGGTCGACGACATCGCGCCGAAGGCCGTGTAGCGCGGCAGCGCATCCGTCCAGGCGCCGTGGGCGCGCCGCGCCGCTCGCCTCCGTTCGATCTATCAATGAACACCGAAGGAGCGGTTCAATGCTTTCGACTCAAGACGTTTCGACTCAAGAAACTGAAGGACAACCGCAGGCGATTGTCGCCGACGCGCCGTTTTCGAATCTGGCGACGCGCATGCACCAGATGTTTCCCTCGCTGACCGGCGCGGAAATCGAACGCCTGCGCCGCTTCGGCGAGATCGGCAACTGGGAAGCCGGTGAGCTGCTGTTCGAAACCGGCCGCACCGGTCCGGGCATGTTCGTGGTGCTGGAAGGGCGCGTGAAGGTGTATCAGCGCGACGGCATTGGCCGCGAAGTGGTGATCGCCGATCATGGCGCCGGGCATTTTCTGGCGGAAGTCGGTCAATTGTCGGGCCGGCCGGCGCTGGTCAACGGCATGGCGCTCAGCCCGGTGCAAGCGCTGCTGATTCCGCCGGACCAGTTGCGCGCGCTGATCGTCGCCGAAGCCGAACTGGGCGAGCGCATCATGCGCGCGCTGATTTTGCGGCGCGTGTCGCTGATCGAAAAGGGCGCCGGCGGCCCGATTCTGATCGGCAACAGCAGCGACGCGCGGCTCGTCATGTTGCAGGGTTTCCTGTCGCGCAACGGCCATCCTCATTCGGTGATCGACGAACGCGATGAAGACGCGCTGCGTCTGATCGAGCAATTCGCCGCGCAGAAAGAAGACATGCCGCTGGTGATCTGCCCGGACGGCTCGGTGCTGCGTCATCCGAGCATGCCGGAACTGGCCACCTGCCTCGGCTTGCTGCCCGATCTCGACGACTCGCATGTGTACGACGTGGCGATCGTCGGCGCCGGGCCCGCTGGCCTCGCGACCGCGGTGTACGCGGCCTCCGAAGGTCTCTCCGTGATCGTGCTCGACAGCCGGGCGCCCGGCGGCCAGGCCGGCGCGAGCTCGCGGATCGAAAACTACCTCGGTTTTCCGACCGGGATTTCCGGGCAGGCGCTGGCGGGACGCGCGTTCGTGCAGGCGCAGAAATTCGGCGCGCACGTCGCGATTCCGGTCAACGTGAAGGCGCTGAACTGCGCGGAATCGCCGTACCGGCTGGAGCTCAAGTGCGGCGGCCATATCACCTCGCGCACCATCGTGATTGCAAGCGGCGCGGTGTACCGGCGGCCGGCGCTGGAGGGCCTCGATCGCTTCGATGGGCGCGGCGTGTACTACTGGGCGTCGCCGGTCGAAGCCAAGCTGTGCAAGCGCCAGGAAATCGTGCTGGTGGGCGGCGGCAATTCGGCCGGCCAGGCGATCGTCTATCTGGCGACGCACGCGGCCAAGGTCCACGTGCTGATCCGGCGCAGCGGCTTTGAGGCGACCATGTCGCGCTATCTGATCGACCGTATTCGCTCGCTGCCGAACGTGTTCGTGCATCCGCATTCGGAAATCGGGCAGCTCGATGCGGACGACAGCGGTCTCGCGCGCGTCGGCCTGAAAAAGCCTTTACCCGACGGCACCGATCACTTCGACACGCGGCATCTGTTCCTCTTCACCGGCGCGGATCCGAATACCGACTGGCTGCGCACCTGCGGCGTGGAACTCGACGAGAAGGGCTTCGTGCTCACAGGCACCAACATCGACGGAGCATCCGTCTGCGATCTCGCCACCACAGTCGAAGGCGTGTATGCGATCGGCGATGCCCGCGCCGGATCGACCAAGCGGGTCGCGGCGGCGGTTGGCGAAGGCGCGGCGGTGGTCGCGCAGATTCATCAACTGCTGGCCGCTTCGGCGGAGGAAGCGGTCGCATTGGGCGCTTGAGGAGCACTGCCGCTCGCGCCGATTCGTCTGCCGTATTCACGCTACAGTAGTGACTGCTGATCCTGGCCGGACCTCGCGTCCGTTCTCTTCGCAGTCACTCACTGATCGACGCCCGCGTGAAGACTCTGCCGCTCTCCGCCGTCCGTACGCTGCATCTGGCCGCACAAGGCCTGCTGACCCCGCCGCGCCGCAAGGCCGTCAAAGCCGACGTGCTCGACACGATTCGCCGCATGGCGCAATTGCAGATCGACACGATCCACGTGGTCGCGCGCAGCCCTTATCTCGTGTTGTTCAGCCGGCTCGGCACCTATCCGCAACAATGGCTCGACGAGCATCTCGCCGAAGGCAAGCTGTTCGAATACTGGTCGCATGAGGCCTGTTTCGTGCCGACCGAAGACTACGGCCTGCTGCGCCATCGCATGCTCGATCCGAGCGGAATGGGCTGGAAATACGCGGCCGAGTGGCACAAAAAACATCGCAAGGCGATCGACGCGCTGCTCACGCACATCCGCGCGACGGGTCCGGTACGTTCCGCGGATTTCGCGCGCGAGGCCGGCAAGGGCAACGGCTGGTGGGACTGGAAGCCGGAGAAACGCCACCTCGAAGTGCTGTTCGCGATCGGGCTGTTGATGGTGGCCGAGCGGCGCAATTTTCACCGCGTCTACGATCTGACCGAACGCGTGCTGCCCGATTGGGACGACGCCCGCGATCTGCCGCCCGCCCACACGGTCACCGACCAGGTGTTACGCCGCACCTGCCGCGCGCTGGGCATCGCGCGCGCCGATTGGGTCGCCGATTACTACCGTCTGCCGCGCCGCCCGTATCGCGACGAACTGCATGCGCTCGCCGATCAGGGCGAGCTGATTCCGGTGCAAGTGGAAGGCTGGAAACAGGACACGTTCGTTCATCGCGACTACGCGGCGATGCTCGACGACGCGGCAAACGGCAAGCTCGCGTCGACCGTGACGACCGTGCTGTCGCCGTTCGATCCGGTGGTGTGGGACCGCAAGCGCGCCGCTGCGCTATTCCATTTCGACTACGCGATCGAGTGCTATACGCCGGCGGCGAAGCGCAAATACGGCTATTTCGTGTTGCCGCTGCTGAGCCGTGGCCGTCTGGTCGGCCGCGTGGATGCGAAAGCGCACCGTACCCAGGGCGTGTTCGAACTGAAGTCGCTGCATATCGAACCCGGCGTGCGATTGAGCGCCCGGCTTGCCGGCGATCTGCGCCGTGCGTTGCAACGTTGCGCGGAGTGGCATGGCACGCCGCAATTGGCGTTCACGTCGGCGCCGCCGGAATGGCTTGCGGCGTTAGACGTCGGCGATAGCGTGGAAGCGTGACGAGAGCAGAAAAAAAGGCGCACTGTTTTTAACAGTGCGCCTTTTTTCGTGGGCCGATGAGTCGCCGAAATCCAGCGACGCGTTCGTTTCAGTGATCCAGCCTGGCGCGTAATTCGCGCGCGGTTTCCAGCAGCCCTTCGTAACCCGAACGCGCGTGTTCCGGCAGATCCGGATCGCCGACAAACGCGCCGAGCGTTTCGATCAGGCTATACAGAATGCCTTTCGCGGCGCCCGATGCAATGCTGCCGGAAGAGACCTGCTGATCCACGTGACTGAGCGCTGCGTCGAGGTGTTCCAGGTCGGGCCGATCGCCCATGGGCGGCTTTGGCGAAACGTCTTGCGTCATGATGAAACTTCGCTCCTGTTGACGGGTAACTGTTTGTTGATGCCTCGGTGAACAAGCCATTCTTGCACCTTGTTATATACCGATCGTGCGTTCGCGTCTATTCGTGATCGGGGCGAACCCGATCTAGCTCATTGCCTGCCCGGCGTAATGCGATACGCACATCGCCGCGCGCCGGCCAGCACATGCTCCTCGCGTGCAATCACGCCCTCCTCGCCGACGATCTCCGCGAAGAGCTGCAACTCGGCACGACAGAAGCCCTGGCAAGTCCGCGCCGCCGCGCAGATCGGGCAGTGGTTTTCAAGCAGCAGCCAGTCGCGTCCGTCTTTCTGCAACTCGGCCATGTAGCCTTCGGCGCTGCGAATTTCCGCCAGCTTCGTGAGTCGCGCCTTGAGTCCTTTCATGGGCTTCAACGCCGCCAGATAATTCGCGCGCGTTTCGACCGAACGCTGATCGATCAGCTTGTCGAGCCCGGCTTCGCCGAACAACTGGCGAATCGAACCGAGCAATTGCACCGTCAATTGCGGATGCGTATCCGGAAAGCGCGCGTGGCCCACCTCGGTCAGCGCCCAGCTTTGACTCGGCCGCCCCGGTCCCGCCTGCGACGCCTGACGCCCTTCGATCAGCCCGCCACCCAGCAGCTTCTGAATCTGCTGACGCGCCGCCTCGACGGTAATGCCGAGCTCGCCTGCAATCGACGCAGTAGACAACGGCCCCTGCGTCTTCAACAGATTGAGGATGCGATCCACCGGCGCCGCGTTCGTCACAGTGGCCGCAGCGCCAGGCGAATTATCCAAGCTTTCATTTGCATATCTCATCGGGCCACATTATTATCCAAGTCAATCCTTGCATAATAAGTCAACCACGAACGGCTGTCCACGATATGAAAAATCCGCAATCGAACGCGCCGGCATGGAGCGATCTGCTCACCGGGAGTAATGGCTGGCGGGCCTTGGGACTCGCAGGCGGCGTCGCGCTGCATGCCACCAATGTGCACGTCGCGACGACGATTCTGCCGTCGGTCGTGCATGACATCGGCGGGCTCGAACTGTATGCGTGGAACACCACGCTGTTCGTCGTCGCATCGATCCTGGGGTCGGTGCTGTCGATGCATCTGCTTGCCGTACTCGGCGCACGTTCCGCGTATTTCAGCGCGCTGGCCGTCTTCACGCTGGGCACCGTGGTCTGCGCGAGCGCGCCGTCCATGCCGTGGATGCTCGCCGGCCGCACGCTGCAAGGGCTCGGCGGCGGGGTTCTGCTCGCGCTCAGCTATGCGCTGATTCGCGTCGTGTTCGAGGAGCGTCTATGGCCTCGCGCGATGGGTCTGGTGTCAGGCATGTGGGGCGTCGCCACGTTGTGCGGGCCGGCGCTCGGCGGCGTCTTCGCGCAACTCGGCGATTGGCGTCTCGCGTTCTGGGTGCTGTTGCCGGCCGTCCTGTTGCTCGCCGTGATCGTGCATCGCGAGGTGGACGGTAAGCGCGCGTCGAGCGCAGCCGCCGCGCCGATTCCTTTGCTCAAGGCCACGTTGCTCGGCGCGTCCGTGCTAGTGATTTCGCTCGCTGCATTGACTGAGCAGATGGTGTGGAATGCGCTCGGCGTGATCGCGGGTCTTGGGCTCGTGTGGCTGCTCGCAAGACTCGAACGTCACGACGACACCCCGCGTCTGCTGCCGAGCGGTTCGTACTCGATTCGTACGCGCATCGGCAGCATTTATGCATGCATGAGCCTGCTCGGCATCGGCGTGACTTGCGAGATCTTCGTGCCGTATTTCCTGCAGACGATTCACGGCCGCTCGCCGCTCGCGGCCGGTTATCTAACCGCGTTGATGGCGGCGGGCTGGTCGGTCGGTTCGATGTTCAGCGCCGGACGTTCCGCAGCAGTCGCGCAGCGCATGAGCCGCGCGGGGCCGCTTGTCGAGGCGCTGGGACTCGGCGCGCTCGCCTGGCTGATGCCGATGCCCGACCTGTTCGACAGCACCAGCGGAACCCTGGCGCTGTGCGCGGCGCTGACGAGCGTTGGACTCGGCGTGGGCATCGGCTGGCCGCATCTGCTGACACGCGTGTTCACCGCCGCGCGGCCCGGCGAGGAAAACCTCGCGTCGCTGTCGATCACCACGATTCAACTCTTCGCGATGGCGGTCGGCTCGGCGCTCGCGGGGCTCGTCGCGAACGGCGCGGGTCTCACGACGTTGGCCGCGCTGCCTGGCGCTCAGCACACTGCCGTGTGGCTGTTCGCCATCTTTGCCGTCGCGCCGCTGCTCGCGGTCGGTCTGACGCGTCAGCGCCCCGAGCCGCATTTAACTGGAGAAGCATCGTGATAGATCGCGTGCAAGCCATGCGCATTTTCGTGCGCATCGTCGATACGAGCAGCTTCACGCGCGCTGCCGAATCGCTCGAAATTCCGCGCGCCACCGCGACCACGACCGTGCAGGCGCTCGAGTCGCTGCTCGGCGTGCAACTGTTGGTGCGCACGACCCGCAAGGTCACGCTGACCACCGAAGGCGCCGCGTACTACGAACGCTGCGCGCAGATTCTCGCGGCGATCGAAGAGGTCGAGTCGGGTTTATTCAACCAGCCGGAAAACTTGCGAGGCCGGTTGCGCGTGGCGATGCCGGGTGTGATTGCGGCGTCGGTCGTGGTGCCCGAACTGGCCTCGTTTCATGCGCTGCATCCGCATGTGGAACTGGCGCTTGGCGTGAATCATCGCGCGCGGGATCTGACCGGCGAGAGCGTGGATTGCAGTATCGAGTTGGGCGACTTGCCGGATTCACGTCTGCTCGTGCGTCGCCTCGGCTGGCTCGATCGCATGACCTGCGCAAGCCCGGCGTATCTGGCGCGCTTCGGCGAGCCGCGTCATCTCGACGATCTGTCGAGCCATGTCGCGGTGAACTGGTTGTCGGCCCAATCCGGTCGGCGCATGGACTTCGATTTCTGCGTGGCGGCGCGCGCGAGCAAGGCGAAAGTGAGCGGCTTCATTCAGGTGGACGACGAGCACACCTATCTCACGTGCGGGCTCGAAGGCTTGGGGTTGATTCAGCCGGGACGCGCGACCGCTGCGCCGTATCTCGCCTCGGGTCAGCTGATCGAAGTCTTGCCTAAGTGCAGACCTGCGCCGGTGGCGGTGTCGGTGACGTATGTGAAAAGCCGGCAGATTTCGCCGCGCGTGCGTGCGTTTGTCGACTGGCTTGCGGAAGTGTTTGAAAAGGCGCCGGGCGTGGTTAGGACGGTTGCGACGCGGTTGGTTGATTCGCCGCCGTGGCCGGTGGTTGATTCGACGCAGGGTGGGCAATGCGAGAGGGTGGTGGGTTAGCTAGGCGATTCACTAGCACCAAATCTACGAACGGACAATTACCCATCCGGCCAGCTATTTCGCAGCGTTCTCGCGCTCATATAATTTTTACCGTAAGACATCCGAATTAAAGATCTGGATCAGCTTTATTCTCAAAGCAACTTACGTGAGCGTTGACAACGACAAGAGCACCTTAAACACACTCTGCGAGGAGCAAAAAATTGCCGGCCTATTTCGAAAGATTCCCCTACTACCCTGCGTTAAGAACTCGTCCAGCGGAAATGTTGGGCTATGAAAAAATCGCCGTGGAAATCAAAGATGCACTGCTTCCCCTCATCACATTAGGCGCGTGGCCCAAGCAGCCGGGTGTGCTCGCCTCGCTCGAGAATGCCAAAGCCGCTATGGGCAATCGCCCTTACCTTCTTGACCTCACCAGCGAACCCAAATATCAAAACCCCGAGGTCTTGGCGCTTCTTTCCCCCGACGGCTCTTTCAACGCCTGGCGAAAATTTGTTCAGGCAGACCCTCTTGCCATTCCCGTGATACAGATGCCCGCCGATTTGCGCTTACCCGAGCTAATGCGGCAGACGCGCGAACTTGCGAAGTCCGCGCAGGAACGGATCGCATTTCGACTTGTCAATCTGACTGCGGACACGCCCCGAGCCGTCGCGGCGCTATCAACGCTGGATTCTGCTGACCAGGCGCTGGTTATCATCGATCTAGGGCTGGTGGTCAAGGAAATGATCGGCAAGTGCATTGCTGACTCCTTAGGCGCAATCAATCAGATTCGACGCGACATTCCGAACGCTGCGATATGCGTGATGTCGTCAAGTTTCCCATCGTCTGTCACCAAGTCATTCGACAAAGACTCGGGCGGCACGCGCGGCAGCATACCTATTCTTGAACGCGAACTCTTTGAAGAAATTGGAGGCGACGCCTGCCTATACGGGGATCATGGCTCAATCCACCCGAAAGTGTCTGCGGCCAGCGGCGGCAGATATACACCGCGAATCGACTATCCAACGGCAGAGTCGTGGGAATTTGAACGACGCCCCGATACCGATGCGCAAGGATACGTCGCGGCCGCCAAAGCGCTTCTCAACAGCTTTCCCGAAATCCGGAGAAACGAATCGTGGGGAGCACAAAAAATCGTATCGGCTGCCGCAGGACTGATCGACAAGATGAAAACACCTTCCAGTTGGATTGCCGCCCGCGTCAACATGCATATCACGCGACAACATTATCTTTCTCTGGCATCCAACTTACCTGCCGATGACGACTCTCTCGAGGATTAATCGAAACGCCTACGCCGCGCTGCGGAGCAATACCGTTTGTGGAATATTTTCGGCAACAAGTCCGTAGCGCTCGCGGAGGCGATTGACATTCACGGCACGCTCAAGCCGTTGCCCGCTTTTCGTGTCCGTGACGGCGGGCGCTATCTTCAACTGATCGACGGATCGTGCCAAGCCAATCTCTGTCCGCCGCAACGCGACAAGATCAACCGGCAACGTGGCTTCGCAACGCTGTGCCATGAAGGTGTCGTACTGTGTTTTATATCGCCGCTTGACTGTCGACAGGACGAATCGTCGCAGGCGCGTCACGCTGACGCGTTCAAGCTCTTGCATCAGGTTGAGCCGCGGGGCCGCGGCAGTAACGTCGACGCCCTCAGATCGCAGGAAGGTCGCCAGATCGGTTTTTCTGAGGAAGCCGCCAAGTGTCGCGGCCGATCGAACCGGCATGCACTCGCCGCGCCGACGCAACTTGATCCGCACACGCGCGCCGTCATTCAGTGCCTCCCAAACTTCAACGTGCTTCGGATATTTGCTCAGAACAGATTCGACAAATCTTGTCGCGACAACCAGCGTGACCTTGTCGAACTGAGCCCGATAGGCTTCGAGTTGGCCGTCGAGACGATCCAGCGTATCCCGATCACTTTTAATTTCGAAAGCGTGAAGGAAGCCGTTAGCGACGGCCAGATCAGCACGACGCAAGCCGTTCGCGAGCACCATCTCGCTAATCAGAACCGCGTCGCCGTTGATGTGATGACGCAGAAGTCTGTCTACGACTGCTGCCTTGATCATCGCTTCGTTCAAAGCTTCCATTGAGTATCCCCCGTCAGCCGAAATTATAGGCATTTCCGGCGTATAGGGCGGGTATCCTGTGTGCCGTTTTTGGCTGAAAGTTGCCGCATGTATCACCTTATGTGACTGGATTGGCCTTCACTTCGCGGCATCTGCGACGAAAGCGAAGGCCAGTGCGCAACCCGTCTACTCACCTACGATCAACCCTGCGCCGCTGCAGCCGCTTCCGCCGCGGCCACCGCCGGCGACACGATCGCCGGCTGCCCCGTCTGCCGACGCGAGCGCCCCGAGCTCAGATAATCCGCGATCGAGTCTTGCGTGACTTCGCCGACATAACGACCGTCCGCATCCAGCACCGGCATCCACGACGAATTGAACTGGTACATCTTCGACAGCACGATGCGCAGATGCTCGTCCGCATGGACCGTCGCCTTGAACGCCGTCAGATGATCGCCGCACACGCCCTGCCCCGCGCGCGCCGCACGACGCGTCACGTAGCCGAGCGCCTGCTGCTGATCGTCGACGATAGTCAGATAGCGGCTGTCGCTGTCGTCCATCATCTGGAACGCGCTGGCAATCGGCAACTCGGCGCGCGCGGTTTCCGGTTGCGTCGCGGCGTCGCCGGCTTTCACCAGCAACAGACGCTTCAACGTGCTGTCCTGCCCCACGAACGCGCCGACGAACTCATCGTGCGGATGCGCCAGCAACGTATCCGGATGATCGTATTGCACCAGCTGACCGCGCCGGAACACGGCGACACGATCGCCGAGCTTGATCGCTTCATCGATGTCGTGGCTCACCATGATCACTGTCTTGTTCAACTGACGTTGCATCTGGAAGAACTCGTTCTGGATCGATTCGCGATTGATCGGATCGACCGCGCCGAACGGCTCGTCCATCAACAGCACTGGCGGATCGGCGGCCAATGCGCGAATCACGCCGATACGCTGCTGCTGCCCGCCCGACAGTTCACGCGGATAGCGCTTCAGATACTGCTTCGGATCGAGCGCCACCATCGACATCAACTCGGTGGCGCGTTCGCGACAACGCTTCTTGTCCCAGCCGAGCAGACGCGGCACGACCGTGATGTTCTCTTCGATCGTCATGTTCGGGAACAGGCCGATCTGCTGGATCACATAGCCGATATGCCGGCGCAGTTCGACTTCGTTCAGGCCCGAGGTGTCCTCGCCGTTGATCAGCACGCGGCCCGACGTCGGCGCAATCAGACGGTTGATCATCTTGAGCGTGGTGGTCTTGCCGCATCCCGACGGGCCGAGAAAGACGCAGATTTCGCCTTCGCCTACCGTGAGGCTGACCGAGTCGACGGCCTTGACCTGCTGGCCGTCCTTCTGCGTAAACGTCTTGGTCAGTTTATCGAGTTCGATCATGTCTTTTGCACTCCCTTCGGTGTCAGCAGGCGTTGCAACGCCTGCAGCAGCAAGTCGGCGACGATCGCGAGCAAGCTCACGAGCACCGCGCCCACCAACAGTTTCATCATGTTGCTTTGGCCGATCGCGCGGATGATCAGCGTGCCGAGGCCGCCCGCGCCGATCACCGCGGCGATCGTCATCACGCCGATGTTCATCACCACGGCCGTGCGTACGCCGCCGAGAATCACCGGCACGGCAAGCGGCAAATCGACGAGCCGCAGCCGCTGCCAAACGGTCATGCCGATGCCGATGCCCGCTTCCTTGATGCCGGCGTCGACGTTGCGCAGCGCGAGGTAGGTGTTGCGCATGATCGGCAGCAGCGAATAGAGGAACACGGCGGTGATCGCCGGCACCGCGCCGATGCCCTGGCCGAAGCGCGAGAACACCGGAATCATCAGGCCGAACAGCGCGATCGACGGCAAGGTCAGCACCACGGTGGCGACGCTCAGCAACGGCGCAGCGAGCCACTCGTGACGATTGATCAGGATGCCGAGCGGCACGCCGACCACGATCGCGCAACCCACGGCAATGCCAACGAGCCACACGTGCTGCGCAGTGAGCTGCAGCAATTCAGGCCAGTTGGCCGATAGATAGTCGAATACAGTCATATCAAAGGTCTCCGCTCAGGGCAGCTTGTGCGTGCGCAGAAATTCCGCCGCGACTTCACGCACCGACTTGCCGTCGATGTCGACCTGCTTGTTCATCTCCAGCATGGTGTCGTTGTTCAGTGCGTCGGAGAGCGCGTTGAGCTGCGTCGCGAGTTGCGGGTTCTGGTCGAGCGTCGTCTTGCGCACCACCGGCGTCGCGTTGTACGCGGGGAAATAGTGGCGATCGTCTTCGAGCGGCACGATGTTGAAGCCCTTCACGCGGCCATCCGTCGTATAGATCAGACCGATCGGCACCTGGTTGTTATGCAACGCGGTGTAGACGAGGCCCGGATCCATCTGACGGGTTTCCGCGCGGCTGAAATGCATGTCGTACGCGGCTTCGAGCGGCTTCAAACCGTCTGGACGATTGGCGAACTCGGCATCCATCGCGAACACGTGCTTCTTGTTCGGCTCGGCCGCGAGCTTCGCGGCGAGTTGCGAGATCGTGCGGATGCCGGTTTGCTGCGCCACCTGCTGCGGCAAGCCGAGCGCGTACGTGTTATTCAGCGGCGAGCAGTCGAGCCACACGAGACCGCGTTTCGCGTCGAGCGCTTTCACGCGTTCGTACATGGTCTTCGGATCGAGCTTCTCGGTGATCTTGTTGTAGACGATCGCCGCCGTGCCGGTGTATTCCCACGTGATGTCGACCTGGCCGTTCTCCTGCGCGCTGCGCAGCAACGTGCTGCCGAGGCCGGTGCGTGCGTCGATCGTGTAGCCCTTCGAGCGCAGGTACTGCGACGTGATCTCGGTAAGAACGTATTGCTCAGTGAAATTTTTTCCACCGAGAACGAGAGTGGCTGCGCTTACGTGCAGGCTCGTGAACAGGATGACGCTGGCGGCGATCAGGCGGCTGGTTCGCGCCGTGCCGCGTTTGAACAAAGCGATCATGCCGTCACCCCGCGTCGTGCAAGCAGATAGCGGCTGCCGGCCGAGACAATGCCGTCCAGCACCAGCGCGAGAATCGCCGTAGCTGCGGCGCCGAGCAGAAGCTGTTGCTGATTGTTCAGATAAATGCCAGGGAAAATCAGCGTGCCGAGGCTGTCCGCGCCGATCAGATACGCAAGCGGTGCGCTGCCGACGTTGATCGCAAGCGCCGTCCGCACGCCGCCGATGATGATCGGCATCGCATTCGGCAACTCGACGCGCAACAGCGACTGCCAGCCTGTCATGCCGAGCCCGCGCGCGGCTTCACGCAGCGCGGGGGAGACGTTTTTCATGCCTTCGTAGGCGTTGCGTGTAATCGGCAGCAACGACGCGAGAAATAGCGCGACCAGCGCGGGAATGTCGCCGATGCCGAAGATGCCGAGTGCGATCGCCAGCACGGCTAACGATGGGATCGTGTTGCCGATGTTGAAGATCTGCATGAAGCGTTCGGCGTGGCGCGCGAAAGCGGGACGGCTTAGCAGTATTCCGGACGGGATGCCGACTAGCAGCGCCAGCGCCATTGAATAGCCGACTAGCAGTAGGTGCCGCTTCGTGTAGTAGACGAGGTCGGGGGCGTACTGGTGCAGTGCGTTGGGGTCGATCGCGCGGCATAACAGCGCGATGACAATGCCGATGGCGACAAGACTGCCAATCAGTCTGGCAGGACGTTCGATCATGAAGATGCGCCTCCTTGTTCGAGCAGCGTGCGGGAATGCGCCACGCTGCACAGGCGTCGTGGTTGACGCTGCGAATGGAAGTTCGGGACGAGGCTTGGGGCCGCGAGGTGAACCGAGGGTGCCGGGAGGTTTTTGTTTGGTGCCTCCGGCGCGAGGGCGGGTTTTTTCGCTCTCGGTGGCTGATGCCAGTTAGCTTGGTAGCAATACTGGTGCCAGATCCTTCGATCAGGATTTTTGTTGCCCGGTTGGGCAGGTTTTTTCCTGGTGGGGTTGGGGTCCCCGGGTGAGTGCCAGGGTTTTATCCGGCAATTGCGTGCGTGCTATTTTCTGCTAGTTTGCAGGCAAACACTTCTAACTTTGCTTAAGCTACTGCTATTTCTCGGTTAGGGTGTGGGGATTATAGACTCGATTGCGTCGTCGCGTCTACCCATGTGGTTAATCCATACGCTCTTTGCAAACCGTTGGCCTTTCCTTGGTTTGTTTGTGGTCTGCTTGCGTTGCCCCTGTGCGGGGCGGCACCTACTTTTCTTTGCCTGCCGCAAAGCAAAGTAGGCAAAAGAAAGCGGCTCACACCGCTAACTCTTAAGCGGGGCCCCCGCACAGACACGGTAGTGGCTCATCTGGAATCCGTGCTCTCGCGCACTCCGCGTTCGTGACAAGGCAGTCATTCTTCCAGCAGCGCTTCGCGCGCCGTCCGGTCTTTCTAGCAACCGTCGTCATTGTCTTTTGTCGAAACTTGCCGGGTCTCTCCTGACGGCGTGCTCCCGTAAAAGCTCACCGCTTCACATCTGGTTGCTTTACTCGTTCCCGAAAAGTCTCACCTGCTCCCTCACTTCCCCTCGAACAGCGGTGCGCGTCTCTCCGAAAACGCTGCCAGCCCCTCGCTGAAATCCGTGCTCTCACACGCCCGTCGACGCAACTCCGCGATCTGCTCCATCGCCTGAACCGGCATCGGCTGCATGTCCTCAAGGATTCGCAATTGCTCCTTCACCGCCTGAATCGCTAACGGCGCTTTGGTCGCTATGCCGCGCGCTATTTCAAGTGCCGTCGACTCCAGTTTGTCGCCGTCTACCAAGCGGTTGATCACGCCAAATCGCTCCGCTCGCATAGCGTCGAGCGGCTGTGCCGTGAAGAACATTTCCTTCAATACGTGAATCGGCACGTTGTTGAAAAAACGCAGCAATCCACTCGTCGTGTACGGCAATCCTATGTTCGCCGGCGTCATCGCAAAACGCGCACTCCCGTCGGCAATCACCATGTCGCAACTCATCGCCAAATCCACCGCGCCGCCCCACGCGGAACCCGAAACCATCGCGATCACCACGCCCGGGTACGCTCGCACGCGACGCAAAACCTTCTCAAGCGGCTTGCCATAGGCAATCGGGTCGCGGTCGTGCGCCAATTCGCCCAAGTCGTGACCCGCGCTCCAGACGTCCTGGCCAACGTCCGTGCCTAAGATCACCACCGGGATTCGCTGCGCGGCCAGGTCGACTAGCCTCGCGTCCATCTCCTCCAACAGCCCCGCGCTGAGCGCGTTTCTTCGTGTCGGATAACTGAACTTCAGGCGGGCGATTCGCTCGTCCACTATGTCGGTCGTCACCGAAAATGCTCCCGCTTCCGTCGTGCTCATTGCGTCACCCCCGCAGCGCGTTCCAATGCCCTCTGCTGCGAATAATAGTCGCCGGTTTGATGCACGGTTTTGGTAGCGAGCAGCGCGTCGATCGCGGCCGTGTCGAAACCGGCTTCGCGCAATACGTCGACGGTATGTTCGCCCAACGCCGGCGGTGCGTGGCGGCTCGTGTGCTTCGCCAGTTCGCCTGCCTCGGTGGAACTCGTCACGGGTGTCACCACCTGGCGCAACACACCGAGCGTCGGGTGCTCAAGCGTTTCAACCAGCCCGCAATGCTGGACCTGCGGGTCGGCGAATACTTCGTCCAATGTGTTGATCGGGCCGGCCGGTAAACCCGCGCCAATGAACAGCTCCGTCCACTCGCGTTTGCCCCGCGTCTTCAAGCGCGCTTCCAGCATCGACTTCAATTCGTCGCGATGCGCGACGCGCGCTTCGTTCGTCGCGAATCGCGCGTCGTCCGGCAGTGCGGGCAGGTCGAGCAGTTGGCACAGACGCAGCCACATGTCGGAGGTGATCGGCGCGAGGTTCAACGGGCCATCGGCGGTTTCGAATACGCCATATGGCGCGATCACCGAATGGGCGTTGCCCGTGCGGCGTGGAATGTCGCCGAGGCTCAAATAACGCTGGCCATGCACGCTCAGCAATCCCACCAGACTCGCCAGCAACGACGTGCTCACGTGCTGGCCGCGGCCGGTTCGTTCGCGTTCCAGTAGCGCGGAGAGAATCGCCATCGCCAGCCACATGCCGGAGCTCAAGTCGCCGATTGCCGTGCCGGTGCGCGTCGGGTCGCCATCGGCGAAACCGGTCAGGCTCATCAGGCCGGAATAGCCCTGCGCAATCTGATCGAAACCGGGCCAGCTACTCATCGGGCCATCCGCGCCGAACGCGTTGATGCTGCCCATCACGAGGCGCGGATTGCGCGCGCTCAGCACGTCGTATCCCAACCCCATGCTCTCGATGGTGCCAGGCTTGAAGTTCTCGATCACCACGTCGGCACCGTCGATCAGCCGATGAATCGCGGCCAGCCCTTCCGGCTGCCGGAAGTCGATGCACACGCCGCGCTTGTTGCGGTTGCAGGACAGATAGTAGGTGCTCACGCCACGATCGAACGGTCCCCACGTACGGCTCATGTCGCCGCTCGGGCCAGGCTCGACCTTGATCACGTCCGCGCCGAGATCGGCGAGCACCATCGAGCAGAACGGCCCCGACAACGCGCGGCTCAATTCGACGACCTTGATTCCTTGTAATGCTTGCATCCAGTTCTCCAGCTAATCGACGATGACAGTTAAACGGACGTGCTATTCCGGCAACGTCTGATGACGCGTTTCAACCGCGAACGGCAAGATCAGCAAGCCGATCACGAAGGCCGCCGCAGTCCACGCGATCGGCAAACCGAGCGAGCCTTGCCAGTGAATCGCGGCGGCCAGCAGGAAGTTGACGCCCGCGCCGAGCAGGCGACCCACCGACGCGTTGAACGCGAACGCCGTGGCGCGAATCCGCGTCGGGTATTGCTCGGGTAGCCACAGCGAGAAGATCGCGAAGTTGCCGCCGAAAAACCCGAGGAACAGCAACGAGCCCATGAACAGGTTGAGACCATTCGGCAGATAGAAGACCCAGCCGAACGCGAACACGATCGACACCGCCATGCCGACGAAATACGCGCCCAGCGCGAGCCGTCGTCCAACTCGTTCGGCGAGCCACGGCGCTACCAGACAACCGAGGATCGTCCCCACCGCCAGCACCGCCGCGCCAATCGACGCGAGATGCACCGCGCCGATCCGGTCGATGCCGGCACGCGTCGCGAGCGTCACGACGGCGCTCGCCTCGTAGACCGAGCCCGCCCACAGCCCGATGATCGCGACGCCCACCAGACTCGCGCTGGTCAGCGTTCGACGCAGATACGCCGGCGCGAAAATCTCCAGCAACGGACGACGAACCGGCATCGACGGCGCGCTCGTCTGACCGACACCGTGCGCGGCCTTGCGCCACTGTCCCGGCTCCTTGACCCTGAGCACCGTGAAAATCGCGAGCAACGCGGGCGCGAGACCGCACAGAAACATCGCGCGCCAGCCGTACGTCGCGCCGACCGTGTAGTTCAGCAACGCGGCGAGAAAGAAGCCCACGTAGTAACCGGTCTGCAGATACCCCGCGCCCATCTTGCGGCGATCTTCAGGCCAGCTCTCGGCCACATAGGTGCCAGCCAGCGCCCATTCGCCGCCCACGCCGATGCCGGCAATCAGCCGGAACGCGGCCAGTTCCCAGACGTTGTGCGCGAACGCCGCCGCGCCGGTGAATACCGAGTAAATGAGGATGCTCGCGGCCAGTGTCTTGACACGTCCGAAGCGGTCGGCGAGTGGCCCCCAGATGAACGACAGCCCCCAGCCGATCAGAAACAGCGCGAACAGAATCGAGCCATACATGCCGAGGTTGCCCGGCGTAGCGGCAATGCCCGAGACGGGCAGCAATTCGGTCAGCGCCGGGATCAGGACCAGCGCGTAGATGACGGAATCCACGCCATCCAGCACCCATCCCGAGTAAACGGCCCAGAAACCGCCGATCTGCTCGCGGCTTAGGGGCGTACGCCGAGGCTTGAGCGCCGGCGTCGATGCAGGGATCACTTTGGACATGCTCGTCTCCGTTTGAAGCGGCATCGCGCCATGGGGACGGACACGCTTCGGTTTTTTGTGGTTCGAGTATAAGAATGCATCCGATAATCGAAAAATATGATATTTCTCTTGTTCGATCGGATTTTCTTATGGCATGAGGGAGCGAGCGACGCGCATGGATCTGCGGCAGCTAAGGTATTTCGTCAAGGTGGTGGAATGCGGCAACGTCACGCGTGCCGGCGAGGCGCTGCATATCGCGCAGCCGGCGATCAGCCAGCAGATGCGCAACCTCGAAGCCGATCTCGGCATGCAGCTGCTCGAACGCAGCGTGCAAGGCGTCGCGCCGACCGCGGCGGGGCAGACGCTCTATCGCCACGCGATCGAATTGCTGCGGCAAGCCGACAGCACCCGCGAACTGCTGCGTCAGGACGCCGAGCTACCGCAAGGCAAGGTATCGGTGGCGATGCCGTCGAGCACGGCGCGCATGGTCGCGATTCCGCTCGCGCGAACGATTCGCGACCGCTATCCGGGCATCGCGCTGGAATTGATCGAAGCGCCCAGCGCGGACCTCGCCAACCTGATCGGCGGCGGACGGGTGGAATTGGCGGTGGTGGTCGATGCGGTCGAAACACGCGGCGTCGCGTCGCAAAAGCTGCTCAGCGAGGCGCTATATCTGATCGCGTGGCCGGAATTTCAGATGCCGGACGAGCCCGTGCCGATCACGGAACTGGCGCGCATGCCGCTGATCCTGCCGAGCGCACCGAATACGATACGCAGCCGCGTGGAGTGGGCGCTGCGCGAGGCCGGCCAACCGTGCGAGATTCTGTTCGAGGCCAGTTCGACCGCGCTGCTGTTCGCGGCGGTCATGGCCAGGCTCGGCGTCACGATCCTGCCGTGGACCGCGGCACACGTCGAACTCGACGAACACAAATTGAAGCTCGCCAAGGTGGATCACCGGCTGTTTTCGCGCGACCTGTCGCTGTGCTGGCACGACACGGCGTTGTTGAGCAACGCCGTGCAGAAGGTCAAGGCGACGATCCTCGAAGTGTTCGACACGTTGGGAAGACGGCCGGAGTGGGCGGCGGCGGATTAATTCGCCGCCATCTGTGAAACACTGCGCTCAGGAAGCGCGCGCCCGTCGCATGAAGACGCGCCGCGTCAGATCGAACGCCACCAGATTGCCGGCCACCACGAGCAGCAGTCCGACCACGGCGAGCGCGGACCATTGGTAGCCCTCGAATACCGTCGACACCGCCAGCGCCACGATCGGAAACAACACCGTGCAGTAGGCCGCCCGTTCGGGGCCCATGCGGCCAACGAGCATCAGATAAGCGGTAAAGCCGATCACGGAGCCGAAGATCGCCAGATAACCGAGTGCGCCGAGATAACGCACGGACGGGTCGACGGCAAACGACAAGCCGCCCAGCGCGCTGCCCACGGTCAACACACCGGCGCCGATCATCATCGCCCAGCTATTGGTGGCGAACGGATGCAGACCCATCGATTGCATGCGGCTCGACAGCAGATTGCCGGCGGAAAAACACACGGTGCCGAGGAACGCGATACCGAGTCCCAACCAGGCGGTGTGATCGCCGAGGTGCCCCGCCATCTGCTGAACGAACAGACACACGATGCCGACGAGCCCCAGCATCGCCCCCGCAATCGCCGTGGGTTGCAGCGGCCGGCCCATGAACAGGCGGCCATTGATCGAGTTCAACAGCGGCGCGGTGGAAAACACCACGGCCACGAGCCCGCTCGGCACGACCTGTTCGGCGTAGTAGAAGCACAGAAAGTTGACGCAGAACAGCGCCAGCCCTTGCGCGACGAGGAATCGCCACGCGGCGCGCGGCGGCCAGATCGGCCGGCGCATGATGCGGAGCAACGCGAACAGCACCAGCGCGGCAATCCAGAAACGCCACGCGATCGAAACCGGCGGCGGCACCGATCCCAGTTGCCATTTGATGGCGATCCAGGTGGTGCCCCAGATCAATACGGTAGCGGCATAAAGCGCCAGATTCATGGTCAAGCCTGCAGCAATGTCGGAAGCCCGACTATGCCCCTGCGCGGCTCGCCGCACTTGTCCAGGATTGCGCACTTTTTCGTGGTGGTCGGCGGCGGCGCAAGCATCCCCGTATACTGGCGCTCAGCCCGCTTTTAGAAGTATTCCGCCTGTTCCGTGAACGCCAGACCGCCCGCCGCCGAGTTGAATCCCATCGAAACGCCGTTCGGCCTTCAATCGGTGTGTCACACGCTGGGCAGCTCCAACGCCAATCTGGATCGCTTCGCGTGGCTCGGCGACCGGCTCGCCGTCGCCATCTGGACACGCGAAACGAAAGAGGCCGAGACTGTCTACGACCAGCCCGGCCATCACACGTTGTCCTGCTATCTGGATGGCGGCTACCGCACCGAGCGGCAGAAAATGCCGGGGCATTACGGCGCGCCGTCGCGGCTCTGCACGCTGCCCGGCGATCACGAATCGCGTTGGTGGGTGCGTGGCCACATGCACTTCATGCATCTGTATTTCCTGCCGGAACACTTCACGCAGCGCGCAGTCCAGGAGCTCGATCGCGAGCCGCGCGAACTGACGCTCGCCGACCGCACCTATTTCGAAGACGCGCGTATCGCCAGTCTGTGTCAGGCACTCGCCAATGAAGACTGGCAAGACCCCGACGGCCTGCTGCGCACCAACGAAACCGCGCATCAGGTGCTGAGTCTGCTGCTGCGTGCGCAAGGCGTGCGTCGTACCGACACGGCGCTTAAAGGCGGTTTGTCGGTGGCGACTCGCCGGCGCTTGCGCGACTACATTGAAAGTCATCTCGCGCAGACGCTCACGCTCGGCGAACTCGCCGGCGTCGCGGCGCTTTCCGAATTCCATCTCGCGCGGATGTTCCGGACTTCGTTCGGTTTGCCGCCCGCCGCATGGATTGCGCAACAGCGGCTCGAACGCGCCCGCACGCTGCTGCGCACCACCGCGCTGCCGCTCGCGCAAGTCGCCGAACAATGCGGCTACGCGAACGCCAGCCATTTCAGCCATCGCTTTCGCGAGAGCGTCGGCGTGGCGCCGTCCGCGTATCGGCTGGCTGTCGCCGCCTGAAACGCGAGGCGGCTTGCCTCCTCGATCTAGCGTTAGCTTCAGCGTTATTTCAACGCCATTGCCAGCACGCGCGCCACATGGATCGCGTCGACGCCCGCGCCGTCGTGGATCTGATGACGGCAGCTCGTGCCGTCGGCCACCATCACCGTATTGGCGTCGATCTTGCGCACTGCCGGCAGCAACGACAATTCCGCCATGGCCAGCGAGGTCGCGTAATGCTCGACTTCGTAGCCGAAGCTGCCCGCCATCCCGCAGCATGATGATTCCACCGTCGATACCTTCAGCTCGGGAATCCACTTCAACACGGTTTGCACCGGCGTGAACGCGTCGAAGGCCTTCTGATGGCAGTGGCCATGCACCAGCGCCTGCGACATGGTCAACGGCTTCAACGCGAGTTGCAAACGCCCGGCCTTTTCCTCACGCACCAGAAACTCTTCGAATAGAAACGCCTGCTTCGACAATTGCCGCGCCTCTTCGCCGAAACCGTAGTGCAGAAACTCGTCGCGCAACGACAGCAAACACGACGGCTCCAGACCGACAATCGGCACGCCCCGCTCCACGAACGGCTTGAACAGATCGAGCATGCGCCGCGCTTCCTGCTTCGCCTGATCGACCAGACCCGCCGCAAGGAAGGTGCGGCCGCAACATACCGGTCGTTCGCCCTGGCGCATATTGAAATGCACCGTGTAGCCGGCGGCTTCCAGCACTTGCTGCGCGGCGCGCGCGTTGTCCGGCTCCATGTTGTTGTTGAACGTATCGACGAACAACAGCACCTCTTTCAACGCGCCGCCTTTGGGCGGTTTGGCCGCCTCTGCGTTCGACAGAAACGATTTCCTGAAGCGCGGCAAACTCCGCTCGGGCGCAAAACCCACAGCGCGCTTGAACCACGCCGATAGCACCGGCACGTTGTCGGCCAAGGCCATCAAACCCGGCATGCGGCTCGCCGCTCCGGCATAGTGCGGCATGAACGCGACCAGCTTGTCGCGCAGTCGGAGCCCGTGCCGTTTGACGCGCGCCGCCCGCGCTTCGATCTTGAACTTCGCCATGTCGACGCCGGTCGGGCAATCGCGCTTGCAGCCCTTGCACGACACGCAGAGATCGAGTGTGTCCTTGACGTCGTCGCTCGCCAAACCCGCTTCGCCGAGTTGCCCCGAAATCGCGAGACGCAAGGTGTTCGCGCGTCCACGCGTGACGTGCTGTTCGTCTTTCGTCACGCGATAACTCGGGCACATGGTGCCCGCGTCGAACTTGCGACAATGGCCGTTGTTGTTGCACATCTCCACGGCTTTCGCGAGACCGCCGGACAGATCGTTGCCGGTGCCCGGCGAGGTCTCCTGCCCCGTGAGCGGATCGCGTTCGACATTCCACGCCGACCAGTCGAGCGCGGTATCGATCCGCTGTTCCTGGTAGCCAGGCGCAAAGCGAAAATTGCGCGTGTCGTCCATCTTCGGCGGACGCACGATCTTGTCGGGATTGAAGCGGTTCTCCGGATCGAACAGCGTCTTGATCTCGCTGAACGCCTGGTTAAGACGCGGTCCGTATTGCCACGCCACCCATTCGCCGCGGCACAGACCGTCGCCGTGTTCGCCCGAATAGGCGCCCTTGTATTCGCGCACCAGCGCCGCCGCTTCTTCGGCGATCGCGCGCATTTTCACCGCGCCGTCGCGCCGCATGTCGAGAATCGGCCGCACGTGTAGCGTGCCGACGCTCGCGTGCGCGTACCAGGTGCCTTCGGTGCCGTAACGATGGAACACTTCCGTCAGACGGCTCGTGTACTCGGCGAGATGCTCGAGCGGCACCGCGCAATCTTCGATGAACGACACCGGCTTGCCGTCGCCCTTCATGCTCATCATGATGTTCAGCCCGGCTTTGCGGACCTCCCACAGCGCTTTCTGCTCGTTCGCGTCCGGCATCTCCACGACCGAATCGGGCAAGCCCAGATCGGCCATCAGTTCCGTGAGCTGTTTGAGCGACGCGCGTTGTGCGTCGCGATCCTCGCCCGCGAATTCCACCAGCAGGATCGCCTGCGGCTCACCGACCAGCGCCTTGCCGATCACTGGCCGGAACGCCGGGTTGCTCATCGCCAGATCGATCATGGTGCGATCGACCAGTTCCACCGCCACCGGCTTCAGCTTGACGATGTGCTGGGTCAGGTCCATGGCCTGCCAGAACGTCGGGAAGTTGACCACGCCGAGCATCTTATGCACGGGCAGCGGCACGAGCTTGAGCGTCAACTGCCGGCTGAACGCGAGCGTGCCTTCCGAGCCGACCAGCAGATGCGCGAGGTTTGCGAAACCGTCGTCGGTATAGGCGCGCGGGTTCTGGCAATCGAACAGATCGATGTTGTAGCCCGCCACGCGGCGCAATACCTTCGGCACCTGCGCGACGATTTCGTTGCGTTCGCGCTGGGCGATCCGCGTCACGCCGTCGAGTATCTGCTGCAAGCGCGCGCCTTGTGGTGCGTCGCGCAACGACGCGAAATGCGCTTCGGCGCCGTCGGCGAGAATCGCGTCGATCGCCTCGACGTTGTGCACCATGTTGCCGTATTCGATCGAGCGCGAGCCGCACGAGTTATTGCCGGCCATGCCGCCGATCGTGCATTGCGCGGCCGTCGAGACGTCGACCGGAAACCACAGACCGTGCGGCTTGAGCCACGCATTCAGATGGTCCAGCACGACGCCCGGTTCGACGGTGACCGTGCGCGCGTCGGCATCGAAATCGACAATGTTGTTGAGCCACTTGGTCGTGTCGATCACGAGCGCATCGCCGACGGTCTGGCCGCATTGGCTCGTCCCCGCGCCGCGCGCGAGCAGCGGCACTTTCTCGCTACGGGCGATTTCCAGCGCGATGCGCAGATCGTCCTGATCGCGCGGCACGACCACGCCGATCGGCGTGATCTGGTAGATCGACGCATCGGTTGCGTAACGGCCGCGGCTCGCCAGGTCGAACAACACGTCGCCGCGCAACGACTTGCGCAGGTGCTGCGCGAGTGGCGTCGTCAGGCGTGCGGCGGAGGGCACCAGATGAATCGGCTTGACGAGCAAAGCGGAGGTGGGGTTCGTCATATCGTCTGCCTTTGGAAAAACGGGCTAGCTAGTACAGCGTCAGGCTGACCGGCGCGAGGCCTTCAATGCGTCCGCTCGCGGTGCCCGCGTTCTGCGGAAAAAACATACCGGTGTAGGAGCCGGCGGTGATGACCATGTCCGGCGTCACGGCAATACCACGCGACGTCGCATGATTGACGAGCCACGTCAGCAGACGCCGCGGATCGCCGGCGGGGTTGGCGGGTGTTGTCTGAACCACGTCGTGACCGTCGAAACTGAAACGCAGCGACGGCGCCACGAACGGAAAGTCCTCGCGATACGGCGTGAACTCGCCGACGAGCAACGCGCCGTTGTTCTGCAAGTCCGCGAGTTGCGCGAGCTTGTCGACGTCGGGCCACGCCGCGTAGCGGCTCGACACGATTTCGATGGTCGCGCCGATCGAGCCGATGCCCGCACGCACTTCCGCTTCGCTATACGGCGTAGTTGAAGCGTCGAAGCGACGACCGAAGCGAAACGCCACTTCCAGTTCGAGGCCCAACGGCGTGAAATCCGCACGCGCCAGCCGCGCGCCGTCGGCATGCATATCGACGGCGGGCAGCGGCGCGCCCTGGATCGGACCGCTATCCGACTTCGCGCCGATCTTCCAGCCGCCGATCCGTGCGCCGCTTGCGTCCAGCATCTCGTGCTGGATCGCGTAGGCCGCATCGGCGTCGGCGGGAATAAGCTCTGGCGACAGCGCGTCGAGCGTGGTGTGGTTCCGGCGTGCGTCGGCGAGACGCCGGCTAAGTGATGTCGTCATAGCGTGCTTGAAGCGAGGAGAGAGAACGGCGTCGTGTCGTCGGCTGGTTACGCGCCCAGACGGGTGGGCACCTGCCCGTTGTCCGCCGGATTGACTGCGAATTTGCTCTCGGGCTGCATGCGGAACGCGAGCACCACGCCGATCGCCATCAACAGCATGCTGCCCACGAACGGCAACTCCCAGCTTCCGAAGTAGTCGATCAGAAAACCGCCCGCCACCGGCGAGATGATCGCGGCCAGTGCCGAGCCGGTGTTCATCATGCCGCTCGCGGTGCCGGAGAATTCCGGCGCGATGTCCATCGGGATCGCCCACATCGGACCGATCGTCATTTCGGCGAAGAAGAAGCCGGACGCGAGACAAGCCATCGACAGATACAGGTCGTGCGTGAACATCAGCGGGATCAGCGAGAGCAGGCAGAAGAACATGCAGACCGACACCATCCAGCTACGGGCGCGCTTCAGGCTACCTGTGCGCGCGAAAATCCAGTCGGTCACGATGCCGCCGAGCGTGTCGCCGAGCACACCGGCGAAAAACACCACCGAAGCGAAGATCGCCGACTTCGACAATTGCAGGTGATAGCTATGCAGGAAGTACTGCGGAATCCAGCTCAGGAACAGCCACAAGGTCCAGCCGTAGCAGAAGTACACGATCGTGACCGGCCACATGCGGCGGAACAGTTTGCCCCACGGCACGCTGGCGGCTTTCGGCTTCGGCGCGGGCAGAATGTCGAGTTCTTCAGTCGTGATACGCGGATGATCTTTCGGATGCTCGGTGAACGTGAAGGCCCACACGGCGACCCACAACAGGCTGAACACGCCGCAGATATAGAACGATTCACGCCAGCCCCACGTTGCCATCACGAGCACGATCAGGCCGGGCGCCACCGCATTGCCGATCCGCGACGCCGCATGCGTGATGCCTTGCGCGAAGCCGCGTTTCTCTTTCGCGACCCAACGCGCCATGGCGGACGTTGCGGCGGGAAAGGTTGCGCCTTCACCGAAACCGAGCAATACGCGCGCGGCCAGCAGCGAGACCAGACCACCGGCAAAACCGGTCAGCAAGGTCGCGACGCCCCACACGGCGCCGCAAAACAGCAGCGTGCGTTTTGCGCCGAAGCGATCGCTGACCCAGCCGCCGATGATTTGAAAGATCAGGTACGGATACGCGAAGGCCGAGAACACGAGGCCGACTTCCGTATGCGAGAGGTTGAATTCCTTGCCGAAACCCGCAGCCGCCGTGCTGACGTTCACACGGTCGAGGTAGGTGATGAAGTACATGATGCATAGCATCACTAGAACGATACTGCTCGCACTGGTCACACGAAACCGCTTCATCGTCTCTCTCCATTGCATGTGTCGACGGCACGCCTGAAATGGCGCGCTGCGTCGTTGCCCGTCAGCGGCATAGGCTGAGGCGGGGCCATCGCATGTTGTTCGGGCCGCGTCTCAGCGCGGCTTGGTGAGGGAAGTGCTCCCGCCTTCCCTGGCTGCGAGTTGCCTGGTGCTGGTGTTGTCGATTGCCTGTTGCTTGCTTGTTGCTTTTTTCTGCGCGGCCGCTGGGCGAATAGCAGGGCGGCCGCGCGTCTGGGGCGGGTTAGGCTGCCGCCTTCAAACCCGACGCCTTCGTCGGCTGGCTCAACCACTCCATAGCGGCAGGCAGGCCGCTCTCCTTGAGCGGTACGCCCGCGAGCCGCAGACCCATCTCGCAGCCGGCCAACGTGGCCAGCAACATCAGATCGTTGCAGTCGCCCAGATGGCCGATGCGGAACATGCGGCCTTTCATCTTGCCGAGACCCGTGCCGAGCGACATGTCGAAGCGTTCGTAGATAACCTTGCGCACCACATCGGCATCGATGCCGTCGGGCATCATCACGCCGGTCAGCACCGGGCTATACACCGACGGATCGGCGCACTGAATCTCCAGGCCCCACGCACGCACCGCGCGACGGGTCGCTTCGGCGAGACGCTCGTGACGGGCGAACACGTTGTCGAGCCCTTCGCCGAGAATCATGTCGAGCGCTTCGGAGAGCCCGTAAAGCAGGTTCGTGTTCGGTGTGTACGGCCAGTAGCCCGTCTTGTTCATCTCGACGATGTCGGCCCAGTCCCAGAAGCTCCGCGGCAGCTTCGCCTGCTTGCTGGCGGCGATCGCTTTCGGCGAAATCGCGTTGAAGCTGATGCCCGGCGGCAGCATCAACCCCTTTTGCGAACCGGACACGGTAACGTCGACGCCCCATTCGTCGTGACGGTAATCGGCGCACGCGAGGCCCGAGATCGTGTCGACCAGCAGCAGCGCCGGGTGACCCGCGGCATCGATCGCGCGGCGCACCGCGGCGATATCCGACGTGACGCCCGTCGACGTTTCGTTGTGCACCACGCACACGGCCTTGATGGTGTGCTGGGTGTCGGCGCGCAGACGCTCTTCAATCATCTGCGGCTGAACCCCGCGTCGCCAGCCTTCAATACCCGGCAGCCCGAGAAACTCCGGCTTCAGGCCGAGGCTTTCGGCCATCTTTTTCCACAGCGTCGCGAAGTGGCCGGTTTCGAACATCAGCACGTGGTCGCCGGGGCTCAACGTGTTGGACAGCGCCGCTTCCCAGGCGCCCGTGCCCGACGCCGGGTAAATCACCACGGGTTGCTGCGTCTTGAAGATCTTCTTGATGCCCTCGAGCACCTGCAGACCTAGTTCACCGAATTCGGGGCCGCGGTGATCGATGGTCGGGTAGCTCATCGCCCGGAGGATACGGTCGGGCACCGGGCTCGGACCCGGGATCTGCAGAAAGTGACGGCCAGCGGGGTGAAAGTCTAATTTGAGCATTGGGCTCCTCCGATTGAATTTTGCATGCAAAAAACTATATCAGACGATCCGTGACGCCCCCAAGGCGAAAATTGCCTTTTCGGACCGGTGTTTACCCCCGCTCTTAACTAATCGGTGCGCTTCCGATAAAATCCGACGTAACACGATGTGAGGGCTTTTGTATGCAAAATTCGGATTTCGATGCGGGTGTGGGCGCTTCCCCGCTGATGCCGAAGGTCGAGCGGCAGCGCTTGCACGACACGGTGGTTGAGCACATTCGCCGGTTTATCGTCGAAGGGGTGCTCGAGCCGGGCAAGAAACTGAATGAGCGCGAGTTGTGCGAGACGCTCGGGATTTCGCGCACGCCGTTGCGCGAGGCGCTGAAGGTGCTGGCGGCGGAGGGCTTGATCGAGATCGAGCCGAACCGGGGCGCCTCGGTATCGAAGATGTCGGAAGCGGAGTTGCGCGAGACCTTCGAATTGATGAGCGGTCTCGAAGCGTTTTCCGGCGAGCTGGCGGCGGAGCGCATGACGGCGGCCGAGCTGGCCGAGATCAAGGCGCTGCATTACGCGATGCTCGCGTGCCGCACGCAAAACGATCTGGCCGGGTACTACAGCCGCAATCAGGCGATTCACGACAAGATCAATGAGGCGGCCAGAAATTCAGCGCTGCGACAGACTTATGTCGCGGTGAATCGTCGTTTGCAGGCGCTCCGGTTCCGGTCGAATTTCCAGATCCCGAAGTGGGATAGCGCGATTCACGACCATGACGAGATGCTGAAGGCGCTTGAAGCACGCGACGGCAAGAAGCTCAGCGCGATTCTTCGGCAGCACTTGCTTGATAAGCGGGATGCGGTTTTGCAGGTGCAGTCGCGGGAAGATGTGTCGGCTTCGACGTTTAAGGCTTAGGGCGGTGAAGCGGTGTTGGGGGTCGGCGTTGGTGGGGTGCGCTGGCGCTTGCGCTGGACTTGAAACTTGTCCACGTAAATTGTTCGCAAGGCTGTGGATAAGGTTCTGACATCGCAGGCAAGTGGTTGATGCGGCAGAGATATCGCCTGGCGGCTCATGCGTAAGCATCACGCGTCATTGCAGGCTCGACGACGCTCAAATAGGCGCCTCGCGGGTATCTTGTCCAAGACTCCGAACATCTTCCTCCAGTTGTCCACAGAATTTGTTGGCAAGGCTGTGGACAACACCCTTGAAACAGCGCCAAGCCATTGACGCAAATACGCTTGTGCAAATCGATGCGTCGGTTGGCCCTTGGTGATCTGCGATGCCCAGCGACCTAGTCCACAATTGCAAACCCGGGACTCTCCTCAAGGACCGCGAACGGATAATGCAGGCGCGTAAACGCGAGGACATCACGCGGTCCCGCCATTGCAGCTAGCTCCTGTTGCCGGTCCGCGTAAATCGCCCACTTTCCACTGAGTGGAAAAATGGCATACCGCTCAGAGTTAGCATCGAACGCGTCCGCCAGGCTCCCACCCGGATCAGCATTGAGCGATGCCACAAAATCCTGATCCGAATGTTCCGGCAGGAAGATCAACGCAGAATATTTTGCAAAGTGGTGGTAGAAATATTCTTCCGGCGCGGGTCGCAACACGAGTGCCGCGAACGCGGTCTCGCCGGTCTTCGCGACAAGCGACCGCAAGAAAGCGTGATACTGAAATGTGCAAATATCGGACGAGTCAAAGTAAAGCGCGGTACCGTCCCGGACCGCGTCGGCAACCAGCCTCTTGCCCTCGTCGGCCTGTCTCCGCAAACGGTCGAAGGTTGCATGGTCGGTCAGGTATTCACTTTTACTCACTGTCCCCCCAGTCTGATTTTCGCTATGTTTGAACCACTACGTTTCACGTCTGCGGTGATATAGCCGGATGTGGAATTATCGCGGACAGTGTACTGGCTCTCCCCCTTAGTGAAGATGTCTGCCTTACCATCTTTACTCAACGTCTGTACATAGCCGCTCTCGACAAGGTTTGCCTCAAACTCAGCTTTGCCAACATCCGTCTTAATGTTGCGCCTGCTGAAGCCCACCGTAATATCAACGTATTCCGACGTAATCCTGCCCGGCGGAATCCCATCGACCTCCGTCTCCGCGGCGGGCTTGCACAACGCCTTGATGCGCTCCCAGTTCTCCGCCGCCTTCCTCGCACCCTGCCCGATCCCATATCGAACCGCCGGGTTCTGCGCGAGCCGCCAGACAAACGCAATCCCACGCGCCGCCCCGTCGATCAATCCCGCGGAGAAATGGCAATCGCCGCAAACCGTCCCCGTCCCCGCAAAACCTCCAGCCCGCAGCATCTGCCGCACGCCCTGCAGATTCGCAGGCGGCCCAACCGGCGAATCGCCATAGTTGTAGTTATCGATCCACTGGTCAGTCTCATCGCTACTGATCGGAATGTCCGTACCGTCATTCAGATCGAGAACGCTGCCATTCCTTGCAACCGTCCCAACTCGCGAAACAACCTCACCATCCGGCGAGTAGCCCCACCGGGCCTTGAATACCCG